>CACZAD010000093.1 GCA_902779055.1 Fibrobacter succinogenes | reverse complement strand
ATTGTTTTCGACGTGCAAGATTGCACCGTACGGAATCTGGTAACGGCCCTTGTTGATGCCGGTAGTATCGAAAATGACGAGTTCGCCCATACGGGAAACCACGATTTTTTGGCCTTCGTGTTCAATGGTTTTGACCTGTTCGAGCTCAATGCGGCCATCGATGATAGCCTTCTTGCAGTTTTCGACTGTCAAAGGAGAATGTACACCACTAATGTGGAAGGTGCGAAGCGTAAGACGCGTACCCGGTTCACCGATGGACTGAGCTGCAAGCACGCCCACGGCTTCACCGAGGTCAACCGGACGACCGGAAGAAAGCATGCGCCCGTAGCACTTGGCGCACACGCCGTTGCGAGATTCACAGGTGAGTACGGAACGCATCCTGATGTGCTCAAGACCTGATGCAGAAATTTTCGGAAGGTCGCGTTCGTTCACGAGTTCGCCTGCCTTGACAATCACTTCGCCGGTAACCGGGTGCTTGATGTCTTCGACCGGTGCGCGACCGAGGAGACGTTCTTCGAGAGGAATGACTGTTTCGTCGCCGTCCTTGAATGCTGAAATTTCGATGCCTTCTGTTGTGCCGCAGTCTTTTTCGGTAATCATGAGATCCTGGCTCACGTCCACGAGACGACGGGTCAGGTAACCTGCGTCTGCCGTTTTGAGCGCTGTATCGGCCAACCCTTTACGGGCTCCGTGACACGAAATGAAGTAATCCACCTCGTTCAAGCCTTCACGGAAGCAGGACTTAATCGGTTTTTCAATAACTTCCTGACCACCGAGCTGCTTGATCGGCTTTTGCATCAATCCTCGCATACCGGACAGCTGCTTAATCTGTTCACGGCTACCACGAGCGCCGGAATTTACCATCATATATAACGGATTGAAACCGTCACGGTCGCTGGAGAACGATTCCCACTGTTTTTCTGCAATGTCGGATGTCGTCTTGGTCCAGACTTCGATATTTTGGTTGTAGCGCTCGCCGTCGGTAATGATGCCTTCTTCGTAGTTGTATCGAATATTGAAAATTTCTTCGGCAGCCTTGGCGAGTATTTCTTGCTTTTCCTTCGGAATGAGGATGTCGGCTACTGCGATGGAAGTGCCTGCTTTTGTGGTCCACCTGAAACCGATTGCCTTGAGGTTGTCGAGATAATCGACGGTCACTCGGTTGCCTGCAAGACGATAGAGAATGTCGATGGACTTTGTTATAAATCCTTTGTTAAGGGTTTCGTTGATGTAACCAAGTGCATCCGGAACAATCTCGTTAAAGACGATGCGTCCCACGGTTGTTTTGATGATGCAGTCTTCTTTGAGTGTAATGTCTTTTTCAAAGGAATCGTTATAAATTTTTTGACCCGCTTTTAGTTTAAGGTAAACGTAGGCGTTTAAATCAACGGCGCCGTTTTCGTAGGCGCTGATGGCTTCGGCCGAGTCATAAAAGTGCATACCTTCACCCTTGCGGGCGGAACGTGGCTTGGTGAGGTAGTACAAGCCAAGTACCATATCCTGTTTTGGCACTGCAAGCGGCTGGCCAGAAGATGGGTGAAGAATGTTGTTCGAAGAAAGCATCAATACGCGGCATTCGAGCTGGGCTTCAAAAGAAAGTGGAACGTGTACGGCCATCTGGTCGCCGTCGAAGTCTGTGTTGAATGCCGGACAGACCAATGGGTGGAGGTGAATCGCATTGTCTTCGATGAGCTTCGGATAGAACGCGGTTCAACATGACCGGGTGGTCTTCAATAATCTGTTCGAGAATGTCCCAGACTTCAGGACGTTCTGCGTCAACGTACTTCTTTGCAGACTTGAGCGAGTAGGCGATGCCTTCTTCTTCCAGGCGCTGGATGATGAACGGCTTGTAAAGTTCTCGGGCCATGCGTTTCGGGAGGCCGCACTGGTCAAGACGAAGTTCTGGATCCACGACGATCACGGAACGACCGGAGTAGTCTACGCGCTTACCGAGCAAGTTCATACGGAAGCGGCCCTGCTTACCCTTGAGGAGTTCGGCGAGGCTCTTGAGCGGACGTGCAGAACCTGCACGAGTGGCGCGGCGGCCGCTATCGAACAACTGGTCGACAGCTTCCTGGAGCATGCGCTTTTCGTTGCAGAGAATCACGTTGGGGGCACGGAGGTCGAGTAACTTCTTCAAACGGTTGTTGCGGTTGATGACACGGCGATAAAGTTCGTTCAAGTCAGACGTTGCAAAAAGGCCACCTTCGAGCGGAACGAGCGGACGCAGGTCTGGTGGAATCACCGGAAGGACGTCAAGGATCATCCAGGACGGCTGATTGGCAAGCAAGCGGGCTTCGTTCGGATAGCGGTGACAGAATTCTTCGTAGGCGTCGGCAAGTTCAAAGCCGGAGTGCTTGGATTCGTAATCAGCCTTGAACTCGGCGACAGCTTCGGCGAGACCCTTGAGCCAAATTTTGTCTCTGTCTCGCTTTTGTGCTGCTTCTGGGTTATTGTAGTAAGTGCGGAAGCTTTCCATCTGGGATTTGCGTAAGGCTTCGACAACCTTGAGGCGCTTCACGGCGTCGTCCTGCTTGATCTTCGACCTGGATGTCGCCTGCAGGCGGAGTTCTTCGGAAAGCCTGGTCAAGTCAATGCGGTCCAAGAGCAACTTGATGGCAGAAGCACCCATCTTGGCTTCGAATTCACGGCCTTCGGCAATGAGGTTTTGCTTTTCTTCTTCGTCAATCAAGGAGTTCTTTTCGAGGTCGGTAGTTCCCGGATCAATCACCACGTACTTTTCGTAGTAGATGATATGGTCGAGGTCCTTGGTATTGAGGTTGAGGAGCGCACCAATGACGCACGGCTGGTTACGG
>CACZAD010000092.1 GCA_902779055.1 Fibrobacter succinogenes | reverse complement strand
ACCATTTATCATATTTGGGTACTCCTACAAAGTATTTTGAATACTTTTCATAAATTTCTTTTGTCATTGGCGATGCGTAGTCACGGTTAAAATTAGGTTTAAATCGGTGTATATGAAGAACTGGTTTTCTGCTTGGGTCTATGTTTGGCTCAATATGGTATGCAATATCTAATAGAGCTTCATGGTTGTCCCCATAAATGCGCATTTCGTGAAATGTCCCATCGGGTCTTAACTTGATATATGCGTTGCTAGAATGGGATTCTTCGGGAAGAGCGTGTTTGCCGCCAATTCCTTCAAGTACCTTTACATCGTAAATTTTACCAACGGTTTTATAAACATAATCAACCGTCTTGCCTGCTGCGAATGTGCCGCGTCCACCCATCTTAAAACCTCCATGAATTAACGTAATCGACTGTGAAGATAGGTTCCTTTTCCATTTCCGAGAATGGTGTTCCGAAACAAATTATGCACTGTGGCGATAGCCGTTCACACATAGCGTCAAAACCCTTGAGAAAACCGCGCTTTGCATGTTTGCATCCCAATGTTCCGATGGCTACGAAAGAGTTCTTTTCAATGCCGTCAAATGCATAATCAAAACTTTCGGGAGTGCTCCAGCTGATTGTGGGAATGACGGTCAAGCCCTTGCTTTGCCAATATGCTCCACACCATCTGCTTTTGCCTGTACTTTCAATTCTTCGCCAAGGTTGCATTTCAGCATAGAGGGAAAAGTCTGGAGTGAGCAAAACTTTGTATTGCTTTAATTTTTCAAGGTTGCGTTCGGGTTGAGAGTAAACTACTTCAAACCGTTTATCATCAACAAAGAAATGTACGGCAAAATCTCGGAACATGGGCTGTTCGTTATACCGTGTGTTGTTGAATGATAAGAATTGAAGATTGTTGAGATTGACGGGCTGCTTCTTAATTTTTGGTAAAGCCCATCTTCCTTCGCCTTTATATCCGTTGCGAAGGAATTTTTCCTGGTTGCGAAATTCGTAGCTTTTCATCTTTGTGTCCTCTACACTTTATTGACATTTGTTAGCTAGCCTTTTTATTTACTTCTTTGTCAAATCCGCAATGCTTCAACAGTTTTATTTCGTACTCTTTATAATTTCCATCAAATTTTTTTAGCCATTTTTGATAGTAGTTAAAAGCGTACTCTGCTGCTTCTATGCTCAACTTAAATGCAATTTTTATTGAATCAATGCTTATGATGGGCAACTGGTGAATCAAAGGTGGTGGAGCTTTAAGATACTTTGTGAAAAATTTCGCTTCTGTTTCTTCTATATCTTTTCGTGATTCATCTATTCCGTGGTCTAGCACGGAGTGACTAACTTCGTGAATAACGCTGTTTTCAATTCTTTCAGGCGACATATTGTTGTTGTAGAAGATGGTGATTTCTCCATCCTTGTCGATAAAGAAAGCGTCCTCGCTTGTCTCGTATGCTGCAGCTCTTTGTTCTTCGTCAAGTTCATCATAGCTTATTATCTTGAAGCCAAGTCTTTTCGCAAGGTCGAAAGAGTCCACAGGATATTGCATATCGCAATGCATTACCCAGTGTACGGCCTCTCCCTTGAGAAATTCGTAAGTGCTTCCGCCAAGCCAAATCCCTTGACACATAAAATTATCCTTCTCTGAACAAAATCTTTACGAGTTTTGCTTTTTCTTCGGCGGTAAGCTGGTTTGCGCTACGCGCCATCATTCGATAGAGTTTGTTAAAACTGCATTCTTCATTATCGTCCCGCGTTCCAAGTAGATATTCGGCTTTGCATCCTAGAGCGTCTGCCATTTTGGAAATCAGGGAAGCGCGTGGAGAACGGTCTCCCTTCAAATAAAGACAAACTGATGCTTCTGTTATACCTAGCTTTTGCGCCAGTTGTTTTTGGGTCATACCCGCAATCTCCAGCGCGCTTTGCAGTTGAATGTTGAATGGTGCGTTCATTTTTAACTCCTTGAGGCTTGGAGGCGTATAAACGCTCGGCGGCGTGGGTGAGCCTGTTCCTGCGGTAAGGTGCGTATGGCCCAGGAACGAAAGTGTAGGTGTGGCAAAATCCGCCCCTTTGACCTTGCCGCTGGCTTCGATTTCCCCGTCACTCGCGATGTTTCCCGCGCTTGAAATGTCCCCGTCCACGTCCAGCTTGCCTGTAATCTTGACATTCTCGGCATCCAGAGTCACTTCGCTTGCCTTGACCGTCACGTTTCCTTCGCGGTCAATATTTATGACTGTCGCCGCGCTTTCCTGGACGCGCCTGAACGGAATCGCGAGAAGGTTCAGCAGGTCGTTTCCCGAAAAACTCACCGGGTCGTAAGCGGCTTCGTCCCACTTTTCTTTCTTCCAGTTACGAATGTCCCTGCTGGAGCTGATGCAGAGAACGGTATCGCCCTGGTCGAGTTCATATTCAATGTGGACGGTCTTTGTTCCAGCCCATAGCACGGGGACGTTCTTTATCACCATGAGCTTCCCGTCCTTCATGTTCGGCTCCATCTGCATATTTCGCAGACAGTTCCTCACGCTGGGACGTACATTGACCGTTCCGTCGTCGTTGACGCTCTCGATTGCGGCGGGAAAGGCCGTCTCGAAATCTTCCATCTTGTTGTCGAAGAAACTGTCCAGCAGTTTCGCGATGCTGTTGGCCATTACCAGTTCACCTCCCTCGCGTCACATTCGACGGTAAAGTCGCTGCCCATGTTGGAGCCTCTGAAAGTACATTCCGTGATGATGAAGTCGCCCTTTATCGCCATTGAGCCTACGCTGTCGTAGGAGTCGCCCTTGCTTGAGTCCATGCGAACGAATACGTTCGGCGCGTACTTGGGCGAGATAAGCGCTGTAAAGTGGATTTTGCGCGTGCGGTCTATTTCCTTGCTGGGCTTCTTCTGTTGGCTGGGTTCGTCCGCCTCGCTCTGCGAGAAAAGATAATAGGACGGGTCGTCCGCGAAGTTGACCTTGTTCAGGCTCTCGTCGCGAATTTCTTCTGCCTGGAGCAATCCGCTTTTG
>CACZAD010000091.1 GCA_902779055.1 Fibrobacter succinogenes | reverse complement strand
GCCGATTTCTTCCTTGGAGCCCGGAACGCCTTCGCGGCCCTTCGGCTGGCCAAAGTAAACGTCACCCGTCAGTTCGCGGACGGTGAGGATGTTGAAACCATCGCCAACGATGTCAGCGCGGAGCGGGCATGCGCCTGCGAGTTCCTTGTAAACGCGGGCCGGGCGGAGGTTGCAGAAAAGCTTGAAGTGCTTGCGGAGCGGGAGGAGAGCGCCGCGTTCCGGCTGGAGGTTTGGCGGAAGGTGTTCCCACTTCGGGCCACCCACGGAACCGAAAAGAATACAGTCAGAAGCTTCTCCGAGCTTGAGGGTGCTTTCCGGAAGCGGAGAACCGCTTTCGTCGTATGCTGCACCACCGACGTTTGCCCATTCGGCGTTCACGTCGAAACCGAACTTCTTGGAAACGACGTCCAGCACGCGGACAGCTTCTTTCATCACTTCCGGACCGATACCGTCGCCCGGGAGCACTGCAATCTTGTAATTCTTGCTCATTGTTAATCCTTGTTTAAATTTGAACGAGGTAAAGATAGCAAATTTTAGTGTTTAGCGGTTGGCAGTCCGCGTTTCGGCTTATTGTTGAATCCGCACAATCTTTGCATTTCTTTCCTTGACAGAGCGGAGCAAGTAGACGCCTTTGCACCTGATGTCGCTAGAGCTTTTGAGGGCGGCTGCAGCCTCGTCTATGGTGTAGGCACGCAGGCGTCCGAGTCGCACCCCGTTCACGTCAAACACGTCGTATGATTGGAGCGTGTTCTTTTGCAGGCGCACCTTGCTATTGATGGCGTCAGGGGAGTCTCCGGGAAAAACGGATGTCGGCATCCACTTGTTTTTGGTGTCGGCCTTGTGTTCTGCGAAATACTGCTTGAGCCAGGTCATTGCCGAGCGGTCCACGCCGTCTTTGATGATGCCGGAACAGCCTGTTTCGATGGTGCTGCAATTTTGCCATGTCTTGCCGTAGATGTAGCCCCAGAGGGTAATGCCTGCGATGTATTCATTTTCCATGAATAGCGAAATTTGTTCCGAATAGCATGTTTCTTGAATGTTGTCGTTAATTGTTGCGATATCGTATTCGGTAATGTACAATGGCATTTGCGTGCTGTCGATAATCTCTTGGAGGTACTTTTTAAGTATGTCGAGGTTGAGACAGTTTTGGGGTCCTGATCCTGTAGTCATTAAATCATGACCTTGCAATCCGTAGCCATCGACTGGTGCACCGTTCTTTTTGATGGTGTTGATGAGATTTATTCCGATATCTCTTTGCCATTGGAATGTATTGTAGTCGTTGTAAATAAGTATTGCGTCCGGCCAGCGTTCTCGAGCCATCTTGAAGGCCGTCGTCACGAAATTGTAATCGCCATCGTTGTCGCCGCCTAGCGCCTCGATAAAATGGTTGTTGATGCCAAATCCGGAATGATACTGGTTTTTCGAGGATCGGCCAGCTTCGGTTACCACATCGATCATCTCTAGGTCGGGATAATGTTCCGCAACTGCATCGAACCAGGCGGTAATGGCAGCCTTGGTTTCTTCGACATTCAGCTTGCTGACCCAGCCCGGGTACTGGGATCCCCACACGAGTGTGCGGAACTTGAATAAGACTTTGTTCTCCTTAGCCCAGTTGTAAATCGCATCGCACTTAGAAAAGTCGTATTCGCCACGATTCTTTTCGACTTGGGCCCATACGCATTCGTCATTGGAGGTAATCTGGTTCCAGTATTCGGTAAAATCGGAAGGAACCGCTTCTTCAACGGGAATGTTGCCCAAAAACTTGGCCGCACCATCGGCTAAGCCCTGGCCCGCAAAAATGCTCCCGTATGCACTCAAAAGTGCAATCGACAATATTTTTAAAATTTTAGAACTCATAACTCACCATTATAAACATATATTCAGTTTCCCGGATTGCACCAAATAGGGCTGCGTTCATTATTGACAAAACATCAATAACAAAAAAAGGAACCTTACGGTTCCTTTCTGCTTGTTTTGGCTTTGAAATTATTCGTCGGCAGCGGTGCTCTGGGGCTTTGCGCAGCGGTCCCTAGACCAGTTGGTTTGCTTGAAGCAGGCACTTCTGGTGTAACAACATCCCTCGGCGTTGTTAGTTGTTATTTCGCAATTGCAAGCG
>CACZAD010000090.1:843-4160 GCA_902779055.1 Fibrobacter succinogenes | reverse complement strand
CTATGTCGTTCTCACCGGTTGCGTGGGCGGCCTCATTGGCGATGACGTCTCGAGCCTGGTTAACGAATATCGCGATTTGGGTTACCCGATTGTCGCTGTCGATACCGCAGGCTTCAAGGGCAACAACCTTTTCGGTCACGAAGAAGTCGTGAACGCCATCGTCGATCAGTTTGTCGGCGATTACAAGGGCGAACGCAAGAAGGGCCTTATCAACCTCTGGTCCGAAGTTCCGTATTACAACCAGAACTGGCGCGGTGATTATCAGGAACTGGCCCGCATTCTTCGCGGCGCAGGTTTTGAAGTCAACGTGCTATTTGGACCTGAAAATAATGGTGTCAAAGATTGGTTGCGCATTCCGGAAGCTCAGTTCAATCTGGTGGTTTCGCCGTGGGTTGGTGTTCGTAATGCTGAACACCTTCAAGAAAAATACGGTCAGCCATTCCTTCACATTCCTGAAATTCCCATCGGCGCCGAAGCGACAAGCGAATTCATCCGTAAGGTTGTCGAATTTGCAGGAATCGACAAGGAACAGAGCGAAAAGTTCATTAAGGTAGAAAACAGAATCTATTACTACTATCTGGAACACTTCTCTGAATTCTTCGCTGAATACTGGTACGGCATGCCGAGCGAATTCGCCATCACCGCAGATTCCGCTTACACGCTCGCCTACACCAAGTTCCTTGCCGACCAGATCGGACTTATTCCGCGCAAGGCAATTGTCAGCGACGATCCTCCGCAGAAATTCCGCGAGCAGATCGAAAAAGCCTTCCACAATATTAGCGAAGGCGTCGATGTCCAGGTGGAATTTGAGGAAGATGGCTACCTGATTGAAAAGTCAATCAAGGAAGTCGATTTCTCTTCTGGAAAGCCCTTGATTCTCGCTTCTTCGTGGGAAATCAATCTTGCCAACGACAAGGGAGCTTTGTTCTTCGAAGTTACTCCCCCTTCCAGCGAAACCTTGATTATCAATCGTAGTTTCGTCGGTTACAAGGGTGCGCTGAATCTGCTCGAAAAGATTTACAGCGCATCCGTTGGCGGAAAATAAACAAATAAGTCAAACAAAATAGAACGAGGATACCTATATGTGTAGCACTTGTACTTTGGCTCAGGGCATTCTCCAATAAGCATCTGCATTTTGCAAGATGACATGTTGGGAAAGCCACGCATGAGCAATTCCCAGTAAATAAGCCGATGCCTTTTTTAGGCATTCGGCATTTTCCCAAACGCTCGCAGAATTTTATTCTGCGTGGTTATCCAACAATTATCAAAAAAAGGAGATTTTCAATGAATCTCACAATAAATACCACAGCTAAAATCATTCTCGTCTCTGCAATCGCAGCATTCTCCGCAGAACCCATTTCGGTCACCACAAAATCCGGCGTAACAGCAACTCTCTACGGTTTTGCATCTCTTAACGCCGCCTACGAAGACTCAAAAAGCAACAACGGCAACTTCGCCAACTTTGTCGCAGTTTCCGACCTCACTAATAAAAACGACGGTGGCTGGCATCTTACCCCAAATCTGACCCGAATCGGTTTCAACCTTTCGAGCGGCAACGATTCGACGTACTTCAAGGCAAACGGTAAGGTCGAAGTGGACTTCTACGGTGGCGGCTCCGGCAACGCTCCTAACCCGAGACTCCGTCACGGTTATGGAGAAATTTCGTTCGGCAAGACCGGCTTCTCCATTTTGGGCGGCCAGACCTGGGACGTGATTTCTCCGTTGGTGACCCCGACGCTCAATGCCGGCGTTCTCAATAACTCCGGCGATGCGGGCCTGCGCAGGGCCCAGCTGAGACTCACCGAGAAAATCCCCGTTGCAGGAGGTTCCGTGGACATCGCCGCAGCAGTTGTCCGCACCATCGGCGAAAACCAGCCGTACAACACGACTTCCGCTTCAGAGACAGGCGTTGACGCAGACATTCCTACTTTCCAGGGCCGCATCGGTATTGCCATTCCCCTGTGGGTAAAAGACAAGAAGTTCGGCTTAGGCGTTTCGGGTCATTACGGCAAGGAAGAAATCGACTTGGACGCAACGGGCGACACCAAGAATATTCCTACTTGGTCTGCTAACGTCGACTTGACTCTCCCCATCACGGGCGCGATCACCATTCTTGGCGAAGGATTCATCGGCGACATCGGCGAAAACCTGGATACATACGCCGCAGGCATCGGACGCGGTTTTGCAGCCAATGCCAACGATCCTGAAAGCGTAAAAAGCATCGAGGCCTACGGCGGATGGATAGCATTGCAGGCCAAGTTGATTCAAAAACTGGCAATCAACGTGGGTTCTGGCATTGACAAACTGAACCGTGACGACATCGAAAAGGTGGGCGGACGCGAACAGAACATTTCCGTTTTCGCAAACGCGACCTACAACCTGACCGAAGCCTTCTCGCTCGGGTTTGAATACCTTCACATCCAAACGGATTACCTGACTGCCGGCACCCAGAAAGTAAAGGAAGCCGATTTGAACCGCTATCAACTTTCCGCAACATACGGATTCTAATAAAGGAGACTTGAATCATGAATCAGAAACAAATTTTCAGTAAAATTCGCAACCGAATCGCATTCACTCTCCTCTTTAGCCTCGCCTGCGCCACTTCTGCAATCGGCGCAGACAAGATTTCCATCGGCTATCTCTCTTCTACGGGCCAGGGAAAATTCTTTATCGCTAAAGACGCTGGCATTTTCGAGAAAAACGGTCTTGACGTAACGCTCGTAGAATTTTCAAATTCTGGCGACGGCATTGCCGCTGTCCGCGCAGGTAAACTCGATGCAGGCGCATTCGGCTCGCTCGCTCCGCTCATCCACATTGCACAAGGCGCAGACATCCGTGTTATTGGCGGTATCATGGGTGGCGACCAGGCTGTCATTACCCGTAAAGAAAACGCCGGTTCCGTCAAGAAGCTGAGTGACCTCAAGGGCAAGAAAATCGCGACGATTCGCTTGGGTACTGCCGACGCCATCGTTCGCGGCGGCCTCAAGAAAGAAGGTATCGATTGGCGTAAGGATGTCACCATTGTAGAACTCAAGAATCCGCCCGCCGTTATCGAAGCCGTCAAGAACGGTAGCGTTTACGCAGGTGTCACTTGGGGCCCGCATGACCTCCGCGCCGAAGAAGCCGGCCTTTCTGTGGTACTTCGCAGTAAGGACATCAATCCGGGCCATATCTGCTGCAGGCTTATCGCATCGCTCCGTAAAATCGAAGGCCGTGATGACGTTTACAAGCGCTTGGTCAAGTCGCTAATCGAAGCCGAAGAACTGGTGCAAAATGACCACAAGAAGAGCGTGGAAATTATTGCCAAGTGGATCAAG
>CACZAD010000090.1:0-806 GCA_902779055.1 Fibrobacter succinogenes | reverse complement strand
ATTCATCAAGTCCGACAAGAAGGTCGCTGAATATGTGCGTACCGACTTCTACCAGAAAGCCATCGCAGAACTCCGCAAGCAAAAGCCGAATTCCGAGTTTTATGCGAACGCTGAAAAAATATTCAAGTCTAGAAACTAAGGGATTGCCAACATGAGTCAAAAGCAAAGTGGTTTTGAAGCAACGAATCTCGGTTTTTCTTACGATGGCAAGGCCATCCTGAAAGACATCAACTTGAAAATAAATCAGGGTGAATTCGTGTGTTTGCTGGGCGAAAGCGGCAGCGGCAAGACCACCTTGCTGAACCTTTTTGCTGGGCTCACCAAACCAAATGAAGGGCGAATCTCCTGGAACGGAAAGGAAATCGAAAAGCCTTCCGCCGAAAGGAGCGTCGTCTTTCAAGATTACAGCCTTTTCCCTTGGCTTACGCTTCTGCCATCAAGAAGACTAAAAAAGTCAAGAGCGGCGATGCGAAACATTTGGCTGAAGAATACCTGAACTTGGTGGGACTTTCGAGAAGCCTCAACAAATATCCTTTTGAACTTTCAGGCGGCATGCGCCAGCGCGGGGCAATAGCAAGAGCCCTGAGCGTTGGTGCCGATGCCCTTTTATTAGATGAACCTTTTGGGGCGCTTGACCCCGTAAACCGTGCAAGCCTTCAGGACTTGGTCTTGGAACTTTGCCGAGGCGTAAAAGATCGACCGATAACTACTTTATTTGTTACGCACGATATTCGCGAAGCCGTTTATTTGGGAAGCCGAATTATTGTACTGGGATCGACACCGGGTCGCATTATTGCAGACATTCC
>CACZAD010000089.1 GCA_902779055.1 Fibrobacter succinogenes | reverse complement strand
GCAATCATCTCGGCAATGATTTCGGTATTGCCCTTGGAAATGTTCCCGACTGAATAGTTTTCATCGGCGCGGGAATAATAAACGACGAGGATTTTCTTTTCTGCTGCCATAGAGACTCCTAGAAGAAGTGATAAAAGAATCAAGGTGATTTTTTTCATGGGATCCGCCTTTTTCGTTAAAAATTTCCTTGAACCGGTTGTCTATAATATAAATAAATCCAGCACAGCCGCGTAATGCGTAATTTTTATGCCCAGTATGCGTGTAGTGCATAGTGAACAAACGGTCGGCGGCAATGACGGCCTTTAGTCGCCGGGATTCCAGTCCTTGAAATGCTGGATTTCGGCAAGGGTCGAGGTAAAGAAGCGCTTTTCCTTGTCTAGGCCGCGAATCTTTTTCATGTCGTCTTCGGAAAGCTTGAAGTTATACACCTCGATATTTTCCTTGATGTAATCCGGGTTGCGGGCCCCCGGAATCGTGGAGAAGCCTTCCTGCACATGCCAGCGTAGGATAATCTGCGCAGGCGACTTCTTGTACTTTGCCGCCAGTGGGTGCAAGACGGCCGCAAAATCCCGCTTAAACAAATGATTGAACTTGCCGCAACCCTCATGGAAGGCGGCATCAAGGCTTTCGCGAACAGGGAGTAAAAAGTTGGGCGTTCCCCAGTCAAGGGCCAGGTCGGTACGACAGCTCTTAAATTACACTGAAATCAATGAACTTGTAAAAGCCCGCGTTTTTCGCTGCTTCAAATTCACCTTCGTCAAAGGACTTATTTGCTAGACCTTCTCTAATGATTTTGATAAAGGTTTCCTTTAGCGGATCAAGATCGTTCTTTATAGTGTTGTAAACAACAAACGAGTCGAGCATTCCCAATAAGTGGAAAAGGTCGTTCCTGGGGTCATTCGACACGGATGGACTCCTTGCTTGCTCGATACAGGATAATGGGGTTTGCGAACTTCTCTATGACGACATCCACGGACTTGCCAGTTTTTTCGGAAAGTTCCTTTCGCAAGGACAACAGGTCATTGTAGTCCTGGAAATCACGGACTAGCAGGTCGATGTCGTTGGGAGTTGCTGTTCGAACAGACGAACCGAAAACAAAGACATCCTTCAGGCGATACTTCGCAAGAAGTTTGTTTTCACGGAATATCCGTAATATGTTTTCGGCGAACACCATAGTTTTCCCTTATTATTACATTTCCAATATACATTTTTCTGTCCATTTGTGCAACAAGACTAGTGTGACTTAGGACTGATTTCAGTAATGTTTGCGAATCTACAGAGAAAAAATTACCACCGTAACCAATGTCTTATGGGCATTTCCCCGGCCCGGTCCTTGAGCCTGCCGAAGGTGAGCGAGGAGGACACCTCCCCCACCTATGCCTTCAAAGCATATCTTTTATGCGAAATAAGTATTTGGGTTTGTTGCGGGATTTGGTTATTTTTAGGGCATGAGGTGGTTCAGTTTCTTGTTCGTTTTCCTGTTCATGGCGTGTTCGAGCGATGCCGCGTCGCAGGCTATGCCGAAAGTTTCGAACAAAGGAGATTCGATCGTGCAGAATAGCAAAGGGGCGGCCCCAACGGTCAAGTTGAATTCGGGTTTCGATATGCCGGTTCTCGGACTTGGTACTTGGACTTTGCGCGGCAAGGTGGCTGAAGATGCGGTCTATGTCGCCATCAAGAACGTGTATCGATTGATTGATACGGCAAAATATTACGACAACGAAGAAGCCGTGGGTAGGGGAATCCGCCGGGCGATTGACGATGGACTTGTGAAGCGCGAAGATTTGTTCGTGACGTCGAAACTGGTGCCGTGGAGCAGTTCCCTGGACGAAGACATCGACGACTCACTCGAAAGGTTGGGGCTCGAATATATTGATTTGATGCTGTTGCACCAGCACGGGAGCGACGCCGAGGACAAGGCGGTTTACAAGGCTATGGAACGCGCTGTGAAGGCGAAGAAGATCCGTTCCATCGGCATATCGAATTACTACACCGAAAAGACGGCGAAGCGCTTTTTTGCCGATTTCGAAATCAAGCCTGCCGTGGTGCAAAACGAGAACCATGTGTTTTACCAGAACACGGAATTCAAGGATTACGCAAAACGATACGGCGCTGTGGTGGAATCTTATTACCCGCTGGGCGGGCGCGGCCACACCGAAGATGTTTTGGGGAACAAAGTTGTCGCAAAGATAGCGAAGGCTCACGGGAAATCGGCCGCACAGGTGGTGTTGCGCTGGCATGTGCAATCGGGCTACATTGCCATTCCGGGCTCCAAG
>CACZAD010000088.1 GCA_902779055.1 Fibrobacter succinogenes | reverse complement strand
GCCGAGCACTTCGCCGGTGGAGCGCATTTCGGGGCCGAGAACCGGGTCCACCTTCGGGAACTTGTCGAACGGGAACACAGCTTCCTTGGCGCCGTGGTGCTTGAACTTCTTGTCCTTGAGCTTGAGGTCTTCGAGCTTGGCACCGAGCATCAAGCGGGTGGCGAGGCGGGCCATCTGCGTGTTACAAACCTTGGAGACCAGAGGCACCGTGCGGGAGGCACGCGGGTTAGCTTCGAGGACGAACACCTTGCCGTCTTCGATAGCGTACTGCATGTTCATGAGGCCGCAAACGTGGAGGGCTTCGGCAATCTTCCTGGTGTAATCCTTGATAGTTGCCAAGTTTTCCTTCGTGATGGTCACCGGCGGGATAATGCAAGCGGAGTCACCGGAGTGGACACCGGCAAGTTCGACGTGTTCCATCACGGACGGGATGTAAACATGTTCGCCGTCAGAGAGGGCATCGGCTTCGCATTCGAGAGCGTTGTGGAGGAAGCGGTCGATGAGGAGCGGGATCTGCTTGACGCAAGCGAGGGCTTCGTCGATGTTCGTGGCCATGCCGCTTTCCGGCATCGGGATGCCGAGCTGGTCCATCATCTTGCGGAACAGGTCACGGTCTTCGGCGATATCGATGGAATCGATGCTCGTACCGAGAATCTTGACGCCTTCGTCGCTCAATGCGCGGGCAATGTTCAGCGGGGTCTGGCCACCGAACTGCACGATGACGCCAGCCGGCTTTTCCTTGTGGTAAATCTGGAGCACGTAGCCTAATCATTTGGGCGTTCCCGCACATATATGTGCGGTCGGGCTATATCTTATGGGTTGCCCAGTTCGCAGCGTTCCCGCCCAACCTCATAAAACGGAGCCTCGTTCCAATAAACAGCAATACAAGATTGCCGCGAGTCTCCGCCCCAAGGGGTCACTATCCCTAACGCAAAGAAACAAATGCAAGATTAAAAATTTAAAGCTATTTGATCTTCTTTTTGAGGAATCAATCCTGTTGATATATCTATTTTACTCTCAGGTATTTCTAATCCCCAGTTATCCCATCCAATGTAATTATTTCGAGCGAACAACTCAATTTTTTTCTGCTGCGGAAACATTTTTGTTATTCCATCAATAACTTCCACAGGCTTTACGCTATGGTCTCCCCTGTGAATAGAAATCATCTGTCTAATATTTCTTGCGCCTCTTGGTTGAGGGAAACGGCCCCTCTTAAAAACCAATACAAACTCTGTTTGGCTTAGTGTATATCGTCCAGGATTATGCACCATTTTATCCCAAACAAAAGCAACCGTCTTATATTCAAAGCCCCAAGCTTTTCCAAGCTCAACCGAATTAGCCAACTGAGGACCAGTTGTCCACATAAACAAAATACAATCATCAGCCGCAATTGATTTTACATCTAATTCTTTTAGCTGTTCCATTTTTAGGGTTGGATACTTAAATTCGGCGGAACTCAAAAAAATTTTTCTTTCAAATCCAACATTTTCATCTTTTATTACGGATTTGTCATATTGCATTTTACCACCATAATCCCATGGAGGATCAGCATATATTACCTGATACTTCTTTGTGGGAAGTTTTGGATAAATGTCTTCCAATGGATTAATACGAATACGTTCTTTTTGCTGAACACTATATAGTGAATATGCCGTTATTCTTTTATTCATATTTTTTCACCATTCAAGATTGTTGCTTATAGTCCGTTGCTTTATAAACATACAATATTAAATATAGAAAAAAAGGATTGTCATGATAGAATCATTATTTGGAACTCGAATTAAAGAGCTTCGAAACGCGAAAGGGTTAAGTCAAGAAAAATTCGCATTGTCAATTGACATGGATCGAACCTACTACGCATCTGTTGAATCCGGGAAGCGGAACATATCCATAAACAACATTAGCAAAATAGCTAAGGGTCTAGGAGTCTCTTTAGAAGAACTTTTCAAAGGATTGTAAGGAGATTATATGGCAAGTAAAGACTTAAGAAAAAGAGGCAATTTTCAAAGGGAATCGGGTCCCAAAGGGAAAGCAGGAAAGGCAGAGAAAAAACTTATTGATGCATTACGTAAAAACCTTGACAATAGGATTTATGAAATAAACGAGCATCCCTCTGATTTTAGACATTTATACGAAAACCTTGTTTTACCAGAGAAAGACTCCTCTGAAATTTTCAATCCAAGCGAAAAAGCAATGGAAACCGCACGAAAAAGGGGGTGGGGAGTCGCTCCAGATTTTTCCATAAAAAACAAAAAAACCGGAAAAATCCTTTTTGGTGAAATTAAAAGGCAGGACGGATGGGTTGAAGGAAAAAAATCGAGCGCAGGGAGAGGAAACGTTCACGAACGAATGTGCAAATTATTCACTCCTGGTTTAATGAAGGTTTACAAGAAAAAAAGTAAAATAAAAAGCAACGACATTTTGCCTTTTTGGGTGGTGTTCGAAGGCGACATAACCCGAGACCCAAAACGCAATAGAGAAATTGCATTTTGGTTTGACAAATTTGACAAAAACTACTTTATGTGGCGCCCCCAAATGAGCGACAAGGAGCTAGTAGAACATTTTAACAAGTATCTCAAAAAATACTTAGATTAGCGTCGTTATCCGTTTCAAAAACAAAACGCCCTGTCACAATGATAGGGTGTTTTTCTATTTAGGGCGGGGGAAGCCCGGGCGTTACGGGCGCGGCGTCTGAGCCCCCGCTAGAAGGGGTAGCGCAAGACCCGACTGGGGCGGGTTGTTATACATAAAACGCCCACTCTTACTTGAGTGGGCGTGATTATAAGGGCGGGGTCGGGGCTAAAGCGAGGGGGAGACCTCCCCCTCTCCCCTAATCCTTACACTTCTTCAATAGAAGCGTGATATTCCTGAAGAGATTTAACAGCGCCGTGGCCGTTCCTTGCAGCGGCGATGCCCTTGACGGTGTTGTAGGCACCGGCGAGGGTCGTGATGTAAGGCACCTTGTACTTGATGGCGGCCTTGCGGATGGCGCTTTCGTCCTTGATGGCGTCGCGCTTTGCCCACGGCGTGTTGATGATGAGGTTC
>CACZAD010000087.1 GCA_902779055.1 Fibrobacter succinogenes | reverse complement strand
CAAGCCGGTGAACGTGAACCCCGAAGAATTCGACGAAATCTACGTCGGTTACCCGGTGTGGTGGGGCGAGATGCCCATGCCCATGTTCACCTTCTTCGAGAAGTATAACCTGAAAGGCAAGACGATTCACCCGTTTGTGACTCACGAAGGCAGCGGCCTTTCGGGTGTTGCCCGCCTCAAGAAGGTGACCGGCGCGAACGTGACCCCCGGCCTCGCCATCTACGGACACGTGGCCCAGAACGAACGCGACAAGGCCCAGAAAGAAGTCGACAAGTGGGTAAAATAGCCCGCCGAACATTAGATATCGCGATGGCCGTGCTCACCCTGATATTGATGGGTGGGAGCGGTCTTTTTTACAATGCTTTCGGTGAAGCGCTGGATAGTGGACTCGTTCACGAGATTTTGGGCGCTGTACTATTTGTTTTGTGGATAGTTCACATTGTTTGGAACCGTGCGTGGATCAAGGGCTTTCTCAAGGGAAAATACAACGCTCTGCGAATCACGTGTTCGTCTCGCTCCATATCGGGCTGCATTTGTCGCTGTTTATCCGTGGAAAAGTCGCCACGGGCATAACGCTTGCGCTAGCCACTTACGGGATATACGCCTTTGCCGCTCGCGGTCTCTGGAAATACCTTACGCTCCAGCAACTGTTTTTCTTCCTGAATCTGGAACACGGCTATTTGCTGTTCGCACTAGACTACATCGCCATCACGGCGATGTTCGCGGTGGTGATTTTTATGTTTTGCCGTAAATGAAAAATCTTAAAACTCAATTCTTTTCTTCAAACGGAACTAAGGTCACACAGTTCCGCTTTTTCTTTGATACATAGAGCGCCTTGTCGGCAAAAGAGAGCATGTCCGAAACGATTCCGTCTCCAAATGTTCCGCCAAAGCTCATCGTCAACTTTACATCCGGGTAATCTTGCAGTTTAATTTTTTCGGCCCGAGCACGCATCTGTTCAAGTCTATTTTTCAGCACCTCATGGCTGATTCCCTTAAACGAAATCAGGAATTCATCGCCACCATAACGAACCACGCGATCCAAATTACGGACAGAAGAACTCAGTATCGACGCCACAGCCGCAAGGGCAGCATCACCGCATTGGTGACCGTAATTATCATTAACATCTTTGAAAAAGTCGATATCGGCCATTACGACAGCCTGACTATCACGCGATGCTAGTTTGTCATCAAAATACTTACGGTTCATCACTTGCGTTAACGAGTCTCTGTAGATTTTATCGTTTATTTCCGTGATTTCGTTATTCTTATCGGTAAAGCCGAACATGGTCATTTCTTCGCCGGTTCGAACGACCTTCATTTCGACATACTGGCCGAGTTCATTGTGGAATATTTTTGACAAGCTACCGCCAACCGGCAAGTACTCTTTAATATAGGATTCATCAATCACTTTTCGGAGGCTTTCTCTATCCTCTTCGCGAACAGTCGTATTGATGAATTTTTCAACAAGAGTCTTGAACGAAGGCGGTTCCTTCATGAGGCTAAGCGCTCTTTTGATTCGATCGTTAACGCGGAATATTTCCACCTTTTCAGTGACAAAATCGACACTGACAACGGAGGCATATCCGTTCATGAGAGCATTGATCATATTTTGTTGTTTACGATTCTGCTCCAAGAGTACCTTCTCTTGTTCCAACTTCGTCATTTGCGCATTCACATTTTCGACAAAGAACAGGACACGGCGTAGAGGTTTTTCTTCGCCCACGCGTACAAATATTGCCTTACTCCAACCGTGGATCTTTCCATGAAAAATTTCTGAAATAACATTCGTATTTTTCATGCGCTCCGGCAATGTCGAAAGAATCGTAAAGTTCTTAATCGTTTCAACACTTTCTGGGCATGCAAGGTTCACCATGACATTGGTAAGACTTTCTTGCACCGAGTTACCGCATTTCATAAACTTATCGATGAACTCGTTAGTCTTGATAGAGAACGCAGTGTTGTCCACAAGATCAAGTACATGCATCGAAATGTACAGTTCAGTTGTGGCGTAAGTTATAGCTGTGAGAAACTCCGCAGAGTTCACAGGAAAGTCCGCGATAAACTTTTTGCAATCACCCATATCAATTACCAAGAAAAATCATTACTCCCGTTACCTGTAAAAATATAAACATTTCAGTGAAAAAGGTTAAAAGCTTTTTTAATTGTAAAGCAATATTGCTCCGCCAATCCGAAATCGAATCTCGACGGTCCATTTGCTGCGCAAAACGTCCATGGAGTCGCTGATGGACATCACCTCGCGGCAGAGCGTCTTGGAATCCTTGACCGTGATTTCGCCTATGATTTTTTTTCGATGTTGTCTGAACTTTCGGGCGTTTCAGTAGAAATATAACACATTGGACGGTTGTGTTTTTACAAGGAACGCCCATAAAGCAGTGATGCGTCGTTTTCACTATGCGTTTCGCGCATACTGAGCATGAAAACTTGGTATTTTGCGGGGCTTGCGCAATTATTTATATTAAAAGCGTAAATTTATAAGGAACAAACCATGAAACTAGGGACGATTATGACGATGCTTGGTATGGGTGCGGTGCTTGCCGCATGTGACTGCCGTCCGCAGGGCGAGGCAAAGGCACTTTCGCAGGACAAAGCGCGAGGTGGAGTTGATTCGCCTGGTGTCGCTTGTGACGCAGCAGTCGGGTGCACTTTTGCAAGAAGAAGTGGCGACGGCGCTTGCGCAGGGGCTTGCTCCCGAAGAAATTCTCGAGGCGATTTACCAGTGCGCTCCCTACACCGGGTTCCCGCGGACGGTGGATGCGGTGGAAATTGCCCGCAGCGTGTTCAAGGCGAAGAACGTGAAGGTGGACGAAAACCGTGCGACGGTGACGGCGCAGTCCCGCCTGGAGGCGGGTGCCGACGCGCAGGGAACGCTGTTCGGCCAGACTTTCCGCGACATGGCGAAGAACGGCAAGAGCGGTATGCCGACTATCAATTACTTCTTGGCGAGCAACTGCTTTGGCGATTACTACACCCGCAAGGGGCTCGACCTGAATACCCGCGAACTCTTGACGATGGCGATTCTCGTGAACTTGGGAACGGAG
>CACZAD010000086.1 GCA_902779055.1 Fibrobacter succinogenes | reverse complement strand
CCCATCAACTTCTTGCTGCCGGTAGAAGGAACACGCCTTGCGACCCGCGATATTTCGGCGTTGACGCCCGAATACTGCATCAAGGTGCTTTGCCTCGCAAGATTGCTGCTCCCCAAGTCGGACATCCGCTGCGCCGCCGGCCGCGAAGTCTATTTCAAGGGCCACGAAAAAACGCTGTTCAAAATCGCCGATTCCATTTTTGCTTCGGGCTACCTCACCGAAGGCGGTCAGAGCCTCGAAGAGACCTTCCGCACCATCGAGGCGGCGGGCTTTACCTGGCAAGTGGAAAGCGCTTAGAACAGACGCTCCGAAATTATAGCAAAAATCTATAACATTTGATAGTGATATAGTATTGGACATCTCCTGTACTTCTTTTTAATTTATGCTCAAAAAAAATAGGAGTATACCATGATTCAGTACAAATTATTTGTAATTGCGAATCTTGTGTTCGGCATATTGCTTGTTGCTTTTGCCAAGGTGATTTTGCCGGTATGTCGACCGATGGGTGGAGCGATGCGCTGCGGAACATCTGCTTCCATCGAATCCATTTTGGGTTTGGTGCTTTTGGTCGTTGCGGTTGCCGCTGCGGGATTACTTAAGAAAAACGCTCACTTGATTCTTTCTGTGCTTACTGCGGTTGTGGGTGTTTTGATTTCGTTAGTGCCCACCGTTATCGTGGGCACATGCCCGCACGCTCACATGGCATGCCATTCTGTGACCGCTCCGGTGTTTGCGTTGACTGGTGCCGTAATTGCCTTAATCTCGGTAGTGAATGTGCTTCTATTGAAATTAAGGAGGCTAAATGGATAAAACAGACCTTAATTTGATTATAGAAAATTATTTGCGGAATCCCTTCAGGAGTTTGGGAATTTCTTTGTTGATTGCCCTGCTTGCCTCGGTTCTTTTGGTGGGCGGGCTTTTGTCGATTTCACTTTCTAAGGGACTGAATCGTTTGTCTTCTCGCTTGGGTGCCGATGTCATTGTGATTCCACAAGGGAGTGAAATTGATGACCAGACGATTCTTTTGCAGGGGGATTCTAGAAAGGCCTACTTGCCGCAGGGCTCGCTGGAATTTATCCGAGGGTTAGCCGATGTCGAAGTGGCTTCTCCGCAGTATTTTCTGATGTCGCTCAGCGCAAGTTGCTGCGATCAGAAGGTTTTGATTATCGGATTTGATCCTGCAACCGATTTTGTGATTCAACCGTGGATTCGTGAAGTCTTTACAGAAAAACTACCGCATGGTTCTGTCGTAGTGGGAAGCGACATTCGCGAAGGCGAAAAGAAAACAGTAAAGTTCTTTAATCAGGAATATCCTATAGCGGCTACACTTGAACCTATAGGCAACAAGCTTGACCAGGCTGTTTTTGTAGATGTGGCGACGCTTGCGAATATTAGTGAAGCGGCCAATTACGACAGCACGCCCACTTATTCGAGCATCCTCATCAAATTGCGTTCGGGGGCCGATGCTGAACGCCTGTCCCGTGAAATTTATTTCCGCTTTGACGGCTTGCAAGTTCTGACCCGCAAGAATCTGTTTTCGGGACTTGAAAAATCTGCGGATTTCATGCAGTTTATCGTGTGGACGATTGTAGGCTTCTTCTTGATTGTTGCAGTTGCTGCGGTGGTGATTTCGTTTTCGCTTTCAACTCGCGAGCGTAGGCGTGAATACGCATTACTCCGCATTATAGGTTTTGCCCGCAAACGCCTTAAAATTCTTGTGCTTGGCGAGGCATTGCTTGTTTCGGTGGTGGGAACTTACATCGGCCTCTTTTTTGCGAGCGTCGCATTTTTTACTTTCAGAATCTGGATTGGCGAACATGTCGGCATACCGTTTATTGTTCCAGAAAGCGTTGAAATCGTGGCTGTGTATGCAGTAGTCATCCTGCTTTTGCATTTGATCGGTCCAGCCGTTGTATACGGCGTGGCAAACAAGGTGAGCGGAATCGACGCTTATGCCGCATTAAGGGAGGTGGAACATTGATACTGAATGCTTCTAATTTGTATAAAACCTATATTCGCCGCGGTAACGAATTTAACGCCGTAGAAGATGTAGAATTTTTTGCGTGGTCTGGCGATTTCTCGGTCATATTTGGGGAATCGGGCAGCGGCAAGAGCACGTTACTTTCGTTGCTGGCGGGCGTCAACCGCCCTACGCAGGGGTCCATCGTCTTTAACGGAGCGGAGTTCGCAAATCTTTCTGATGCCGAAATTTCGGCAATTCGAAATGACAAACTTGGCTATGTGCCGCAGGAACCAGTATTTTTACCGTATTTTACTGTCCTCGAAAACATCTTGCTCCCGCAGGCGATTCGCGGTGGCAAAAAGATTGAGGTTCGCGATCTTGCCGACCTGGCGGATGCAGAAATCATCTCGAAACTTGAAACGCTCGGCATTGCGCATCTGGTAAACGAAATGCCTGCGGAACTTTCGGGTGGTGAACTCAAGCGCGCCTCTATTGCGCGCGCCTTGGTCAATAAGCCGGACATTGTTATCGCGGACGAACCCACCAGCAACCTTGATGAAGCCAACGGAAAGATTGTCTTTGACCTTTTGGCAGACCTTGCTCGTTCGGGAACTTCGGTGCTTGTGGCGACCCATGATTCGCGCGGTTTTAAATACGGCGATCGTGTATATACCATGCACAAGGGCCATCTGTTACCCAGTGGGAGCGTCTGTAGTGTTCGAACTTGCCGTGCGCGAAAGGACTTCGACTTCGTTGCCGACTGATTCAAAGAAGGGCGCACGAATGAATGTCTGCGGCACGATTCCAACGTGTGCGACTTCATTTTCGGTAAAAAAACTGCCGAGTTGCCTTCCGTAGGCGTTCCTGCGGATGATGGCCGGGAGCGTGGCAAAGTGTGTGCGACTCTCGCCTGCGATTTTTTCAGCGAGGAGGATTGCGCCAGCGCATGTTGCGAGCACGGGCAGGCCTTCGGCAATCTTTTTACGCAGAGGCTCGAAAAGCCCCAAGTCGCGGAGCAGTTTCCCTTGTACGGTGCTTTCTCCGCCAGGGAGCACGAGACCGTCCAAATGGCGGTCTAAGTCGCGCAACTGTCTGATCTCAAATACTTCGGCGCCGAGCGATTTGAGGATGCGTTCGTGTTCGATAAACGCTCCCTGCACTGCGAGTACGCCAATCTGCGGTTTGCCAATTTCCATTACTTCCCCCTTTCGGCCATCAGTAGCGCGATTTCTTGTTCGTTGATACCGACCATGGCCTCACCCAAATCTTCGGAGAGCTTGGCGATAAGTTTTGCGTCGGTGTAATTCGTCACGGCCTGCACAATGGCGGCGGCACGCTTGGCGGGGTTCCCTGACTTGAAGATTCCGGAGCCCACGAATACGCCTTCGGCACCGAGCTGCATCATGAGGGCTGCATCGGCGGGGGTGGCGACACCACCGGCAGCGAAGTTCACCACGGGAAGTTTCTTGTTGTCGTGAACGAAGCGCACCAGGTCGTACGACACCTGAAGTTCTTTAGCGCGGTTAAAGAGTTCGTCTTCGCGCAAGCTCGAAATGCGGGCGATTTCCTGGTTCATCAGGCGCATATGGCGTACGGCCTGGACGATGTCGCCCGTGCCCGGCTCGCCCTTGGTGCGAATCATCGATGCTCCTTCTTCGATACGGCGGAGCGCTTCGCCCAAGTCCTTCGCTCCGCACACGAACGGAACGTCAAATTCTCGCTTGTTGATGTGGAAAATATCATCGGCGGGGGAGAGCACCTCGCTTTCGTCGATGTAGTCGATTTCAATCGCCTGCAAAATCTGGGCTTCGGCAAAATGACCGATGCGGCACTTGGCCATCACAGGGATAGAAACGGCGTCTTGAATCCCCTTGATCATCTTCGGGTCGCTCATGCGCGAAACGCCGCCCGCGGCGCGGATGTCGGCCGGAATACGCTCCAATGCCATTACGGCAGCGGCACCAGCGGCCTCTGCGATTTTCGCCTGTTCCGGCGTGGTTACGTCCATAATGACGCCGCCCTTGAGCATCTGGGCGAGATTCTTGTTGAGTTCGTAGCGGTTCTGTTCAGACATGTAAATCTCCTTGAAAGTGGTTGTTTTGTTTACGGCGCTTAATTTAAAACATTCGGCCTGCTTGCACAATATTCAGTTTTTTGTTATTTTTATAAGGTCAGTTAAATACCAGATTTGATTATTCAATAAGGTCAGATTAATGTTTACTTACGATATGTCGAAGGCGGGTGCGAACAGCCTCTACCATTACCTTTACCAGTGCATCAAAAGGGATATCGTAAGCGGAAACATCCTTGCCGAAGAACAACTCCCTTCCAAGCGCAATCTTGCACAAAATCTAGGCGTGAGCGTCGTGACGGTCGAAAATGCCTATGCGCAGCTCTTGGCCGAGGGCTTTATTTATTCGCTCCCCAAGAAAGGCTTCTTCGTTGCGGACATTAAAGCCACGATTAACGCACAAATGCCGCATAATCACAAGAAATTACGCACCCGTAGGCTCCGCACAGAACTCCCCGAAGAATCGGAACATGCTAATCCGAAATATATCGCCGACTTTGCGAGCAACGGAGCCGATATTGAGGCGTTTCCCTTTACCACTTGGGCGAAAATCACTCGCGAAGTCCTTTGCGAAAGACAAAAGGATTTGTTGCAAGTTTCTCCTGGAATTGGTACTTTGGAACTCCGACGCTCCATTGCACGCATGCTTCGTGAATTCAGAAATATCCACGCAACTCCCGAACAGATTGTCATTGGCGCAGGAACCGATTATTTGTACGGATTACTTGTGCAGTTACTGGGCTTTGATAAATGCTACGGCGTGGAAGATCCCGGCTATGGAAAGATTTCAAAAATATATGGCCAATACGACGTTGAAGTTTGCCATATCCCTATTGATGGCGAAGAATTTGTCGATGCGTTGACAAAATCTAATGCCGATATTGTTCACATTTCGCCCGCACACCATTTTCCGACGGGCAAGGTGATGCCCGTTGGCGAACGCTACCGTTTGCTTAGCTGGGCGGCCGAATCGCCCAAGCACTACATTGTAGAAGACGATTACGACAGCGAATTCCGCATGACCGGAAAACCGATTCCTGCGCTCCAAAATATTGACGTCACTGAAAAGGTAATTTATCTGAATACATTTTCCAAAACGATGACTTCGGCCATTAGGCTCGGTTACATGGTACTTCCGTTGCACCTCGCTGAAAAATTTCAAAACGAACTTTCGTTCTATTCGTGTACGGTGTCGAATCTAGATCAGTATGTGATGGCGAAATACATTGACCTTGGTTACTATGAGACGCATATCAATCGTATGCGCAATCTGTACCGAGGTAAGCGTGATTTTTTACTTAATGTAATTGCAAAGAGTCCGTTATCGAAAAATGCCTCTGTATTGGAAGAAAATGCCGGACTTCATTTTATTTTACAAGTGCAGACGAAACTTTCTGACGAAGAATTTTGCAATCG
>CACZAD010000085.1 GCA_902779055.1 Fibrobacter succinogenes | reverse complement strand
ATCAACGAACAAGAAATCGCATTGCTCATGGCCGAAAGGGGGAAATAATGCCTAATGCAAAACTGCAAATCGGCGTGCTTGCAGTACAAGGAGCGTTCATCGAACACGAACGCATTCTTGAATCGCTTGGCGCCGAAGTTTTTGAGATCAGGCAATTGCGCAATCTTGACCGTCATTTAGACGGTCTTGTACTCCCCGGAGGTGAAAGTACCGTACAAGGCAAACTCCTTCGCGACTTGGGGCTATTCGAACCCTTGCGTCAAAAAATTGCAAACGGACTTCCCGTACTCGCGACTTGCGCAGGGGCGATTCTCCTTGCCGAACACATCGCGGGCGAAAACAAGGCTCACTTCGCAACGCTTCCGGCAGTCATCCGTCGCAACGCTTACGGACGGCAGCTCGGCAGTTTCTTTACAGAAAACGAAGTCGCGCACATCGGAAAAGTTCCGCAAACTTTTATTCGCGCACCATTCTTCGAATCTGTTGGGAACGACGTCGAAGTTCTTTCGCGAACCGCGAGCATAAACACTGACGCAAACGCCACAAGCGCCACAAAGCAAATCGTCGCCGTAAAATACAAGAATCAAATTGCACTGTCGTTCCATCCAGAACTCAATAGCGATACAAGCATTCACCAGTACTTTTTGAATCTTGTAAAGTAGGGCATGCGCATGTCCAATCCGCAAATTCATTTACTTCAAATAAAAAAAGGAACCCACCGGCAATGAACTGAACCCAAAAAGTTGGACAGTTTAAAGTTAGGATAAAACAGTATTATGAGTCCGGTATTGCACCGGGCTCATTCCTTTTAGGCGTAGTTTTATCCGATCGTTATTGTAATACTCGATGTATTTTCTGAGTTCTGCCTTAAAGTGATTCATATCCCTGAAGGTGTTTGGATAGAGCAACTCCGATTTCATTATGCCGAAAAAGTTCTCCATCATGGCGTTGTCCAGGCAGTTGCCCTTGCGGCTCATGCTTTGGATGATTTCGTGGTCACGTAGCGATTTTTGATAGATTGCGTGCTGGTAGTGCCATCCCTGATCGGAGTGGAGTATCAGTCCTCTCCTTGTTCGGCCCTTGGCGAAGGCCTTTCCCAGCATGTCCATGACCATCTTCAGGTCGGGATGGTCCGATATGGTATAGCTGACGATTTCACCATTGTACATGTCGAGTACTGGCGATAGGTAGCACTTGTCCATGCCGATATTTATCTGAGTCACGTCCGTTGCCCACTTCTGGTCGGGACCGGTCGTGGTGAAGTCTCGGTTAAGTATGTTTGGAGCAACCTTGCCGATTTCGCCCTTGTATGAACGGTATTTGCTGCGTTTACGGACGTTTTTCAGGTTTTCTTCCCTCATAATCCTGATGATTGTCTTGTGATTGATGGTGAAGCCCTCTTTTCTGAGCTGGTCGTCTATCCTGCGGTAGCCGTAGCAGCCCCTGTTCTCCGTGTGTACGGACTTGATCCGAATGCGTTCGTCTGCGTAGCGGTCAGGTCTCTTGCGGAGATTGTAATAGTATGTGGAACGGGGCAGCCCGCCTGCCTTCAGAAGATGCCTTAGAGAGTGCTTGTCGCTCAGTTCTCTGATGACCTGGGCCCTACACCGAACATCTCGGCGTTCTCTTCCTGGTCTAGGGCCTTTAATTTTTTTAGGTAGGCATTCTCCGCCTTGAGATATTCGATCTCTTCCCTGAGGCGTTCAAGTTCGCTCATTCCTTTTGTACTTTTTTTCGGTTTCGGCATCTTCGGGGGTCTCCCTTTGGGCTTTGTTACAAGAAGTTCTTCATAGCCGCCATGACGGAACTTACGCAACCAAGAACCCAGGCTGGTAAAACTTAAGCCATACAAGGCTATGACTTCCGCATAAGATAGAGATTTCTTGAAGACCGCGTCAATAACGGCCTTCTTCAAGGCTGGTGTTGAGCGAACATTCGTTTTCCTTTCCGTCCGCCAAAAGCCCGTCTGTCGATAGAGTCGAATATGCCGCTTGATTTCGGACAATTCCAGACCTGTCATCCGAGAAATTGACGGAGTGTCGAATCCATCTTTGTAGAGCTCGAACGCCTTGGCCCATTCTTCTTTTGTGTGTTTCTTATACATGAAAACCCCGAAAGTTGTGTCCAACTTTCGGGGTTCACATCACAAAGCCGGTGGTTCTTCATATGCGGGCCCTGCCCTAGGATACTAGCAACGCGTCACGTCGCGTCGGTCAATCTGCCACTTGCGAATTTTCCTTACCGGCGGCCCGTAAACGGGCTATAGTTTTCCCAGCATTGTCAACTGGTCTCCGTACTGGTCTTCCTTCAGTTGATTCTGGATATACGCTACAATTCTTGCCGTATTTTTTCCAGTCGTGTCTACATAGTAACCTCGGCACCAAAATTCCCTATTTCGGTATTTGAACTGGAGTGATTTGTACTTTTCGTAGATCATCAGGCTACTTTTCCCTTTCAAGTATCCGACAAAACCCGAAACACTCACTTTGGGCGGTATCTCGACCAACATGTGAACGTGATCCGGGCAAACCTCGGCTTCCAAAATATTGACCTGCTTCCATTCGCAGAGTTTTCTCAGGATTGCTCCGATTTCGGCCCTTTTCTCCCCGTAAAAGACCTTCCTCCTAAATTTCGGAGCAAACACAATATGATATTTACAGTTCCACGATGTATGAGCCAACGTGTTATTATTTCTATTATTCATTTGAAATCCTTTGATTTTATTGTTATGCAGTTGGCAGACCGCATATCAACAGTAATCAAAGGATTTCTTTTTTCCGAGGACGTAACGCCAAAAGGCTCTTTTGAACCACCAGCCTAGCTGGTGGTTTTCGGTTATACAAAAA
>CACZAD010000084.1 GCA_902779055.1 Fibrobacter succinogenes | reverse complement strand
CCCTGTGTTTCGGCGTCGACGACTTTCAGTTTCATCACTTTTTTACCGATGCTGCCGCCGCTTGGAATATCGCGGAATACGAGATACAGCATTGCGATCAGCGAGGCGATAAGCGCTCTGCCCATTAGCTCCGGGGATTCCATTTGCCCGTTTGTCTGGACCATCGGCAACATGACCAGCAATGTGAATGGAATCGTGTTGATGCATGCTGCAATTAAGAAGTCAATGAAAACTGCGATTAATCTTGTATATTCCATAATGGGACCCTTTGTATGCGGATAAGAGAATTATAGTTTAATTCTGTTGGCGGGAGACATTCTGTTTGAAAAAAGCCTTGATATAGGCTTGTACTTGCTTGACAGATAGCGGGGTATTGCCACTTTCAAAGGTGACGATAAGGTTCTTGCCGAGGATGTAGCCGCTGGCAGCGTAGTGCGAAATTTTCTGAAGGGCATTTTCGGTGTAGTCCGGGTCACCCATGAGTCCGAAGTGCTCCCAGATGATTTCTTCGCGTGAGGTCATGTTGAGGCAAGTAAAGTCGGGGTAAAGCGTTCCCCAACCCTTGACGCTTATGGGATATTCGTAGCGGAATGGGATACCTGCGCGATAGAGCGCTTCCGCGATGATGACTTCGGATTTGGAGCGAACGCGCACGCCTGTGCTTGTGAAAAATTCCGGGGCGTTGATTTCGAAAGGCTTGCCGGTGTAGGGAAGGTGCTGCCATGTTGCGATGAATTCTTCGTCGGGTTCGCGGATGGGCGTTACAAGGGCGCGGCGTCCAGGGTGTAGCCCCGTGAACGCGGCGTCGATTTCTTCGGGATGGTAATTCTCCGTCAGGTTGTCGAGTGCGGTGATTTTCCTGCCGATGATGCGTGCGACTGCCGCGTTGTAGTCGCGTTGGGCAATTGCCATCGCTTTGCGGATTTCTTTTCGGGGGAGGTATTTTCCCTTCGTGTCCCCGCGCTCCGAGATGATGTAATACTGGAAGGAGTTCTTGTGTGGTTGAGCTCGCAGCAAGCCCTTCGGTGCTTTCTTCAATGATTTTTGGAGATTGTCCAGGCATGTTTGAAGTTCCTGCTTGCGTGTGTCGGCAAGTTCGGTGATGTTGTCTAGCAGTACCTTCGGCTGCTGAGGATTGTTCATTTTTACCTCCGTAAAAAAGAAAGGCTACGCGGAACGGCTTTCCTGCGTAGCAAATCAATAAACGATGTCGACAGCAATATACAAAATTCCGCATTGAGAAATTTTTTGCGTGGGCGTAGATTTCTGCGGGGCAATATTTTGAGGTGAGGATATTCCGCGGTGAATTTAGGGCGTGATAAGGGCGAATATAGGGCGTAATAAGTGCTAATTTGGGGTTGGGGCGTATATATTGCTTGTTTTGTGGCGTTTTATACGCCCCGTTTTCAATTTGCAAACGAAAATGCGGGGAAAAATAGGCCCGAAATCGAGGGTGGGGCGTATAAAGTGGGCTTTTTGCAGAAATTTATACGCCCCGTAAGCGGGGGAGAGTATTACGATTGGGACAAAAGTGAGTTCAGGGGCGTATAAATGAGCTCTTTCTTGTTGTTTTATACGCCCCGGCCACGTTTTTACACCTCAAAAGAGTGTTAGTTTGTGTGTAATATAGCCGCAGGGGCGTATAAAACGGGACGATTTGCCGGATTTATACGCCCCGATGCCCATTTGCTTCGTCTTGCGGGCTTTTTTCCCGCGCTGCGGGCCTTTTTTTACTCGCCGTAACTGTATGGGGCGTGCACGGTGATGACCAGGCTGTCGGTCTTGAACGAGCCCTGGTTCCCGAGACGGAAGGTTGCTTGCCAGATGTTAAAGAATCTTGAGTCTGAGGCGCGGTAGGCCTTGTCGGCTTCGTAGTTGTTCTTGATGCGCGAAGTCGAGAACATGTCGGCGATGGCGACGTCTTGGGGCAGGTCGGTCGCCGTGAAGTGCAGGCAGCCTATATCCTTATGCTCCCATCTTCTGGGGAGGATGTAGAGCGTGTCTCCGTTGCATTTTTCGGGTGATTCGGCCATGTAGAAAGGACAGTCGTTTTTCTTGAGGGCCTCGCGCCGGGTAGAATCGTCCATCCATTCGGGGCACGAGACGCATTTGTAGGTGGTATCGAGATCGTAGTCGTATTCGTAGCCTGCGATAGAACATTTTTCGATGGTCTCGAATTCGGTGTCGTCTGGCAGTTGCGATCTGTCGAAGTTCGTGTCGAGCGTGTAGCCCTCTAGCGTGTCAAGCCCCTCGGGGAACGAGAAGTAGGCCGTATCGTGGTCGCCGGCAGAAACCTTATGGTATATCTTTGCGTACAAATTAAGGTCTATGTCAAACTTTTTCTCTTCGCCTTTTATGTCGACGAGGGTGAAACGTAAATGGTTGTCGCCATCGGGGTCGATGCTCATGCCATAATTGTAATGCCTGTTGTAGTAATCAAAAGGCGGCATGTTTCTAATAGAATCGCTGTCACCCACCTTGATTTTCGTGACGCATGCGGGGTGTACCGAATCCGCGCTCTCGTTCTCGAGTAGCTTGCAATCGAGCGTTTCCAGGTGCACGTTTGTGATGGAGTCTGTTGCGGTGAACGAAATCTGGAGTGTCGTTGGACGGTGCACCATTTCGGCTGCGGGGAGGCAAACATGGTCTTCGCAGTAGTTGTAGACCGGGTCCATTCCCAAAAAGCGGCCTTCGTCGTCTACGAGAATGAGGTTCCCGTTGGCGTCACAGGCCCCGAGAATGATGGCGGCAATTGCGGCCGCTGAAAATATGGCGATTTTCTTGCGCATATCGGAAAATTAACAAAATAGGGGTCATGAAGGCCGTAATTGCGCCAACTACCTGACAAGGCGCAAGAATGCGGGATGGAATGGCCTCAGGACGGGTTCTTTTGTCTAAATCCGGCTGCAGGCCGCAAACCGCAAATGGTTCTTTTGCTATCTTTATG
>CACZAD010000083.1 GCA_902779055.1 Fibrobacter succinogenes | reverse complement strand
ATTCAGCCACTTCGAAGCTGAAAAGCAGCTCACGAACGCCGACTGGGTTCCGCAGACCATGACCCTCAAGGGCCACTGGGAAAAGGACGGCCACGTCGTTTTGGAACAGTACGCTTACATGAAGCGTGACTACGCCGTGAACTACGTTACTGCTGACTGCAAGGTCGGTTCCTTCGATGGCGACCGCCGCGTGTTCCTCGGTGCAAACGAAATGGGTTCCTGGGCAAATCCGCTCAGCCTCCAGAACAAGGAACTTGCTAACAGCGAATGCGACCGTGGCGACAACATCGCTGCTCTCATGATCCACGCTGGCAAGATCGCTGCCAAGAAGACTTTCCGTACCTGCACCCAGCTCGGTCAAGAACAGAGCCTCAAGGTTGCAGCCAAGGCTATCAAGAAGTACCGTGACTTGAAGAACGTCGACAAGGCTTTCGACGAACTCGCAAAGTTCTGGGAAAACTACCTCTCCACGATCCAGGTCAAGACCCCGGATGCATCTTTCAACACGATGGTGAACGTGCACAACCCGCGTCAGTGCCACACCACCAAGAACTGGAGCCGCTACCTGTCCCTCTATCAGTTGGGCTACGGCACCAGCCGCGGTATCGGTTACCGTGACTCTACTCAGGACCTCATGGGCGTCATGAGCCACATGCCTGAAGAAGCTCTCGTTCTCACCAAGAACCTCATCTCCGTGCAGCGTCCGGAAGGTAACGCTATGCACCAGTACGCTCCGCTCGCCCTTGCTGAAGACACGGGTAACGAAGCTAACGCCGGTGACTCCCGCGAAAAGGCTGGCGTTCTCGACGCTAACGGCAATCCGGCATACGCTGACTGGTACGGCGATGACCACCTCTGGATCGTCCTCACTGTCGCTACCTACCTCAAGGAAACCGGCAAGATGGACCTCCTGGGCGAAGAAATTCCGTTCTACGTTGCAGGCAAGAAGCATGCTGAACGTCCGACTGGCACGGTCCTCGAACACTTGAAGCGCGCTCTCAAGTTCACTCGTGAACACCTCGGTCAGCACAACCTCCCGCTCCTCGGCTTTGCCGACTGGAACGACTGCATGAACCTCCCGCTCGGTGCAGAATCTACGTTCAACACTGCTTTGTACGCAAAGGCTTTGCTCGAAATGATGGGCATTGAAGAAGCTCTCGGCGACAAGGAAGCCGTTGAAATGTACAAGGGCTGGTACGAAGATGTCAAGAAGGCATTCAACGACAGCGCTTGGGACGGCAAGTGGTGGACTCGTTGGTTCGACAAGGACGGCAACGGCTATGGCGTTTCTTCTGCCAAGTACGGCAAGATTTACTGCAACGGCCAGTCCTGGCCGGTCATCGCTGGCATCGCTTTCGGCGACCGCGCAGTGCAGGGCATGGACAGCTTGAACAAGCTCCTCAACACCAAGTACGGTGTGAAGAGCTCTACTCCGGGTTACCGTGGCTTTGAACCGGCTGTCGGTGGCATCTCCACCTATCCTCCTGGAGCAAAGGAAAACGGCGGTATCTTCCTTCACACGAACCCGTGGGTGATGATCGCCGAAACGATCCTCGGCCGTGGCGACAACGCATTCCAGTACTACAACCAGATCAACCCGGCTTCCAAGAACGGCATCCTCGACGTGTTCGAATCTGAACCGTACTGCTATCCGCAGAACATCCTCGGTGACGAACACAAGCAGTTCGGTATGGGCCGTAACGCATGGCTCTCCGGTACTTCTACTTGGACTTACCAGGCTGCAACGCAGTTCATCCTCGGTATTCGCGCAAGCTTCAACGGTCTCGTTGTCGATCCTTGCATCCCGAGCGCATGGAATGGCTTCGAAGCTACCCGTAAGTTCCGCGGTGCTACCTACCAGATCACGGTGAAGAACCCGGATCACGTCTGCAAGGGCGTCGCAAAGATGGTTGTTGACGGTCAGGAAATCGATTCCAACGTCGCACCGGTCTTTACGAAGGGTGTTCACAAGGTCGAAGTGACATTGGGTTAATTTACCCGGTGTCATGCCCGCCATCGAGCGGGCACCTCCTTCTCGGAGAATCTTGAAAATTTCAAAAGCGCCAGTCTCTCACGAGGCTGGTGTTTTTTATTCGTATATTTTGTATATATAAATTATGGCGAATTTTTTCGGAAATTATTTGGGTAAGTTTGCACTTCTAGCAACATCGGTGTTGTGGGCTGGTTGCAGCGATGCTAATAAGAATGCGGATAAATTTTCTGAACAGGAAAATTCTGAATTTGAGTTTCCAGTAGACTCGAAATATTTGTCCCTTAAAATCCCTTTCCGTCCTATTCAATTTGAAGATTCTCTATTTGACACCAATGGAGTTTCAATAAAAGTTTTTAAAGACTATTCTATAGAGAGTACTTTAGTTTATAACGATGATGTTGAGAAAATCGCTCAAATCCTTCATAAAGAAACCAAACCCATTTATGAAATTTTTGATTCATTTTACAAGAAAGAAACTTGTCACGAATTGTATGCAGTGTCTGTATCTTTAAAAGTTTTCATAGGGACTAATGGTGTTGTTGAAAATATTAGACTTTCATCTTCTCTCTATGCCGATCCGAATTTTACAATGAAAATCACTGAATATGTGAAGCAAATCCGTTTTCAGGGGGTTGGAAAAAATAACGTTTCATTATCGATTAGTTTTTGCAAATCCATAATGGATGAAACTTTAAAAATTCTTTTGCATGGTGAAGAGCCTTTTATTGTTCAAGATTTTCGAGAAAAACCTTTAAAACGCTCAATAATAAGAAAACCAAAAGGTACTGTGAGCGCACCAACGATTGATGAATTGAAATTGGCTGGTGGCGTTGGACATGATAAAGATTCCGTTTTAAAAGTCCTTCGTCAACGGACTCCTGGATTACGCCACATTTACAATAAACATTTAAAGAAAAATCGTGCAAAAGCATGTCTAAAGAATAGCCAAGACAACTTCAATTGTTTTTAAGCTGAATATAAATGCAGATGGCTCAGTTCAAAAAATTGAAATACAATCTTCTAATACCGGCAACAAAGATTTCGATGACGAAGTCAAGAGAGCTTTAAGCCGTTGGAAATTTCCGAATTTAAAATCAAGCGTAGTCGCCACATTCCCAATAACGTTTTTCGAAAACTCTACGCCGTATAAGATAACGTCTTATCCCGAAATTCGCATATAGACGCACAGCACGCGGCTCACGGTATAGCCGGACTTGAGAAGCGACTTGAGCATCGGCACGACGTTGATGGTAATCCATTCGTTTTCGCCAAAACGTCCCTTCCAGCTCTTAGAAGAACCGTTATCAAAGACATCTGTGATCATGGATTCATAGTAGGGGATGAACTTGACCGACATAACGTCCTTCAAGGTCTTGTTCACCGCTTCGTCTGTGTTCGTGAGCCCGGCATCAGCAGCAAATGCATTGTTGCAACCAAGAATGTTGAAGTTTCTGTCGACCCAGAAGATGCCGATGTTCGGGAAATTGAAGAGGGAATTCATCAGGGATTCTTCGATGCCACTCTTCATGAGGAATGGAATTTCCGGTGATGTTTCCACGCGACGGGCGGACCCCATCATCACAATGCGGTCTTCTTCATCGGGCGCAAGATGCCCACGGAAATCATACCAAACAAGGTTCTTTTCGCTATTCCAGCAGCGGATTTTAAGCGTCCCAAAGTGGGCGTTTTCGTTCGCAAGGCGGTTCAGCAGATTCTGTTCGTCCAGCAAACTTCCTTTATCGTCATAGGCGGCTTCACCCGAAGCCTTGATCATACATTCGTTCATGACACGTTCAAGGAGCGCAAAATCGTCGGCAGGCATGAGCGATTCGACATTGACGATACCGCCGGAGCGGGGAACATCTCGATAGTCATCGTCCATCATCGGCGTCAAGAGGCTCAACTGACGGCTCTCGAAATCAAATTTCCAGAGAAAGTCACCTGTATTGCGTAAAAGCGACTTGAGCTTGGTTTCGGCTTCTTCAAGGCGATGCTGGTTTTCGACGGTATTCGAGATGTTCTTGATCAAGCAAATGTAGCGGGACTCGTCCACAGAAAGGCGCTGGTGCTGGCAACGCATTTCGAACCAAAGCATCGAGCCATCTTCTCGCTTGTACGAGAACATGAACGGCATTTCGGGATGCTTGTCGATATCGTCAAAGTAGAGCTTGAGGCGGGCCCAGTCCTTGGGCGGCAAAATATCGCGGAACAAACGATCCTTGCTCAAGTTGTCAAAGAGCGGATCCGACATAAACTGGGGAAGGGAGCTGACAAATTCAAACTTGTCCGAAAGTACGACAATGAACTCACCAAGGTTACCGGCAAATAAAGTATAGAGCCTCTGCCTTTTCCAATAATCGCGCAAAAGCAAAATGGAGATTATCAGTAAAAGCAAAAGTGCCGTACAAACATAAAGCCAGCCAACAGACCAATCGATAGAGTTCATCATACAGTTATAAGATAATCATTTTTAGAGAGTTGAGACTGGAACACAAAGAAAAAAGCCTGCTCGTAAAGCAGGCTTGCAAAAAAAATAATCTGTTTTGAAAAGGCGATGCCGCAACTGAGTGCGGCATGACATCCTTCCTACTGTCTACAGCTTACTTCCTACTCGGCAAAGTATTCCTTGGCCTTGGCGATGACGTCTTCGACCTTGACCATGGTGAACTGCTTTTCGTTGCGGAACTTCCATTCGACTTCGCCGTTCACGAGACCCTTCTTGCCGATGGCGATGCGCACCGGAGAACCCCAGAGGTCGGCGTCCTTGAACTTCACACCCGGACGTTCGTCGCGATCGTCCACGAGCACGTCGATGCCAGCAGCTTCGAGTTCCTTTTCGAACTTTTCAGCGAGTTCCATGAGTTCGGCTTCCTTGCCGATCGGGACGATTTCGACCTGGAACGGAGCGATGGACTTGGGCCAAATCGGTCCGAAGTCATCGTGGCTGTTTTCGACGACGGATGCCATCAAGCGGCCCACGCCGATGCCGTAGCAGCCCATGATGGCCGGAGCGGTCGTCTTTTCGGCGGTGAGGTACTTGGCACCCATGGATTCAGAGAACTTGGTGCCGAGCTTGAAGATGTTGCCCATTTCGATGCCGCGAGTTTCGGTGAGGAGCTCACCGCAGCAGGGGCACTTGCAGACTTCGGAAGCTTCAGCGATGTCAGCCACTTCGAACTTCGGGAAGTCGCGCTTCGGGTTGCAATGCTTGAAGTGGAAGCCTTCTTCATTTGCACCCGTGACGAGGTCGAAGGAATCAGCGATGGCTTCGTCCACGATGATGCGGGTGTCGTGAGAATTGATCGGGGAGGCAAATCCCGGAACCATGCCGCAAGCCTTGATGAGGCTGTCTTCGGCCGGATAGAGTTCCTTCGCCTTCAAGAGGTTGTGGAGCTTGATTTCAGAAACGTCGAGGTTGCCCGGAACCACGACCGTGATGAGCTTGCCTTCGAAGTCGAAGAACACGCACTTGGCGGTAGATTCAGCCGGAACGTTCAGGAACTTGGTGATTTCTTCGATGCTTTCGCTGTTCGGCGTAGCGACCTTTTCGAGGGCTGCATTTTCGTCGCCCTTGAACGGCACGCGCTGGAACTTCGCGATTTCGCGGTTGGCCTGGTAGCCGCACTTTTTGCAAAGAATCAAGTAGTCTTCGCCGTTCGGAGTGTCGAGCATAAATTCGTGAGCGACCTTACCGCCCATGATACCCGTATCGCTCTGCACCACCACCGGTTCAATGCCCACGCGACGGTAGATGCGGAGGTAGGCGTCGTATTCTTCCTGGTAGTGACGGTCGAGGTCTTCCTGGCTGGTGTGGAAGCTGTAGGCATCCTTCATCAAGAATTCGCGGACGCGGATAAGACCGCCGCGGGCACGAGCTTCGTCACGGTACTTGGTCTTGAACTGGTAGAGCATCACCGGGAGCTGCTTGTAGCTGTTGAGCACGTAGCGCACGAGGTCGGTCATGGCTTCTTCGTGCGTCATGGCGAGCACCATGTTGTGGTTGTTGCGGTCCTTGAAGCG
>CACZAD010000082.1 GCA_902779055.1 Fibrobacter succinogenes | reverse complement strand
ACGGTCTTCCTTGATGATTTCCTTCATGCGCTTTTCGATGCGCTCGAAATCCGACTGCTGGATCGGGGTCGGTGTCATCAAATCGTAGTAGAAACCCTTGTCGATAGCCGGACCGTAGGCGAGCTTTGTGCCTGGGAACAAGTCGCAGATAGCTTCGGCGAGCACGTGGCTGCAGCTGTGGCGGAGGAGCATCAATGCATCCGGATCGTCGTTGCTCGGGGTGATGATCTTGATTGCGCCGCTTTCTGTGAGCGGTCGCTTGAGGTCGAGGACCTTGTCACCGAGCTTAACGCCGAGAGCCTTGCGTGCGAGACCTTCAGAAATGCTCTTTGCGATTTCAAGGCCGGTTGTGCCCGATGCTACGGAACGTACGGAGCCATCGGGGAAAGGTTCTCGCCCGGTTCCCCAGAAATACGACATCTGGCGGTGAGGCGTAAGATAGAAAAAGACTATAAGTGTGGCTAGTGGTTGGTGATTAGTGGTTAGGAAATGTAATCGGAAATTGACCCGAAAAACGTCATTGCGAGGAATGAAATGACGAAGCAATCCATACAAAAAGGGAGGGGAAAGCCTTCCCCTGAGTCGCACTGCGTTGCTCCCCACCCCTTCGCCTAGGGCGCATGGCCCCTAAGACCCCATATTTAAACTTGCATCAAAAGAATTTAAAGAATTATTTAATCCGCTTGATTACTTTTTCCCAAATTACATTTAGAACATAAAGTTTGCAAATTATCTAGAGTTGTCCGTCCGCCTTTACTCCATGGAATTATATGGTCTATGTGAAGCGAGACAGATGGATCTTTTGCAGGACTTGCACCACATTGACAACATGAAAAATTATCTCTTTTTAATACTTGATAACGCAAACGAAGAGATGGATCCCTTCCAGGGCATTTCATATTCGCACCATTAACACAGTCGTTTTTATCAACCTCAATATTTTTATCATTTGCATAGTTTACAAATTCTTTTATTGCAGTTATCCAAGAATGGAATCTTCGGTTATATGGAGATTGAGATATTTTAGATGGCGGAAAGGCTAAATCTTTTCTAACAGGTTGTTTTCCTTTGAATTGCCAAATATTCAATATGTTTTCAAATAATTCTTCATCCGTGTAATTAACGATATTTCCAGATTCCAACCCAGCTTTTCGCAAAGCGTTGTTCCAACTTCCAAAATGTCTTGTAATTGTCGAAACATCATATGCCCCATTTAAAGAATACATCTTTTGCGTTAACGTAATGGAGCAAGTTTCTTTGGAAACTCGCATTATGTCGTTTAGTAAGTCATCGTCTGTTTTGGGAGTATTTTTAGGATTTTCGTATTTAAAACAATCTTTTAGGCAATTTGAGTGAATGATTGTCTTCAATTTATGATTTTGCGAACTTTCTAAAAAAATGTCATTCGCTTTTTTCGTCATCATTCACTCCTTGAATTTCAGATATAATATAGTAAATGGAAATATAATAGTTAGCGAATCTTTTTGTACATCGAATACCCTACACCTTGTACCGCACCCTTTTCTCGGCGACGCAAAGTTCTTTTTGTTTGGTACGCTTTCTGAATTTCATTTTAGGGACAAGCGTCATCTGGATTCCCATAGCGTTCAGCACCTTGACGCAGACAACCTATTTGTTTATATTGTATCCGATATTCGATAATCCCCGCGACAGTCGACATAGACCTTTGGGTCCGTACGTGCATTCGCGGCGGGGCCCATCAACCTTCTTGATGGTTCTGTTGGATAGCTGGTAGGAACACGACCTACTCGAGTGCGCTCGCTAAGGCGGGCGCCAAGTAACGCCGGGGAAAGCCCCCGCCAACAGAATCGCAAGATCATCCCACAAAACAGAAAATAAAACAACAGTTGTCGCAAAAATTGCGACCGCTGCTCAGCACGCAACATTTGCGTGTTGCTATAACTTTTTTAATAAGGAATAATCATGTTCGAAGATATTTTCGGGAAATTTAATGGTGGTCCGAGTCGCGGTGGAAACAACGCCATCGGGGATTTTGCCAAGGTGCTAGAAGACAAAGATGCCGAAATCAAGCGGCTTAAGGAACTGATTCTGCGTTGCCCAAAATGCGGTGCGAAACTGCGTTACCCGAGAGGATAAAAGGGGCCGATATGGATGAAAAAGAATTGAGAAAAATCATTCGTCAGGGCGAAAGCTTAACGGTCGAATTCAAGAGGGCAAAGACTGCATTGCCCGACAATCTTTTTGAATCTGTTGCGGCATTCTTAAACCGCAATGGGGGCCATATTGTCCTTGGTGTTACAGACGACAAAAAAATTGAGGGCGTTGACCCCAATTGCGTCGAAAAACTTTGCAAGCAAATAGCGAATTTAAGCAACAATCCTGAAAAATTGGATCCTCAGAACTTGATAGACCCGCAAGTTGTTAATTACAAAGACAAAAAATTGATCTACTTCTTTGTTCCCGCCAGTTCGCAGGTCCACAAGACCGGCAAGAAGGTCTTCGACCGTAGCGTCGATGGCGATTTTGTGGTAAAGACGCAGAGCGCAATTAGTGCGATGTATTTGCGCAAAAGCAACAGCTATACGGAAAATACCGTTTATCCGGGGCTTCGCGAAATTGATATTAAACGCGGAATGCTTAAGAAGGCCAAGGATTTGATTCGTTCCATCAGGTCTAATCACCCATGGCTTAAGTTGAATAAGGAAGAATTTTTCAAAGCGGCGGGTCTGATTCGCTATGATTCTACCATTGGAAAGTCGGGTTATACACTTGCTGCACTTATGCTGTTCGGCACGGACGAAGCGATTTCGAGTTATTTGCCATATTATAAAATTGAAGCAATAGTCCGCAAACAAGACCTGATGCGTTACGATGATCGCTTGACTGTTACATGCAACCTGATTGATGGTTACGAATTATTGAACGGGTTTATCGAAAAGCATCTCCCTGACAAATTCTATTTGGATGGGAAAACTAGACTCTCTTTGCGTGACAAGATTTTCAGAGAGGTGATTGCGAATATGCTGATTCATCGTGAATACATGAATCCGATTCCAACAACGCTCGTTATTTATAAAGATAAGCTTGTGACGAATAACGCGAATAAGCCCTTTGCGTACGAGAAAATAGCATCTCAACTTTGTTCTTATCCTAAGAATCCGCATATTGCCACAATGTTTGCACAGATGGGGTTTGCGGAATACCTTGGTACGGGTATCCGTAAAATTAGTGACTTGTGCGAAATTTATTCTGGGTTAAAACCCAAATTTGTGGATAACGATATTTTTATAGCGGAGATTCCGTTGACCGATCATGTACCAGAAAAGAGCAATGTTGGCGGATTAAATGGCGGATTAAGTGGCGGATTAAGTGGCGGATTAAGTGGCGGATTAAAAATTGAAACAAATGCCTATTGACACACTTGATAAGGTTGTTTCGTCTTTGCGTAAAAAAGAACTTATTGAACGCCGTGGTTCTAAAAAGACTGGCGGCTATTGGGTGAAAAAGGAACCTGCGTCCACAGACTCGTAATAAACATCGGACTTGCTATTTCGTCCCGAAAATGCGGTCACCTGCGTCGCCGAGGCCGGGGCAGATGTAGGCGGCATCGTTCAGGCAACGGTCCAGATGCCCGACGTAAATCTGAACGTCGGGATGAGCCTCGTGTAGTTTTTTCAAGCCTTCGGGAGCGGCGATGATGCACATGAACTTGATCTTTTGGCCGCCGTGCTTCTTTATCATGCTGATGGCGTCGGCGGCAGACCCGCCAGTCGCAAGCATGGGGTCCACGACTACGATTTGCCGCTCGTCAATCGGGTCTGGGAGCTTGCAGTAGTATTCCACCGGTTCGTGCGTGCTTTCATCCCGGTAAAGTCCGATGTGGCCCACTTTTGCTGAAGGGACCAGCGCCTGCATACCGGAGACCATGCCGAGTCCGGCGCGTAGAATCGGGTGCTTGAAAATGGTCACGTTTTCCATGTTTTCAAATTCGTTCATGGGAACCTATCCTTTCTTGCTTAGCATTGCGTTTGCAATAATACCTAAAATAAGGGCTACTGCAATATTCGTCAGTGTTACCGCTCCCACAGAAATAGTAATCCCGCCTATGCCGGTGATAAAAATTTAGCCGTTTAGAACTGTTCACGCTATGTGAAAAAAACTGCTTTTCATAATATACCAATTTGCTGATATAATATATTTTAACAATAACCAAGATAGCATGGGGTGTGAATATGAAAAAGAAAATCCTTCTTGCGGCAACGCTTGTAACCGTTTCGTCCATGTTAATGTCCTGCGGTGACGATGATTCCGTCAGCAAGGATTTTGACGAAGACGACCCCATTCTGGATATCCCCGGAGATTCACTCGGTCAGGAAAACCCCAAGGATTCCCTCGATCCAGTTCTGCCCAAGGACACGGTTGACTCGGTTCTGCCCAAGGATACCGTCAATCCCGTCCAGCCAAAGGATTCCCTTTCTCAGGAATTGCCTAAGGATTCTCTCGGCAACGACGAAATAAAGGATGAGGTTGCTGTCGCCAAATTCGATATTGCCCTGTCTATCGAGGATATCATTGTAGATTGGTACGGCGGCGGTGGCGAAAAGGACCCCGACAACAATAGTTTTACCTATAAGCAGTATGCCAACAACTACTGGGACATACACGACCTGAATACGGATGTCTATACTAAGGTGGAGATAAACTTTGCCAAGGCTGTCGCATACGATAACATTGATGTGATTGCGACTTATAGCGACGAGGCCAAGACTACGGAAAGAATTCCCAGTGGCGCAACAAGCCTTGTTCTGTCCTTTGAACCGGGCAAGACGCTTGTCAGTTTGGCTCTTGCCGTAAGCCCAGACACTCCAAGTGATGCCGCAACGATCAGTTTCGGTAAAATCATTATCCGGGCAAAGGATTCCGATGGCACGGTAGGCAAGATGCCTGTAAAGTCCCCAAAATTAGGCTTGGACAATGCCAATCCTATATTGGATTTCCAGTACTGTGCGGACCCGACGGCCATTGAGTACAAGGGGCGTCTCTATGTCTATGGCACCAACGACCATCAGCAGTACGAAGAAGGTGTCAGCAATACTTACGAGAAAATCAAGACGCTGGTAATGATGTCCACTGACGATATGGTCAACTGGACTTATCACGGACTGATTCCTGTCGGTGAAGTGGCTCCGTGGATTATGGCTTCGTGGGCACCCAGCATCATTAGCAAGGAACAGGCCGATGGCAGCACGCTTTTCTCCCTCTATTTCTCCAATAGCGGCTTTGGCACCGGCGTTATCCAGGCGAAGTCTCCGGTGGGTCCGTGGACATCTCCTTTGAGCAAGAGCCTTATCGATGGCGACAATCCTATTGTAAAAGGCAGCGGCTCCATATTTGATCCGGGGGCCGTAATTGACGACAACGGCGACGGCTGGATTTCGTTCGGTAATGGGCAGGGCTGGATTGCCAAGCTCAATCCGGACTTGCATTCCCTTGACGGGGATCCGGTGAAACTTCCGTCCCCGTTCCACTTTGAGGCAAATGAACTCAATTATATCAACGGCAAGTACGTATATACTTTCAACAACGACTGGAACGACCATACTCCTTGGGAATGGGGTGGCGAGGCTCCGACGGCCTGCAGCATGAACTACTTCACCAGCACCGAGCCCCTGAATCCTGATTCCTGGACCTACGGCGGGAACTACTTCAAGAACATGGGTGAGAATGGCATGACCTACGGCAACAATCACACTCATCTCCATAAGTATCAGGACAAGTGGTACATATTCTACCAGGCGGC
>CACZAD010000081.1 GCA_902779055.1 Fibrobacter succinogenes | reverse complement strand
ATCGCAGAAGTCATAGGCGTACTTACCGCGAGTGAAGCTCGGGCAGCTTGCCGGTTCCACAGCGAGAATATCGTAGTCGGCTTCGCCACGGAGCTTTTCGCCGATGAACGGGCTCACGAGACCGCCGAGGTTAGAACCACCGCCTGCGCAACCGATGATGAGGTCGGCCTTCACGCCGATCTTGTCGAGTGCAGCCTTCGTTTCGAGACCGATGACGGACTGGTGGAGGAGCACCTGGTTCAGCACGGAACCGAGAACGTAGCGGTAACCCGGCTGCTTCACGGCGGCTTCCACAGCTTCGGAAATGGCGCAACCAAGGCTACCCGTGGTGCCCGGAAATTCGGCGTTGATCTTGCGGCCGATGTCGGTCGTCATGGACGGGGACGGGGTAACGGAAGCACCGTAGGTGCGCATGACTTCGCGGCGGAACGGCTTCTGTTCGTAAGAAACTTTCACCATGTAAACCTGGCAGTCCAGTCCGAAGAAAGCGCTGGACATCGAAAGGGCGGTACCCCACTGGCCTGCACCCGTTTCAGTCGTCACGCCCTTGAGACCCTGCTTCTTAGCGTAGTAAGCCTGAGCGATAGCGGAGTTGAGCTTGTGAGAACCCGAGGTGTTGTTGCCTTCGAACTTATAGTAGATGTGTGCCGGAGTGCCGAGAGCCTGTTCGAGGAAGTAAGCGCGAACGAGCGGAGACGGACGGTACATCTTGTAGAATGTGCGGATGTCTTCCGGAATTTCGATGTAAGCGGTATCGTTATCGAGTTCCTGCTTGATGAGTTCATCGCAGAAAACCGGCTGCAGATCTTCGAAAGTCACCGGCTTGCCGGTTCCCGGGTTCAGAAGCGGAGCGGGCTTCTTCTTCATATCGGCACGAACGTTGTACCATGCCTTCGGGAGTTCATCTTCGTGGAGGTAAGTCTTGACCTGACCATCGATCTTGAGCGAGTTTCTCATATTGTATCCTTTAAATTTGTGTAACCGCATCCAATTATATTAAATCGAATTTGTGTTGACAACAGCACTTGTGCAAAAAGACCGGTGTATATGTTTTATCTTGACTGGGGGCGTTCTTGAAATTTTAAAATTTTTTAATATATTGTTTTTATCACCATCATAAACATTAGGAGCTCCTATGGCCATTGACCACAATCTCTTAACGGGACAGTTTCGTCCTCTTGGCGAAAACAAAATTGAGCATACCCTTTCTGCAAGCCAGAAGGTTTTGCCCACACATACGGGGAAAAGCGCAATGCGTCATTTGACCCCGCGAAACCGAAAGCCGAAACTCGAAAAGTCGTGAAGCTTAACGAAAATCCTTTTGAACTGTTAAAGAAATCTGCAAAGTCCAAGGCGCGTCTTGGCGTTATCCATACGGCGCACGGAGATGTGACAACGCCCGTGTTTATGCCTGTAGGCACTGCTGCGACGGTCAAGGGGCTTACGAGCCGTGACATTCGCGAAATTGATGCAGAAATCATCTTGGCGAATACGTACCACCTCTATTTGCGACCGGGCACAAAGCTCATTGCAGAGGCGGGTGGCGTGCAAAAGTTCATGAGCTGGAACAAGCCGATGCTTACGGACAGCGGCGGATTCCAGGTGTGGAGCTTGAAACAGTTCCGAAAGATTACCGAAGAGGGCGTCCAGTTCAAGAGTTTGCTGGACGGTTCTCGTCATTTGTTCACGCCTGCAAGCGTGATGAATGCGCAACGTGAAATCGGTGCGGATATCATCATGGCGTTTGACGAATGTACGCCTTACCCGAGTACAGTCGAAGAGGCGGAAAAGTCTCTTGCCCTGACGCTCAAGTGGACGCGTGAGGCGAAGGAATGGCTGTTGGCGAATCCGCCGATTCACGGCTACCCGCAGTTTTTCTTTGGAATTGTGCAAGGCGGCATGCACAAGGAATTGCGACAGAAGTCCATCGAAGCGCTCAAGGAAATTGAGCCGGATGGTTATGCGATGGGCGGGCTTTCTGTAGGCGAACCTGTCGAGACGATGTATGAAATTGCGGACTTTTGTACAAACTTGTTGCCCGAAGACCGCGCCCGCTATGTGATGGGTGTGGGAACGCCGTGGAATTTGCTGGAGCTTGTGAAACGCGGTGTGGATATGTGCGACTGCATTTTGCCGGCGAAGAATGCGCAGGACGGATTAGTTTATACGAGCCGAGGAGTACTCCGCTACAAGGGTGCAAAATTTGCGCACCAGCACGATTTGCCGCTTGACCCGAACTGCGATTGCTATTGCTGCCGTAATTACAGCCGTGCGTATTTGCGCCATCTGTTCAAGGAAAAGGAACCGCTTGGCTGGACGCTCGCGGCAATCCACAATTTGCATTTCTACATCCACTTGATGAAGTCCGTGAAAGCCCATATCGCAGACGATACTTTTGAAGAATGGGCGGACGAGCAAGTGAAAACGCTGCAAGAAAATGCAGGATAAAATCACGTATTGTAGCATATAAAGCAATTGCTGTATCATAATGATTCCTCAGCCTTTATTTGTTGAAAAACATGTTTAAAAAATATGGATAAATTCATCGATAGGCTTGATTTATATGTATATTGCTGAACAGGAAGATTGTCGATTTTATTTCGAGGAGAAAATATGTCTAAAATCTTTTACTGCTTTTTATGCCTGTTAATGGTGGGGAATGCTTTTGCCATTGAAGAAGGCGATACTGTCTATGTCGATTATGACTTGCAGGGTGGCGTTAATAATCCGAAAAATATTGATTCTTATGTATATAGTCAGGTGAGTTCTGTTAAATATGCCTTGTTGCCGCCCTCAAAAGAGGGGTACGAATTTTTGGGTTGGTATAAGACGCTGAGTTCCTCTGTTTTTACGGATAACTATAAGAGGGATTGCATATATCCGTATGAAAAGCCGACACAAACATTTAGTAACAAGATTAGGTTTCATGCACGTTGGGGCGTTGTTTCCAAAAAGCCTCAAATGGACGATGCCGGATGTATGATTGTTCATAATGCTGCAGAACTTTATGGCGCTGTAAAAGTTGCGGATAGTTCAAGAGGGAAAGTCTGTATATTTATTGAAGATGATATTGTCGTCAATAAGAATCTTTTGACTTCTAAAGGAACTTTGAATAAAGGTGATTTCTACTGGTGGAATCCTTTTAAATACGTAAACGGTGTTATCGAAGGAAATGGTCATACAATTTCAGGTCTGTATGGCAATGTGAGTTTGATTCAACAGGTTTCGTCTTACAATACAGTTATCCAGAATTTGGGAATTGTGGATTCCTATTTTAGCGGCGAAGACGCAGGTCCCTTTGTATCGCAGGTTCAATATGGAGATGCGGACAATAATTTAGATAGGTTGTTTGTCCAAATATAGTTTCCGGTAATCCATTGGACTCATTCCATTGAGTCTGACCTTTATCCGTTTCGT
>CACZAD010000080.1 GCA_902779055.1 Fibrobacter succinogenes | reverse complement strand
TAGTGATGAGTATGTCGTTCAGCGTCTCCACAACGTGAAGGATATCGAAAAGTCCCATGTGGTGATATCTACCATTCAGCGTCTTTATGCTGTTTTGACTGGGCAAACCTTTGTTGATACCGACGATGATGAATCAGAACTTGATGGCGACTCAACAAACGATCAGTCCTCCGTAAGCATTGAACTTCCGCAAGATTTGAAGGTTGCAAGAGATACCTTCGATTTGATTATTGTGGATGAATGCCACCGTTCCATTTATGGCAAATGGAAACAGGTGCTCGATTATTTCAATACGGCCCGTGTCGTTGGATTGACTGCGACTCCGACCGAAGAGGCTTACGCGTTCTTCAACAAGAATACGGTGGTAGAATACACCCTCGAAGATTCTATCCGCGATGGCGTGAACGTACCCCCGCACGTATTCCGCATCAAGACTTTAGTCAGTTCGCAGGGAGGGACAATCGGTCAGGGCGAACACGTAGAGCGCATTACGCTCTTGGATGGTTCCAAGCAAAAGAAAATTCAGAAAGAGGACCAAAAGTACGAAAGTACCGAACTAGACCGCAGTGTCGTGAACCCGGCACAGATTAGGCTCGTAGTTGACTCCTTTAAGCAAGCCATTTATTCGTCGCTTTACCCAGAACGTTTGAGCGATGATCCTGTCCGCAATTGGAAATATATTCCCAAGACTCTTTTCTTTGCGAAGACCGACAGCCACGCCGACAATATCATTGAGGCCATCAAACAGTCCTTTGCTGTTGAATTTGAAAAGGTGGGGCTCAAACTCCCCGAAAAGTTCGTGCAGAAGATTACTTGTAAAGCAGGGAATTCCAATCAGCTGATTTCCGATTTCAGGAACGAGAAGGAATTTCGCATTGCGGTGACGGTGACGCTTGTGGCGACCGGTACGGATGTGAAACCTTTGGAAGTCCTTGTGTTCATGCGCGATATCAATTCCGCCGTACTTTACACGCAGATGAAGGGTCGCGGTTGCCGAACGATGGACGACGACAAGTTCCAGCTTGCAACTCCGAACGGAACGAGTAAGGACTGTTTCTACTTAGTCGATGCTGTTGGCGTTACCGAACACGAAATGAAACTTCCGGGTGCGGCTAGCGATGCGGAATTTCACAAGACCTTGGGACTCGAAAGGTTGATGGAACGCCTGGCCCATGGCGAAGTTCCTGATGAGCACTTGAATTTGTTTGCGGGTTATCTCTCGAAAATAAACAACAAGGCAGAACAGGAAGATTTGAGCGAAGTTAACAAGTTGCTGGCTCCAACATCCCTGTATTTCTTTGTAAGTCGAATTTATGACGCCCTCACTGGTAAGAACGAATTCTCGACGCATCCTTTACCGGAATACAAGGATATCAACGACGCTAACATTGAACGCAGGGAATTGATTTCTGCAGTCATCAACAATGTCAAGGTTCGCAAGGTTCTCCTTGAAATCAATCGTGGCTTTATCAAGATTCAGCATGAAGGCACTGATACCTTGATTTATGCGGGTTTCAGCATTGATGAATCTAAAAAGTATGCGGAAATCTTTAAGGATTTTATTGAGCAGAATCGTGATGAAGTGGAAGCTCTGCGCATTATCTACAACAGCGAAGATGTTGCCATTACCTACGAAATGCTCTCGGATTTGAAGCGCAAACTCGAAAAGTTCAATCCGATGCTGAACGAGAAGAATCTTTGGACTTGCTATAAAACATTGTCCGTGAATAAAGTGGGTAAGGCCGGAAAAGTAAAGGACTTAGAAAAGGACGAAGTTGGCCTTTTGACGAACCTTATACAGTTGGTGCGTTACGCTTTGGGGCAAAAAGAGTCGCTTTATTCATTGCAAAGCACTTCTGCCAGCCTTTTTGAATTATATTGCGGTCAAAATCAACGCGTGTTAAACGAAGATCAAAAGCAGGTGCTTAAGAGGATTGCTCAATATGTTGTGCAGAACGGTTGTGTCTCGGCGCCAATCTTGATGCAGTATGAAAAACCTCTATTCTTGCAAGCGGCAAAATTCTTCGGCCCGCAAAATGTTAATACCGAAATCCAGAACCTGACAAAGTTCATGTTCCAGTAAAGAAAGATGAAAAAACAGATTGAAGTAAAATCCGAAACGACATTGACAAAAAAGGTCTGGAATATGGCCGATGTACTGGCAGCTGCCGGTGTGGGCTTTACCGACTACATTATCCAGCTGACATACTTGCTGTTCCTGAAGATGGATGCAGAAAAGGAATCCTACGGATTGGGTAGTGCTATTCCCAAGGGCAACCGCTGGAAAGATTTGCTTTCTCTTGACGGTCCGGATTTGCAGGCGAAATACGAAAAAATTCTTGAAACGCTCAAATCCAAAGACGGTCTGATTGGTGCAATCTTTACCGAAGCGCAGAACAAGATTCAAAAGCCCGCCATGCTTAAAAAGCTCATCAACATGATTGATGAAGAAAACTGGTTCAGCATGGAAGGCGACATCAAGGGTGCTATTTACGAAAGCATTCTTGAAAAGAACGGACAAGATAAAAAGAGCGGTGCAGGGCAGTATTTTACTCCGCGTCCGCTTATTAACGCCATGGTCGATGTCGTGGCTCCGAAAATTACGGAAACCGTTGCAGACCCTGCTTGTGGAACGGGTGGCTTTTTGCTTGCCGCATACGATTACATGAAACGCCAGAGCAACGATATCGAAAAGTTGAAGTTCCTGCAGACAAAGGCTCTTAGCGGTAATGATATCACGCCTTTGGTGGTGACCTTGGCGAGCATGAACCTTTATTTGCATGATGTCAGCCCGGATACGACTCCTGTCAAGTGCGTTGATTCCTTGGAACACGAACCTGAACATTTGGTGGATGTCATTTTGGCGAATCCGCCTTTCGGAACGCGTCCGGCAGGTAGCGTAGATATTACCACCATGCGCACCGACTTGATTGTCACGACGACCAACAACCAGTTGAATTTTTTGCAACACATGATGCTAATGCTCAAGGATGGTGGCCGTGCGGGCGTGGTGTTGCCGGATAACGTTCTCTTTGCGGATGGTGCGGGTGAAACGCTTCGCAAAAAACTTTTGACCGAGTTCAACCTCCACACAATCCTCAGGCTCCCCACGGGAATTTTCTACGCGAACGGCGTTAAGGCAAATGTGCTTTTCTTTGTCAAGGGAAGCCCCACCAAGGAAACTTGGTTCTATGATTACCGTACAGGCGTCAAACACACGCTTGCGACAAGACCCCTGAAACGCAGCGATCTTGATGATTTTGTGAATTGCTACAATGCAAAGAATATCGCTAAACGCAAAGAAACTTGGAGCGAAGAAAACCCGACCGGGCGTTGGCGCAAGTATGATGTCAAGGATCTTTTGGCCCGCGACAAGACGAGCCTCGACATAACTTGGATTAAGGACAAGGACGATATCGAAGACGTAACGCTTGCCGACCTTTTGGCAAACATCAAGGACGAAGCGAAGGAAATTGCCGCCCACTCCGAAAAACTCGCCAAGATGCTCAAGGGAATCGACGGATGAACACGAA
>CACZAD010000079.1 GCA_902779055.1 Fibrobacter succinogenes | reverse complement strand
GCGGTTGTTCCGTGCGGATATTGTATTTTTTCATTGTTTATCTCCAAAATTTTTGTGTGAATCGGCACAATCACCTTGGAAGACCGCCTTGAAAACATTTGTCTTCCAAGGCGCTAAACAATGAACCAATATTTACTAGATAACATCCAGCCTCTGATAAAAGTGATATGCTAAATATAAATACTTTTGCCGTGTTTGGGGCGAAAATGCGCTTTTCCCTGATGAATCGCACTTTTTAGGTGCCGTTGTGCTGTGTATATTAAACTTTTACGAGTATATTTTTTTGAAAAATCTAAATTGTGGTATAGCAATTAAGGAATTTAAGATTATGAAAAATTTTTCAGCGAAGTATATTGCTTGCACCCTTTTGTTTGGGCTTAGCATGTTAGTCGGTTGTGGTGACGATTCTAGTCCTTCGTCTCCGATTTCGCCGGCTGCAGGCGGGTCTTCTTCGAGTGTTTCGCAGGCTCCGGTTGAAGATCCCAATAATCCTGTAGCTTCTAGTTCTTCTGGTGAAATTGTTGTCTTGTCCAGTTCGTCCGAAACGCCGTCTGGTTCGGATGTCCCGGCAAGTTCTGCGGATGTGGTTTTGTCGTCGAGTTCTGCTGGCGCTGCACAAGGAACGTTCACCTTTGCGACAACGCCTGGCGCACTTGCATTGGCTCCGGATGCCGATGGCTTTTATGATATGGGCGATGTCTACAAGGCCGTGCCCCAGACTAGCAAGATTGCCTTTGTGATCCGCCATTCCAAGCGCGAAAAAAATAACTTGGGTACGGAATCGTCGCTGACTCCGATTGGCATTCAGATGGCTCAGACTCTCGGTACTAAGCTTGCCAGTGAAGAACCTTTCTATTACGCCTCGACGAACTTCTTGCGCACTCGTGCGACTTGCGAAAACATTGCCGCAGGCCGTGGCGAAACCGGTATCGAAGTCGTGACGTGGGATGGCATCAATGGTAGCTATTTCTTGACGGTTCCGAGCGATACTCTGGATGCGCTTGTTTCCAAGAGGGGCGGCAATCCGAAGTATATCGCTATGTATGCTTATGGCGTTGACTATGCGACTTATTCGCCTGCTGTTGTAGCGTCTGTCATTCCGTCTTATTTCTATGACCTCTTCGAACGCGGAAACCAGTTCCTGAACGAAGTCATTGTCGCGAACATGCCGACCTGGAAGCGCGTGAGCGTCCTCGTCAGCCATGATATGCTTGTCGAACCGCTGATTGCCTTTGTTTCGAACAGGACTATTAATTTGAAGGTCTTTGAGAATCCGTACCGTTGGGTCAATTACCTGTCGGGTATTGCCGTGATTGTCGACGAAGCTGGTGCTGTGACGGCGCTTCCGGTTCGTGGCGACGAAGTCGGCTGGATGGTTCCTAGGGACGAAGTGGACGAATCCGTTCAATGAGAATAGCTCTCCTCGGTTCTACTGGTCTTATTGGAAAGAACGTCGCTCAGCTGCTTGCGCAGCTGGACGAAGTTGAAAGTGTATATTGCCCGGTGCGTTCGGTCCCAGACTTGAATGCGCTGGGCATTTTTAATGGTGCCTCGAAGTTCAATTTCGATACCGTCGACTTTGATGCGCTGTTGTCGTCGCCACCCGGAGAACAGTGGCGTTCTAGCGTTTGCAAAAATTTCAGCGGTTGCGATGCCGTGGTTTGCTGCCTGGGTACGACGTTCAAGCAGGCGGGGAGTAAGCCCGCTCAAGAAAGAGTCGATTTGCGCTTGCCTTTGACGCTTGCCGCACTTGCAAGGCATCAAGGGGTCAAGCATTTCCTCTGCGTTAGCGCTATGGGTGCAAATCCGTATTCGCCGTTCTTCTACAACCGTTTAAAAGGGATGCTCGAAAAAGGCCTCACGATGATTGGCTTTGAAAGCCTTACGCTCGTGCGTCCGTCGTTGCTCCTCGGGAAGCATAAAGACAAGCGTTTTGGTGAAGAGCTGATGCAAAAGCTTTTCGGGGCGCATGCGGAATGGATCCCGGCGTATTTCCGTCCGGTGCATGCCGAAACGGTGGCCGCCCATTTGGTGGCGAATCTCCTGAAGCCCCCAACGGATCATGTCTGTGCGACCGATGGCGTGAAGGGCAAACGCATTGTCTATAACCGACAATTTTTTAAATTTGGTAAAAAACAATAAGGAGTTCTTATGACGATAGTCGTCTTTATCCTTTACTTGCTGATGATGCTTGGTATCGGATTCTACTTCTCTAAAAAGGCAAACAGCCTGAATGCTTATTACCTCGGCAACCGTGGCATGAATAAGTGGGTGGTCGCCATGTCCGCCCAGGCCTCCGATATGAGTGGCTGGCTTTTGATGGGGCTTCCGGGCGCCGTCTTTGTGAGCGGCTTTTCCGAAGCTTGGATCGGCATCGGCCTTGTCGTCGGTACGTACCTCAACTGGAAAATCGTGGGCCGCAGGCTCCGCAAGTACAGCCATTTCTGTGGCGATTCGATTACTCTTCCGGACTTTTTCTCGAACCGCTTCCGCGATAAGAAGGGTATCATCCGCGTCATCGCCTCGATCTTCATTCTGGCCTTCTTCCTTTTCTATACGGTGTCGGGCTTTGTCGCTAGTGCAAAACTCTTCGGCACCATCTTCGGTATGGATTACACCACGGGCCTTATCCTCGGTGCCATCGTGGTCGTGAGCTACACGTTCATGGGCGGCTTCTTTGCCGTGTGCTGGACTGACTTTATCCAGGCTTTGATGATGCTTGTCGCGGTCATCGTGATTCCGACGATGATCATGACTGGTTCTGGCGGTTTTGCCTCGACGATGGATGCCGTGAATGCCCAGAACCCCTACTTGATGAGCCTCTTCACGAACGCAACGACGGGCAAGTCCATTGGCCTTATCGCTCTTATTTCTAGCCTCGCTTGGGGCCTCGGCTATTTTGGTATGCCGCACATCCTCGTGCGTTTTATGTCCATCAAGAACGCCGAAGAAATCAAGGACTCTCGCCGTATCGCTATGACTTGGGTGACCATCTGCTTGGGCGCCGTGATCATGATTGCCCTTCTCGGTCGCTACTACGTTGAATCTCACGGCATCAAGGTCGATGACCCGGAACGTATCTTTATGATTCTCTGCCAGGCACTTTGCCATCCGGCGATTGCCGCAATCCTTATGGCCGCAATCCTTGCCGCTATCATGAGTACCGCCGACTCCCAGCTTTTGGTGTCCGCTTCTGCTTTCAGTAACGACCTTTACAAGCACCTGTTCCGCAAGAACGCTAGCAACAAGGAAGTGATGTGGGTGAGCCGTGGCATTGTCGTCCTCATTACGCTTGTTGCTGTGATTGTCGCGATGCAGGGCGCTCCGAGCGCCGACGGCGTGAAGCACGGCAAGAGCTTCCTCGATGTGGTGATGAGCCTCGTGAGCTTTGCCTGGGGCGGTTTCGGTGCAACGTTTGGCCCGATTATGCTGCTCGCCCTCTTCTGGAAGCGTACGACACTTGCTGGCGCTATCAGCGGTATGCTTGTCGGTGGCCTTACGACGTTTGTCTGGAAGTTCTACCTCTCCGGATTCTCTGCCGAAATCTTCCAGATTTACGAACTCGTGCCGGGCTTTATCCTCTCTTTCGTGACGATCGTCGTCGTGAGCCTTTTGACCAAGGAACCCTCTGCCGAAATCCAGTTGGAATTCGACCGCGTGGAAAGCACTCGTCTGAGCGACATGAAACTGTAATTTTTGAGTTGATTGTGAAATGAGCCCCGCTTTTGCGGGGCTTTTTCGTATCTCAAAAAAATTCACTTTTTTCGCCTTATCCCCTTTACAAATGAAATTTTTATTTCTATAATTGGGTCACCCTCGCGGGAATAGCTCAGTTGGTAGAGCACGACCTTGCCAAGGTCGGGGTCGAGGGTCCGAGTCCCTTTTCCCGCTCTAAAATAAAAGAAGACGCA
>CACZAD010000078.1 GCA_902779055.1 Fibrobacter succinogenes | reverse complement strand
CAACTGCGCAAGAATAGCGGGGGTCCGAAATAGAATTGCTTTTTTTCTTTGTTTTAAGTGCTTCTGACATTTTCGAAATCTCCCTTACTATGCGTTTTCCGAATAGGGTTCTTTATCTTTGCTGAACTTGAGGTTTCTCGGTTCAGGAAGGTCGTTAAGTGTTTCCGGGTGATGCGTCAGGTAGAACGGATCGTCCTGAGCGAGCCACCAATCAGAATACGGGAGCTTTACATTACGCTTGAGAACCTGGTTGAACTTTGTACGCGAAAGAACGCCCTTGAGCATTTCGCCAATGCGGAGAATACCTTCGTAGCCCACCGGAATATGCTCGTCGCCCATGGCGGAATATGCTCGTCGCCCATGGTGAGGGTCGGGAATCCGAGGTGGCCCGCAACAGAGGCAAGACCCGGATGACGAATGAGCAAGAAGTCCGTCTTGGCGCGCTTCAAAAGCTGCGGAAGCTGGAAGGCGCGGGTCTTACTTACGGTATAGTGCGGAATGTCGCCGTAAGTTTCCACAAGCTCTTTCAACGTGTCCTGATGTTTTCCAGCACCATCGTAAATGGGGTCGTGATGGAAAACGAGGGCTGCGTCGTGGCCAATTCCCAGCTCCGAAAGAACGCTGATAAGGCCGTGAGCATAAGCAGAGCCCGTCATCACGATGCCATTCTTGCCCTTGAAAAATTCGCGGAGTTCGGCAAGTTTCGGGGCGATACGCTTGTGTTCGCTTTCGATGTATTCTTCGACTTCCTTTTCCTTGCCGACAACCTTTGCAATGGCGCGGAGCCATTCGTCCGTACCCTTGATACCGTAAGGCTGCGGGGCGTCAATTTGCGGAACACCGAAGGATTCTTCAAGTGGAAGCCTGGCGGATTTCTTCGAAGGATGCCGTATCCAGAAGGTAATTCACGCGCAGCCCAAGCGGAGCGAGCATTTCGGAGAAATAGTCCGAACCCCAGAGGGCAACGATGTTAATCAAGTCATTCTGCTTCTTGGTCGGGTGACGTTCCACAATCTGGCGAAGAACGCCATGGAAGGCAATGTCAAAGCCAGTAGACCAGTGCTTGGAGCGGAAACCTTCGCAATGCAGCGGAATGATAGGTACGCCGACTTCGGGTTCCATTTCTTCGGCAATGGAATCGATGTCTTCACCGATAATAGCGGTAGCGCAAGCCATGCCGATGAAAATGGCCTTGGGGTTGAAGCGTTCCTTCGCGTCACGAATCGTTTGGCGAAGCTTTTCAGAAGCGCCGAACACCATGTCCTGTTCTTTAAGGTTGGTGCTGATGTTCAACGTATTTTGCAAAGGCTTGCCGCGACGCTTAAGGCCCACATGCATAGAAAGGTTGAATTTGGAGTTTTCGCCACTGCAGCCAATCGGAGAATGGTCAATCAGGGCGCAGTCCGTCAAATTACCTACCTGGCACTGGATAATAGCGTTAGAGCACATGGTTTCTTGGTTGAGCGGGGACGCAAGCTCGCAAAGCTTACAGCCGCTACCCTTGCCTGCACAGCCACCATGCTTTTTCGCACTGCGTTCGTCATAGGCCGATTCCTTGATTAAATCGCTCGCCTTGCCGTCCCAGCCGATAATCGTACCCAGTCGATATTCGCGGTTTTCGACCGAGGTCATGTTAAGGTTAATATTGGTCGATGCCATAGGATTTATTTCTCCTAAATCTGGTAGTCTTTTTCCATCATGCCGTAGTCAATAAGGATCTGTTCCAGGCGATCCTGCGTCATCGGGGTCGGAACGGTGAACATTTCATTTTCGTCGATGTTCTTGGCAAGTTCGCGGTAGACGTTTGCCTGGCTGGACTTGGGTTCAAATTCAATCACGGTCTTCTTGCGAATTTCGGCCTGCTGCACAATGTTGTTGCGCGGCACGTACTGAATCAGCTGCGTGTTGAGTTCCTTGGTAAAGGCACGGAGCAAATCAAGTTCGTTGTCGACGTTACGGCTATTGCAAATGATACCGCCCAGGCGCACTTCGCCATGCTGGGCATACTTCGCGATACCCTTACAGATGTTGTTTGCTGCATAAAGGGCCATCATTTCGCCAGAAGCGACGATGTAGATTTCCTTGGCCTTACCTTCACGAATCGGCATGGCAAAACCACCGCACACCACGTCGCCCAACACGTCGTAGAAAACGTAGTCAAGGTCTTCGGTATAAGCGCCAAGCTGTTCGAGCATGCTAATGGAGGTGATGATGCCACGACCTGCGCAACCCACGCCCGGTTCCGGGCCGCCGGATTCCACGCAGCGAACGCCCTTGAAGCCAATCTTTTCAAGGTCGGAAAGCTGAATTTCTGTCTTGTTGTCGCGAATGGTGTCAAGCACCGTCTTTTGGTGAAGGCCACCGAGCAAAAGGCGGGTAGAGTCTGCCTTGGGGTCGCAACCGACAACAAGAACGTGTTTGCCTTGTTCTACAAGGCCTGCGGTCAAGTTTTGAGTCGTGGTGGATTTTCCGATGCCACCCTTTCCATAAATAGCGATTTGACGTAAACGTTTTGCCATAATTTTAAGTCTCCTTAGGTTGTTTGTTGCCTACAGAAACGCTAGGTGGCGAAATTTTAGAATTGTCTTTTTTGATATCCAATATCTTTCGGGGGTGTTTTTTGAGAAAATTTCAAAAAAATTTCTCAGCCATAAATGCTCCCTATAGTCGGATTTGGCTCCAATCTATACCTAGCACAAAAAAAGTTTTTTTTGTCTTTTTTGCCATTTGATTCGTCTTGGATTTTGCTATTCGGCTTTTTAAATTCTAACCCACTTGTTTCATAGAAAAAACAAGAACAGAAAAGGACGCATTCACTTGCCGGTTGCTCCGGGATGTAATATCGAATGCCGTTTTTGTGACCGCCGTATCAACGAAGATGCGCAGGTTCCGGGCAATACGAGTAAGGTTATCAAGCCTGAAGAAGCCTGCGGATACATCCGCAAGGCGCTCGAATACGTGCCGGAACTTACTACCGTGGGTATTGCGGGGCCGGGCGATACGTTGGCGACCCCTTTTGCGCTTGACACGTTCCGCCTTGTCAAAAAGGAATTCCCGAACCTCATCCGTTGCATGAGCACTAACGGGCTCTTGCTTAACGATCGGGCGAATGAAGTCATCGAGGTTGGAATCGATACCCTTACCGTGACGGTAAACGCCGTGGATCCTGAAATCGAGGCGATGATCAACGCCAGGATTTTCTACCACGGCAAGACCTATACAGGTGTCGAAGCGGCCGAAATCCTTATCCACAACCAGCTGGAAGGCATCCGCAAGGTTGCCAAAAGCGGAACACTCGTGAAGGTAAATACCGTACTTTGCCCGGGTATCAATGACAAGCATATCGAAGACGTTGCGGCCACCGTTCGCGAAGCTGGCGCAATCATCTACAATATCATTCCGCTCATTCCGCAAAACGGATTCAAGGATTTGCCCGCACCCAGTGCAAAGGCGCTTGCAATCGCTCAGGAAGAAGCGGGCGTATTTATTAACGTCTTTAAGCACTGCTCCCACTGCCGTGCCGATGCCGTAGGCGTTCCCGGCGTTTATGATATCGGTGCGCAAATCTACATGGATCGTATCCGCGTAAAGGAGACCTTCTCTCATGGCTAAATATAAAGTCGCAGTTGCCACAAACGATGGCGTGAACGTCAATGTTCACTTTGGGCATGCTGCAGCATTCGATATTTATGAAGTCGATGATGCGAGCGGAAAATTTGAAAAGACCGAAGTTCGCGTAAAACCGGAACATTGCGACGGAACATGCGGGGACGGCACTTGTGGCCAGCGCGACATGGAACATTTGTCGATGCTTACGGCGGCAAGGAATTTATCGGACCTGGATTACGTTCTTTGCTCGCAGATTGGCCCGCAGGCAATCCAGGCGCTCGCGCGCTTTAATGTCCGTGCGTTCGATATCGGGCTCCCGGTTGCTGACGCAATTGCTAAAATAAACTTATATCGCAACAAGATTGCGCAACGCTCTCTGAAAATAAGGGAAAAATATAGTCTAAAGCTATAGAAAGTCCTAAAAAAAATGTATTGGACGCTATTGCGGGAGGGTCCTATATTTGGGCCTGCTATGGATTATAAAAAAACTTTGACTTTACAGCAGTTGCGTTATGCCGTCGGGATTGCCAATACAGGCTCTTTCAGTAAAGCGGCTGAAGTCCTGTTCATATCGCAGCCGTCGCTGACAACGGCGGTGCATGATCTTGAAAAGCAAATAGGCATTACCATTTTCAACCGAACGAATCGCGGCGTAACACTTACGCCCGAAGGCGAGGAGTTTGTTGCGCGCGCCAATGAGCTGCTGAACCATTTCAAATCAATGGTGAACCGCTACGACAAAGATGAACGGAAAAAGAAACGATTTGCCGTATCGACGCAGCATTATTCCTTCGCTGTGAAATCTTTTGTGAACATGGTCAAGAAATTCAATATCGACGATTACGATTTTGCACTTCGCGAAACAAAGACAAAAGAAGTTATCGATGATGTTGCAAGCCTACGTAGCGAAATTGGAATTATTTACTTGAGCGAATTTAACCGCAAGTATATTTCGCATTTGCTCAAGGAGCATGACCTCGTTTTTCAGAAGCTGATTGTCTGCAACGCTTATGCCTATATGTGGAAAAATAATCCCCTGGCATCCAAGCTGTATGTCACTCTTGAAGACCTTTCGCAGTACCCGTGCCTTTCGTTTGAACAGGGCGAAAGCGGAAATTACTACTTCGCCGAAGAAATATTGAGTACAAATGAATATCACAAGACAATCAAGGCGAACGACCGTGCCACCATGCTGAATTTTATGGTGGGGCTCAACGGCTACACGCTTTGTTCTGGAATCATCAGCGAAGAAATAAATGGTTCCGACTATGTTGCCGTCCCCTTCAAGGATGATAACGGTGAAAACGACCGTAATATGGAAATCGGTTACATTGTCAAGAAAAACTTCATGTTGAGTACCATTTGCCGCATCTATATCCGCGAAATGGAAGAATACTTGAAGGCTTATACGACAGAACGTGGAATTTTGTCGTAAAGGGGATATTCGTGCCCAAAGCAGCGTCTAGTTTGGCGGATATGACGGATGCAGATATGGCTATGAGTGATATATAAATTTTCTCTATACCTAGCGAACGGAAAATAGTATAACTAAATAGCATGAATTTGGTTGACGCAGATATAGATTGTGTCTATATTTTTCCTACCAAATCAATAGGGAATAAAAAATGATTCGAGTTTTTTTGAACATGTGTTGTTCTTGTCGATGTCGGGCGGGCGACTAGTTTTTAGGCTTTTATCTAAAACAGATTCCCGCTCGGCTATGTCTCCGGAGCGGGATTTTTTTATTCGAATTTTAACAATAAATGGCGCATGGCGCTAAAGGACTTCAAAAAATGTCAACTTCCAAGTATATTGAAACGAAACTCATCCACGGCGGCATCGATGGCGACAAGGTTACCGGAGCCGTCAACGTGCCCATCTACCAGACTTCTACCTACAAGCAGGCGGGTCTCGGCGAAAATACCGGTTGGGAATATTCCCGCACAGGGAACCCCACGCGCGCAGCGCTCGAAGCTTTGATTGCAGACCTCGAAGGCGGTGTCGCGGGCTTTGCTTTCGGTAGCGGCATGGCGGCCACCTCCACGGTGCTTTCGCTGTTTAAGCAGGGCGACCGCATTATTATCTCGAGCAATGTTTATGGCGGAACCTTCCGCGTTTTGGACAAAGTATTCAAGAACCTCGGTATTGCCTATTCTATCGAAGATACCACCGACTTGGCGTCGCTCGATACCAAGGTGACGCCCGATGTAAAGGCTTTCTTTATCGAAAGCCCGGCGAACCCACTCCTGACGGTGACGGACTTGGCTGGCGTTGCCGCGATTGCGAAGAAGCATGGAATTTTGACCATTGTCGATAACACCTTCATGACTCCTTATTTGCAGCGTCCGCTAGAACTTGGCGCCGACATCGTGGTGCATTCTGCAACCAAGTACTTGGGCGGCCATAGCGATGTGGTGGCTGGCCTTGCAGTGACCAACAACAAAGAAATCGCAGAAAAGCTCGCGTTCAATCAGAATGCCGTGGGTGCCGTGCTCGGCCCCTTCGATTCCTTCCTGCTAATTCGCGGCATCAAGACTCTTGGCGTGCGCCTCGATCGCCATACCGAAAATGCGGAACGCATTGCCCGCTACCTGGAACAGCACGAAGCCGTAAAGCATGTTTACTATCCGGGCCTCCCGACCGCTCAGGGCTACGAAATCAACAAAAAGCAGGCCAAGAACGGTGGCGCCATGATTTCGTTTGAACTTTACGAGAATTATGACATCAAGAAATTCTTCAAGGGTTTGCAGCTGATTTCGCTCGCCGAAAGCTTGGGCGGTGTTGAAAGCCTCGTATGCCATCCGGCTACCATGACCCACGCCTCTATTCCGAAGGAAATTCGTGAGAAGGTGGGCATTACCGACGGGCTCATTCGTTTATCTGTAGGTATCGAAAAAGTCGATGACATTATCTTGGATTTGAACGCCGGCATCAACGCCGCGAAGGAAGCGTAATATGCATTACTATGAATCAATGCAATCTTTAATCGGGAAGACTCCGCTCGTAAAGCTTAACCATGTCGGGCTCCCCGAAGGTGTAAACCTGTTTGCCAAACTCGAACTCTGGAACCCTTCGGGCAGTGTGAAAGACCGCACCGGCCTTTACATGGTAAACGACGCTCTCGCAAAAGGAACGCTCAAGCCGGATGGAACCATCGTCGAGGCGACTGCGGGCAACACCGGCCTCGGCATCGCCTTCGCGGCACTCAAC
>CACZAD010000077.1 GCA_902779055.1 Fibrobacter succinogenes | reverse complement strand
TTGTCCTTGTTCGTCTGGAGGATGATGAACTGGCCGGCCTTACGCTCTTGGGCGATCAGCGGGGCCTCGACGCGGAATTGGAATACCGCAGGAGATAACTGTTTTTTAAAGAGAATTTTTGCCATAGTGGGAACAAAAATAAAAAATTATCAATCCATTCCGCGGCTTTTTAGCCTAAATGGATAGGGAATTTTTATTAAAGGAGAACCTTTGAGTAAAGAAAATCTTGCGGGAGGGGCCCCAGCTCAGAGTTGCGAAGGCCGCACGGGCCCCTCCCTGCACCCTCCCCATCCTTGGCCGACGCATCTTAGGTATCAGGTGTTTATCGCTGGTTTAAATATGTTTATCGCAGTTGAGAAAATGAAATTGCAGGAGAGGCCTGTTTCAAGCACCCCGTCGCGACACTCGCTTGCACACTACTGCGAAGGCCAAAAGGGCGATGTTTTTTGAAAAAGCGTTTTTTTACGTCATTCTGACGACCGAAGGGAGGAAGAATCCAGGGCTTGTTATCTAGACTGGATTCTTCGCTACGCTCAGAATGACGTTTGGGGATTAACCTTGCAAGAACTGGAGGATGCGGTCCTTGTATTCTTTGAGTTCGTCGAAAACGGCGTGGCCGTAGCCTTCGAACATCTGGAACTCGCAGGGGACGCCTGCGGCATTGAGCTTATCTACAATCTTTTCGGAGGCGATGGGCAAGACTACGCGGTCGTCGCTCGCGGCGAGCACGAGCACCGGGCATTTGATGCTTGCGAGCATGTCGCCGGTATCCACGTTGTCGCACTCGCGGGCGAAAATGGCGAAGCGGTCCATCTCGGCTTCGGATACGTCGCGGTACATCATGAGCAGCGCGCGGCGGTAGCGTTCTGCGAATTTCGTAGAGAAACAGTCGCGGATGAAATTGTCGACCAGAGTTTCGCGGTCATGTGCGCGGGCGAGGCGAGCCCAGTTCCCGATGACTTCGAGCTGCTGCGGTTCCGGTTTGGACGTCGAGCATCCGAGAACGAGCTTCCGGACCATTTCTGGGTGAGTCGCCGCGATATGCTGGGCCACCATGCCTCCCTGAGACATGCCGTACAGCGCAACATCCTTCAGGCCGAGCGCCTGTATGGCGAGCACCTGATCGCGGGCCATTTCTGCGAGGGAATATCCCGGTTCCACGTCCTTGCGCCGGTCAAAAAAATAGAGCGTGTAGTCTTCCGCGAACATCTTGTACTGCACTTGCAGCGACGCGGCTGACTTCATCACGCTCTTGATGGCGAGTCCGGGTATAACGACCAGCGGTTTTGCACCGTTCCCGAACTGCGCATATTCCATTTCGAATCCGTCGGTGCGGATACAGTGCACAAGATTTTCGCTCATGCGCTAAAAGATAGCAACTACTTGAGGTAGTAACTTATGCCGCCCATGGCAGACCAGTGCCAGCCGCGAAATTCTCCGAGGGTGTTCGCAATGCCCATGCGTGCTTCCCATCTGTCGGTGATGCGGTAGCCGACGGTAAAGTATTCCGTCATGACCAGCGGCATGTCGAAGTTGGCGATTGTATGTCCCTCTTTCGCGAACAGGCTCCCGCCGGACGTAGTGGGGAAGGCCGGGTCGGGCCTGTAGACGCTGAACGAGAAATTGAACGATATCGGTCCGTTGTAGATGCTCGCGAAGCCTCCGTAAGTAAGGGTGACACCCGTCGTTGACGAGTCTTCGAAGAAATATCGGCTGAAGTCTTCCCAAACAAGGAACTGGTCGCAGCTGTATTGCGTCCCGGAGTAATTGAATTTGCGGGTGTACATCCATGCGCCAATCGAAAGCCCCGCCTCGAAGTACTTGGTGTTCGCTCCAATGATCAAGTCGGCACTCATGCCCTTGTTGAAACTGACGGATCCGCCCCACATGAACCAGTTCCTCTTGGCGAGAAGGTCGATGGATGCCGTTACGATGGGGTAGGTTATGTTGTATGTCCCGTCGACCTTTTCCCGTACCTCTTCGCTTTTGAATCCGCGGCAGTTGGTTATGCCGCTGCAGTTTTCCATCTTGTTGGTGATGCCGGAAAGTTTTTCTTTCTCCGTCTTGCCCATGTGAACGTTCCCACGTTTTGGGTTCTTGATAATTACCGACCCCGCGCAGTTCCGGGGCCGCGGGCACCTCCATGTCGAATTGTTCTACGTGACCGTAATCGTGGGTCATGGAGCATCCGGAAAGGAGTGCCGCAAAACTGATGCATAATGTTAAAATTTTTTTCATATGTTTCAAATATAAAACCGGTTTTGCCGTTTGGAACCCTGGAAAGGCGTTTTTCGGATGAAATGCAATATTTTATGATGACAGGAACAAAAAACGATTGCGCATTTATATATATTCCCATGGACAGGAGACACTATGAAAAAATCGCTTATTTTGTTTTGTTCTTTCGCGCTGGCCTTGATGGTAGCCGGCTGCAACGATTCCAAGACTCCCGGCAACGATGACGCCGGTTCTAAAGCGCCGGCAACGGTTGCCAAGAAGGGTGTTGCGAATAAAGAGATGCGCAACCTCGGCGGGACCAAGACGGTCTCGCTCGCGAATGGCGCTACGGTTACCTGGATTCAGGACAATTTGGAAGAAAAGAGGATGTCGCGCAAGCTCTTCAGCGATGCGAGCGATTCGTTGATCAATAGCCTGAACATGTCCGCTGGCATTCCGGCTTCTGTTAGCGTATTCCTCGTGAGGGTCGGCGGCGAGTACATCCTGTTCGATGCTGGGTTCGGAGCTTTCGGTGGGAATCTGTTGAATCGCCTCGCTGCTTTGGCAATCAGTCCCGATGACATTAGGCTTATTTACCTGACGCATTTGCATATGGATCACGTTGCTGGCCTCATTACGAAGGATAAAGCGAGCAACATTAGTAAAGCGTTCAAGAACGCTGCTTTGTATGTGAACAAGAAGGAATACGACGCCTGGATGACTAGCATCCCGCAAAACGAAATGCAGAAGAATATCATGACAATCTACAAGGATAATCTGCACTTGTTCGAATTCGGGGATGAGCTGCCCAATGGCGTAACCACGATAGATGCAGTCGGGCATACGCCGGGCCATACCGCGTTCCAGATGGCGAACCTGCTTGTCATCGGCGACCTGATGCACGGCTATGCCTTGCAGAAGGACCATCCCGAAATCAGTTCCAACTACGACATGGACAAGGAAAAAGCCGCCGAGAGCCGCAAGCGCATTCTGCAATACGCCCGCGACAACGACCTCCTGATGGCTGGCATGCACCTGCCGCCTCCGGGATTCGCGGAATAAGCCTATTGTTTCCCTAGAGGGAGTTTGCAGGACGACCAATAGGGGCTAAATGGACATCGCTGCGCCAAACGGCCGCGGTGCTATACAGAACGAAAGCGTGAAGTAGAACTTCCGGGAATTTACCAAATATCCCAGTTCATAATTCGTAAGCCAAAACGAAGGAACACCGCCGATACGGATTGACGCTCCGTATTCAAAGCCGGTTTCCTTTTCCCAACCAATTTCGGGCCCTACGATAACCGAAAGGAGAAGTCCTGCTTCCCCTAGATACCGCAAATTAGGTTGGAAAAAGACCCCTTGCTGGTGATTATCGTAATCGTAGATGAACCTAATCCGATTCATCCATATCAGCATGTGAGGAGGCCCCCATGGTCCTTGCACGGATTTCGGTCTGGCGGGTTCGTACAAAACGCTGGATCTACCAAATATTATATCCATTCCAGCAGAAAAAATCTCTGGACCACTACCGACCGCAATGCCCCAAATACTCGGGAAAAAGCCTTCCGGGAACATATAGAAGTTTGGTTTCTTTTTTACGGGCTCTTCTACATCATCCGGGTCTTTGACAAAAGCCGAATCCTCTTCCGCCAAGGAAACACCCGGCAAGAGTAAAGCTAAAACGAGAATCAGATTTCTAACAAACTTCATGGTGTCTGAATATATAAAAGCAAAAAAAGTTAGGGGTCAAAAATTCCGATTCTTGGAAATGACAGCGAAAAAATGATATTTCCAAACATATTCCCTTTTCTTGCAAAATATCCCACTTCAAGATTCAGAAAACACAGCACGTCAAAACGGACGGAAGCTCCGTAGTCGAATCCCGTCGAAGAAAACCAACCCACCTGGGGGCCAACGGCAACGCCCGTTAAAATGACAAATAGATACTGAATGTTTGGATAAAGTAAAATTCCATGTTCGTGGTCTGTGTAATCATAGACATACCTGGTGCGAATGGACCACGTAAACGCATATTTCGGAACCCACAGGCCTTCTATACCTTCGGGATGTTCTTGCGCATAGATTAGGCCAGATCGCGGGGACCACCACTCCAATCCAGCCACGAACATACTTCCACCACCCACCTCTAACCCAAGAGGCCATGGTAAATAATCTGAGGTTTTTTTCTTATGCGTGTAAAGCGAATCTTCTTCCGCCAAGGAATAACCCGGCAAGAGCAGAATAAAAAGAAGAACGAGAGTACGGACAAACTTCATGGTTGTGAATATATAAAATAATATCCCCGGAATTTGGGTTCCGGGGATAAAGTGTTTTGGGTCTGGATCCTTCGCCCTTTTGGAATTCGTGGAATAACCCTATTGTCACCCTGGAGGGAGTCCGAAGGACGAACGATAGGGTCTATGGGATTTTATCGCAGAGCAAAGACAATTTTAAATGGACAATGCTGCCAAAAAGCCCAATGTAATATCAAGGGAAAATGTATAATACACTTTTTTGGAATTGATTAAATAACCAAATTCGTGAGAACCAAAGCCTAATCCCGCAAGTCCTCCTATACGGACAGACCATCCGTAGTCAAATCCAGTTTTGTATGCCCATCCAATTTCTGGACCAGAGGTAACCGTGAAAAGCAAGGTTTCAAACATATAGCGCAAATTGGGCTGAAAATAGAATCCCACTTGATCATTATCAAAATCATAGATTAAACGAATTCGATTTGTCCACATGAACTCGTGGGTTGGATCCCAAAATCCTATTAGAGAATCTGGTCTAGCTGTCTCGTACAAAATAGCAGATGCGCCAACTATAAAGTCAATCCCGCCAGAAGCTATATATGGTCCGCCGCCAATAGACCATCCCCAAAGTGTCGGCGAAAAGCCATCTAAAATGCAGTAGTAATTATCTGATTTTTGACATGCCGATTCCTCAGCCAAGGAAATACTAGGCAAGAGCAAGGCTAAAACAAGAATCAGGTTCCTAACAAACTTCATGGTATTATGAATATACAAAAAGACGTGCAAGGTTACGAAGCAGCGAAACGTTTACGTTTCGATATTTCGTAACCGCAGCCGTCTTGCGTATAACGCAATATCCCCGGAATTTGAATTCCGGGGATAAATGTTTTGGGTCTGGATCCTTCGCCCCTTCGGGGCTCAGGATGACGATTACGCATTGATGCTTCGCATCCAAGCCCCAGCGGCTCGGTCATGCCCGTGCAAGCACGGTCGCGACTCTCGCCTTACTAGGCTTTCACTGTCGTAAAGGCGAATGCCTCTCCATCGGCATCGTTGGCTTCGAGGCCATCGGCAGCGGCAGCCCATTTGATAGCGACGGCCTGTGTCTCTCCGGCGATGTAAGCCTCGTTCTCCGCGACAGCCTGCTTGAAGACCTCGCTTGCAGAGAACAGCGTCACTTCGATCTTGTCGGTGATGGCGTAGTTCTGATCCTTTCTTCTGTTCTGGATGCGGTTCACGAGTTCGCGGGCCACGCAGGCGCGGCGGAGTTCGTCCGTGATCTTCAAGTCCAGAGCCACGGTGAAGTGCTGGTTGGCTTCCACGGCCATGCCGTCGGCAACGATGCGGTTGAGCATCAAGCAATCGGCACCGACTTCACCGAAGTCGAACTTAATCGTCTCGCCATTCTGCAGAGCCTTGATTTCGTCAACCGTAAGGCTGTTGAGCTTGGCGGAAATTACCTTCATGTTCTTCGCATAGTCCGGACCCTTCGCCTTGATGGCGAGGAAGTTCGGCTTGGCGGAGAGCTTCACGAGCTAGAATCAAGTCCTTCATCGTTTCGGCGACGTTCTTTTCCACGGCACCGTGAGCAACCACCGTCATGCTGGCGATCGGCATACGGTTCTTTACGTTGTTCGTAGCGCGGATAACGCGGCCCATTTCGACCATGCCACGCACCATGGAGATGCGTTCCACAAGGGCTTCGTCCATGAGAGACTTGTCGGCACTCGGGAATTCGCAGAGGTGCACGCTCACCGGAGCGTTGGCATCGACTTCGCGGACGAGAATCTGGTAGATTTCTTCGGCGAGAAGCGGGAGGAACGGAGCGAGGATCTTGGAGAAGTCCACCAGCACCTTGTACATGGTGGCGTAGGCAGCGTTCTTGTCGCCATCGTTTTCGCTCTTCCAGAAACGGCGGCGGCTGCGGCGCACGTACCAGTTCGTGAGGTCATCCACAGCGGCAATCACGGCGGGCACCACGTTGTACAGGCGGTAAGCCTTCATTTCCACTTCGACCTTAGCAGCGAGATCTTGCAAGGTAGCGAGCATCCAGCGGTCGAGTTCGTTGTCGCTCTTGACTTCCTGACCCGGCTTCCAGTTGAGCTGGCCCTTGGCGGCGTCGGCGTTGTGGTTAGACACAAAGAAGGCAACGGCGTTCCAAAGCGGCAACATCACCTGCTTCACGATACCCTTCACGCC
>CACZAD010000076.1 GCA_902779055.1 Fibrobacter succinogenes | reverse complement strand
TTCTTTTCTGGGCATGGGCACATTTGCACAGAATCCTGTTTTGAAGGGGTGGCTATTTTGCTGTCGGCAAAAGTTATTGCTCCCAGCAGGCAAATTGCAATGAATAATTTTTTCATTATTGGAATCTCCTAGAAATCAAATTCATCCATGCCATTCAGGTCTTTGGATGGCTTAAACTTACGTTCTTCAATTTCTTTTTTTACCGGTTGAATAACTTCAGAACGGAAAGTTCTATAAAAATCTTTTCCCATATTTTCAATAATCCATTCGTCTGGCTTTATACGATTCTGCGAAGCGATGAAATTTTTAAGTTCCTTGAAAAATTCTATTGCTTTAGAATATCTAGATTTAATGGTTTTGAAATATTTGGCTTTATCCTCTGTTTTACATTTATTGTTTGCGCCAAGCCGATCGTTGCTTAAATCTTCATCGCTCTTAGGTCGATTTCTCCAATATTTTTTTTCTACGCTACTTTCAAAATCAAAGAAATCATTCGCAATAGGGTCTTTCCCGTTTAAATTTAGTTTAATATCATTCTTTCTTTTTAACTTCTTTTCTGACAAATCTTTTGGATGTGCCTTATAAAAATCAATCACCGCATCTCGATAATTGTAGCTCTTTTTTTGAAATTTAATCTTGTAAGCCTCAAACATGTCGTCAAGTTCGTTTCTGAGCCTGCGCCACGTCAACAATTCATCCGTACAATCTTTTTCTGTAGAACAATTACACTGGTGATTTTCGGCTTCTCTTTTTAATGGCTGTATGACTTCATTACTAAAACGACTAAAGAAATCTGATCCCATATTTTCAACAATCCATTGCTCTGACTTGGGGCAATCTAATGTTATGAGATAGTCTTTTAGCTGTGTGAAGAATTTAATGGCCTTGGGATACCTAGACGCATTTTTCCCGTTTAGCTTGTCGTCATCATAGGCTTCGCTATGCTTGGGACGTCTTTTCCAATATTTTTTTTCTACGCTGTTTTTATAATCAAAATTGTCAGAGTTGAATTTGCTTTTGGGATTGTTTAAATAGAATTCTTTTACAGCATCTGGATAGCTCATGCTTCGCGCTTTAAGCATGTCTTCAAGTTCATTTCGAAGCTTGCGCCATGTCAACAATTCATCCATGCTGCATTCGTAAAAAAGGTTCTATCTGTAATAATAATTATTATCCCTTATCGGACAAGATTCCGCTTTTCGCTCGGCCTCATTATAAGTAATTCTTTCAGAGCATTCGAACAAACGGATTTCTTCTGAGCATCTCGATGTGTTCCCATCGCATGATTCTACGCATATATTCATAAGGTGATATTCTTGCTCTAGAGAGAAAAATGCACAATGAGTTTCAACATTTTGTTGATAGGTTTTTGTTGAGTATCCACTTTGATTACGTTCTTTTTGCGTGTTGCACGCGCTTGTTTTTATATGATCAGCACAATAACCAACGACATTAGATTGTCGATATTGATTTTTGTATATGCAATCTCGCATCATGTTGTATTCTTGTTCTAGAGAATAAATTGCGCAATGTTCGCTAGATGATTTATAGTGTCTTGTTTTACTAGGGCTTTCAATATTCTGAAATTCAGAGACAATACCTGCTGTCGCTATTGCAATTCCCGCTATAGCACCAACGATTGTTGCTGTATGTTTTTGTTTATTTTGATGACTTCTTTTAGAACGGTTTGTTTTTGTTTCGTTCGATTTTGTAATTGATGAATTCCCTTTGCTTTTTTTTTCTTTAGAATTAGCTCCAAATTTTTTTTCTTTCTGTTTCTTGATGGCTTCTTTTAGTTGGTTACTTTTTTTCTGTACCGTTTCTATTGATTTGTCAACGTTTTTCTTTGCAACAGATGCCCCGTGTAAGGCAGTCTCTTGTATGGACGCCTTGGTTTTATTTGCGAGATCTTTAGTTCTTTTTAAAAGTTCCTCACGGCCCTCCTTTGTGGACAATCCACTATCATCTGCGATCTCTTTGGCCGCTTTGGCCACTTTTTGCCCTGCTTTTTGAGCTTGCTCTTTTAGATGATTGAGTATATCCTTTTTATTCATAGACGACCTTGAATTCTAATATATAAGTTTTCTTAAAAATATGCAATTTATTCTAGGAAACCTTGTGACGAAAATCAAAGAGTCTGAAAGAGGATGCGTAGGCTGGCGGAAACGATATAGAAAGAGATTTCCCAAACGACCTAGTAAGTCTCTCCCCGGCCTCGCGCTCGGGGAGTTTTTTTTATTGGCCCACCCTATCTCACCACCGCCATCACATCCTCCGCAATCTGCTTGGGCGTGAGGCGGTTCCTTTCCATGAGTTCGCCGTAGGGCACCTTGTCGTAGAATTCCTTCTTGAGGCCTTTCACCAAGACGCGCATGTCGCTGTTGCCGTAGAAGCGGGCAATCTTCTCGCCGAAGCCTCCGTCGATGACGCCGTTTTCGAGTGTCACGACAACTTGATGGTCGGCGAGCAATCCCGTGAGCACTTCGGCGTCGACACCTGTCGCAAAACGCGGGTTGACAATCGTCGCGTCGATTCCCTGCTTGGCGAGTTCCGCGGCGGCACTTTCAGCGAGGGCGTAGTAGCTGCCGAGTCCTATCAGCGCCACCTTGCTTCCGCGCTTGTCGACCTTGAAAGTGTTCAGTTTGGAGTAGTCCTTGTCGAGCGCGGCATTCCTGTGCACGACCCCGTTCGGGATGCGGATGGCTATCGGGTGTTCCGTCTGGTCAATCGCATAATCCATCATGGCTATTGCCTCTTCCACGCAGGTGGGGCAGAGGTAAACCAGGTTCGGGATGTTGCTCATCATCGGGATGTCGAAAATGCAGAGATGCGTCGTGTCGTTCATGCCGTCGGCGCCTGACATGGTCACGAGAATCGTTGCCGGGTTGTTGTTTGCGCAGAGGTCCTGCGAAAGCTGGTCGTACGTGCGCTGGATGAACGTGCCGTGTGTGCTGTACACGGGCTTTGCGCCGCCTTTCGCGAGGCCAGATGCAAGTGCCACCGCGTGCTCTTCGGCGATGCCCACGTCAATGAATTGCTTGCCCGCCGCTTTACGCTGCTCGGCAAAGAACCCGATGCCTGCGGGCACCGCGGAATGGATTACGACGACTTTCGGGTCCGCCTTGATTTTTTTCATCAGGTAGTCGCCGAGTATGCTGCCGTACGATTCGCCGCTGCCCCAGTTCACGACGCCGGTCGGAATGTCAAACGGTGCGGCCCAGTGGAAGCCTTCCTTCGCGTTTTCGGCGAAGCTGTAGCCCTTGCCCTTGAGCGTGTGGATGTGCACGACCACGGGCTTTGTGGAATCTTTCACTTGCTTGAATGCGGCGATGAGCGATTCGATGTCGTTACCTTGTTCTACATACAGGTAATCGAATCCGAGGCTCTTGAAGTAATTGTTTTCGCTCTTGCCCTGCGTGGCGCGGAGTTCCGCGAGGCTCCCGTAAAGGCCGCCGTGGTTTTCGGCGATGGACATTTCGTTGTCGTTCACCACCACGATAAAATTCGTTGCGTATTCGCCCGCGTTGTCTAGCCCTTCGAATGCTTCACCGCCGCTGAGCGAACCGTCGCCGATGACGGCGATGACGTTGCCCTTTTCTCCCTTGATGTCGCGGGCGGTCGCAAGCCCGAGAGCAAGGCTCACGGAAGTCGAAGTGTGGCCAATCATAAAATGGTCGTGTTCGCTTTCGCAGGGTTCGGTGTAGCCGGTAACGCTCCAGTACTTTTCCGGATTCAGGAACGCCTCGGCGCGGCCAGTGAGAATCTTGTGCGTGTAACTCTGGTGGCTGACGTCATAGACAATCTTGTCCTTGGGCGATTCAAAGACGTAATGCAATGCGATAGTCGGCTCCACGAATCCGAGGTTCGGAGCCAAATGACCACCGCATTTTGAAATCTTGTTGATAAGCGCTGTGCGGATTTCTGCCGCGAGCGCCTTCAGGCTTTCCGTGTCCATCTTTTTCACATCTGCGGGGGATGCAATCTTTTCCATCAGCATAAATACCGCCTATAAAATATTTCAACTAAAATATACAACTTGCCGTGCATTTTATAAGCCTCAAAAACTCATTTTCTGGTTCTTACAGGAAACAGGCGATATCGTTTATTATTTTTCTCCTATGCGTCGTATTTTATACCTGTCTTGCATTATTACATCGGTGCTGTTTG
>CACZAD010000075.1 GCA_902779055.1 Fibrobacter succinogenes | reverse complement strand
AAGCCCGACTTGCGAACTTGTCTACAAGAACGCCAAGGCTGAACTCTGCGGCCGCCGCAAGTTCGGTCTCATCAAGTACGTGATGGCCCTCATGAACGGTGCCCGCCTCGGCATTGCCGCTCAGTCTGTGGGTATCAGCCAGATGGCTTACAACGAAGCTCTCGCCTACGCCAAGGACCGTAAGCAGTTCGGTCAGGCAATCGTGAACTTCCCGGCCGTCTACGAAATGATCTCGAACATCAAAGCTCGCCTCGATGCAGGCCGTGCCCTCTTGTACCAGACAGCTCGTTACGTCGATATCTACAAGTGCCTCGAAGACATCGAACGCACCCGCAAGCTCACCGACGACGAAAAGAAGGAACTCAAGCTTTACCAGAAGCTCGCTTCCGCTTGCACGCCGCTCGCCAAGGGCATGAACTCCGAATACGCAAACCAGAACAGCTACGACTGTATCCAGGTTCACGGCGGTTCGGGCTACATGCTTGAATACGCTTGCCAGCGTCTCTACCGCGACGCCCGTATCACCTCCATTTACGAAGGTACGACACAGCTCCAGACGGTTGCAGCACTTCCGCACATCACCACCGGCAGCTACGGCCTCATGCTCGAAGAACTCGAAGCTATGGACGTTCGCCCGGAATACGAAAGCCTCAAGGCTCGCGCCAAGGCTATGGACGAAAAGTACAACGAAGCTATTGAATACGTGAAGTCCGTTGAAAACAACGAATTCACCGACCTCTGCAGCCGTCACTTGTACGAACTCGCCGCCAACTGCGTGATGACCCAGTTGCTCCTCCGTGACGCCACCAAGGCACCGGAACTGTTCGACAAGAGCATGAAGGTGTACTTGAACCTCGCCGAAGCTGAAGTCGCAAAGCACTACAACTTTGTGAAGAGCCTCCGCGTGGAATCGCTCGAAAGCTACAAGCAGGTGTAGTTATTAGGAAGTAGGACAAATGCATAAGGCGAAAGAAGCAGGATTGCTTGCAAGCCTATTTCTGAGCCAAGCATTTGGTTCTTGAGCAAAGCGAAAGAACAACTAGGCAGTAGACAGTGATTAGGTTATAATCGCGGCTACGCCACCTACTGGCGATGTCATTCCCGGCGCCTGTCCTCGCTTGACGGGGATGACCGGGAATCTCCTTCTAAAAGAAAAGCCCCGGCTCAACTGAGTCGGGGCTTTCTTTATGAAATCAAATTTCTAATTGGATTCGTTTGGCTTTTCGCTGTCGAGAATACACCAGACATCGCTCTGCCTATACCTATGAGGTTCAGGACGGCATAATCTTGCGAAATTATATCTCGACAAGCCCATAACGCGTTGGATACATTTAGCGCCTTCGTTATAGTGCTCAATAAAGGCTCTACAAGATTCTGCCGGGGTTATCCCAGGGGCAGCTTTATAACCCAATTTGGTACAGGTTTCATTTTCAAAGATCCATGTCTTTTCGAAATCAGTGATTTTCAGATTGTATTTTTCAATGAAAATGGTATCCACATAGTCGGAGTTCGGATTTGCGCCGACAAAGGTCACCATTGAATCGTCCTCGAACCAGCTCTTTTTCCAGCCATGAATAGTCGTATCTTGAGCAGGCGGAACATAGCTGGGATTTTTCACTGTCCACTGAGTAATTGTAGAATCGGTCAGTTTATTCAGAATCAATAGGGATTCATACACTCCATAATAGAAGGTGTCTGCGCCAACCGTAATTTTTTGTGAGTAGGCATACTTATCTCTATGGCAGTCCCCCCATTCATAGGTAGAACAGTACAGAGATTCAGTAAACAGAAGTGAATCATTTTGTTCGATAATTATATATTGATACGGTGCATTAGTTATATAACCACCGCCCAATTCTCCTTCCGGTTCATCGATGGTGTAGCAATAGCCGTCATTTTCCGGAATAACCCAAGAAGCGTTATTTACTTTATCACCAAAAATTTCTTTAAAATAGGTCGAATCCTCATCTTCTAGAAGAGGTCCATAGTGATAAATATCGGGTTCAACGCCCGTGGTATCGAAGGGCAGCTTATCGAAATGCGTTTTTTTGGCAGTCGTATCTTGAAGAGGCAATTCTTCGGACGAAGAGCATTCAGCTGACGCTTCGAGCGAAGAGGAACTTATTTCAGAAGCTTCAGAAGAAGAACTTTCCGTGCCGACTTGCGGCGGGTCTTGTTCCGGTGCTTGGAACGAATTAGAATCATCATCACAAGCAAAAAGTGCGAGAGCGACATAACCCGTTAACGCGAAAGACAAGAACTTTTTCAGCATAAACTTCTCCTGTTTCGTAAAATATAAAAATAAGTCTGGAGTGACAGCAAGGAAAAATTTTCGATGAGCTTACTCTTTCGCATCTTTATTGCATAGATTTACAGTATGAAACTTGCCCTGAAAATAGTTGCGATTTTGCTCATCATTTGCGCGACAAGCGTGACGACTGCGCTTGTCATAAAAAAGCTGTACTCCGGTGCAAAACGGACGAGCATCACGAGCGAGTTCGTGGAACAGCAGATCAGCGAAATTGCGGAGCTTGCGACACTCCACCACCACTACCGTAAAAATGCAAACTACCAGGATGCCAAAAAGCTTCTCGAATACATTCCCGACTGGAGAATCAACAAGTCCATCAAGGAATTTTCGCTCGTTTACCAGGGCGATGTCAAGCTGGGTTACGACCTGAAGGACATTAAGATTCTCGTGGAACCCGCCACAAGCGACATTTTCATTTACCTTCCGGAGCCCAGGATTCTGAGCCATAGCATCGATTTCGAGAGCATCCAGATTCTTTGGGAAAAGCAGGGTTGGTTCAACAACATCCGCTTCGAAGACTTCAAGCAGTTCTTTATTTCCGAGCAAAAGAAATACGAACAGGAGAACAGCGCCGAGCTAAAGCGCAGGGCCCGCGAACACGCAATGAGGTTAATCCAGTTGCAGCTCGGGACAACCATCGAAAGCGGCTACAAGGTCAACCTGGAGCAACGCGATCACGTGGAAGAAATCCCGATTTCAGAATAAATCAATCTTCGCTTAATTCTGTCGGTTTTTCGCTGTCGAGAATGCACCAAACAGAACTGTCTTTAATTTTAGTAGGACGGCACAATCTAGGATAAACGCCTTTGGGAGTTTTCATGTTGCGGGCGGTGCAATCGACAAAACTATTGCGGTAATTTTCCCAGTCCTTGCACTGTTCCTCCGGAGTTCTCGCAGCGTCACGTACAAAATCTTCGGTCGTGCAAGTTTCATTTTCAAAAATCCATGTATTGCCCCAATCCGTAATAGTCAAGCCGTACTTTTTAATGGAAATTGTATCAACATAACTAGAATCAACTTTATTTGCAACAGATGTCACCATGGTATCTTTTTCGAAGACGCTTTTTTTCCATGTACTTGGCGTAGTTTCCTTGGGTTCATAAGACGGATTTGTGGCAATCCAAATAGTCATCGTCGAATCCGTCAACTGCGTTAGCTGCAACTGCTTTTCAGATACGCCAAAGTAGTATTCATCATCTCCGACCTTAATTTTTCGCGAGTATGCTTCCGCATTTTGGCACGATCCCCAAATTGGGACATTTCTGCAATTCCGGATATTCGAGAACATAAGCGAATCCTCTCGAACGACAAGTACGCAATTCGAAACATCACGAACGCCCATATAATCTGTAACGATTTTGCCGTTTTCATATACATGCATGACCATGCAGTACGGATTAACTATTTCATCGGTCGTGATGAAATGTCCAAGGAACTGACCTGCTTTTTCTCTGGTTTCATTCGAGAATGTATCCGGGTCGATCGTATATTTTATAAGCTGAGGTCTGATTCCCGTCGTGTCAAAGGGAAGCGTTTCGGATACAGAGCTTTGCAATACAGATTCTTCGGACGAAGAGCTTTCTGCCACATCTTGCGACGAGGAACTTTCAGCCGAATTTTGTGAAAAGGAACTTTCCACTGATGTTTCGAGCGAAGAGGAACTTATTTCAGTGGCTTCAGAAGAAGAACTTTCCGTGCCGACTTGCGGCGGGTCTTGTTCCGGTGCTTGGAACGAATTAGAATTATCATCACAAGCAAAAAGTGCGAGAGCGACATAACCCGTTAACGAGAAAGACAAGAACTTTTTCAGCATAAACTTCTCCTGTTTCACAAAATATAGTTTATTAAAACTTCACTGGACGGGGCTTAAGCCCCATGACGCAGGGGCACCCATAAAAAAACTGGCCGCCCCGCAAGGGACGACCAATTTTTAACTTATTCAGTAAGGAGATTCCCGCTTACTTCGACTGCGCTCAGCACAGGCTCCAGCGGGAATGACAGTCGCGGGAAGTTTCCTTCCTACCGCCTACTGTCTACTTCCTACTAGGCCGAGCTGCTTTGCAACGACTTCCTGGAGGTAGTCCTTGACAGAGAGCTTCTTCGGGTTCTTTTCAGACATGAAGAATTCCTGGTCTTCGAGAACGATTTCCTTAAGGACCTTAGCCACGCGGCCATCAATCTGGCGCTGCATGAATTCAGGCTTGGTCTGCTTGCCAGAAGCTTCAATCTGAGCCTTGGCAATTTCCTTTTCCTTTTCGATCGTTTCAGCCGGAACTGCAGCATCGTTCAATGCAACCGGAGCGAAAGCAGCGGCCTGCATAGCGATGTCCTTGGCAGCCTGCTTGAGAGCAGCTTCGTCAGCAGAGCCTTCGAAAGCGAGTTCAGTGATAACACCGATCTTGCCCTTCATGTGGCTGTAAACGCCAAACACGGAGTTCGGGACCTTCTTGATTTCTGCAAACTTGCGGAAGTCAATGTTTTCCTGGATCTTCACGAGGACGTCCTGGAGGCGGTCGTTGATCTTGACGCCGTCGACGACAGCGTTCTTGAGATCTTCAACGGAAGCGATAGCCTGCGTTTCGACAGCCTTGGTAGCCAAAGCAGCGAGAGCGACGAAGTCATCGTTGTTGGAAACCGGTTCGGTTTCGCAGGTGAGTTCGAAAGCAGCAGCCTTGTCTGCGGTTTCGATAAGATAGACGCGGCCTTCCTTAGCAGCCTTGTCTGCGCGCTTTGCAGCAACAGCAGCACCCTGCTTGCGGAGGAGTTCCAAAGCCTTTTCCATATCGCCGTCAGTTTCGGTGAGTGCCTTCTTGCACTGCATCATGCCGACGCCAGTCTTCTGGCGGAGTTCGTTAACGAGGGA
>CACZAD010000074.1 GCA_902779055.1 Fibrobacter succinogenes | reverse complement strand
CTCGTTATCCCCGGAGCCTCCCACGTGGACCTCTACGACAACCTGGAAAAAATCCCCTTCGAAAAGCTGAACGAATTCTTCAAGACAAACTTGAAGTAAAAGTGATCGCTTAAACAAAACGTTATTCCGGCCTCAGAGCCGGTATCTGAACAAAAGCGGCCTGCGAATTGCGGGCCGTTTTTCACGCCAGCGTATAGCTTTTATCCAGCAATTTCTTGATTTCGGTTAGCGACACAGTCCCATCAAGAATGACCGTCACCCAGCTTTTCTTGTTCATGTGGTATGCGGGGAGGTAGCCGGGCTTTTTCAGGAGTCCCGGCAATTCCTTCGGGACTATCTTGAAGTTCGCCACTTCGATTATCTCGTCGCCTTTGAGGCCAACTTTTGATTTTTCGACAGTCCCCAATAGGCAATACCATTTCTTGTTTTCGTGCTTGCGGATGGCGGCGAATTGCGGAAACCGTTCCCACAGATATTCGGGCTTGTCTCCGTATTTTTGCTCCGCGTAGCCAATCAGGTCGTTTGCTGATTTCCTTTTTAAAAATCTGCGTCTCGAAACATTCGCTGATGAATTTATCCGTAATAGCGGAAACTTCTTTGCGGATGCGGCCCACGAGAGCGCCCTGCACTGACAGCACCGAAAACAGTAGGTATTCTTCACCGGAATCGTTGTCGAACACCTTGACAGAAACTTTCTTGCCCCGTCCCACTCTGATTTCCAGACGGAATTGCCCGCCAAGTATTTCGCGGACGAGCGCATAGTTTGGCCCTTCCTTCGTGAACCCGAACGGAATGAGCTTCTTGACAAGGAGTTTCTTGCCGTTGAATTGTTCTTCGATGCCTGTCACAAACGAAAAGATAGATAAAATTATTTTTTTGCCTTTGTCAAGAACTTGCCAACGGAAAAATTTTTTCCTAAATTCGCTTGCGAAATCAACGTGTAGCGGTCCCGCATAAGTCCAGTTGTAAGGCTTTGCGGGCTTTTTTTATGGCGATTCCGTGCGGTTTCGCCAAGAGGAATTTATGAGCGGAAAACAGAAATTCACTTTCCTTATGCTGTTGCTTGGGCTGCTTTCGGCGTTTGGCCCCTTCGTGACGGACCTTTACTTGCCGGCCCTCCCGAGCCTTGCCGATTACTTTGCGGCAAGCCCCTCGACGGCACAGCTGAGCCTCACCATGAGCATGCTCGGACTTTCGGTGGGGCAACTCTTTGTAGGCCCGCTGAGCGACAAGTACGGCCGCAAAAAGTTGTTGCTAGTTTGTCTGTTGCTTTTTGTTTGCGGGACTGTCGCTTGCATTGTCGCGCCGAACATCGTAACCTTTAACGTGTTTCGTTTGCTGCAGGGCATGGCGGCATCCGGCGGCATCGTGATAGCGCGTTCCATTTCGGCGGATTCCTACCGCGGCCCCGTCCTCACCAAGTTTCTTGCCATGGTGAGCGCTGTGAACGGAGTTGCCCCGATTATAGCCCCGGTGCTAGGCGGATTCTTGCTGAATTTCATGAGCTGGAAGGGAACTTTCGCGGTGTTGCTTCTGTACGGTACATTGCTGCTCTTTATGTCAGGGAAATTTCAGGAATCGCTCCCGGCAAAACGCCGCAGCAAAAAATCCGTTTTTGCGAGCTTTAGCTTGTATGCAAAAGTATTCAAAAACCGTGTTTATGTATCATATTTCTTGGTGTGCACATTCCCAATGGTTATCTTGTTCGGGTATATCGCATCTTCGCCGTTTATCTACCAAAAAATCTACGGTCTTTCGCCTGTCGGCTTTAGCCTGTGCTTTGCGCTGAATGCCGTTTTCACGGCCATCGGTTGCGCGTTGTCGGGTAAAGTCGGCAACGAATACAAGGCCCTGAAAATCGCGGGCACGGGGATGTTCGTTTTTGCGATTGCAGTTGCTGCCGCCCTCATGACGCACGCTTTACTCCCGATTCTGCAAGTCGCTTTCATGGGGCTTACATTCATGTTCGGTATGAGTCAGCCCCCTGCAAACGCATTGGCTTTGAACGCCGAACGCGCAAATGCAGGCACCGCAGCCGCGGCCATCGGGGCATCGGGCTTCTTGATGGGCGGAATCGTTTCTCCGCTGGTCGGCATGGGCGACATTGCCACAAGCGTCTCGATCGTCCTAGTTGTGGGTGCCGTTTTGACGCTTGTTTCGGTTCTCGCCATCGGTTCACTATGCGCAAAAGGCATAGTGAGTCATAGCAAATAAGTATTTTGAATCGCTCGCACAATTATTTATATTGTGTATATGCGAAACTTTATCCTTATAGCGTTATTCTTTCTGGTAGCCTGCAGCGATGCGGCGAGCCATTCGACGCAACCCGAAGCTCAGACGCCGAAATCATCGGCAAGTAAAACGCCCAACGCAGCGCCTGCAAGTTCATCCGCTCAAACGGAGGCTCTCGTGAAACTCAAGATCCATGTGAACGACACCACCTTTACGGCAACGCTCGAAGAAAATTCCTCGGCCAAGGCCTTCGCCGAATTCCTTGCGCAGGGCGACCTCACGCTCGACATGCACGACTACGGCAGTTTCGAGAAGGTGGCCGACCTGCCGCGCAGTTTTCCGCGCAACGATACGCAAATCGACACCGACGCAGGCGACATCATCCTTTACCAGGGCAATTCCATCACCATCTACTACGACAAGAATTCCTGGAATTTCACGCGCCTCGCACGTATCGACAACGTGAACAAGAAACGCCTCCAGCAGATTCTCGGCAAAGGGAACGTGAAGGCGACATTCTCGGTGGAATAAACAGCGAAAGCTCTAACATTTTACGTTTCATCCATGATTCTCCTAATAGTTCTCGCTGTAGCGTTTGCCTTTGGTACATACTAAAACAAACTTCTTGAAATGCAAATGCAAGAACATAATTGCACAGTGTGCAAAATAGGCGAAAGAATGTATAACTATGTCTATTTATGAAAAAAGACTTGACTTAGAGTAGACTCAAAGGTTTATATTATCTATAAAAGGAGACGTGTTATGGAAAGAATCAAGTTGAACGACGGTGTCGAAATTCCGACAGTGGGTTTTGGCGTATTCATGATTCCGAACGGTGGTGAAACTTACCGTGCCGTGCTGGACGCACTCAAGGCGGGGTATCGACATATCGATACGGCAGCCGCCTATATGAATGAAAGCGATGTAGGCAAGGCCGTCCGCGATTCGGGTATTAAGCGCGACGAAGTCTTTATTACAAGCAAGCTCTGGCTGCAGGATTATGGCTACGATGCGGCCAAGAAAGGTGTCGATACATCTCTCAAGAACCTGGGCATGGATTACATGGACCTTTACTTGCTGCACCAGCCTTACGGTGATGTCGAAGGGGCTTGGAAGGCTTTAGAAGAAGCAAAGGAAACGGGAAAAATTCGTTCTATTGGCGTAAGCAACATGACGCCGAAAATTTGGAACAACTTTGTGCCTCGCTTTTCGACAATTCCAAGCGTGAACCAGGTGGAATGCAACCCCTATTTCCAGCAGAGTGAACTGCGCAAGATTCTTGACCCGCAAGGCGTCAGACTGGAAGCATGGTATCCTCTGGGACACGGTGACAAGGGTTTGCTTGCCAACGAGACTGTTGTTGCGCTGGCAAAAAAATACGGCAAGAACACAGGGCAGGTGATTCTACGTTTTGAAATCCAGAGCGGAGTCATTGTATTGCCCAAGTCAACCAATCCGGAACGCATCAAGGGGAATCTTGATATTTTTGACTTTGAACTCTCCGAAAACGAAATGGAGCAAATCAAGGTATTGGACAAGGGGAAAGGGACCCACGACCCGGAAGCTCCCGGCGTGGGCGAAATGCTCCTGAACAATTACAAGATTCACGAGTAAAATGTAATGGGGTTTATTCGCTGTATGTTGAATACGTTGTTCGCTGCGGCTTTATTGATGTCGCCGGTCGTTGCTGCGCCCGATGACGAGTCCCAAATCAGGACTCTTTATGGGCAGATGTGCAAGGCCATGGTCCAAAAGGACATGGCTACTATGAACGAGATCCATGACGATGATTTTCTGCTTGTGCACATGACCGGTTCTCGCATGAATAAGAAGGAATATCTGGATGCGGTCAAGGATGGAACACTTAACTACTATTCCATAGAACACGACGAAATTTTTGTGACTGTGGATGGCGACAGTGCAACGCTCAAGGGCAAGAGTCGGGTAAATGCGGCTGTTTATGGCGGTGGACGCCACACCTGGCGCTTGCAACAAGATATGAAACTAAAAAAAGTTTGCGGCAAGTGGAGGTTTACCTTCTCGCGGGCGAGCACCTATTAAAGGAGTGAGTATGGATTACAAACAAGGTTATGTTTACGAATTGATGGATAACGGCGGCCCTACCGATGTGCGGGAAAGTTATTTCAAGGAGGCCGTTGACGAGATGATGCGGTCGCGTGTTCTTTGCGCCAAGGCCAACGCCAAGTTGCCCGACGATCCCGGCTATGTCAAGGACCTAGAAGAACTATTCGGACGGAGCCTCGACGGAATCCGAATCCTGACCCCGTTCATTTGCGATTTCGGGAACCGCGTCAAGTTCGGCAAGGGCGTATTCATCAACCATTCCGCCATCCTGAGCGCTTCGGGCGGAATCGAGTTTGAAGACGGGGTTTCCATTGCTCCGGGAGTGCGTATCGCGACAATCAACCACGATTTCAACGAACGTCATACCAAGTACACCTACGGCAAGGTCACCATCAAGAGAAATGCATGGATTGGCATGAACGTGACGATTTGCCCGGGCGTGACTGTCGGCGAATATGCCGTGGTTGCTGCTGGAGCCGTACTCACGAAGGATGTTCCCGCCTATGCCGTGGTGGGTGGCGTCCCTGCGAAAGCCATCAAGATGCAGGACCCGACCGAACAGAAAGACGGTCGTAGGGGAATTTTTCCTTGTCGACGGGGATTTCCGCAAAGCCGAATTTTTCGTACAAGTGAATTGCGTGTGTGCACCTGCGGTTGGAAACGAGAACGATGCTTTTCGCCTGTTTTTCGCGGGCGTACTCAATGCAGGCCTTGAGGCAGGCGCTGCCAGCACCGGTTCCCGTGTACATGCCCTTGGCCGCAAATTTCATGATTTCCCATTCCCCTGCACTGCGTGGGGCGATCATGCAGCATGCCATTACGTCGTCGCTGTCGTCAACGGCGAAAAAGATTTCCGCACCTGCCGCGATGGCGGTCTCGATACTTGAAAGTTCGCGTTCGTCTTCGGGTTCCACCGTGAACATGGACGAAATCCACGCCAGGTTCATTTCGACAAAGTCTTTGCGGTACTTTGGGTTGTAAGGAACAATTTTCATGTTGACAATATAAAAAAACGAACCGTAAAACCCATAATTCTAGCCGTAATTTTGCTATTGCGTCCATGCGGAGTTTTGCTTAATTTGACCAGGCGGAAGATTTATTTGAATCACTCGGACTGGATATCACTACGGCTATTAGACTTTTCTTGAAGCAGGCGATTAATCTGCGCTGCATCCCTTTCGATATCGTTCCGTCTCAACGCGAGTTCTCGGATTCGACGTTGGCCGCTATTGAAGAGGCGAAAGGCCTTGCTAGGAACCCCAGGGCAAAAAGGTATTCTTCTGCCAAGGAACTCCTTGAGGATTGCAAGTAATGGTCTATTCAAAGGCGTCTGGGAATGCCATATTCAACCAGATTGGTTATTGCTTTATCTGAAGAAGATTTTTTCGACAGCAAACCATAAAAGCGCGTGTTTTCACTATGCGTCCTACACATACTGAGCATGAAAATTAAGCATTTTGTGCATGCTCCGAAATTATTTATATTATATGCGAAACATTTTGGAGTGGCAAAATGAAACTCAAATTTTTAACACTATTTTCAATCCTTGCGCTCGCTGCGAGCGTGTTTGCGGAGAGTGCCATGAGCAACATTACGGTAAACCTGCGCTATACGGGTAAGAAC
>CACZAD010000073.1 GCA_902779055.1 Fibrobacter succinogenes | reverse complement strand
GCGCAGTTTCCCGCGCAACGACACGCAAATCGACACCGACGCAGGCGACATCATCCTTTACCAGGGCAACACCATCACCATCTACTACGACAAGAATTCCTGGAACTTTACGCGCCTCGCACGTATCGACAACGTGAACAAGAAACGCCTCCAGCAGATCCTCGGCAAAGGGAACGTGAAAGCGACGTTCTCAGTAGAATAACCGTATATTTCCTTCGTGAAGACGATGACGCGCTTGTTGACGAAATTTAGAACGCTCTTGGTGCTATTGCTGTTCACTGCATTTGCAAGTTTCGCACATGCCGAAATGCCCGCGGCCGATTCGACAATTACGGATTCCGCAGCCGTCGATACCGCGCAGAAACTTTCCCCGTTTGACCATCTGGGCCATAACATGTTGCTGAGTGCGTTCGGCTGGCCGCTCGGGTTCCACATGCTCGGCGGTGCGCTCACGTACAAGTTTTCGATGGAAAACAACGACCTGATGGTGGCCCGTTTTGCGGCCCGCCAGGACCAACTTGTTTACGGCATCGCGTTCACTCCCGGCATGATGATGGGGACGTTCTTCCCGATACTCGTCCCCGGTTACATGTACTTCATTAGCGACAATCGCGCGCTGAACAACACCGGCGCCGTCGCCGTGCAGGCTACCGCCGTGGCGTTCCTCTACAACAACATCCTCAAGGCGATTTCGGCACGCGAGCACCCTGACGCGGAACTCAACAGCGGCGAGCGTTCCCGCGATTTCAAATGGGGATTTTTTAGGCGCGGCGTCTTTTACGGCTGGCCCTCGGGACATTCCATGACCAACGCTGCCATGGCCATGAGCATCGCAAGCTACAACCGCGACAAGCCTCTCGTCGTGGCGGGCTGCACCCTGTATGCGGGCTATATCGCGACAAGCATGGTGCTCGGCGCAAAAGGGGAGGCCCACTGGTTCTCCGACGCCGTCGCGGGAACTTTGATGGGAGCCTCCATCGGCTGGTACATCGGCAGTGTATTCTACAAGGAAAAAGTCGGTGAAAAGCAGACCCCGCCCAAGGTCACCATCGCCCCGCTATTCTACAGCGACACCAAAGGTGCCGTGCTCAGCGTGAGAATATAAGCCAAACGCCTGGTACACAACCTTGTGGGCCACAACTTTGTGTACTTTTTGGTGCACAACATTGTGTACCAATGAAAAATAATGTATATTATAGGCGGAGGCTCCTATGAACGACGCTTTTATATATGGTTATGCGGTTGAGGGCGAAAACTTTACGGATCGCGAAGCTGAGACCAAAAGGCTCAAGGCGAATTTTGAGCACGGGGTAAACACCTTGCTTATCTCTAATCGTCGTATCGGCAAGACATCTCTGGTTCGCCATGTCGGTCGCCTGGTGAATCCGAAAAAGGCCACAGTCGTCTATTTGGACATTTTTGATTGCCGCAGCGAATACGATTTCTACAATAAACTTGCGACCGCAGTCTTGCAGCAAACTTCGTCAAAGATTGATTCTATCCTGCAAAATGCAAAGAATTTTTTGAGCCGGGTTTCGCCTAAAATCAGCATGGGGCCGGATCCGACGTCTGAATTTTCGCTTTCGCTGGGTATCACTCCGAAGGAATACGCTCCCGAGCAAATTTTGGAATTAGCCGAAAGTATCGCAAAAAAACAAAAGAAGCGCATCGTTGTTTGCATCGACGAATTTCAACAGATTGGTGAGTTCCCGGATTCAATCTCGGTTCAGAAAAGGCTTCGCGGTGCATGGCAGTTACAGCAAAATGTTTCGTACTGCCTATTCGGTAGCAAAAAGCACTTGCTCACAAACATCTTCCAGAACAAGAGCATGCCTTTCTATCAGTTTGGAGATGCGATTTACCTGGGGGTCATTTCTACTGAAAAGTGGGTTCCCTTTATCTGCGACAAGTTCAAGAGGCATGGACTTCGTATCGACAAGGAACAGGCTTCAAGAATTTGTGGCGAAGTGGAAAATTATTCTTCTTACGTACAACAGCTTGCATGGTTGGTGATGTTGCACACGGAACGCGAAGTTACTTCTGAAATAATTGATACCGCCATGAATGAACTCATCGCCCAGAACGCGGCGCTCTTTATGCAGCAGACAGAGGGGCTTTCCAGTTACCAGATGAACATGCTCCGAGCGATAGCCGCGGGAATTCATAACGGTTACCTATCGCAGGAGGTGTTGGAAACCTATCGCCTCGGAACCAAATCGAACATTCCCCGAATAAAGAAGGCCTTGATTGACAGGGATATAGTGGAACAGCGCGAAACGGGCCTCTATATCAGCGACCCCATATTCAACAAGTGGTTTAGAAGATTTTAAAAATGAACATCAATTCTCTGCCGAAACACTACCGTGGCCGTTTACTTCGTGAAACGAATTGCATCCACAAAGAACCGATACCGTCGAAGACTCTTGTGAAACTTTTGAATGCTTGCCAGAAGGATTCTGTCCAGGATATTCATTTTTGCACGACGCCGGAATTGGAAAAAGATGATGTTTGCGAAGAAAATTTGCGCAAGTCCGAGTACGTCGAAATTCTTAAAAAGCGAATCCCGCAAATATTTAAGAGCTTCGTCAAGTACTCCGGTGATTTTGAATATTCGCTGTTCTTGGACTTTTTGCTTGGTGATTATGCGAATATGTCTCCCTTTAAGGAAATGCTCCCAGAAGGTTATCCTGCAAAATTCAATTTTCCGAACATGGACGAACGCGTGTTCAAGTTCGTGGAACAGAATTTGTCCATAGGGTTTATGTTCCTTTTTGGAACAGATGAAGACAACTTGACATTGGTTGTTCCAGAGGAATTTCTTGAAATTGTGCATGAAACAAGACGGTCCATGGCCGGCTTCCATGACTATTGCAAGGTTTATGCCAATCTTTATGGCGTTTGCGATCCTGAGACCGTTATCAGCAAGTGGAATATGGATCATGGCGATAGCCACTTGACCAAGAGTCAAGGAATTGCGGCAATTAACGAGTGCAGCTTGTTTACCCGTTATTTTATAAGTTATGGCGTGTGCCTTTGCACCTGGAGTGTCGAAACATCTGTAGTGATTGAGCACATTATTGAAGAACGTAAGATCCATCGTCCCTATAAACCGACCAATGAGGAATTTAACGAGTGGCTTGACTATACGGACGATATCAATGAAAATCTTGCGGAATACAAGACTATCCTCGAACACTTTAAAAAGTATTCGAATAATCCCGCCTCCACTCAATTTGACGCGTTATGTCTCCTAGATGATTTGCGCATAGGGCTGGAACATCCTACTGCAATTATTGAAAGGTATCGTCTGCAAATCGGTTTTACCCGCATTGATATGGACAAGATTACGCCTGTCATCAGTGCTATTATGGAACTCAACAATAAGGCTAGGCTTTGGGTTACTTACGGAAACGCTCCAAATGAATTGTCTTCATCTCCAAAAGTCGACTTTGGAATGCGAGACATGAAACAGAATTTCTCCATTATTCGTTCAACGCCGAAAGTGGGGCGCAATGATCTTTGTCCTTGCGGTAGTGGCCTCAAGTACAAAAAATGCTGCGGCAAAATGGTGAATTAGGGAACACGCGTTTGTTTTCACTATGCGTCTCGCGCATACTGGGCATGAAAATTAAGCATTTTGCGCATACTCCGAAAATATTTATATTACATATGAAACATTTCGGAGTGGCAAAATGAAACTCAAATTTTTAACAATATTTTCAATCCTTGCGCTCGCTGCGAGCGTGTTTGCGGAGAGTGCCATGAGCAACATTACGGTAAACCTGCGTTATACGGGTAAGAACGGGGCGGCAAAGAAGTTCGCCGAAGAGATGGTTTCTAGCGGGACGGTGGCGAAAATCCGTGCCGAGAAGGGCAACATCCGCTACGAATATTTCCAGTCGCTGGACGATCCCGAGACTATCTTGCTGATTGACGCGTGGGAAAACCAGGCGGCCATCGACGTGCACCACGCCTCACCCATGATGAAGACGATTGCGAAACTCCGCGACAAGTACGACTTGAAAATGACTGTCGAACGCTACACGCCCGACAACACCAAGCCCAAGACCGACGAAAAGTTCATCAGGAAATAAGTCGCGAAAATGCAATGCCCGCGCGCTATTTCATTAACTTCACTTTAAAAAATTCCACGTTCATTTCGCGGTCGGCGAGCGGCACAATCTTGCGGCTCTTGGGTATGTCGTAGTCGAACTTCTGGTCCGAAACGAACGTCAACAGCGAAGACTGCTCAATGAGCTTTGAAATGCCCTTCGTGCTGTCGTGCTTGATGAAGGTGACGTCGGGAATCTTCTTGCGCTTGACCTGCTCCCAGAACCCTACGTTGCTACGCTGGATGATGGTTTCGCCCTTGAGTTCCCGGAGCCGGATGGACTTTCGCTTCGCAAGCGGGTGCTTCTTGGGGAGCGCAATCGAGAGCCGCTCCTGCATGTATTTTTCGGCGCGGTATTTCTTTGCACGGGGGGCCTTAAGCGTGATGCCGATATCCGCCGAGCCCTCGTTCAATGCCTTCAGCACGCCCGCTTCGTTGTCGATAATCTCGTAAGTGACCTGCGCGCCGGGGTATTTCTCCTGCAGTTCCTGCACCATCCGCATGGCGGGGAGGATGGCCACCGACGCGATAGAGAACGTGCGCGTGGCCCCCTGCGGGCTCACCTTTTCCATCATCTCGCTTTGCAAGTCCATGATACGCTTCGCGTATTCGGCGACCATGCGTCCCTTCTCGTTCAGCTCGATGCGGTTCTTTTTGCGCTCAAAGAGCGGAGTACCGATTTCGTCTTCCAACTTTTTGAACGCGCGACTCACCGCCGGCTGCGAAGTGTAGAGCTTGTCCGCAACGGCCGAAAGCGTCCCATATTCCAGGAACCCGGCCAGCAATCGCAAAATGTAGGTCTCGACAAACATAAAAAGCCCCTTTTGGGGAGAATATAATAAAACCGCTATGCGTCAAGTGAATAGTGGGCTATTTTCACCAGTTCTCGTAGCGGTGTCCCGTATCGAGGGCGGCGATTTGCTTCATTTCGTCGTCTGTCAACTCGAAGTCGAAAATCGATATGTTTTCTGCGATGTGGTCGGGGTTCTTGGAGCCCGGAATGGCAATGTAGCCCGATTGCACATGCCAGCGCAACACCACCTGTGCGGCCGATTTCCCGTGAGCCTTCGCTATCTTTGCG
>CACZAD010000072.1 GCA_902779055.1 Fibrobacter succinogenes | reverse complement strand
AGGCAGTTGATCAAGTCTTCCTTGTTCATGCCGATACCGTTGTCTTCGACAACGATGCGCTTGCCTTCCTTGTTCACCGAGATGTCGATGCGGAGCTGCGTGCCCACCGGGAGCAGGTCGGCATTTGAGAGCGAGAGGAAACGGCGCTTGTCGAGTGCGTCCGCCGCGTTCGAAACGAGCTCGCGCAGGAAGATTTCCTTGTTGCTGTAAAGGGAATTGATCATCAAGTTCAGCATGTCGCGAACTTCGGTCTGGAACTCCATCTTTTCTGTTGCCATTATTTATCTCCGTTTGCGTTAAAATTTGAAGCAAGAAACGCAATAAATGTTTCAAAATGAAACAGAATGTGCGCCTCCGCTATGCTTTCGCGGAGTATATTGCAATAACCGTGCCAATGCTGGCCGGTTGTCGGGAATGACTAGAGTATCGGGGTCTTGCTCTTTTCGCCGGCGATTTCGCGCACGAGTTTTGGAACAAGGTAACCGGGAAGTCTGGTCCGGATTTGCTCGACGAGTTCTTTTGCGGTTTCGTCGCTCACTTCGAAATGCGCGACCCCGTTCGCATGGTCCAACTGGTGCAGGTAGTAGGGGAGGACTCCCTGCTCGAACAGCCTGCGGCTCAGTTTTTCAAGCGTACTCGCATTGTCGTTCACGCCCTTCAATAGCACGCTCTGGTTTAAAAGCGTCCAGCCGGAAAATTTAAGTTGTCCGAAAATAACCTGCGATTCTTCGTCGAGTTCGTCCGGGTGGTCCACGTGCGATACGAGCACGCATTCGAAGCGTGCGGACAGTTCTCGCAAGAGTTCGAAGTGCTGCATTACGAGGTCGGGCCGCATTACGGGGAGCCTCGTGTGGATGCGGAGCGTAGTGACCGAGCCGTGCATGGCGATAGCTTCCACGAGGTCGCGGAACTTCCCGGGACTTAGGGTGAGCGGGTCGCCGCCCGAAAGGATTACTTCCCAGATGTCGCTATGCGTGTCGAGCCAGTCGCTTACCTGTTTGGCCACGTCGGGATTGCTCTGGAAGGGATAGTTCTTGCGGAAACAGAAGCGGCAACGGGCACCGCAGGTTGCGGTCGAGACAATCAGCGCCCGCCGGTCGTACTTCTGGATGACGCAATCCGCCTTGCCCGCGGGCAGGTCGCCTACCGGGTCGTCTACGAATCCGGGAACGTTCGCGAGTTCGTCGCGGGTTGGCAAAATTTCGCGTAGCAGGGCCTCGGGCTCGCTGGCCTTCTTGATGAGGTCGGCGTAGTGCTTCGAGCAAAGGAAAGGAAACTTGGGGCTCAGGTCCAGTTTGTCGGGTGTGGCTGCGTTTGCGATGGCCTCCGCACATCCTGTGCCCAGATACTCTAAAAATTCGGGAATTTGCGTGAAAACTTTTTCGGCGTCGTCCATTATATTGCTAAATTTAGAATCAAAATCAACAAGAGGATAATATGGGTACTGTAAGCACCAACGAATTCCGCAAGAAACTCAAGATTATGGTTGACGGTCAGCCGTACGAAATCATCGAAAACCAGTTCGTGAAGCCGGGTAAGGGTCAGGCCTTTAACCGCGTTCGCATCAAGAACCTGGTGACCGGCCGTACGCTCGAACGTACCTGGAAGAGCGGTGACACTGTCGAAGAAGCAGACGTGACCTACACCGAAATGACTTACCTTTACAACGATGGTTCTACCTGGTACTTCCTGGACAACACCACTCAGGAAACCATGGAAATCGCCAAGGAAGCCCTCAATGGCTGCGAAGTCTGGCTCCTTGACGGTGCTACCGTCGAGGTGACCTGGTGGAAGGACCCGAAGACGGGCTCTACCCTCCCGATCGAAGTTATCCCGCCGACCTTCGTCGACCTCATGATCGTTGAAGCTCCTCCGGCAGTTCAGGGCAACACCAGCGGTAACGTGATGCGCGAAGCCATCCTCGAAACCGGCGCCAAGGTGATGATTCCGCTGTTCATCGAGAACAACACCAAGATCCGCGTGGATACCCGCGACGGTTCTTACCTCGAACGCGCGAAGTAAGCGACCGCTTGCTCGTCGTTTGAAAAAACGTAATATTGGAAAAAGCTCCCGTTCGACGGGAGCTTTTCTGTTTTTACTTGAAGTTTTTGGCCTTCGCTAGCGTGTAATCCTGAACATCAGGCCGATAGAATGCCCTGTTAGGGATTCCTTATCCGAGTGAATGCTGTATGAGGTTGATTCCCTGTATATGCAGAAGGTGTAATTGAGTGCGACTCCTAAGCTCCAACGTTGGGATATCCACCAGTCTTTGCCGATTTCGAATCGGAAAAAGAACCCGCCGAATTCTGCGGATGTCATATTGTCGTATACTTCATTGACGTCGTGCTCGGTATGATAGATGAGGTCCAACATGAAACCAGCGCTTGTGCCGAAAAAAAGGCCGTTGGTGAAGTCATCGTTATCCTGGAAGGGGTAATTGTACTCTCCGCCTAGGCCAACAAGAGTTCTGGTGACGATGTCATTTTTTTCAGTAAAGTTCCTTTGGGAATATTCTTCAAGTGAAAATTCAATTTTATCGCGGTAATTGCCGATTCCAAGGCCCATACCAAATACTGCGTAAAGGGAGGGCCAATTGGCGATAGACGCGCCGAGTCTGATTTCTCCGTAGCTAAGAAGGCTGGCGAACTGGCTCGTTATTTTGTCGACCCTGTCGTAAGATATTTCTTCGCTGAAATAGTTTGCGTACGTATAAAAGGTTCCCGAGCTTGTGGAAAAGTATAATCCTCTGCGGGAATGGAAACCTTGGTTGTTGTTTGTTCCCGAGTTGTTTTGGGCGAATGTACATGAAATGATGAGTAACAGAGCTGCAATGGTTCTTTTCATTTGCGTTCATCGTTAGTGAGTGATTCTGAATGGGGTAAAATTTCCCTCCTATGCCAAGTAGAAACTCCTATGGGTATGGTGGCCCGGGGCGTTCTTCTCCTTTTTTGGGTATTTGGCCTGATATTCTTTGTTAGTGCGTTAATCTTATCGTCAGGCCGAAGGTATGGTTGGCGAATGATTCCTCGTCCTCTGAATACCTTCCATCGCCGTAATAATCGTCGATGGATTTCTCGGTCATCGAACCTGTGGTGTAGTTGAGAGCGATGCCGACACTCCAACGCTTGCCAAACCACCATTCCTTGCCAACTTCAAATCGGACAATTAAGTTCGCGAAAGCATCGCTTATTGTTTCGTCGTAGACTTCGATGACCTGATGGTAGGCGTTGAAGTAATGATCGGTATAGAATACATTGTCAATTATAAAGCCTCCGGCGATTCCGAAGAATAGGCCGTATGCAGGGCTTTCTTTTTTCTGGATGGGGTAAAATTCTCCACCGACACCGAAAAAAAGTCGAATGTCAGAGTCTCCGCTTTCTTTAAAGGAGCTTTCAGTGTCTCTACTACAGTTGGGACATTCTATTTCGTCTTCATAGGTGCCCAATCCGTAGCCGAGTCCAAAAAAGGCGTAAACAGAAGCGAAGTTTGCGAAAGAGCCTCCGAGTCGAAATTCTTCGTAATTTAGTAAACCAGTAAAGGTGCCTGTGCTATTTTTGAGTCCTTCGTCGGTGTAGTCGTGTAAGTTGCTGCGCACATAGGTGTAAGCAAATCCCGAATTTATGGAGAGGTAAAATCCCCTATGGGTACGATAGTAACGGTCTTCGCTTGAAACGACTCGTGCGAAGGCGCTAGAGGCGATCAATAGCAATGAAAGAATGATTTTATACATGAGAGAGTTCCTTTTTGTTTTGATTATTCAACCCTTAGTGCGCTAATCTTATCGTCAGGCCGAAGGTGTGGCTTGTTGTGATTAGCGTTGCTTCATCATAGAACCCGGGGTCTGTTTCGATGAAGCCACCGAAAGTGTAGTTGATTGTGACGCCAATTCTCCAGTGCGTGCTGAACCACCATTCGTAACCGGTTTCAATTCGAGTAAAAATGTTGTCGAACGTCGAACTTGAGTAAAGGAAATCAGGTGGAAATGTTACGTTTTCTAAAGCGAGGCCACTGCATAGTCCGAAAAAAAGACCGGATAGCGGGTTTTCCTTGTTCTTGAAAGGGTAGAATTCGGCGCCAAGACCAAAATGCATTCTCATACCTGTTGCAGATGTCGTCTTATCCCATCCTCCAGTATCTGTGTGAAGGGAATCTTCGAAGACGCCTTTTTCGAAGCCGATTCCAAAGAATCCGTAAAAAGAAACGGAATTGGAGATGTAGCCGCCAAGTCGAACTTCAATAAAAGGGATTAACCAAGCGTCAAAAAGGAACTTTTGGGTGCTATGGTATTCATCGTAATCTTCGATGGCGCGATTGTTTAAGAATTCATAGCCGAAGGTGAGACCCGTCGAAAAATATAATCCGCTGCGTGCGTGAAAGTCCGTTTTATCGATGGTTTGTTTCTTTGTATCATTGGCTTGATTCAATTGAGCAAAAGTGAACGAAGCGAATAAAAGTACAATTGCTAAAATTTTTGTTTTCATGAAAGAGCCTTTTTTGTTTAACCTGATATTCTTTGCTAGTGCGCTAATCTTATCGTCAGGCCGAAGGTGTGGCTTGTAATGGATTCCCAAGAGCCGTCATCGTACCCACCGAAGGTGTAGTTGAACGCTGTACCAAGTCTCCAACGTTTGCTAATCCACCATTCGTAACCAGCTTCTATACGGCCAAAGAAGTTGTGAAAATTATCGTGCTCTGCAATGTTAGGGTCTGTGTGGTAGATGATGCCAATTTCTGTTGCGCCTTTGTAATTGTATTCTACTCCTTCTGCTTGGACGCCGCCACAAAGTCCAAAGAATAAGCCGTAAAGAGGGCTTTCTTCGTTCCGGAATGGATTTAATACGAAACCGACTCCTGCAACACCTTTTATGCTTGTTACGTCGTCTTCTATCGGATCACCTTTGTATTCGTGTTCGTAGTCGCCTGTACCCACGCCGATTCCCAAAGTTCCGTAAATAGAAATGATGTTTGCGATATGTGCGCCAAGTCGAACATCAAAATAACAAACCAGCCAACCGTTGTAGGTTTGATCCGGATCCCAGTCATCATCTTCGTAATGGTCGTTTAAGGTGACATGTCCGAATGTATAACCGGCTGAAAAGTAAAAACCTTTGCGGATATGTTCGATGGTTTTGTTTTTGTCGAAAGCCATGCTGCTGTCGACGGTGGCGGGTTGTGCTTGTTCTTCTTTCCAAACAAATGTTGAATCGGAGATTCCTTCGCCGGCTTGTGCGTTTTCAACGTATGCGCCCATATCCCAGGCATATGCATGAGCTGCAAAAATAAGTGCTAAAAACGAGAGGGCAAAAACCTTTTTTATCATCAACAAACCTGAATTCCAGTGATTAATGTGCGATTCTAATAGTCAAGCCGAGGTTGTGATTCGAGATGACTTCCCTGTCTATGTACGAAGAGTTGTACCTGCCGTTCTCGCTATTGATGAAGCGGCCGTAGGAGTAGTTGAATGCAATGCCTGCTCTCCAACGTGTACTGAACCACCAGTCGTAACCGGCTTCGACTCGTCCGAAGATATTGTGAAAGCCTTTTGTCACGTCGGATTGCTTTTCGTCTATCCAGATCGAGGAGGAGCCTATGTCTAGGCCTTCCAAGGCGGCTCCGAAGAAGAATCCGAAAAACATGCCGTAGAGAGCGCTTTCTTTGTTCCTGATCGGATAGAATTCTCCACCAAAGCCAAAAAACATTCTTGTGCTCGAAGCGTCAATTTCTTTGCTAGTGCCCAAAGGGTTTGTTTTTTCGTACTTGCCGGTTCCGCACTCGAATCCGATAGCTGCGTAAAACGCCGAGATATCGACATAGTAGCCGCCAAGTCGTACTTCGATGCTGGGCGTCCACCAGCCACTAAATGAAGAGTTTGTTGTGTCCCTGTTGGTTTCGTGGTGGCTGTTCATGGAGGCGTAGCCGAAGCCTATGTTTGTAGTAAAGTAGAGCCCGGTATGGGGATGGTAGTAGTAGTCGTTTTTGTCAATCGGCCTTGCTTCGCTATTTTGGCCGAATTGAGCAAATGAGATTGCGGCCAATACGAGTGCCGTTACAATAATTTTCTTTACCATAAATTTTCCTTTTGGTAGGAACGTATTGCCGCGTCCTGAAACAGTGGGGCAGTCGCTTAAAAGGTTATAGCAGAAGGGACTAGTGCGTAAGCCTTATCATCAGTCCGAA
>CACZAD010000071.1 GCA_902779055.1 Fibrobacter succinogenes | reverse complement strand
TTGCCCATTCAATCCAGGTTTTGGATTCAATAATATCCATTATGCGTTACCTCCCAGGAGCTTTCCTGTGCTCTTGATGGCATCATAGGTAATGTCGGCAAAGGCCGGCACGTATTCACGCGCCTTCTTGAAAGCTTCGCAAGCCGAATTGAACTTGTTTCCGGCAAGTGCGGAAAGCACTTCGTAAGCCGGGGCAAGCTTATCGTCCGGGCAAGTCGGAGCAGCAGAGAGCTTCTGCAAGATGTTGAGGCTGTTGACCATCGTACCCTGGACTTCGCTCCAGTGGCGGATACCGAATGCGACCTTTGCCTTCTTGGCGGTAGCGTCATCGAAAGCGGAAAGGGCGATGCGGTTCGAGATCTTGTCGAGAGCCTTGGCTGCAGAAGCGTCTTCGCCGTAAAGGTCGGCGTTCACGGTGATGAGCGTGCTGAAGTCACCAGCGCGCTTGATGAGTTCAGCAACGTCTGCAAAACCCATGAGCTGCATACCGGCACGGTTAGCCACCGGGTCACCGCTCTTGGCGATACCGTCCGGAGCGTTCACCTTGAGGAGGGAACCACCGAAGATTTCTGCGCGGTCGCCGAGAGAAACCTTGAGCATCTTGAGAGCTGCGAGGTCTTCGTTCGTGCAAGCGCCACCAGCAACGAGAGCGACCTTGCCGCCACCAATCTGGATAGCGGAAGCGTCGATTGCCGGCAAGCGGTTCTTGTCGAACTGCTGGAAAGCGAGACGGCTCGTATTGGAGAGCCAGCTGCGGTTCACTTCCGGGTTGCAACGCGGCATCACGCGGTAGATGCGGCCATCGGCGTGGTCAAGCCAGATGTTTGCACCGAGGGAGTCGTCCATCGAAATCGTCGGCGTATGGGCAAGGAGCCAAACGCGCTTCTGGAAGCGGAAGTACTTTGCCGTCATGGCGCCCGTCGGGCATACGTCCGTGACACAGAGGTCGTATTCGTGGTCGAGCTTTTCGCCCGGGAAGGTAGTAATGTAAGTATGGTCGGCACGGCCAGCAAGCTGGAGCTGTTCGTCCTTGGCGACGCTACGCATAAAGCGTACGCAACGGTCGCACTGCACGCAACGTTCTTCGTCGAGCAAAATGCGCGGACCGATGTCCACGTGCTTACCGCCACGGAGCTGACCCTTCGCATCAATGAACTGATGTTCCGGATTGCCGTGGTAATTCTTGCCGTATTCCGGACGGAGGCGGCCTTCGTTCTGGCCAGCTTCCATGTAGTTTTCCTGCAAGGTGCATTCACCGGCCTTGTCGCAAATCGGGCAATCGAGCGGGTGGTTCACCAGCATAAATTCCTGTGTGGCCTTGCGGGCGTTCTTCACGCGGGCGCTGGATGCCGGGGTATAAATCTTCATACCCGGAGTCACAGGAGTATAGCACGAAATCACGAGCATACGACCGCGCGGGCCTTCCTGCTCTACCAGGCACTGACGGCAGTTACCCGACACCGGCAAATACGGATGATAACATACGTGAGGAGTTTCAATCCCGACAGCCTTCAGGGCTTCGAGGAGGTTGGTATCGCCAGGAACCATCACGGCACGATCATCCACGAAGATTTCTACCTTCGGGCTTGCTTCGGTCGGGAGTTTCGGCATATTGTAGTAGTTACTCATATTATTACCAGAAAATTCCAGGACGACTTGTTTCTTGAATACGCGGTTTTGCGTGTTCGGGGTTCTTAGCGATATATTCGTCAAAGTCCGCACGGAACTTTGCAGTGTAGCTCGAGACCGGGCCACCCAAAGAAATGGAGAGCGGGCAAATCGTCACGCCGCCAAATCCGCTAGATAGGCTCTGCATCAGTTCCACATCGCCATCGTGACCGTTGCCGGCCACCATCTGGTTCAAGATGCGGTGCAAGAGGCCTGTACCTTCACGGCACGGAGTGCACTGGCCGCAAGATTCATGGCTGTAGAAGTTGCCGAGGCAATTCAGGAGATCCACCATGTTGTGCGTATCGTTAATCACGATCATAGCGCCAGAACCGAACATCGTCTTCATCGAGGCGAGGCATTCGTAGTCCATCGTGGCGACAGCAGCTTCTTCTGCCGTAAGCGGAGCGCAAGAGGAACCGCCCGGGAGCACAGCCTTGAGCTTGCCACCCACAACGCCACCGGCGTAATCGTTAATCATAGTCATCATCGGAGTGCCGAGAGGAGCTTCGTACACGCCCGGATTCTTCACGTCACCGGAAATGCAGAACACCTTCGTACCACCGGCGCGAGGCGTACCCATCTTGGCGTAGTCGCTCGGATCGTGGCTCAAAATCCACGGAAGCGACATGATGGTTTCGACGTTGTTCACGCAAGTCGGAGACTTCCAGGCACCGCAAACAGCCGGGAACGGCGGCTTAAGGCGCGGCTGGCCCTTCTGGCCTTCGAGAGAGTTAATAAGAGCAGTTTCTTCACCGCAAATGTAGGCGCCAGCACCACGATGCACAAAGATGTCAAAGCTGAACTTCGTGCCGCAAATGTTTTCGCCGAGGTAGCCTGCGGCGTAAGCCTGGTTCAAAGCCTTGTTCAAGGCTTCGATGCACGGGAGGAATTCGCCACGGCAGTAGATGTAGGCTGCGCGGGAACCAAGAGCCCAAGCGGCAATGATAAGGCCTTCGATCAAGCGGTGCGGATCTTCCAACATGAGGAAGTGGTCCTTAAAGGTACCGCCTTCGCCTTCGTCAGCGTTTACGACAATGTAAACCGGCTTGCCGGAATTGCGCGGAACAAAGCTCCACTTCATGCCGGTCGGGAAGCCTGCACCACCACGGCCGCGCAAGTTAGAACGCTGCACGTAATCGATGAGCTCGAACTGGCTCATGTTGAACAAGCGTTCAGAAATGTTGGAGTAGCCACCCAGCTTCTTATAGACTTCGATGTCCTGGGCGCCCTTGCCAAAGTTCTGCGTACAAACTTTTACACATTCAGCCATAATTAAACCGCCTTTTGTTCCGGTGCGGGCTTCTGCTTTGTAACAGCAACAGCCGAGGGTTTAGCAACACGTTCACCGGAGGTCGCAATCATACGGTATTCGTCACCGACCTTTCCGTTCGGGTCCACAAAAGCCTTGTCCTTCACGCCCGGCTCGCCCACGGCGACCCAGTCATTGCCGTTCTTCTTTTCGACGACAATCTTCGTGAATTCCGGAGCGCCCTTCCATGTGAGGGTAGCGCCCGTTTCGTCAGCTTCGGACTTGACGTTCAAAACCGGAGAAGGAGGAGCATAGTCTGCCACCTGCGGCTTTGCAATAGCACCCGGAGCGCCCGGATGACCGCAATGGCCCTTCACCGTACCGCCGAGCACATCGTGCTTCGGGATGTTGTTTTCATGGGCATAGCACCACTTGAGAATGCGGTCGATGCTGTCGGTCGTAAGCTTCGTGCCCTTCTTCATCGTAAGCACGTCGCCATCGGCGTCTGTCGCAAAGTCATCGTTCACAAGCATCATCGGGCCGTTGCCGCAAGAACCGAGGCATTCCACCTGGAGAAGCGTAAAGAGGCCATCCGGAGTCGTTTCGCCGGTCTTGATGTTCAAAGTCTTTTCGACATAAGAGATAAGCGTCGGAGCGCCCTTGATGGTGCAGCTGATGTTACGGCAGAACTGCAAAAGGAATTTGCCCTTCGGAGCGTGGTTGTACATCGTGTAGAACGTAGCAACGCCAAGAGCATGAGCCGGAGCGCAACCGCAAACGTTAGCAGCCCAGCGGATACCTTCACGCGGCACCCAGCCGAACACGCCCTGTACAAGCCAAAGCACTTCGAGGAGAGCGCCCTGACCCACCGGATAACGGCTGAGGAGGTCTGCACAACGTTCCTTGATTTCAGGAGTGTTGAGCTTGGCGAGCACTTCGGCCGTAGGAGGCTGCGGCACGGGCTTGTTCACGTAGCCAAACTTCTGGCCCGGATCCGGCAATGCATCAATCGGCTGTGCCGGACGGTCGAACTTCAAATGATTGTTCGAGACAAATTGGACAGCGCCAGTAATATGTTCTCTCATCGGTCAAGTTCTCCAGCAATAATGTTGAGACCCGAAAGCACGGCCATGGAGTCAGCCAAGAGACCGCCTTCGACGAGTTCATGGAATGCAGCAAACTGCGTAAGGCAAGGCGGACGCACCTTGATACGGTACGGATGACCGCTGCCATCAGAAATAATCGTAAAGCCGAGTTCGCCATTAGCGCATTCGGAACCGCAGTAGTATTCGCCTTCCGGAACGCGGATGCCTTCGTAAACGCTCTTGAAGCGACCGATAAGGCCTTCCATGTCCTGGTATGCAAGCTTGTGAGCCGGCACGCGGATACGCGGATCGACGATATCGACCGGGCCCGGAGCGAGGCGCTTCAAAGCCTGGCGCACAATCTTCACAGATTCTTCGATTTCGGCCAAGCGAACCTGCAGACGGTCATTGCAGTCGCCCTGAGTGCCGACCACGACTTCCCAGTCGTAGGTTTCGTAATCGTAGTACGGTTCGTCCTTGCGGAGGTCAGAAGCAACACCGGAAGCGCGGAGGCACGGACCGGTCCAGCCGTAGCTGATGGCCTTTTCAGCAGAGATCTTGCCGATGCCCACCGTACGGTCGAGGAAGATGCGGTTTCTGTCCAAGCAGGCGTGCAAGTCCTTCAATGCCTTTTCGGTAGAATTGAGGGCTGCGAGAACGTCCTGTTCAAAACCTTCGTAGCTATCGCGGTAGAGACCGCCAATGCGAGCAAAGCTGTTCGTAAGGCGCGCACCCGTGAGCTTTTCCCAGATGCACATGATTTCTTCACGCGGGTTGAAGGCGTACATGAACGGAGTCGTACCGCCCAAGTCCTGGAACGCAGCAGCGACGCACACAAAGTGGTCGTTGATACGGGAAAGTTCGTTCACGATCACGCGAAGAACCTTGGAACGTTCCGGGATTTCAACACCGAACATATTTTCAACTGCACGGCAGAACGCAATGTTATTCATGATTGCGGAGCAGTAGTTGAGACGGTCGGTGTACGGAATCACTTGCTGCCAAGTGCCGCGTTCGACCATCTTTTCGAACCCGCGGTGCAGGTAGCCGATTTCTTCGACAGAAGCCACGATGGTTTCGCCATCCATAGCCGTCAAGAAACGCAAGCAGCCGTGAGTTGCCGGGTGGCTAGGCCCCACGTTAAGAGGCATCAAATTCAGCTTTTCGCCATTCGGATCTAATACGATCATGCCTTGATACTCCCTTCCAAAAATTCGTTGTCGTTCGTTTCCACTTCCTTAGAGCGCTGCACGACCTTGTAACCAAGTTCTTCGAGGCGCTTTTCCAACTGCGGAAGCAGGTAGTCGTTTGTCGAGAGCCACTGGCGCTTCTGGGCAGGGTAATCCTTGCGGAGCGGATGGCCGACAAATTCAACGTGGTTCAACAAGCGGCGGAGGTCCGGATGACCTTCGAAAATCACGCCGAACTGGTCATAGACTTCGCGTTCGTACCAGTTGGCATTGGCATAGAGGTCGCTAATCGTCGGAACCTTGAGGTTTTCTTCGGACACCAGCACCTTAAGACTGATGCGGGCTCCCGGATTCTTCATGCTCTTGAAAGCATAAGAGACCGCAAAGCGAGGGCCTTCGTGATTCGGGTAAGTCAAGTAGTCGATACCGGCAATGTCCACGAGCATATCGAACTTGATGCCGGCTTCTTCCTTGAGGAACTGGACTGCGTTATGCAGATAGGGAGCAGCGATAACTGCCGTCACGCCCCACTTGTCCAGCGTTTCGCGCTTGACGTCAAACTTTCCTTCAAGGGCGGTGAAGATTTCTTCAACAGTCATTCTTCTACTCCTTCCAGAACTGGGCTTTCTTTACAAGATTTTCTTGTTTTTCTTTCATAAAGTCCTTGATGTCCACGATCTTTTCGTGGGCACAGGCGGCAATGTCGCGCTTAGCTTCGGCGGTCTTTGCCTTAATCATTTCAAGCTGGTCCTTGATGCTTTCGGCACGCTGCTTCATGAAGGATTCGTCCTTGACCTTCTTCTGCAAGTCAAACATCGCATCGAAGAAGGCTTCCGGACGCGGAGGGCAACCTCCGATATACACATCCACCGGGATAATGTGGTCGATACCGGGCACAGTGCAGTAGCTGTCATAGAAGCCACCAGAACTAGCGCAAGCGCCCATGGCAATGACCCAGCGGGGTTCTGCCATCTGTTCGTAGATGCGCTTTACGGCGTAAAACGCACGTATTCAGAACCGATACGTGAAAGGTCATAACGACCCACTTCCGTACTCATGAATTCGATTGCACAACAAGCCGTACCGTAAGGAAACGGCCACAGTGAATTAGAACGCCCCCAGTTGACCAAAAAGTCAAGCGAGGACGTAATGATATTCGGCTTTTCTGCCTCATTACCCATAGGAGTTACCTCATAAAATTCGCGCCTAAAGATAGAAATTTAATAGTAGGAAGTAGGAAAAAGGAAGAAAGATATAAGTGGATGAAAGTAGGAAGTAGACGGTAGGAAGTAGGAAGGACTACGTCATCCTGGAGCGTAGCGACGGGATCCAGTGAAGTCCGAAAACAATGTAAGAAAATTGTAATCTTCAAGTTAGTCCGTCAAATATCACATTTCGGATATTTTCTTAAAAATTGTTCTCACCATAGTTCTCATAAATATTATATTAGAATCGTGGAAAACTATATAGACATCTACCAATTTACGCACTTCCGCAAATATCTGGAAGAATACCAGGCCGCCCGTGTACAGTCCGACCCGGAATTCACGCGTACCGGAATTTGCAATATGCTAGGTCTCCCCAAGACCCGCAGCTACTTTGCCGACGTTCTCAGAGGAAAGAAAGTCAGTCCCCGCATGACGGCAAAGTTCATCGAGGTTCTTGGTCTCAACAAGAAAGCCGCAAAATATTTTGAAACCATGGTCAAGCTCGATCAGGCAAAGACCGAATCTGCCCGCAGCGCCGCCATGGAAGAACTTTTGCACCTGCACCCCAATCCGCAGCATATCCTCGATTCGAACACTTATGAGTACTACAACCACTGGTACCATAGTGCAATGTTTGCTATTCTTGATGCTATGGATATTACTGATGACTTAACGCCAGTGCAAAAGAGGATTTTCCCGAAGGTCCCTCTCGGAAAGCTCAAGGACTCGCTTGCGCTTCTCGAAAAGCTCGGGCTCGCCCGCAAGAACGAGGCGGGTTTCTGGAAGCCGACCAAGGAATCCATCTCCAGCGGTCCATACAACAACGCCGAATTGGTCAAGCAGTACCAGCTGCAGTGTTTTGAACTTTCCAAGCAAGCCCTCATCACGCGTCCCAAGATGCCGACCGTCATGAGCACGCTCACGTTCAGCATTTCGAACACCGCCTACAAGAAACTTGAATCCGAACTTCAGGAATTCAAGGCCAAGGCAAGGCGCATCATCAGTGAAGACAACGAAAAGGCAAGTGGGGTTTACCAGATGAACCTGCACCTGTTCTCGAACCTCGATCCGGAGGGCAGAGCATGATGCGTTTCAAGACTTTAAAAATCGCAGGATATGCCGCCATCGCGACAACACTCTTTACCGCCTGCGGTGACGAAAACCACGCCGGCGTCCTTACCGAAACGGAATCCGGCACGACCATCGCAAGTGTCGTCATCGACGGAAACGGCTCCCCTGTCGTAAGTGCAAGGGTAAGCCTGCTTTCGTCTAACCACGTCGCCGCCCGCATGGCTCCCATAAAGACTGCCACCACGGACGAAGATGGCAAGTACACCATCGACAGCATCGCTGCCGGTGACTACGCCTTGCAGATCAGCAATACAGAAAAGACACAGTCAGCCTACCAGACGCTCACGGTCGAAGAAAACAAGACTGACTTGCTGACGATCAACGTCCCCGAAGCGAAGCTCGAAGAGAACGCAAGCCTTGAACTCGACCTCAGCACGTACGATCTCGACAAAGGCGACACGCTCTGCATCACGGGTACACTCATCTGCACCGGCGTCAGCGAAAGCGACATCAAGGCAGGAGCAATCACACTCAAAGAAATCCCGCCCGCAGAATTCACGAACATCACGCTCATCAAGGGCTCCAGTCGCGACACTTCGACGCGAAACGTCAAGTGGGACTTTGTTCCCGGCGAAAAGCTCGAAGTCTCTTCGACTATAGTCACAGTCACCGTGCCGGAAGAAGCCCTGACCGCAGCTAAAAAGCTCAACGGCAACAAGACTCTCGATTCTGTGATCGTTCCGGTTTCGCTCAGCACAGACCTCAAGAACCCGGTTCTCTTGAACAAGGACGGCGACACGCTTGCGCTCTACAAGGTTTCTGGCAACGATGACGGTTACCTGACCGTCATCCCGAATCTCGATGTAGGTACATACAAGTTCACAGTCGCTTCTAGCGATTCGCTCCTCCGTCCGATGCAAGTTGCCAAGGCTTACGCCGAGACAGAAGCAGACTTGAGCGTCTCCGAAAACGGCTACAACGACAATATCAACGGTTACAGCAACAGTTTTGGCATCAGTTTCTGGATTCAAAAAGATGGAAGTACGATCGAAAACATCGACTCCATTTTCCTCAAGTCCCAAGAAAAGAACGATGTCATCTACCGTATGAGAACCGGAGATGATTACGAAGAGCTCTGCGCCAACTTCTACAAGAGATACTCTACCGACACGACGTACAAAAATGGCTTTTTTGTCATCAAGGATTCGTCCTGCCATAAGGTTCTAGACGGCAAGCGCCACCATATTGCAATGTTTGTCAAGCTGAACCACCTCGTCATCGCCGTAGACGGAAAGATTGTCAAAGATAGCAATATGCAAAATGCCTTCATCAACTTCCCGGGATTCACCGTCGGAACACACAAGCTCGAAGACTTGACCGTTTTCTCGCTCGGTCCGAACTCCATCGCGCAAGCAGATGACGAGGGCTGGGAACGCCTCCACGCCTGGCTCTCCGCATTCTACATAATGCAGAAGTAAAAGCAGACGAGAGACGATAGACGAAAGATGTCATGCCCCGCTCCGACGGGGCATCTCCTTTTTTTTGCCTCACCGTCCCCCCGGACACAATATCATCCCGGCCATTGTGCCGGGATCACCTTTTTTCTGCGCAACCCACTGTCGACCAACAACTATTTTTATATATTCCCTCCTATGAAAGTTCTCGTTCACGATAGAGGCGTCTGCCTAGAATGCGCCGGATGCGTCGGAGTCTGCCCCAAGATGGCACTCGACATGTACGGTCTAGATTTGCAAATCGATCACGACAAATGCATCAAATGCGGACTCTGCACAAGAGCCTGTCCTGCTGGCGCCCTCAAAATTCAGGAGATGAACGATGTTCTGTAATCAGGAATACGATGTCGTAGTCATTGGCGCCGGTCCCGGCGGAAGTGTTGCCGCCAGGAATCTCGCCCGCGAAGGCCACAAAGTTCTCTTCCTCGAAAAACGTGAGAAGATCGGCTACCCCGTGCGTTGCGGCGAAGCAAGCACCAAACTTTCGGACTTGCAGACTTACGGCCCCATCGACGAGAGCTGCATAGAATCTATCATCAACGGGCTCTACATTTACGGTCCGAACGGCGTGAACATCGATCTCGCGCAAGAAGGCACAGGCATTATGCTCAACCGCGAAAAGTTCGACCCATGGCTCGCCCACCTCGCCGAAAATGACGGCGCCGAACTCGTCACAAAAGCCCGCGCCGAATACGTCGGAACCGTCGAAAAAGGCATGCGCACCGTCCGCGTCAAGCTCGGCGAAGGCGCCGGCGAATCGACCGAAGAAGTCCGCGCCAAGATGGTCATTGCAGCAGACGGCGTCGAAAGCCGCATCGGGCGCCAAGTCGGCATCGACTGCCTCCAAAAGCCAGGATACACCTGCACGGGAGTCGACATCCAGGTACAGGGTCTCCTCACCAAGCCAGACTATCTCACGTTCTGGCAAGGCCACGACTTTATCAACGACGGTTACATCTGGAGTTTCCCGAAAGTCAAATCCAACGTCACGAACTTCGGCGCCGGATTCTTGATTTCGAACAATCACGACAGAAACATCCTCGACGTCACAATGGAATGGCTCTACAAGCTCTTCCCGGGAGCGCAAATCAACCACGTCGTCGGTGGCGTCATTCCTGTTTCAAGCGTCCTCAAAGATTATACGTTGGACAACTTCGCCCTCGTGGGCGACGCCGCCCATCACACGAACCCGCTTACCGGAGGCGGCATCGCATCTGCGATGCGCGCTGGACGCTTCTGCGCCCAGACCGTCCACGAGGGCCTCGAATGCGGCGACCTGAGCAGGCAATTCCTCAAGACGTACGAAAAGCGCTGCTACGATTACTTCGGACGCATGCACGACTTTGAGTACAAGTTCCGCAGGTTCCTCCTGAACGTCAACAAGAGCGAACAGACGGAACTCTACCAAGTTCTACAGAACTTCGCGAAGCACGGATGCAAAAAGCGCGCCTTCTTGCAAACGCCCGTTTCCTCCGCGAAAATGCTCTACAAGTTCTTGAAATTCAAGTAGTCCGCACACTCAGCACGCAAACAGCGCAAAAGCCGGTTTAACCCGGCTTTTTTGCGATTTTATGCTACTAAATTGCAATTTTCACAATTTTAGTAGCATTTTTTCAACTTTATCTGTAAAATTTTAATCTGCGTTCTGCAATTTCATGCTACTAAATTCGTTTTTTTTCAACTTTTTGTAGCACGCCAAGCCCAAACAACCCCGAATTTCCGTTCCAGAACACTTAATTTATCTAAAAATTATGCTACTAAATTAAGGATTTTCGAGTTTTAGTAGCACATTTTTGCAAAAACGCCCCTAAAAAAAATCCCGCAGCAAACGCCACGGGATTCTCGAAAAGATTCGTCTAATTAAAGATCAACAACTTCAGTCCAGCCGAACGGATCTTCAGCTTCACCGAACTGGATTGCAGTGTACTTGTTGAAAAGTTCCGTGCAAACCGGACCCGGATTCACGCCGTCA
>CACZAD010000070.1 GCA_902779055.1 Fibrobacter succinogenes | reverse complement strand
GGCGTGGGTCGCATCGTTGTCGACGCGGAACACGTGGCCCGGAGCAATCATGCGGAACGGCGGCTTGTGCGTTTCCATGTAGTGGATCTGCGTGCCGGAAGTGTGCGTACGCAACATCACCTTGTCGTCCACGTAGAACGTATCCTGCATGTCGCGGCTCGGGTGATCGGGCGGCGTATTGAGCGCCTCGAAGTTGTACCAGTCCGTCTCGATGTCGCGGCCGAAGTCCACCTCGAAGCCCATCTGGCTGAAGAAGTCGATAATCTCTTCGCGCACGTCGTAGAGCGGATGCGTGCTGCCGGCGGGAATCCCTGCGCCCGGGAGCGTCGTATCCACAAAACCGCTTTCCAGCTTCTTCTGGAGCGCGGCCTGGTTTGCGGTCTCGATAGCCTTGTCGATGGCCTCGGAGACGGCGACCTTAAGTTCGTTCACGAGCTTGCCGTAAGCCGGACGTTCCTCGGCGCTGAGCGTGCCCATCTGCTTCATGAGGTCGGTGACGGCCCCCTTCTTGCCCAGGTACTTCACGCGGAGATTGTTGACGGCTTCTTGGTTCGTAAGGTCGGTCTGCGCAAGTTCTGCGTCAAACGCCTGCTTCACATTGTTAATAGCTTCACTCATAGTGGCCACAAATGTAGAAATTTTTAGTCAAAGGGGGAGGTCTCCCCCTCGCTTTAGCCTTGCCCTATGCCATCCTGTGGAAACTGCAGACTGTCACCCTGGAGGAACGTCATGACGATAGGGTCCAGGGCAAGTCTGCCGCTACTCCCTCGCCTAGGGGGCCTGCCCCCTAAGACCCCCAAAAACTATTGCGGTCGAATTGTCGTTTTATCTTTGTCCAACACATCCTTTAGAATTTTATTGATTTTTTCGAGTAATTCTTTATCTTTTATGATAAGGTGATCTCTAGATGAAAGAGGCTGAATAAATGTGCGTTCTCGACGAGGCGGTACTTCTAACTCCAAAGTCTTATATATATCTTGGATTAAAATCGCTACATCACCATAGTCAAATTTGTTTTCATCAAAGTCGCTTGAAAATGCGATGGTGAGGTATGCAAATCCTTCGTCTTTTATCATCTGCATCAGCGGCTTGTAGGTTCGAACTTTATTCAAGAAGGTTTCTCTATTATCATCAGGTTCTGCGATTCTATTCGGGTCCAAAATAATGAAAATATCGGTTGTATCAGATTTCGATACATGACGAGATATATGCAGTTCCTTAAGAACTTCATCGAATATGGATAAAGGGGCAACGACAATTTTATCGGCCCTGTGCTGTGTGAGCTTGTGCTTCAGATGGGGAGGCCATATCCCGCCTTCGCCGCGGCCAACGGCTGAATAGATTTCGCCGTTCTCATTGACAATCACGCTATCCAGCATGCCGTTCTTTTCGGAGTAAAGCGCCCATACGATGTGTCCGGCATCATCTTCTTTTTCTTTGTGAAGCGAAATGTAGCGGCTCTCATACAAATCGGGTGCTGCTCTGTAATAAAAATCTTTAGTCCACCCTCCGAATGCGTAGATGGCCATATAGTTCTTTGTAACATACAAAGTAAGATTTAGCATTTGTTCCGCCCAACAGAGGGCAGAACATGCCAAGGCTAATGTCAGTATTTTTTTAGCACTTTTGAGCATTGTCGTTTTTCGCCTTCCCGGTGAAATTCGTGCTTGTTATCTTGAATACGGTCACGGCAGCGGCCTGCGCGGGCGTGAATTCGAACTTGTGCGGGGCCGCGTGCATAGGTTGCGCAGAACTTGAACCGTGCGCGGCGCCAGCGGCCTGCCGTTCCATCAGGAGCGAGAGCCCGCGGCATTTCTCGGCGCTATCCTCGACGATTTCGGCCTTGCCCTGCCCGACAACGCTTGCGTAAAAGCGCCCGCTCTTGCAATAAACGTCCTCGTGAATGTCGATGCGGTTCTCGACGCACATGCTGAACGCCACGTTCGGATTCTTGCGGATGCAGTCGAGCTTCTTGCCGACATGCGCGCAATGGAAGTACAGTTCCAGAACGCCATCCTTCAGGCTATACCCGAACGACATCGGAATCACGTAGGGCATGCCTGCGTCTGCATCGTCCACCATCGCGATGTGGCATGTCGTGCACTGCTCGATAATCTTTGCGATATTCTCGTCGCCTAAAACTTCTCTATCCTTGCGCCTCATATTCAGGTCTTTTGCTCCACATAATTCGCTGTTTCCCCAAAGATATTTAACCTGCTTGCTGTTGATTTTGGGAAACCCCTTTCGAGTAGCGAATTCCGTGCCATAATCCTGCTTCTATCCCCAAAAAGGAGGTGTTTTTTTGATTTTTTCCCCAAAAAAAATGAAATTCGGTTTTGATTCAGAGTTTGGAAAGGAGCGAAATTTCAAGATAATTCATTAGTAAAAACAATACGTTGTGTGTTGTTTGTATTACACACAAGGGAATTGAGGTAATTTCTTTTTTACATGTGATTATTTTGTAGAAAAAACGTTCGCTTGTTGGAAATTTATTTTATATTACGAAAAACTTTTCTTAATATAAGGAGTCCAAAATGGCTGTAAAAAAAATCGATGCTACTGCAAAACTTGCTGCAACGATCCAAAAGAAGAACAATGCAATTGCTAACGCTCAGGCGAGCGCTCTCATTGCTGCAATCAAGACGGATGACGATGTCGCTGCGTTCCAGAAGAACCCGGCTACGTTTGCCAAGAAGAAGGGCATCGATCTGACTCCGGCTTTCACTACTCAGATCAAGGATGCTGTCGCTACCAAAAAGCTCGACAAGGCATTCAAGGCTCAGCTTACGGAATCTGTTGCTAAGCGTCTCGCCGACATTATCATTATTATCGTTGTCAATCCGCCGATTCCGTTTCCGCCTAGGAATCCGGGCTGCAGAAGGGACATTCGCATTTAACCCGCCTTTGTTAGGTTAATGTTGAAACCAAGGCGGTGGGTTTCCCACCGCCGTTTTTATTGAAGTGTTGTATGACTCAATCAAATGAATATAACCCGTATCAGCAGTTCCAGTATAGGACTAAAGATTTTCATTATGACTGCCTTGTGATGGAAAATACCAACCGCTGCACAGCGAAATGCGCTATGTGCTATCTGTCCGCGGGAGAATACGGTAAAGGCGATAAATTGGACATGGATGTCGCGAAAAGATGCATCCGTGAGGCGGCAAAACAAGATTCTATCGCAAAGAGATTCCATTTGGCTGGGGGAGAATCCTTCATCTACAAGGATGACTGCAAGGAGTTGTTTGCTTGTGCGAAAAAGGCGGGCTTTAAAGTAATATCTTGTACGACGAACGCCTTCTGGAGTCAGAAGCTAGACAATGCACGGCGCGTCTGTGAGGAAATCCGTAAGAGTGGCCTCACCCACATGGAAATATCTTGGGATTATTGGCATTACCAGTTTGTTAGTCCCGAGACCATTAACAATTGCCTTCGCGCATGTTACGAGAATGAAATCGCGACCAACCTTCGGTTGCTTACGACCAAAAGCCATCAGATGAAAGAAGTCATGGATCTCCTTGATCCAGATGCGGTAAAACTGGCAGGTAAGATTTCTTGCTGTCAGGTTGCTGCTGTCGGACGGGCTACGAAACTTTTGGATGAAAATGATTTATATAATCCGCCGTGTGGGATGAGTGCCGTTTGTGAAAATAATTTTAATGTGACTGTAAGTTCAAAAGGTTTCGTTGCGCCCTGTTGCGCAGGGCTTGACCAATGCGATGAGTATGTCAATGGAAATATTTACAATGAAAGCCTTGCGTCTATATTAAAAAGGATGAACAGGGATGTCATTTTGAGAAGAATTGCATTCCTGGGTATAAAATCCTTTTTCCCGATCTTTAAGGAATGCGGTATTGAATATCGGGGAAAGTTTATGTCGCCGTGCAAAATCTGCGCACAGGTGTTTTCGAAAAAAGAGAATATTGATTCCGTTAGGGCGTACATAAGTCGTCATGATATCTAAAAAAACGAATATTAAAGGTCCCAAATGAAGTGCTTTAATCTGCCGTTTCGCTCCATAACGCTGCATCTAGAAATCAATAAAAGCGGAAATGATTTTACCGTTTCGTCAAGCAAAATAACGGGGTGGCTGAAGCGCTATGCTCGTTGGGTGAAGGAATTACCTGAAGAGAAAAGCCCTGCCGGAATGAATGCTGTCGAGCTGTTCACGACACAGCTTTTCTGTGTGCCTGAAAAGACGAAAAAAATTCTAGAAACCATAAAAAACTGTAACTTTGTATCGAAAGTCCATGTCAATTTGAGGGATGCTGTTCTCCACAAACAGGAACTGGATGAAATCAGGAAAGCATATTCGGTTGGTTTTCTCAGTATCCATGTTTCCGAGAGCGACTTGCCGTACGTGAATTCTTTCGAGAACGTTGTCAAGAAACTTTACGCTGCTTGCAACTGTGAAATCCTCTTTTTGGGAACAGCTGAAATATTTGACAAAATCAATGTGTTTGCATCAGAAACATTGAACACCAAAGAGGTCGCTTTTTTTCCGGAACATTCTGTTGAATTGCTGGCGCGTCCCCCAAAATATCCGGTACAGCCTTGCGAAAACAGGCTCCAGCTGCACATGAGTGCCAAGGGCGATATATATCCATGCCAGGGGTTGGTTGAAATAGAACGGTGCGCTATCGGGAACGTCGCGGACAAGGATTTTTCCCGTTATTTTGCATACAAGTGCGGTGAAGATTGCCTGGAAAAACTGTGCTTCCGCGGGCCAGGCCTGTTGAAGAGCGGAAAGGTGGGCGACTTCAATCTGCCGTGGATTTGCAGGAGGCACCTTTACGAAATTACCAAGAACGGGTAGTGCGGCTCACCTGACCTGTTTCTAGTTTTTTCCCGGAATATGCATGATTACGGGCCGGTTCTTGCCGGCTTCGGTCTTGTGTATCGTGAGCTTGCCGGTGCTGTCAAAACCGAACTGTTCGCCGATGCGTTCTCCGTCCACGTAGTTGAGGCTGTCTTTCAGTACCCCGTTCGGGTACCAGTTGCGCCATACGCCGTGACGTTTGGTGCCGTTTAGGTCTCTTTGCCAAAAACCTTCGCTAGCCATTCTGCCGCCCATACTATCGGGGTAGAAACTTCGGCTCACGTGAAGAGCAGGGTCTCCAAAGTTTGACGGATGGTCATCGTATGCCCAGAATTCTTCGTACAAAAGGACATGCCCTGCCTTGATGTAACGCAGCGATGCCGGGTACTTGCCGATACTTTTTTGATAAGCGTCCTTGAAGCTTAATGTGCTGCTGTCGAGTGTCCCGCTGGGGTATCCCGACTGCACAAAGGATGTTTCTGCACAGAAAAGCGTGGAAGAATTTTCACAGGTCCCGTAGGTGATGCCTGTACTTTCGATAGGACCGTCCGTTTCTTCGGTAATAAAAATACTTTCGCGGATAACATTGTTGTTCTCGTCGAACCATTGTATTTTTTCACGGCCCTTGAAATAATCCGACTTGATTACTTTCATGAATGTTCCGTCTGCTCTGAAAGTCGTATCTGGGGCGCAAAGGAAGTCGTGTTCTGCGAATCCTTTTTCCCTGATTTGGGCTTTTTCGCAGCTTTCTCCGGTGGAATCGGGTTCTCCATAGGATTCATAATACAGTCTGTAAGCGCCTGTTTTTTCTCCGTTTTCGCATTCGTAGTATTCAAGGATCTTGCAGTTGCGGCCATAGCGCTTAATGTATCCGGGGGTTGGCTCGTCCGCATAGTTCTGGTGGCAGCTATTTTCTTCGGCGAGGACTCCGTTGTCGTGCCATTTTTTCCACACTCCGGTTGCGTTGCCGTTTTCGTCGTAATGCTCCTCGAAGGCCTTATTGCCGTTGAAGTGCCAGCCTTCCCAGTCGCCCACGGGGTGGTCGTCCTTGTAGTGTCGCACGGCTTCCTTGCGGCGTGAGTTCAGCCGTTCTACGAAGTAGCTTGTCCACGTCCCTTCGCGCCTGCCGTTCTTGTATTCTCCGTCGAGCGCCACGTCGCCGAGTACGGTCCAGCGCTTGATATTCCCGTGCGGCACGTTGTCCTTGTACTGGATTTCGAATTCCTTGATGCCATTGTCGTACCACTCGTTGCGCTTGAGAATGTCGCCATCGGGGTAAACCCACACGGAGGTCTTCTTTGTGCCGTTAACGTGTTTTTCGATGATTTGTTCCTCGGCGCGTTCAATGGTGCATGCGCCAAGGCCGGCAAAAATGCCCAAAAACGGCAAAAAGGTCAAAAATGTCGAAAAAAACGAGCGTCTCATACCCAGCTCAAGACTCCGTGGGTTTGGCTGATTATCCTGCTCACGCTCGGGCTTACCGCCCTCTTTTATGTTTCGCAGAAGCCCGACTTGGTCGTCTATTCGCGACATATCAAGTCGTTGTCTGATTACCAGCTCATGGAAATGGACCTCATGCGCTATATGGCGAATTACCGCGCCGGCTATGCGAAGGATTCCATGAAGGTCGTTTCGCAGACGATGTCCCTGCGCGAAGTCGCGGTCTCTTTCTCGAAAGAAATGGATGGACTTCACGGGATAAAGGCACCGCCCGCATATACGGTGAACCAGTTCGAACGCCGCGTGATGAGCAAGATTGCCGCCATTCGTCGTTACCTGTCTGTCCGCCGTGCGTGGTTGGATGAATGGGATTTGGTCTATGCCGAGGCCGCGTTCCTTCCGGGCAATATCGCCTATCCGTTGCAGATGGTTCTTGATTCTGCTCGATTCGGTTTTCCGGTAGAAATTCCGCGGGGGCTCGAAGTTCCCGATACTCTTGCGCAGCGCATCTCGCACCTCTTGAGCGAGAACGTAGAACATTCGCTTGCATGGAACCGCTTCGATGACCACGAGACGATTCTTTCGGGTGAGGAACTCATACAGTTTTTCCAGCAAGAAAGCCTGAACGAGATTGCCTTGAAGGCGAAGATCCCGTTGGTGTTCTATTTCCTTACGTTGGTCTTGCTG
>CACZAD010000069.1 GCA_902779055.1 Fibrobacter succinogenes | reverse complement strand
CAAGGCTATGGCCGACGCTATCGTCGAAGCTACCGCTGCTGGCGCAATCACCGTGATCGGTGGTGGCGATACCGCTACGGCTGCCAAGAAGTACGGCGCTGACAAGAAGGTGACCCACACCTCTACGGGTGGTGGCGCATCTTTGGAACTCTTGGAAGGCAAGGTTCTCCCCGGCGTCGCAGTCCTCACGGACAAGTAAAATTTGCTCATAGGCGTCGCGATACTTCGTTGTCGGGACACTCGCTGTATGTTTTATACAGCTTCGGCTCGCGTTTCTTGTCTTGCTCGTTTCTAGACGAATTCCTGTTTTGTGATAAAACTATTCGTTTTCGCCTGGTCTCGCTCGCAACTGAAAAAAAATTCGTAAGGCGAGTGAAGCGCGAACGCTTGCGTTCGCATTTCCGAGCCTAGAATTTTGCGCTTACGCAAATTCCTGACTTTTTAACCCTGCAAGTTTTTGCGGGGTTTCTTTTTTTTGCTGAATAATATATATTTCCTTTGTATGAGATTCATTTGTCCGTTCGTAATTCTGTTCGCGGTTCTCCTTGCTCATGCCCAGGAGGCGGATACGGCGTTTGTCTCGGCTGCCGACGGTGATTCCGTTGTGGCGGAAGATATTATATTGGGTGACAATATCAGGAAGATTCAAACTGACTATTATCGTAATCTTGCCGGGGGAGAGCGGCAAAAATTCGTCGGGACGCTGCTCTATGTTGGCGGAGGGATTTTTACTTGTTTGAGTGTGGCCCTTACTGTTGCATACGTAAAAAGTTATCGCGAATTCAAGCGCACGTGTCAGGGTGATTTGTGCGATGACGCTGGCTCTGGAATCACGCTTGTCTTTTTAGCTTATGGTGTCAGTGCGGGTATGCTTGTTCCGGCTTATTTTGTCTATGCTAGGGGAGAAGAGAAACTGAAGCGTGCCGATTTTTACGGGAATATACTGAGGCAGCGTGGGGAGGTTTCGATGAGCATAAGGCTATTTCCTGTGGTCGATCCCGTGGAACGCTCGCTTGGCGGGATTCTTGCCCTGGATTTCTAGAGGTCGGGCCTTAAAAATGCGAATTTTGCCGTTTATAGCCTCTGTCGACAAGCATGTTTGTGTGATTTTTGCTGCAAGTTTTCGGAATTTGTAAAGAGTTCGCGCTATTTTTATTTTTTTTGTATTTCATTTGCTGAAAAAAGCTATCATTACTGATGATGAACCGTATATTTATTTTTCTTGTAATTTGGGGAGCGCTTTTTGCTTATGCGCAGGAACCGCCCGTTTATTTGTCAAACGGTTCTGTAAAGTATGTCTATAGCACACCGCAAGACTCTTATTCGGTGGGAATCTATTATTGGAATTTTAGGTGATGGCGATGCGTTCAATAATCATTGCATTGTTATTGGCCCTGACAGCCTTTGCCCAGGAGATGGATACAACGTTCTTTGCGAATGAGCAGGGGGAGACCTTCGGGATTATCCACGAGAAGGGAACCCTCCCCGACACCACAAAAAAGAAGGTTTCAAATGAAGCGTCTTATTCTTTTCATTGCAATTTTCGGAGCGCTTCTGGCTAATGCCCAGGAGATGGATACAACGTTCTATGTGAATGCACAGGGACAGACAATCGGAATCGTCCACGAAAAGGGGACCCTCCCCGTAATCTCCCAGCAACAACAGACAAACGAGCTACAGTCGCAAAATCAGACCATGCAACAGCAAATGCCGGCTGCTTCTGAACAACAGGCCAATCTGGCGTTCGATTACGACAGTACGTCCTTCTACGAGGACTTGATTCAGCAAAATACAGAATCTGGAAACAAGATTCGCAGAGTCGGTAAAGGCATGATGCTCGGTGGCGGAATCGGAGCCGGGCTCGGTCTCGCCTTTATTTACCTTGGAGCGACTGCGATTGATTGCGAAACTGACAAATATGGAAATGAAACCTGCCAGCCAAATAGCGGCGAAATCCTTATCCCTGCGGGTGTAATCGCCATGATTGGTGGAGCTATGGTATTCGGTGCCGGAACCATTGTCAAATTGGTTGGTGGCATCAAAATCCGCAAGGCACGTCACTACGAAATCAAGTTTCAGAAGTACCAAAGGAAACAGCAGTACTCCGTGAAATTGCGTCTTGATCCGCTTATCGACCCCATCAATAAGATGGCCGGTGTAAATCTGGCGATGGAATTCTAAACACCACAAAAAAGAAGGTTTAAAAGTTTGGCATTGTCCACGAAAAGGGGACCCTCCCGGTTTTGCCGAGCTCGCGACAGTTGTCGACATTCATGCAGGCTCAACCGAAAGAGCCGACTGCACAGGAAAACCCTGCATTGAGTTTTGACAGCACGGCCTATTACCAGTCTTTAGTAGATCGGAATACGAGAAGGGGCCATGCCATTCGTAAATGCGGTAAAGGCATGATTTTGGGTGGCGGAATTGGAGCTGGCGTTGGTTTGCTCAGTGTTTTGCTGGCTGGAGAAAACAGGAAAGACAATGATGATTTTGATAGCGACTTCAGCGAGATGATGTACTATTCTGGTACTGTCATGATGATTGGCGGAGCGGCTATATTCACGGCTGGTTTTGTTGTCAAGGGTGTGGGTTCGTCCAGGTTGCGTAGGGCAAGGCGTTACCAACGTAAGCTTGACCGCTACAAGATGAAACAGCAACATGCCTTGGAAATGCAGGTTTTTCCGCTGGTTGATCCGGTCAACGGGCAATTTGGCGGAATGTTGGCCATGAATTTCTAGGGTCTATAAGGGTTTAAAATATTTTTGTATTTCATTTGCAAAAAAAAATATTATTTTTAGCGACATGAAGCAGATAATTTTCTTTTTAGCAATTTTTGGGGCGCTCCTGGCTAATGCCCAGGAGATGGATACAACGTTCTTTGTGAATGAACAAGGACAGACAGTCGGAATCGTCCACGAAAAGGGAACGGTTCCTGTCATGCCTAGTCAGCAGGAACTGCAGTCGGGCTATGCAGAACAGCCCGCAGAGCAGCCGAGCTATGCTGAACAGTCAGAAGGGGAGCCGAACTACCAGCATTCGCAGTCGGACGTGCCGCCGGAAGCGCAGCCTTTGCTGGCGAACCCTGTTTTCGATGACGATAGCATTACCTACTACCAGTCCCTGGTTGACAAATATACGAGGTCTGGGAGAAAGATGCGTGGCGCTGGTTCTGGCTTGATGATTGGTGGCGGTATCCTTGCCGGTGTTGGCTTGGCCATGATGGTTTCCGGTTTTGCAGGTATAGTGGAACAATGCGCGGATGAATCCGTTTGTGAGGATGATGAAGATGCTGTCGTATACGTGCTTGGGGCCTATGGCCTTGGTATCGGGGCGACCGCGTTTACTACAGGTATTGCCCTCAAGATTGTCGGCGGGACCAAGCTGCGCAGGGCCCAACGCTATGAAGACAGGCTCAACAGCTATAAGCAGAGACAGCAGTACACCTTGAAGATGCGAGTCGTGCCGGTTCTTGATCCCATCAACAACGTTTATGGTGGACAGCTGGCTTTCAGTTTCTAAGCATATCTGTTTATGACGAACGAAAAGGCCATAGCTGAAATATCGAAAAATTTCCATGCCGAGCATCGCGGAAACTGTGCGATGTCGGTTGCTTATGGCTATGCGCGTGCCACGGGTAAGTCCGAGGCGGAAGCGGTGGAGGCTGCCGAAATGTTCAGAAATTTCGGCGGCGGCCGTGCGCCCGAGGGTGCTTGCGGTGCGCTCTATGCTGCCAAGATGATGCAGCCCGACCATGCGGAATCATTGGAAGACTTTTTCCGGCGCGGGGCGAAGAACTGCACCAAGTGCAAGGAAATTCGCCCGAATGCCGTTATCCCGTGCAACCGCTGCGTGGAACTCGCTGGCGAAGCGCTCGATTTTCTGAACAAGTAAATTGTTGCTGGCAGCTGTTTCCCCTGTATGAACGGCGCCAGCATTTTTTTTGTTCGTGTTTATAGCATATAATTTTCTATTTTTGACGGGTCTTAACCATAAGGAAGGCTCCATGTCCGTAATCGTCGTTGACTACAATGCAGGTAACCTGACATCCGTGATGAATGCGCTCTCGCATATCGGCGTGGATGCGAAGTCCAGTCGCGATGCGGATGAAATCGCGAAGGCGACCCGCCTGATTTTCCCGGGCGTGGGTGCCGCGGCGTCCGCGATGGAGACGCTTACCCGCACGGGCATCGGCGATGCCATCAAGGCGGTGGTGAAGGCGGGCAACCCGGTTCTCGGCATCTGCATCGGCTGCCAGATTATTCTCGAAGAGAGCGAGGAGGACGGAGGCGTGAAGACGCTCGGTCTTATTCCCGGCAAGGCGGTGCGATTCAAGGACGAGCCCGGTCTGAAGATTCCGCACATGGGGTGGAACCAGGTGGATTTCACACGCGAACACCCGATTATGAAGGGAATCCGCAGCGGCTGCGACTTTTACTACGTGCACTCGTACCATCCGGTAGTGCCCGCGGAATACGCTTTTGCCGAAACGACCTATGGCACCCAGACATTCCAGGGGCTCATCGGCAAGGACAACCTGATCGCAAGCCAGTTCCACCAGGAAAAAAGCGGCGACGTGGGCCTCGCCATGCTGAAAAATTTCTGCGACTGGAAGGTGTAGAGGCTCCTTAAATAGTTTTTTGGCGTTCCCGGGCCTTGGGTCCGGGAATTTCATGTTTATGATTTTTCGGGGGACGTTCAAATTTGTGCGAATTTGGGCGCTTTTGTATCATGAATTTTGCTATTTTTTCAACTACAACAAAAAACAACGAAATTTTGCAAAAAACGCAATTTTTGTATCTCAAAATATTGACAATGAGGGAAAAAAAAGTTATATTCATTGTAGAATGAAACCGATAACCGATTATGTGGATTATCGCCGCTATATGCAGGACTTCTACGATGAAAGAAAGAGAACGTCCGCGTTTACGTGGCGTGAGTTTGCTAGGCTAGCCGGTTTTGTTTCGCCGACGTATTTGAAGCTCGTTTGTGAGGGGAAAACGAGACTAAAGAACGATGGCGTGGAACGGACCGCATTGGCTATGAGGCTGGTGGGTTACGAAGTGGATTACTTCCGCATGATGGTCAGATATGCCCATGTCAAGACGGACTACGAACGTAAAAAGGCGTACGACGAAATGCAGAGCATAGCAGGGGAGCATAAGGTTAAAATTGTCGACGAAGACGCCTTTGCCTATTTCGAGACCTGGAAGAATCCTGTAATTCGTGAACTTGCCCCCATAATGCCAGGGGCGAAGCCTGGGGATATCGCGAAACTCTGCTGTCAGGGGGTTTCAGCAGGCGATGTTCGTGAGTCCTTGGGCTTTATGACCAAAGCAGGCCTCCTGAAGAAGGACAGGAGTGGCCGGTATACCCAGACCGATAAGGCTCTGAAAGGTGATTCTGAGGTCATGCCCGTGGCGATCCGTTCCATGCATCGTGATATGGCCAAGTTCGGCCTTGCCGCTATCGATGACTTCGCCCTGTCAGACCGAAACATTTCGGGCGTCACCATGGGCGTTGACCGTGCCGCCTACGAGCAGATTGTGCAGGAAATCGAAGCTTTTAGGCGCAGAATAGTTACAATTGCAAACGCGACGAAAAAAGTTACGCAGGTATATAGACTAAATTTGCAGCTGTTCCCCCTTTCGTGGACTGTGCCGGATGAAGAAAAAGATTGACAGATGGAAAGAACTGCTGGGTATCATTGCCCTGCTTGTTTGCTCTTGTTCTCTCAATTTGGCCGGAACGACGGAAGAAGGCAATGCGTTTGCCAGAAGGTCTTCTTCGAACGAAACCACCAGTTCCTCGTCGGCGGGCGTGCCGTCGTCCAGCCAGACCGTACCGCAGCCGGTGTCGTCGTCTTCGACTGAAAGCGGAGTGTTCGACAATCCCGATTACTGGTATTCTTACCACAGCGGAGATCTTGTCTCGATGCGGGTGGAAACGTCTCGAGAAGATGGTGTCTACGTGTCGTACGATCGGGGCGCCCCGGAAGGCATGGCCGGAGAAATCCCGCCCGTAATCGTCTTGGCGATTTCTGTCGAGGGTGAATCTGACGCGTACTCCGATATGAAGAACTGGACGACCGGCTTCTGCGTTATGGTTACGTCGGATGCTCCGGTTGTCATGAAGATTGGCTTGCCGCCGGAGATGGAAGAAGAACTGGCCGGCGATTTGCCGGAGATGGAATTGATTTCATCATCTCGACTTGGAAGTGTGCTTTACTCTTGCAACGGCTGGGATAAATTCGAGCAGAAGGGAACGGGCCCTGTCTCCATTTCGGGCATGGAGGCCTTTGAACAGATGACTTCGCTCATATTCGAGATCAGTCCGCGGAACGATGGTCAGCAAGGTACATTCAAGTTGTCCGAACTACATGACTATGGTTCGGGACTGAACTTGAATGCGACCATGGATGGGGACGAGTTTATTGTCAACCACTAGGAGCGGTTGCCAGTGAGCAAGGAACCAGAGGTCTCGATAACAGAGATGACGAACGAGCGGTTGCCTGTGAGCAACAAAGCCCCTAGTATTAACTAGGGGCGGTTGCGAGAGTGAGCGCATACCGGAGCGACATTGCCAGAGTTTGGCGCGAACGGTCGCCTACGGTAGTTCACCGCCGATGAGTTCCATCTGCTTCTTGAATATATCCTTGCACGCGTTCTCGCCCAAGTCGAGAAGCGTGTTCAGCATGTTGCGGTCGAAGCTCGCGTGTTCGCCCGTGCCCTGCACTTCGATGAAGTTCGCCGCATCCTGCATCACGACGTTCATGTCGACGTCGGCGGCGGAATCTTCCACATAGCACAAATCGCAGAGCGGCTTGCCGTCGACGACACCCACGGAAATTGCGGTAATGCCGTGCTTCAAGATTTGCGCGGTAATGCCGAGGCGTTCCTTGATTTTCTTGAGCGCGAGCGCAAGGGCCACGAAGCCGCCGATGATGCTTGCGGTACGCGTGCCGCCGTCGGCTTCGATCACGTCGCAGTCGACCACGATTGCGTTCTCGCCGAGTGCTGCCAGGTCGGCTGCGCCGCGAAGCGAGCGGCCCACCAGGCGCTGGATTTCTTGCGTACGGCCGCTCGCGCCCTTGCGCTCGCGTTCCACGCGCTTGCCCGTGCTCTGCGGGAGCAGGCTGTATTCGGCGGTAATCCATCCGGTGCCGCGGCCGGCGAGCCAGTCGGGAACCTTCGGGAGGAGAGTCGCGTTGCAGATGACGCGGGTGCGTCCCATCTCGATGAGGACGGAGCCGTCGGCGCTAGAGATGAACCCGGTGGTCATCTTGAGGTTGCGGTATTCGTTGAATTTGCGGTCGGTACGTTCGTAAGCCATAATTGCTCCAATTATCAATCATCCATCATCAATTATCAACTAATAACTCAGTTTCTCTGTAGTGCCTTCGCGGAAACTCCCGAGGCGGTACACGAAGTCGCAGTAGGACTGCAGTTCCTCGAGGAAACACCCGAGGGCGGCATGCAATGCGCCGGACTTTCCGGAATCGCTCAACATGAACAGCAGCGTCGTCTTGATTTTGCCAGTTTCGGGGAGCGGGTTTGCCGTTTTCTGGATGGCGTAAAACCGGGTGAAGTTCACCCCCGGCAAGTTCTCGATTCCTTCGGCCAGAATATCCAGGCCGTAGAACTTGCCGGCGTAGGCGCTCGCGATCGCGCCTACGGTTTTATCGCCACGCTTCGCGATTTCTTCGGCGCTTCCGGCTGTATCATAGAATGCGGTACTTTTGATTTTCGGGTTGCGCCCGAAGAACCGGCTGCACTGCGCAAGCCCTTGCGGGTGGCTCAGCACTTCTTTCAAGTCCGCAAGCTTTGTTCCGGGCAGGGCGCACAGGCTGTGCGAAATCTGGAGTTTGACTTCGCCCACGATGGGGTGGCGCCACTTGTAGAGCAAATCGTAGTTGTCGTAGATGGAACCCGCGGTGGAGTTCTCGATGGGAATAGCTCCGCCGTCCACGGCACCGGTTTCGATGCCCTGGAAAATCTGTTCGAACGTGTCCATCGGGACGACCTCGATGTCGTTTCCGAACAGGTGGTAGGCGGCGCTTTCGCTATAGGCCCCGCGACGGCCCTGAAATGCGATTTTCTTCATGATGCGAAATGTAGTAAATGGCGGTTTGACTCCAAAAAAGCCCCGCGACATTCATCGCGGGACTTTTACATTCTGGTCTGGGTCCTTCGGCTCCGTGCTACGCACTTCGCTCAGGATGACACTTGGGTCAATTACAGCTTGATGCTGCAGGGCTTGGCGTTCCAGATTTCTTCGGCGTACTGCTTGATGGTACGGTCGGAACTGAACTTGCCCATGCGGGCCACGTTGAGGATGGCCTTCTCTGCCCAGGTCTTCTTGTTCTGGTATTCCTTCGCCACCTTGGCCTGCATGTCCACGTAGCTGCGGAAGTCGGCGCAGAGCATGTACGGGTCGTGGGTGAGGAGTTTTTCGGCGATGTGCTTGAAGAGGTCCGGACGGTCCGGGCTGAAGAAGCCGGAACCGATGAGGTCGATAACGCGGCGCAGGTCGTCGTCCTTTTCGTAGAAGTCGCGCGGACGGTAGCCCTTGGCGAGTAGGTCCGTGACTTCTTCGACGGTGAGACCGAAGATAAAGATGTTCTCGTCGCCGACTTCTTCCTTCATTTCCACGTTGGCGCCGTCGAGCGTACCGATGGTGAGCGCACCGTTGAGGGCGAACTTCATGTTGCCGGTACCCGAGGCTTCGGTGCCCGCGGTAGAAATCTGTTCGGAGAGGTCTGCGGCCGGGATGATCTTCTCGGCGAAGGAGACGCGGTAGTTCTCGAGGAACACCATCTTGAGCTTGCCCTTGCAAACCGGGTCGGCGTCGATGATGGCGGCCACGGCGTTCGCAAGGCGGATGATCTGCTTGGCCATCCAGTAACCCGGAGCGGACTTACCGCCGATCATGATGGTGCGCGGCATGATTTCCTTGCCGTCCTTCAGCTGGATGTACAGGTGGATGGCGTGGAGGATGTTCAAAAGCTGGCGCTTGTATTCGTGGATGCGCTTCACCTGCACGTCGAAGAACATGTCGGTGTCGAGGTCCACGCCCTGCGTTTCCTTGAGGTACTTGGCGAGGCGTTCCTTGTTCTGCTTCTTGACGGCCATGAAGGCCTTCTGGAATTCGGCGTCCTTCGCGAACTTTTCGAGCTTGCGCAAGTCATCGAGGTCCTTGACCCAGCTTTCGCCAATCTTGGAAGAGATGAGGCTCGACATGGCGGGGTTGGCCTTGCGGACCCAGCGACGCGGCGTCACGCCGTTCGTCTTGTTGTTGAACTTTTCGGGCCACAGTTCGTAGAAGTCCTTGAAGAGCGTCGTCTTCAGGAGGTCGCTGTGGAGGGCGGCCACGCCGTTCACGGCGAACGAACCCACGATGGAGAGGTAGGCCATGCGGACCATCTTGCAGCCGCCTTCTTCGATAAGGCTCATGCGGGCGAGGCGGGCATTGTCGCCGGGCCACTTCATGCTGACCATGCGCAGGAAGCGGGCGTTGATTTCGTAGATGATCTGGAGGTGACGCGGGAGGAGCTTTTCGAAGAGGCTGACGGGCCACTTTTCGAGGGCTTCCGGCATCAGGGTGTGGTTCGTGTAGGCGAACGTCTTGGTGACGATGTCCCAGGCTTCGTCCCATTCCATGTCCTCGATGTCGAGGAGGATGCGCATCATTTCGGCAATCGAGATGGCTGGGTGCGTATCGTTCAGCTGGATGGCGACCTTCTCGGGGAAGAGCTTCCAGTCGTTGTTGTGCAGCTTCTTGAAGCGGCGGATAATGTCTTGCAGGGAGGCAGAGCACAGGAAGTACTGCTGCTTGAGGCGCAGTTCCTTGCCGTTCATGGAGGAATCGTTCGGGTACAGCACCTTGGAAATGGTTTCGGAAAGTTCCATGTCCTGCACGGCGGCGATGTAGTCGCCGTTGTTGAAGTAGCTGAGGCCGAAGTCGTCGGTGGACTTCGCGCTCCAGAGGCGCAGGTTGTTCACGGTGTTGTTCTTGTAGCCCGGAATCGGAGTATCGTACGGGAGGGCGAGCACGTAGTCCTTCGTTTCCCAGCGGTTGTGGAGCCTGCCCTTGTCGTCCATCCAGCTTACCACGTAGCCGTAGAACGGGACCTTGATGGCGTTGGCCGGGCGGGCGATTTCCCAGGGGTTCGGGAGGCGCAGCCAGTTATCCGGCTGTTCTTCCTGTTCGCCGTTCACAATCTTCTGGCTGAACATACCGTATTCGTAGCGGATACCCATACCGGTGGCCGGCAGTTCGAGCGTGGCCATGGAATCGAGGAAGCAGGCGGCGAGGCGGCCGAGGCCACCGTTACCGAGACCCGCGTCGACTTCCTGTTCGCGGAGTTCTTCGAGCGTCATGCCGATTTCGTCGAGCGCTTCGGTAACGGCGCTTTCGACATCGAGGTTCAGCACGGAGTTGCCGAGCGTACGGCCGATGAGGAATTCGAGGGAGAGGTAGTAGACGCGCTTGACGTCTTTCTCGTAATAGGTGTTCTGCGTCTTGATCCAGCGGTCGACGAGGCGGTCGCGGACGGCGTAAGCGACGGCGAGGAACTTCTCGTGGTCGGTCACGGTCATCTTGTTACGGGCGAGCGTGTGGTGGATGTGGTCGGTGAACGCCTTGCGGAAAGATTCCGCATCGGTGCCGAGCACTTCGACTTCTTCTGCTTTCTTGATTGCTTTTGCCATGACTAAGCCTATGGGTTTATGGTTTATAATCTGATTCGGGTGACCCGAAGTCCTTACAGGGCTAAAATCTAGAAAAACTTGCCCGTATGTAAAAGGATTTTAATGAAAGCGGGGGAAAAAGGGGCTAAAAGAGGGGTTTTGGTGTTGTTTTTTGAAGGATTAAAGTGTTATTTTAAAATAAACGAGTATAGCTATGAAATCCAAAATATCTTTCCCCATTGCTTTAATTGTTGTCGTTGCATTCTTCCTCGCCGCCTGCAACGATGGTTTTGAGAAACGCGAAGAATATTACAGCAAAGGCAAACTGAAATCCAGAACAACGTATCGGAAAATAGAAGATACGGGCCTTTTTGTAAAAGAGGGGATATATACCTTCTGGTACCTGAACGGGAAGAAAAAGGAAGAGGGGTTATATAAGGATGATAAGCCGGATGGTGTCTGGAAAAGCTGGTATGCAAATGGCGTACTGGAATTTGAGGGCGCATATAAAGCAGGCAAGAAAGAGGGCGCCTGGAAAAGATGGAACGATGCGGGACAGCTGGAATCGGAAAAGTATTATGAATCCGATACGCAAGGCTATGTCTTGAAAGAATGGTTTGCAAATGGACAGCAGGCAACGGAAGGCCCTTATAAGTCCGAAAAGAAAGACGGCATCTGGCGAACCTGGTACGAAAACGGTCAACAAAAAGAGTTGATCGATTACAGGAAAGGGAAAATCTTTTCCTATAAAAGCTGGTATCTAAATGGTAATCCTAAATGGGAAGAAAATTTTTCTGAAGGCAGGGATAGTCTTTGGCTTTTGCCGAAAAAAAATCGTCCGTTACATGGAATTCTTGATCTTTTTCAAAAAAAATCCTTAAGTGATTTTATGCATTTTATTGAGACGGGAGAATTTGAACAAGATCTTGTCGGAGATGGTTCGGGGAAAGAGTGGTATGAGAATGGACAGCTAGAAAGAGAATTTTATTATAAATCGGGTAAGTATGATGGTATTTGGAAAGCTTGGTACGAAAACGGGCAAATAAAGGAGGAAAAGCATTACAAAACCGGAGTAAAAGACGGCTTGTGGAAAACATGGTATGAGAATGGACAGCTAGAAAGAGAATCTTATTATAAATCGGGTGAAGCAGATGGTACATGGAAATTTTGGCATGAAAATGGACAATTGAAAGGAGAAGGAACTTATGAATCAGGAGATAAGGTCGGTGTTTGGAAAGAGTGGTATGAGAATGGACAAATAGAGGAGGAACTTTATTATAAATCAGGTAAGCTTGATGGCAATAGCAAGGTTTGGTATAAGAACGGGCAAATAAAGGAGAAAAAACATTACAAAGCCGGAGCAGAAGACGGCTTGGGAAAAACTTGGTATGAGAATGGTCAACTGAAGGAAATGGGAAGATACAAGTCCAGTAAAGAAATAGGTGTCTGGAGAAAGTGGTTCGCCAATGGTCAGCTGAAAGAAGAAATTTGTTATAAACCGAGTGGGTTTGATGGCGCTTGGAAGATGTGGTATGAGAATGGCCAGCTGAAGGAAAAAAGAATATTCAGATTGGGTGAACGAATAGGTGTCTGGAATGATTGGTATGCAAATGGACAATTGAAAAGAGAAGGAACTTATGAATCAGGAGATGAGGTCGGTGTTTGGAAAGAGTGGCATGAGAATGGTCAACTGAAGGAAATGGGAAAATACAAGTCGGGTGATCGTGTCGGAGTCTGGAAAGAATGGTATGCAAATGGGCAATTGAAAGAAGAAGGAACTTATGAATCAGGAGACAAGGTCGGTATTTGGAAAGAATGGTACGAAAATGGTCAATTGAAAAAAGAGGGAAATTTTGTATCTGACCGTAAAGACGGCATATGGAGAACCCGATATGAAAATGGATTGCTGAAAGTGGAAAAGTCCTATAAAGCGGGCCAAGGTGAGGGCGTGTGGAGGGGATGGTATAGCAATGGAAAACTGGTGTTTGAAGGGAATTACAGGTCTCACAAAAAGGACGGTGTGTGGAAAGTCTGGTATGACGATGGCCAGTTGGGTTTTGAAGGCGCATATAAATCGGGCAAACCGGATGGAGCTTGGAAGGAGTGGGATAAAAACGGATTGTTGAGAAGAAATGATTCTTGTAAAATGGATGTACATCTAACCGGCTGGAAAAAGTGGGATGAAGTCGGGAAGCCAGTCGCGAGCGTATTATATAGATCTAGCGATAATTCTGACGAAAAAACAAAAAAGCAAACCCAATCAGCCAATAGAAATGAAGCTTGGGATTGGTGGCTTAAAAACGGAGATGTCGTACTAGATTATTGGTATGAGCGGCCGAAATCTTGACGATGGGGGCAAAGGAGGGGGAGTTCAGCGCTTTTTTCGCTTCACCTTGGTTGTGCCGAGTTTTTCAATTTCTTTTAGCACTTCTTTTAGCACTTTATCAAAGTCTTTGTCGGTATTTTTTAAAGGCCTTGATACGTCGCCACCTGTGCTGGGAGGTTGGGTAAGTTTCTTGCTTTTGGGAGGTGGAGGCATTTCTAGACCAACAGAATTGAACATCTCCTGAAAGAGCGTCAAATCGCCGCAAGACATTTCACCGCAAAGTAAGGCAAAATTAAAGACTGAGAATCCTGCCTTGCGCGCCCGTTGCAATAGAGGCTCATAGGACTGAAGGCGTCGAATAAAACTTTTTCTATCACTATCGAGTTCCAAAACAAAAGTAACCATGGTGTGATCGCACAACGGGCAATGATCGCTGTTGCAATTCTCCAAGTCAACGGCAATTGCGTCAAAAACGGACAAGGGTGCGACAACAACATTTTCCAAATGACGATGCTTCAGTTTTTCTTCTAATGGGGGCGGAATCCTTCCGTCAGCACCATCGCCAACCGACTTGTAGGGATTGCCTTTTTCATCGACAATCACGCTGTCCAACATGCCGTTATTTTCGGAATACAAGGCCCACACGATGCGGCCGGGGTCATCTTCGTCTTCCTTGTGCAGAACGACATAGCGCGAACCATAACGATCCAGCAGTGTTGTATAGAAAATATCAGGCATGTGGCCGCCCATGGCGCCAATGTCCATGTGCTTTTTCGTAATGTTCACGTAAACAGGGAAGGTGTCATCCCACGAATATGCGGAACAGGCCAGAGCCAAAATCGCAATAGCTGTAGTTATTTTATGCATCTATCTTTTGGGTCTCGGCAT
>CACZAD010000068.1 GCA_902779055.1 Fibrobacter succinogenes | reverse complement strand
GAATTCCTTGAGGGCATCGTAAGACTTGATGCCAAACTTGGAACGCGTAAGCGCGAGGAATTCTTCGGCATCCGCGGCATTCAGCGAAATGGAAACGGTGTCGAAGCGCCCCTCGAGTTCAGGGGTAACGTCCTTACCGTGAATCAAGTTCGCAAGGCCGTTCGTGTTGAGACGCACCTTGAGCTTCGGGTACTTCGCCTTGAGCAAGTCAATCATCGACGCTCGGGTCGCCGCCCTTGAGCCAGAGCGTATTGCCTTCCATCATCTTCTTCGTCTGGCGCAGGCAAAACACGCAGTTGCACGGGCAACGGTTCGTCATGTTCACGTAGATGTTCTTGCCGGTAATGTCGCCGCTATTCGCTATATCCAAGTAGCCCGCCTGCCCGACGGTCCCAGTTACAGTATAAACTATCATTTGGCCCCCTTAGTCTTCGATGAGATCGCGAAGGTACATTTCGACGCTCAGGCCCCAGTGTTCCGGAACATTATTTTGTACACAATACTCAATGCACTTGGACGCGAATTCAGCGGCCTTCTTCACCGACTCGTAAAAATCGTGGCCGTTCAGGTACATGCCCGCAATCACTGCGCTGATTACGTCACCCGTTCCGCTGCGGTCGCCGCCGATGCGGTCGGCCATCACGATTTTCGGTTCCTCGCCCTTGCTGTAAACAAAATTCATAATCTGCTTGCTGCTGTAATGGATTCCCGTCACCACGATATGTTCGGGGCCCTGCTCGGCAAGCGTCTTGCACATATTCTCGATTTCGACCGGAGTGAGTTTTCCGTCGCGGTAGTCGGAACCTGTCAGAGAGCAGAGCTCGGTGAGGTTCGGCGTGAGGATGTCGGCGTAATGCACGAGCGCACGCATCTTTTCGCAAAGTTCCGGCGTGTACGTGGTGTAGAGCCTGCCGTAGTCGCCCATCACCGGGTCGACCAGCGTGAACACGCCATTTTTCTTGAACGTCTTGATAAAGTCGATAACGATGTCCACCTGTTCTTCGGAGCCGAGGAACCCTGTCGCGATGGCGTCGAAACTCATGTCCAGATCCTTGTACGTCTGGATGTAGTCGCGCATCTTGGGTGTGTAATCGTCAAAGAAATACTTGGGGAACTGCGTATGCGTCGAAAGTATTGCCGTGGGGACGGCAACCGCCTGGATTTTCATGGCCGAGATGACGGGCGCCATGACGGCGACCGAGCAGCGGCCGAATCCGGTAATGTCGTTGATGAGAGCGATTTTTTTCTGAGGCATAGCAATCCAAATTTAGAAAATGTCATTCTGGAGCGAAACGCAGTGTCGCGATAGAATCCAATCAATTATCTCTTTACGAGTTGCGATTCGACAGGACGAGCACACGGCCATAAGCAAAAGCAACGGACACGATGACGGCAAGGAGCGTGGGCCCGAAGAAAACGGATTCCTGGTGCGCGGCCACCTGATAGACAACAAAACCCGCAAGCCAAGAGAAAAGGTTCCAGAGCCAGAATCCGAGAGATCCTCCGCGAGCGCTGTTTTCGCGGGCATCGACTGCACCGGATTCGCTTGCGCTAGAACCGCGCACGGCATCATTCCCGAAGTAGAACGACACGAGCAACACGGCAGCCATGGGCGCGAACACAGAAGCGATGAGGTAGAGGAAACTGATATAGTGTTCCATGATTCCCGAAATGGCAAGAGCCGCACTCAGGAGGCTCACGACAACACCCGCGATTTTCGGGTTGATCTTGCCGTAAATCGCCTTCGAGGATTCACCCGCAGAATTTGCCGCAAGGAAATTCGTCGTGATAGTAGAAAGCACTACGATGATGATGCCCGGGATGCCGAGACCCGCGAGGAGAATGGCCTGCGCGATGCTGGTGCCGGTACCGATACCCGCAATCTGTATGCCGAGAATGTACATCCAGAGGCTCGCGAACGTGTAGGCCGCCGCGGAAACCGCCGTAGCCTTCACCGGTTTTTCAACGTCCTTCGTGTAGTCCGAAATCACCGGCAGCCACGAGATGGGCATGGCGATGGAAATCTCGAAGATGTTCCAGAAGCTGAGAAGCGTGGCGCTGCCAGCGGCGGCCCCGGCAACATTGCCGGCGACGGCCGTGCCTTCGGCGCCATTGAGTCCGAACAGCTTCACGGAAAGAACAGCAAGCAAAACTGCGAGCGCCGCCATCACGACAGTCGTCACGTTCGCGGAACGCTTGAGCCCCACGTAAACCCAGACGGCGATAAGCACAGCAAGGATGACGCACGTGAGCGGGAAAGAAATGGGAAGGTTGAGACCCGCCAAAGCCGAAGCACCTTGCGCATTCAGCACGGCCACCCAAGCGAGCAGCTGGAACACGTTCAGCGCAGCGAAGAACTTGGAACCGTACTTGCCAAATGTGGAGGCAGTCGTCTCCATCGCATTCAGTCGCACGCGCGCCCCGACAAGGCCCACGAAAAAGAGCAAGACGCCACCCAAGACGTGACCGAGAATCAGCGGGAGCCAAAGGGAACCCGATGCAGACGCGGCACCGATTTCGATGCCCGCCTCGATTTCCGAAACCGAGATGGCGACTCCGAACCAGATAATTCCGTTTGAAAAGAGACCCGTGCGTTTTTCCATACAACACCTCCATGTTAGAAAGGCGGCACAAAAATAAAAAAACGGGGGGTATAGCACAAGGCCATAACCAATACTACTTTCTTATAGATTGCTATAGATTTTTACTATAACGAAAATTTCGCAAAAAAAACTACGCATCAAATTTAGGCACCAAAATTCTGGTCATCCAGCGTAAGCTCGTTCTCGACCGCATCTTGCTTGCGTTCCGCCGTAGCGTCCAACGCCTCGGAATGCCCGCGCAACGCCGCAAACGGGTGGAAAATCTTCGCACGGTCCGCCACGCTCATGCGCGGATGCTTCATGAGAAAGTTCCAGTCGTTCCGTGGATACGGCAAGTCGATGATGTCCTTGTAATCGTCTTTCATAATGCCTAAAAGCATTATATAGAAAAACTACGGGACAAGTTTAAATGTCTGAGCGTTCACGCGCAAGAAAGAAGCATCAAAACCGCCATGAACGTTGGCCTCCACCCACACAGCGCAATTTGTGCCCGGCACCGCCTTCTCGTCACTATACAAATCCACAACCAACGTATCGCCCGAACGAGAAGACCTCAATTGCGGAGTCTCCGTTGCCGCGGTCCACAAAGCAGGGAATTTCAAAACAGAATCTCCTTCGATCAATTCAAACGAAACCGCATTATCGTCAAAACCAGAAAGATCTTCCGTATCAGGAATACATTCCGACACAGATCTAACTTCCAGCAGTACGTCCGTTTCGCTGTCCGTAGTGCAAGCGACAAAAGCAGCAATACATGCCGCAATGATTATTGAAAATTTATACTTCTTCATAAGCAGACTCATTTACTAAGCTCCCAAACTTTTACGGATAGACATAGTCATGGAAAATGGACCTGGGAGTCACCGCATAGACAACATTCTTTTGGGCGATATGCGCGCAATCGATTGGCGTCGAATTTCGGATGAACACGCGGGTTGTATCGTCGACGTAGAACCTCAGCGGAACGACATATTCCCAATCCGAAGCTCCAGTGCAGAACACGCCCACCGTCAACATGAACCCTCCCGTCCGTTCCTGGGACGACATGACAACAATTGAATCCGATTCGGGGCCAATCGTCTTCTGTTCAAGAACGCTTACCCCATCGGAGAAAGTGACCTTGACGGAATCGACAGTAGCGGCCCTATGGATAGTCGCCTCGTAACCCGTATCGTAAACAATCTCCGTGCACATCATCGCGCAGAGAGGAAGCGTGAGCAGAACGAGAAGTACCAGCCGACGCAGGAATCCAGGAAACAGTTTTTTTGAAAGCATCATTGTCCCCCCAAAAAAAATTTGATTGTGCTTTAAATATAAAAAAAAAGCGACATGCTCGTAAGCACCAGCGCAAAGAAAGGTGTTTTAACTCGTTTAAACATTATGGTTAAAATTTTTACCATGTTAATGTCACCTTGACATCCAAGTCCGCTCCGAATGGTTTAATTTACGGCCGTTTTAGCCAGGCCCATCATTTGATTATAAAAAATTACAAAAAAGTATCAGCAATATTAGTTTGTAATAATTAAATTAGTTTTTTACAAACAAGCTCGTGCCATTCCTAGCAAACGTCAAAAAAAAATCCGAACTTATAATAGAAACCATTTCTTTAAAATACCGGAGTGTAAAAAGGATAGTATAACCATGTCGGTAGAAATCAAGAATCTTTGCGTCAACGTAAAAATCGCACAAAGCGAACAGAATAACGAACCGTTAGAAATGCCAGAATCACCAATAAAAAATGCCGGTGGCGTTGTCGAAAACGTTCTGTTTTGCAACGGTAAGGCGTTACCGACATCAACCATCATCCGTTCAGCAGACATTGATTACCGCATAAACAGCATACCCAAAGCGACCATTGTCATAGAAGACGGAGACAAGACCGCAGGCTCGTTTGACCTATGCGAAAGCGACCTATTAAAACCAGGCACCGAAATAGAACTCAAGGCCGGCTATTCAACGCAAATGGATGCCGTTTTCAAGGGTATCATCGTACGCGTTGGAATCTCTATTTCAAGTGAAGGGAAAAGCTGTACCAAGATAGAATGCCGACACAAAGCCATCGCACTTACTTGTTCACGGTACAATGCAAATTATCTAAACAAAACCGACGACTACATCATCAACGACATCTGCTCAAAATACGGCGTAAAAATCAGTTCATCGATAAAAGGCACCACGCATAAAGAAATCTTGCAGTACCACTGTACCGATTGGGATTTTATCATGACCCGCGCCGAAGCCAACGGGTGTTGGATAATTGCAGACCAAAAAGGCATTTCGGTAGAACCCATCGCAGCGAAAGGCAAAACCGAACTATCGCTCACCTGGGGAAAAGACATTATTGATTTTAACGCGACTATTGACGCGGAACAACTGACAAACGAACTTTCCCGCATCAACGGCTCCGTCACATGCATCGGTAGCCTAAAGGCGCAATTAGGGGGGCTCGTAAAACTAGACTACCTAGGCGCGCGCTTTAACGGAAACGCCCTTGTATCGGGAATACACCACCACATGCAACAGGGCATCTGGACAACGACGATTTCTTTTGGAATGAAAAAGGAATGGTATGTCGAGAAATTCAACACCATGGCTCCGGTCGCATCGGGTTACAACTGCGGGATAACAGGGCTCTTGACCGGCATTGTCGTGCAGATTCACGGGGACCCCGAAAACCTGAATCGCGTCAAGGTTAAAATCCCGTTAATGCGGAACGAACAAGAAGGCGTATGGGCACGCTTTGGAACACCATACGCCTCCAATGGAGTCGGAGGCCTGTTCTACCCCGAAGTGAATGACGAAGTTATTCTCGGGTTCTTTAACGGAGACCCCTCTAGCCCCGTCATTCTCGGAAGCTTGTACAGTTCCAAGCGCAAGGTCCCGCAAGAACTGGAACAAAAGAACAACACCAAGCTATTGCTCACCCGCGAAAAACTCAGCGTCACCTTTGACGAAGAAAAGAAATCGATTACGGTAACAACACCGGGCAAGCGAACCATCGTATTGGACGACAATGCAAAAAAAATAACCCTAGAAGACCCTAAGGGCGGAAGAGTGGAACTTTCCGAGAGCGGAATCAAACTCGACACCCCAAAAGATATCGTAGTGAGCGCCAAGGGAAAATTCAATGTCGACGCCAAGGGAGGAATTATCCTCAACTCCACATCCGATTTAAAGGCCGAGAGCTTGAACATGGAATTCAAGGCCAAGTTCGGCTTTAAGGCGCAAGGGTCAGCAACGGCAGAGCTTTCGGCATCCGGGCAAACGATAGTCAAGGGCGCCATGGTCATGATCAATTAAAGGGAATCTTATGCCACCAGCAGCAAGAATTACAGATTTGCACACTTGCCCCATGCAAACACCCGGCACCCCGCCTGTACCGCACGTAGGTGGACCGATCGCCGGTCCAGGTGTTCCGACGGTTTTAATCGGTGGCATGCCCGCAGCGGTCGTGGGAGACAACTGCGTATGCGTGGGACCGCCCGACACAATCATCAAGGGTTCATCCACAGTCATGATAGGGAAAAAACCGGCCGCACGCATGGGAGATTCTACCGCGCATGGCGGCACTATCACCATAGGGTGCCCAACCGTAAAAATTGGAGGCTAGGGATACAAAACAAATGAATACCATACACGAAATGACGCTAGACCTGTTTTGCAAGGATCAGAAACAAGCCTCCCGCATCGAAAGCGAACTCAACGATTTTGCACACAACGACTTGGCAGAAGCCATCGACGAAGCCTTGACCTCCGCCACCCCCAAAGACGAAAATATCGTCATCGAAAACCTCACAGTCGACCTGGAAAACGTCCCTTCTAACAACCCGCTAAGCCATATTCGGCAAGCCTTGCCACAGGCGTTTGCAAACCAGATAAAAATACAACTGGTCGCAAAAAAAACTATTCCCGTCAAAAAAATTCTACTGCTTTCATGCTGCAAGCATCTACATCCGGAAAAAGCATCGGTCATCGAAAAAGAAATCCACAGATGCCTTGCCGCCTGGTGCAACAAGCATTTCAACGAACGCTTTGAGCCACTTAAGGCTGCCGAATCGGTCTTGAGTCAACTCCAGGAAGAATTCCCTGAACTGGATATCAAGCAGATTGCCTGCAGTACATTTGAAAAAATGAGCAACCTGGGCAAGGCACCCGACGCGCAGCAAACACACTTACTACGCGCAGGCGACTGCGGGGTCATATTGCTCTTCCCCTTCATACCGATGCTTTTCGATAAGACAGGGTGTACAAGCGGCGGCAAGTTCAGCAACGATAATCAAAAGGCCTTGGCGCTTTCGGTATTGAGCTACACCGTATACGGCCACTATACAGTGCCGCCGGCCGATGTTTCCATAATCCAGTTGCTCTGCGGCTTTGATGCAGGCATAGTTCCCACCGAAATGCCCCTACTTTCGGACGATCAAAAAGAGATTGCCGAAAGCCTCCTCAACGAGGTCATCCACAACTGGAGTGCCATCGGGAACACTTCGCCCGACGGGCTGCGCACTTCTTTCTTGGTTCGCAAAGGAACCCTAAGCGAAAATAATAACCGCCACAACCTAAAGATTCGTCCCAGCTCATTTGACATCCTGCTCGACAAAGTGCCCTGGAGCTATTCGGTCCTTAAATTTCCCTGGATGAAAAAGCCTCTGTTTGTCACTTGGCGCTAAAATATTCCATAACCCCTAAGCCCTGTGACCGCCAATTTGGCCGTTGCGTTCGACGGTGGTCGCGCCTTCCTGCAAGTCCATGCCCTTCACGATGGCGTTCTTGCCGAAGCGCTTCTTGATTAGGAGTTCCGCCTTCGCTTCTGCACGTCGGTGAACAGGTCGAAACCTTCGTTGCTTTCGTCCACCACGTCAATTGCCACGAGGTTCAGGCGGCGCACCGTAAGCGCAGGGTTCATAACCCCACGCATGGTCTATCAAGATTTCCGCATTCACGCCGAACATCTTGTACAGTGCATCAGGGTTCTTCACGCTCACGCGCGCGATATCGCCCATCGTGCGAATTCCCCGGCCACCATTCAGGTTGCATTTTTCAAGGCGCGCCGGCGCGTATTCCTGCGTGAGCATGCGCCCGTTCTCGTCGTATGCGAAGTTCACCTCGCCTGCGGTCCCGGCCCTTGTGGAGAGATTGACCATCATGTCATAAATATATACAAAGTTATCGGAAAACGTACTGTCCGGGAGTTTTGTCGTGGAAACAACCTGCGAAACACTCTGCCAGCATCAACTCATTCACATGCGGTGTCAAGATAAAATACACATGAGTGCATATTTTTGCCATCCACCCTATAGAGGTCTTCTCCTTGTTTGGTGAGAACGGAATCTGATGCACATGGCGTATTCGAAGTATCGACTATGATGATAATATTTTTTTCATTTTTTATTTCCAACGAGTAATTCAGCGTATCGCCCATTCCAACGATATTTACGGAGATCGCTTCTGAGCCCAAGTCCTTTAATTCTGTTTTAAACCACACATACTTAGGATTGTAATCAAAATGCTCACTAGAGATAATCGTATCAATATCAGCATGAGCGTAAACTCGAATCAATTCCTTGTTTCTCTCTAAACAAGCCGAATCTACTAAAGGACTGCAGGACGCCAAAAATAGAATCCATAATAAAAGCAGAATGTTTTTCATAATGCATATTCTCCTCAATAAAATATAGGTGCATCAAACCAATATTCAGATTCTTCGCCAGCATTTGCGTTAGCCTCGGCTTCTATATCAGCCATATTCAATTCTTCTCTTCCGCCACCCACCCCATACTTACTTTGCTGCCGGGCATGGACAAATTCATGTCGAAGGACGTCTCGTTTTTCTTCATCATCATAAAGATAGTAACTTTTGTACAAGACTATATTTTGCCCCAAGTTTTTTATTGGATACCTCAAAAGTGAGGGACTTATTGACATCTATGGGAATGGGCTGGAAGACGCTTCCGATGAAGAAATAAGAAAGTGGTCGCATGATTTTTATGAAGACTATAAGATTCGTCGATCAAAATATAAGGACGCCATAGAGGCCAAGTTCGGGACGGAATGGGTTTGGCACAAAAACTGGTGGATGGAGTACTGATAATGAATCTTATTACTTTTTTTAAGAGCCTTTTATTCATTTCGTTCTTTGTTCTGGAGGCATGCGATCCTCCTGATATAGATCATGCGTATGACTATTTATGTTACAGTAATTTTCGTTGTACAGCATTTGTTCCAGAACAGGATTCCGTCTGGCTTGAACTCTATTCGGGAGATTCCTTAATTGACAAGGATTCGTTGACGTACTATTATTCTAGTTTACCAAACAAAGAACTTGAATTCAGGGAACGGCTTACGCTTCGGATACATGTTTTCTGTAACGGGGAATGGCTTGATGACATTGATTACGAATTTGAAAATAGGACAGATAAGTACACGCGAGTTGATTTAGATTATTTTGATATATGGCATACGGATTCTTCTGGTGTCCAGATTTTTACCGATGAGCAGATAGCCAAATGTCCGGAATTAACAGAATATCGTATTTTTGTAAATACGGAGCATCCGCCCAGTTGTTTTGATCCGTAGAGACAAGGCTAAATTGGTGTGATTTAATTTATCATTCCGACAACTTTGTATATATTTATGATATGGTTGGCAATCTGGAAACAAAGACCGGGACCGCGGGCGAGACGACCTTCGCCTACGACGAGAACGGGCGCATGCTTTCGCAGGGCGACGCCTCGGCCAGGCCGGACTACGTGTACGGCCCGGGTTCCTACGCTGTTTCCCGCGCCACGGGGCGTACACCGATGGACGGCGACCGCGACGCCTCGCGTACGGGGAATTTCCAGTACGACGCTTCGGGCCGCATGGTGTTCGACAGCTCCAGGAGCCTTTCCGTCACCTACGACATGGAAGGTTTGCCCGCGGTATTCCTGCAGGATTCCGGCTCGGGAACGTGGCGCGAGCTGTCCGTCTACGACCCCGCCGGCTGGCGCGTGGCTGCGTATTCCTACGAGAACGGCGCCCTGGTCTCGCTCCGCATCGACATGATGCTCGACGGCCGCAAGGAACTGGAACGCCGCACAGCGTTTGCGGGTAGTGACAGCTCGACCGCCGAGTACGCCATGCTCTACGGCTCGGGCGGCGCGCTCGGCAGGCGGCACGCCGACGGCACATACGAGTGGTACGTGAAGGAGGGCTCCGCGCTCGTCTACGAGCCCTTCGGTTTCCAGCGGCAGTTGCGCGTCTCGGGCGACGTTCCCGCCGAGCAGTACACCGGCAAGGAATACGACGGCCGCCTGGGCCTGTACTACTTCGGTGCGCGGTATTTCGACCCTTCGTTCGCGCTGTGGCTCACTCCCGATCCCGCCCGCCAGTACCTGAACCCCTACAGTTTCGGGGGCGACCCGGTGAACGCTGTGGATTTCGACGGAAGATGGAGCTGGAAAATAGTGCTAGGACTTGGAATTGTAGAACTTGCGACAGCAGGTGCTGTAACATCTCTTATTGGGGCGGGAGTTACTACGGCTGCAGCGACTGCCACTGCTGCGGCTGGGACTGCCACATCTCCAGCCATAGCGCCAGCCGCGTTTAATGCTCCTCTTATATCATCTGTTTCTGGGTTGATTCGTGGTGACTTTAGTGCTAGTGACGTGGGAAACTCTTTTCTTAATGGCTTATTCATTGACGCTGTGGGTGGAGTCGGGAATGCCGCTGCGTTTATGACTGCTTTCTCTTATGGACGGAGATGTTATTATGCCGAAGACTGTGGTGCCGTGGTAAGTGACGGTGTTAGCGGAGGTTTTTTCGTTGACGATATTGGACATATGGTTGGGCTTGCGAATGTAGCCTTCATGGGTGGTACCGCGGACTGGTTTGAGTTGGGTTCTGTTTCCAGCGACTATAGAGGGAATACTATATATTCGGGAGGCTTTATGAACCATGTTGATGGTGGTGGCGCATTTGGCGGCCACGCGACTTTTGTGGAAGATCGCAAAAATCGTGAAGTAATAGCACATGAGCTCAACCATACCTATCAAATGGAATATGAAGGCAACAGATTCAAGTACATGTATGACTATATGGTGGACAACAGTTGGGACCCAAGCTATAATTCCCCGACGTATTATCAAAATGCAAAGGAAATGGATTCGTATTACAAGGCTTTTCTTTACGAGAATGGATGTATAAATGTGTATGGGAGTAATACGGGTAAATGCAATAACGAGGAAATGTCGGAAAGGTTTTACAACGGAACCTTTGACGAATATGGAATACGGTTGACTTATGGGTATGCTGATAAACACCCAGAAGTGCGTGAAAAATACGGACCCACATGGACTTGGCGGAAGAATTGGTGGAGGGATTATTGATTTATGAATAAATATACTATTTCTCTGTTGCTTTCTTTTGTATGGCTTACGGTATGTGGGGTTACGTGTCATCCTTATGGAGATGATGCTTGTGGTGGAGCTTGTACCGAAGTTTATATTGATGACAAAACATGTGTGAATCATTTCCGATACAAAATAAATGCATGGGGTGATGTAATTGCTGTTGGCTCAGAAATTGTGTACCGAGATTCATCAATAATTTCTTATATTCAAAGTGTTGTAAAAACATCAGATTGGATCGCGAGGGAAGATACTTCTGGTTATATTGTAATTCGTCGTTTTATTGAGGACACTGCTCTTTATACGAATTCCTCTATAACTGTGTATGAAACAGAGGAATCAGAAATAAAAACGCTTTTTTGGGGTCCCTATAAGGAAATCGACATCTTCGATACGTTGACTTTCAAGTTGTTCTTCTTCTGCAACGGCAAATGGGTTGAATCCCGTGATTACAAGTTCTTGAACCGTAGTGATGTGTTCACCCATATTGATTTCAAGGAACAGACCGAAGGCGAGCTAATGTTCGACGCTGCGCAGGATTCGATATGCCCAGGGCTTTCGAACTATCGCATCTCGCAGTACACCGATACGGAATGCATCGAGGAACTTAATGGAAAGTAGTTGGTTTACGAAGACGCTACGGGCATTGCCGTCCCGCGCTTTGACGGCCGTATTTCCCATATAAAGTCGTCCTTTCAGGCATCCGGTGGTACGGTTTCAAGCGATAATGCGTATATTTACGATATGATGGGCAACATGACGAGAAAGCTCGGTACCGGCGCGCTCGGCCGCGAGAATGCGGGCGGTGGCCGCGAATGGTACGTGAAGGACTACCAGGGGGGCTCCGCGCTCGTCTACGAGCCCTTCGGTTTCCAGCGGCAGTTGCGCGTCTCGGGCGACGTTCCCGCCGAGCAGTACACCGGCAAGGAATACGACGGTCGCCTGGGGCTGACATATTTTGGGGCGAGGTATTTCGACCCGTCCTTCGCGCTGTGGCTCACGCCGGACCCCGCCGGACAGTACCTGAACCCCTACAGCTACGGCGGCGATCCGGTGAACTTCATTGATGGTGATGGAAGGTGGGGAATCTTTTCTGCTTTTGTTCCAGTTGTTTCGATTGTTAGCGCAATTTATTCCGCATCGAATAGTTCAGAATCCGTTGGGGAGTGGTTTGCGGCTGCGGCTATAGATTATTTTGGAAATAATGTCGCCTCCACTGCTGAACCAGCCGTTTCGGGCATTTCTCTCGTATGGGGCGCAATTTCGACTGTTGCGGCGTTGGGCCAGGCTGTTTTTGGCGACGGTGAATGGAACAATGTCATGAAGCCTCTCTTGGTATCGGGAACATCTTCGTTTATGAGCGATATCAACTCCGGTAGCAACGCCATTATGGCTGCGTACCGAGGTGATATTGGGGAAATTTTCACCAACCTGGCCGCCAGCGGGACAAACGGGCTCGCAACGGATTACTACGCGTTCCAATACAGCACGAACAAAGGTTTTGGTTCGCAGGAGTATACCTACGAGGGATCTTATGCAGGCTCTGGTGGACACAGGAACATTATATGGGGGCAAAAAACGAATGAACCCCACGCTAGTGCGAGAAATTTTGGTCAAAATATAGTCTTGTTCAAAGATTACTATCGTCATGGAGATGAACGAAAACAAGCCATCCTTCGACATGAATTTGTTCATGCCCGTCAAGAAAGTAAGTATGGGGTGGGGGGAGTCTCTATAAGAAATGAAGTAAGGGTAAGAACTAGACCGGATGATGCTGAAATAGATTGCAGTAGTTTTGACATGCCTTTTTCTTGTGCGGAAATTAGACATGCTTTTGATACTTATGGTGGCGGAAGAAAAGAATTGAATATGGCTGATATAGAAGCCGAAGCTAATGCGAATGCTGGCGAAGATTCTGAATATTGGTTTGATGCACCAGTATTTTATTAGGAGGATATGCATTATGAAATACGTTCTGCTTTTATTATGGATCTCTTTTTTGGCGTCTTGCAGTCCTATGGTAGATTCGGCTTGCTTAGAGAGAAACAAGGAATTTATTCGGGTTTACGCTCATGCTGATGTTGATACGATTATCTCTAGCGAGTATTTTGAATATAGTCTTAAGTATGCGATGTTTAAAACGGAATACAAAGATTTTGGTTCTGATACAATATCCGCAAGCATCATCGGGATGGGCGATACGCTGAATTACTCTCTGGAAATAAAAAATGAGGCTAGCATTAACATTATAGTCGATACTTCAAATACTCCATGTGCAACAGATTCTATTCTCACCAAACAGGGATGGAATCTCTATAGAGTAGATGGTGAAAATATACACTCATGTGTATTTTATCTTGACATAATATGTGATTAAATTGATGCTGATAGAGTGTTTCGCAGATTCTTTCGACGACCAACCTTCCGGACAGTACGCTTTCCGACAACTTTGTATATATTTATGACATGGTTGGTAATCTGGAAACAAAGACCGGGACCGCGGGCGAGACGACCTTCGCCTACGACGAGAACGGGCGCATGCTTTCGCAGGGCGACGCCTCGGCCAGGCTGGACTACGTGTACGGCCCGGGTTCCTACGCTGTTTCCCGCGCCACGGGGCGTACACCGATGGACGGCGACCGCGACGCCTCGCGCACGGGGAATTTCCAGTACGACGCTTCGGGCCGCATGGTGTTCGACAGCTCCAGGAGCCTTTCCGTCACCTATGATGAATACTGGTTCGATGCACCCATATTCTATTAGGGGGATGAAATGATGAAATTTTATTTTTTAATCGCTGTTGCTTGCGCATTCTGCTTTTGGGGGTGCCCAACAGAATGTTCTGGCGATGGTTATGATGAAGTTGAAATTGTATCAATGGTTGAACTTGATACAATCGTTTCGAATATTTCTTCTTTTGAAAGTTGCTACGAAAAACCTTTTTGCTATCGACTTAAGATGAGAGAAAATGATGCGGACTCCGTGCAACTAAGAGCCTTTGCTTTTGATGATACGCTTCAATATCTGATAGAACATAAAAAACAGAGTGACATTTATATTGTCGTTGACACTATTCCTATTGAATCCTGTAAAGATTCCCATTGGTTAGCAAAGAGTGGTTATGGTCATTATAAGGTCGAAACAGGGCGCTTCTTCTCGTGCGTGTTTTTCTATGAACCGACTTGTCAATAAATAGCTGCAACAATGTTTAAACGGATTAAAATACCTTTCTTTGCGCTGGTACTCACTAGCATGACGCTCTGTGGGTTTTGGTGTGATCCTGCTCCCTATCAACCGGAGTGTATGAATAATTTTATATGCTTCGCTTATACTCCCGATGAAGCAGATTCTGTGAAAGTAGATTTGTTCTATGAAGATTCCTTGATGGAATCTGAAACTCATTCTGCAATCGTTGCGTTGCCGGATTCTGTGCATGTTTTCTTAGATTTGGTGGAAATACAGATTTCAGTTTTTTGCAATGGAGAATGGTTACCTAGTGAAAAATTTGAAATTTCTAACACTCGTGACCGTATTCAGCAGGTTACATTTGCTCAAAACGTAAAGGGCAAAAAAATTTTCACTGAAGAACAACTGTCAAAGTGTCCCCAATTGGAAAATGCAGGCGTAAATTTCTATGAAAAAGATGGAAAATACTGTGAGGATTAAGTAAACAGTTGCTGGACAATCTGGAAACAAGGACTAGCGAATTGGTTTAGGAAGGGACATGTAGCAATGTTTAAACGGGTTAAAATACCTTTCTTTGCGCTGGTACTCACTAGCATGACGCTCTGTGGGTTTTGGTGTGAACCTATTGATGAGGACATGGGACCTTTTTCTATAGAAGACTGCGTTGATTATTATCGGTATAAATTAAGCATTCCACCTGTAATTGATTCTTTGAAGTTGGAAATGCTTCATGAAAGTGTCCCGCTTTATTTGAATTATTCGGATTATAAGAAAAGGGCCGTTATATATTTTGGTGACGGACGCGAAAGTTATACGTTTGGTCCCCGTTCCTCAACCGCAAGGATGCCTTTACGCATATCGACTACAAGGAACAGGAAGAGGGCGAACTGATGTTCGATGCCGAACTGGATTCGATATGCCCCGGCCTTTCGAGCTACCGCATCACGCAGTATACCGACTCGGAATGCCTAGATGAGTTGAAGTCGAAATAGAGATAAACAAGGCCTGGCACAAAAACTGGTGAATGGAGTATTGATTATGAAAAAAATATTTTCTAGACTTCCCGTTTTCTTTCTTCTGTTTATTCTGGAGGCATGCGATCCTCCTGATATAGATCATGCGTACGACTATTTATGTTACAGTAATTTTCGTTGTACAGCATTTGTTCCGGAACAGGATTCCGTCTGGCTTGAACTCTACTCGGGAGATTCTTTAATAGATAGGGATACGTTGGAAGACTATTATTCGAGTTTGCCAAATAGCGAACTTGAATTTAGGGAACGGCTTACGCTCCGGATACACGTTTTCTGCAACGGGGAATGGCTTGATGGGGTTGATTTTGAATTTGAGAACAGAACGGACAAATATACAGAAATCCGTTTGTCTAATTTTGATATGTGGAAAACAAGTTCTTCAGTCACTCGGATTTTTACCGATGAACAGTTGGCTAAATGCCCCGAATTGTCTGAATATCGCATTTTCGTAAATACGGAACATCCGCCTAGTTGTTTTGATCCGTAGAGACAATTAGGAGAAAGCGTCGTGAAATACCTTCTGTTTTTATTGTGCTTTGCACTGTTTGCCTGCGGCGATCCTTTGGCATGGTTGGATAATTGTCCATGGGAAAAGGACAAGGAGTTTATTCGGATTGTTCCGTTTGCTAAAATTGATACTATTATTTCGCAAGAAAATTTTAATTATTATAGTGAATACAATGAATATGAAACCAAGTATAAGGATCTTGGTTCAGACCCATTATTCGTAGCCGTTGTCGCAGCTGGGGATACGTTGAATTATTCTTTGGAAATAAAGAATCAGAATAATATTTTTATCGTGGTTGACACTCTAGATACTCCTTGCGAGTCTGATTCTCTTTTGTCAAAGAAAGGTTTTGGGCATTACAAGATTGATGCTGAACGTATTCATTCTTGTGTTTTTTATATTGAACAACAGTGCTATTGAAAGAAAACGGAAAGATCGTCCTCTCCATTTTATCGCCCTAATAATGGTACGTTTTCCAGTAACGACATGATTGGCAATCACATCTTGAGATGGGATAGATGGAAATTATTGGATCTACATCCGAAGGATGGTGGATGTGGTAATGATTAGGCGAATGAGAACATATTTTTTAGCCATTATACTCGCAAGTGTGTCGCTTTGCGGTTTCATGTGTTATGTCCCGGATGACGTGAGTCCTGTTGCCATTAGTGAGGAAGATTGTTTGGATTATTTTCGGTACAAGGCTAGGATTAATCTTGCTGATACAGTGAAAGGCTATGTTTTCTATAAGAATGAATTGATTTATTCGAAAAATTATTGTTATTCTTGTGAATATAGTTGGGGTCCAACTTTTAATTTGAAAATTTTTGATACCCTTTCAATAAATTTTTCCGTATTCTGTAATAACCAGTGGCTAGAATCTCGCGACTACAAGTTCCTCAACCGCAAGGATGCCTTTACGCATATCGACTACAAGGAACAGGAAGAGGGCGAACTGATGTTCGATGCCGAACTGGATTCGATA
>CACZAD010000067.1 GCA_902779055.1 Fibrobacter succinogenes | reverse complement strand
GAAAAGAAGGCGCTGAGAAGCCCTTGTGACTTTTAGTCCCTGCGGGCTTCTCGAAATTCGGGTAATGTATTAAACTGCGGGGTGATGTATACTCCGAAGCTGTTCTCGGGTTTTAAACCTACATCGTAAATAATGTTTGCTCCGAGCGTCGTTTCACACGCTCGTGCGTTTTTGGACTGCTCTTTCAGTCAGTTACAAACAAAATAATACCCATGTTGGGCGAGTATGAGCCTGAATGGTTTGAGTGTATTATATAGAGATTTTTGTTGCATTTCCTTTACATGAAAGAAAGCTTTTTGTCATGAAAAAGCATGATGCAAAAAAATGACATTTCGTATTGTGTCGAAATATACATAATGGACAAAATATGTCTTTTGTAATGCATTGTCTTTGAATGTCATTATGTGTCATAAAAAATGATGGTGATGTAAATAACAGATTTATGTAAGTTAGGCAAATTTGGAATGAAAAATTAGCTTTGTGCGTGGCGCTTGGGTGTGCAACAGCCTTTGCTGCAACAAATTATGACCTGCTTGGCCGTAATGGAAGTAAGATGAATTCGCCGATGGTTTACAGGAATGTGGACTATTCCAAAATGAAAAAGGATAACCAGCAGGATGCCGGTGCGCAGCGTAGTGGCAAGTCGCTGAAGAAACTTTCTACTGCCTTGACCGGGGTTGAGGCCTTGGAAGGTGCTTTTAGCACCAAGGGACTCAAGACCTGTGAGAATGGGAATACTTGTTCGTTCTATTTAAAAAAGTATTATCCGAATGGATACGAGGGATATGGCTATTATAGAACGCTGAATAACGGCTCGTCATCGTATTTGGGTCAAGCCAACAATTACTTCATCCCCACTAATGTTGTGCAGAACTATACGCCAAGTGGCATGGTTATCAATAACGGCAATCCAAATAATGCCCCGGCATCCAATGTGTATGGTTTTGATCTTACGGAACAATATTACAACTACAGTAGTCCAACCCATTTCTCCGTGGTGGAGTATAATCTTGCCAAGAAGGGCGACGTAGAATGGTGGCTTTACAATTCCGGTTATAGCCAGTGCCAGGAATGCGGAGATGTCGGTATCTATATGGATGCCGATGCCTTCCCGGTAAGGCTGGATCCGTCCAAGGTTGTGAAGTATCTCGTTTACGATGAGAACGACCACATATTCCCCAATCACCAAAAAGAAATGCTTGCGTCCAAGACGTACAGCATACTTCAGGCGACGACTACGGAAAATACCAGGGTCTTTGTCGGCAATTCCTTGCCCCAAAATCCGGCATCCAAGACGCCGCAGGTGTATATGAGTATCCATAACCGCCCGAACGATTCCTATACACCGGAGGAAGCGACGTTCTATGGTCCCGAGGCCAGGGATTTGGACAACTACATCTATGAAAACCGTACTATAGATATCGTTGCCGCCGGCAATTACTGGGTCAGGAACAACAGGGGCCAGCTTAATCCGCAGGCGCATGCTGTCAATGCCGTTACGGTGGGTGCCGTCAATGCCAATGACCAAAAAATTCCGAACTATACGTCGTTTAGCTCTCATTATTGCAACAAGGGCATGGGGCACTGCCTCGGTTCTGAAAGCTACTATTCCGTATATGGGACCGCCAAACCTGAGATCTATAATTACACCGATTTCTATATGCAGGGAGATAAGAAGAGGACGTATACCAACTGGTTTACGCATGAGCCATTCCCTTACGACCCCTATTATACCGGAACCGAATCTGCTGCATCCTATACGGCGGGTATGGTTGCTGGGCTCCTGAGGGCCAACCCGTTCTACCGTTGGCATCCTGAAGTCGTGAAGGCTGTGCTGCTCAATGCTGGTGAGAATAATATTGCGACTCCGTATCCGCATGGGGAAGAGAACGTGGCGACGAAAAAGGTGCCGACTTACAGGAGCACCGTCTTCAACCGCTTCCACAGCAGTCAGTTCCATGAATCGCGCTATTGGATTGGCGATTGGGATAGGCTTTTTACGCACGACCGTGGATACAGGGGTGAAATCCGTTTCAGCGTCCAGCGTCCTACGGACAAGCATAATTTCTCCGCCACCATAGCCTGGTTGACAAGCGGTAATGACATTGCCAAACTTGGTGTAATCCCGCAGAATTTCGAATTGCTCGCTTATGAAAGCAATTCGTCGAATGTGGATGCCATCGATAACAATCTCGATAATTACAAGGCGCAGTCTCTTTCTGGTTCGAATTCCTTCAGCAGGATTTCGTTCTCGTCTAATGCTCCGTATCTTACATTCCGTATTGTTTTCCTTAGTGATTACGACCGGTCTGAAAACTATAACCAGGGAATGAAAAATTAGCTTTGTGCGTGGCGCTTGGGTGTGCAACAGCCTTTGCTGCAACAAATTATGACCTGCTTGGCCGTAATGGAAGTAAGATGAATTCCCCGATGGTTTACAGGAATGAGGATTATTCCAAGATGAAAAAGGATAACCAGCAGGATGTTGGCGTGCAGCGGGGGAATAAAGCCCTGAAAAAGCTTTCGTCTAGATTGTATTGGATTGATGGCTTGGAAGGTATCTTCAGTACAAGTGGCTTGTCGTACAATGGTTCGCTCCTTCCGTTCTATTGTGAAACGTCGCAGTCAAATGGAGTTCATATTTATGGTTATTACTCCGATTTGGCTGAATATTTGGAGCATCCTGATTTTTACTTTATCCCTACAAACCTTGTCCAGAATTATACGCCAAGCGGCATACAGACTTCTGGCCAGGCCACGTTCACGAACTATACCCTTTCGGAGCCATATGATGCTTCGTCGTATGCCCCTACCACGTTTTGGACGGTGGAATTCGGTAACATTATGGCCAATAGAGGAAGTATAGGGTGGTGGTTCGATAATGGCTACGGCCAGTGCCAGGAATGCGCCGATGTCGGCATGTATATGGATATAGGTGCGTTCCCGGTCAGGTTGGAGCCGAACAAGACGACTTCGTATATTGCGTACAACCAGGGTGAAGCAATGAACCCTGATCCTGAAAGGGAAGTGATTGCGTCGAAGGCGTATAGCCTGTTGAGCGAGACGACCAAGAATACGACGTTCTTTGTTTCCAATGGCCTGCCTGAAAATCCGGAATCCAAGAGCCCGCAGGTGTATATCGGCCTCCATAACCGGAAAAACGACCCCAATGTGCTTCACGAGGCCGCCACGTACTATGGCGAAGAGGCTAGGGCGCTGGACAACTACATCTACGAAAACCGTACCGTAGATATCGTTGCCGCCGGTAATTACTGGATTAGGAACAACGACGCTCAACTCAATGCGCAGGCGCATGCGGCCAACGCCATTACTGTGGGGGCGATTGATTCCTATACAGGTAGAATTGCTGATTACACGTCGAATAAGTCCAGATATTGCGAAGCAGGTATTGGTCATTGCCAGAATGAGGTTAATCCTACAGCAGGTTCCCTCAAGCCCGAAATCTACAACTATTCCGAGTTCTCTAGGACTGGAGACAGGAAGAGGACGTACACTCGCGGTGGGCAGACGTATAATGCATCTCCCAATTACGATGGAACCGAGGCTGCGGCGACTTATACGGCGGCTCAGGTGGCTGCACTCCTGAGGGCTAACCCGTTCTACCGTTGGCATCCTGAAGTCGTGAAGGCGGTGCTGCTTAATGCTGGCGTGAATAACATTGCGACTCCGTATCCGCATGGGGAAAGTAATGTGGCGACGACAAAGATTCCGGTTTACAATAGTGTAGTCTTTAATCGTTTCAACAGCAATCGCTTCCATGAATCCCGCTATTGGGTTGGCAAATGGGCGCGTTTCTTTACGCATGTAAAGAACGGCGTGCGTGAGATTCGCTTTAATGTCAAACGCCCTGACGGCAAGCGTAATTTCTCTGCGGCTATTGCCTGGTTGACAAGCGGTAACGATATCGCCAATTATGGGAAGATTCCGCAGAATTTTGACCTGTTCGTATACGAAAATAACTCCGATAATGTGGATGGTATTGATGACGAACATCTTATTGCGTCTTCGAAGAGCCCGAACAACTCTTTTGAGAGGGTGTCGCTTCCGCCGACTGACGCGCAATACCTTACGTTCCGCATTGTCCTCACGAGCGAAGATTCCCGTTCTGAAAATTTCAGGCAGGTTGTTCTGGGCTTTGATGTGGCTTCGACAAACTGATTATGAAAACAAGTTTTATTCATAAATAACAGGAGTAAAAGGATGAATGAAAAAATAGCCTTGTGCGTGGCGATTGGGTGTGTAACAGCCTTTGCCGCGACAAATTACGACCTTCTTGGCCGTAATGGAAGCAAGATGAATTCCCCGATGGTCTACAGGAATGTGGATTATTCCAAGATGAAAAAGGATAACCAGCAGGATGTTGGCGCGCAGCGGGGGAATAAGGCCCTGATGAGGGTTTCGCCTGGCCTGAATGGGCTTGGAGCTCTGCAGGGTGCGTTTAGTACTAACGCATTGGCCTATAGTAGCAGGGGCACGCCGTTTTGCTTTTCTCTGAAAAAGTACCTTCCTGATGGAAGCAGCTCGGAGGGCTTTTATGGATCGTTTAATAGCGGATCTGGAGCGTATTTAGGTGAAGTCAATAGTGTCTTTATCCCCACTAATGTTGTGCAGGGCTATACGCCAAACGGCATGCACAATTCTGGCCCGGCCTCGTTCGTCACTCACTATGATCTTTCGGAACCTTACGATGCTTCGTCGTATGCCCGTGTCACGTATTGGACGGTGGAATTCGATAACAGTAAGGCCAATAGAGGAAATATAGGGTGGTGGTTCGATAATGGCTACAGCCAGTGCCAGGAATGCGGCGATGTCGGCATGTATATGGATATAGGCGCATTCCCGGTCAGGTTGGATTGGTCCAAGACGACTCCGTATATCGCGTACGATCAAAACGAAAGTATCGTCCCTAATCCCGAAAGGGAAGTGATTGCGTCGAAGGCGTATAGCCTGTTGCAAGCGACGACCAAGAATACGACGGTCTTTGTTTCCAATGGCCTGCCTGAAAATCCGAAAGCCAAGACTCCGCAGGTGTATATCGGCCTCCATAACCGGAAAAACGATCCCAATGTGCTTCACGAGGCCGCCACGTACTATGGCGAAGAGGCTAGGGCGCTGGACAACTACATCTACGCAAACCGCACCGTGGATATCGTGGCAGCCGGTAATTACTGGATTAGGAACAACGACGCTCAGCTCAATGCGCAGGCACATGCGGCCAACGCCATTACGGTTGGAGCGATCGATTCCCGTACCGGTAAAATTGCGGATTACACGTCGAATAAGTCCAGGTATTGCGAAGCGGGTATTGGTCAATGCCTGAATGAGGCTGAGCCCCAAGCTGGTTCCCGCAAGCCCGAAATATACAACTACTCCGAGTTCTATATGGACGGTGACCGGAAGAGGACGTACACCCATTGGTACACCGGGCAGACGTACAATGCTTCTCCCAATTACGATGGAACCGAGGCTGCGGCTACGTATACGGCGGCTCAGGTGGCTGCACTCTTGAGGGCTAACCCGTTCTACCGTTGGCATCCTGAAGTCGTGAAGGCTGTGCTACTTACGTCTGGCGTGAATAACATTGCGACTCCGTATCCGCATGGGGAAAACAATGTGGCGACGACAAAGATCCCGACTTACTATAGTGTCGTGTTCAACCGTTTCCACAACAATTACTTCCATGAATCCCGCTATTGGACAGGCTACTGGCCGTGGATGACCACGCATATTGTGGGAATGAAAACGGAACTTCGATTCAGCATAAAGCGTCCCACGGACAAGCATAATTTCTCTGCGGCCATTGCCTGGCTATCTAGTGGCGATGACATTGCCAATTTTGGAAGGATTCCGCAGAATTTTGATCTGTACGTGTACGAGAATAACGTGGCGGACGTGAATAATATCAATAACAATAACATTATCAATAATCCGAAAGCGAAATCAACAAGCGAATCTGACGCTTTTGAGAAGGTCTCGTTCTCTTCCAATGCGCAATACCTGACGTTCCGCATCGTTCTCAAGGACGAAGTGCAGAATTCTCCTAACGCTAGTCAGGCTGTGTTGGGCTTTGATTTGGCTGCCGCAAATTAGCAGTAATTTGTGCCCTCAAAAAACCGAAAGCTTTCAAGCTTTCGGTTTTTCTTTATTAATGGTGCGGGTGAGCGCCTGCCGGAGGAGTGCTCCCCGAGTTTAGCGCGAGCGGTCGCCTGTGAGCAACAAAGTCCCTGGTATTAACCAGGCGTGGTTGCGAGAGTGAGCGCCTGCCGGAGGAGTGCTCCCCGAGTTTAGCGCGAACGGTCGCCCGTGAGCAACAAACGCCTGGTATTAACCAGGCGTGGTTGCGAGAGTGAGCGCCTGCCAGAGAAGAGGTCCCTGATTTTGGCGCGAACGGTCGCCCGTGAACGAAAAAAGGCCTCAAGAAACATCTTGAGACCTTTTTTTGGAACTAGTAACTCTGAACTAGTAACTGCGCCTTCGGCGCCTACGTCTTGTCTTCGCCGCGGAGCATGATGACCTTGCCCGTGCGGATGTATTCGACGATTTCGAACTTCTGCAAGAGGCTCTTGAGCGTGTCGACCTTCATGCTGTTTCCGGTAATCTGGATAATCATGGAGGTGGCAGTCATGTCCACGGTATTGGCGTGGAAATGGTCGCACAACTGCAGGATTTCGGTACGCTGGTCGGGAGTGCAACGCACCTTGATGAGTGCGAGTTCCTTCTCGACGGCGTCCGTTCCGGTATGGTCCTTCGCCTGCACCACGTCAACGAGTTTCTCGAGCTGTTTGATGATCTGCATCAGGATCTCGGGGTTGCCGTGGGCGATGATGTTCATGCGGCTGAAGTTCGGGTCGAGCGTGGGGGAGACAACGAGGGAATCGATGTTGTAGCCACGGCGGGAGAACACGAGGGCGATACGCACGAGCACGCCCGGGCGGTTCGCCACCAACAAACTAATGGAATGTCCTTTATCGATCATGGTAATGTCCTCCTATTAGGTCGATCCTGTGGGCTTTTCGAGTTTAGCCTTGGGCGGTTCGGTAATCATGCTCGTGATGGGCGCACCTGCCGGAATCATCGGGAACACGTTGTCTTCCTTCTCGCATTCGCAGTGAATGAGAATCGGACCTTCCTTGTATTCGAGCGCCTTCTGGATGACGCGTTCGGCATCGGCGGCGCGCTTGATGCGCAGTCCCGGAATGCCGTAGGCTTCGGCGAGCTTCACGAAGTCGGGGTTGCCAATCATGTCGACGCTGGAGTAGCGGTGATCGTAGAAGAGTTCCTGCCACTGGCGCACCATGCCGAGGTACTTGTTGTCCATCACGAAGATCTTGATGGGGAGCTTGTGGATGGCGGCGGTCGCGAGTTCCGCTTCCGTCATCTGGAAACCACCGTCACCGCTGAAGCTCAAGACCGGCCAGCCGGTCTCGTTGCCGAAGGCTGCACCGATGGCGGCGGGGAAGCCGAAGCCCATCGTGCCTGCGCCGCCGCTGGAGTGCAGCTGGCGCGGGTAATTGATGTGGAAGAACTGTGCCACCCACATCTGGTGCTGGCCCACGTCGGTCGTGACGATGGCCTTGCCCTGCGTGAGTTCGCTTGCAGTCGCAATCACGTGCTGCATGCGGAGCCCGCCCTGCTTGGGGTAGGTGAGCGGGAAGCGCTTCTTCCAGGTCTGGCAAGTCTTGATCCATTCGGCGGTATCGAGCTTGTGGACCATCGGGAGGAGCTGTTCGAGCACGAGCTTCGCGTCGCCGCACATGAACACATCCGGCTGGAGCACCTTGCCTTCTTCGGCGGGGTCGATGTCGATGTGCATCTTGATGGCGTCCTTGCAGAACACTTCGAGCTTGCCGGTGATGCGGTCATCCCAGCGGCTACCGATGGAGAGAATCAAATCGCAGTCGAGCACGGCCTTGTTGGCGTACACGGTGCCGTGCATGCCGAGCATGCCGAGCGAGAGCTCGTGATCAGTGGGGAAGGCGCCGAGGCCGAGCATGGTGCAGCACACGGGAGCGCCAATCTTTTCGGCGAGTTCCTTCACCTGGCGGCTGGCACCGCTGATCATGGCACCGTGGCCCACGAGCAACAGCGGCTTCTTGGAATTCTTGAGGTATTCGGCGGCCTTCTCGACGCTTTCGGTAGAGGCGTACGTCGGAATCTTGTAGCCGGGTAAATCCATTTGGTCGGTGAACGGGGCGGTGCAGGGGCCTGCGGTCACGTCCTTCGGGAGGTCGATGAGCACCGGGCCCGGGCGGCCGCTGCGGGCGATGTGGAAGGCTTCCTTCATCACGCGCGGGAGGTCGTTGGAATCCTTCACCAGGTAAGAGTGCTTCACAGCCGCGAACGTCATGCCGCTCGTGTCGCATTCCTGGAAGGCGTCCTTGCCGAGGTTCGGGGTGGTCGTCTGGGCGGCGAGCACTACGATCGGGCTCGAATCCATGAGGGCGGTGTAGATGCCGGTGAACGTGTTGGTTGCACCGGGGCCGCTCGTCACGAGGGCGACGCCGACCTTGCCCGTCTGGCGGGCGTAGCCGTCGGCCATGTGGGTTGCACCCTGTTCATGGCGGGAGAGGACTACTTTAATATTGGAATCGAGAATTGCGTCGAACATCGGGATGGCGGAACCACCCGGATAGCCGAAAATAGTGTCGATGCCTTCACGCTTGAGGCATTCGATAATCACTTCGGCACCGCTCAGAGTCTTGTTTGCCATAAGTTTTCCTGTTTGCTAATAGGTTACTTTTTATTGTTTTGACGAAAATATAGGTGCTTTTTGAAAAAGTGGCAAGATATTTTACCGTAAAAATTGAAAAATCTTTTGAAAAAATGGATAAAATGTGATTATAAATAAATTTTCTGCTGAAAAATGTATGACTTTTTGTAGTATTTTTGTTGTTTTGGAACGAAATTGAATTGAAAAAATGTGATTCGTAATGCGAAATTTGTGATTTTAGATTTTATGTCTATGAAAAATTGCTGATTTTGCGATGAAAGACCTGCCCCGCACCTCCTGTTCGCATGACTTTTATTAAAAAAAGTATCGTTTTGGCTGATTTTGGGCCCTGAATCCGTCTATATAAGTAGGAACGTAAAAAAAGGACCGCAAATGCAAGAAAATCTTCTACCACGTGAAAAACTTCAGACCAAGGGCGCGAATGCGCTTTCCAACGAAGAACTCATCGCCCTGATTCTCGGGAGCGGAACCCGCGATTGCGGCGTGTTCGAGCTTTCCCGCCATATCTCGGAGTACCTTTCTTCGGTGGCGTCGCTGCCGACGATGGATTCGCTGCGCAAAATCCACGGCCTCGGGACGGTCAAGGCGTCGCAGATTCTGGCCTGTCTCGAATTGTCGAACCGCTATATATTGAGCGCGAAGGCGGTTTCGGTCGTATCGCCGGAAGATTTGCTTTCCCGCCTTGCGGGCCTCAAGTTCGAAGAGCGTGAGCGCTTTGTCGTGGTGACGCTCAATTCGGCGAACTACGTTATAGACGTTCACGAGGTGACGTCCGGGCTCGTGAACCAGGCGCCCATCCATCCGCGAGAGGCCTTCGTGCAGGCGATAAAGGACAATGCGGTCTCCGTAATCTTTGCGCACAACCATCCTTCGGGTTCCACGGAACCTAGCGAGCAGGACTATGCCATCACCCGCGTGCTTTGTGCGGCGGGGAAGGTGCTCCAAATTCCGGTCATAGACCATATTATAGTGGGAAAGGGCGGCTATACCAGCTTGTGTCGCGAGAATCCCGAGATTTTCGAGAGGAGTTTTTGATATTCTGTGGACTTTTTTATCCCGAATGTAATGTAAAAAGATTGAAACATTTAACGAAAAATACGTTTTTTTGTGTTTTTTGTCGCTTTTTGAAATTACATATGAATAAAACCAACAATATAAATTATATTATGGTTAGTTTAGTTTAGGGAAAAAACCCTATTAATTAAGGAGTCTCTATGAAGAGAGTAGTAACAGGGCTTGCGCTTGCTT
>CACZAD010000066.1 GCA_902779055.1 Fibrobacter succinogenes | reverse complement strand
CCCGTTCGCCGCTCGGCATTGCTGCCTCGCTCGACTTGCATGTATAAGACACGCCACCAGCGTTCGTTCTGAGCCAGGATCAAACTCTTCATTGATTTTTAAATAGTCTGTCCTGTTTTTCGTAAATTGGCGATACTTACGTATCGCTTTAATCCTCGGCTCGGTCATGCCCAAGCAAGCTTGGTCGCGACTCTCGCCTTTTGATTAATTGACTTCCAAGAAATTTTCTTGGGCCGTCACTAAGCACATCTCCGATTCCTTCAATATTCCCGGAAGTCTCTCGGGCTTCCGTTTCTCGTTCAGGTCTTTTTGGGTGACCCGTTCGAGGGTGAGACCAATTATAGAATTTTCAGGAATAAAAACAAGGGGTCATTGGCAAAAAAATTCACTTTTTTTCACTTTTTTCGTTAAAAACGGGTTGTATCCTGCTTTTACATCATAATGTTCACATTCTATTCACCAATTTTTTCAAACACGCTTTCGACAGCAGACCACTTTTGTCCCCAAAACCACCATTTTTTCAGAAAAAATATTTTAGGGCGCTCAAAAAAGCGCCCTTTTTCACCTAAACGATAGATTTGACTACTAGATCCGTAGGATTGCCACAGGTATCCAAATCAATTTCAGTGGATTTCACCTGCCAGCGGAACCAAGTCAACTGCCGCTTTGCATAATTACGGGTCTTTCGCTTGACTTCTTCAAGGACCGACTGCACTTGATTGCCGTCTTTTGCACACAAAAGTTCTCTATAGCCAAGACTCTGCCACGCAGGAGCATCAAGCGGCACAGATTCTGCAAGCGACCTGATTTCGTCCATCCAGCCGTCCGCCATCATCTGGTCCACACGGGCGTCAATCCGCGCATACAGATTTTCGCGACTGCGGTTCAACCAGAACACAGGCAGAACGCCAATCCCGCCCACACGTTCCTTTTGCCATTCCGAGAGTTTTCGGCCAGTGGACTGATAAACTTCCAAGATACGAATGATACGCTGGAGGTTATTCTTCTCGACCTTTTCCATCGCTTCGGGATCGACCGACTTCGCTTTTTTGTACAAACTATCACTACCAAATTCAGAAGCTTCATCTTCGAACGAACGGCGAACCGATTCATCGATTTTAGGGAGTTGCGGGAGCCCAAGCATCAAAGACTGGAGATACAAGCCAGTCCCTCCCACCAAAATGTAATTCTGGTCGGGATTTTCAGAAAGAAGCTTTTTCACGTTTGCACAAAAGTCGCCCGCCGAATACACCTGACGAGGATTCAGAAAATCAACAAGGTGATGCTTTACCCTCAATAAATCTTCTGCAGGAGGCTGAGCGGTACCGATAGCAAAGCCTTTATAGATTTGGCGAGAATCCACACCAATGATTTCGGCATTAAAGCGTTCCGCCAGTTCCAGTGAAAGGCGCGACTTGCCAACACCAGTAGCTCCAACAAGTGCAAACACAATAGGCATGGGCTCAATGTAGTTATATTTACAAGCGAAATGATCAAACTTAAACACATTGTTGCACTTTTTTTGGCGTCGGGGATTTTGGCCGGTTTGGCATTTTTTTTGAATAACCAGGACAAAGCGAACCAGATTCTCGAAAGCATCGAAGAAACAGCCAGTATCCAGAAAACAGAGACTGTTCCCGCCGAACAGGACACAGTCCCATTTGCAAAGAAACTCCAGGACGAACTCAAGATAATTTCTTCCAGCTATTCCAAGCGTTCCAAGCGCGACATCTGGACACTCGCCCGCGGAAAGACCATTGTCGTTTACCTTTTACAGGCGCAAAAATTCATCAATAAAAATGGCGGCACCGTCATTTCGATGGAAGAACTCAACGACAACCCCAATTCTTACCAATCCGCCAAGGTTGAAATCTTGGCTCCGAACGGGGACTCGCTACACCTGACATTCCAGGTTTCAGAAAACATCTTTATGAAAAATGCATCGCTCATGTCGATTGCATTCCAGACGACCAAGCTTACGCCCGAAGTCATCGCAAAACTAAACAGTTTAAATTTTCCTTTTGACATTCTTGTCCCGCCATTCGGGATGCCAGCGGACTTCTACAAGGATCTGGACAAAATAAACAACAAAGAAATCGTTCTCTGGCTTGCCATGGAATCGACAAAGCTGAACCAGGAACACAACAAGTTCCGTCCGCTCCGCATCCACCACACAGCAGAACAAATCGAGCAGAACATCAATGACGCCAAAAAGGTTTTGCCCATCGCAACAGGCATTGCAACGCGTTACGGGGAACAGGCAGTCAAGCACAGGCAGCTTTTGCAAGCCGTCATGAAGCCCGCACAAAAAAAGGGTATGTGGTTTATGGACTTGTCGCTGGAAGAACGCACCGTCGTTCCGCAGACCTGCAAGGACTTCGACATTATCTGTAAAATAGCCTTCCCTTACAACCCGGACAACAGTTCTGTTGAGGACTACATCCACCAAAAGCTCAGGGAAGCCCCCAAAAGTGGAACATCTGTCATGATCCTTCCACTGACTAAAGAAAATTTATCTAAAATCGAAGATATCGCCACAAAGGCCGCCAAGCAAGGCACGTCCATCGTCGATTTGTCAACTTTATTCAATTCTAAATAGGAGAGCCTATGTCTATCAAACTCGGTGTTAACGTGGACCACATCGCTACCATTCGTGAAGCCCGTAAAGGCAAGGAACCCGATCCTGTCGCAGCAGCAATGATTGCAGAACTCGCCGGTTGTAACGGAATCACTGCCCACCTTCGCGAAGACAAGCGCCACATCCAGGACCGCGACATCAGGCTCCTCCGCGGAACGGTCACGACAAAGTTGAACCTTGAAATGGCTCCGACACAGGCAATGGTGCAGTTCGCCATCAACCGCCAGCCGGACATGGTCACACTTGTCCCCGAAGTCCACACCGAACTTTCGACCGAAGACGGCCTGAACGTCTCTGCAAAGATTGACGAACTCGCCAAGTACATCATGACGCTCCGCAACAACGATATTCAGGTGAGCGTGTTCATCGACGCCGAAACAGAACAGGTCAAGGCAGCCAAGAAGGTCGGCGCAAACTATGTCGAATTCAACACCGGCAAGTACGCCACCGCCTTTGAACTCGGCAGCCGCGAAGAAGTCGACCGTGAAATTTCGGCATTGCAGGACATGACGGTTCTCGCCCACAAGTACGGGCTCAACGTTTTTGCCGGACGTGGGCTCAATTACAGGAACGTCGAAGCGGTTGCACAGATTGACGGCATCGACGAAATCATCATCGGGCACAGCATCGTGAGCCGCGCCGCTCTCGTCGGTATGGAACGCGCTGTAAAAGAAATGATCGAAGCGATTAAGGGTTAATAATCCTTATATTCCACGTTTTCGAGGACAAGCCCCTGCGGGGGCGCCCACGTGCGTTCGCCTTTGAATTCCTTGGCAAAAATACGGTTCACCGTACCTTCGGGAAAACGTCCTCGACCTACGTCAAAAAGCGTCCCGACCATCGCACGCACCTGACGGTGCAAAAAGCGGTTCCCCTTGATATGGAACATGCAGCTCCAGTCGTTCAGGCGCTCCAGACGGAACTCGCTCAACGTACAAAGCGTCGACTTTCCGTCGTTCCTCGGGATGCAGAAGTCGATAAAGTCGTGTTCACCCAGGAACGAAGCGGCTTCACGAGCCATCGCATCGATATCGAGATTGAGCGAACCGCACTCCCAGCCAAAGTCGCGCATCAGCGCCACCGGGCGCGTGAAGATCGTATACTGGTAGTAACGCAAAATGGCATCATAGCGGGCATTGAAGTCCGGGGCGCACGGCTCCAAGTCGCGGATACGAATAAGGCGCTTGGTCAGCCCGTTCACGGAACGCACGACTTTTACCGGATCGAGTTCACCGTCGTAATCAAAATGGACACACTGCCCACGGGCATGGACACCCGTATCAGTACGGCCCGACCCCGTCACGCGGATTGGCGCACGGAGAGCCGTAGACAAAGCTTCTTCGAGTGTAGACTGGACCGTCACAAAGCGGAGCTTGCCGCCACAGTTCTGTTCTTGCCAGCCGTAAAAGGCGCTGCCTAGATATTCACAACGAAAGCGGTAACGCATCAGTTACCTGCTTCGACAGCTTCCTTGATAACAGCCTCGACCTTCGCCTGAGGAATCTTAAGCTTCGAAGCAATGGCCGAAGCCGGGAAGCCCCTGCGGGACATCTGCAAAATCTTGCTGTTGACCGAAGATTCGCGGTCAAAACGGTTCATCTCAAGCGGATGGGCCGGAGCAGCCTCAGGCTTCTGTGGAGCCCGGACCTTAGAAGACATAACCTTAGAACGGTCATGATGAAGCACATCGGAAAGAGACTGCATTGCAGAAGTAATGCGTTCTCTAGCCGTCGGACGGAGGACAGTCTTTCCGTTAAACGGAGATGTCAAAATTCGATTTTCGGGAATGCCGTTTTCGTCTTCAAAAGCGGACTTCGATTCCGGTGCGGCCGTCGTCGCCATCGTCTCGGATTCACGACGCTTGGCGGCAAATTCTTCGACCTCGTCAATAATAGACTTCTTGGGCGCATGGACTCGCGGAGTCACCAACGTCTCGCTTTCATCGCGCGATGCACTTTCCGTAGGATCCAAGGACTTGGCAACGGCATCGACCATTCGTGTCTTGGCAAGCGCTTCCATCATTCGGGTTTCAACAATCTTTTTGCGATGGATAAGCACGAGCACGAGAATCACGGAGCAAAGGAGAACGGCAAGCGAGCCACCGATAATCCAAAGCAAAACGCCGCTAGAGAATCCCCCGACATTTTCTTCAGAAGCATCCAGTTCGTCAGCCGATTTCGTACGCATCGCCGAAAGATCTTCCCAGGCATTGGAGAGTTCTTCGCGGATTGCCACTTGGGAATCGACATTGCCCTGGGCATTCCACAGCGCCACTTCCAAGGAATCGATCTTGGATCGCGTCTGCATATATCGATTGACGTCGAACGAAGAAGACGACCCGGAAAAATCAACCTTGAGATAAACAATTAAGGCGCAAGCAAGTACAAAAAGCACGACTGGAGCAGCATATTTCTTCATGCCAGCAAATTTAGAAATTATTCTAGAGACGTTTTCATTTTGAGAGTTCAACACAGAACAAAACCTCATTTTTGCACACCTATAGATAATTGTAGAAAAAATACAACGCCTCATTGTGAACTTCACAACACTTTTCAACACGTTTTTGGCCAAAATACGTTAAATACCGCCAACATTAAATACCTTTATGTTCAAGAACTCTTTGTTCTCCTCCTAACCCCAAAAGAACACTGTAGCCCCAACAGCTACAGTGTTTTTTCGTTTTTTAGACGATATTTTTCCAAAGACATTCCAATTTGAACGATTATTATTTGCACTTTTTCACGTCTAATCGTGCAAATCAAGACTTTTTTCTAAAAGTTTTTATAGTTTCAAGCTATGCAACCGCAAGCACTTAGACTGTCAACGATCACAATTTCGAATCTCCGCTCGATCCAGCGCGAGACATTTCCGCTTAGCGATTTTACAGCACTTATTGGCTACAACAACGCCGGTAAAACAAATATCCTCATGGGGATACGCTGGCTCCTCGCCCATTTTTCATTGGACATCTCTTATTTTGACGACCCGAACCACCCCGTTGAAGCCGAAGGCATTTTTGAAGGTATTACCGAACAGGTTTTAAACCGCCTGGGCGACGAAAGAGCGGCCGAAGTGGAGCCGTTCCTGTGCGGTACAACGCTGCGTGTCAAAAAAATCCAGCGCATTCCGGGCGAACTCCCGGGCAATATTGAATTTTGGGCATTCTGCCCGCCCAACGGAAAGCGCAAAAATTCCAAGGACTGGGTCCGAGTCAACGACAAGTTCATTTCGGCCTTCAAGCGCATGTTCCCGGAACCCATCGCCATTTGGGACTTCGAAGGAAACAAAGCCTTCACAAAACTTTTGCACGAAATTTTCAAGCCGCTAGAACGTAGATTCGGCGGTGAACTGAGCAATGTCATCGAGCAGTTTGCCGAACTGACATCTTCGGGAAGCGACCGACAGGCCGACGAAATCAGGTCTTTCGACAGGGATGTCAATACTGCCCTCCAGCCGCTATTCCCTAGCGTGAAGGTGGAACTCGACATTCCCGTACCGACGCTCGAAACGTTCCTCAGAAGCGCAACGATCAAGGTCATCGACGAAGAAGACGGATTTGAACGCGACATATCCCGCATGGGAGCCGGTTCGCAGCGTGCCATCCAAATGGCCCTCATCCGTTACCTCGCCGACATCAAGAAGCACCACAACAACCATTACCTGAGCCGCACCATGCTGCTCATCGATTCGCCAGAACTGTTCTTGCACCCGCAAGCAGTGGAGCTCGTGCGCGTGGCCCTCAAAAACCTTTCGAACGAAGGTTATCAAATCGTATTTGCAACGCATTCCGCACAGATGGTCACGAGCGAAGACGTGAGTACGTCGCTACTGATCCGCAAGAACAAGGAACGCGGAACCTTCATGCGCAAGCGAATGGAAGACGCCGTACGCCAAGTGGTTCAAGATGCGCCGAGCCAGTTGCAAATGCTCTTTAGCCTTTCGAACAGCAATGAACTCTTGTTCGCCGATTACGTCCTCCTCACCGAAGGAAAGACGGAATGGCGCGTGCTACCGGCTTTGTTCGAACGCATTACCGGGCAATCCTTTGCCCTGATCAAATGTGCGCTCGTGCGTCAAGGCGGCGTGAGCAACACCCGCAAAAGCATGCAGGTATTGGCAGCCATGGACATTCCCGTCCGTGCGATTGTCGACTTGGACTACGCCTTTACCACGGCCACCCGCGATGGATTCTTGAGCGCAAACGACCCGGACATCATACAATGCCGCAACTTGTTCCGTGAACTCTCTTGCCACCACCATTTGCGCCTGGTGAACGGGCTCCCGGTCAACAAGCACAGCAATATAAACGCTTCGACCGCTTATGCGATGATGGCCTCGATGCCCGAGGCAGAAATCCCGATCCGAAACATCCACAAAAAACTCTGCGACCAGGGCATTTGGGTATGGACGCACGGCGCCATCGAAGAACACCTGGGACTCAACGGCAAGAACGAAATGGTGTGGCGGAACTTCATTGAACGGAGCAAGGCCAAGAACTTTGTCCAGACGCTCCCCGATGCCGAAGGCATTAACGAACTTTGCCAATGGATTATCAACGGGAGTAGAGGATAGGTATAAAAAAAGGAGTGCGCATTTCTGCGACACTCCTTTTTTTTGAAAAGGCGATCCCGCCCCGGAACGAAGTCCGGGGTGACAACGCGTCAGGGATGACAAGCCAAAGCGACAAGCTAGATGTTATCGATAATCGCGTTGAACGCTTCGACGGGGCGCATCCACTTCTTGAGAAGTTCTGCCTTCGGGACATAGTAACCACCGATATCGGCGGGCTTACCCTGTTCGGCAGCGAGAGCGGCGACAATCTCGGTTTCCTTCGCGGAGAGAGCAGCAGCGATCGGAGCGAACTTGCCGGCGAGTTCTGCATCGTCCTTCTGGGCGGCGAGAGCCTGAGCCCAGTAGAGAGCGAGGTAGAAGTGGGAACCATCTTACGAGCCGGCGTGCGGTTGAATTCGAGAATCTTGCCGTTGGCGGCATCAAGCGTATCGGCCAAGACCTTAGCCTTCTTGTTGCCGTCCTTGAGCGCGACCTGTTCGAATGCAGGCACGAGTGCGAAGTATTCACCGAGAGAATCCCAGCGGAGGTAGTTTTCGGCGAGGAACTGTTGCACCTGCTTCGGAGCAGATCCACCTGCACCCGTTTCGTAGAGGCCACCACCAGCCATGAGCGGCACGATGGAGAGCATCTTTGCAGAAGTACCAACCTCGAGAATCGGGAACAAGTCCGTGAGGTAGTCACGCATCACGTTACCCGTCACGCCAATAGTATCGAGACCAGCCTTGGCACGCTTCATCGTTTCGACGATAGCCTTGCGCGGGCTCATAATCTTGATGTCGAGACCCTTGAGGTCATGTTCCGGCAAGTAAGCTTCGACCTTCTTCTGGATTTCGCGGTCGTGAGCACGTTCCGGATCGAGCCAGAAGATAGCCGGAGTGTTGCTGAGGCGAGCACGCGTGACAGCGAGCTTGACCCAGTCGCGCACCGGAGCGTCCTTGGCCTGGCACATACGGAAGATGTCGCCAGCTTCGACTTCCTGCTGCAAGAGCACTTCGCCCTTGCCGTTCACAGCGCGGATAACGCCCTTGCCCTTTGCGACAAACGTCTTGTCGTGGCTGCCGTATTCTTCGGCGCCCTGAGCCATGAGGCCCACGTTCGGAACAGTACCCATCGTCTTCGGGTCAAATGCGCCGTTCTGCTTGCAGAATTCAATCGTTTCGTCGTAGATGCCAGCGTAGCAGCGGTCCGGAATGCAGGCGACAACTTCTTGCAGCTTGCCTTCCTTGTTCCACATGCAGCCGGAATTGCGGATCATTGCAGGCATCGAAGCGTCGATGATCACGTCGCTCGGCACATGCAAATTCGTAATGCCCTTGGCAGAATCGACCATAGCGAGATCCGGGCCTGCGGCGAGAGCCGCATCGATAGCAGCCTTGACTTCGGCTTCCTTGGCATTGCCTTCGAGGCGCTTGAACAAGTCACCGAGACCGTTGTTGGCATCGATTCCGAGTTCCTTGAAGAGGTCGGCGTACTTCGTGAACACGTCCTTGAAGAATACGCGGACAAATGCACCGAACAGTACCGGGTCAGAGACCTTCATCATCGTAGCCTTGAGATGCACGGAGAAGAGGAGGCCCTTGGCCTTGGCTTCGGCCATCGCATTGGCGATGAACTTTTCGAGAGAAGCCATGCGCATGACGGTCGCATCGATGATTTCGCCCTTGAGGAGCGGCTTTGCGGCACGGAGTTCCGTTACGGCACCAGCTTCATCGACAAATTCAATCTTGAAGGAGTCGGCTTCGGCCATTGTGATGGACTTTTCGTTACCGTAGAAGTCATCGGCTTGCATGCTGGCGACGTGAGTCTTCACGGATTCGTTCCAGTTGCCGTTGCTATGCGGATTGTTGCGGGCATAGTTCTTCACGGCGTTAGGAGCGCGACGGTCGGAGTTTCCCTGACGGAGCACCGGGTTCACGGCAGAACCCTTCACCTTGTCGTAACGGGTGCGAATTGCTTTTTCTTCGTCCGTGGCAGGAGCATCCGGATAATCCGGCAAGGCGTAGCCGTTCTTCTGGAGTTCGGCAATCGCGGCCTTGAGCTGCGGCACCGAAGCAGAAATGTTCGGAAGCTTGATGATGTTCGCATCCGGTTCAAGCGTGAGCTTGCCCAAGAAGGCGAGGTCATCCGTCACCGGCTTGCCAGCAAACGTTGTACCTGCCGGGAGCGTGTCTGCGAAAGCAGCGAGAATGCGGCCCGGCAAGGAGATGTTCTTCGTCTCCACGTCGATATCGGCAGTCTTTGCGAAAGCCGATACAATCGGGAGCAGGGATTGAGTTGCCAAGAACGGCGACTCATCAGTAAGGGTGTAATAGATTTTGGTATTCATACGCCCTTAAGATAGAAAAAGTATGCTTAATCAAGATCTGGCCATGGCATAATGTCCCCATACCTCCGAGTCCATTCCGTATGCGGTTTGACCCGTTCAAGACTCTCGGCATCATTACAATTCCAGGCAGGACTTACAAAGGTTTTTCTGACAACAGGCTTTTCAGCAATTTTCCATTCGGGCGAACCTTTCAACAAGAAAGCCATGTAATAAGCCACCGTATCTTCCGGGCATGATTCACCGCCTTTCACGATATCCACCACATTAATCACGTCCTTGCTGATATCCGTCATCATATGACCTTTTACGCCGACATCCTTCAAAACGAGCATATAATAAACCACGCTCTCCGAAGACTGCAGCCCCTTCGGACTACTGGCTATCGTAGGGAAGAATACCGCAACCAACGAATCCGGCAAACGATAAACGCCTTCTTCACGATAAGAATCCAGACCTTCTGCATCCGGGAACACGTTATAAGCTTCACCAGTCGTATTATGGAAATCAAATTCTTTGAATACACTGTCCAGATATTCATCGCTAGAATCAGGAATGAACTGAGACAAATACTCTTCAGGTGTGTACAAACTATAATGCCATTCCCTATATGTCGTGTAAGCCTCACGAACGCTGTCCTTATTCAAAACAGGTTGTTCGGGTTCTTCATAGACATAGTTTTCATCATCAAAAGGCGCATAGCTTATGGAATCGGCCACACAGCTGTTTTTATAATCTTCGATATAAGAATTCTTCAATTCATCCACGCTAGCACCTTCTGGGGCAAACGAGGCACAAGCCACGCTCAATTTTAAATCACGACATCCATCAGCAAAATCCCTGAAGAGACCGTTCGATTCAGTACAAGCTTGTTTAAACTGATCAAGGTATTCGGAGCAGGAAACGCCATAACCCCAATAGCTTTTTCCAAAATCATTTCCGACCGTTTGCATAATGATGGAATTCCCGTCAACTTCAATAAATTTCGTAGCAATAAGAGTTGCGGCACCACCCTTTGTAAACTTGGAGGCATCTTTAGGGTCATTAAGAACCTGTTCGCTAACATACTTTCTTGCATCGTATGATAAAGCCTGGATAACTCCAGGACGAGTCTTTCCATACTCTTCCGAGAACGTCACCACCTCGCAAGTTCTACGACCATCCTTACTATTGTTCGTGTAATCAAATCCTTGATCCAGAACAACCTTGAACGGATACGTTTCAAAATCGACCTGATCCAAATGATTCGAATCAGGAATTCCCTTTGACGAATCAACCAATGAATAGAAGGATTTTGCCAAGACCGCAATCTGTTGTGGAGTCAGCTGTGCCGTCGGCGATGCATTCGGTTCAGTCGTTGCCCCAGTAACATCAGGAGACGTAGACTCATTCGAACAGGACATCAAGAAAGCGGCAAGTCCACTCATGATTATTTTATTTGCTGTTTTCATCTCATTCCTCCTTCCCTTTAGTCATAGGGAACAGTTGTAAATTCAATCGGTAAACTTTATCGTATTCTTTTTCTTTAGCAGCCATGGCAACCACCTGCTGCCTGAGCGCTTCAAGCTTTTGCACAAGCCATTGGTACGTCGCATCGGACATTCCAAGCGTCACGCCTGTGATGTGGCGTTTTTCGGGCGGGAGTTCGTCAATCGCTTCGGTCGCAAACTTTGACATTTGGCGGTTCATGGAACGCAGAGCCAAAGGAATCGCCTCAGAAGATCCCGTCACGACCTTTTCGGTCTGCTCGTAGGTATCTTCACCAACTTTCTTCAAAAAGTCTGCATGGACCATAAAGTCGAGCGAATGGCGAACTTCGGCGGCACTCACAACTGGATAACACTTACGCGCCAGTTCCAGCGGTTTTGCACCCGGCATAATCGGAGCGAGTTCGCGCAGCACCGGGTTCACCCACGATTCAAAGTACTTGAACGCCTCGGCATCGACGACTCGCAAGCGGTTTTCCTTCGCGATTTTCTGCATTTCGTTAAACGCCAACATTTTCTTTTCGTCGTTCTTGGCATCACTAAAACGCACCATCGCGCGGAAATAGTCGCGGTCGACACCTTCGAGCTCCATTGCATCGGCAACACGCTCAATGCCATTTTGACTCAAGCGGCTTTTTCCATTGCAAACGAGCTGAACATAATTGGACGAGGTAAACCCTGCCAAACGAGAAAATTCACGCCACGAAAACACAGAAGTCCGTTTGCGTTCTTCGTAGTAATCTCGCATGAACTCTCGATAATCTTGATATTCGTTAATCGGTTTCATACCTATAAAGTAGATTTTGCAGCACATACCTGCAATAGATTTTATTACACAAAATCAAGATTTTTAGCAGATTTTTAGAGATTTTTGAAATTTTTAAAAATTTTCAGAAAAATATTACACAAAACGGAATAAAAGCAACCAAGGCGAACGCTGCGAAAATGCTTGCATTTTCATAGCTGAGCCGAAGGGCTTTGTACTTGTACAAATCCGGGGTGACAAGGGAGTCGGGAATGACAAAGAGGACGGGGTGACAAGTCGCAAAGAACGGTCTTTTATTACTGTCATGCCGGCCATTGTGCCGGCATCACCTTACACGGAATAAAAAGGCGATCCCGGAACGGAGTCCGGGATGACAAATACGCATTGTCCATAGACAACACTTAAAAGAAATTCTTAACAAAAATCGGCCTATTATAATGTAGATTATAGAAGTGGTGTGGGTTTAAAAACTCTTCTATAGGTTTTTTATGAAGAATTTTGGGTTTGGTAACTACAAGTTTTTTGTAGCGGCGATGTCTGCCGCGTCTTTTTCCTTTGCGGCAAGCTATGCGCCTCCGTCAACGGCCGTTTCTAAAATCAACAGCTACCGAGGCTATTCAGAACTCACCGATGCGGCCAAGGGGATGGACATTGACCAGTACACCTACAACATGACCACTTGGCAAATCGCAAACGGCGGTTTTGACAAGGCCCACGCCGACAAGTACAAAAGTGCATACACCGGCGGCGCAAAATCCTCCTGGACAGCAAAAGGTGGCGGCGACCTCGGCACCATCGACAACAACGCCACCGTCCAAGAAATGCGCTTGCTCGCAGTACGTTATAAAGAAACGACCAACAGCACTTACAAATCAGCCTTCAAGACAAGTTTTAACAAGGCTGTCAATTTTCTTTTGACCATGCAGCGCTCCAAAGGCGGCCTCCCGCAGGTTTGGCCCAAACGCGGCAACTATTCCGACCAAATCACGCTGAACGACAACGCCATGATCCGTGCGATGGTCACGATGATGGACATAGCCAACAAGACGAGTCCGTTCGACTCGGACATCATCGATGACGATACCCGCAGCAAGATGAAATCGGCACTCAACAAAGCCATCGATTACCTACTCAAGGCACAAATCGTGAATGACGGTAAGCTCACCGTATGGTGCGCCCAGCATGACACCAACAGCCTCGCCCCTGTCGGCGCACGCGCTTACGAACTCGCCAGCAAGTCGGGCAGCGAATCTGCCGGCGCCGTATGGTTTTTGATGAACTGGCCCGAACAAACCGAAGCCATCCAGAATTCCATCAAGGGCGCCATCGAATGGTACAAGAAGACCCGCGTGACCGGGCTTTACTTCAACAAGAAAGCAGGGACTTTCGAAAAGCGCGACGGCAACGTTCTTTGGTACCGCTTTTACGAAGTGAACAACGACAATTACTTCTTCTGCGACCGCGACGGCGCAAGCACCAAGACGCAGGACTTCACCAAGATTAGCGAAGAACGCCGCACGGGCTACCAGTGGGCAGGCGACTACGGCACAGCCCTCATCAGCACCGAAAAGGCCTACCTCGAAGCGCTCGCCAAGATGGACGACAACTACGTTCCGCCTCCGCCAGCACCGGCCATGTGCGGGAGCGACACCTGCAAAACGTACATTGACGGAGTGAACTTCATCGAAATCCAGGGCGTCAAGGAGGCAAGCAACGTGGGATTCGTCGGCGAAGGCTACGCCAACGTCGAAAACTCCACCGGCAGCTTTGTCACTTACGGCGTGACCGCGTCCAAGGAAGGCAAATACACGTTGTTCATCAGCTTTGCAAACGGAGGCGGCTCCGCCCGCGGCTTCAGCGTTTCTGCAGGCGACAAGACGCTACTTGCAGACGGTAGCATGGAATCGACTTCTGCGTGGACCACCTGGAAGGTGCAGGCCATCGAAGTGGAACTCCCCAAGGGTTACAGCGAACTCAAGTTCACGAGCCTTTCGAAAGACGGGATGGCGAACATCGATTACATCGGATGGATGAGCGACGATTTGATGGCTGGCGAAGTAGAACTTCCGCCGACTTCCATTGAGGAGATGCGCGCCATCCGCAAAGCGCAGCAGGGCAACCGTTACTTTGTGGACTTTAGCCGCAAGGCCAATGGTGCAGGAGTATACTTTATGCGTGGGAACGGAAAAACGTACAGAGTAAACGGAAGGAATGCAAAATAGGCGATCCCGGAACGGAGTCCGGGGTGACAGTGAGAAAAGTGATCCCGCAACGGAGTGCGGGATGACAAGAGTGAAAGGCGATCCCGGAACGGAGTCCGGGATGACAGTGAGAAAGGTGATCCCGGAATAAATCCGGGATGACAAATAAGGAAGAGGTTTTATGTTGAATAGTTGGGTTTACAGGTTTGCAGTTTGTATGCCGCTTGCAATGGCGGTGAACGCTTCCGCAATTACGAAGCACGGATTTGACTTTGTGCTGGGCGTCGATGGCGACTTCAAGGCAGCCATTGCCAAGGCATCTTCTTCGGGCGCAAGCGAATCCAATCGCTTTATTCTCTTTGTGCCAAACGGCGAATACAACATCACCAAGGTCACCGGTGACGAACACGGCAAATCGACTTTCAGCGGTTCGAACATATCCATCATCGGAGAGTCCGCTGACAAAACCATCATCTGGAACACAACCGATACCGAAGGCATCAGCACAACTGCAACACTGTACTTCCCCAGCAACAAGAACATGTACATGCAGGACATCACCCTGCAAAACAGAAGTTCCGTCAGCTCTTCAAACGCAGCACGCCAGGTTGCTCTGCAGCAAAACGCAGGTGACAAGTTCATCTATAAAAACGTGCGCCTCTTGAGCGGTCAAGACACATACTACACCAAGAAAGGCCGCACGTATTGGGAAGGTGGCGAAATCGACGGAACTGTAGACTTTATCTGTGGTGGTGGCGACGTATTCTTCGAAGGCACCAAGCTCGTGGTGACGCGCAACGGCGGCTACATCACAGCATCGCAGAACCCCGACACCTGGGGTTACGTTTTCAACAACGCCATCATCGAAGTCAGCAATTCCAGTTTCAACAAGACATTCTATCTCGGACGCTCCTGGGGCCGTGCAAAAGTCGTCTGGTTGAACACCATTATGCGTGCAGAACCCAAAGCCGAAGGCTGGGGTCCCGACATGAATTCCGCCCCCGTAGTTTTTGGCGAATACAACAGCAAGAACGGGAGTGGCGGCGCCATCAACACAAGTCAACGTAAAACGTATTTTAACGGAGGCAAAGACGCATCGACAGCAACAACACTCAAGACCGTGTGGAACGCAAGCGACGCCGCTAAATACACGCTCCAAAACGTTCTTGGCGGCAGCGACAACTGGGATCCGACCAAGTTCACGGCACAAGTTTCCGCCCCGAAGATTTCGCAGGAAGGCGCCAACATTATCTGGAACGATGACGACAACGCCATTTGCTGGGCCATCTTTGTAAACGGCAAATACCACAGCAACACCACCACAAATTCTATAGACGTCGGAAGCATCGCCGCAGGATCCAAAGTCACGGTACGTGCCGCCAATTCCATGGGTGGCCTCGGCGCAACCTCCAACGAAATCACCGTCCTCGAAGCAAACGTCACCTACTACAGCGCCACGCTGACGCAATCCATCGGCGGAACCGTCACGATTTCTCCGAACCGCGAAAAGATTGCCGAAGGCACCTCCATCACCATCACGGCAGAACCTGCCGCCGGTTGGAATTTCGCAGGCTGGACAGGCAAGGATGCCGAAGCCGCAGGCACCGCCAACACCTGGAAAACGACGATGACCAAGGACATCGAACTCGGCGCCCTCTTTGACGCCAAGGGAACCACAACATTCCAGGCCGAATCCGGCATTGTGGACAACGCCATCATCGAAAGCTCCAACGCAGGCTTCGCAGGCACAGGCTACATCAACTTCGGCACAGGGAAATCGACCGTCCAAGTCCCCGTCTATGTAGAATACCCCGGCACTTACACGATGGTTTTGACATACACAAACGGCAGCGGCAAAACACGCAACCTCGCCTTCGCCGCACCGGGAACATGCACCGCAGGCGTTGACGGATGCAAAGGCGCCGAAACCCGCTCGTACGCAGCGACAGACAATTGGACCACCTGGAAAACCGATACCACCACCATCACGCTCCCCAAAGGCGCAAACTACATCACGTTCTCCATCGTTGACGGAAACGACGGTCCCAACCTCGACCAGATTGAACTCATCGAAAAGGACGTCGAAAAGCCGACAGACCCGTCCGTCGCCTTGCCAAAAATTTCTCGTGTGAATACAGCCAGTAGCGAATTCCGCATTTACGACACCCGAGGAAAACTCGTACGCCACGCCAAGGGGACGGCCAACACAAACGGGCTCACTCCCGGGATTTACATCGTAAGAACCACATCACAAGGTTATCACAAACAAAAAATTGTTCAAGTCCACTAGAATTTGTTAATTTTAGAACATGCTTGGTATTGAACAAAAAAAAGGAACTGACGAAAAGCTGTGCGGGAGAATGATTGCATACGCAAGGATCCTCCCCTCCCCGGACGCCGAACCCAACGAAACACCGTTTGACGACATGATCAAAAACGGTCTCTTGACGTTGGAAGGCGATTTTCGGCAATTCAACGACAGGCCAAGCAAGCGCGAAATGAACCGCGTCGTCGATGCGAAATTCAACAACTTCCTCAAGACGATGGAAGAGAACGGCGTGGAACTCCCCGAGAACGTGAACGTCGAAGCCATGCGCGAACGACTCCACGAACTCTCGAACATGGAAGTGATCCCCATACCGGCCCGCATCGGCAACTTCAACAACGAAGAGGACATCCTCAAGGAAGAAGCCGACATCTACTACATCGGCGAATTCATCGGTGCAAACCAGGCCCATTACTGCCTCACGACGCTCCCCATTTACTATCAGGCCAAATACCGTGAGCAGACAAAGCGCAACGAAATGGATATGCTGAACGAAATGCTATTGCAGTTCGAAGAAGGCGACTTTGTGGACACCGAAGAAATCCAGAAGGATACCGAAGAACTTTTCCCGAAGGGGCTCACACTCAACACGTTCATGGGTGACCTCTCGAAGCTCCTCAATGTGCGCGTGATTCCGTTCTTGCTCGCATGCGAATCTGACAGCGATTATGACGCACAAATTAAGATTTTCTACGCCTTCATGAAGGGCTATCCCGACCAGAAGGACATTGAAAGGATCGACAGGGCCCTGCGCGCACTCCGCAAGCAGAGCGATTCCATCGAGGCCCGCAACCTGCTCGAACTCAGCTGCAAGAGGATCAACGCCATTTACAACGAAGATTCCCAAATGGCAAGCGAACTCCTAAAGCAGATTGAAGCCATCGAAGGGGTGTAGGATTTTCTAACGATTTGCGTCTTTTATGTCATTCCCGCGAAAGCGGGAATCTCGTTTTTGGCATTAGCAGCAGTGTAATAGTTGAGAAAGGCATTAAATTTTTTTATCTTCGATAGAGCAATAACAACAAAACAGCAAGGGCGAAGACGCTCCGTGGGGTTGTGAATTGCTTTCAGATTTTCTAGTTTAACTAGTGCAATAACAACATCGCCATGCAGAAAAGCAACGAAGAAAGCGTTGTGAATTGCTTTCAGATTTTCTAGTTTAACTAGTGCAATAACAACGAGCTTGAGCCCGAACAAGAATCTGGACCCGTTGTGAATTGCTTTCAGATTTTCTAGTTTAACTAGTGCAATAACAACAAAAAAGAACACGTAATTGGTCTACAATCGTTGTGAATTGCTTTCAGATTTTCTAGTTTAACTAGTGCAATAACAACAACTGCGACAACGCAAGGAAGGCCCTGGAGGTTGTGAATTGCTTTCAGATTTTCTAGTTTAACTAGTGCAATAACAACACGGCTATAAGTCGATGGACTCAATGGACGGTTGTGAATTGCTTTCAGATTTTCTAGTTTAACTAGTGCAATAACAACCACCGTTGTTGATGCCGCGCCATAAGCACCGTTGTGAATTGCTTTCAGATTTTCTAGTTTAACTAGTGCAATAACAACTCCCGCTCGTCACGTGGCGGAAAAGCATCCGTTGTGAATTGCTTTCAGATTTTCTAGTTTAACTAGTGCAATAACAACTGAAAGTTCCAGCTACAGAGATAACCGGACGTTGTGAATTGCTTTCAGATTTTCTAGTTTAACTAGTGCAATAACAACTGTCGGCTGTCGACGCCGTCCCGGATATGCGTTGTGAATTGCTTTCAGATTTTCTAGTTTAACTAGTGCAATAACAACCGACGGTTCTCTCATTGTACGAGGCAAGGGGTTGTGAATTGCTTTCAGATTTTCTAGTTTAACTAGTGCAATAACAACTTCGCGCAATGACGGGTAAAGAGCTCCTTAGTTGTGAATTGCTTTCAGATTTTCTAGTTTAACTAGTGCAATAACAACGAGCCGCCTTGCGTGCATCCGCTTCTGTCCGTTGTGAATTGCTTTCAGATTTTCTAGTTTAACTAGTGCAATAACAACCGGAAGAAGAAAAAAAGATATTCCAGGAGGTTGTGAATTGCTTTCAGATTTTCTAGTTTAACTAGTGCAATAACAACCAAAGGGGCTATGATTGTAGTTCCAGCGGTGTTGTGAATTGCTTTCAGATTTTCTAGTTTAACTAGTGCAATAACAACGAAATTGGCAGCATTATCAAGGCCGCGCCGTTGTGAATTGCTTTCAGATTTTCTAGTTTAACTAGTGCAATAACAACTCAAAAGATGTTGCATTTGGAATATCGAATGTTGTGAATTGCTTTCAGATTTTCTAGTTTAACTAGTGCAATAACAACCCCATCCCGGAATACAACGGTTCGAAGATGTTGTGAATTGCTTTCAGATTTTCTAGTTTAACTAGTGCAATAACAACTCATTTTCAAATACCAATGTACCTGTTGCAGTTGTGAATTGCTTTCAGATTTTCTAGTTTAACTAGTGCAATAACAACTCCTTGGTCGGTATAGCCGGGCTTGACTACGTTGTGAATTGCTTTCAGATTTTCTAGTTTAACTAGTGCAATAACAACCCAAAATCAGAACATTCTAAAGCCAATGCAGTTGTGAATTGCTTTCAGATTTTCTAGTTTAACTAGTGCAATAACAACAGCAAAGGACAAGTCCTTACAAACATACTTGTTGTGAATTGCTTTCAGATTTTCTAGTTTAACTAGTGCAATAACAACCGCACAAAGTTCTCGGCGCTGGGATTGTGCGTTGTGAATTCGTTGTGAATTGCTTTCAGATTTTCTAGTTTAACTAGTGCAATAACAACTTAATAGAACTATTATGACAAATATATCTGTTGTGAATTGCTTTCAGATTTTCTAGTTTAACTAGTGCAATAACAACTCTGTTCATCCTGTCCGGATGTCCATAATAGTTGTGAATTGCTTTCAGATTTTCTAGTTTAACTAGTGCAATAACAACAATCGGTAGTTTGCTCAAGGATGCTGGTATGTTGTGAATTGCTTTCAGATTTTCTAGTTTAACTAGTGCAATAACAACTATAAACAAGTTAAAAAAAAAGCCCGGGAAGTTGTGAATTGCTTTCAGATTTTCTAGTTTAACTAGTGCAATAACAAC
>CACZAD010000065.1 GCA_902779055.1 Fibrobacter succinogenes | reverse complement strand
CTTGAGGGTCATGGTCTGCGGAACCCAGTCGGCGTTCGTGAGCTGCTTTTCAGCTTCGAAGTGGCTGAATTCATAAACCGGGATGATGTCCACTTCCTTAGAACCACCGGCGATGTTGGTCACCTGGATGTCCTGGAGGAGAGTGTTGGAGCCCGTCGGGACGAAAATCGTGACTTGGACGCGAAGACCGAATGCTTCGGCAATCCAGCGCATGTAGGAAAGACCCACGTGGCATTCCCACTTGTCGAGCTTGACGAGTGTCGGAACGTAGAACGGGGAGAAAATCTTGTAGTTCTTGCCATCCTTCACGCGGATGTAAACGGTGCTGGCCTTGAAGTCAGAGCACGGCATCTGTGCGATGTACTTAGTGATACGGTTGAGAGCCGGGTCGCCTTTGCAAACGAGCGTACCGCCGGTCGTATCGACGATACCGCCGAAGTTAAGAGTACCGACGTAGTTGCACCACTTGATCGGGGTTGCCGGGGTGGTGAGCACGTATTCTTTTGCAGCGTCATCAAAGTAGCCATACTTCGGGGCAGCGACCTTGGCGGTCTTCTTTGCCGGGGCCTTCTTTGCAGCGCTCTTCTTCACTGTTTTTGTAGCCATTTTATCTCCGTTAGAGAGGGGTGTTGTAAAAAGTGATTAGTGGTTGGTGATTCACGGTTAGTAACCGTCATCAGAAACCGTTAAAACTTTTGCGGGGTAAATTTAGAAATAGTACGAAGTAGGATGTAGAAAGTAGGAAGTGAAAAGACGAAAAAAATGTCTACTTCCTACCGTCTACTGTCTACTAAAAACTACTCTTCAAATTTTTCGAAATCTCTGTTGCCAAAGTTGATGTAGAAGTAACCGCCGAGTTTCTTGCTGCGGACCGGGTCGCGCAAGATGCCAATAGCGGCACGCACGTACTTGAGTTCCACGAGAATGTGGTCACGGCTCATGCAGTTGAGGAACGGTCCTTCCGGATAAAGGGTCGGGCGCGGTTCTTCGGCAATCATCTTTTCGAGAGCTTCTACTTCTTGGACAAGACGCCTTTCGTGGACTTCCAGAGTACGGATAAGTTCCTTGTTGTCGGCGCCATAGAGGAATGCAAAACCAAGGGTACGCGGATCGTCATTGAAACCGGTCAAGTGCTTGAGGACTTCCTTGCGGAGAACTTCTTTACCTTTGTCGGTAATGTTGAACACCATGCGTTCTGGACGGTTTCCGTCGCGTTCGGAATGTCCGACAATGCACTCGTTCTTTTCGAGCGTAATGAGTCTGTTATAAACGGTCGACGTGCTAATCTTAGCCCAACGGTCAAGTTCACGATCACGAATTTCGGTGATGATGTCGTATCCACTGCGTTCGTGTTCCAAGATGAGGCCAAGCAAAACCAGATCGTAACGGTTCATTTCAATCCTTTTTTATGTGAGTATTCCAATTTGGAATATTTACTTAATTGAAAATTAAACAATATTTTCCAAAAAAGATTACTTGATGCGAAAAAATCGCAAAAAAAATGTTCTTTATCACAATTTTTGGCCTTTTTAAGGCTTTTTTGGCTCGTCTGCGCCCATTTATTTTTTTATAATAACGGATGAAAAAGGAGATAAATATGAAACCCAAGTTCTTTTGCCTCGCTGTGTTCGGACTGATAGCCCTTGTGGCAACGTCCTTTACGGGGTGTTCGTTAGTCAAAAAGGTGCAGGCCGCAAACATCCTGATCCATACAAAAATGGATTACAAGGAATTGACGATGGATTCCGTAAGCCTTGCTCCTGAAGTTTTGGGTCTGGTCGAAAGTTCAAAAAATAACTTTATGCCGAATCCGCAGGTGATCTCCTTGATTCAGGACCTTTCCCAGGGCGTCATCAAGACGGAACTGGGCAAAGCCCATCTGAATTCCCGCGTGAACCTCGAAAACCAAACCAAGGACACGTTGTGGATCCTCTCCTTCAAGCTGGACCTGGAGCTGGATGACCTCGTGTCGCTCCCGATCGAGATGGAAAAGAAGACCGTACTTGTCCCTGGCGACAACGAAATGCACCTCCTCTCCCCCTTCCCGCTCGACGTAAAACTGTTCAATCTCCCGAACGTCAAGACGATTCGTGTCAAGGGCTATATCGAAGTGGCTCTCGAACAGAACGGAAAGCCGGTTTCTCAGGATTTCAATATCAAGTACGACATCAAGCCCGAAGATGTCCAGGCACTCAAAGATTTTGCCCAAAAGGCTCTCATGAAGAAGATTGCTAAAGACTGGGTGAAACTCATACCTAAAGGTTAATATGACAAAGCGCAATTTTGTTCCGGAAAACTTGAATCCGGATGACGAAAAAGAAGTCTCTAAACTGTACCGCTCTCTTTTGCAGCGTGAAATTCCCGTTAACGTAGACAAGCTCCGTCAGTGGGTTTTGGACTGGAGCGAACTGGAATCCGTTCTTGGCGAAGTCAGTTGCAGGCGTTATGTCGCCATGACTTGCGACACCCGCGACGAAAAGGCCGCCAAGGCTTATGCCGACTTTGTAGAAAAAATTCAGCCGTTGATGAACGAATACGACGACAAGCTGAACCGCAAGCTGATGGCGCACCCGTCCAAGGACGGCTTGAAGGGCGAATTTGGTGAATGGCTCAAGGGCGTACGTGTTTCGCTCGACTTGTTCTCGCCGGACAACATTCCGCTCGAGACCGAAGAAAACAAGGCTATCCAGGCATATCAAAAGATAACTGGTGGCATGAGTGTCGAATTTGATGGTGAAGTCAAGACCATGCAGCAGCTCGCCGCTTATATGGAAAAGACTGACCGCGACCTCCGTGAGCGCGCATGGCGTGCCATGTGGGAACGTCGTCTGCAAGACAAGGATGCTCTCGACAAGTCTTACGGCAAGCTCTTTGACATCCGCAAGAAGATTGCAAAGAATGCCCACTGCAAGGACTTTATCGATTACATCTTCCTTGCCAAGCATCGCTTTGATTACACGCCCGCCGACTGCGAAGCGTTCCACGAAAGCATCGAAAAGCTTGTGCTTCCGCTGCAAAAGGAAATGTACAAGCGCCGCGCCCAAAAGATGGGGCTTGAAAAGTTGCGCCCGTGGGATCTCGACGTGGATCCGCTGAGCCGTCCGCCTTTAAAGCCCTACCAGAGTGGCGAAGAACTCATCGAAAAAGTCGACACCGTCTTCGAAAGCATCCACTCCCAGGCAGGCAAGTGGGCCCGCGAAATGCAGGCGAAAAAGCTCATCGATCCGGATAGCAGACTTGGCAAGGCTCCAGGCGGATACCAGATCGGTTTCGACGAAAGCCGTCTCCCCTTCATTTTCATGAATTCCGCCAAGACGGACCGTGATATTTATACGCTGTTCCATGAATCCGGACATTCCTTCCATCAGTTTGCGCTTGCAAACCAGCCGATATTTGCCTACCGCGATGTTCCGGCCGAATTTGCCGAAGTCGCCAGCATGAGCATGGAACTCATCGGTATGTCGAATTTGAAGCCGTTCTATGGCGATGACCACGAAGCGATCGTCCGCAGTACCGAAGGCGAACTCGCCGACGTGATTTGGCTGTTCCCGTGGGTCGCAAGCATCGACAGCTTCCAGCATCGTCTGTACAACTTCCCGACGCATACCGCCGAAGACCGCAGCGACATCTGGAGCGAAATTATGGACCGTTACGATGCAGGCATCGATTACAGCGGTCTTGAAGCCGTCCGCAGGAATCTGTGGCAAAAGCAGCTTCATTTGTTCGAATGCCCGTTCTACTATATTGAATACGGCATCGCGCAGATTGGCGCTTTGCAGGTCTGGGCAAACTTCAAGAAGGATCCGCAAAAGGCCATCGACGACCTGTTCAAGGCCGAAAGCCTTGGCAGCAGCCGTCCGATTCCGGAGCTGTTCGCAACGGCCAACATCAAGTTCGATTTCACGCCAAAGACGTTGGAACCCTTGATGCAGGTGGTTTGGGATGAACTGAGCAAGCTGTAGGTTGTAGGTTACAGGTTGTAGGTCTATAATCGCGGCTTCTCCGCCTACTGTCATGCCCGCCATAGTGCGGGCATCTCCCTTTTTTAGCTCATAATCACAATTTTTTTTGATAAATTTCAAAAAAATCAAAAAAAATGCCCCATCCCCCTTGACAAACGAAAAATAAAAAGTTATAATTGGCGCACCTCCCCAGTGGAGGTCATCCTAACGGAGGGATGGCCGAGTGGTTGAAGGCGCACGCTTGGAAAGCGTGTTTACCTTACGGTAACGAGGGTTCGAATCCCTCTCCCTCTTCTAAAATCTTTTCGAGGTACCTAATGGCTGAGTCTCAAAGAGTTTATCTTGATGATATTTATGCTAGTGAAGAATGTCAAGGCTCGGTTTTCCGTGCTGTCGTTATGATGGCTCACGAAGCCCGCTTCATTAACAATCAGTCCAAGCAGGGTTACATCCAGCTCACGCAGAAGCCCACGACCATCGCTATGAACCGTTTCAAGGAACATAAGCTCACGATGATTGAAAAGGGTTCTAACGACGTGACTGAAGATGCAGTAAAGTCTTCCGTTGTCGAAGCTGCTCCGAGCGCAGAAGCTGTTGCTCAGGCAAGTGCAGACGCAACAGACGCTTTCTAGTCCTCAAAAGAACGATTTCAAAAAAGACCGCTTTCGAGCGGTCTTTTTTTGCAATTATAACGGGCTATTTAAGCTAGAGACCGTCATCCAGGAACAGTCATTCTCTCCCGAAGGGAGGGAAACCATTATTTCTTGTATCTACATTAGCGACGGGATCCAGTGAAATTTGATTTAATTGCTTTTCAAGAGTCTTGACGTAACACCACGACGGATCTTGCCGGCAGCTCGTCCAAGCGCATCGAACAATCGTGCGGGTACAGAAACATCCGAAATCCTATTAGGAATTCTTCGTTTGGCTATAGACAACGGCCCATCCTTTGAAGAGGTGTCCTGCCCAGCTTCCACAATCTGCCAAGTGAAATCGGGCTGCGGTTCCGAGCTTACAGATAAAACCAACTTATTCTGAACTACATTTTTTCCAACGGCCTGCAAATAAAGTCCGCTTTTGAAATTTTTGAGGAAATAGACATTCGGCATGTTTGCTCTAGGCGCGCCGGCCTTTTCAAACACGTAACGCTGGTGAGTTCCGCCGTTGTAGCCATAAGTCGAAGCGACAACGCCTTCCGCCGTCGATTCGTTCGGGATATCGACCACGCGGTTTCCGAGCTGGATGCGGTAAGTAACAGGATTCTCGCCTACCGAATAAATTTTCACGAAAGTCGCAGTATCAGTGCAGCTCATCAATTCAAGAGCATTGGATGACGTAATCCCCATACAAGTTTTTTCATCGAGGAGAGACACGATCCTCCCCTGCATATAGAACGCTTCCTTGAAAATGTCCTGGTACATCGCGTTCACGATTTTCACGTGATTGATCAAGTCCTGTTCGGAATGGACTTCGCTCTTGTAGTTTAGCCCGTACGGCCAAAAATGCTGGCTGTCGCCCTTGAGGACTGCATCTGCGCCATCAATTTCCTTGAGGGTTGCTTGGGCTTTTTCGCCCTGGAACACGCCGTCTTTGAACATCGCCTTGTATTCAGACGTCGTGCCCATGCCCATGGTATGCGCCATTTCATGCATGGCGGTTCCCACGTACATATAGCTGCGATCCTTGCCAAAGCGGAGGTCGCCATTGCTGCTAGCCTCGGCCGTCGGAACGCCCGTGCTGTAGTAGACTTCGATATGTTTTGAAAGATCCGAATACTTATTGTAAAGGTAAACGGCAGAATCCATCGCCGCCGTAATATGCTCGTAGGCATCGAGTTCATCCTGGGTCGGATTGGCAGACTTGTTCAGGTGATATTCGACGTTCCCGGCAGCAAAAGACGATACCGCCATGAAGGAACAGACTCCGACAAAACAAGCTGTTTTTGAAGTGAAACCCATAGAAACTCCTACCCTATACACTAACTTTAATTTACACTATTCTACATATATGCGCAAGTAAAAAAAGTTTTGAGTGATATTATGTTCTATTTCGAAAATAATATGTAATTTTAGCGCGGAATACCATAAATAGGAGAAGCCCAATGAAGGCTAAAATTTTTGCATGTAGCATCTCTCTTGCTCTCGTAGCGCTTACCGGTTGCTCGAGCAGCCAGACGGCCGTGAACCGTTCCCTCGGACAAGCAGAAGCAACGCGTATCCTTGCTTCCGAAAATACGAATCTTGATTCGAAGCTTACTGCTAGCGCCAATTCCAAGCTTGACGCTGCAAGGGCTCTCAAGGAAGACGGAAAGACCGAAGAAGCACAGGCTATGGCAGAACAGGGCGAACTTGAACTGCGCCTCGCTATTGCAAAATCCGAAAACGAATCTGTAAAGAACGAAGACAAGAAGCTTCAGGAAGCTTTGAACGCAGACGAAGAACGTAAAGCTTTGTACCAGAGCATTCTCGACAAGGAAACGAAAAAGTAAGGAGCCGTAAAAAATGAAGACGAAGAATATTTTGACTCTCAGTGCCTTAGTCGCTTCCATGAGCTTTGCTGCTGATGCTCCGAGCATTTCGCCTGTGGACCACTGCAAGCTCGCTCTTGACAACGCCAAGACGACATTGCCCGCCAACGCTATTTCTGCCAGAAGCACCCTCGCCGAAGGTTATGGAGCATTGAACCAGCTCGAAACGGTCTATGCCGACGATGACGATTCCGACTTGATCCCGACTCTTGTCGAAAACTGCTCCAAGTATGCAGAACTTGCCAAGCTTCAGGGCGAAACCCAGGCTCTCCGCAACCACATTGCCGAGAACTGGGACAAGCGTGCAGCCACGAACCGCACCATCGAAGCCATCCAGGAACAGATTGGCGCAGCTCGTAGCGGCAAGGTCTCTGACCTCGAAGCCGAAAAGCAGGCCATCAAGGCCCAGAAGGACAAGCTCGAAGCCAGCAAGAACGAAGCTATGGACAAGCTGAACGCCCTCCAGTCCCAGATGATCCAGGTGACGAAGGACGCCCGCGGCATCATTCTCTCGATGTCCGACATCTTGTTCGACGTGGGCCGTGCCACCTTGAAGACCGACCTTATGACGAGCCTTGCAAAGATTGCCGGTATCCTTTCCGTTTACCAGCAGTTTGACGTGTCCATCGAAGGTAACACCGACAATACCGGTTCCGAAGAATTCAACATGACGCTTTCTCAGCAGCGCGCCGAAAACGTGATGAACTTCCTCGTGGAACAGGGCATTGCCGAAACTCGCCTCACGGCCAAGGGCCTTGGCATGACTATGCCGATTGCTGACAACTCCACCAAGGAAGGTCGCCAGAAGAACCGCCGCGTGGACCTCGTCATCACGGACCGCACGCAGAAAGTGAAGTAATTGGGCTTTCTGATATTGAAGTCTCTCCCAGTGTGTCACCCCGGCCTCCGTGCCGGGGTCGCCTTTTTATAGCACAAAATATTGAGTTTTTTTCAAAAAAGAACTTTTAATTAGGCTCGAATTTTCTAAATTAAGGCACGTAACTTTTAAACCGGCGGCGCAAGTCGCCAATCAATCAAGAGGTAAAACAAATGGCAGTTTCTTACAAGGAACTCGGCTTGGTTAACACCAAGGAAATGTTTGCTAAGGCAGTTAAGGGTGGCTATGCTATCCCGGCTTTCAACTTCAACACCATGGAACAGATGCAGGCTATCGTGCAGGCTGCTGTCAAGCAGAAGTCTCCGGTGATCATGCAGGTCTCTAAGGGTGCCCGTAACTATGCTAACGGCACCATCCTCCGCTACATGGCTCAGGGTGCTGTTGAATACGCCAAGGAACTCGGCTGCGCAAATCCGCAGATCGTGCTCCACCTCGACCACGGTGACTCTTTCGAACTCTGCAAGGACTGCATCGACAACGGTTTCTCTTCCGTGATGATCGACGGTTCT
>CACZAD010000064.1 GCA_902779055.1 Fibrobacter succinogenes | reverse complement strand
CGTCACAGAGGAAGCGAAGCCACCGCGGCGTACGCATTCACTCATATTTTCGATAACCTTCGGGAAGAGGTGGAAGGTCTTGGTTTCGCGCATCATGAGCGTGTTAGCCGTAAGAGCGCCACCCGGCATCGGGCTGAAGATAACGTCGGTCGTAATCTGACGTGCTTCAGGCGGGAAGTTGTAGTCCTTGAGGCATTCAACAGCGACGTTGTTAGCTTCCATGAGTTCCGGAATGTGATCGTCGACGATGCTGTCTTCACCGAGGGCGAGCTTGTATTCCGTACCCTTGAGGGCGTGGAACATGGAGAAGAGGTCCGGCTGAGCCGTACCGCCAGAAAGCGGCTTGCGGCCGAGGTCGACGCCATCAGCGCCACCTTCGATAGCAGCCTTGTACTGGGCCACACCGGTACCGCAGGTGTCATGGCTGTGGATGCGGAGTTCGACGTGATCGCCGAGGAGCTTACGAGCACGCTTGAACGTTTCGTAGACCTTGGTCGGGTTCGTCGTACCGGAAGATGCGTTCGTAGAATTCCGGGTTGTGGGCGGCGTTGAGGTCGCATCCCGGAGGAAGTTCCATCATGGTCACGACAACTTCGTGTTCGAGACCTGCGTCGGTAATGCACTTACCGGAGTAGATGAGGTTGTTGACGTCGTTGAGAGCGTCGAAGTTACGAATACGGGTCATGCCGTGCTTCTTGAACATGTCGGCATGGAGCTTGATCATATCACGCGGCTGCGGAGCGAGTGCGACCACGTTGATACCACGGGCGAGGGTCTGGAGACGGATCTTCGGGCCAACCACGCGGCGGAATTCGTCCATCATGTCGAATGCGTCTTCGCCGCAGTTCTGATAGAGAGCCTGGAAACGTGCACCGCCACCTGCTTCGAAGTGGGTGATGCCAGCCTTCACGGCTGCTTCAACGGCGGGCATAAAGTCCTTCATGAACACGCGTGCGCCGAAGATGGACTGGAAGCCATCGCGGAACGAGGTGTCTTGGAACAGAATCTTTTTCATAGTTTAATCCTATGGGATTGAATCCCGATTTTTTGCTGTTTAAAAAATTCGGCTATAATATAGAAAAGAAGATTGGGGGGAGTAAACCGTGAAATGCCGTTGCGGGTCTATTTTTGAGTCTGTATGGTCATAAAACGTAGTTTTGTCGGTGTGTTTTATACAAATTATCTAAGCTAGGTTCGCGTATGTGTTTGTAAACCATATACTTAGCGATTTCCCGTAAAACGAAAAACCAGGCGTTTGTAAATGAAATTTTTCGGAGGGTTGGTGACTATAGTTATGTTTAACAGAATATGCGGGGCGCCCGTCTGTGTTTTGCCTGGACGCCCATTTTAAAATTTGTATTTTTTTGACAGTATTCACAGCATTTTTTATTCGCATTATCTAAAGGATATACGGAGTCTTGGAATGAACAAAAAATACGCTCTGGTTTTTGCCACAGCCCTTGTTGCCGTCGAATCTGCTTTTGCCGCGTCTGCTGGAGATAAAACGGTAGTCCGCTGTGGTTTTGACGATATGTTCGGTAGCTCTTGCTACTGGCGCTGCCCGGATATGGACGAAACGTTTAGAACGGAAAAGAAAGACGGACGCTGCGCCTCTATACTTTTCAGGTGCGCCAATTACCCGCGTTCCTTTATGCGTTCTTCTGTTGGCAGTAGCGAAATCTGGGTCACCCCGGACAAGTACAACTACTATTTCGGTTCTCTCCCGCAGGATTACGATTGCAGTATTTCCGAAGAAGAACGTGCTGCGATGGCTTTGCACCCGCGTCGTCAGGATCCGACTCCTTACACGGATCCGCGAATGGCTTCGAAGTACCAGAACACTTCGACTTATGACGAATCGAAGAACTTGCTGATCGATAACCGCGATGGCGAGCGCTATTCTACGGTAAAGATTGGCAACCGCGTTTGGATGGCCGAAAACTTGAAGTTCCGTCTGCCGGACAGCTATTGCTACGATAACAATATCCAGAACTGCGAACGCTACGGAAGACTTTATGCATGGAGTGCCGCCAAGAAGGCTTGTCCGGATGGTTGGAGCTTGCCGATGGGCGATGACCTGAACTATCAGGATTTTAACTTGAACGGATTCAGGGTCCTTGATGGCGGTTACTATGTCGACGGCGAAAGCTACATTGATCTTGGCAGCCGCGCATTCTTCTGGCTTGGCGATGAAAAGCCGGGTGACCGTGCCGATGCGATGAGCTTTAGAGGCCAGAACCTCGAAACGTTTGCTTTCCAGGGTCGCAAGGCGAACGGCTATTCTGTCCGCTGTATCCAGGATTGGGAGTCTGCTTGCAAGGACCGTCTTGGTGGCGTGATGGACCATACCGGGAAAACTTACAGGACGCTCAAGATTGGCGAACAGGTATGGATGGCCGAAGACTTGATCGTAGACCGTCTTGACGAAATGGAAGCCAGGAACCTTGACCGTGCATGCCCGAGTGGCTGGCACGTTCCGGAACAGAGCGAATTCGAAGAACTGTTTGCGAAGGCTTCTGACTTTGAAATGCATGCCAACGACAAGCGCAAAAAGAACAACCGCGACACGAAGGAAAATCCGTGCAGCCTGAATTTCGATTTCAAGCGCGGTTACTGGACTTCTTCGAAGAGCGGTAGCGAGATGACCTATGTGGACTGGAAGTATAATGCCATCCGCGAAAAGGGAACCCCGTACTTCAAGCATGGCGATGCCTATACGAATAAGGCTCGTTGCATCAAGAATTCTGCTTCTTACGGTATGCCGAAGCCGCAGGCAAAGCCCGCAGCTCCTGCCCAGAATACGCCGGCCGCTCCTGCAAAGCCGGCTGCGAACAGGACGACTCTTGAACAGTTTATCTTGACGGGCGTGACTTTTGGCGTGGGCCAGTCCAGGTTCACGAAGGAATCTTCTGAAGGTCTGAAGAAGGTTGCCGATTACTTGATGAAGTATCACGGCAAGACGATTGAAATCGTGTCCCATACGGATAACATCGACCGTCCGGAAAGAAGCCGTGTCCTTGCCTTGAAGCGCGCTGAAGAAGTGAAAAACTACTTGGTCATGGCGGGAATTCCTGCCAAGGATATTGTTGCAACGGGCAAGGGCGGTGATGAACCGTTGGTGCCGAATACGAGCCCTGCCAATCGCATGAAGAACAACCGCATCGAAATCTTCGTGTTCTCTTACGATGAACCGGCAAAGGCTGCCGCTCCGCAGCAGAAGGGCGCTCAGCAGAACGCTCAACCGTCTGAACCGGTGAAGAGAAAGTGCAAGGAACGCGATATGGCAAACGCCAAGCTTGGTGAATGCTATTCGTTCCCGGAAGGAACCAAGGATTATAAGAAGTGCATGGCAGCCTACAACAACTTGTTGAACTTTGCGAACAACAAGTGCAAGTAAGCGACAGACTGTAAAAACGGAAAATGAAAATGGCATGGCTTATCGCCGTGCCATTTTTAATTTGTTTTATGCGATGATCATCCAGGTCTTTTTAGACAATTCCCATTTCTTTAAGGAAGAGGTATGTACAAAGTATGCACGCTCCGATCATGATGAGGAGGACGATGATGTACTGGACTGGATGCTCGTGGAAGCTGTATTCAACGTTCGCGAAGGAAAAATACCCGTGATAGATGGCGCCTACGACGAATACGAGGAAGATTATTGCGAGAAGTAGTGTCATTTATTTGAACCGTTTTTCCTTGACGGGTTGTTTTAGATGAACATCATCGTGTTGAGCTTGGCGCGGTACTTCCACGTGAGTTCGTGTTTAGGACCGAGGACGCCGAAGAGTGTGAGCATTGCCTTCTTGGCGGCGCCGTTGTTCCAGTCCGGGCATTCGACGAACAGGTTGAGGAATGCCTGGAGGGCGGCTTCGAATTCTTCGGCGCAGGCGAGCTTGCAGGCTTCGTGATAGACGATGGCTTCTTTGCCCTGTATGTCCTTCTTGGCGGCTTCGGCGTGGAAGTCGAGAAGTTCCAGGAGCGATTTTGCTTCGCGGTACTGGTCGTCGCTTTCGACGAACTTGGAGAGAATTTCTTTTGCCTTTTCGGTATCGCCGAGGCCGAGGCTTGCCTTTGCCCACAGGAGCTGGAGCTTCTTGTCGTTGGGCGTCTTGGAAAGCGCGTCATTCAGTGCCGGAAGGGCTTCGTCGAAACGCTTTTCGGCGATGGCCTGTTCAAGGTCGTTCATCAGGCGGGCTTCGTCCGAAACGTAGAACTTTTCGAGGCGCTTCTTGAGGTCGGCTTCGGGGAGGACGCCCGGGATGACGTCTGCGATCTGTCCTTTGCTTACTATGTGGATTTCGGGAACGGACTGCACGCGGAACATCTGGATGAGTCTCATGTTTTCGCGGTCATCGCAGCTGACGACGCCGAGCGTAAAGTCGAAACTGGTGGAAAGGGATCCGACTAGCTGGGAATAGGGGGCGCAATCGGGGTATTCTGCGGATGAGAAGAGAATAGCGACTGCACGTTCTTCGGAAGCTTGCATGACTTCCGCTTCGAAATTTTCTGCGGTAATTTGAACTACTTTAGCCATACGGGTAAATATAGAATTAACTATATTCCTAAGTATGTGTAAATGTTCTTTTTGCGGTTCTGAAGTCGAGTCCCTTAAAATCGTCAACCTTGATTTGAGGTTTTGCCCGAAGTGCTATTCCATATTTTTCCCGTGCAACCAGACGTTCGCCTTTTACGGTGGACTCTCGGACAAGACGCGTGAATTGTGGCTTGAAGATTTGAAAAAGAAAAACATTCAGGATCCGCCGTTCGAAAATCCGAAGTGCATCGACCACGGTGAACCCCTGGAACTGGGGAAACTTCCGCATTACGGTTTCGAAGGCTACGTGACAAAGTGCTGCGAAACATTCCATTTGCCACCGTCCAAGGTGAAGGAACTGTTGCAGTGGACACTTGACATCAAGGCGCAACCGCAGGTAAAAGAAGGAAAGCATCATTTCTTCTTTATTCATTGGATCGATTCTCTTGTCTCTAAGCTGTTCGGTGAAAAGCCTGTAGAAGAAGATCCGCTGGATTTGATCCAGTATAATCGAACTTTAAGGAAATTTTTTGAATAAATGAAAAAGTCTTATACGATTTTAGGCATTATTGCGATTCTTGTTCTGGTCATTTATAACGCACTTCCAGAAAAGCGATTTGCTGAAAATGTATTTCCGGTAGGGGAGGGGATGAAGGTCTCTGCCTACGATGATAATTCCGCAGGGGGCACATCTGTCGTCCAGTTCGGGGCTTCGGACTCGTTGGCGAGTTTTCAGTGTGCGCTCAGTGCCGAGGAAAAGAAACCAGCCTGGTGTGGCCTTGTCTTTGATTTTGATCCCAGTGGCGAAAAAAAATTCCATAACTGGACTTTTGTCGATACGATTCACCTGGAGTTTGACGTCTCGGGCACGGATGAAGTCAATTTGAAGGTCTGGGCATTCGATCCAGATGTGACGCAGTTGGAACGCCCGGAAACGTACCGCCTGCTGCTGAAGGAAATTCCGGTCAAGCCGGGGCATAACAAGGTCGATGTTCCTTTTGAACAGTTCTACATTCCGGATTTTTGGTATAGCGATCTTGGCGTAAAACGCTCGTTGAACCGCCCGCACCATGAAAGTATCGCCCGCGTCGAAATTTCGGCCGGATGGAAACAGCCGCGCGGAAAAAACTTTGTTGTCAATGTCCGTGAAATTTCTGCAACTGGAGTGAGCAACGCCCCGTCAAGCATCGTCATATTCATATTCCTTGGTCTTATGATTGTTGCGATTGGACGAAGGCACCCTGTGAAGGAGTCGAATGAAAAGAATGGATAGGATAGGCAAATGGGTGGTGGTTCTTGTCTATTCGATCTTGCTTTTGGGATGGTGGTTTGAGTATTCCAAATGCGGGGATGCGGATGTCGAACTGTTCCCTCAAAAAACGTTCGATTATTTCCCGCTGAACGATAGTGCTGTCGGAGGGTTTTCGACAAGCGAAGTCCAGGTGACGGATTCGCTTTTGACGGCCTCGGTGACTATCCATTCGGGCAAGGCGTTTACGTATGCTGGAATTGGCTTTAAGTTGAAGTCTTTGGATAAGCGCCTTGAACCTTTGGACTTGACGAAATTCGATTCCCTGGAAATTCATGTGGCATCGAAGCGTATGAATTCCATGAAGCTCCGTATTTTGACGGATGACCCGAAGTATTCGCGTCGTGGGGATTATTCGACGTTCCGCGTTCTGGAAAAGGATATTCCGTCGTCGCCGTATCTGCTGATGGGGGCTTCGAAAGAACGTTTTGCTATCAGCAAGTTTGCCCTGAGCGAATTCCGGGTTCCTGAATGGTGGCTCTCGTCGGTGGGGCTTGAAGAAGATGATGGCATGACTCATTTGGACCGGGCCAAGTTTTTTGAAATTGTGAGCGGAGGTTCGACGCTTCGCGGGATTCCGGACGAAATGGAAATCCGTTATGTGAGGCTCTGGAGCGACAATGGGGCGCAAAAGCGAACCTTGTACTATTATTTGGGCTTCATATTGTTTGGACTTGTTCTATTTTTAGGATATTCGTTGAAAAATTGCAGGGGAAAAAATGCAGAGAAACTGGACTCTTGATAGGGTAATGCGCTATGTGCTGATTGCGGTCGCCGTAGCAGTTTCGCTTTTTATCTTGAATTATTTGAGCGGGGTGCTGTTCCCGTTTTTTGCCGCGTTCCTGATAGCCTATATTATGGACCCGCTGGTATGCCGGTTGCAGATAAAGTTTAGATACCGTGTGATCGCTGTCGTGGTGGTTCTCCTTGGACTTGCGGTTATCATTGGCGGATGCATGTATTTCTTTGTGCCGAAGGTCGTTCACGAAGTCCAGAACTTGGGAACGCTCCTTTCGAGGATCTTTACGGACTCGACATGGAGTGACCGCATTTTGACGTTCTTGCCGGCGGATACATGGGCTTCCGTGAAGTCGCTTGTTTCGTGGAATGGCATTGCCGAGGCAATGGAAACGCTTGATGTCTGGAGTGTCGTGCAGACCGTTTCGGACAAGATTCTTCCGGGCGCTTGGGATGTGCTTTCGAAGACGTCTACGATTCTGGTGGGCGTTTCTACCGCAGCCGTGGTGTTCATGTACCTTGTGTTCATTATGCTGGATATGCACAAAATTAGGAAGGGTATCCGTCGCTTGATCCCGAGACGCTACCGTCGTGAAGCTGGTGAATTTGCTAGCGCTACAGATAAATTTATGGGTGCTTACTTTCGCGCCCAATCGATGGTGGCCTTGACAGTCGGTATCCTTTATGCGATTGGTTTTAGCGTGATGGGTCTCCCGATGGGAATTGCTTTTGGACTTTTCTCCGGGGCGTTGAACATGATCCCTTATATGCAACTCACGACGATCCCGCTCGCCCTTCTTCTGGCGGTGGTTTACGCTTTGGACAAGGGAATGCCGTTCTGGGAAGTGTCTCTGATTATCCTCTCGATTTACCTTGTTGTCCAGATTATCCAGGACTTCTTTTTGGTGCCGCACATTGTCGGTAAGTCGATGAATCTCCCGCCAGTCGGGATCCTTTTGTCGCTTTCGATCTGGGGAAAGTTGCTTGGATTTTTGGGGCTGTTGGTGGCAATTCCCTTTACTTGCCTCTGTCTTGTTTATATTGAAAAACTTAGGACCAAGGCCGATCAGTACGTCGAAGAATCGGGCAGACTGGCTCCCAAGGCTTGATTTATGGGCGTTAAAAAGTTTTTTTTCAAATAAAACCTTTCTTCCCTCTTAAAAAAAAAGTATAATATTATCAAACAATTCACAATTCTGACTCAAGGAGTTAAAAATGAACAAACAAGATCTCATTGAAGCTGTGCTCGCTAACAAGGAAGCTGGCATTGAATCCAAGGCTGCTGCTGCACGCGCTATCGACGCAGTTCTCGATGGCATTGCTGCTGGTATCAAGAAGGACGGCAACGTTCAGTTGATCGGCTTCGGTACCTTCTCTGTGAAGGCTCGCGCTGCTCGTACTGGCCGCAACCCGCAGACTGGTGCTACCATCAAGATCAAGGCTTCCAAGACCGTCGGCTTCAAGGCTGGTGCAGCTCTCAAGGAAACCGCTGCTAAGAACAAGCCGGCTAAGAAGTAATTCTTTGAGCTAGATTTGCTTTTGCAAAGGGAAGGGTCGCTTTGGCGATCCTTTTTTTAATGTTCCTTTTTCGTTATGCCCCGTGAATCTTTTTAAGAGTTTATTATATTGAGGGATAACAACTTAGAGGTTTATTATGAAAAGATTTTTCTTGGGAATGATTCTCGCTGTGTCGTTTTGTGGATTTGTAGGCTGCGCTGATTATGAAGGTGATGACGAGGATATTCGTGAAAAGTGTTTGAAGGATCCTAGTCTTCCGGTTTGCCAAGAAAATCCGGGTAATGAAGAACCGGATACAAATCCTTCGGCGGTTGAAGATTAATAATCAGTTCGGTTTATAAAGGACTTTTTATATCTTCTTGTTGAAAGGTCCGTTCACATATTCTATATTTGCACAAGTTTAAGTCTTTGTGAAATAGGAAAGTTGATGAACGCGATTACGAAAAATGTAATGCACACCTGTGATATGCACGATATCGCGCCGTTCGCTGGTTTTTCTATTTCCATTATTGATTTTATTGCTGAACCATTTGGTTCAGCATTTCTTTTTTCTACGAAAAAACTTTTACCAAGCTTTTAATTATTTAGTACAAACGGAGAAACAAAAATGAAGATTGAAGGCATCGACAAAGTCCTTATCATCGGTTCTGGCCCGATCGTGATCGGTCAGGCTTGCGAATTCGACTATTCCGGCACCCAG
>CACZAD010000063.1 GCA_902779055.1 Fibrobacter succinogenes | reverse complement strand
TTACCCCAACTGGTGGGCGAGTATCCCGATGCCTATTGCGACTTTGCTCGAAAGTTACGACTTTACGGGCAAGCGGATTCTGCCGTTCTGCTCCCACGGCGGCGGTCGCTTTGGCCAGAGCATCACCGCGATTGCGAAACTCGCGCCCAACGCAAAAATCGGCGAAGGACTTTCGGTACATTACTCCGGCGGTTCGAGCCTCTCGAAAGATGTGGCCAAGTGGCTCGAGAAAAACGGCGTGAAGACGAAATAATGTATATTCCTTGATATGCCTATTTCCGCCAAAATCCGTATGCCGCTTGATATTGCGATGACGGTCGCGACGCTCGTGCTGATGGGCGGCAATTACTTCTTTGAATCGACCGCCGTTCACGAGATTCTGGGCGTGGTGCTGCTTGTTCTGTGGGCGGTGCACATCACGCTGAACCGGCGATTTTTCCTTTCGCTGTTCAAGGGACGCTACAATACATTCCGCATTTTGCAGGCGGTCGTGAATTGCGGGATCCTTTTGTGCGCGATTTTCTTGATGGTGAGCGGAATCATGCTTTCGAACCATGTGTTCGCTTGGCTCGGGATTGAATCGGGTGCAAGCTTTGCCCGCACGGCGCACCTGCTCGCAAGCCACTGGTATTATGTGTTCATGTCGCTCCACATCGGGCTGCATGTGAGCCTGATTGCAAACCGCTTGGGGCTTGCGGGCGCTTTCAAGTCAAAGGCGGTGCTTATCGCAACCCGCGTGGTTGCCGCTCTCGTGGCATGCTATGGAATTTACGCCTTCGCGATTCGCGGGCTTTGGAAATACATGTTCCTGCAACAGCCCTTCTTTTTCTTTGATGCGGAACGCGGCTACGCCCTCTTTTTCGCGGACTATATCGCCATCGTCGTGCTGTTTGCTGTTGCAGTGCATTATACGGCGAAACTTACCAAATGATTTTTCGGAAAGTCGTTACTTAATTGCGATTCTTGAAGCGTCTTGCTGCCAACAAGCCCGTTTCAAAGAGCAGATACGTCGGTGCGCCCAGAAGTAGTTGGCTTATTATGTCGGGTGGAGTAAGGAGTGCGGCGAACAACAGGATTGCCACCACCACGTAGGGGCGCTTGCTGCAGACGGTTTCGTAACTCACGATGCCCGCACGGATAAGCGCGTAAGTCACCAGCGGGAACTGGAACATGCATCCGAACGCAAGGGAAAGCCAGAGCGCGAGTGTTACCAGGTTAGAGATGCCAAATACGGGTTGCAGAGTCGTGCTTGCAAAGCTCATGCCGAACTGCACAATCAGCGGGAAGCAGACAATTAGGCAGAAGGCGACGCCCGCGATAAAGAGCATGCTGGTCAGCGCAACGATGGAACGGATGGAGCGCTTCTCGTTATCGTATAGAGCAGGGAGCACGAACTGCCACATGTTCCAGGCGATGTAGGGCGAAAACAGCACGCAGTCCAGCAGTGCAGAAATCTTGAGCTGTAGCACGAACACTTCCATCGGGGAAAAGTAATGGAGCGTGACGCCGCCCTGCAGGGCAATTTGCTTACAGAACCAGTCCAGAACGTAGGGCGAAACAAGGAAAAGGGGCACGATGCCGATGGCAAGGGCGACAATAGAACGCAAAAGCGCCCGTCGGAGCGCTTCCAAATGCGATATCAGCGTAGCCTCTTGATCCTGTTTCGAGGTCATCAGCCTTTCTTTTCTTCTTCAGTTGCTGAGCGTGCCGAAGCATCTGCGGCTTGTTCTGGGCTTTACCCAGGGAACGCGCAAGTTCAGGAATGCGCTTTGCTCCGAACAAAAGGAGCACCACGACCACAATCAGGATTATTTCTGGAATTCCGATGGACATTTTTTACCTGCCTTTTCGTAGAAATATAACATAATTTCTTTGTATATTTTAGGCAAAAGACAACGGAGTTTTTATGAAGGTCGTTTTATTCAATGGTAGCCGTCGCGAAAAGGGCTGCACTTATACGGCGCTGAGCCTCGTGGCTGGCGAACTCAAGGCCGCGGGCATCGAGACGGAAATCTTCTTTGTGGGCGGCCGCGTGCTGAAGGGCGAAACCGACGCCGTGGTTCACGAAGCCAAGGAAATCCTTAAAACAGCCGACGCCGTCGTTTACGGCTCTCCGGTGTACTACGCATCCCCAAGCGGCGAGATGCTGATGTTCCTCGACAGACTCTACGGCATTGCCGAAGCGGAGCTGCTCTTTAAGCCCGCTGCAACAGTTGCTTCTGCCCGCCGCGCAGGGACGAGCGCTACGCTTGATGCGCTGAACAAGTATCCGGCATTTGCGCAGCAACCCATGGTGGCATCGCGCTACTGGAACATGGTTCACGGCTCTAGTCCCGAAGATGTGCTGAAGGACGAGGAAGGCGTGCAGATTATGAAGGAACTGGGTCGCAACATGGCATGGATCCTGAAGAGCATCGAAGCGGGCAAGAAGGCGGGTGTTGAACAGCCAGTAGCCGAAAAGAAGGTTTACACGAACTTTATCCGCTAGGGTTCGCGGCCAAGAACGGCGCGGGCCAGCTGGTCGGCGCCGGAGGTCGGCTTGCCTGTTCCCCAGCAGCTTTGCGGCGATGTCTTAAATTAAGTATATGCTCATTGTGCCCGTTTCAAGTTTAACATAACAACTGCCGCAAGAATCAAGACAATTCCCATCCCAGAGAGCAGCGTCAACGCCTCGGAAAAACAAGTGATGCCGATGACTGTCGCGACCATGGGTTCGAGGGTGGCGATGATTCCCGCCTTGCTCGCCTCTACGGTGCGGAGCCCGAGCGTGTATGAGAGAAACGGAATTACCGCCGTCACTAACGCTGTCAAAACGCAGAAGAATACAAGCCACGACAAATCGCTTGCAATAGAGAATTTGGATAGCATATCCGTCGGACTACTGATAAACCAAGAGCCGATTGCGGCGAGTGAAAAGGTGTAGGTCGTGACGGTGTATGGGGAATACCTGCGCAATGCGATTGTTCCCAAGATGCTGTAAAGTCCGTAACCTATACCGGAACCTAGACCGAACAGCAGACCCTTCAACGAAATTCCTTCTCCCGAAATTCCAGAAACCAATACGCAACCGCCAAAGGCAAGCGCCAAGGCGGCCAGTTTTTGGGCGTTCATCTTTTCACGGAAGAAAACTGCGGACATCAGCACAATCCATATGGGCGAAGTGTACAGCAGAATCGCCGCAGTTGATAGCGGCATGATGGTAATTGCCGAAAAGTAGCAGATGGTAAAGAACAAAATGCTTCCGAATCCGAGTCCTAAAAACAGCGGAATGTCACGCAGGCGAATCTTGAAACCATTGCGGTCCTTCGCGAGTAAAAGTCCGCAGAACATCAGTGCCGCCAACGTGATTCGAATTGCTGTGATTTGGATGGGGCTGAAACCGTATTCGCCGAGCCCCCGCACGAAAATGCCCATGCTTCCCCAGAAGCAGGCAGCGATAATAATCAGGAGCGGACCAGTCATGCGACTAATATAGATATTTTCAAATAAAGAATCAGTTCCCTGCGAGCCCGATTTCGGCGGCGTGTTCGCGCATGCCTTCGATGCAGATTTCTGCGACTTCCTTCACGTCCATGCCGAGGAGCGCACAACCCTTTAAAATGTAGTCGCGGTTGCACTTGGCGGCAAATTTCTTGTCCTTGAATTTTTTCGCGAAACTTTTTACTTCCAAGTCCAAGATTCCGTTGGGGCGCATTCTCGCGCAGGCCTGGATGATTCCAGTGAGCTCGTCGACGGTGAACAGGCTCTTTTCCATGTTTGTCTTGGGTTCCACATCGTTCACGATTTCAAAACCGTGCGCTAAAATTGCGCGTACATCTTCTTCGGAGACCCCCTCGGCGAGCAGTTCCTTTTCGGTATGTTGCAGGTGTTCTTCAGGGAATTCCTGGTAGTCGAAATCGTGCAAGTAACCCACGCCTTCCCAATGGTCTACGTCTTCGCCAAAATGTTTCGCCATGGCTCCCATCGCGTAACAGACATTGAGCGAGTGGATGACGAGCGATTCTTCGGTGACATGGGTTTTGTTGATTTCTTTTGCGCGTTCAAGAGTCAAGTTCATTTGAAACCTCTGTGAGGAAATATAACAACCTACGAATCAATTTTCTGGATCGCCTGTTCGAAATCTTCCTTGAGGTCTTCGATATCCTCGATGCCCACGCTCACACGGATGGTGCCTTCGAATACGCCTGCGTTTTCTTTTTGTTCCTTAGAGCCGTGCGTAAAGATTGTGCTGTCCGGGTGAATCACGAGCGTACGCAAGTCGCCGATGTTGGTCGCGATGGTCGCGAACTTCAAATTGTTGATGAGCTTGAATGCCTTTTCCTTGCTCCCCGCGTCAATCGTGAGGATGCCTCCGCCCTTGCCACCGAACTGGCTCTGCACCAAATCGTAATACGGGCTCTGCTTTAGAGCAGGGTAATTGACGGTGATGCCTTCGAAACCCTGCAGAAATTCCGCCAGCTGCAAGGCGTTGCTGCAAAGGCGATCCATGCGCAGCCCGAGCGTTTCGAGGCCGAGCGAGTTGAGGAAAGATGTTGCCGGTGCCACGCAGCAGCCTACGTTGCGCCAAATGCCGTTGCGGAGTTTCGCGATGTAGGCGAACTTGCCGAAACGCTTGTATTCTTCCAGGCCCTTGTACCTTGCGAAATCCCATTTGAATTTTCCGCTGTCGACGGGAATGCACCACGATGTCGGCGCCAAAATCAAAGGGACGCACAAGGTAGGGGGTCGCTGTCGTACTGTCGACAATGAACGGGACGCCTCCCTGATGCGCTACGTCCGCGACACTCTTCAAATCGACCACGTTCAGTTTCGGGTTGCCGATAAGCTCGGTGAACACCGCCTTTGTTTTTTCGTTCAGTTGGGAACGCACCGTTTCTGCGGTGACTTCTGTGACAAAGCGGGTCTTGATGCCGAACGCCTCCAAGTCGCGGAACAAATCGATGGTCCCGCCAAAAAGCCCGGCACTCGCAATCACCTCGTCGCCCGCTTGCAGAATATTCAAAAGCGAGATGGTCACCGCGGCCATGCCCGAAGAACACGCCACCGCACCGACGCCCTTTTCAAGCGATGCGATGCGGCGTTCGAAAGAATCTGTGGTGGGGTTCCCGATGCGCGTGTAGGCAAAACCGGGGGCCCTGTTGTTAAAGACGGCTTCGAGTTTTTCCGCGGATTCCTGCGAAAAGGCGCTCGCCTGGTAAATGGGCGTAAGCGTGGAGCCCGTACTTCGATCACTGCCAAAATCCTTATGCAATAAGGTCGTATTAAAATTCACCCGATGTTCTCCGTACAAATTGTTTTTCGGACTTTCTTGCAAAGCCTAACAGATTTCCGCTATGACGAGCGCATTCTTCGAAGCCGCCTGCATCAGTACGCATAGACGCTTGCATTGCCTTTTGAAAGTTTTGAACAATGAATTCGTTTTCATGGTACCTCCGCGTGAATGGTTTGGTACCAAATATAGAAGGCGAATTTCAGAACGTCCAATACTAAATAAGTATGGCTTTTTATAGGATTTTTTTATAGGAGGGGGATTTTACAAAGGGCCTGTCTAATGGACATTAAGCCGAAGCTGCGATGTCCAGCACTGCATTCATGTATGTCTGGTAAGGAATGCCTGCCGCAGCGGCCTTGCGTTTTAGTGCGTCTACGGTTTTCACCTTCAGCCTTATGGAGTACATCTTCTTTTCTTCTTTGGACTCAGCAATAGCGCGCCTAATACGGGCTATGGATTCTTCAAGAGTTTCCGATTCATGACCGCCGGTGATTGTCATCGGATCCCTGACGCTTGTGTCTTTTTCAAGTTTTTCAACAACCGTCTTGGGGTAGATATCGTCTACCAGTTTGAAGCCCTTGGGCAGCCTAGTTTTCTTTTGCATCTTGCACCTCGTCTTCATGAGCTCTCCTTACGGTTATCAAAGTCGTCATGTCATCCGTGACAACTATCGTCCAATATTGATTGTCAACTTCGGTAGTAATTTTTGATACACCCTCTTTTCCTGAAGGATCTCGTCTCAAGTTCTTTTCCCGTAGAAACCGCCCAAGCATCTCTACAGTAAAGCCTCTTTCACGCATTCTCTCAAAAGCGTGTTTTGTAATATTCATCTATTACCCTCTTTAATATAGAATATGTATATACAGTTGTCAATACATATTACAATACATCAAAGAGATAGAATCCCTTCGTCGTACCGTCCCTCTATATTTGCAAGAACTATACCAACCAGAAAATGCCTTTTTCATGCGAAAAACGGCAATTAATTGAAGGGAAAGTATGACTTTCGTGTTGTGGATTAGGTGTTGACCCGTTAATCGGTTATGAATGGCGATTTGACCACCGAAGGGGGACTGTGTTTAATTTTTTAAACAAAGGGCGGCCTTTCAACACGAAAGTTCTACATCGCCTTTGACGAATTCACGCTTGTTCGTCAAAGGAGTTAACACAGATATGCATACCACAAACGCAAAGAAAAAGCAATCATATGCAAGTATTTTGCAACTTTTTTCAATCAAATACTTGCTTCTGCAACCGCTTGAATCTATATTTATGGGCGTGAGCACCATAGCAAAAAATTTTCGCATCGATTCTGAGCTGAACCGTCAGGCCAACAAGCTCCTTGAGGGGCTGGGGCTTTCGATGTCTCAGGCTTTTTCGATGTTCTTGCGACAGGTGGTGCTGCAGCAAGGTCTCCCATTTGAAGTGAAATATCCTCGGCGTTCCGGTGAATTGCTGGAAGCCATTGAAGAAGCGAAACGGCTTGAAGCCGACCCCAATACAAAGCGCTATACGGATATGGACGAAATGTGGGCGGACCTTGACAAATGATTTACGAAGTTATCTGGACCAACCGTTTTAAGAAGAGCTATAAGCTTTGCAAAAAGTGCGGGCTCCCGTTAGAAGAACTCAAGTCCGTTGTCGAATTACTCCGGACGGACCAGACTCTTGACGAAAAGTTTCGTGACCACGAACTGTCCGGCGTTTTCGCAGGAACGAGAGAACTCCATATCCGTCCAGACTGGCTTTTGTGCTACAGAAAGAACAACGGGATCTTGGCGCTTACCCTTGTGGATACTGGAACGCATTCCGACTTGTTCGGGAAATAAAAACTGTTGCGGCAAAAAATATCGGAACAAAAAAAGCCATTTGGTAGTGGCATGGCCCTCTTGACAGGCGCATTTCGAGAGCATATATTGAGTAAATAGTCGAAGTTTCTTTTTGTCTGGTAGAGGAATTGAGTATAATCAGCACAACGCTGATGCCTGATTGATAGAGGTGTATATGGGAAACAGGTTCACGTTTGCTTTGGGGCTGGCCTTGGCTGCGGCGCAGGCTTTCGGTGCGGTCTATTATGTTGCTGTCGACGGCGAAGACGGCAATGCGGGCACGAAGGAGAAGCCTTTCGCAACGCTCAACAAGGCGAACGCCGTGGTGGCCGCGGGCGATACGGTGTGGATTCGCGGCGGCGTGTACGACCTGCACGATACGGTCTTTTTCGCGCGGTATAAGATGACAGCCGCAATCCTTTTGACGGCGAGCGGCGAGAGCGACGACAAGCGCATCCATTATCTTGCCTACCCGGGCGAGCGGCCGATTTTTGACGGGGCGAACCTCCCGGTGGCGGAAGGCGAGGAATACAGTGACGGCACTCCCGCGGGGGCGATGTACACTTCGCCCATCGTGATTTCGGCGAAGTTCCTCCACTTGAAGGGTATCGAGGTGCGCAACACTCCCATGAAGCACAACTCGAATTCCGGCGTTTTCCTTTACGCGAGCAAGCATATTTTCTTGGAGGAGATGGAAAGCCACCACAACGCGGGTCCGGGATTTTTCGCGAACGACGGCGCGGCGGATGGCGGCGGGCACATCTTCTTGAACTGCGACGCTCACGACAATTACGACCCTACGGGTTGGCAGGGCGACGGCGAAAATGCCGACGGTTTCGGGGCGCATTACCAGAAGCCCGGCGAGGGCGATACGACCAGGTTCATCGGGTGTCGCGCGTGGTGGAACAGCGACGACGGTTTCGACTTCATCAACCAGGAATTCCCCGTGGTTCTGGAAAACTGCTACGCCATGGGTAACGGCTACAGCGATTACGGTCGTGGCAACCCGAAAAACGGAAACGGGTACGGCATTAAGATGGGCCAGAGTACGTATGGCACCGGACATCATACGATCAAGTATTGCGTCGCCTGGAAAAACAAATCTTCGGGCTTTTACGCGAACTACACCAACGCCGGCAGCAAGTGGCTCAACAACACGTCTTACATGAATGAAGATCGCGCCTACAGCATGGCGTCGACGCTCTACGCCGAAGACGGCAAAACTCGCCTTGCCGAGGTGGCCCCGCTTACGGGCGACAACGCGCACGTGCTCAAGAACAACATCGCCTTCCCGAACAAAAATTCGCAAATCGGGACTTGCTGGGAAAAGATATCGAGCCAGAACATCGACCATTATGTGGATTGCCCCGCCGGCGAAAACAACACGTGGAACTTGAAGCTCGACTTGACGGAAGACGACTTTATGAGTCTTGATGACCCGAGCATGACCGTGACGGGTGAGGATCTCTCGAAGCTTGCGGGAATGTTGGGTCCGCGCAATGCTGACGGCAGTTTGCCCAATGTGGACTTCTTGCGGCTCAAGAAGGGGAGTCGCGCCATTGACCAGGGTGAAGATATTGGTTTTCCGTTTGTGGGGGACGCTCCTGATTTGGGCGCATTCGAGTACGGCTCGGATGTCATGTCTATCGCCATGAGGCCGAACCGCTCTGCGGAAATTCCGGGTTCCGCGACCGTTTACGATTTGCGGGGCCGCAATCTGGGAACCTTGCAGACCATGCCCAATAAACCGGGCGTGTACCTTGTACGTAACGGAAAAAGTCTGCGGAAGATGTTCGTCAGGTAGCGAAGTTTTACAGAAATTGTGATTGCGAGAAATGTTGTTGCAAATAATGTAAAGCCGGCGAAGCGACTTGAAAAATACATGAAAAAATATCGCAGGTTTTGAAGAACCTTTTGTTATATTTCTTCTTGTATGATTTCTCTGAACGACTATCTATTCTCCGGAAATACGGTGCTGAAAATTTTGCACCAGTATTCGAACGACCTCAGGAACAGCGCGAAGGAATCGCGCAACGGCATCGACCTCGCACATTCCAATTATCTGATCCAGATAATCGAGCTTCTCGAGCACAACGACTTCTTGACTTCGCAGTCTCAGAGAATCAAGGAATTTTACAAGTTCATGACGCGCGAGTATCCCTTCTTGGCATTTACCTTCAAGGGACGCATCAAGTCGCTGGTCCGCGCCGAAGAAAAATTCAATGGGTATATTCTTGAATATATCTACGACTATTACAAGAAAAATAGGGCGTTCCCGTCGGAGGCCGAAATCAAGAGCCGCCTGATTTGCTTCCGCGACCTTATTGCGTACCGCATCGTCATCTCGATGCCGACCTGCCATATCAAAAAGGGCGACGACAGGACTGTCATAGAGCAGAAGTATCTCTACGACATCGCGAACGTGCTGCCCGGATTCCTCGAAGAGAAGGGCTTTTCTGCGGAACTTTCCGGATTCGAAGGACATTCCGATTTGCTCATGGAATCCATTCGGCCCTATTACCGCGATTACGTGACGACCCCGAGAAGCACGGGTTACCAATCGCTGCATATCACGTTCTACGACAATCTCGCGCGTTGCTATACGGAACTGCAATTGCGTACCAAGGACATGGACGATTTTGCCGAGATAGGCGAGGCGAACCACTTCGGTTACGAGAAGTTGCAGGAGGCGCGCCGTACCAAGCGCGACGAGATTCCGGGCGGCGAGTGCGTTTATTTTGACGAGGCTTACGAGCGCCTGACAAAGTTGCAGGAACTCGAGCTGGCGAAAATTGACGTGAACATGTTCAAGGCCATCAACAACCAGCTCATCAACGATGGTTGCGGGCTGTTCAGGGGCCGGCAGATTTTGCCGTTCGAACATTTGTCGCGTTTTCAGAACGACTTAATCGATTGACAAAAATTTTTCGGATTGAAATTTTTTATAATGTATAATTGCTTATGTTAACGGCAATTATTTTATCGATATTATTTCTTTTTGGGGATGTGGGGATTCTGTTTATCAGCCAGCCCAGTTTTGGGCGCCTTCCCCAGGGCGAGCGTTTGGAGCGTGTCAGGAAATCGCCGCATTACGATGGAACGCAGTTCGTGAACGAGGTGGAGACCGCCTTTTCGACGGGCAATAGGACCAAACTTGGAGTCTGGAAGGATTATATTTTCGGCGACAAGACGCTGTTGTTCCCGGATACGGCGCTTCATGTCATCAAGACGGATCTGAAGTCGCTCCCGCAGGACCGCGATTGGATTGTGTGGTTCGGGCATTCGTCTTACCTGATGAATCTGTCTGGCAAGAAGGTGCTGGTGGACCCGGTGTTTTACAAGGGCTCTCCGGTGGAGTTCGCGAACAAGATGTTCCTGGGGACGGATATCTACAAGCCCGTTGACATGCCGGATATTGATTATCTGGTAATTTCCCATGACCATTGGGACCATTTGGATTACGAGGTGGTAACGGAGATGAAGCCTCGCGTCAAGAAAGTCGTGACGGCTCTTGGTGTGGGCGAACATTTCGAATACTGGGGTTACCCTGTCGAAAAAATTGTGGAATTGGACTGGTGGCAATTCATCGACTTGGAAGAGGGCTTCCGTGTGACGGCGACTCCGGCGCGGCATTTCTCGGGCCGTGAGCTGCACGAAAACAAGACGTTCTGGGCGTCGTTCGTGTTCAAGTCGCCTAAGCGCATGGTATGGATTGGTGGTGACTCCGGCTATGGTCCGCACTATGCGAAAATCGGGAAGGAGTTTCCGGACATCGACCTCGCCATTATGGAAAACGGGCAATACAACAAGGATTGGTCGCAGGTCCATACGATGCCGGAATACCTGGGCAAAGAAATGATTGAGTTGGACGCGAAACGTTACCTCACGGTTCATCATTCCAAATTCAGCCTGAGCAAACATCCGTATTACGAGCCGCTGGAAAACGCGAAGCGTGCCGCTCGCGAATCGGGCAAGCCCGTACTTATGCCGCAAATCGGCGAAGTCATGTATTTGGAATAAGGCGAACTTTTTTGGAGTAGCCGGATTGCGGCCGCTTATTTCTGGCCGTATACCAAGTGGACGCCTTCGAATGCGGATAGTCCCGTTGAATCCTTGAAAAACGCGTTGTCGATGTCTTGTGGCGAAAGATCCTGGCAACTTTTGAAGCCAGACTTTTTCATGAGTTCGGCAACTTCGCCAGGGACGTAACCGTCTGCCATGATTTCACCGCAATCTGCGGCGATTTGCTTCAGGCGAGCGAGTTTTGTAAGGGTCGGCGCAAACGGGTCCTCTTTTTCGTAGTAATCGAAAACAAGGCCGCTACGCGGTGCTGCAATCTTGGAAATCTGCGATACGGTCTTGAAAAAGATTTCGATGGGAATGTAGTAGGACACTCCGAGAATCGAAAATATGGAGCGTATTTTCGGGTTAAATCCGGCGCTTGCCAGCCTGTCGATGATGCTGTCCTTGTTGAAATCGATTTCTACAAAATGAACTTTCGGACGTTTTTTTTCGAAAAGTTTTCGCATCCGCTCGATTTTAAAAACCTGCGTTTCGTAAAGGTCGAGTTCAAAGACATCTACATTCTTGCTTTTATTCCTAAGCGCAAAAGAGTCTAAACCTGCACCCAAAAGGATGTATTGTACATCCCCCGTACTTTGCTTTTCTTCGACGATATCTTCGGCAAAGCGGTTGCGCGGAAGGACAATGGGTAAAAAGTATTCGTCCAACAAATTTTTGGTCGGAAACCTTGTTCCAGGAAATAGTTCCTTTGCGAATTTATAGGCGTGGCGGTATTCCTTAAGGCTCACAAAATCAAGCGCAAATTCATCTTCGAAGATTTTTTCGCGGTTGTTTTTTTTGTTGTAGCCATGGGTGTACGCTGCGCGGGCAAGGGCGCACAAAAGCGCTGTTTTGCTAATCATGTCTAATTCGCTTTTGTCCAGAATAGGAGTTTTCGTTTTACAAATTCAAAAAGTTCCATAATCGCAAGCACGACAATGCCTGTCCAAAGAATTCCTGCAACCATGTTGGGATAGTCGGAATAGTCCGCATAAAATTGCACAAAGTGCCCAAGCCCCGTATTTTCTCCGAAAAGTTCTGCGACCGTGAGCATGATAAATGAAAGCCCCATGCCTACGGAAAGCCCTGAGAATATGGACGGAAGGCTTGCTACAAGGGCAATTCTCCACAAGTATTCAAAGCGACCTATTCCAATAATAGCGGCGTTGCGTTTGTATTTTTCGGGAATATCGGCGGCACCGGCTGCCGTATTCAAGTAAATAGGCCAGAATGCAGCAATAAAAATGATAAACGTGGATGACAGGTAAAAGGTCGGGAGAATCGCAATAGCGTAGGGAATGTAAACGTTGGGTGGAATCGGGGCTGCAAATCGGGAGATGGGTTTCAGCATGTTGCTTATCCAAGAAACAGACCCGGAAAGGATTCCGATGGAAATGCCGACAATAGCCGCCACTAGGTAAGCGGGGACAAGTTTCAAGAGCGACGCTCCTGCACTCCGCAAAAGTTCTTCACGAGAATCAAAGAGGGCGTTCGCTATCGCCTTGGGCGACGGGAACAGGTATTGGCTGCTCCATTCCGGACCGCAGCTAATCAAAGTCCAAATTCCAAGCAAGAACAATAGAAACAGGATTCCCGAAAATTTGGATAGATATTTTGTAAAAGTTCTCATATGCTCGCACCCCCTTGCACGATATGTCCGAGTTTTTCAAGGACATCTTTATGGTAGGCATCTTCAATGGCTACGATGGTTTGTTGCACTCTTTCGTCGCGGAACCAATCACTGCGATTTTTCTTTACCGGGAAATCCAGCGGAATGTCTGCAATAATGCGACCCGGTGTCGATCCCAGTACAATAATTCGGCTTCCCAAATAAACGGCTTCGCGAATATCGTGCGTAACAAATAAAGTA
>CACZAD010000062.1 GCA_902779055.1 Fibrobacter succinogenes | reverse complement strand
CTTGAGCACGGCCGGGTATTCGTTCACGTCGGCGGTGATGAGGTGGTTCTTCATGCCGAGGTGCTGGAACCAGAACAGCGAAAGCTGGTTGAGGATTTTACCCTTACCAGGAATCGGGGTGGGGAGCACCACGTCAAAAGCGGAAAGACGGTCGCTGGCGACCATCAGGAAGCTGTCGCCGAGGTCGTACATGTCACGTACTTTACCCTGGTGGAACAGCGGAACTTCGGTAATGGGAGTATCAAATTTTAAGCTCATAGTGCAAGCAAATGTAGAAAAAGTAGCTGTTGGTAGCTAGTCTAAATCTTTCCAAAATCAATTTTATCATCGACTTTGATGTCGTCTTTTTCTTCGTAATGGACCTTGGCTTCGGGCATTTTTCCCATATAGGAGCTTTCTGCGCCTGGAGTCCAGTTTTTTTATAAAACAATATGTTTGGATGGATTTTAGACCCTTTTTTATATAGTTTTTCATTAGATGTTTAAGGGGAGTTGATTATGAATATCACGCTAATTGCTGTTTTGTATTTGTATGTGTTCGTGGTGTCATTCCTTTTGATTTACTTGGTGGGATGGCTTTACAAGATGAAGGGGCGGAATACCTTGAGTAAGCTTGTGTCTACTGTGCTGGTGTATTTTTATGCCCTGTTCTCTTTCTTCACGGTCTGTTTGTCGTACCGGTTCCTGGGCCTGGGCGAGGGTGGAATGCTGCATTCGATTATCGGGATTATCCTTTGCCTTGCGGCTTTTTTGTATGCAATCTCGAAGTACGATAAGAACGCCCGCAAAAGGCTCTTGTTCCGCTTCAAAAAGAAAAAATAGTGGCTTGGTTAATAGATTTACGAAATTAGCGTTATTGCATTTTTTTTTCGGTTCCGCGTTGCGGTTCCGATTTTTTTATATACAACAAAGTGTTGCATATAGAATTGTTTTGTTGAAAGTAATGTGAAAATTGTTTGTTTTTAATTAAAATTCTTAATTTTTGTTGCATAAGATATTGACTTTGTAAAAAGGAATGGTTATATTGTGAGTGTGAGAAACAAGTGGTTTCCTAAAAGGAGAAGATTATGAAGAAGCTTTCGTTTTTTGCTTGCTCTGCGTTTGCCGCACTTATGTTTGCTGCTTGTGGTGAAGATTCGGTGTCGGGTGTCGATCAGCCTGTCGGCGGAAACGGTGGGCAAAGTGGGCCCGTTGCCGTGCTGGATTCCTCACGCAATATGTCTCTCGATTTAAAGGGCTGTTACGGCCATCCGTATGATGCTTTGATGAAATCTCTTGCTCCTTCCAACGCTTATTTGGTTATCGATGAGGCGGGGCATCATGTGGTAATTCCGAATATTGAAGAAGCTTGCGGTTATGCGGACATTGTGTTCAATAACCAGCGTGTGCTCGATACGCTGAAAATTAATTTTGTGGGGGATCCGACAGATTGCATGTGCGTTACCGACGATTGGTTCAATATCGATCCGGTTGATGCCGACATCAAGTATTTGGTTTACCAGAACACGGTTTATGTGGTCGTGACGGAACCGCTCCCTGTAAGGAGCTCTTCGTCAAGTGAATCTTTGACGCAATCCTCTTCTTCGATTGAAGTAGCGTCGTCCTCGAGTGTGGTCGAATCGTCGTCTTCTGTGACGCCGGAACTATCTTCGTCCTCGGTACAGCCGCAGTTCTCCTCGTCCTCTGTTGATGTGTGCTCGTCTTCTGTAACGCCGCCGGACCCGTCACATGTGATTGTTACGGATGCGACTGCCTACTGCCGCACCACTAGCAATATAGACCCGATGTTGGATGGTGCGAGTGGTGTCGCGGACCGCTATGAGGCTGCGCTTCCGCCTGTTGCTTATAGGTATGTCGGTGGAACTCGTACAGGATTTACCCTCGAGAATATTTTGATGACTTGTAATGTCGAAATTGAGGAAATGGAGGTTTATGAGTCCGAGGGGGTTATTTATGTGAAGCCGAAATTGGATTACACGAATGCTCAAAGATGTCTCTGCGAATCCCGTCTGCAATTCTCGTTGCCGGTCGAAGCTATTTTTTACACCGCAAAGTATCTCGTTCTTGACGATGGTTCTAGCGTGAATTTCCAGAATAAGATGGAGATTTACGATATGGATGTCATTACCGTTGATGAAGCGTCCGCGTTTTAAGCTTTTGCTTTTTGCTTGTTGTACTCCTTGAAAAGAAAAGACTCTGTCAACCGACAGAGCCTTTTTTTAATTGTTGCAAATCGCAAAAGCGAAGCGTGCAGGTTGTTGCTATGAAGCTAAAGAGAATAAGCTCGCACGCTCACAGGTCCTCCCTTCGGTGCGGAATTGTTCGCTTAGCGACATATCTCTTTGCTTTTACTCAGCTTTTAGCAAACCGCAAAAAGCGAAGCGTATAAGTAATCGGACGTACTATGGCGAGAGCAGCGAGTCACTAAGCAAACAATCGTTGGTCGAAGACCAAGGTCTTGTTTGCATGTGAGCTTGCTGCTTGAACCTTGCAGTTCCCCTTACTTATAAAGCAGAGCGAACACCATGCCCGGACGGAAGTACTTACCAGCGGTGTACTTGAGTGCCGTGCTGTGGAGGAGCGTGAAGAGCTCGTTCACATCGACCTTGTTGCTCTTTGCAATGGCGCCGAAAGCCTTCGTGAAGGCGGCGAGATTGCGCGGGAGCTTCGGGCTGATGCGGGAGTCGGCGAGGAGTGCGCCCTTCTTCAAGAGTTCCTTGTGCATCTTGTCGGCGGCAGTTGCGCTGAGGCCGAACTTTGCAACGAGAGCTTCCGGGTGGAGGCGGCAAGAACCGTTGAATCCTTCCGGGGCGGCAAACGGCACGCGGGCTTCGTCATAGAGGTTTCCGATCATGGAATCGGCGAGCACGGAGGCTTCCTTTTCCAAACCGTGGAACATCATGGCGGTCATGATGCTGTACTGAATACCAATCCAGACGTCGTGAGCCTGGAAGTTGAATTCGTCGAGCGGAGAACCGTCCTTACGAACAAGGTTTGCTGCACCGATGAGCGGGCTGTTGGCCTTATAGTTCGTATTGAAAATTCTGAGCAAGTTAGACTTTGCCTTAGCGCTGTCGGTGATCGGTTCGAGGTCGAGCAAGCGGAGGTAAGTGTCTGCAAGCATCGTGTCGGCGAATACATCGTCGCAGTCGTTAGCAATCTTTGCTTCCCAGCTCTTGGTGAAGGCTTCCTTGCACTGAGCCGTAATCCAAGCCTTCTTGAGGCCGCGGAGTTCGTTCTTGGAGAGGTCTTCGCCGTCCGGGATTTCGCCCGCGCAGAGCCATTCGTTGATGGCCTTCACGCCTGCGTTCGGATCTTCCGGGAGTTCCAAAGAAACCTTCACAGCTTCGCGGAGTTCGGCATACTTTTCGACGTTCAAGTCCTTCATTTCCATCGGAGTGATGAAGAAGCGGAAGTAGCCTTCGTTTTCGTCCCAAAGCGATTCGGTGAATTCCTTGTTGGCGGCTTCGGACTTTTCGTTCCACTTGGCAGCTTGTTCGTTATCGCCGAGGAGTTCAGCAATCTTGGCTGCAGCGCGGAGGCCTGCAATCCAGAGGGAACCGCAGTAAACGGAGATGCCGTAGCTGCAGAGGTTGTCGAACGTGTCGTCGGTACCGTGCGTGAGCGGGAAGTTTTCGCCCGGGTTCACCATCTTTTCGAGGTATTCCATGGCGGCGTAAACGGCTTCCTTGCAATCGGCGAGGCACTGCATGTCCTTCGTCTTGTGGTAGTGACGGTAGACCATGAGCACGTATTTCGGAGCGAGGTCCTTCCATTCCTTCACGTTGTGCCAGTCGTAGGCATCCGGTTCGGCGTCGAAGGGGCTTCCGAGGTCGTGAATCACAGCGCCACGCACAGCGCGCGGGCCTTCAAGCTTCGGGTCCGGGAGGTCGGCGTAGGGGAGGTTCACAAATTCGTGGTGACGGCGGCGGTTTTCGTTCACGGCGAGAATGGCATCGCCAAAGCGCTTCATCACAACGCCATCGAGGCGCGGCATGAGGGCGAGCAAGCTAAAGCTGCCGTAGAAGTAAACGTCGAGAGAGTTGAAGAACGGATAGTCGGCGCATTCGCGAACGAGGAAGCGGTCTTCCTTGTCCCACACGGTGGCTTCGGCGAGGAAGCTGAGCGTGTTGATGGCGAGGCTCTTGAATTCAGCTTGCTTGGCGGCAGTCTTGTAGAGCTTGGCAACCGGCTTCTTCGGAACGAGGTTTTCGAAAGCCTTGAGGCGATCGTCAAAAGTCTTGTCGGCAGCGAGAGCTTCCGTAAGGAGGGCGACCACGCGACCGTAGGCTTCCGGGTAGAATGCGGTGTACTTCTTGGCGGAAGTGAGCTTGTTCAGCTTGATTTCCGGGAAGTCGAGCACCATGTTGAATTGGAAGGAAACCTTCTGCTTCGGCTTGAGGACTGCGGTAACGGCGATGGCGCCGGCAATCGTTTCACGACCGCTGTAAACGTTCTTGACCCAGGAGTTTGCAACGCGACCGCTCTGGAGGGCTGCCTTCAAGACGGCCTTGGCGTCGTCCTGATAGAACATCGGCTTCACGGAAACATTGAGGTTGTCCTTCTTGTTCCAAGCCACGCTCACGCCCATGCAACCGTTGAAGTCGCTTTCGGCGAGAGCCTTTTCGTTATAAAATTCGATACCGCGAACAGAGCGGCCATCTTCGAGTTCCTTGTCGAACTGCACACCCTTCGGGAAACGTGCGGACGGAACGAGCACAAAGCTGGAGTCCTGAACGCCCTGGCGGTCCTTCTTGGCCATGTAGCCCGTGATGCTGTCCTGAATTTGGACAATCGTCACTTCGCGGGTTTCCTTGGTGTTGTTTTCGAGCGTGAAGACGGTGGCGTTCACCGGGAGGCTGGAGAGGCGTTCGTCGCCCGGAGTCACATAGCTGGACTGCGTCTTGGTGATGGCGACACCCTTGCCTTCGTAAACGGTTTCGCTGACCGGATAGAGGGCGGTGTACTTCATCTTGGCGGCGTCATAACCCGGCTGGCCGAGGAATTCGCTGTCGTTTGCCCAAGCGGCGGTGAGGGCGCCTTCGCGGGCGGCCTTTTCGCCAACCATGCCGTCGAAGAAGTCGATGAGCACGGCGCGGTTGATGGCGGCGGTGTCCTTACCTGCAGCAATCAAAGCCTGGGTGCGGTCGCTGAACTGGATGTGCCAGCGTTCAAAAGCGGCCTTGTTCGTTTCGAAGAAAGTCTTGTCGGCGAGAACCTTGTTGAGCTTGGCTTCGGCCTTCTTCTGGTCCTTCATGTCGGCGTCGCCGAAAACGCGTAGCCTTTGCGCTGAGGACGGCTTCCTTGAAGAAGAAGTTGTTGAAGCGGAGGTCAGACGGCTTTTCGGTGCGAACCTGGACGCCCGGCATCACGTTCATCACGGGAGTCGTGCCGGCAGGTGTTGCGGTAAACGTAGAACCAATACCACCAACGGCAATACCCGTGGTGGAAGGAGTTGTAGAAAGCGGGGTGTACCACGGCTGAATGAATTCCACGGCGAGACCCGGGGTCATCAGCTTCTGGACGGAGCCGGACATTTTTGCACCGGCAAGATATTCTTTAATGCTCATAATGAGGTCCGATATTTAAAGGTTTATACGGATGGAAAGATAGTAATTAGACGAAAGAACGCGGCTGCGCCACTACAGACGACAAATGCAAAAGGCGAATGTTGCAGGGCTGCTTGCAGACCTATAACTGAGCCGAGCATTTGGGACTTGTCAAATGACGAAAGAGGAGTGAGGTGAGTAGTAGGCTGTAGGAAGTAGGCAGTAGGAAGTGGTTGGGATATTTATACGAAAGAAGAGGGAGCTTTTGTGTCACCCCTGTCTCTGTGCCGGGGTCGCCTTTTTACAGACGCGCGTTCTCTCTTACGTCATTCAGAACGGCGTAGCCGTGAAGATTCCTGTCATTTCCTGTATTAGGGTCTATTTTTCAGTCTTTTTACATGAAATGTTTTTAATTTGAATTATTTTTAGGGTATGACTAAGTTGATTGCACATATGCTCCCCGGTGTTTTCCTCATCGTAGTGTTTTCCTTGCTGAAGTCTTATGTGATTTCGCCTGCGGTCACGATTGAATCTTGGTTCATTTATCTTAACTTTGCGTTCTTTGCGGCCTGCGTGATTGTCCCTTGTGTCATATATTTCTTGCGCACCCCACCTGGAATTGACCATAAGTAGTGATTGGTTAACCACTAACCACTCAATTAAATTATATTTGGCGCATGTTTAAAATCGGTGTCATGGCTTCCGGTGGTGGAAGCAACTTCAAAGCAATTATTGAGCGCATTGGCGAGGGTGACCTCGACGCCCAGTGCAAGTTTTTGATTACGAACAATGCTGGATGCGGCGCGGTGAACCATGCCAAGGAATATGGTATCCCGGTGCATCACATTTCGGGTAAGACCCATCCGGATCAGGCTGCGTTCGAAGCCGCTATGCTTGAAGTTCTCAACAAATATGACGTGGATCTTTTGATTCTGGCCGGTTATATGAAGGCGCTTCCGCTTTGCATGCTCAAGCGTATGCCGAACCGCATTTTGAACATTCATCCGTCTTTGTTGCCGAAGTTTGGCGGTAAGGGCTTTTTTGGACATCACGTTCATGAAGCTGTGCTTGCTGCGCACGAAACGGAATCTGGCCCGACGGTGCATCTCGTCAGTGAAGAAATTGACCGCGGTCGCATTTTGGCGCAGACCAAAGTTCCGGTGATGCCGGACGATACTGCTGATACGCTTGCCGCCCGAGTGCTTGTGCAGGAACACGCCCTGTACTGGAAGACGATTCGCGACTATGCCAAGTCGCTGGGTTTGCATTAATGTCATGCCGGACTCCGTTCTCTTTGACCACTTGCAGCTAAGCTGCCTAGTGGTCATAATCCGCGAATGGGGACGGCATCTCCCTACACAATTTCGATTGCGAACCACGGTGTTATAATGAAATTCAAACTGCCTGCATTTCTTGAAAACATTGAATCTCCGATAGAAGGGGAAGTGGCGCTGCGCAAGTTTGCGGCAAATCCTCTTGCTTTTGGCGGTGATTTGGATTTGTTTTCTGCGGATGGCGCGCACTCTGGAAATGTGGCGGAAAATTCAGCAATTGTTGTGGGCATTGACGAAGTTGGTCGTGGACCGCTCGCGGGTCCTGTTGTCGCTTGTGCCGCCGTGCTCAAGTCGCCCGATGCTCTCTTGACGCTGAATGATTCCAAAAAGCTTTCTCGCCCCAAGCGCGAAGCGATGTTTGATGCGGTCAAGGACGCCTGTGCCTGCTATGCGATTGCAAGCGCTAGCGTCGAAGAAATTGACGAGATGAACATTCTCGAAGCGGACTTCTTGGCGATGCGCCGTGCATTGCAGGCTCTCGGATTCCCGGGACTCAACGAAACGGCCCCCGAAATCCCCATCGAAGTCAAAGGCTCTTTCGCATCCCTAACCACTAACCACCAGCCACTAACCACTTTAATTGCCGTCGATGGCAATCTCAAAATCCGTGGTGTTCCTGCCGAAAAGCAAATGCCCATCGTCAAAGGCGATGGCCGCATCGCAAGCATCTCGGCGGCCTCGATCCTTGCGAAAGTCTTCCGTGACCGCTATATGGACAAGCTCGAAGAACTTTATCCGGGTTACGGTTTTGACAAACACGCCGGTTACGGTACCAAGGCCCACCTCGACGCCATCCGGCGCCAAGGCTTTACACCAGCACATAGAAAAAGCTTCCATCCGAAAGGACTGTAACGGGCTTGCCGCCTGTAGACACAATGAAGGCCTCGCTAAAGGCTAGTCTTTGACGATTTCGTACGGAATGTGCCCAAGGAGGGCGGCGTACTTCGGAAAGTTCGAGGGATATGTGTTGAATTTGGTGTTGCGGTAAAGCTTTGCTTTTGTCGCCCTTGAAATCAGGAAAAATTCCGTAAAGGATTTAAGGTAGTCTGCAGCGTTCTTGGAACTGTTAAAGTCAATGTGGACGCTTTCGCCTTTGACTGTAACGACGTTCGGGAGTTTTGCCGCTTCGGCGAGGAATGTCGGACTGTCGGCCGTCACGAGAATTTTATTTTGGCTGAGTGCATTGGGTGTTGCACTGTTTGCAATTTCACGTTGAAGAGCCTGGAGGGCTGCGCTCAGCAATTTTTGCTTTTTCTTTGTGGAAAGCGCTTTGAACTTGAATTCCTTGAAGTCCCCAAGCTTGTTCTGAAAGCGGAATGAATAGGATTGATAATTTGTTCCTAATTGAAAGTCGTAATGGCGTAATTGCTCTTCTAAAAGTGGCGACGGTTTGAAAAGCTCGTTGAAATAATCCGGGAATTTTTCGCCTAACGTATCGACGCACGAGTACAGATGGAACTGTTTATGCTTGTCATCGAGCTGACGTTCCAAAGCGGAATCGTTGTTGAAGTCTTCGCGGTATAAAAGTACCGGCTTTGCGATGGAACAGTTGCGGCTAATCTGTTTTTCGTCTATCGTCCAGTCGACCTTGTTCGGCTGCAAAACTTCTTGAAGCGAAAATGGCGAAGTGTGAAAAATCCTGAAGTCCAGATTGTGTTCCGTTGCGAATTTATAGGCGCTCGCCATTCCGCGCAGTCTGTCAGTGAGACCTCCGTGCATCCATTTTCCGTCGGCCATGAAAATAAGCTGTTGCTTCCCAGGAAATGCGCTGTTCTCTATAGCGCTATTCTCGTTGGCGCAGTTCTCATTTTCACTGTTCTCGTAATATCCGTTTCCCAGTTGGCGAAGCCCGATCCCTCGCTTTATCAGATAGTCGTGAACACGTCTCTCTCCGAGAACGTACCGCGCAAGGCGTATGACGACTTCTTTGGGAGTCAACGGGATCATTGAATGCCTTTCTTTAAAAGTTTGAGGAACAGAAAACGCGGGAGGTACGAAAGCAAAATGGCGATGCGGTTGCGCATTCTGGTTTTCGTGTCAAAGAACGTGCCGAATCGATATTTGCGGATGAGTGCAAAAGCCCTGTGGCGGAATTCTGCAACCTCTTCACTGTCGTTTGTGCGCATCAAGACGCTAAAACTGGCGCTCACGAGCGTGCTGCGGGCAGCCTTGTAAAGATGCTTCGAAACGGGCTTCATCTGCTCAAAGACGGATTCGGCGATATCGAGAATTGCCGCTCTCTCGGGAGTCAGCGATGAGGCGAGGATGCTGCTTGGGTGCTTGCGGTAAAGGTAAAGCTTGGCTTTGGTAATCGCCACTTTGTTTGCCGAAAGCAAAATCTCGGGGATGACGGCGAGGTCTTCTGCCAACGACTTGTCGGCTGGGAAGAACTTGCCTTTCCAGAGGCTTGATTTGTACAGTTTATTCCAGGCGGAATAGTCAGGAACTCTGTCCTGGTACAGGGCGATGGCTGTTGCGTCTTCGGCGGAAAGGCTTGCAGAACTTGCGACTTCGACTGTGGTGCTGTCGGATTTGAACGATTCGTCGACTTGTTGCTGGTTGCAGCACGCAATGTCGGCTTCATGTTCCTTGGCCATAGAAACTAGCGCTTCGAGGTAGTTTGGTGCCACGCAGTCATCGCTATCGACAAAAGTCACGTAATCGCCACGGATAATCTTGAGACCTGTATTGCGGGCTTCGGATGGCCCTTTGTTCGGCTGACCGATGAGCTTGAATCGTGCGTCAGAAGAAGCGTAACTGGCGGCAATCCTTGCGCAGTTGTCCGTCGAACCGTCATTGATGATGATGACTTCGAAGTCTTTAAATGTCTGCGCGACAAGACTGTCGAGGCAATCCTTGATGAATGCCTCGGTGTTGTACATCGGGATGATGACGCTGACTGCTGGCATCTTTAGCCTTGCTTTGTTTCGCCTTCGGTTTCGTCCGCGGAGCCTTTGAGGACTTCTATCCAACCGGCACGGACAAATGCGCCCGCCTGAACCAGGTCGCTCTGTGCTTTTTCGTAGGCTTTAAGAATTTGGTTGTACTCCGAGACGTCACGCATCATCTTGACATCGTGGCGGACTTTCTTTTCGAGCATGTCCTGCTTCCACTGGGCCACATCGGCAAGGTACTTGCAAGATACGTCAAAGCTGTCCAAGTATGCCGGCACGGTATCGAGGAACGTCTTTTCGTAGGGCTTTGCCTTGGACTTGGCTTCTTTGACCAGCTTTTTCTGCGAAGCGACGTTCTTTCGCAATTCACCCATGAGTCTCACGATACGGACAAAATCCACTTGCGGCCAAATAAGGCTGAACGGCCACATCTTTTTCCAGTGGAACTTGAATATGGATTCGTGCGCCGTGTTCTTGGCGCGCATCATTTCCTTGAGGTTTTCAAAGATAATCTGGGACGGTAACTTGAGTACATTTTCGCTCATATACGGAGAATATAAAAAATAGGTGTGTTTGTTCTTGATTTTTACTTTAAATTTTCTTGATTTTTTTAAATTAAAGTTTAGATTATTTTCGAAACGACTCTTTTTAAAGGGAATATTTATGGATAGAAAGAAAATGAAGATCCTAGTCGTGGTTGACACGGTCATCCTCGTCGCTCTCATCATTATCCTGATGACGCTCAAGGGCGGCTACGAGGAACAGGCCAAGCGCACCGCAAACGAACAGGAATCCGCTTATTTGGAACAGAATACGCAGGTGCTTGTGGAACAGTGGCGCTCTATTGACCAGTACGGCATGGCTTGGAAGCTTGTGTACTCCATGCTCTCCGGTGCAAAGACCGAAGCTGCATTCAAGGCCAACCTCGCTGCCATCGAAGGCGACAAGGACGCTCGCTTCAAACAGATTTCTCACGTCTATACCGGTGCTGGCATCAACGATGCCGTGCAGAACGGCATTTACCAGAAGGCTGGTCTTGCCGAAGGTACAATCCTTGTCAAGAACGAAAAGAACGTGAAGGAAGTTGCTTGCGGTAAGGATTGTGTCGTCAAGTTCACATTTGCCAAGGGCAAGATGAAGTCCGTGGACTACAGCGCCTTGGTCGAATACAATCTTGCCAAGACACTCAAAATTGAAAAACCGGCTGAATACCACTTCGAATAAGGGAGAACGTCATGAATTTAAAGAATATTTCCATTGCTCTTACCGTTCTCGTTTTTGGCGTGATCGCCATGCTCTTTATGCAGAAGGGTAACTACGTCAACCAGGCCAAGGAACATTACGATGCCACGACGGCCAAGTCCTTCAAGGGCAACTCCATGGTTCTTGAACTTGTCAATAATGGTCTTGACTTGAACAAGGCTACTTGGGCTATCGCTTGCCAGGCTTTGCAGACTGTAAAGACTTCCCAGGATATGGCAAGGCTCGAAGCCAAGTTCTTCCCGGCAACAAAGGGCACTATGAGCCTCGCGAACAAGACTCGCCGCTTTGAAGCAAGCTCTGCAAACGTCATTGTCGCAAACTTCGGCAAGGTCGAAGAAGACAAGAAGACGGGCGTGAAGAGCCTCGCTGACTTGCAGTCCGTCGACGTGAGCGTTTTGCTCGGTAATGTCGTTACCGCTGCTGCCGAAAGCGAAGAAGCTGAAGAAGGCGAAGAGTAATCGCAATTTTCAAAGTTCAAAGCAAAAGTCCCGGCTGTGCCGGGACTTTTTGTATGCTGAAAAAGTTTTGTGAACTATTGCTTTTTCGGAAGTAGCCTTTTGACGATTATCGGCTCAAAGATGAGTATCAGCACCTGGGCCACGATAAAGCAGACAATCTGCGAATGAATGAACATCGGCAAGAACGGCGGCTTATGCCCTTCTGGCATCATCGCAAAGTACACGAACAGGACCATAACAGTCGTGATGAGCGGCGTGTAAATCAGATTCGATACGACGGATTCGACAAAGTGCGTTTTGGGCGCTCCCGGTTGCAGCTTGAACTTGCGGGCTAGAGCGGCGTTTACCTTGGGGATGGGGACGATAATCCCGATACCGAAGCTCACGACAAAGCTGATGGCAAAGCAGGCCAGAAAGCCCATAATGATTGGCGCCAAGGGCATTTCGGGAGGACGTTCTGCAAGAAGGTTGCCTGTGAGAGAAAGTCCAAAACTCATCAGGAGCGCCATACAAAATGCAATCTTGAGTCCCGTCTTTCTCATTTGTTTTTCGACGTCAGATGGTTGTTGATTCATTGTTCCCTCCAAAATAATTTTACTGTTCGGAATCATCGTCCGACAAGATGCCGAAAACTTCACCCTTCACGAGCCAGCTTACACCGAAGAACGTGAGCGCGATTGCTTCGACAATGAAAGTCTTGGCGAAGAAATGGATGGGCAGGGGCATGAGTACCATAGCGCATAGCATCCCGATGGCACAAACCCTGTAGATGATGTTCTTGATCCGTTTTTGCTTGGTGTCGCTTTCGCCAAGCGTGAACAGGAACATACTGTTGTAGGCCAAAAGGACAAAGAACATAACCGCCGAGGCACAATGGATGATGTTCGAAATGTCTACCGGTATTTGAAAAAAGCCGACGATCGAGCCTGCCGCAGGGCATTTGCAGGGGAATAAGACAATCATCAGCCCGAATACGCCGGAGATTGTGGTGACCAGGTCGTCACGCTTTTCGTACCCCTTGTAGCATATCAGCACGACTGCCGCAGTGGTCAAGATGCCGACCAATGGCGGGGTGATGTAATATGTTGCTGAGATGGATAACGTTTCCCAGAAGTCTTCGGGAACGCCGTCCGTCCTTGCCACAAGAATTGCTCCGAGCAGGGAAACCCAAGGGAGGATCATCCCCATAAAACCGGCCAGGTTGCGGATTCGTTTCAGCCAAATTTTTTCACATTCTTCGGTGTTGCATGAAACCATAAATAGATTCCTTTATAGTCTATAACAGCAATATACCTTTTTTGTGCGGTTGTCTTGCCCTTTAATCAAGTTTGTCGAAGAAAATCTCGCCGTCTTGCTGGACGATGGTGATGGTGTGTGTGCCTTTGTTGCCCATATCGTTGTAATGGACAAGGTATTTGCCGTCGCCAAGAGATTCAATCTTTTCGATTTCATGAATGTCTTCGCCATCCTGCGCGCCACTGCGGAACTTCCAGACGGCATAGCCGCCACCATCGCTGAACTCGTCGTCGTAGGCTTTTGAAAGCTCTTGTGCGAGTTCCTTTGTGCAATACTTCGCGATGACAGAATCACTTGCGAACTCGTTTCCGAAAATGTAGTTGGTGTAAAACGACTGGATTTTTTCAATGGCTTTGGAGTCGGTGTTATTGCTTGTACTCTTTTTTGATTTTTCTGGCAAAAAGCCGTGGCTTTTGAAAATGTTGAAAATCTTGATGTATCGCTCGTCATTATGATTACTAGGCTCAATGGAAAAATGGTTCAGGCGTTTTTCATCCGCAACCTCGATGGATACATTTGAACATAGATAGGCAATCTGATATATATCCAAATAAACGCCAAGGGGCTTTGTTTCGATGGATTTTAAATCGAAAATATTTAATTCAATAAATTCATTGTAAATGGCTTTGGCTTCTTGCGGTTCTGCTGTTTTTACTGTTTTATGAATGGCTTTGCCGTCGTCTTCATAAGTTGTCTTGTTGCACGTACCGTAGAGAGAAAAAATCACCTGATGAAATTGGCTTTAAGTCGTATTTGCTTAAAAGGTTCTTTAAATTTTGTTCGTCATCTGCGTTGAATTCATAAAACTCGTCAATGCGAAAAATATTTGCACGGTCTAATGTAAAGATGATATCATGATGAAAGAATATCAGTGCGACTACGCATATTGCCACTGCGATCCAAATAAATTTTTTCTTTGACATAATTCTAAGGCTTGATGGTTATAGGTGTTCCGTCCTTGACGGCGTCGTAGATTTCTTCGATTTCGTCGTTCGTAACCGCGATGCAGCCGGCTGTCCAGTCTTTCCACTTGTGCCAAAATTTAAAGAGAAATGCTGGAATCTTGTTCGGGTAGCCGTGGATCATGATGTCGCCACCGGGTTCGTAGTTGCCTTCTTTCGCGGCCTTGATTTGCTCCGCGTTCGGGGACGAGATCCTCAGCGATAAATGAAAAATGCTTTTGGGATTGTGTTTCTCGATGGTGTAGTTGCCTTCGGGCGTCTTGTTGTCGCCGGATTTGACTTTTGCTCCGACTGGATTCTTACCCAATGAAATTCTGTATGACTTGACAACGGTCTCGCCGTTGCGCAAGTGCATTTGGCGCTTCGCCTTTTCTACGAGAATGTTGTCGATGGGTGAGGTGAGCATAACTTTGGGCGATTCCTTTTCCGATGTGCAAGAGAACAAAAGAAATGTTAGCAAAAGTAGGATGGGTATTCGTGAAATTTTCATCAGAAGCTACATCCTGCATGCTTTTTTCAGATTGTCTTTGTCATCTGGGCAAGATGCCATTATTTTGCAGGCTTCTTCTTTCTTGTTATCGCGGTAAAGCTGGTAGGCGTAAATGCAGGCGGCTTTTTCGTTGCCCGCTTCGATTTCGCTCATGAACAGGTTGTCTGCTTCGGCGAGCTTTTCGCTGTTGTTTTCGGCCTTGGCTTGTTCGCGGAGCACGATGGCATATTCGGGGTTCAGAATTTTAGTGTCGCCTCCGTGGTTGAGGGCCTTTTCATAATAATGCTTGGATGTTTCGAAGTTGTTCAGGCGACCTTCGGCGGCGGCAAAGCCCCAGTAAGACTCGTAGCGGGTAGAGTCTATAAGCCACGCCTGGTTGAAGCGCTTGATGGCGGTTCCTATATTGCCTCGTTTGAAAAAGGACCATCCGACAGCCATCATATGGTCAAAAGCTTGTTGTTCTTTGCCTTTGACGGTGTTTAAAAATTGCTGGTCTGCTTGCAACATTTCCGGGCTTTTGGGCTGGTTGCCGTATTCCGGGATTTCGTTGATGCTGCGTTGACGAGGACCGCTCGCGCAGCCGACAAGTGCGATGATGCTCAGTGCTGAAATGACAGTTGAAAATTTCATAATAAAACCTCCTTAAACGAATGTAGTTTTTTGAATAGGGGTGTAGCTTGGGGGTTGCCCTAAAATCCATCAAATTTACGTGACGTATTGATGAAGTTGCTTTTTGGTGTGCTTTTATGTATATTTGGTATGTAATAAAACCTAAAGTAAAGGGACGCTTTATGTCGCAGACTACATTCAGCATTAGGATGGAATCTGACCTTAAAAAAGAATTTGATGAATTGTGTGAAGAATTCGGCATGTCCATGACGACTGCTATTAATGTCTTTGCTCGTGCTGTTGTGCGTGAACGCCGAATTCCATTTGAGGTTTCCTCCGCTACCGTTCCGCAGTTTGTTGCAGAGCGTCGTGCTTTTTATAATGCTTCTGGACGGACGATGACGGGAAAAATGCTGGATACTATGCAGCGACTATCCGCTGATGCGGCTCGCGCTGGCGCTTCTGAAATGTCTTTGGATGAAATTAACGCTGAAATCGACGCTGCAAGGAATGGTCGATGAAGCATTATGCTGTAATCGATACGAATGTTCTTGTGTCTGCTTTTCTGAAATGGGATTCTGTTCCGGGCCTCGTTTTGCAGGCTGTATTTGATGGGCGGCTCGTCCCTGTTTTGAATGAAGAGATTCTTGAGGAATATAAAGTCGTACTCAATAGACCCAAATTCGGATTTTCGCCTGAAAGAATTGCTGAAACTTTATTGCAAATCAATCGACTTTGCGTGATGGAATCTGACTTGGCTGAAATTTGCGAATCAATGCCGGATCCCAAGGACATTGTCTTTTATGCTGTTGCTCTATCTCACGGCAAAACGGCAGAAACGCATCTTGTGACGGGGAATGTCAAACATTTCCCTGAGACTCCAATCGTTGTCACGCCCCGACAGATGCTTAATCTATTGGAACACATAATTTGATGTATGGTGTGTGTTAAATTAAAATTGCTTATCGGATTATTTTTACCTTGGTTCCTATTTGAGGATCCTCAAAACATTTTTTCTTGAGGGGAATTTCTTCTGATTGTGTTGTTCCGAAAAATTCTGAAAATGTGGATAATGGACCTGGAATTACTTTCTTTATGATTTTTTGAGGTGCGTCTTCTGTCATATTGCTAATGACTGTGGACATTTTGGGTTGTACATGAGATACAACTCCTGTTCCTTTCACTATTTCTAATAGACCTAATTCTTCTCCTGTATCTGGATCATGTATCATTTGCCCCATATCGTAAAGCATAACGACATTACCTTCATGCATGCCGTCATCAGAACCTGCGTTGATTACTACTGTGTTCTCGTCAATAATTTTTGCAACTTTAAGATTTTCTTTCATAATTAACCTCTTGTTTCTTTATATGGGATAAAGTAAATGTTTTTTAGTTCGTTTTTTATGGAATTCTTATGGCTTTTAAAGTAGTCAAAAAGGTGAACCCCTAAATGTAGTTTTCCGTCTCCCTGAATGTTGAGTATTACTCCAAAACCTATATTGTTTTCTATGTCGTCTTGTTTCAAAATCAGTGTTACGGTACTGCCTTCCCCAAACATTGTTGAACATATTGGACTTTCTGTCAAGAAAAGAATATCATATTGATTGCGGTAAACAGATGCTTCTATAGTACTTCTTATTTTTGGTGCTTCCACGTCGGTTGATGCTAAAATAGCGGTTTCATAAAGCAATGCAACGATAATTATAAATACAATTGTGAATGGAATTAGAAGTTTTATCCATAAAGGACATGCTATGCTATATATAGAGATAAATGATCCCAAACCACCAATTGTGGTCAATAAAATAGAGAAAATTTTAGTTTTTTCTATTGATTTCTTGAGATAACTAAAGAATAAATTATGCCTTGTTTTCATATTTTAGTCATCGCCAAATAATTCTAAATTGCCAATTAATTGAATAATAGAAAAAAAGATACATTGATAAAATTATTTGTCTATGGAGTGGTAAAAAACAGTATAGTTAAAGTATGAATAGGGGTGGAATTTTTTGTGAAAATGAGCTCTTAGTCATTGTTTTTTATACAACGCAATGAGGCTGCCTTGTTATCAGTCATTGTAACATCAAAATTAAAATAAGCTTCTGATGTTTGGGACATGTCTTTTGCTGAAAAAATTGCCACTTCTGTATTGTACTTTGTTTGTCTGTATGTTGTCCAAAAATAAGCGTATTCACCATAGTGATCAAATGGTTCAAAAAAACTATAATCATCAAAACTGAATTTGAAACCAGAAGGTTTAACATTGAAGCCGAATTTATCGGAACCGTTTCCGTTATCCTTCCAACCTGTTTTTGATTTTAAGGCCGTTGCCCCTTTTACATATCCGTCTGTTCCATCGCCAGCGAACATAATTAGGTCTATCCAATCATTTGTATTTGGTATTCGCCACCCTTCAGGACAAATTCCGCGAATTTTTGCTGTGTCTAGACCTGCTGGGACAACGCATTTTGCAATTCCTGTGCCGCAACCCGCGGTTTTAGAACTGTAAATTCCCGCACTATCAATAGCCGCAGAATATGTATATAGGTGGCCTAATGAGGCGCAGCTATCTGCTATGTAGTTGTAACAGAAACTTTTGGCCGAACCATAATCATAATCCAATTTAAGATTTTCTGCCATCCATACTTGTTCCCCTATTGTAACTGTTTTATACACTTGATTGTCCCTTAAGTCTTTCAAAGTTTTACTTGCTTTGTTGTAAATACTTTTTCCTGATATATTAGTCACTTTTGAGAATTCGGTGGATTGAAGAATGCATTTGCTGTTTTTTGTAAGATAGTGACAATAGATTGATTCAGATGAAGATGCTTCTGTAGGAGAACTACTAGAAAATAGATTTGTTATGCTTGAAGATGATGAAAAAAAATGCGAATTGGAATCATAACTTGATGACTGTGGTTGAGATAAAATCCAATTGTTATTTTCACAAGTGTAGGAATAGCCTTGTGTATCCTGCATTGTACTTCCTACTGTGCAAATTTGTGTGGTGTCTTGGATGGCTATTAATTGATCGTTTCGACAAACATAATTGACTCCGTTTAGGGTTGTTTGGGCACCCTCAACGCAGGTTGAATTTCTTGATTGTGGAGAAACCGTATTTGAATTAGAGCCTTCGCCACATGCAATGACAAATAAAAGGACGCCGAATGTTGAAAAAAATATGTGGGTCGTTTTCATTTTAGCCTCCTGTTTTCTCATAAAAATATATCATTTTTTATTTGTGAAAATAAAAAAACATCCAGGCTTTGAACCTGGACGTTTTTGAAAGGGAGGTGCCCGCTCGGAGGCGGGCATGACATTTTTACTGTCTACTTCCTACCGTCTACTTCCTACTTGAGAAAGTTCATGTACGGGAGCTTAGCAGCGAGTTCCTGCACCTTGTCGGCGTTGGCCATAAGGGCGGAACGTGCGTGCCAGGAGCCGTCGAGGAACTGACCGCGCGGGCCGTCGGCAAGCGTAAGCTCGATGGTTTCGTCACCCATCTTGAGCGTGCGGCTTTCGGTGCTCGTCACGAGTTCTTCGCTTGGGTGTGCTTCGATCCAGGCGAGGATCTTGTCTGCCACTTCGTGGCTTACCTTGTAGCAAGGAACGCCAATAGCGACGCAGTTACCGAAGAAGATTTCGGAGTAGCTTTCGGCGATGATGGCGCGGATGCCC
>CACZAD010000061.1 GCA_902779055.1 Fibrobacter succinogenes | reverse complement strand
GACGGCATTTCCAGCAGCCTGCGCCTGTTCCTCTACTTCCTGTTCAGCCTGATCGTCGCGATTTTCTGCTACAAGTTCATCCCCGAGCTCAAGGGCGACCTCACCATCCCCTTCTGCCCCATCGAAATATTCCAGCTACACCTCCCCAACTGGATTTTTGTCGCCTTCATGACGTTCGTCATCGCGGCTAGCGCAAACGGAACGAACTTTACCGACGGTCTCGACAGCCTTGTCTCGGTGCCTATCCTTACGAGCATGATTTTCGTGGGCCTTGTCGCCTATGTGAGTGGCAACTTCATCTTCAGTACGTACCTGCACGTGCCGTACCTGCCCGGCTGCGACGAACTCTTCCCCATAGCCATGTCCATCGCGGGTGCGCTGCTCGCCTACCTGTGGTTCAACAGCCCCCCGGCCGAAATCTACATGGGCGATGCGGGCTCCGTAGGCTTTGGCGCCACCATCGGCATCATGTTCATCCTGGTGCAGGCGGGGCTGTTCCTCCCCATCGTGTGCGTAATCATCATTGCCGAAGCCTGCTCCGTGCTCCTCCAGATCCTCTGGTTCAAGTTCACCAAGAAGACTACAGGCACAGGCAAGCGCATATTCCTGTGCGCACCGCTCCACCACCACTACCAGAAGAAGTGGGAAGGCAAGTTCCCGAGCAAGCCCCTGATGAACTCGAAAATCGTGTGGCGCATGCACCTGATAAGCATCTTCGCGCTCATCGTGAGCATGGTGATATTCTTCGGCATTAGGTAAAAGGGGGAAGAATCCCCCTGATTGCAGCCTTGCTTGTGTCATCCTGAGCGAAGTTGAAAGATCTAAGCAAGGCTTTCATCACCTCCTCGCCTAAGGGCTCCGCCCTTAAGAACCCGATAATGTGGGATGGAACCAAGCACGAAATTGCGAAGGCCACATGGTTCCTTCCTTAGCTGAAAAAAAATATTAGTCGCCATGAATGGCGACTTTTTTGGCTTTTGACAGCTTTTGTCATTCAATAAAAATATATTTGAAAGAAGATTGCAGCTTGTGAATGCAAAGCCAAACGACTCGATTGTAAATATGAAAAAATTCACACAAGGAAGGCTGGGTATGTGTAAAATAATTTATAAAGCGATGTTGGTGTTAGTTGTCGCTTGTTCGCAGCTCTTTGCAGGTGATTTATTGAACTTGTTTCTTTACGGCAGGAACACTTCTGGTTACTACTCTGCAGAGAGGCAAATTGAAGAGAACACTCGTGGTATTCGTTCCGATATGGATGATCTTGAAGATGAAGTTGATGAATCCGCAGACAAAATCGTGGATGCGGTAAAGAAAAGCAAGCTTCCTAAAAATAAAGCGTCCATTTTTTTTAACAGCGTTCTAGAATCATTCAATGAACGTTATCCAGTTGAATTGCAAGGATATGCGCATGCCATGGTTGTGACAGCAAAACGATATAAGATGAATCTTATAAAGCTGAATCGAGTTTTGGTTGAAGACGCCATGATGGAAGGCGGTATCGCATACACAGAGGCCGAAATAGATGCGATCCTGTACAAAAATCTTGATGAACTTGGCTTCTATTTAAAGCAAGGCAAATATTTTCTTGATGGAGAACATGTAAATATGGGTTCTTTTTCAAGGAAAGTCAAAAACACTCCGATTTATAAACGTTCCGGTTCTATAGATGTTAGGCCTAAAGTAAAAATCAAGAAACTAGATAGCGCTAGAGTACAAGTTGTCGCAAAGATTAATTTGCCAGATAGCTTAGAATCCTGGATTGAACTTTGTAAACTGGGAGAAGAAGGCTGCATCCGTTCAAAAAAACAATTCCAGGATAGTGTTATAACAGACACTCTTTCTTATGGGGTGCCAGGAATGTATTATGTCGGGGTTCAAGTGAATGGTTTTCTCTCTAGAAACAATGTTAGAGACAAAATAGCTGGGCCGTATATGGAAAATCGCGGAGGCTGGGGAAGACATATTCATTACAACTCAAAAACAATCAAACTAAAATAGATTGCAATGAAACCCCTTCCCAAAGAAATGATGTTTTTTTCAAAAAAACATCAATTTTAACAGAAAACTTTCATCGTACGCGTCGTAACTTTTGTTACTGTAAGCTTCCCCATACCTACATCCAATCGGCATGGCAGATGAACTCCGACGAAAAAAATAGCGCGGAACTCAATTCGCTGAAACTGGCCAAGGATTTCTTCTCAAAAATCATCGTACAGAACGACATTCCCGAGACATTTCGCGATGCAGACGGAATTCTTCATGTGAACTTGATTGAATTTTTGCTGAACCCGGATATTATATAATAAGAACGGACTCGTCTTTGCTATATTGTAACGCATGAGCGACATTATTGAAACTTTGAACGCAGCCGGCCAGCAGGAGTTGGCGGCTCATCTCGAAACACTCTCCGGGGAGGCGCGCAAGCTTCTCGAACGCGACATCCTGAGCCAGGACTGGGAAGAACTGAAGGCTCTCTACACCGAAAAGTCGAACGCTTCGCTCGAAGACAACGTGTCTGCCGATTTGAAGCCCATGCCGTTCAGGATTGCCGAAGACGACCTCAAGTACAACTACTGGAAAGAAATCGGAGAGATGCTGCTCGGGAAGGGCAAGGTGGCCGCATTCCTCGTAGCAGGCGGCCAAGGTTCGCGCCTCGGGTTCGATGGCCCGAAGGGCATGTTCGATATCGGGCTCCCGAGCCACAAGAGCCTTTTCCAATTGCAGGCGGAACGCTTGCAGAACCTCGCCGCACAAGTGGGCCACCCCATTCCCTGGTGCATCATGACGAGCCCGCTTAACCACGAGGCGACAGTCAACTTCTTTACCGAGCACAACTTCTTCGGCATGGACCGCGACAACATCCGCTTCTTCGAGCAGGGAACCATCTGCGCGCTCACGCCCGATGGCAAGGCCGTACTTGACGGCGACAGGCTCGCCCTCGTGCCCGACGGAAACGGCGGCTGCTTCCGCGCACTCGCCCAGAGCGGCACCCTCGCCTGGCTCGTAGAGAAGGGAATCCAGTACGTGTTCCTCTACAGCGTCGACAACGCGCTCTGCCGCATTTGCGACCCGGCATTCATCGGCGCACTCGCCGACAACGGGATGGCCGTCAGCGCCTCCAAGGTCGTGCACAAGGCTAACGCATCCGAAAAGGTCGGCATTTTCGCCTTCCAGAACAAAAAGCCCGGCGTGGTCGAATACAGCGACCTTCCCGAGAACTACCGCGACATGACGAACCCCGACGGAAGCCTTGTATTTGACGGCGGGAACATCGCCATTCACTTGTTCAAAATTTCGGCCCTCCGCAAAGTACAGACCGGCAAGCTCCCGTGGCATACCGCCAGGAAGACCGTCTGCGGCATCGAAAAATGCTGGAAATTCGAACAGTTCCTGTTCGACGCCTTCCCGCTGCTGGGTTCCATGCTCCCCTTCGGCGTCATCCGCGAAGAAGAATTCAGCCCGGTCAAAAACGCCGACGGGAACGACTCCCCGAAAACAGCGCGTACCATGATCGGCAAGCTGCACAAGGAATGGCTCCGCAAGGCACACATCGAAGTGAAGCCGGACAAACTCTACGAAGTCTCCCCCACGCTCAGTTACTCGGGCGAAGGGCTTACACGCAGGCTGTTCGAGCGCGAACTCGGCAGAAACATCCTGGAATTTGACGAACAGTAGCATCTGTCTCGCTGTACTCGTTGCGGCATCACCGTTCCAATGCACAAAATAAAGTTCGGCATATACAAGTTTCTATTCTTCGTATTGCTCCGGCTGCCGGACTTCTTTTACTCGTTCCTTTTTGCCATCGCGTTTCCCGTCTACAAGGCGCTCCACACCAAGCGCGCCTACGGCCGTGTGGAAAAGCACCTCGATAAAGCACGGGAATATATAGAGACGCAAGATAAAGGCGCCGCATTAAACGGCACACCGCGTTTATTAAACGGTGCCGAACCGCTGCAAAAAATGACCGCACGCGACGTATTCCATGGCATCTTCTGGGACGCTCTCGATTCGTACCGCGGCCTCGCCCGCATCAAGAGCACGACCGACCGCATCGTCTACGAGAACGAGGAAATCATCCGCGACGCCGTCGCCGAATGTGCGAAAATCGGCATGCCCATCGCCGGCATCAGCATCCATCAAGGCGCCTTCGAACTGATGCACCGCGCCCTCTGCCGCTATAGCGATCACGTACATCTCATCACCGATTCCGTCGGCGACACCGCATTCCGCGACGTTCTCAAGGAACTGCGCAGCGACCCGCACCTCACCGAATACCACCCCGAAGAAACCGGAAAACTCATCCGCGAGCTCTTCCGCACCAAAGGCATCCTCGCCATGGTTTTCGACCAAGGCAAAAACACCAAGGGCAACACCGTCTCGCTTTTCGGAAGACCGACCACGATGTACCTGAGACTCCCGCAAAAGATCAACAGCATGGGAGCGGGCATCGTCATCTTCCGCACGTTTATCGAGGAAAGCGACAAGCGCAAGCCGCACCGCAAACAACGCATCGTCATCCGCTTCGAGAAGTACTTTCCGCCGCACTACGAGGCTGAGGGGCGCGACCTCACCGCAGATATCGCCAGTGAAGTCGAAAAATGGATTGCGGAACACCCCGACCAGTGGAGCTGGAATTACCACGGGAATTTCGTCGTCTAGCACTTTCTATATTTAGGGCCGAGGTCATAAAATGCCGTTAAACGCAGAAGAAGAATTCCAGATGCAGTGGATCATGAACCACCGCATGGAAGACAAGGACGAGCAGATGCAAAAGCAGGCGGAAGCAGACGCCGCCGCAAGGCCCGTGCGCTTGGCGCGCGGGCGCAAGATGCGCCGCAACCCGGCCGCCTGGGACCTGCCCATGCCCGAAGACGAAATCGACCTGCACGGCATGACCGCCGACGAGGCCGCAGAAGCCGTCGAGCGGCGCATCGATGACCTCACCATCGCCGGCCTGAAAGTCCTCAGGGTCATCCACGGCGGCGGGAATCCCAGTTACGGGAACGTAAAACGCATCATTGACCGCAAGGTCCGGTCCGAATGGAGCAACCGCATCCGCCTGTACAAAGTCGAGCCCGACAACGCCGGTTCGAGCATCATGATCATCGGAAAACCCGCCAACAGCGACGCGCCAGCACGCCCCACCCCCAAAAAGCCTGCAAAATCCTCCCGTAAAAGGTAAATTTTGCACAATTTTTCAAATTTTTCGCCCCTGACCCCTTTAAAATCTTTCACTTTTTATCTATAATTGTGCCCACCAATCCGGAATATAGCTCAGCCTGGTAGAGCGCTTGCTTCGGGAGCAAGAGGTCGTGAGTTCGAATCTCGCTATTCCGATAAAAAGAAAAACCACCCATCAGGGTGGTTTTCTTTTTATTTCGGAATATAACGCGAGATGAGAACTCACGAAGTGAGTTCGACTAAATCGCCGGTTGAACGCAGTGAAATTAGGCGATTTAGAGATTACGCAGCAAGGCGTAACCCGTAGGGCAAAAGTTGAACACCGTAAAACTTTTGTCTTATCTCGCTATTCCGATAAAACGAAAAAGGACCCCACCAAGGGTCCTTTTCGTTTTCATTCGGGATAACAAGCGAGATGAGAACTCACGAAGAGTCAGCTTTCGTGTTGTTTTACAGTGCTAAAGCACTGAAACAACATCGAAACTGACATCGTTCCACTATCAATCGGCGGAGCCGATTTCCCGCGCTAAAGCGCGGAGTGTCACGAGAGTTCGACTAAATCGCCATTTGAACGCAGTGAATTTAGGCGATTTAGAGATTACGCCGCAAGGCGTAACCCGCAGGGCAAAAGTTGAACACCGTGAAACTTTTGTCTTATCTCGCTATTCTGTTAATGAATTGAGTCATTTATTTAGTATATATTTGAATTATGTCTTCCATAAAGCTCTTTCTGCTTACATTGCTCATCATAGTCGCCTCTGCACAGGCGAACGAAACATCATCAAGCAGAACCGGCAAATATAATTTCTCAAAAAAGACCCAACAAAACTTCATGCATGGCTGTACAAGCAGACTTACCCCTCAAGAATGTAATTGCATGCTTGAATTTACTAGACAACACTTTGATGAAAGATTAAATCATCCACCATCCGCAGATTTCCAGAAGGACTACAGCATTCGGCCCAAAACATACACTGATGGAGCGATGGTCGAATGCATTGACGACAATCGCATTGAAAAAACATGGACCGAAAAAGACTTTGTTTTTATAGGCAATCTCCTTTATGCCATAAAAAAGGAAGAAATCCAGGAATTACAATTCACCGAAAAAGATTATCAAGATTTCATGCGGCAATGCACGAACATGGAAAGTCCTGATATGTGCAACTGCATTTCACAAAAAATTCTTGCATACGTCAACGAACAAATAAACAATCCCTTGGGAGCATATATACGGGAAAACAAAAATGTTTCGCCCAAAGCATACGCAGACATAGCATATGCACAATGCGCAGAATACTTAAGCAACAAGCCACAAGAATTAAGGGATTTAGAAAATCACGATGCACCATGGACATATGACAGCACCGCTTGGAAAGAAGAAACCGACGTCATTAAAGGCACTTCAAATTTTCTTAAATTTATTGAGAAAACCATCCATATTCTAAAAAGCCAAAACCCACAAAAAGGCAAGAAAAGATAAACCCCGTCAGTCCTTCACACAACGAACCGAGTACCCATCGCCCTTACTGTCGTTGGGTAGGTACGCATAGTCGACGTCGTAGCTCAAGTACATGCCGTACGCGCTGCCGCTATCGTCCTCCGTAGAACTCCAAAAGCTCGCGTTGTTGCCATCGCCGTAGTAACTCCCATTGTTGCTCCTGGCGCCAGCAGGGAGCGCCGAGTACCCGAAGGCGTCATCTCCGTTGCCATTTTCTTTCCAGCCGCTGGAGGAGTTCAGCTTTTTCCCCACATCTTTCCATTCCCAAGCATCTTCCTTATCCTGAACCCCACCCACGAACTTAAGCAAAATTTCAAATTCCTCCTTACTGGGCAAGTGCCAGCCTGCGGGGCAGGCAATTTTTGTCGCGTCCCAGTTATAAAGCCTACCGTATTTCTGACAGTTCGATTCCTTATCCTCGTAGCACCAGCTGCCCTCAGTTCTCACCTTCAAGTTCTCGGCCATCCAAGTCTGGCTACCGATTTTCACCATCCTATAGGTGTTTCCATCGCGATCCGTCAAGTTACTGTCGCACCCTGTAAGTGCTAAGGCCAGCAATCCCGTGAGAAAAATTGTCAAAACCAGTCGTTTCACAAAAACTCCTCAAATATCAATACACCAAATATACATCCATATTCGACCAATGGGATTTTTTCACAAAAAAAGGCACGCCGCCAGGCGTAACCCGAAGGGCAAAATGCTAACGAAGTGTACGTTTTGGCAAAAGCGTGCAAGGCGAGTGTCGCGACGGCAAGCTTGCTTGCCGACATGACCGAGCCGAAGCCGCGGACGCCGTAGGCGTCCATCTCGCTATTCCGATGCGAGACGCAATCTCGCCATACTGATAGCGCCCTCCCCCAAAATAAATCCAACTTACCCTACCAGCATTGACATGCCTTAACTAAAAAGAAAGCGCCGACAATACAAAAGAATCCCACTACAGACCAGAACCTTTTTGGATGTTCTTTTTTTGTCAGGATTACCGCCCATCCTATTAGGTATATCTTAATCTTTCCATCGATTAAATTGCATAATCCTACAATTAAACACCCAAGACCGCTGAGAAAAAGAGATATTGGATTCGAACTGGTTTCTGCAAGGTGGGGATTTCGCGGGCACACACCTCCTATTAACATTAGGACAACTCCAAAAATTTCAAGTCCGACTGCCAAAGGATTTGTCTTCTCGATATATTCCTGTTCCACTTTTTTATTAAACTCTTCACGAGACAAAATGGAATCTTTGTCGCCAGTAAGTTCTACAATGCGCTTTTCAACAATCTGGACTCTTTCAGGAGAATCATCTGCTTTTAAGGGATGATCACGAATTGTGTCAAGTATTTCGTAAAGTTCATCGACAGGGAGCTTCCGAATTTTATTTTCGTAATCTTTGAGGTATTCTTCTGAAAAAGGCATGCAATGAATATAAAAAAGGTTTCTCTTTTTTGTCAATCTCGCTATTCCGGAATGTCAATAGAGGCAATTAGTCCAAATGAAGAATTCCCATAACTTCTGCTTTAGGGATAACGCCTCCATTTTTCAATGGTATATTGTAGTCAGAGTCTAAATTTCCATCCGCCCGACATTTGGGGATAAATTCCTGTATCCTTCGCCAGGCTTTTGGCAAATCAATTCTGTGCATCGGATATATTTCCATTACAATGTTTTGGCAATATACAATCACCGGATACTCAATAAGATCTGATGAGTAATAAGCATAAACACGCCTATCATTAATCGAATCGTTTAACAGAACAGAAAATTTGCTCAAGTCGTATCGGTTAAAGGTATACTCTTGATCAACAACAGGCTTTTTCAAAAACCATAAGAAAAAAAAGTAATTGTCAACACTGGCTCCAAGAAAATAGTAACCCACATCTGTTACGTAAGCAGTATCAAAAGCAAAACCATAATGATGAACTAAATCTGTATAATCATATCGGTTAATTTTATTTGCAGCCTTCATTTCGAATACATAAGTATACATTGAAGTTACAGGATGGTAAAAAAGGAAATAAACCACTACCACTAGAAATAATACAATGACCGATATGATTTTTATTTTTTTCATCAATACTTTTCTTGAATGACAATTTCAGGGTTTTAGGGGCGGAGCCCCTAAGGAGAGGGGGGAGGCGAAGACTACAGGCTTCGCCGAGGGGGAGTCCTCCCCCACACAAATTTTTGGCTATCCCGCTATTTCGAGTCCTTCAAGCAGCGGATTGAAAAACCATAATCCTTTGAATCGTTACCTAGGTATGCACCAGCATTGATGCTATTCAATTCCATAAGGTAACTAGCATTGCGGAAATTTTCGTCATGCTTTTCGGTAGAACTCCAGAAGACCGTATTTTCGCCCACTTTTTGGAAATAAAAAGCATCTCTCCAGCCAACCGGCAGCGCAGAGAAGGAATAACCATCCGTGCCGTTGCCATTCTCTGTCCAGCCAGTCTTAGACTTGAGCTTTATGCCCGCCGAATCTTGGCCACCCACTGCCGCAAAGAGGCCGCGCCATTCGGTCGTATCGGGCAAGTGCCAGCCCTCCGGGCAAATGCCCTGCACAACTCCGGAAAGTCCGCATTCCTTATCCATGCCACAGTCCAGCGGTTTTTCCGCATCTGTCGCCAGTTTCACCGAATCGATGGCTGCAGCCCAAGTGTAGAGGCGCCCGCCTGCGGCGCATTTCGCCGTATCATTGTCATAGCACCAACTGTTTCCCTTCAAGCTGGGCGTCTTGCTGCTATCGGCGTAGTTGAGATTTTCCGCCATCCAAACCTGATCGCCAATAGTCACGGTCTTGTAGACCAGGCCGTCGCGATTGTCCGTCAATGTCTTTTTATCCGCATCGTACACGCTACCGGCCAGAGAAGAACTCGACTCCGCTTCCGAGCTGGAACTTGCCGCCTCTTCGACAGAGCTCGACACGGGCTTCCCCGCTTCGCTAGAAGATGACTTCTCGTCGCCAGTTTTTTTCTCGCTGCTGCTCGACTCGGCCTTTTTGCTGCTGGAGGATTCCGCCTTGTCGCTGCTGCTCAAGGTAGATTCTTCGGAAGATTCGGGATTCGATTCGTCCGGAGATACTGAAGATGTATCGTCTCCGCAAGCGGCGAAGAACAGGGAGGCAGCCAAAGCCAGCCCGAAAACAAAACCTTTATTTTTCATGGAATTCTCCTCTATTGTTTTGACAACCCTCCATTCCATCCTTCACCATCATTTAAGATATATTTTTTCAGCCGCATACCCTCCAAAAATGTGATTAAAATCCCTTTTCTTGGGCAAAAACGCTTTTTTTTGCAATTTCGTGACACTTTCCCCGTTTTTTTTTGATATTTTACAAGGCGTGGAAACCAAATAAAACGGGTTCCCCACCTAGGAGTTTTTTTGTTATGCGCTTTGCAACACGTTTTCTCGCGTTTTTGACTATTGCCGCGACAGTGGCCTGTGCTCAGCTTGCCCCCGAACCGCAGTCGGCAGACGTCCCGCTCATGCAGGATTCCGCTGGCGCCCCCATGAAGATGGACTTCAGCCTCCCGCTCACTGGCGTGAGCGATCCGGGCATCCTGTTCAGCCACTTTGCCAAGCGTCCCCTGATCATCTACTACTTCAGCCCCAAGTGCCCGCACTGCCAGAAGCACTTCCCCGAAGTGCAGGGCGTCATGAAGGAATATGAATCCGCCGGAGTCACGGGCATCGCCATCGCCATCGGCGGCAACATCAAGAAGAACGACATCCGCATGTTCATCGACCAGTTCAAGGTCGTCATACCGGTATTCCAGGACGGCTCGCAAAAGTTCGGCCCGACCTACGGCAATGGTTACGTCCCGGTTCTCTACCTCGTCCAGCCCGACGGCTCGTTCTACCGCTACGAGTCGCTCGACGAAGCGCACATGAACCACCTCCGGACGATGCTCAACAAGATCAAGAAATAGCTTGTACGACATTATGCAAAAAGAGGTTCCTTCGGGACCTCTTCTTTTTTATTCCATCGTGGGTTCGACTTCATTCAAAATAAAAAGCCTAGACGCTAAAAGGCGTCCAGGCTTTTCGTACTCGAGGCGGGAGTCGAACCCACGACCCATTGCTTAGAAGGCAATTGCTCTATCCAACTGAGCTACTCGAGCGTGCGGGTGCTAATATAAAAAAAAATACGGATTTCTGCAACGATTTTCGTAAACCAAAGCAAATCCTAGACGACACGGGCAAAGTGTGCTTCGTCACCTTTCTCTCAAAGAATATTCGCATAGTTATCCCCGCCCCCTTTTTTATGCTATATTAATGGAAGAACCTTATTCAAAAGGACTTTCCGCATGACCGATGAACAGTTCGAAAAATTCACGTCCATGCTCCAGAGCCAGATGCAGGCGCAGACCGACGCCCTGCAGGCCCAGACCAAAGTACTCGAGAAAATTTCGGAGCTTCTATCCAGTACCGAAGACGGTTCGCATTCGGACCTCTGTTCCGAGATCAAGTTCCTGCGCAACGCCGAAGTCCTGAAGACGGCACTCGAGCTGTGCAAGTCACGAACAACGTCAAACGAGCCCCTCCAGGAACAGGGCGGGCTTGCCGGCTCCATCGAGGACATTTCCGACTTCGTAAGCACCGGAAAAACGCCCGAAAACTGGCACGAATACACGACCAGCGAGACCTTTATCAAGACTTTCTCCGGGAAACCGCTAAAAACCGAGCAAATCTGATATTTTTTCCATATTCTGGAAAAAAAGGCCTACATCCCTCGAGTTTGTTTTATATATTCTCCCTAGAGGCCCGACTGGCCACAAAAGTTTATAACAACAAGGAATAAATATGCTCTCTTTCGCAGAAGCCTACAAGATCGCAGCCGAAGTCCACAAGAACCAGACGGACAAGGCGGGCGGTCCTTACATTGACTTTTTGAAAAACGTCGCCGACTACCTGAAGGACAAGGGCGAGCCCGAAGAAGTACAGACCCTCGCCATCCTGCAAGACCTCACCACCGGTGGCACCAAGAAATCCGCCGAAGAAATCGTCCAGATGGGCGTTCCTGGAGACGTAGTCGACCTTATCGAGAAGATGACTTACCACAAGAACCAGGGCTGGATCGACGAATACAGCTGCAACCTCATGGCGCAGGGCGTCCCCGCCGAAGAAGCCACCTACGAGGCCCGCGAGAAGGACTTCGTCCGCTTCGTCGAAACGCTCAAGAGCAACCCGCTCGCCGCTAAGGCCAAGAGCGCCATCTTGAACGTGCTGCTGGAAGACAAATACATCAAGCGCCAGGAACGTCGCGAACTCAAGACGAAGTTCCGTCTCAAGAAGTACCAGGCCGCCATCCAGGCCCTCAGCGCATAATTCTACAGGAAAATATCCCGACCCGGCCTGCCATGAGCAAGCCGGAATGTCGCGGGTGACAACGCAGCCTCGTCTACGCGAGGCTTTTTTCATGGAAGGGAAAATGATTCGTACAAAGGAACAAATAAAAAGCGGGCTCCTCTCCTACCCCAAGGCGATCCGCCTGATATGGGCCAACAAGCTCGGCAAGTATCTTGTGCTGCCCGTTGTCCTCAACATCATCGTGGTCTTTGCGCTCATTTTTTCGGGCGTCGGAGTCGGCGACTGGATTAACGGCATCATAGAGCGCCACACCGAAAACATGAACGGCTGGATACAGGCCGCGATGGTCGCCATAAAAATCGTTCTCCCCATAATCTTCTTCATCGTGTTCGTATTCATCGGCGGGACCATCGTGATCGTCCTGATGTCGCCGATATACACGATGCTCTCAGAAAAGACCGAGACCATCCTCACCGGGAAGGAATATCCTTTCGATGCGAAGCAGACCCTGAAGGACATCTGGAGAGCGCTACTCATCGCCCTCCGGAACACGGCGAAGCAGTTGCTGCTGACGGCGCTGTGCCTGCTCCTGAACCTCATCCCCGTCGTCGGGAGCGTCGCCTCGATTTGCCTCATCTTCGTCATAAACGCCTACTACTTCGGGAGCGGCTTCATGGACTACACCTTCGAGCGCTGGCGCTATTCCGTCAAGGAAAGCTCCAAAGGGACAAGCGAACTGAAGTTCCTGGCCATCGCCAACGGGGCCGTGTACTCGCTGCCGCTGTACCTGTTCTGCGGCACGTTTATCGCGGCCTTCATCGGGGGCGTTTCGGCAGTCGCCGCGACGATTTCACAACTGGAACTGAAGGGGAAAGACTGACTCCCCTTTTATAGTCTCCCATAAAAAAATTTTATTGCCATCGATGTAGCCGAGCGGGGCGCAATTTGCTATTTTTACGCGCGTAATTTAAGAGTCCCCGTAAACCATGCGGGGCAAAACAAAAAGGAACACAACCATGGCAAATAAAGTCTATAACTTTAGCGCAGGACCGTCTGTCCTGCCCGAACAGGCACTCAAGGAAGCATCTGCTGCATGCATCGACTTCGAAAACAGCGGCATCAGCATTCTCTCCATGAGTCACCGTTCAAAGCCGATTGAAAACATGTTCGCCCAGACGGAACAGTACCTCCGTGAATTGATGGGCATCCCGGAAGACTACGACATCGTTTTCCTCGGTGGTGGCTGCTCCCTTTTGTTCTGCATGCTCCCGATGAACTTCCTCGACCAGGATGCTACGGCCGACTACGCTCTGACCGGCGTGTGGGCAAACAAGGCTTACAAGGAAGCAAAGCAGTTCGGTAACGCTCTCGCCGCTTGCGACACCAAGTCCGAAACTTACAGCCGCATCGACAAGAACCTGAAGCTCTCCGACAACGCCAGCTACCTCCACGTAACTGCCAACAACACCATCTACGGTACCGAATGGCACAACTTCCCGAAGCCGAAGTCCGGCTTCCTCATGGCTGACGTGAGCTCCGACTTCCTCGCCCGCAAGATCAACGTGTCTGACTTCGGCGTTGTGTACGGCGGCGCCCAGAAGAACATCAGCTGCGCTGGCGTGACTGTTACCATCATCAAGAAGGGCCTCCTCGGCAAGGTGAACCGCACCATCCCGAC
>CACZAD010000060.1 GCA_902779055.1 Fibrobacter succinogenes | reverse complement strand
TTACGCTATCGAAGGCGATGCGGTCAGCTGGAACCGCGAGGCGAACGGCTACAGGCTCCCTACCGAAGCGGAATGGGAATACGCGGCCCGAGGCGGCACAACCACGCCATTCTACACAAAGAAGGCTCCCGGTGCCGACGACGTGAATTTTTACGGGCATTATCCGTATCAAATTGAGCAGAACTATTTCAATGACGAGGTTCTGGAAACACGCCCCGGCGTTTACCGCGGGAACACGCTCCCCGTGGGTAAGTTCAAGCCCAATCCCTTCGGGCTTTACGACATTTACGGGAACGTTGGCGAATGGTGCTTTGACTTTTACGGCGATTACGGTGTTTCTGCGGGCTCGACAAGCGTGACGGTTGATCCGGCGGGCAAACCCTCGGGCACGAGGCGCGTGCATCGCGGTGGCGGCTGGAACGATTTCGGCAAGAACCTCCGCAGTGCCTATCGCGGGGCCATGCAGCAATCCAGCAAGAGTTACAATGTGGGGCTCCGGCTCGCCATGAATGCGGGTGCAAGCGTCAAGGGAACATTTGTGACCCAGGAAGCGGCGGGCTTTAAGGGCGAAAAGTCGCAAGCGTCGTTGAACACGAAAGGGGCTTCCCGCGCGCTGATTGTTTTCTATTCCTGGAGCGGGAATACCCGCGGTGTCGCCCGCGAAATCAAGAAGCAGACCGGTTTCGACATGGAGGAACTTGAACTCGTGAAGCCCTATTCCGACGACTACAATACCGTCTTGAAGCAGGCGCAGAACGACCAGCACAAACAGGCGCGCCCTGCCCTCAAGAAAAAGCCCGACGCAAAGAAGTGGGCCGACTACGAAACGATTATCATCGGTTACCCCAACTGGTGGGCGAGTATCCCGATGCCTATCGCGACTTTGCTCGAAAGTTACGACTTTACGGGCAAGCGGATTCTGCCGTTCTGCTCCCACGGCGGCGGGCGCTTTGGCCAGAGCATCACCGCGATTGCGAAACTCGCGCCCAACGCAAAAATCGGCGAAGGCCTCTCGGTGCATTACTCCGGCGGTTCGAGCCTCTCGAAAGATGTGGCCAAGTGGCTCGAGAAAAACGGCGTGAAGACGAAATAATGTATATTCCCTGATATGCCTATTTCCGCCAAAATCCGTATGATGCTTGATATCGCGATGACGGTCGCGACGCTCGTGCTGATGGGCGGCAATTACTTCTTTGAATCGACTGCCGTTCACGAGATTTTGGGCGTGATTCTGCTTGTTCTGTGGGCGGTGCACATCACGCTGAACCGGCGATTCTTCTTTTCGTTATTCAAGGGACGCTACAACGCATTCCGTATTTTGCAGGCGGTCGTGAATTGCGGAATCCTTTTGTGCGCAATTTTCCTGATGGTGAGCGGAATTATGCTTTCGAACCACGTGTTCGCCTGGCTCGGGATTGAATCGGGCGCAAGTTTTGCCCGCACGGCGCACCTGCTCGCTAGCCATTGGTATTACGTGTTCATGTCGCTCCACATCGGGCTGCATGTGAGCCTGATTGCAAACCGTTTGGGACTTGCGGGCGCATTCAAGTCAAAGGCGGCACTTGTCGCAACCCGCGTGGTTGCCGTTCTTGTGGCGGGTTACGGAATTTACGCCTTCGCCATTCGCGGGCTTTGGAAATACTTATTCCTGCAACAGCCCTTCTTTTTCTTTGATGCGGAACGTGGCTACGCTCTCTTTTTTGCGGACTATATCGCCATAATTGTGCTGTTCGCTGTTGCGGTGCATTATGTGGCGAAACTCATGAAGGCGTAGATTTGTACATTATTAGTACAATGAAGCGTATTAAACAAAATATTCTGTCGATGATTGCTGTCGCTTTATTCGCGATTCTTTCTGCTATTGTCGAGGGTTCTTTTGTTTACGATTACGGCGCTGAACTTGGTCAGGTTGCAGAAAGTGAGAAAGTTTTCACTGCTCACGATTTTGCCGATAATCCGTTATACCTGTCTCGAGAATCAACAGCTGATGCAACACTGCTTACGCGCAGATCGGGCCGGCAGGTTTCATTGCGGACATCGCGAAGCGGTAGCCTTCAAGGCTATGGCGGGCGCAGTTCGGCAACGTCCAAACAGGCTACACCGTTTGCGACTAAAATCGCGCGGTCAACTATTTGCATCCATTGCGGCTTCCCTTTACCGCTAGTTTATCAAAAACCTAAAGAATATTACGTTTACATACTAGAGCGAATGCTCTGTTAGCAAGTTCTTTCTCCAAGCCTTAAACACTAGTAAATGGCCGCGGCCCTTACCGGGTGCGCGACATCATTCATTTTAAAAAAGAGAAAGAATATGGAAAACATTTCCAAGATGGAGATGGCTAACGCCCTCTTCAATAAGCCTTATATCAAGACCGAAAAGAAGTTTTTCGGTTTCAAGACCAATGTCACCTACACTAAGACGAATTCACCCGTTGTGGGAATATGCCTGGAGTTTAGCCCCACGGAAGGGCAAAAAGTCCAGGCGATTGTCGAAGCGTCTTTGGAATCTCTGGATGCAACAATTCAAAGAGAGAGGCACCCTGAAACAAGCGACAACGGAAACTTTCGCCTGAACCTTTGCTACTCGCAGGACCGCGAATTTGCGGCACTGCAATTGCAGCAGTTCTCGGGATTCGAGTACCATAACGTAGGTGGAATCCGTTTTGTCGAAGGCGACGAGGCGCATAAACTTCTCGCCGTTTTCGTGAAATAAACGGATGTGAAGCCAAAACAACGCTCTCTCGGGTAATCCGGGAGAGCGTTATCTTTGGGAGAATGGATTTTTTTATTTTGACTTAGAGCTAACTTTAGGTATGGTAACGGACCAGACGTGAAAAAACTAACGAAGAAAATAAAAATTATGATTATCGCACTTTCGACCCTTTTTATTCTTGGAGCCGCTGGCGTGCTATTCCTGAACCAGGCAAAATTTGGGCGTATTCCTCAAGGCGATCGTCTTGAACGCATCAAACAGTCACCGCATTACGATGGTCAAAAGTTCGTGAATGACGAAAAGACCGTCATGATGACAGGCGATAAGAACTTGTTTGAAACGACGCTTGAATTCTTGTTCGGCAAAAGATCGCAAACCGTTCCCGATACAGCGCTAACAGTCGTCAAGACGGATTTGAAAATGCTCCCTGCCGATAAGGATTGGATTGTCTGGTTCGGACACTCTTCGTACCTGCTAAATTTATCCGGAAAAAAGGTGCTGGTGGATCCGGTTTTCTATCAGGGTTCGCCGGTGAGTTTCGTGAACAAGATGTTCAAGGGAACCGACGTTTACAAGCCTGTTGACATGCCGGATATCGATTGCCTGGTTATTTCGCACGATCATTGGGATCATCTGGATTATCAGGCCGTGAAGGAACTCGAACCGCGCGTAAAGCGTGTGGTGACGGGGCTTGGTGTGGGTGAACATTTTGAATACTGGGGATACCCCGTTGAGAAACTCGTAGAACTTGATTGGTGGGATTCAACCGATCTGGGCGAAGGCTTTAACGTGACCTCGACTCCGGCAAGGCATTTTTCGGGTCGTGGGATAAGGTCGAATAAAACGTTGTGGTCTTCGTTTGTGTTCAAGACGCCAAAGCGTTCCGTTTGGATTGGCGGAGATAGCGGCTATGGTAAACATTTTAAGAAGATTGGTGAAATATTTGCGGATATCGATCTGGCTATTTTGGAAAACGGGCAGTACAATGAAGATTGGAACCAAATTCATGCCTTGCCCGAACAGCTCAGCAAAGAAATGCTAGACCTGAATGCAAACCGCTACATGACGGTTCATCATTCTAAGTTCTGCTTAGCTTACCATACTTACTTCGAACCGCTCGAAAATGCGAAACGGGCCGCTCAGGAATCGGGCAAGCCCGTGCTTATGCCGCAAATGGGCGAAGTTGTTTATTTGGAATAATACGGACAAAAAATCTTATTTGAAATCAATTCCTTCAAACACGATTTTGTCAACTTCTAGATAAGTTCCGCTTCTCATAAAAATGCTAAACAGACCGATTTCGTGAGAAATCTCTTTCCACTCCACTTGATAGGAGCTTTCTTCAAGAACTTCCCTACCGGGGTGCAAGATGATTTCATTCCAGTTTTCAGCCGCTTTGGCCTTCCATAACGATTTTTTAAAGGTATTTTCTCCAACTTCACGGTAATGTTCCAAAGCGATATTCAATTCACAGTCGCCTCTTACCGTAAGGCGAATTGCCGTGAGATTGCTCAGGTCGAAAAATCCTGTATCAAGTCCTAGATGAGTTCCGAGCAAAACGAAGCCTGTATCTATTGCGAATTTAACAGCGAGATACTTTCCATGATCTTTATCTTCTTTTAATACGGATGAGAAACTTTCAGCACTATCAGGTATTGCAAAATTCGCTTTGCCAACAGCATTAAAATACCATCCGTAGTTAGGATAAGTTTTGGCAAGGTTATTCAAACTATCTCCATCGTCAAAGTCTTCGAAAACATACTCAACAGACTTTCCTGGAACAGGAACGAGCGTATCTGCGGATTCATTTGGCGCAAGCGCCACTTCTGCGACGGTCGAATCTCCAGCAACAATAGTAAAGGACCCTGCCGGCACATGCGCAAACACATACTCGCTACCGAAGCGGTTTGCAAAATAGGGGGTCGATTCCAATTGAACATTTTCTAACAGGCCTTCGATTTCTTGGGTCGAAACGCCAGTACGTACAATGAGCGAAGCCGAAGGCAACAATGCAATTTTCTGAACCGAGGTATCTGCAAAATCGACCGGCGACCAACTCATGAATGCGGAATCTTCGCCCGCAAGGGCTTCTACAAAACAGCCTTGGTCTGTGCAGATGCCGAGTTTGTCATTAAAAGAAGCTCGTCCGTTTGAATCCGAAAGGGCGCTATCAATGACCGAGAAGACATCTTTTGAATACACCTTCATTTGCACGCAAGCGAACGGCTTATTTAAACTGTCAACGACTTTGAAGGCAATTCCATTTGTCGTTTCACTTGTGGCACCTGCGGTGTTGCTTTCTGAACAACCTAAAAACAGCGACAGGCAAAGCAAGGCGCAAAACGAAACACAAAACGAAGTTTCCATACCTTTTTTCATTGTTCTTCCTTTTTCATCATCGGAAACAACTGAAAGTTTAACTGATAAACGCTATCGCAAATTTGCGGAGGCATCGCATTGACTACGTTTACGATGGCTTTTCTCGTTTTGGCAAGGATTTCACGAATTTTATCAATTTGTCGCGAATCAAGAGCCATCGTGAGCGTGCTGATGTCGCGTTTTTCTTTGGGAGTATTCTGGATGGATTTGCCGGCCAGATCCGCGATACTGCTCTGATAGTCGCTAATACAAGCGCTCAGCCAGTGTTCCATAGTCTTGAGATGAGCGTCGGTCGGAACCACACGACCATCCTTGTTGGCGCGAGCAAGTCCGAGCTGCAACAAAGCATCGACAGCGTTTTCTACTTGCGAAGCGGAAAGCTTTGGAATGCAGCATTCCCCAAGGGTGGCAGCATCTTGTGTACCGCGATAATTGAATACATCGAGCGCCGAGCGGATCATCGGATAATACCATTGCTGAAAATAGCGGTACCGGGCTTCGTCGAGTTCTCGGCAAGCTGCAGGTCGCATTTTTTGAAGCGTTTCAAAATGGCTACGCACATCCTCATCGTTTTTCGCCTTGCCGTAAGCAATCATTTCGCGGAAGTATTCTGCCTTGGCATCCTTGAAACGGAAAAATTTAACGAAAACATCTATGCATTTCGGAGAAATATGGCGTTTCCCCTGCAATATTTTCAAGAGCAGGCTTGCATCCATGCTAACCGCCGCAGCAAACACTCGATAACTGAACGAGGAATCCAGCGTTTTTTCGAGTTCGTAGAACTCCTGCAAGAACTTGCGGTAGTCCGAATAGTCGTAGATGTTGATTTTGTTTTTTGCAAACATAAAGCTCTCGCCGGATATAAAATGACCCTATTTGAAAAATCGTTTCATTTCCAGGCGTCTCGTAAAAAAATATACAATTCGTGGACATTTTTGTCCACACCATTCGAAAAAAACAATTGATAAATATACTTGGGGAATATAATTTCGTAAAATGGAGGAACCCTTATGATTAAAAGAAAAAACTTCATTATTTTGATTCTTGCTCTTTCGAGTATGGCATTTGCAACTAAGTACGAAGCTGAAGCAGCGACTCTTTCCGGAGGAGCAAAAAATGTCAACGCATCCGGAGTTTCGGGAACAGGTTATGCCGACTTGCAAGAAGGAAATATTTCTTTTAATGGAGTCACCGCAGAGAGTGCGGGCAAGTACCAAGTGACCATCCATTACAAGGCCGGAGATTTCAAAGCAAACTACTTGAAAGTAAACGGCGCAACAGCAGGCACCATCGACTTTAACGCCACCACTTCGTGGGCGGACGTCACGACAGTCGCTACACTTAAAGCCGGGACAAACACAATCTCTATTGAGAAATACTGGGGCTGGATTAGCGTGGACTATATTGAGGTTGAGCCTTATCATTCCTCCCCTTTCAAAATATCCGCAACACCGGTTACCCCGAACGCCACTGAAAGCGCCGTCAAACTCTACAGTTTTTTGCGCGAGAACTTTGGCAAAAAGACGATTAGCGGTATGATGACCGGCGACATGAGCGGTTACGCCATGGGAGCCGACTTCAAGACGCACGACGACGTGAAATACACCTACACGCGCACAGGAAAGTACCCGACTCTTGTCGGTTTAGATTTCTTGTTTGCAAGCGGTCCGAAAGCAAACGAAAGCTGGAACAAGGAATACACGGACAAAGCTATTTCAATCGCGAAAGGCCTTTGGAAAGCGGGCGGCATTCCGGCATTCACTTGGCACTGGAAAGATCCACTAGACAAAAAAGATGCCTTCTATATCCAAAGTGCAGCAAACGGAGGCGAATACACCGATTTCGATTTCTCTACAGGCTTCAAGCCAGGTACCACTGAATGGAATACCGAAAGTGCTGCTTACAAAGGAATCGTAGCCGACATTGACCATATCGCCGATTACTTCCTTGAATTGCAGAAAGAAGGTGTAGCGGGAATCTTTCGCCCCTTGCATGAAGCTGGCGGAAAGTGGTTCTGGTGGAGTATTAATTCCGGAGAACAGTTTGCAGCCCTCTATCGCCTCGTCTATGACCGCATGGTCAAAATCAAGGGGGTAAAAAACATGATTTGGGTCTATAACCCTGAAGGAAGTACCGTAACCTCTTGGGATCCAGGCAGTGAATACTATGATGTACTCTCCATCGACATCTACAATAGCGCAAACGACCATTCCAGTAACGCAAGCGCCTTTGACAAATTCAAAGGCGCATCGAAAAGCACGAAAATTATCGCACTCAGCGAAAACGGTCCCATTCCCGATGTGAACAACATGCATACCGACGAAGCTGTATGGAGTTGGTGGATGCCGTGGTACAGCACCTGGAGCGGAACTTGGCCCGGCCAAACAAAAGATGGTGTATGGAAAAGCAACATGAATGACGAGCGTATCATTACTCTCGAAGACATGCCCGGTTGGGACAAGTACATAGCAATAATCAAGCCTGACACAAGTACCACCAGTATCGCAACCATGCCACGCATGGCCGGGACTGCAACCACCGTTGGAATTTTTGACATGAACGGACATTACTTGGGAATCACCACGCAAGGACTTCCGCAAGGACGGTATGTTGTACGTAAAAATATTCAAGGCCACACCGTGAACATGGTGTATTTCAAGAAATAAAATTATTGGGCGTAGGGCGGCGCGACAAAAAAAGAGAGTTTTGTAAGGTTTGGAGTTTTTTTGGGAACGTCGCCCTTTTTAATTTGAAAAACACATGGGAAACAATCCGATGAAAAGCATGACGGTCGCAACATCAATCGCAATCTTGGCAATTATCGGCCTTGGGATAGCTAATGCCATAACGCCGAACAAGTTGGTTTCAGGCGGACTTCCTGCACACACGGGAACAAAGACAACGGATTATCTGACTGACGGATACCTCACCAATTGGAAAAGCAGTAGCGAGAAAGAAATCGCTTTGAACGTGGGCGCAGGTCCCACAAAGTTGTTCATAACCTGGGAATCGTATGGCGACTGCGCTTGGGCGACGAATTTTACGAGTGGATGCGGCCACAGTGGCGTTGCGTTGTCCAATTTCAAAGTATTGACTTCAGCGAATTCGACAAATGGCACCGATGGCGATTGGGAGATTGCCGCTACCATCAAGAACAATCCTGTAATGGCTCGCGGCGTGACAATCGATTTTGCAGGCAAGTCATGGTTTAAATTCGTAAGTGACGGAGAAGTTGGACAAATTCTCGAAATAGAGGCGTTTGACATGAGCCAAGGCGGCACTGACACTTGGTTTTTCATGGGCACAAGCATTAGCCAAATGGGAATTAAGCAGCAAGATACAGACTCAACCACAGCTCAGTTGATACACGCAAGGTTCCCGGAATATACGCCCGCAATGCTGCGTGGAGGTATCGGTTGCATCAATAGCACCGAAGTCGTCGCTCATTTACCTGAATATCTTGAATACGCAGGAAATGTGAAATATTGGGCGATTGAAATGGGAACAAACGATGCGTGGGGCGGCGGCGATTGGAACTTGAACACTTTTGTGAAAAATATGCAGACAATTATCGATTCCGCAAAAGCGCACGGCATTACACCCATTATCGCACGGATTATCGCTACGGATTCCGCCAAAGCGGGCTGGCAAGTCAATCCCGCGTTTTTAAAAGCGGTAGATAAATTAACAAAAGACAACAAGCTCCCTGAAGGTCCAGATTTTTACAGCTTTTTTTCGAAACATCAGGAACTACTTGGAAGTGATGGAGTCCACCCAAATGCAAATGGCGGAGGACAAGCAATGCACCACTTATGGGCACAAGCACTTGCTCCGTTATACGCCGAAAAAGACACAGTTTGCAA
>CACZAD010000059.1 GCA_902779055.1 Fibrobacter succinogenes | reverse complement strand
AACAGGGAAGGTGTCATCCCACGAATATGCGGAACAGGCCAGAGCCAAAATCGCAATAGCTGTAGTTATTTTATGCATCTATCTTTTGGGTCTCGGCATCGTGAGGATGGAAACAAATATCCGACCTCTTTGCGAGTATTCGTCTAATCCAAGAATGAAAATCTTGTCCTCAGTGACCAGCAGGCGTTCTTCTGAAAAACGCGGAATTTTTCTGTTGTGCCATGTTTTTCCGCCATCAGTGCTGTAGTACAAGTAGTTGAGCCAGCTCATGCCAGCGTTGTCCATCTTGAAATCCAGGAGCCCAACGAACAAACTATCCTCAACGTAGAAATCGGACGGATTCATTCCTACGGCAGTGAAGATATGCCACTTGTTCGGAAAAGAACTGTGTATCTTGTATTCGCCATTGAGTTTATGCAGAATACGGACTTCATGAATCGATGAAGAAGGTTTGTCGTATCCACAGATAATCCAGTTCTCGTCATTTTGGGCGTATTTTTTTCCCGAACTTTGGCAATCGACTTCAAAAATATGGTCAGTCATGTTTTCTTTTTCTAGCAAGAACGATTTCCCTTCAAAAGAAGAGTCTTCTTGTTTCACTCTTGCGTACCCAAGACCTGAGTATTCAGTATTCCCGAAATATTCCCATTTCTTGTAATCGCCAGTAGAAACATAAACGGGATGCTCTCCTCTATACTTTGTATCTAGATAGCGAACCATGAAAACGCTGTCGCCCCTGTGAAAAAATTGGGAGTAACGAAAGTTTATGGAATCTTTTGTTGTTTTCCAATTTTTACCGCCATCTGTCGTCCGCATGGCTATCGGGTGGCGTTCATCTCTCGAGACTGAATCTGAAGCTCCAAATAGGGTGAAGGTGTTTTCGTTTTCTATTGCTATTTCTTCCACCCCCATATACCCAAACACGTTGTCAACCCAATACGTCTTTTTTTCAAACGAAAAGGAAGTCCACTTGGCTTCCCAAATAGCATTAAGTTCTAATAAACCCCATAGGAGAAATGGAGCAAGAATAAAAAAAACTATGGGAAATAAGCAACCGATTGTAAGGAACCAGCCAAACTTCGTAAGCCTTATTTCCGAAAGTTTAGTCATTCGATTTGTCGGGTTCCTCGGATTCTGGGGCCGATTCTTTCTGTGTACGGATGTTTTCCATCAGGAAGTGGATTGCCTTGAGCCTGCCGTTGCATTTTTCTATACAGTTGTCGTAGAATCCCTTGGTCTTCTCGTCCCACTCGGGCACGATTTCGGAGGCGTACAGGAAATGCTCGACGCAGATGGAAAGCTGGTCCGCTTCGCGCCGCAGGTCGTCAAGGTTCGATCTCGTGAAGAATGCCATGGTGAAAAAGATAGAAATCTACGCCGACAGCGTTCTGATCAGTTCCTTCTTGGTTGCCCCTAGGGCAAAGAACATCTTGATCATCAGTTCCAGCGAGACGCTCGAATCGGCGTGTTCCACCTTCGCGTATCGTGACTGGCTCGTCTTCGCAAGGATTGCGGCGGAGACCTGTGTCTCGCCACAAGCCTTCCGCTTGGCGATGAGTGCTTTTGCCAGAGCGGCCTTCATCTCGACAATCGCCATTTCGGCGGGGCTTAGCCCGAGATATTCGTCTACGTCCCCGATTTTCCAACCCTTCTTCTTCAATCTTTCTTTCTTCAGCTTATCCATAAATCAGTCCTCCGCATCGTAAGATTTCAATCGCTTGCGACATAGGTCTATTACTTCGTCAGGTGTTTTTGCCGTTTTCTTTTCTGTCCATAGAATCACGATTATTGCATCCGTGTCTATGCGATAAAATAAGCGCCAGTTTTTGTTTTCGTCACGAATTCGAAGCTCATGGCAGTGAGCTCCTATGGATGGCATCGGACGGCTTTGTGGTAGCGACAAAGTTATCCCCGACTGCAGCAACCGTAGTAAATATCCTGTTTCTATCCTCGCTTTTTGAGATAGTGGTGGCGTTTGTGGCTGCTCGTGCAGCCAGACTATAGGTTTGTTTTTCGGACTCATAAAATATATACCAGATTTGACATATTGTCAATAGTTGAAAGGTGAAAAATTCTTCTTATATATTTGCAAGAATCGTGCCAAGCCTGGAAACGTTGATTTTGAATGAAAAACGGCAACAGCGGATTTTGTAATTGGGTGATTAATCGCTTAAATCAGTGATTTATCAGTAGGAATTTGAGGTGTGAAATTTTTTTTGAAGGCATAAATCGTATATTTAAAATATGTCTAAAAGGTTCTTTTTCATCTTGATTGCGCTGATGGCGGTTGCTGCGGTGACGGCAAATTCTGCCGTGACGGGCTCGTTCATGGATTTGCGTGATGGCCACGTCTACAAGACAGCCACAATCGGCTCGCAGACGTGGATGGCGGAGAACCTGGATTACGAAGCAGACTATAGCCGTTGCTATGGGGGCGATTATGCTGCTTGCGCCAGGGAAGGGCAGCTGTACGAATGGAAAAGTGCAATGATCGCATGTCCTGCGGGCTGGCATCTTCCGAGTAAAAGCGAATTTGAGACGTTGTTCGAAGCCGTGGGCGGGAAGTCGGTCGCAGGGAAAATGCTCAAGTCAAAACATGGTTGGCGCGACATGTCGGGCGAGGAATCGGCTGGCAACGGCACGGATGCGTTCTCGTTCTCTGCCAGTCCCGATATCAGGAGGAGCTGGGACGCGAACTTCTGGATTTCCGAGGGAGATGACAACTTTATATACTATGTAAGCCTGAGTTATTATAGCGACAGTGTGTTTATAAACTATGCAGGTAGCCTGCCGAGGATTAGCGATTCCTGGTATAACGTTCGCTGTGTCAAGGATGAATCTGCGGAGCCTTTTTCTTTCAAGAAAGACAAAGGGTTCGTCAAGTTTATTCCGGATTATATTATGCCGGATTACCGTAATGGGCATATAAAGGACTTTCGTGATGGTTTGACCTACAGGACGGTCACTATTGGCGACCAGACGTGGATGGCGGAAAACCTGAATTACGAGGCAGATGGTAGCGCTTGCTACGAAGATAGCACGAGTAATTGCGACAAGTACGGGCGCCTCTACACTTGGGGGGCGGCAAAAGACGCTTGCCCGTCAGGATGGCGCTTGCCGAAAATGAAAGAGTTCTTTACGTTGTTTGAAAATGTAGGCGGGTCATCGACCGCTGCCAAAATGCTAAAATCCAGGACAGGATGGCATTGGCATGTTTGGGAAAGCGACCATTATGTGAGTACAAAACCGATAAGAACTAGAAGGAAAAGCATAATGACGGATGGCAATGGCATAGATGCATTTTCGTTTACCGCCTTGCCCGAAAGCGATCGCGGCGAGAATGTGTGCTTCTGGAGTTCTGACGGGTTTGATTCTGAAAGCAATTTCAAGTATGCCATGACAATTGAGAATATGATGGATGAGGCGAGCTACAACTCTTTCTATACCGAAGATGACCTCTTTGAAGGTCCGGATTGGTGTGCCGTCCGTTGCTTCAAGGACAAACCTGCTAAAAAGACCAAGGAACCGTCGCCTGCAAAAGTTGAAAATGCGGTAAAATTTAAGATGGATGATTTTAGACTTGTAACGGATTATAACGTGACGGATTATCGCAGTGGGATTATGACGGATGAACGTGACGGGAAAAAATACAGGACGGTTGTCATAGGCAAGCAGACGTGGATGGCGGAAAACCTGAATTACAGGACGGAAGGAAGCTATTGCTACGATGATGACGAACTGACCTGTTTCCAGTATGGCCGCCTTTATAAATGGGAGCCAGCAACGGATGCCTGCCCAGCCGGTTGGCATCTGCCGAGCTATAAGGAAATTCTAGACTTGAAAATAGAACTGAGCCATGAAGTGTACAATGATTCGGTTTCCGCCGACATGCTCAAATCCAGGACGGGATGGAAAAGTGTGGTCGACTCGTCGGGACCGATGTGCAAGATTCTTTTGAGGTGCGGAAGCGAACAGAAGGGAACGGATTTGTTCGGGTTCTCTGTGCTACCGACGGGATTCAGGGTGAGCGACAGGCTAAATAGTAAGGCAATTCTTAATCTTCTGAGAGAGATTCATTACTTGCATGCTGATGAAAAGTATGAATCGAAAAAACATAGCGATTACCGAGGCGAGGGTGAACAGGCGCTTTTCTGGACGTCCTCGGAGGTGTTTATAAGCAGGAATAAAGGAGGAAAAGTGCATCTCGCCTCTTTTGAATACAAGTATGGCGGAATTGGCCTAGAATATGGCGATAAAGATAACGGCTATTCTGTCCGCTGCGTAAAGGACTAGCAGTGGGGCGAGTGCTAGTTTTCATCTTGATTGCGCTGATGGCGGTTGCTCTTGTCGGGTGCGACGGGGCGCAGAATGTATTGAAGGATCCGCGCGATGGCAAGACGTACAAGACTGTGCAAATTGGTACGCAGACCTGGATGGCGGAGAATTTAAACTACGAAATAGCGGACAGCTATTGTTACAACAATGACACTAGCAACTGCAAAAAATATGGTCGCCTTTACACGAGGGATGCTGCGTTGAAGGCGTGTCCTGCGGGTTGGCACCTGCCCAGTATGGATGAATTCAAGGCTTTGATAGAGACTGTCGGCGGCGAAAAAATCGCGGGTGAGAAACTGAAGTCGAAAAGCGGTTGGAATGACGGTGGCAATGGTTCGGATGCTTTCGGTTTTTCGGCTCTGCCTGCCGGTACTTGGTTCGATGGGGGAACCAAGGGGGATGATGAAGGATTCTCTGAAGAGACTGTTGGTACTGGCTTTTGGGGTTCTACGGAAAATGCGAACAAGGAACTTTGCGAGATGAATTTGGTCGATGCTGATAATGCTCCTTATTTTAATTATAGGGGACGGGGTTTTGGAAACTCCGTTCGCTGCATAAAGGACTAAATTTACAGTATGAAAGTTGCGCTTTTCGGTTCGACCGGCCTTATCGGAAAAAATGTCCTGAAACTCCTGGTGCGTCTTGACCAGGTGGAGCATGTGTACTGCCCGGTACGCCGCGTGCCCGAGCCCGCCGAAACGGGAATCTTGGAAGGTGCCGCGAAAATCGATTTCGAGGTGGTTAACTTTGAACATGTGGATACATTGCGCGAGAAGTTTGCGGGCCTTGATGCGGCGATATGCTGCCTCGGCACGACCATCAAGCAGGCGGGTAGCAAGCCCGCGCAGGAAAAAATCGATGTGAGGCTCCCGCTATCGCTTGCTGCCGTCGCGAAGAAGGCCGGCGTAAGGCATTTCTTGTGCGTGAGTGCGCAGGGCGCGAATACGCATTCTCCGTTCTTTTACAACCGCCTGAAGGGAATGCTCGAGGAAGGCCTCACGATGATGAACTTCGAGGCGCTCACGCTCGTGCGGCCGTCGTTACTGCTCGGCAAGCACAAGGACAAGCGATTCGGCGAAGAACTCATGCAGAAGATTTTCGGCAGGCATCTGGCGATATTGCCGGCGAGAATCCGCCCCGTGTTCGCGGAATCCGTCGCGGCTCATCTCGTGGCCTCGATGCTCAAGCCTCCATTCGACCATGTTTGCGCAAGCGACGGCGTGAAGGGCAAGCGCATCATATACAACCGCGTGCTGTCGAGTACGAACGCGGAAACTATTTTCCGGGAAAACTGACCTTAAGGGCTTTCAACCGTTTGCGTGCATGTCCTTGTGCCGGTGTCGTAGACAGCGCACTGGGACTTCGGTATGCTCTTGTAGCTGGCGCATTTGCCGCTGTTTCCCTTGTAGCTTGTGCAGCAATCGCTTGTCTTGCAACTGATTTCGTCGGGGAGCGATTCATAATCCACGTCGTTGCCGTTCTGGTCTTTGATTGATGGAGTTTCTTCATCGTGCATGTAGACTCCACCGGCCCCGTTCCCGGAACCGCCGCCCTGTCCGTTGCCATCGCCTCCGGACTGGCCTTCTTGACCTTCTTGTCCCTGCTGCTCTTGTTGCTCTTGCTGTTCCTGCTGCTCTTGTTCCTTCTGTTTTTGTTTCTGCTCTTCTTCGTATTGTTTGATTTCGCCTTCGACGTCATGGTCCTTTTCGTAGTCGCACAGCCTTACACACTCGTCGACGCTGAGACCGCTTTGTCCCTTGTTGACCGCCAGCCTGCATTCTTGCACGTAGCACCATCCGCAGTGACCGCCTTTGATGTTTCTGGGGTCGCTGGCGTGTCCCGTGGCCATTAACGCCTCGCAGTCAACCTGGCTCTTGCTCGAAGAACTCTGGTTGACGTTGGAACTTTGGGTGCTGCCGGCGCTGGACGGGGTGGGGTCGCTGGATGGTTCTTCGTCTGTATCTTCCGGTTCTTCTTCCGTGTTGGGCGGGGTGTCGGAGGTGATTTCGGCGGTGGCTTCGCATGCGCCTACACCTGCATTCCCAATGTCCCAGCTGGTTGTCAGCACGCCGCATTCGATTGAGGAGACAAGATGCCTGTATCGGAGCTTGTGGATATCGAGGGGTTCCAGGACTACCGACCATGTGCTGTATGGTTGGCAGTCGTTGAGCGAGGATTTGTTGAAGGCCTGCCATCCGACCATGCGCTTCCCGTTGGCCTTGATGGCGATGGTTCCCTGGATACAGCCTCTGTATTCGAAGTATTCAGACTGGCCGCCGTCCGGGGCTGCGTAGCCGATGTTCTGCCAGCTGCCTACGCCGTTGTTTTCGTGTAGGTAGGTATTCTGCAGGCTTATGTAGGTACCTGCGGCGACGGGTATTTCCGCTGCCTTTGCCTTCGCGATGATGCCGAACATTTTGGGAAGGCCCACGGCTGCGAGCACGCCCAAGATGATGACGACGACCATTACTTCGACTAGAGTAAATCCGCTCTTCTTCGCCATATGAAAACTCCTTCCCGAGGAATCAGGGGAAGTAAACTGTAAGAAAAATAAAACATTGAAGGGCGGAAAAAAGCCTGGGGCTCCAAAAAAATATTCTGTTTTGCCTTACTCCAAGTTGGAATACGGCTTTGCAGCGGCTTTACGGCTAGTTTTTATTCTTTTTGGCGTTTCCGTTACCATTTCCATTCCCATTCCCATTGCCGTTGCCATTGTTTTTGCCGTTTCCATTTCCGTTGTTTTTGCCATTACCATTGTTTTTGTCGTTGCCGTTTTCATCTTCGTTGCCGTTGCTTGCCGATGTGCAGGCGTTTGCGTCGATGTCGCCTATTTTCCAGTTTTTGGTGAGCGCTGCGCAATCTAGCGAAGAAACGAGCTGCTGGAAGTTGACGTTGTTGTCTGCGACGGGAACCAGGACGATGGCCCAGGAATTGTTTGCGGAACAGGAATTGAGGGTGCCGGGGTTCGATGCATGCCAGCCCGTGATGCTTGCTCCGTTTTTTTCGATGGTTTTCTTGGAGCTAATGCAGTCCTTGTACACGAAGCTGCTTGATTGCCCGTTTCCCGGAGCGTTGTAGCCGATTTCGGCCCAGGTACCGGCCGTGTGGTTGGTGTGGAGGAAGGCTTCTTGCAGGTGAATGTAGGAACCTGCTGCCGTAGAAATTTCGGCTGCTTTTGCCTTGGCCGAAAAACCGAACAGTTTGGGCACGGCTACTGCCGCAAGAGTGCCCAGAATGACAATGACGACCATCAGTTCTATTAAGGTGAAACCGTTTTTATTCGTCATGGATAAACTCCTGTTGCGGTTACGGTTTTTTACTTGAACTTTGCGAACTTGACGAGGTATTTCGTTGTCTGGATGGGCGTCTTGAGGAAAGCACTCTTCTTGTACCCGCTCAGGGCGAATCCCTGTAGCACCTTGTAGAGCCCGATTTGTTCTTCGCGGTTGATGGCGAGCAGGAACCTGCGGAACTTATACTCGAAATCGTGCGTCTTGCCGAATTGGCTGTGGCAGCGCTTTTCGTACTGCTTGAGGAATTTTTGGCTGAGTGCGGCTGCCTCGCCGGAGGTCGCCTTGAGGCCCTGGTCCACATATTCGGCGCAGAATCGGCCGGCCCTCATCGCGGCAGCGATGCCACCACCCGTGAGCGGGTTGGTGTGGTGGGCGGCGTCGCCCACGAGGGCGAAGCGGTCGAGTGTGTAATCCTTGAGCGTGCTGGAGACGGGAACGAGCCCGCCGACGGTATGGTTGATTTTTGCCCCCGGGAAGAGCTTCTCGAGCCATTCCATCGTGACTTCGAGTATGTTGCCCGAGTGCTTGTTCGCGGCCAGGAAGCCTGCGCCGAAGTTCGTGACGTTCGACTTCTGTTTCGGGAAACTCCAGATGTAGCCGTCGTTGATAAAGTCGTGGCCCTGCCAGAAGGTGAGGTAGTCGGGCTTTGTGAGGAGCCCCTGTACCTGGATGTCTACGCCGGTGCATGTCTCGCGCGGGTTCTGCCCGCAGTCGAGGCCCACCATGCGCCCGATGCGGCTTTCTACGCCGTCGGCCGCGATGACCATCTTCGCGAAGATTTCCTGCGTGCCAGTCTCGGTGACACTGCCGTTTCCGTCGCCCTTCCCGAGGACGACCCGGACCATGCGTGTGTCGCCTTCGACATCGCCCACGAATTCGACGCGTGCGCAGGTCTCTACCTGGGCGCCGTCGTCGGTCGCAAGCTTTGCGAGCCACGGGTCAAAGATTTCGCGGTTGAGCATGATGCCCGTGTTCGGTTTCGGGACTTCGATGTTCACGCCGTTCGGGCCATAGATGAAAAGCCCGTTGATGATTGTTTCGATACAGCTCTCGTCGATGGGGCCGAATGTCTGGAGGTCGGCCAGCGTAGTGCTCGCCTCCCCGCAGCGCACCGGGAAGCCGATGCGTTCGCGCTTTTCGAGAAGCAGTACCTTGTGCCCCGCCCGTGCGAGGTTCCTTGCGGCAACGGAGCCTCCGGGCCCGGCGCCAATCACCACGACATCGTAACGGGAATCAAGCATTGTCCACCTCCGTAATCTTTAGCGCACTGACGGGGCATCCCTTTACGCAGATGCCGCACTTGATGCATTTTTCGGAATCAATCTGCAGGTCGAGCCCGAACATGTCGAGCGCCATCTTGGGGCAAATGCCCACGCAGCCCGCGCAGGCGAGGCAGATCTTACGGTCGTGAACGAGTTTCTTCATT
>CACZAD010000058.1 GCA_902779055.1 Fibrobacter succinogenes | reverse complement strand
CTTTCCGCTGGGTGCAAAACTGTTATTCTCAGCCCAGGTCTTATGCCATCGGGCTTCCACATCTTTAGAATTGTAACGAGTTTCCATAGTGGGCACAAATTTAGTAAAAGGCGAGTGCCGCGGCAAAAGTGCGATAGGGAAAAAGACGAGGAAATGATGAGGAAAATAGCTTAAAAAGCCCTGAAAAGGCAACAAACATGAAATCAGTGAATTACGGAAGCTTGATTATCTTTATGCTTCGAGTTGACTGCGCAACACGACGACATCTTCCAAAGAAAGCCCTGTGGCAGCGGCTATTTTCTCGTCAGAATCACCAAGCTTTATCAGATTCTTTGCGATTTCTCGGGTACGATCTTCAATCTTCGCGTTGATGTCATCCGCGAATTCCTTGAAGAAGCCCTTTCTTAAGGCATTATGATCCCAGACCTTGTGGTACATGTTCCGATAATCCTCGAACTCTTTCTTGGAAAACTTAGACACTTTTGCACTTTCCGTCAAGTCCTTGAATTTTTCTTCGTCCAACTCCTCAGGAAGCTCCTTGAGATGATTCAAATAGCGAAAGAAAAATAGCCACTTGCTCAGGTCGCTAGATGTTTTTTCAATAAAGAAAGGAACCTTCGAAAGTTCAATTGTCGTAAAATTGAAGGAATCCATAAATTGTACGCCACTTTCCATGTCGATTGCTGTTGCTCGGTGGACGGCGCGTTCATCGCAGAAAACAGGGAAGCGCGTCAGAGCAATCACGTAGGTCGGCTGAACATCAAAATTCCAATCGTCTCCAGGCTCGGCTTGATTTGCCACCATTTCGCTTGCGTAAAATGCAAGGCGTTTCATGAAGTTATCTACTTCGCGGATTTGCACCTCGATTTCAATCAGATTGCCCGCGTCATCTTTACAATGTAAGTCAAAAATCGCTGTGCGTGACGCCTTGCTACCGCTTAGATTCTTCGCTACATTACGGGTCCACACGTTTTTGATGGGCCGTTTGAGTTGTGGTTCAAGCAAGTCATTTAGTAAATTTATGAGATTACTTCGGCTGGCAGGCTTGTCTGGGTCAAAGGCCTTCTTGAAGGCCAAATCCACCAGCAGGTTTGCGTAAGGGCTCGTCTCGCCCGGCTTCACGATACAGTCCTTGAAGGACTTGCGCTCTTTCATCTTTACTCCTCTCCGCCTACAAGCATAAAAAAGGCGGGGCTTAACGGTTTGTCGCCCAACATGTGCAAATGCACGTCCGAGCACTATAAATATAAATTACCGGATGGCGATTGTCAAGAGGTGATTGAAAAACTTTTAAAAATCTTTTGGGCGTTTCTCTCACGCGAATTATCATTTGTTACGCAAAATATCTTTGCATAAACAAACTATATTGCATAAAAAAAAGGAATGAATACATGCAACAAGATATGCTTGGGCGTAGGTCGTTTGTCTCATTACTTGACAATATAATCACGCAAAAAATCAGTGCACACGAAGGATTCTCATTTGCGATTGACGGCAAATGGGGTTGCGGGAAATCATGGATTATAAAAGAACTTGAAAAGAAACTAGAACCAAAATATTTTGTAATTCACTATAACTGTTGGGAGAACGAATACTACGATGAGCCACTTGTGGCAATTCTTTCTGCCATCATTGGCAAATTGAATCAAACCGAAAAAGAAACTAAAAGTAAAAAGAAAAAACAAACCATAAAAATAGCCGTGAATTTTTTAGCAGAGGCGGCAAGCATTGTTGCAAAAAATAAAATTGGCATCGACTTTAACGAGTTAAAAAAAGCAGGGAAAAAGGCTATAGACGCAGACAAAAAGAAAATTTTTCAAACCGATTTCGACAAGAATCAGCCCTTAAAAAAGACTCTAGAGATTGTTCGCGACAATCTTCTAAAACTCAAGTTTGAATTTGGCGGTGTAGTTTTTATCGTAGATGAATTAGATCGCTGTTTGCCAGAATACGCGATAAAGGTTATGCAACGACTTCATCATATATGTTATGACAATATTTCTGATACATATGTTTTTGTGCAACTTGCAGCAATCAATAAAAGCGAATTGCTTGGCTCCATTGCAAAGACCTTTGGACGCGAATTTAATTTGACACAAAAATTTACTGCTCCAGACAATCATCCAGGAACAATTGTTTGCGACAATTTTAATGAAACGCAAATTCAATTTGGAAATTACTACTTCAAAAAATTTTTCCAAATGATGATCCCAGTTTCTAACGGAGAGCAAACAGACAACCCATTGTCGCTTCTTGATGGTTTTGAAAACAACTTTGATTCTACAGATGTAACCGGAAAAGAATATGTTGAAAAATTTTTCTCCGAAGTTTTGTCTTTCTTTCCAATGAGAACAAAACTAGAATTAGTCCATCTAGTAAAAACTGCTCATGAAATAACAGCGATGGACAATTCTTTAGACAAAAATCTAAAATACAATACCCTATGTATTGAGTTGATAGATTGCTTTTGCAAATCTGTACTGAAAAAGACATTACCTATTATTAAACTTCAAAAAGCTACAAATCAAACCTATCTCCACTATTTATTCTTACAAATTCCCAATATGTCGAACATTGAAGGAATTGCCAATCCCTCAGAACTTGAAAAAGCGTTTGCGAACTGGAGTTCATCGACTTGCTCCGAAACCCGATATGTTGAAGGCAGAAAAGTATATCCCGTTTACGAATATAATTTGCTACGTCCAGAATCATACATCAAGGCGTTTTACAATCAACAGAAATCTTTAGAGATAAAAAATAATGGTCAAGGCCCTATTGAATCAGAAGTAAAATTCGTCGAAGCATTCCGAAAGACGATAGACATTCTTGTATAGCGAACTTTGAATATAGCCGTTCCTACTCTTCATACTTCTTGAAATTTTCAACCTGCTTCAAGACTTCGTCGTAGGCTTCGTCGATTACGGTTGGCGGGTAGCCGTTCTTTTTCAAAAGTACGGCCAAGTCGGAATAGAGTTCGTCGCGAATATCCTGCCGATTGGTCCAATCTGCATATTTCGCCTTGCCATTGACGAGTTCCCTGATTTTTCGGGCTAGTTCGATATAGGTTTCTTCGTTCAAGGCTTTACGGAAATTGTGCTCGTCGGCGACGGCGACAAGGATGTCGTAGAAAGCCTTTTCGATGTAGGAAATTCCCATTTCTTCAAAGGAGCTCTTTTCCTTCTTCAAATCCTTGAATACTTTTTCAAGTTCTTCACTAAGATTATCAACGGTTTCTTCGATAATTTCTTGAACTTCGCTGAGTTCGTTACGACTGTTATAGCGGTCAATGATGTTTTTCAGGCGTTTTGAAAATTCAGCGGCTTTCAGCATATTTGTCTTGCCAAATTCCTTGATGGCGCGTTTCAGCAACTTGACCAGCGCGAAGTATTTCGTATTCGGGAATTTTATTTTCTTCAGTTTTTCCAGAAATTCGTCGCTGAACAGGTTTTGCACATCGTCTTTTGCAGAATCGTCAAATGTGAAATCCTTACCCTCGTATGACGAGCAAATGGCCTTGTCCACAAGTTCTGCAATTTTCTTGTTCATCAAAGTGGCATCGGGCGTATCGCCAATGGTCATCTTAAAAATCACGGAACGGACACACAAGAAGTAATGCAATATATCGACTTCATGCTCTGTAATTTGATCGTGACCGATACACACATCAAACGCTTTCTTGGCGCGTTGCGTAAAGCCCATAAAGCGGTCGCGACGTTCCTTGAACGCCATTACAAATTCAACACCCTTGTTGATGATATTTAGCCGTTCAAGAGGCGTAGCAGTCTCTTCAAAGAACCTGCTGTAATCTACATCATTCATCAAGTCCGTCGTCTTTTGCAAGAAATCCTTGAAGATAACGAGGGCTGCATCTGTTCCGTTAACGGGCTTGATATCGCCATTATACAACTTCATCGCTTTTGCGATAGACGATTCAAGACCGATGTAGTCAACAATCAACCCGTATTCTTTTCCTTTGAAAACTCGGTTTACGCGGGAAATTGTCTGAATCAAATTATGACGTTCTACGGGTTTGTCAAGATACATGGTGTCAAGCGACGGAACATCGAAACCGGTAATCCACATATCGACAAGAATGACAATCTTGAAATTCGATTTTTCGTTCTTGAATTCCTTGGCGTAATTTTTGCGATCGTCTTCAGTCCCGATTATCGCCTTCATCTCAGCGGTATCGTTCTTGGAACCGCTACAGACGAACTTGACCTTTTCAATGTCCATCGCATCACGGCTAATTTCATTTCCGTCGTATTCAGGCGCGCATTTGCGTTTTTCAAACCATTCCGGGCGGAGCGTCTTGATTCGTTTATAGACTTCAAGCCCGATTTCGCGGTCATAGCACACAAACATCGCCTTGCCGTTTACGGTAGCATTTTCACGGCAACGTTTTTCATAATGGCCAATAAAGTGATTGACAACAATATCAAGGCGACTTGTAGCCCCCAGAATTGTCTTGATCTTGAGCATATCCCGTTGCGATTGCTGAATCTGGTCTGGGTTTGTGCCTGCATTTGCCATAGATTCGTAAAACTTATCGCAAATTTCAGCTTGACGTTCATTTAATTGAACTTCTCGCGGACCGTTCAATCGGGAAATTTGAACCGTTGCGCCGTCTTCTTTTGACTGGAACATCGTGTATTTGAAGGTGACGTCTCCAAAGACTTGCAAAGTTGCATCTATGGGTGTGCCAGTAAAGCCGATATAAGTTGCATTGGGGAACGAATCTCGCAAGTATTTTGCAAAACCGTAAACCGTCTTTGCGCCCTTGGTTTGCGACATCACGACTTTACTGTTCACATTCGTCTGCGTTCGGTGCGCTTCGTCCGAAATACAGAAGATATTCCTGCGGTCACTGAGCAAATTCAGGTCTTCCCTGAACTTTTGGATAGTCATCAGATAAACGCCGCCACTTTGGACATCCTTCAATTTTTGTGTAAGCATTGGCCGGTTCTTGATTTGCAATGTATTCGCTTCTACAAAGTATTCCTTGGCGTTTTCGAAATCTTCGGACAGCTGGTCGTCCAAATCATTGCGGTCCGTAAGCATGATGACAGTCGGCTTGTCAAAATCCTCGTAAGTCGTAATCTTTTTTGCGAGGAACAGCATGATGTATGATTTTCCGCAGCCGGTCGCACCCCAGAACGTGCCGCCCTTGTGTGTATTTGCAGCATATTCCTTGACGATGCTGTTAAACATCGCCTCTGCACCATAATACTGATAGTATTTGGGCAAGATAACGAGGTTCTTGTCGCTGTTGTCAGGAATATAGATGTAATTGCGCAGAAATTTCAATAATGTGCGGCGTTCAAAAATGCCTTCGATAATGTTGTCTATTCCCTGCGGGCCATCGGCATTTCTGTAAGTATCACCTTCCTTGAGTTTCCACTTGAAATAGAATTCGTATGGACTAAACAACGCTCCGTATTTGTTATTTGCACCGTCGCTGATGACATTGATAAAGTCAAACTTCATTAACGAAGGAATATTCTGGGCATAGCGGATATGCGTCTGTTCGTATGCGTCAGCAATGGTTACGGAATCATCGGCAGGATTCTTGAGCTCGATAACGGAAACAGGAATGCCGTTGATAAACAGGACTATATCAGGGCGTTGTAGCTTATATTCCTGGAATTCAAACTGGTTTACGACGCGAAAGATGTTGTTTGTCTCCGCATCGTCACCAAAATCAAAGAAATTGATGAACAGCCTTGAACCATCGTCTCGCAAGAGGTCAAAACCCTTAAAAAGTCGCTTGTAGGTTTCTTTTAACGCACGATAAAGCGACTGGTTTGAATACTCCGTAATGTAGCGGACAACCTGGTCAAATTCGTTATCCGAAAGCGAATCATAATTCTGGTCCAAGTAAGTGCGAAGGTCTTGCTTAAGAACGGGCGAATCCAATTCACGGCTGATATCGTAGCCACAAAGGTATTCCCAGGAATTGTTCTCGAACTTTTCAAGAACCGCCTGCTCAAATTCATTTTCGCAAAACTTAGCCATAGGAGTCAACCTCTTTTGGATTTACCTTCTTCGACAGCACCCTTGATTAGGATGGGACAGATATTCTTGATTTGCTGTTTAAGTTTTTCGTTTATGCGCTTGCGTTCTACAAAGACTTTATGAATGTTTGCTATTGATTTTTGGATTTCCATTTTGGGAATTGGTACTTGAACATCCACTAAATCATTCCAAGTAAAAGTTTCTCTTGCTGAACCCCAAGAATTAAACCGTGCATATCGATCAAATTCTTTACGATTAAAAAATAACGACAAATACTCCGTATTAAGTTTTTCTTTTTTTGTAGAAAAGACTTCATCTACTGAAGAAACTACAATATCATGATCCGTATTATTGTATGCGTAAGCAAAACATTTTTCATTATTTGTCGTTTGAACAAAAGCTATATCACCTGGATGACATACTTTGTAATTTGCCAATTCGTTTTTATTGACTTTTGAAGAGGGTTCTCTAAATTCTTTTGAGATGCTGACGCCCATAACATTTTTTGTTCCATTTTTCCCATTGCGAACATCATATCTATCTATATACGGACCTATTTTTTCGCAGGGCATTTTGCGGCGGAGTTCTTCAATGTAGGCGTCACAGGTGAGTTTCAGGTCATCAAGGCCTTTTTCATAGGCCTTTTGGTTTGCACACATAGCATCGTAGATATCTACATACTTCTGCTGCGTCGGCACATCGGGGAGCGTAATTGAAATTCTTGATATATCCACACACCTGCAGTATTCACGAGCAGATCCCCAACCAATAAATTCACATTGACGAGCAAACTGTTTTCTTTTGACAAATAGATTCAAATATTTGGGGATAAGAACCGACTCATCCCTTACATAGAAAATTTCATACAAAGATGAACATATTGCTTTTTCAAAAACCGTATTCAAAGCAATAGAATTTAATTCCATTCTGGCGGGATTAAAAACGAAATCATTTTTATAAAATACATTGTAGAGAGATGTATCAGCATCTTTTTGTTTTGGAGGAATAAAACCATCGGCGGATACGCCCCGTATAGGCAAATTCCCTTTACCATCGTATTTTTCTCGTCTTTGCTCTATCAAATCACCCAATTTATACGTAGTCAAATTACTTAATCCCATACCCAATCCCCTTGAACGCATTTACGAGCATTTCTTGAGACTTGACTTCTTCGGCAATGACTTCTTGCATTTCCTTTTGGATTCGTTTCATCTCTTTCTTGTAATCGATATCCAGGTCGTGGTCAATAAACTCGATATACTTACTCGGAACAAGCGAATAATCCTTTTCAACGATTTCACTCATCGGGGCTGAGTAACAATATTCCGCTTCGTCCTTATACAAGTTTTTCCAATCAGGGGATTGCCAGTTGAAAAGCGTTTGCGCAATGCGTTGCTTGCTTTCTTCCGTCAAAAGGGTAAAGCCGTCTTCGTTTGCGCCACCATCACCAAGCTGACGAGCATCAATGAACAAAATCTCGTTTTCGCGGTTGCGGAGCTTGACATTCTTGCCGTTGCGTTTTACGGTCTTTTCTTTCTTGTGATTGCCCACAATCCAAAGCGTCACCGAAATATCCGTCGCATAGAACATATCTCGCGGCAACACGATAATTGCCTCTACCTTGTGTGCTTCAATCAATTTCTTGCGGATTTTGTATTCATCGCCATCGGCGTTTAAAGCGCCATTCGCCAAAAGGAACGCCGCAGTCCCGTTATAGCTCAAGTGCGAAATCATGTGCAAAATCCACGCATAGTTCGCATTGCTTACCGGCGGAACTTCGTAGCCCTTCCAACGGGCATCATTTTTCAACTCTTCTTCCGTTCGCCAGTTCTTCAGGTTGAACGGCGGATTTGCCAGGATGAAGTCTGCCTTCAAGTCCTTGTGTTTGTCGTTCGTAAAGCTCGAAGCGTCGGTATCGCCCAGGTTGCAATTCAAGCCGCGAATGGCCAGGTTCATTCGGGCAAGTTTATAAGTTTTGTCATTCGACTCCTGACCATAAATGGTAATGTTCTTCTTGTTGCCTTTGTGACGCTTGATAAATTCAGCCGACTGCACGAACATTCCACCCGAACCGCAGGCCGGGTCAAAAACGGAACCCGTATAGGGCTGCACAATTTCGGTCATCAGTTCGACAATATTCCCCGGTGTGTAGAACTCGCCTTTTTCGGACTTTGCCGCAATGCAGAACTTACGCAAGAAGTATTCGTAAACGCGACCGATCACATCGTCCGTTTCATCGGTGCTGTATTGCATCTTGTTGATTTCGTCCATCAGCGAAGAGAACTTGTTCGCCTCGATATGCAGGTCGCGATAGAAGCCTATCGGGAGAGCGCCCTTGAGCGACGGATTGTTCTTTTCCATATTGTTGAACGCATCGTCAATCTGCTTGTAGATGTCGTTCTTCTTGGAATTCTTGAGCAAGTAGTTCCAGCAGTCCGTCTCTTCGAGATAGAACACGTTTTCCTTGGAATAAAAACGCGGATTGTTGACGAAATCCTTCGTATCTTCGTTTGCAAGGAGAGTCTGACGTTGCGTTTCGAACTTGTCATAGGCGAACCGCAGGAACAATAGTCCCAACACGACGTTCACGTAATCCGTGGCACTCACGCTTCCGCGCAGCTTGTTACACGCAGCCCAAAGCCCCGCTTCGAGCGATACCTGCTTCTTTTCCTTCGCCATAACATCTCCAAGCAAAAGTGGCGAAATCCATCCTCATTCGCACGGAGACCTTGGCCCAAGATGTCGCAAAACAAAAAAGGCGTGGAGTCGCTTACGTGCCTATCGCTCTGCGGGCTACCACACCCTTGACTCAATAAGCACAAACGACCCACGCCCCAGATGGGACGTGAGCGTTCGTCTTACTCTCGAGTCATTAGAAAGTGGTAGTTTCAGAGCGAGAATAAGAGACGAATCTCAAAATTTCCGGTCGCCCAATGCCGGGTGGCAAAGGGCTATGTCAACAGCAATATAGATTATTGGAATGACAAAAAATGCGAAAAATCTTGCAGGACAGGAAAAAACGCTCATAATGCGACAAGTTCCGTAGCCAAGGGCGCCGTAAACCAGCTGTTGACAATACGAAATTGGGTTATCGGTTGCTATCCACAGATTTGTGCGACATTGTCGCACAAATTGCAGGGAATAGACTTTTTTCTCGAAAAAAAGCTTTTGTTGAGAAAAATCAGGGGAACAATTTTTCTGAGTATTCAAAGCCGGGGCGTTGCGGGCCGGCGACTGAGGGCCCGCTCGAAGGGGTAGGGAGCAACGAAGTGCGAGCGAGGGGGAGGCTTCCCCCGACAAAAATCTTTTATATATTTATCACATATGCGCAAGTTCCTACCCGTATTTCTCCTGTGGCTTTCTCCGTTTTTGGCCCTGCTGTTTGTCGTTTCGGCGTGTACCGAGAACGAGAAGCTTCTTGCTCATGGCACGACCGAAGAGGAAAATGCCCAGAATATCAAGGATACCGTCGCCTACATGAAGATCCTGTCGACGTGGGAACCGTCCCAGTCTGTCGACTCCTCGAAGGTAGTATTGGACGGGGATTCGTCCGTTTCGTGGTACGAGGTGAACTTTGATTCGGAGGGGGAACAGTATTTTGCCTTTGCGCCTGCAAAACCTGGCGCGGATTCTTCGAACATCTACATCTACAAAAAGCAGAACGCGGTCCGGCTTTCGCTCTCCTTGGGTGAAACGAAGAAGACGCTGACCCAGGTCCTGTCGCGTGATTCCCTGTACGCCGTGGCCACGGACTGGCTCGACAACAGTTATGCGGATAGCGCCGAAGCGGCCTGCAGGGCGGATTCCGAGGCGTTTGCGGAAGATTGCGAGAAGGCTGATGGTGAATTTGTGGACCAGCTTGGGCAGGAATCGTGTACGGAACTTCACCTGGTTTGCACGCGCAAGTTTATCGCGACGAAGGATACGGCTGAGAAAAAGATGGGCCTGGAAGGGAAACTCCCCTGGCAGTACCTGAATGCCGATATCGAGTACGGCGAAGTCGTTGACGAGCGCGACGGACAGGTTTACAAGACGGTGAAAATGGATTCTGCGGTGTGGATGGCGGAAAACCTGAATTACGCGGACAGCAATGCGACACCGAGCCTGCTTGGCAAAAGCTGGTGCTATGGCAACGAGGCGGATAGCTGTACCAAGTACGGCAGGCTCTACACGTGGGCTGCGGCGATTGACTCGGTCGCCATCGCGAACGATCCGGAAAATCCGCTCACATGCGGCAACGGGACATTTTGCAAGGATTTGGAGAAGGTGCAGGGAATATGCATGGATGGCTGGCACCTGCCTTCGACAAAGGAATTGCATGATGTCGAGAACCAGGCCAGTGCAACGAGGCCGACGATCGAAATTACGGACGAAGGCTCGGTTGACCGCACTTCCAACATGCTGAGGAGCGCTACCGCATGGCCTTACGGCAGTGACGATTTTGGCTTCTCGCTGTTGCCGGGCGGCTACTACCTCTTTGATTCTGGCGAATTCATGGATGCCGGCAAGAAGGCGTTCTTCTGGTCACTTGACTATGCCGAGGAATACGCCTCGATGTTCTTCGTGTACGACGATTATACCTCTTGGTCGACCGGGACGCAGGTCATAATCAACGAAAAGTACAAGTACGCCATCTCCGTCCGCTGCGTGAAGGATTAGCGGGCGGCGTACCGGATTCGCCTATTTCTGCATGACCTTGTAATACGCCCCGTGTGCGGCCTTGCTCGGAACGCTACGGCCTTTGAGGTCGGTCTGCTTGCTTACACGGGTTTTGCCGAGGGAGCCTTTGTCGGGGCTTAAAATGCGCGCGCCCGCGATGGCGGTAGTTCCGTTCTCGTCGACGAGCCCTTCGATGACATCTGCGCTCCCGTCGAGATTCGCCTTGTAGGGGATGATCGCGTCTTTCAAGAGCTTGTCGCTGGTGATGGTGACTTCGGGCGATTCCTTGTCGCCGATTTCGAGACCTGCGACGGTGTAGGTGGCCTCTTCGCCGGGCAAAAGTCCCTTGAGCGAAGTCTTGCTGCGCATGCTCTTCACGGTTACGTAGGCGTTGTGGTAGAGCGGCGCGATGCCGATGTTTTTCACGCGGACGGCGGCCGAAACCTTGTTGACCGCGTAGCCCGTGATTTCGAACTTGTAGCCCGCATAGGAACTGGCCTCGTAAACGCGGTCCTTGGTGGCGTACTTGCCTTCGGGCGCGTCGTTGCCGATCACATAGGTCATGTGGTACTTGGCGGCGGCATCTTCCCAGGTGACGCCGTAAAGGCCTGCTGGGTTCAGGAATTCGTGCTGGTCCTTGTCTTCGTAGTAGCTGATTTCACCGCCGGCGGGCGAGGTCTTCCAGCGGGTAGTGTCGAGGGCAATCCAGTTCTTTTCGTTATCGCCTTCGCCCTGCGAAATGTCGTGCTTTTCGTGCATGAATGAATCGTCGAATACCCCGAAACCGAGCGCGAGCAGGGTCTTGTTCCCGGCGATGGGCGTATAGGCCTTGTCTGCTGCGTCAATCGAGATGCTCCAGGGAGTTTCCTTGAAAAGCGTGTCGAGGTGCGTCAGGAATTCGGTCTGGTAGTCTTTGGTCGGGAAATTTGTGCCGAGTTGAAGTTTGGTGCCGTAGATGTGGTATTCGGCCCAGTGCCCGAAACCCGCCTGCACGAATGCGATACGCGGGTCCTTGTCGTATTTGGCGGCGAAGTCGGCATAGAACTGCTTGTAGAACCACTGGAGTGCCGTGCTGCTCCAGTCGGCGTAATAGGTGGGCCCGTCTCCGCCTGGATCCTCGGAGAAGGTCTCCATATAGTTGCTATTTGTCATGAAGTAGTTGGGAACGGCTGTCGCGCCTTTTACATTCTCGGTGCAGTTGGGAGCGTTCTTGATGGTTTCGCCCGGGTATTCGATGCGGAAGCGCACGATTGCCTGGTGCCCGCGGCTCTTGATGTCGTCGAGCATCTTTTCGAAACTGCTCCAGTCGTAGCTGATTTTACCACCGCGTTCCCCCGTGACAACGGCGCAGGGGAGGCAGTACGAAAATTCCAGCGAGATAGCTTTTTGCAGGTCCTTCTGGTCTTTCGCCTGGTCGGGCCAGAAGACGATTCCCTTCATGGGTTCGAGCGATTCGATGCTCTTGTTGAGGGCAACGGAACGGTCCGCCGCGAAAGACATTGCGGCAAATGTTGCCGTAGCAATTGCAGTACTTGCAATGAACCAATTTTTCTTCATACACGCTCCTTTTCTACTTGGTGTCAAGTAAAATCTTTAACCTTCTAAGGTTCGAAAATACGGATAAACTTCAGTTTGCCTTTCACGCTTTTGCCGAGGGCGTCTACCTGCCTGCCTTGCTCTTTTTGCAGATGCGGCAGCGGTGCGGCTCGGTTCCTGCGATGCGAAATTGCGTTTGTCGAACCGTCGCGGAGCACTACCGCGATGCTGTCGAGGATCGGGTTTCCGACCCCTTCGATGTAGTCGTGCGAGACTTCCCACACCATGATACCCGCGTAGCCGTTGTCCTTGACCCAGTGGCTCTTGACGGCGGAAGAATGCGGATCCTCGAAGGTCACGTATCCGGTACTCGATACGCCGTAGGGTTCCACGGAAACGCTGTCGAAGAAGAATTCCCATTCGGGGTTTGTCACGATATCCTTGTACGGCACTTGCTTTGCGGAGCCCTTGGTAAAGTCGGTGCCGGGACCCGTCGCTCCCTTGAATTCGAATCCGAACGAGGGGATGCCGAAGACCATCTTTTCGGTGGGGACACCGCGTTTTTTCCAGTAGTCGCGGGTTTCTTCCCACGACCAGGTGGTGTAGCCGTCGTGCGGGTAGAGCGGCGAGTCGAACATGGC
>CACZAD010000057.1 GCA_902779055.1 Fibrobacter succinogenes | reverse complement strand
CACTTGATGGAGGTTGCACTTCTTGGGAATACAATTATCTTCTTGAGGCTCCGCAATCCACAAAAGAAGATGATTTCGAGTTGTTCATGCGAAAGGGTGGACATTTCTGTTTTTCAGCGAATTCTCCAAAAAGGAGGAAAGTCGAGCCATTAAAGACAGAGTTGATAAAAGGAAACTCCTATTTGGGTTATTTCTTGGAAAATGCGAAAGAGTCGTTGAAAAATTATTATGGGAAAAAGATTAAAGGTCAGTGGTTTGCCCAGCTTGATAATAGCAAAATAAAACTTTCTTCCAATTTTACGGCGGTAATTACTGGAGAATGTCTAAAATCTCAAAATATTGACGAACCTAATGAAGAAACCAAAAGAAACAATTCGTTTGGTGAATATTGTTTCGCTGAAGAAATGTCAAAAGACGGGATTGTTTGGAAATGGGAAAAATATAAGGGAAACAAGGAGTACTTGTTTTCCTACATACCTTGTTCTTTTAAAGGAAGCTATTCTTTTGATAATAATACCAATGATGGTCCCTTGTTTGGATACATGCTTAATACATCGGTTTACAATGACAAAAAGCCTTTGAAATGTTCAAAAGAGAATTTTGATTCTAGAGAATATATTTCTTTAGATGTGATACGGGAATCAACCGAGGTGGAACAATCTAAATTAAACAAGATTAAAGATTCTTATTATGATGTCAATTGGGAAATTACCTACGACTCGAATTATGTTCGTCTCCATCATTCCGGTTCCACCAAAATTTACATCTCCGGCTTCTGCGCCGAAGAACAGCTGGAAATTATCAGAAAGCGGAAAAAGAAATAAGACCTAAGAGGTTTGCCCAATCGGCCGCGTCCTCCCATCCCTGCATAATTTCCGCTTATCCCTGCATTTTGCCTGCCCGTCAAGAACGGTGAAGGCAACGCTGTCCGCAAGAAGAACGACACGCACAAGATGGCCGAAGCCAACAAGGCTTTCGCCCACTTCCGTTTCTAATTCTTGCTTAGCACAGAATTATCCTAGTGAAAAGCACGTAAGGTGAGCGTCGCATAATCAAGGTTACTTGATTTTATGACCGAACCGAAGTGCGGATGTGTTTACACATCAAACGGCTCGCTTACAAAGCGAGCCTTTTCTGTTTCTTCTAAATAGTTTTTCGCGCCATTCATCCCCGTACTTTTTCCTGTTATCAGCGGGTTGTGCGGAGCTTGTCTTTTCTCGGGGGAAATGAGTTACATTTATTGCGTAACTAGGAGAAAATGGACAGTGAAGATTAGTTTGTACGTAGTCTTCTGCACCTTGTGGCTTGCCATGCCGGCGATGGCGCGTGATGTGCCGGATACATCCCTTGTCGGAGAATCGTTCGAACACCATTCCGAATCGGTTCTGCGCAGGCCGGAACCTCTCGTTGAGCAGGAAGTCGTTGACGGCAAGGAAATCGAAACCAGAAAGTATGTCTTAAAAGCGTCGCGGCAAGCGTTCCTGAGAATGGACACTTCCTTTAAGGCGTCTATGTCGTGGGGTTGGAACGAAGAAGGAGTATCGAGATACCCTATAGAGACTGTCGTTGATTTTTATAGATGCTGGTCTTCGGCTGATTCCTGGCCCAAATGCCGCATCGAATTCCTTGACGAAGAGAATAATGCCATAATGACAAGTGATATCGGTTTCGCCGGGGTTCAAAACAGGAGCAAGAACTTAAAGACGTGTGGAGGCGAAGGGGGAAATTGCGTTGAAGAAATAGACAGGATGCCTAGAGAAAAAATGAGTGGCTGGATAAAGTCGCGGCTTGGGGAAAGCGTTTATTCCGTGAAGTCGATCCATATGTATAAAGAGGAGAAGAGGGATTTGCTCTGGGGCTTGTTTGGCGGCCTTTATGGCGCAGAAATCACAGCTCTGGTGGCGATGATTGCCGAATTCCCGATTGCCTATGCGATGGACAAGCCGTACGACTGGAAGGACGTGGGCTGGATAACGCTTGCGGGATTTGTCGGGTTTACGACCGGTAGCGTGATTTATATAGCCGTAACAAGGAAAACGACACGCATGGATGTCACGATAAAGTTCTAGCCGTATAGGTACTGTGAAAATTCTTTCTTGAACGAAGAGGCTTAAGGTGCCCGCATTGAGGCGCTTTCGAAGAATACTTCGCTTAGCGCATCACGTCGAGTTTGTAGATGCTGCGAGTGCTTGCTTCTGGCGCGTCGATGGCGTGCTCGCCCGGCTGGAACTGCCTTGCCGGACTCTGCCACAGGATGCGGCCCTGGTAATCGAACTGCACGACGCTCGCTGTCATGGCGCGGTCAACCTGCAAGAGCAACTTGCCGCCCTGCTGCCGGAACGAGAACTTGTCTGTAATCCCGCCGGTACGTATGGCGGTGGTGCTGCTGGACGAATTGACCGAACTTGACGATTCGGGAACCGCTTCGCTGCTCGAAGATTCGGGCTGCATCGCCTTCATCTTCGCGATGCCCGCCTTCCAGGCGTCAACGGCGGCCTGCGAGGTATTGAGAGCCCAGTCGCCCTCGTTCGCTTCCTTGCTCTGGCTGAACCACATCACCGCGAAAACGCGTGAGAAGTCCGTGGCGAAGTGTTCGAACATGTCGGTAATCCATTCGGCCTTGTTTCCGCCCCTCTCGGAGCTCGAAATCTCGGCGATAAAGAGCGGCTTGTTGATGTTTGCGAGAGCGTTGTACGCCTTCTTGAATACCTGCGAGAATGTCTGCCAGCTGGACCAGCTCTGGCATGTGCCCCAGTTGTAGCCGTCGATGGAGATGTAGTCCACGTAGTCGTCGCCGGGGTAGTTGCCCGTGAGCGTGGTTCCGCTGCCCTGGTTCGAGGCGTTGGTGGTCCATATCCACTTGACGTTCGTGACGCCTTCTTCCTTGAAGATTTTCACGATGTGGCGGAAAGCTTCGGCGACGTTCGCGTCGGTATTGCCGGCGCCCGATTTTCCTACCCCCCAGTCATACCAGTCTCCATTTGCTTCATGGAGCGGTCTGAGCCAGATTTCGTCGCCGAAGCCCTTAACGCCCTTTGCATATTCACGGATGTAGTTGTCGGCTTTGCCGTTCACCAGTTCCTGCGCGTTGTAGCCGTTCGCCATCCAGGTCACCACCAGCGTGGAACCGTTGTTCTTGGCGACGTTCGCGTACTGCGCAGTCGCATTCCAGTCGTTGATGTCGAAGAGCGCGAAATAGCTGATGAGGTCGAGATGCGTGCCCTGCAGATCCTGGAACGCCTTCACGTTTTGCTGCGTGGGCTGCGGGTACTGTCCGGGTCCACCGACCCATGCGCCGACCTGGAAGGCCATTGCCGCTACGGGTGCGAGAATCATCGAGAATAGGAACTTCTTGTTCATAAATGCCTCCGGCGGGCTTCCGTCCGCAAAATATTCCCATACACCTTAAAAATAGATTGTATAGCTTGCGCGGGCTGTTTTCTAAAACGAATATTTGTGCTAAAGTGTATCTAGTGTTTTATTTGAAAAAAAATGGAGATGCGGTGGGCTCTGGGGTGAAAAATAACGCGTTAGAGGCTATATTTATGAATAAGGGATAGGGAATCGAGATGAGATGTCGTGACCATATAGGGAGAATATGTTTGCTGGTGGGTGCGCTATCCGGTGTAATCTATGCCGGTACAATAAAAATACCCATGGGTGCCGAGGATATTTTCCCGTGCTATAAGGCAGATGGCCGTACCTGCAAAGTCGTCAATTATGCCAGTTCGTCCGACATGCCGATGGATGGTGAACTTGCCTTTGTCGGAAACAAGATGGACTGCCTGTATGCCGACGGCAGGGCGTACATTATCGCGCGGAGCAATGCGCCTGAACAGATTCACGATTCCGTATTTTGGGGGACAACTTCGCGTTGCTATGACGATAACTGGAATTGTGGGAATCTTGGCGATGGCGTTGAGATTCCGCGATATACAAAAAAGTCTGGGCTCTATTTTTACACCTGCAAGAATGCTGTAGCGACTGCCAAGGGTTGCAAGCCTGTAGAAAAAGGTTTGGAAATTCTTGTGACGGATGAAATGAAGATGGTTCCGATGACGCGTGCGGCGCTCTTCTATTATTTCAAGGCCCGCCAAAAGAAGAATTTCAATTCCTTGATGGAATGGCTCTTGAAAAATGACAAGATGGACGGTTTCTTTCAGAAGTTACCATGGGGGCTCAAGGAAGAAAATTTAATTCGTGCGGGCAATCTCGCTGTCCCCAGTGTGACAGAATTGATTTTTTATTTGCGCGACAAGAAAGTAGAGAGCAAAAGTTATCAGAAAGGGAGCATCAAGTCGTTTGGCGAGTTGATGGATTCTTGCAGGGAGTGGGGTAAATCTCATGAAGTTCCATAACATTTGCTTCGTTTGTCTTTGGTTGGCGTTGCATGCGTTTGCGGCATCGCCCCGTGTTGCGGAATACTGCGCCGAAATCGTAGACGACAGTACGTATCGCCCCTTGTTGATCAAGGATCTAGATGAACTCATCAAGGATTGGATTTATCCGGATTCAATTCCCTGTGAGCATACTCCATGCCGGGCAAGATGGGAAACGGAGAGTAAGGTCTTTTTCCCGTACGATATTGAATGCCGTGACGATGGTTCATTGGTCGGCTTGTTAGGCGGTGGCGGAGGGGGGATTGCGTTTTGTACGCATTGTCCGAAGAGGCCGATAAAGTTACAACGAATAGAGAAAATCAAATTGTATGGCAGCAAAGATATGAATGGTTGCTGTCGAAGTTGGCAAAAAGATGAATTCAGCAGGAGAACTTTCCACCTGCGCAACGCCCGTGAAACCCTGAAGACTTTTTATGGCATGACATTTTGGGGAAAGTGGAGTGGCGAATGGGAAACTAACGGCAACGCGGATCTCCCGCCTATGGAACGTGATTTCCCTGCAAAGCTGGTGGGTGAATGTAACGATACCATCCCGGCTGTAGAGTACTGCGTGAGTGGTGGAAAGAATGTGGAACTTTACTTGGTTGACTATTACGACGTGTTGCCGCGGCTATTTTTCAGCGAAGGAAATAGTGAAAACGATGATGAAGAAAATGAAGATGCAAACAAGATGATTTGCGAAGGAGCCATGCGTGTTGAAAAAACATACGAGATGGATTTTGGAAAATACGGGAAAAGAACGTTGGCACATTTTGTGGAACAGGACACTTGCCATTTGACAAATATTATCGCAACAGAGGTCTATATTCCAATTCCCAAGTTTATCGGTGCCGATGTACTCAAGGGAATACCTGCAAAAAGTCTGTATGGGAAACGCATTCCCATATCATCGAAGAATATCTTGAATTGCAATTTTGATACCGTTGAAAGGAATGCTCAATTCTACGCCCGTATCGGTGGTAAATGTGGTAAGCTGGATTTGCAGAAAAAAGAGAAAATGAACATCTTTGAATTTGAGCAAATTGAAGGTATTCGGCACCATACGGAGAATATGGTTCATTGGATTTCGTGCGGAGAAGGCTTTTTGTGTCCGCTGAGCGGCATTGAAGTGAAGGACATGTTGCCATGAGACGGATATGCTTGTCGCTCCTGTTTGTTCTTTCTTGTTCCCTTTTTGCGAAGGGAGCTTCAACGGCTCATTTTTGCGTCGACCACTTTAGAAGAAACGATGAAAGCTACAGTTTGACAGTGGCTTCAACTCGCAGCCTTTTGCCTGATTCAAAATGGAAGTGGTCAGATTCGATTGCCTGCGGAAATGTTTTTTGGGAAAATAAACTTGTTTTGAATTACAAGGACGAAGAAATTGTCTTTGATGCAGATTATGATACAACTTCTGAAAGTCTCAGTTGTAAAATTTGCAATAGCAATGATCGCTTGCAGAAAAGGGGAGTATTCCCTCCGTCCATAGATTTTTTGAATGCGCATAAGTATTACTCTTCTTTAGAAAGGAAGAATAAGTCTCCAATCGATTCGGCTTTTGTTAAAGGCCTTTACGGGAAAAAGATTAAAGCGGAATGGAATAGTGCGCTTTCGTGTTCGTGCCCTTCTTATAGGGCGCCAGTCCTGAAGACGACTTTGAATATTGTAATTGATGGTGAATGCCCTAAGAATAAACCGATTGCAAAAGTTCAAAAAGCGACATCGGAAAAAGAGTCAGCCCTAGGAGAATCAGTTGCTGAAGAATCTGTTGAGGCGGATTCGCTAGATGAGGAAACTTCGGTGAGCTCGGGATGTTCTTCTTGCCTGGATAAATGTACTTCGGATGAAGAAGAAAAACTTCCGGAGATGGCGGCGGGAATGTTCCCTTGCTATTGGGAGGATGCAACCCGTGAAAAACATCAGGTTGGTTTCTATGGCAGCACCAAGCAAATGAATATGGCAGATAAGCCGGAAGGATTGGTAGAGAACATGGAGTGCTTTGACGTGAATGGGGAACGTTTTTTGGTGTTCGGGACTAATGTTCCCAAGCAGTTTTATTCAGAGCAGAAGCGAGGCTATTGGTCCTTGCCCTCATGTTATGAAAGTGTGAATGATTTTGAAAAAATGGTCGTTCGGGAAAAGCCCTTCTATTTTTGCAAAGATAAATCTGCTCCCGAGGGCTGTAAGGCGGTAGCGCACGGAATAGACATCGTGTTCGATGTAAGTGGAAAATTCAGTGGCTGGGATCGCGAAGCTTTGTGGTTGTATGCAAAACTGATGGAATCCAGTGATGCCTATTCATTTATGCATGATGTGAGATATGGTGAATTGAATAAGGTCTTGCTGCCTGCAAATGTCATGGGAAAAGCCTTATTGAAATTAGGCGATGATGCAGCGCAGAAGACGGCAGGCATGGCGTTCTATCGCGGAACCCAAAAAGTGAGCTACGAGAAATTTAGCCGGAAGCAACTGACATCGCTAAAGGATGCTCTTGGGAAATGCAAGGCGTGGAGTGTCCCGAAAAAGTAGTGGTTATGTTTTATCCATATTGTAAGGAGGATCTTATGGGGAGTTTTTTTAAGAAAGGAGTTTTGGCGTTTTCGCTTCTTGCCGCTGGCGTACCGGCCAAGGGCCTTTATCTGGAAGGTACCTTGGGCATTGCCAAGGCAGACTACGTGGAACAGGAACGTCCTCGTAGGTTGCGGCAGGCAGATGACCATGTAGGAGAATGCTTTGAATACTCGGATTGCGTGAATACGGGACCTACTGGTGACTATGCTCCGCGGGACAGGGTGAAATATGAGGGCTACGGTCCTGTGCTGGATTTGAAGGTGGGGTATGGCTGGGAAAAGCTTGCCGTATTCGGTGTTGCCCAGGGTACTTACACCGAAGGTTTTCATGAGTTCGATTGCTATGTGGTGGAAGAGCCCGTGGAATACAATGGCGACGATGATGGCTATGCTTTCCACAATCATTGGGTAGAATATGAGGACTATTTCCGCTACAGTGAACTGCATTCCTTCTCTACGCGGCTGTTCTTTGGTACTGGCTTTACATTCTATCCCTTTGCGAAAAAGGATTCTCCCTTGACGGGATTCCATGCCGGAGCGTCCTTCGGTTTCACCATAATCGAGACTCAGGTGGACGAGGCAAAGACCGGTGCGGGAGGCCGGCATCATGGCACGATTGAAATTACAGCGGCCCCGAATTATAGCATCGCTTTAGACATGGGCCATACGTGGATTCTTGACGAAAAGTGGAGCATGGGCGTCGCCTTGACCGCTGCATTTGAAAATCCGGTTGAATCTGAAAAGGATTACAGCATGTTCAACCTTCACACAATTTGGGTGGGGTTGCGGTTCGTGAGAAAGTAGGTGCTTTTTTTATATTGATTTAAAGTATGTGGCGGAAAAATTTGTTGTTGCCGATAATCGTGTTTGTTGCGCTCCTTTGCGGGTGCTCCCAATCTAATGAAGATGATGTAAGAAGCGCAAAGAGGTTTGAGGAGTTGAAGACATTACCTCTGGACACGGTCCTTACGCGTGCGTATAAATTCTATGAGCAGTACCAGACGACGAATGACACGTTACTTCGCGATTCCATGAATGATTACAAAAGCCACTTCTTTGCGAGATGGAAACTTTCTACGGATTCTCTTTGCGGGACGGTAGCGCCGGACGATTCTTTGGCGGCAGAATTACGCGAAATCTACGAAGTTGTAATGGAGTTTTATACTAAACAAGCCTATTGGCGTACACTTGAAGATGCCCAACGCGATTCCCTTTTAGTGCGGGCCGATCGAGATTCGATGCGAGCTATTCGAGAAAAAAAAGATAGTATCGAAAATATGGCAATTATGGACATCTCGATTGAAGAGGCTGTATCCGGCTTGAGAGAGAATCCTAATAGCATGTACGAAAGCGCTTATAATAGTGCTTACTTTGTTCAATCGATATGGGCTGTTTACCTAGATACTTCCGTTTCCAGCATGAAGGATATGGATAAGATTGAATGGTATAGTGTAAAGCGGGATGAATGGAAGAAAACGAATGTTGCCTGCTTGAGTAAAACACCGGCGGGTCAACGGGTTCTTGTTATAAACAAGGAATATGGAACTTTGTTGAATGATTTTATGAAAACGAATATTCATGTGTCCCGTAAGGAGAGATATTCAAAAAAGTTCTTGTTAGGGAAATCGCCCTTCTGGTATCCGATTATTTCTGTCGTGCCGCATCATTGGGGCGACGGCTTCCATTTCGATTCGTTCCCGTCTATATTGCAAGCTGTATTTAACAAAACACATGACATGGTAATGCTTAATGTAATGGAAAGCTTTAGTAGTGGAGACTACTATTATTTTTCCAAGAGTAGTGGAAAATGGAAATTTGTAAAGTACAGATATGGTTGGATGATGTAGGGGCAAAACCCGCCCCTTTTTTGCCCACTTTTTCTTTGCTAACTGTTCTAGCACCTGCCAACAATTTTCCTATATTTACAGCACAAAAATTTCACACTAAACCAAAAGGCTAAAAAATGGCTTCTAAAATCAAATCCGTTGTTGCCCGCCAGATCCTCGACTCTCGCGGCAATCCCACTCTCGAAGTTGATGTTACCCTCGAAAACGGCGTGACCGGTCACGCTGCTGTCCCGAGCGGTGCTTCTACCGGTGAACGCGAAGCTTGCGAACTCCGCGACGGCGACAAGAGCAAGTTCCTCGGCAAGAGCGTTTACACTGCCGTGAAGAACGTCAACACCAAGATTGCGAAGAAGATTGTCGGCATGGATCCTTCCAAGCAGACCGAAGTCGACGACGCCATGATCGCTCTCGACGGCAACCGCATGCTCAAGAACAAGCTCGGTGCAAACGCCATCCTCGGCGTTTCCATGGCTGTTTGCGTTGCTGCCGCTAAGGACGCTGGCCTTCCGCTTTACCAGTACATCGCCAAGCTCCATGGCACCAAGAAGCTCACGCTCCCGTGCCCGATGTGCAACGTGATCAACGGCGGTGCTCACTCCTCCGCTCCGATCGACTTCCAGGAATTCATGATTGCTCCGGTTGGCGCTAAGACGTTCTCCAAGGGCCTCCAGATGGTCACCGAAATCTTCCACGCCCTCAAGGCTGTGCTCAAGAAGGCCGGCTTCGACACCACCGTTGGTGACGAAGGTGGCTTCGCTCCTGGCGTTTCTATCAAGCCGGCCAAGAACAAGTTCGGTTACGAAATCACTGGCGTGATGACCCTCGAAAAGGCTCTC
>CACZAD010000056.1 GCA_902779055.1 Fibrobacter succinogenes | reverse complement strand
TCCCGAACACGGAAGTTAAGCCTCAGATCGCCGATGGTACCTGGCCCTCGGGTCCGGGAGAGTAGGTCGCCGCTGGATTCACGGGCCCCTTGAGGATCAGCCTCGAGGGGCCCTTTCTTTTTCTATTGTCACCCCGGACTCCAATGTCATCCCGGCCTTGTGCCGGGACGGGGCCGCCCTGCACGGTCCCCTCCCGCTGTCACCCCGCACCTGTTGCGGGGCCGCCCTGCACGGCACCCCCTGCGGGCACGCTACTGTCCCGCTGTCATGCCGGACACCGTTCCGGCATCGCCTTACACGGTTCCCTCCCGCTGTCACCCCGGACTTGTTCCGGGGCCGCCTTACACAGTTCCCACGGCCTGCACGGTTCTCCCTGCGGGCTCGGTACTGTCCCGCAGATGCGTTACCCCTCGCTTTGCAGACATCAAACCCCTAATCCCCACCCCCCAACAGCACCCTGCCGCAATTGCGATTTTGTATATTCCGTACAAATGACTAGACTTTCCACATTCATCCTCTTCCTCTCCTTTTTCCTCCTTGCGGCCTGCAATGAAGAGAAGAAGGAGTTCAAGACTCCGAATCCGAACGACCCCGTTCTGGATGTGGGTCTCGATGAATATTCGTTGAACGGAACGGTTCTTGGTAAGACCGCCACCGATATTTCGGCTATTCAGGATCTGCTGATTGAGCCTCTTGATGATGGGCTAAAAAAGATAAAAGTGTTTAAACAAGAGGAAGCTTTAAAAAGCAAGCAACCGGTTGATGAATGTACTGATGCTAAGTTACATGTCGATCAAGACCTTTCTTTCGGTGATTTCTATAAAATCATCTCTACAATGAGTTTTGAAGGTTTTTGGGCAATTAATTATGTGATTGGCGAAAATTTCAAAGATGTTTTTAATGTGAAAATACCTAAACGCTCCAACGATTGTATTTGCTCCTTTTTTGTTCATCAACGTGTGGCTTTTTTTAGATATCAATATGGGCGTCAACCATCAAAGCTGTTACTTAACGAAACTGAAATAGAATGTTTTAAAGATTACAATGCATTGGATTTGATGTTGACATTTTATGGTTCAAAAGGTGACAAGACTTATGTTCTAAGTTTGAATGAAGAGGCTTTGAAAGAAAACGGTTCTTTTGACGGATTTAAGTTCTATAGCTTTGATAACCTGGCGGACTTGTGGATATTCATTGCGAAGATACAATCTAAAGAGAAAACACTTCATAAAAGCGAACAAAATAAACATCCTAAATGCGCTTGGGATTTAGTGGGAAATCAGATGACACTATTTTTTCCAAAAGATGCGCTAATGAAAGATATAGCCCCTTTAATCAAAGGCTTGATTGCATACGGATATAATGGGGATCGGATTTCATTTTCGGTAGCGCCTTAGCGAAAAAAAAGCTATTCTTTGTCGCATGAATCCAAGAATATCCTTTGTATTGCAGATGTCGCCTTCGACCTCTTATGAAAACCTTGAGGCGATTGCGCGTAACTTGCTTGAAGGATTGAATGTTCTTTTGAATTCGGATCAGGTCAAGTGTTCCATCTACTTGGATGGACCGATGATCGAGATGCTTTACAATGTCGCGAAGCCCTTGATGTTCGGCAAAATCCAGAACGCTATTCGTAACGGGGCTCTTGAATTTTTGGGCGGCGGCTATTACGATCCGATGCTCCCGCTGTTCCCTGAAGATTTGCAGACGATGCAGCTTGAATTGCATCGAGACTTTTTGAAGAAGGTCTTGGGTGTTGAACCGCAGGGCTATTTTAACTCCTCGCTGGTGTGGGAACCGGGCATGACTGATGTCCTGGAGCGTTCCCGTTTTGACTATGCGCTGGTGACGGAGTCTGCGGTGCAGGATGCGCTTGGCCGCTCCACGCCTGTTTCTGGATGGTTCACGCTTGAAGATCGCGGTGCGCTGATCCGCATTGTTCCTGTGTCCGAGGTGCTTTCGAAAGCGATTGCCGAAGACGATCTTTCTTGGCGAAATATTGCGGAATCGTATTGCAGGGGCGGCAAGTCGGCTGTTGTGTCTTTTGACATTCCGGCGGAACCGACTGAGATCGTCGATTTCATTGGACGCCTGGTCGACTTTGTGGAGACAAATGGCGTTCAGACTAGAACAGTTGGTTTTGCTGTTGATCAGCTCGAAACTAGCGGCTCCATCAGCTTCCTCGTTTCGGCGGGTCGCAAGCTCGGCCTCCCTTCTACGGCGCGCACTTGTCGTGAACTTTTGATCCGTCGTCCTGAAATTAATTTGCACCACAAGGCGTTCTTGAATTTGTACAGGAGAGGGCGCAGTGTGCTTTCGGGCCGTAAGTGGTTCGAATTCTGCAAGTCGCTTTTGCCGGCGATGGCTCCGATGTATTTCAAGGATTTGTTCAACAACGAAGGCATGCGTTCCATGAAGGTTCGCAAGCGTGCAAGCCATCTGTTGATCGAGGCTTCGCAGAATTTGGACGGCCTCACGGATTTCTCCGGCCTTCGCGTTGATGTGTGCGACTTTTTGTTGCTGGGCAAAAAGGTTATTTTCTGCGAAAACCCGGATTGCTCTTATTTGCTGGACTACCGTTTTGGCGGTGTGTTGCGTGCGCTGAATTACAAGGTCTCGAAGACGAATCTTGTGAACTCGTGGCGCGATGATGGCGAACCTTCCGTGGCCTTCTTGGATTGCCTGTTGCCAAACGTCGACATCACTCCGGTCAAGCTGGAACAGTTGCTTTATGACCGCAAGCACTTGTTGGCAGATCCGTACGATTACCGCATTCTCCGTACGCAGACGGGGACCGAAATCTTGCTGGACGAAGAACAGGGCTTTGATAACGACGAACGCAAGGCTTTGTTCAGAATCAAGAAGACGTTTGCGTTCCAGGGCGATGCGGCCAAATTCACTGTTTCGTATGCGATTGATAATTTGGCATACGTGAATTCCAAGGGGTTCTTTGGAACAATTCTCGAACTTGGACTTTTGTCCAAGGGCGATGTCAACAAGGTTCTGATTGACGGGAAAAACGTCAAGTGGAATATGGAAGAACCTTTGCTTTACCCTGATGGACAGTCTCTTGAAATTCATGACACGGCTGGCGGTTGCGTGTTCCGTATGGGATTTGACCGCCCGACGTCGATTTTTGTGGGCTCCATTTTTGGTGCGACGTCTTCGGCGGCTCCGCAGGCGTTCCAGGGTATTCGTGTATTCCCGTTCTGGCAGGCACCGTTCAGCATTTTGGACCGGAAGTCTTTCAAGATTTCGGTATCGTTGAGCAAGAGGTAATTCGTGCGGGCTGATTTGATTGACATTCAGGTTGAAGACCGCGGCGAAGAAGTCGAAATTTCGCTTTATGGCATTCTTGGCGAATACCAGCTACCTGCCGTTCGTGAAAAGCTGGAGATGCTTGTCCGCGGACCGGGCGTGTTCTTTTTTGTGAATCTCCAGAACACGCGCTTTACGACAGAAGCCTATCGCGGTTTGTTCCTCGAAGTCTTGAATTTGGTAAAGCAGCAGAAGGCTTCGCTTATTCTGATTTTTGATAGCGAAGAACTCAACGCCTATTTTGAACGCTACCGCAGCATCTTCGAAATTTATAAGAGCCGCGATGCTTACCGAAGGTCGGGAATTTCAAAGCAGGTCAATCTGGTGGGTGTCCATTACGAAAAGAAATCCATCAGCCTCTCTCCTGGATTTGCTATTTCTGTGGCTCTGTTCCTGATTGGTTGGGCTATTACGTTGTTTGTTATCATCGTCGGGCAGGGTCGCGAAATTTCGGACAAGCAGGCTCAAATTACGGCTCTCGAAAGCCAAAAGGCTCGCTACATCCGCGAAATTGACCGCCTGGAATCGGCCATTGGCCCGATGCGTAAACTAGGCGTGGTCCAGGATACGACTTTGCTGAGTTCGTTTGGTGCCATCCAGGATTGGGTCTCCTATCTAGAATATCTGGAGAAGAATAGACGTGAAAAGTAGCTTTCGTCTATCTTCGATGACGGTCAGCGTTCTTTTGGTCATTGGTTTTGCCGTCCTGTTTTCGTTTGCAAGCGAATGGTATTCCAATCGGGTCAAACTGGAAAATTTAGCTTATCAGGAACGCATTCTTCACAACGATTTGGAACATTTGGAAGTGGTGGGCAAGTGGACGCTCGATTACGTGAAAATCGAGAAGGCGCTCACGTACATGCTGGGTGACCGCATCTCTGATATCACGTTCCGCATTTTGACCGAGCAGCTTTGGCAAATCTCCCAATCGTATTCGCTGGATCCGCTGATGATCCTTGCCGTTGTGGTGCAAGAAAGCCGCGGAAATCCCCTTGCCCGAGGAAGGTTCCAGTCGGGGCGTTTTTCGGGCGCTATCGGGCTTATGCAAATCAAGCTTGAAACGGCAAAGGCGATGGGGCGTAGGTTTGGCCTCATTGTCGTGGGCGAAGAGGACCTGTTGCGTCCGGAAGTGAACGTGGTTGTTGGTTCGGCGTACCTGATCCGCTTAATTGGAAAATACGGAAAATGGCGTGAAGCCCTGGTGGCGTACAACTTGGGGCATACGGCTGTGGACCTGCTTCTCGAAAAGAATGCTCCGCTTCCGACTGTTTATTATGAGGGCGTTGTGTCGAAATATAAGGATTTGGTAAGACACTGTTCTTTATAGCTTTTCATTTTTTCTAAATTCTAGTTGTGATTAGGAATATCGTTTTTATTTTTGCGTTGGCAAGTATTGTTTGGGCGGGAGAAGTACGCTACGACTGTTTGCACTTTGTGGAACAGGGGATGGCTAACGATCCGCAGATGGCCGAAACAAGATTCGGTACCGAAAGCAAGGCGAACAAGCTCCGTGCGCTTAAGGCCGAAGTCATATTGCCGACGTTCAACGTGTCTTTGATGGTGGGACCTGCTCCTGGCCTGAAAGAGACTGTTGATGATTGGGGCGATACCGTTGATACGTACGACTTTTCCCGTATGGGACCTTTTTGGGGTATCGAGGCCAAGTTTATCCAGCCGTTGAATCTTGGACAGTACCAGACGGGTAAAAAGGCGTTAGAAGCTGACCTGCAGCAAAAGACTTTTGAAATCGAAAATGCTTCTCGCAAAAAAGAAGTCGAGCTCCAGTCGTATTATTACAATTACTTGCTGGCTCTCGAAATGAAGCGCCTTGCAGCGAATGCGCAGAAACTCGTTGACAAGGCTTACGATCAGCTCGAAGAAGCTTTGGACGAAGACGAACCGACGGTTTCGCAGACGGATCTTTTGAATCTGAAGGCGAATATGCACACCGTCAAGGAAGGCGTCATTGAGGCTGACCTTGGTATGAAACGTGTGATGCTGGCGATCCGTTTTGCGCTCTCTTTGCCGGAGGACGTGACTTTTGCTACCGAGGATACGGTGCTTGTCATGCGCCCGGAACCTTTACCGACAGAAGACCTGGTCCGAGAACTCACCGTCAAGCACAACCCCGAATTGAGACAGCTCTCGGCAGGCATTCGGGCCAGACGTTTGCAGATGGACCTGGCAGAAGCAAAACTTGCACCGGAGTTCTTTGTGATGGGCGAGTTCCAGTATGTGAAGAGCTGGGCCGGAAACCGCAATGTACTCCAGAAGAATGCATTTGACCAGGATGCCGTGAACCGGATTTCGGGACTTATCGGCATCGGGCTTAGATACCGGCTGAATTTCTGGAAATCGTGGGAAGAGTATCGCCAGGCGAAAACGGAATACCGCGGACTCCAGCTTAAAGAAAACTACGCATCGGAAGGCTTGGTCTCGAAGGCTGTCGAACAGTATTATCAAGTTGTGGCTGCGAAGGAAAAGCTCAATGCTCTGCGCGAAAGCCTGCGTGCCTCGGAGGCTCTTTTGAAAGACGCAGCTATGAAATATGATCTGGACAAATCCCAGACGAGTGCGCTTGTATCGGCCTATACGCAGAATCTGAATATGCAAAAGGACTATTATTTCGCAGTTTGCCGATATAACGTCGAATTTGCCGGATTAGTGGCAAAGATTGGTTTGTCCATTCAGGAGTATAATTCGTATTTTAAAGGAAAATGAGGAGATTCAAGATGTTTAAGAAAATTCTGATTACGATTGCTTGCGCCTCGCTTTTGGCCTTTGCTGCTGAAGATCCTGTGGCTGTTGTCAAGGGCAAGGATGTTGAATTGCAGAACATCATCAAAAAGTCCAAGCGTACCGCCAAGGAAACGGAACGCGTCAAGAACTTGCTGAATGATTCTTTTGACTTTGCTCTCTTGGCCAAAAAGTCGTTGGCTTCGAGCGTCTGGAAGGCTCAGGATGAAGCTTCTCAGCAGAAGTTCGTTGCCGAATTCCAGCGCATGGTGCGTAACTCCAGTGCTAACCGCCTGGAACTTTACCGTGCCGATTCGACGATTTACGAACCGGCCAAGATGAAGGGTGATGACGAAGCTCGCGTCGTGGCTCACTTGTGGAACAAGGGCAAGGAATCGGTGCTTGAATACAAGATGACGCTCGTGAACGGCAAGTGGAAGGCCTGGGACTTGGTCATTGACGATCTTTCTACCGCCCGCAACTACAAGGAACAGTTCACCAAGATTCTTAAGGACAAGAGCTTTGCAGAACTGATCGATGTCATTAGCAAAAAGGCTGACGAAGCCGAAAAGTAAATGGGCTTCTTTTTCTGGCTCCTTTGTTCAATTCTCGTTGTAGCGCTTGTGCTACTGCTTTTCCCGTTTTCGTTCCGGATGGAATTTGAAGTCGGGGAGCGCGGTGCGCGGGCGTTTTTCTTTTTTTTCAAGAAAAAAATTTACGAGGCCAAGAAGAACTGGGGTAAGGATGTAGGCGAAAGACGGGATTCTCCGACACTGTCATCCTTGAAGCGTAGCGAAGGGGATACAGTAAAGTCTGGTGCTAGTGGCGAAAGTGCGCAACAAGAGTTTGAACGCGTGGCGCAAGAAACACCGCAGGAGAAGGTTGATGTAAAAAGCGAAGTCAGTGAGCCGCCAGCCGTGGAGGCTAAAATCGCGAAACAAGATGCGCCGTCGACTGAAGTTGTCGCGAAAAAGCCCGCAGAAGCTCCGAAGACGGAAAAGAAGGAATCTTCGTCAGTTGTTGCTGAAGTCGCGGAATCCGCGCCATCAGATGATGAGAAAACAACTGATGAATCAAAGCCCAAAAAAGAAAAGCGTAAACTCACGGACCGTGAATTTTGGACCATCGTCTTGACGCCTGAATTGGACGGAAGAGCGTTTAGGTATTTGAAGAATATTTTTGCCACTTCCATGTCGTTGTTCCGCGTGAAGTTTATCGACTGCTTTGTCGAAGGTATCCGCATGGAATACGTGGACATGGGGTATGCGGCTGCACTAAATGCATTTTTGAAAACTTATCCGTACGTGGGCGCTTGGGACTTTAGAATGGACTGGTGCTACGATAAGGAATTGCGTGCCCAGGGGACGATTACGGCGAGCATCAACTTGCTCCGAATTATTTGCTTTACGCTCAAGACGGCTCTTTATGCAGGAATTTTGTTCTTGAGCTTTTGGCGTCGCCGTGCGCGTGTGCTTAAAACAAATGAACTCCCGGAACTCGGTTTCATCCGTCGGAAAATTATTGACTTTATTGTGGAGGAATGATGGCTGTTCTTACTTTGGAACGCTTGCTTGCTTCGATAGGCTTTGGTAGTCGCAAGGAATCCCGTGGCTTGGTCCGTATGGGACTTGTGGAAATTGATGGAAAGGTTGCCGAAGATCCGTTCATGGAATTCAAGGAACGTCCGGAGTTCATTACCGTTAACGGCGAAGAAGTGCCGACGGTAGAAAAGTTGTATGTGATGCTTTTCAAGCCGACGGATGTGGAATGCAGCCACAATGCTCGCGACCACAAGCCGGTCTATGATCTTTTGCCGGAACGTTTTACGGCGATGGGCATCCAGTCCGTGGGGCGCTTGGACGCCGATTCTTCGGGACTCTTGCTGCTTTCGAACCAGGGTGACTTTATCCATAAAGTCGAAAGTCCGAAGAAGGGATTCTTGAAGAAGTATCGCGTGACGCTTGCTCGACCGTTCACGGATGCGCAGAAGGCGGAACTCTTGGGCGGCGTGATGCTCAAGGATGAACGTCGTCCGGTGTTTGCCCGTGAAATCGAAGTGGATGGAGATGCCGTGATCATTGGAATTGGCGAAGGACTGTACCATCAGGTTCGCCGTATGTTTGCGGCTGTCGGGAACCACGTGGAAACGCTTGAACGAATTGCGATTGGACCGGTGGTTCTGGATCGTACGCTTGGCGAGGGCGGCTGGCGATTCCTCAGTGAAGAGGAAGTGGCTGCTCTGTCGTAGAAAGGAGCTTGATAAATTGAATGCAAGCGTGTAAGGTGACCCCGGAATAAAATCCGGGGTGACATTACAGTGAAAAAGAAAAGTCGGCGGAGGCCGACTTTTTCGTTACAGGCGTGAAAGCCTGAGTTAATGGGTTCAACGTTTTACTAGATGGATTCGTAATCGCTGTTGACTTGGGCGACTTCGTCTTCGGTTTCAAGTTCCGGCTGCACGGAGGCTTCGCCAAGAACGCCTTCCAAGGAATTGATCTTGTCCTTGATGTCGTTGCTGAACTTGAAGGTCGGGACCAAGCGTTCGTCGATGAGGACGGTTTCGCCGGTGCGGGGGTTACGTGCCGGGCGAGCCTTGCGGGGCTTGCAGGCGAACGTGCCGAAACCGCGGATTTCAATAGTGTTGCCTTCGATAAGCTTCTCGCCGAGAAGGTCGAGGAACTGTTCGATGACGATTTTAATATCGTTACGCACAAATCCGGTGGATTTGGCGATTTCCTGAATAAGAGATTGTTTTGTTATATTAGCCACGCACTAAATATAAGTTTAACATAGACTTAGAGTAGTGGTATGTCCGAAATTAAATATCTTTTTCGGGCTCACATTGCGGAAAATTTGTGAATAATTGTTGCTTAAATGTTGAAAATTGATAACTTGCCCAAAAGGGTCCGTTTTAGTCTTCGGAATAAAGAAATATTCCCCAATACCATCCTGAGCCCGATGGATGGCGTGACCGATGCGCCGTTCAGGCGTCTTTGCCGTGTGCTTTCGGGCGACCGCATGGGACTTTTGGTGTCGGAGTTTGTGCCGACGGATGGCGATGCCGTGTTCAACCCGGATGGGCATAAGCAACTGAGGTTCTTCCCGGAAGAGCGCCCGTTTGGCGTGCAGATTTTTGGACGTTTCCCGGACCGTATGGCGTATGCCGCAGGGAAAATTGCGGAGCGTTACCACCCGGAGTTTATCGAAGTGAACGCTGGTTGTCCGGCGCCGAAGGTGGCGGGCAAGGGGAGCGGTTCTGGACTTTTGCGGGACTTGCCGCGATTGCAGGAAATCTTGCATGAAGTGAAGAAGACGCTGGACGCGAATACGCCCGAGATTCCGCTGACGCTTAAATGCCGCATTGGATGGGACGACGAGAGCATCAACGTGATGGAAACGCTTAAGATTGCCGAAGGCGAGGGTGTTGAAATGCTCACGGTCCATGGTCGTACGCGCTTGCAGGGCTATAACGGTCTTGCGAACTGGGACTGGATCGGGAAGGTCGCCGCTGCGGCGAAGATTCCCGTGATTGGCAATGGCGATGTGAATAGCGTCGAATGCGCACGCGAACGCATCAACACTTACGGTGTTTCGGGCGTGAGCATTGGGCGCGGGGCGATGCATAACCCGTGGATTTTCGGGCAGATTGCAGATGCCTGGGAAGGCCGCGAAAAGCATGTGATCACTGCGCAGGAAGCGCTCGACGTGTTCCCGCTCTATTACAAGTTCAAGATTGAGGACGGGGCGACGGAAATGAACGCGATGGGCCGCATGAAACAGCTTGCCGCGAGATTGTGTAAAGGCTTTTGTTTAGATGAAAATAGGCGACCCCGGTACTGTGACCGGGGTGACAATGCAGACGGAGCGATTCCTGGTGAAAATGATGTTGCGATGTCGGTGCGGCAGGCTTTGCTGACGAGTCAGTCAGCTGCGGAAATGCTTGACCAGGTTGAAAAGCTCAAGGAAGGCTTGGCCCGTGAAATGGTCTTTGAGCCGGAACGCCTCGTGAACCTCAACGGCGCCAAAGAAACCGAACTCAAGTTCGGTGATCAATTCAAAGGTCGTTAGTATTATCAATAAATGCGTGAAAAAATAACTGTATAAGAAATTATAGTTAATCGTTGAGAGAATAAAGCGTCGGCCAAGGTATTGTCTTCGCAGTAGCGTGCAAAACGAGAGTCGCGGGCGACTGCTTGCAGGCATCAAAGGCGAATGCTGCGGTTGCACTTGTGCAAACATAGCTGAGCCGTAATTGCTGATGCTGAAAGCATCCACTCTGAGCTGGGGCCCCGCCCGCAAGACGTACTTTAATGATTAAATAATTGATGAAGTGCTGATTCATTCTGCATAAAAACAAGTACTCAAAAAAAATCTCAAAAATTTGCTTTGGCTTATTGACTTTGAGTCAAAAATTGAGTACATTTGGAGTATGGACAAGTTTATTGATATATTCCAGTTTACTCATTTCCGCAAGTACTTGGATGAATACCAAGCGGCTCGTGTGCAGACTGACCCTGAATTTACCAGGGCTGGGGCCTGCGCCTTGCTTGGTCTCCCCAAGACTCGCAGTTACTACAACGATATCGTCAAAGGAAAAAAGCTTACTGGGCGCATGATTCCCAAGTTCGTGGAAGTTCTTGGACTCAACAAGAAAGAGGCCAAGTACTTTGAAACGATGGTGAACTTTGACCAGGCGAAAACGACGACGGAACGCAATGCGTTTTTTGATGAACTCATCAAGCAGCATCCGGATCCGCACCACATCTTGAACGAAGATGCCTACGAGTATTACAACCACTGGTATAATAGCGTGTTGTTTACGGCGTTGGATGTGATGGATGTTTCGGATGACCTTGAACCGATCCAGAAACGCATTTTCCCGAAGGTCTCCGTGGGGACATTGAAGCGTTCGCTCGAACTGCTTGAACGCATTGGCTTTGTGCGCAAGAACGAAGACGGTTTCTGGAAAAGCTCGCGCGATTCGGTGAGCAGCGGAGCCTACAACAATAGCGACTTGGTGCGTCAATACCAGTTGCAGTGCTTTGAGCTTTCGAAGCAGGCGCTGCTAGCCGATGACGATAATCCGTCGGACATGGGAACGTTCACGTTCAGCGTGTCGGACGATGCCTATAAAGAAATCGCCTTGGAAATCCAGAACTTGAAGGCCAAGGTGCGCAAAATCATTACGCAAGACAAGAAAGAGGCGACTGGAGTACACCAGTTGAATATTCACTTGTTCACGAATTTGAAAAAATAATTTGAGGAGGAATGGTTATGATTACTGATAAAATTTCAAAGTTGGGTGTTGCGCTTGCAATGCTTGGATTTGGTTTGCTTGCTGCTTGCGGTGATACAAATGTGGCATCGTCGTATAGCGAAACACAGACAGGCAAGCCTGTGATTCGTCCGGGAATGCTAATTGCCGAATTGGATACGACATATATCAGAAAGATTCTTAATGAAGGTGATGGCGGTTGCGGTTCACTTGCCAAAAGTGCTGCTGAGGTAGAATCGGATAGCTCCATTGAAATTGTTAGTGTAGAGAAAGAACCAATAGGTTATGCCCGTTTTACTTGCAAATCCTACGATGATGTTTATTTGTATATGAATGCCCGCGTTCAGGTTGTGGATGGCGAGGGAAATCCTGTTGTGGGAGCTACTGTTTATGAAGGTTATTGTGCGTATGACGATAAAAAATGTCAGTATACCACGGATAAGGAAGGCTATATCTATTTGGATAGTGTGAACTTCCTTACGTATAGGGAAACGGAATCAAAAAGGGTTGAAAATAGATATTACCCTGATTATGCAACTCTTCAGTTGCGAGTGCTTTCTGCAGATTTGAGCTTGGGAACCAATATCTATTCTAGTTTTTCAACGGCTACCGTTGAGAAAGTTGATGGCGAAGCTGTTGCCGAATTGGAAAAGATTGTCTTGGAACCAGCGTATACGGCTAAGTTGTATTTGGATTCTCTTAAGGGCATTTATGGTGATTTCGGTATATGCCTGGAAATGGAATGGGATGCATCCCCGATTTATGATGGCAAACACCGTCCCCGTACTTTTTCTCCATGTCAAAAAGTCACGGATGAAGATTATGAAAATGGTTATGTGATTATTTATGGTATGCCTGAGGGAACTTATGAGATTTCTTTAGGTGAACCAGGGAATAAGAAGGGTGGCGGTGTGTTCTCTCCGCTGGTTGTGAAAAAATAAAACGAGGAGGAATAATTATGATTACTAATAAAATTACAAAACTGGGCGTTGCCGTGGCGATGCTTGGAATGGGTCTGTTCACTGCTTGTGGCGAAAACCATGTGGCATCTTCGTTTAGTGAAACGCAGACAGGGAAGCCTGTTGAACAATTGGGTCCTCTTGCCGAATTGGATACATCGTTAGTTCGCAAATATGTCAACGAAGGTGGTTTGGGCTGCGGTTCGCTCGCCAAGAGTGCTGCCGAAGAGGATAGTGTTGATGATTCGAGCGATACCTTTGTTTTTATTCGAAGTATGTGTGGTTCCCATAAGGATATTTATCTGTATATAAATGCGAGAACTCAAGTGGTTGATGCAGATGGAAAACCGGTAGCGGGAGCGACTGTTTATGAAGAATATTGTTCTTTTGAAGATAAAAGTTGTCAACATGTTACTGACACGGAAGGCTATATTTATTTGGATAGCGTAAACTTCCTTACCTATTTGGAAAACTTGGCAAAAAGTAATCCAAGGTATAATTATATTCCTGAATTTCAGTCTATCCAATTACGTGTGCTTTCTGCAGACTCAAACTTTGGTGCCAATGTCTTTTTAAGCTTTGCTAGCGCCTCAGTTGTTGGAATTGATGGAAAACTGTATGCCGAATTAAAACAAATTGTCCTTGAACCTGTATATACGGCTAAGTTGTATTTAGATTCACTTTTTGCAGTAATTGATGAAACGACTCCGGAAAGTGAAATTCCGTACGATGAGCGCTGGAATAAGTCAATAAAGGAAAATATTGGAGGTGATGGGAATGGCATTTGTTTGTTGCTGCAAGATGGACAAGCGTTGTCCTCTACGATGTATTATGATGAAAAAGAAGGAGGAATTCCTTCGTATTACTACCCTTGTCAAAAGGTAACCGAAGAAGACTATAAAAATGGGTATGTAGTTTTGTTTGGCTTGCCTGAAGGAACTTATCAACTTTATGTAAGTAGCGTTGGAGGGAGCCTCCCACAGTTGGTGGTGACCAAACCATAATCAGGCTATAGATATACTTCTTGAGGAGGAATGGTTTCAGCGGCTCTTCGGGGTCGCTGAAATTTTTTTCGTAGGAACGGTGCTGGAAATGTTAAATAAATCACGCTTTTTTTTGCAAATGTCAAAAAAATATTCTATATACAGAATGTGAAAACTTTTGTTTCTGCCCATAAGCTCGTTCAGATTATTATCCTGATTGTCATCGGCATTGTAATCAACCGACTGCTTGCCGATTTAGCCATCCATTTTGAATTGCCTCTGTACCTGGATAGCGTGGGTACGATTTTTGTGGCGGTGATTGGCGGATTTAGCCCGGGTGCGATTGTTGGGTTCTTGACGAACTTCATTGGCGGTTTTGTCGATTCTTCGACGTATTATTACGGCACGATCAATGTGATGATTGCCGTGTGCGCGGGGATTGCGGCAAGGCGCGGTGCGTTCCATCATGTTTCCCGCTTGCCGATGCTGCTTGGGATGCTGATGATTTTGAGCATTCCCTGCTCGGTGCTTTCGTATTTCCTGTTTGACTTCAAGATTGCCGAGAATGTGGTGACGCCGATTGCGACGGCTTTGCACGAAAGCGGGCTTCCGGTTCTTCTGTCGCAGATTTTGGCGGACTTCTGCACGGAAATCCCGGACAAGTCCATTTCGATTATTGTGGCTTATGTGCTGATCCGCTTGACGCCACGCTGGTTTGTCAAGGCGTTTGATTCTGTTTCGGGCCGTTCGCATGAAGACCGCTACCGTTCCAAGAACGAAATCCATACGCTCAAGGCCCAGGTGACGGCGCTCTTGTTCGTGTCGAGCTTTGCGCTTGCTGTGGTGGCTACGGCGGTCGCTTACAAGACGTATTCCGAAGCTGAAATCCATGAGACGACGCTTTTGGCGGAGTCGGTGAACAGACTTGTTTCGGACGCTATCCAGAATGCGGATTCGGCGACGCTTCACGAGTACATTCATGACCTCAAGGGTAAGCATCCGCGCATTTTGACGATTACGCCGGGCATGCATGAGACGGGCAAGTGGGATGTCTCGATTGTCTGTACTGAGGCCCCGAATCCGGTCTGTACCAAGTTCAGTCTCGCTGCGATTCGCATTAGCGTGGTGCTGTTCTGCACGAAGATTTTCTCGACGCTGTTTGGACTTTTGCTCGCAATCGTGTTTACGGCTATCTTGATTGCAAACCGCAAGGTGGTTTACCCGATTCACGAAATGACGCTTGAAATGGACCATTTTGCCTACGATAGTAGCGTTGGGCGTCGGACGTCGATTGAGCAAATCAAGGGCCTTGAAGTGGTGACGGGCAATGAAATTGAGAATCTGCATTCGGCGATTATCAAGGCGGTCGAAGAAATTGATTTGTACATCAACAAGTCCGAGTATCAGGCGGCCTCGATTGCGGCTCTCCAGACGAACATCATTACGGTGCTTGGCGATATGGTGGAAAACCGTGACGAGACGACGGGAGGCCATGTGCGCCGTACGGCGGCTTATGCCGAACTGATTGCTCGCCAGCTGCAGCGCGATGGCAAGGAACCCGAAATTGACGATGCGTTTATTTCGACGATTGCTGTGGCTGCTCCGCTCCATGATATCGGCAAAATCAACATTTCTGACGTGATTTTGAATAAGCCGGGCAAGCTGACGGACGAAGAATTTGCAGAAATGAAGAAGCACACTGTTTATGGCCGTGATATGCTCGTGCGTGCATCTAAGAACTTGGGCGAGACGGCTTACCTCAAGATGGCTAAGGAAATCGCCTACAGCCACCACGAATGGTGGGATGGCTCGCGTGGCTATCCGGAACGCTTGAAGGGCAAGGATATTCCGCTTTCGGCTCGCATTATGGCGGTCGCGGATGTGTATGACGCGCTTGTTTCGGAACGCCCGTACAAGAAGGCGTTCTCGGTGGACGAGGCTATCCGCATTATTACCGAAGAAAGCGGTACTCATTTTGACCCGGAAGTGGTCGATGCTTTCGTGAAAAACCGCGAAACCGTCGAACAGATCATGAAAACCAAGTTCGAAGATTAAAATCTTACATCTTTTTTCACAGCGTGTAGTTGTTTCAAAAAATGTATAACGATTTATCGTTGTTAGTGCAAGTGCAAAACGAGAGTCGCGGGCGACTGCTTGCAGGCGCACATGACCGAGTGAAGCCGCTGACGCCGTAGGCGTCAACTCCGAGCTGGGGCCCCGCCCGCGTGACGTGCATTTTTATTTTTCAAAAAGAATTATTGGCGAAGAGCCATTATTAATTCTTTTTTGATGTCCTTTTAATCTTGCGGGGGGCTTGCAATTTTTCTAAATTGCCCCGCGGAAATTTCAAAACAGGACATTGAGAATGAACTACAATCCTCTCGCTCAAGCTTTGAATGCAGAACTCTCCGCTAACGGTTGCTGCGTTCTTGACATGCTCTCTGAACAGGGCAAGGCCATTTTCTTCCCGCGCAAGGGTATTCTTGGCCAGGGTGCCGAAGCCAAGGGCTCCGACATCAATGCGACTATCGGTACAGCTCTCGAAGATGACGGTTCTCCGCTCGTTTTGGACTGCGTTCTCAAGTCCCTCAATCTCCCGAAGCAGTCCTTCCTCTATGCTCCGAGCTTCGGTAATCCGGACCTCCGCAAGGAATGGAAGGCTCAGGTCGTGAAGAAGAACCCGACGCTTGCTTCCAAGAACTTCAGCAACCCGGTCGTGACGGCTGCTTTGACGCACGCTATCAGCTGCGCCGGTTATATGTTCCTCGACAAGGACGACGAAGTCATTATCCCGGACCTCTACTGGGACAACTACGAACTCGTGTTCGAAAACGCCCGTGGCGCAAAGATCAAGACTTTCAACACCTTCAAGAACGGTGGCTTTGACACGGAAGCCTTGAAGGCTGCCCTTGCTGCAAGCAAGTCCGATAAGAAGGTCGTGCTCCTCAACTTCCCGAATAACCCGACGGGTTACACCGCTACCGAAAAGGAAGCTGTCGAAATTGCAAAGATCCTCACGGAATGCGCTGCTGCCGGTAACAAGGTTGTCGCTCTCCTCGATGACGCTTACTTTGGACTCGTTTACGAAGAAGGCGTGACGAAGGAATCCCTCTTCGTGAAGCTCGTGGACGCTCACGAAAACCTCCTCGCCGTGAAGCTCGATGGCCCGACCAAGGAAGACTACGTTTGGGGCTTCCGCGTTGGCTTTATGTCCTTCGGTTTCAAGGGCGCAACTGAAGCTCAGCTCAAGGCTCTCGAAGACAAGGCTGCTGGTACGGTCCGTGGCAACATCTCTAACGCTCCGTCCATCAGCCAGAAGATCTTGCTCGCTGCTTACCAGAGCGCCGAATACGCTCAGCAGAAGGCTGAAAAGTATGCAACGCTCAAGAAGCGTTACGACATCATCAAGGAAGTTCTTGCTTCTCATCCGGAATACAAGGACGCCTTTGAACCGATGCCGTGCAACAGCGGTTACTTTATGTGCATCAAGCCGAAGGGCGTTGACGCCGAAGAACTCCGCCAGAAGCTCATCAAGGATTACAGCACGGGCACGATCATGCTCTCCGGCCTTATCCGCGTTGCATTCAGCGCGGTCCCGACCGAAAAGCTCGGCAAGCTCTTTGAAAATATCTATAATTGCGTTGTAGCGATGAAAGCCTAACTGCGGCGAAGCCGCGCAAAACGGAGGATTTATGTCCGATACAGCAATACTGAATTACGACGGAAAGAAGTATGAGCTTCCCGTTGTAACTGGTACTGAAAACGAACATGGTCTTGATGTAAGCAAACTCCGCAAGGATACTGGATTGGTCACGCTGGACTACGGTTACCTCAATACCGGTAGTACCAAGAGTGCCATCACATACGTCAATGGCGAAAAGGGAATTTTGCGCTATCGCGGTTATTCCATCGAGGATCTCGCTGAAAAGGCGACGTTCCCGGAAACCGCATGGCTCCTGATTTACGGTGAACTCCCGAATCAGGAACAGTTGAGCCATTTCCGCACGCTCTTGACCGAAAACGCCTTGTTGCACGAGAACTTGCTGCACTTCTTCCGTGAAATGCCGCCGGGAGCCCACCCGATGGGTATTCTCTCGTCCGTGGTGAACGCAGTTGGCCTTTTCACGCCGCGTTTTTACGATGACGAAAACATCGCAAGTGCATTTGAACTCACGACCGCTGGTCTCATTTCCAAGATCCGCACGATTGCCGCATTTGCCTACAAGGCAAGTATCGGTGAACCGTTCGTGTACCCGGAAGCGGAACGCAGCTACTGCAGTAACTTCCTCAACATGATGTTCAGCAGTAAGGCTCGCCCGTACCACCCGGATCCGATCATGGAAAAGGCGCTCAACACGCTCCTTATTGTCCATGCGGACCACGAACAGAACTGCTCCACTTCGACCGTTCGCATGGTGGGCAGCTCTCAGGCTAACCTTTACGCAAGCATCTGCGCCGGCATTTGCGCCTTGTGGGGTCCGCTCCACGGTGGTGCAAACCAGGCTGTGCTCGAAACGCTTCTCCGCATCCAGCAGAGCGGCATGACGATTGAACAGGTGATGGCAAAGGCCAAGGACAAGAACGATCCGTTCCGTCTTTCTGGCTTTGGTCACCGCGTTTACAAGAGCTACGACCCGCGCGCCAAGGTGCTTAAGAAGCTCATGTACCAGGTCTTTGAACGCGAACACGTTCATGACCCGCTTTTGGATGTGGCTATCAAGCTCGAAGAAGCCGCCCTCAAGGACGATTACTTTGTCGAACGTAAGCTGTACCCGAATGTGGACTTCTACTCCGGCATTCTCTACCGCGCTATGGGCATCCCGACGAACATGCTTACGGTGATGTTCGCGATTGGCCGTTTGCCGGGCTGGATTGCTCACTGGAAGGAAATGCACGACGATCCGCAGAGCAAGATTAACCGTCCGCGTCAGATTTACACTGGCAAGACGGAACGCGCTTGGATTGATCGCGACAAACGATAAGCGATAACGCTATTTGTCACCCCGGCCTGAGCCTGCCCCGGACATGTTCCGGGGGGCCGGGGTCGCCTTTTTAAAAATCTCTCGGGATTGACCGAGAGATTTTTTTGTTTAGATCACTTTGGGGCGGCCGGTACGCATGTTCATAAACGTGTCGACAATCTCGTTCCAGTGTTCGAGTGTGACCTTGCCGATGGCGGGGTCGTACATTATGCCCAAATTCTTCTCGATTTCGTCGCGGCAGTAATCCAGCGACATGGCGTCACGGTAAACGCGCTTGCTGCTCATGGCGTCAATTGAGTCTGCGATGGCAATCACGCGGGCGCCTATCGGGATGTCTTCGCCTTTAAGGCCTTCCGGGTAGCCGCGGCCGTCGTAGCGTTCATGGTGGTGTAACACGATCTGCACCAGTTCATGCGTGTAGTTGGATTGCATCAAAATCTTTGCGCCAATGACCGGATGCTGCTTGATGATTTCGAACTCTTCGTCGGTGAGCTTTCCCGGCTTTGTCAGCACGCTGTCACTGATGCCCATTTTGCCAATGTCGTGCAAGTGCGCCGCATGTGTAATCAGAGAAACCGAGCTTTCCGAAAGTCCCAATGAACGCGCAATGAGTTCCGAGAACGCCTTCACTCGTTCGGAATGGTGAGCCGTGTAGGAATCCTTGGCTTCTACGACTGAAATCAGGCAAGAAATCAAATCCTTGAGGTTCTGGTTTTCGTCGTTTTCTACCGGCTTGTGGTAACGCACCTTGTCGCGATACATGTTCAGGTCGGCTTCCATTTTCCAGTCGCTGATGGACTTGCGGATTCCGGAATCGCTACGCAGGCGGCTTGCGCCCACGGCAATCGACAGATGGTATAGCGCCTTTTTATTGTATTCGTTGATGTTCTTTTGCAGTATGGAATACATCGGATAGTGCGAATCTAGCGGCGCTCGTGTGATGACGGCAAATTCGTCGCCACCGATTCTAAAGCAGTTGCCGTTGGTGCCGTAGGTGTTTTTGATGGCTTTGGCGGCGGCCTTGATCAATTCGTCACCGGCCTGGTGGCCGAAGGTGTCGTTTGCGTATTTGAGGCCGTTCACGTCCATCAGGAACATAGTCCAAGAATTTTCTTGGGAGTCTTCCTGGTTGATTGTTTCTAGAAGTGCATCGAATGCGAGCCTGTTTTCGAGTCCTGTCAGGCTGTCCGTCGTGGCGACATCTTGCAGGTGTTCGTTCATGACACGTAACCTGCTGTTGATCTGTTCCAGTTCAAACGACGTTTCGCGAATGAATGTGGCCATGCGGGCGGCGAGTGGCAAACGGGTGGATTTTTCATCCGGAATTATGACGCCTTTGGCGTGTCCCCGTTTTGTAATGGCGCCTTCGCGCATTGATGCAATGACGAGCGTGATGTTATGTTGGTTTAAAAATCCCTTTTCGCGCAAGAATTCACCGTGCGAGAAAAATCCCGTGCTGGAGGCGAGCCCCTTGAACGCTGTAATTTCGTATGTCGGTTCGTGCTTGGACCAAAATGCCTTTCGAGCCGCACAGGAGAATATGTGTATGACTTCGGGGGCGAACAGTTCGGCGTTTTCGCTTTCGGTTTTGATTTTTTCGAGAATCAGTTGCGGCTCGCCATACGAGAGGCGGACGATTGAACCCTCGTCAATATCCGAAGACATGGTGAGAGAGCCGTCGGGGTTGCTTGCTCCTGCTGCACGCACGATGGAAATTCCGTTGTGCTCGTAGAGCATCGGAAACTCAAGGGCGTTGTAGAAAAAGTTGTTGTCGTTTTTGATGTTCAGGTACTTGTTGTACACTTCGTAAGCGGGGAGACTGCTCAATTCGTAAAGGACGTTGCCTTTGGAACGAGTGACGTGGAAGTTACGGCCGATGGGCTTCCATCCGCTAATCTTGCGGGATTCCACATAAAATTCCGGACCGCCGTAGAATACAACTAAAATGCCTGTCTTGCTGTAACCGCCAACTGATGAAAATACGCAGGAATTCGGGCTTGTGATGTCGGGGGAGCAGACGATGCCACCAAAAATCTGGATGCTTGGATCCAGGGCGTCGAGCCCTTCGCAAAGATTCGTCGTCGAAAACGGCGAAATGCAGTGGTAGATTTCGACTGCTTTTACCCAGGAGTTCTGCCTGGCTTCTTCCACGATTTCGCGGGCGATGTCGCGGATGGACTTGTTGAAAAAGTCGTACTGGTGAATTTGGATTTTTGTCGTCGGCTTTTCGAATATGATGGCGGATACGGAAATTTCGCTTGCCTTTTCGCAGTCCACGATGTTTCCGCTGGTGGAGTTGCCGAACCACGGCACTTTGGGGAAAACGCGTTCCAATGTTTCCCAAACGGGTCTCAGTTTTCCGGGGTCCAACTCTTCGGAATGAATCTGGAAACATACGGTGGGCGAGCCGTTTTCTTTGCACCAGTCGCTAAACTGGGCCAATTTTTTTTCGAACGTGGCCGCATCGTTAAATGCAAAAATCCTGTTTTTCATTTCGGGTTCCCCTTCCTGTTACGCCAAAGCGTAATTCGACTTAGATAATATATCATTTCTAGGCCGGATGTGGCTAAGGAAATGTTGAAATTTGGGGCTCAAAATGGCAAAAAAGAGGGCCGAAAAGTTTAATTTGTGTATATTTGTCACGTTTAGTAGGAGTGATTTTAATGTTTTTGAAAAAAATTTTGACGATTGGTTTTGTGGCGGCGGTGTTGTTTGCTTGCGGCGACAACGGTAGTTCTGCGACTGATTCCGATGAGGATTCTTCTTCGTCTGTTTGCGAGGACTGCGATGGCTCGAGTAGTTCGAAGGTGAAATCGTCATCGAGTAGCAGTATTCTTGTGGAGTATGTTGACCCCTCAACTGTAGTTAAGGGGACTATGACCGATGAACGTGACGGCCAAACCTACAAAACGGTAAAAATAGGCACTCAGACTTGGATGGCTGAGAACCTGAACTACGCCTATTTACATCCTACTTCTGAATTAGATTCTAGTAGTTTCTGTTATAAAGATAGTGTGAGTTATTGTGAGAAATATGGGCGCCTTTACTTGTGGAGTGCAGCGATGGATAGCTTAGGAAAATTCTCCATGAATGGCAAAGGGTGTGGCTATGGTCCTTTGTGTTCGCCGACTTATCCGGTGCGTGGTGTTTGCCCTAAAGGCTGGCACCTGCCCGATACAACGGAATGGAATGCGTTAGTTACCGCAGTTGGTGGAAAATCAGCAGCGGCCAAAAAGCTCAAGTCCAATAGCGGTTGGAAATACTGGCTTCGCGTCTTTGGCGGGAATGGTTCGGACTCCTATTCCTTTGCTGCGTTGTCTGCTGGCGACAGGTTCTCCGGTGGAAATTACTGCAACGAGGGCGAATACACGCATTTCTGGAGTTCTTCTGAGGCCAATATTTACAACGCGTACCTCTTGAGCATGGCCGACTACGACGACGCTGTGTCTCTGTATTATGATTACAAGGTCTATGGGCTCTCTATTCGTTGCGTAAAAGACGAGTAGTCTTTAGTATGAAGAGGTGTTCCCAGCGCAAGGCTGCAATCAGGGGGAGGCTTCCCCTTTGTAATAGGGTGCATTTTTTTGCAAAATTTTTGAACAAGGGATGCCAAAAGGGCGTTTATAATTGTATTTTTCAAGCGGTACCGAATGATACCTTTAAATATGCACATTTGCAAAAAAGGTTAATACTATGCAAGTTGATTTGAATACTGTCGATTGGAAGACGCTCCCCTTCGGTTATTACGATACCGATTACAATGTCCGCTGCTACTACCGCAATGGTGAATGGGGCAAGATTGAAGTATCTTCTTCCAAGGACATCAGCATCCATATGGCCGCTACTTGCTTGCATTACGGCCAGGAAGGTTTTGAAGGCCTCAAGGCTTACACGGGCAAGGATGGCAAGGTCCGTATTTTCCGCGTCGAAGAAAACGCTAAGCGTATGCAGAATACGGCCAACCGTATTTTGATGGCTGTTCCGCCGGTTGAACTTTTCCGCGAAATGGTCCACACTGTGGTGAAATTGAACAAGCGCTTTGTTCCGCCTTATGGTTATGGCGCAACGCTCTACATCCGTCCGCTCCTGATTGGTATGAGCCCGGAAGTGGGTGTGAAGCCGGCTGATGAATATTTGCTCATGATGTTTGTGACTCCGGTGGGCCCGTACTTCAAGGACGGGTTCAAGCCGGTGGACATGATGATCAGCCGCAACTACGACCGCGCTGCTCCGCAGGGTACGGGTACGGTGAAGGTCGGTGGCAACTACGCTGCTAGCCTCCAGTCTCTTGCAGAAGCCAAGAAGCTCGGCTACTCCAGCACGATTTATCTCGATGCTAAGGAAAAGAAGTATATCGACGAATGCGGTCCGGCAAACTTCTTCGGCATCAAGGGCAAGACCTACGTGACCCCGAAGTCCGAATCCATCTTGCCGTCTATTACGAACAAGAGCTTGCAACAGTTGGCTGAATACCTCGGCTACACTGTGGAACGTCGCCAGGTTCCGTTCGAAGAACTTGCAGAATTCAGCGAAACGGCTGAATGCGGTACGGCTGCTGTGATCACCCCGATCAAGAAGATTGTGGATCCGGTCGCAGGCAAGGAATTCACTTACGGTGACGGCGTGAATCCGGGTCCGGTTTGCACGGAACTTTTCAACAAGTACACTGCAATCCAGTTCGGTGAAGCTGAAGATCCGTTCGGCTGGACTGAAGT
>CACZAD010000055.1 GCA_902779055.1 Fibrobacter succinogenes | reverse complement strand
TGGAGTCCACCCAAATGCAAATGGCGGAGGACAAGCAATGCACCACTTATGGGCACAAGCACTTGCTCCGTTATACGCCGAAAAAGACACAGTTTGCAAGGATTGCAAGACGGCTAACGATAGTACTACCACCATAACATCGTATGAGAAAGCAAAATTTTCGATGCCCGTGGTCTATGTGCAAGGGAGAAATCTTGTTGTCGAAAAATCAGCTTCAAATTCGGCTATGGTGAGCTTAATCTCTGCGACGGGTCAGGTTGTCACACAAAAGAATTCTGTTGCAAATCGAGTGCTATTTGAAAATTTGCCTGCCGGAAAATACATCGCGGTCATTCATGGCAATGGTTTTCACTTTACCTCCCCAGTCGTAGTGAAATCGATTAAATAAATTTTACAATTAGAGATTTCGGGATTATTTTTCTCAACAACCGTTCCGTTCACCGGCCTGTTGCAGTCAAGTACGCACAGACAGCGGTGTAATACCCCGTAACGGCTTCGGTGTAGGAGTCCGCAGCCTGCTGCCGCAAAGTTTCAGCTTCAAGCAGATTGCTGAGTGTCGCCGTGCCCGCATTGTAATATTCACGTTGAATGCGGAGGTTTTCTTCGGCTTGGGCAATGGCATCACGGCTGATTTCAATTTGCTTAAAAGATTCATTCAGCGTATTCCATTTGGCATCAATATCCACCTTGATCAAGTTCTTGTTTTCGACTTCATCAATCGCCGCCTTTTTCGCCTTCAAATCAAGCTTGGCGGTAGAATAGCTATTGCTCCACCAATCCGAAATCGGCACCGTAAGCGATGCAAAAAGCACGCCATTCACAGCATCATCGTCAAGCAAGTTTTGATAAAGCAAACTTGCGCCAACAGCAAGAGTTGGGAGAACTTTGCCGCGTTCCATCGAACGCTCCTTTTCGGCAGCTTCGCGACTGATGGCAAGCAACTTACTTTCGGCACGGCGTTCAACACCATCGTCAGCAGAAATCGCGTAAGATTCAGGCGGCGTTATTTGTGAAAGATCAGCATCGGCAAGGTCAAAATCAGCATTGTCGCGGTTCATTTGCCGCGCCAGCATCAGCTTTGCGACCGAGATTCCATTTTCAAGTTTCAGACGATTGCTTTGCAGCTTTTTCTTTTCGAGTTCAACACGAAGCAAATCATTTTTCACAGCGACCCCCGCTTCTACAGCAACTTGGACATCGCTATAAATTCCATCCACCTGTTTTTCGGCTTCGGCAAGTGTTTTCAACTTTTCCTTAAGCGAAATAATGAGCCAGTAATAGGTCTCCGTATTCTTGCGGATTTCCGTTTCGGTAAGAGTTTCCTGCAATTTGGCAGCACGAGTTCCAATTTTGGCAAGCTGGTTGCCATTGTAAATTTGTCCGCCCACAAAAATCGGCTGAATCAAAGTCAAATGCCCAATAATTCCTTTATCAACCATTCCCATATTAAAAGTCGTCGGAAGTCCTGACAACAAAGAAGGGTCAATCCCCGCCTGCACCAAGGTCGGCGCAACTTGTTGTCCGACACTTTCCATTTCTTTGGACAGATCCATTTTTTGTTTTACCAAGAAATCGTTCGAGATAAAGGCAAAACCACCGGCAAACACCTTCGGGAAATACGCCGGGAAGGCGCTTCCTTCGGTTTCTTCGGCCATTTGGCGATTCACTTTCGCACTTTTCAAAGTCGCATTATTTTCGCGTGCAATACGCAAGCAATCATCAAGCGTATACACATCCGCCGCGAACGATGCGGAAATGCTAAAAATAAGAGCAACCATTATGTTATTCAATTTATTCATTTTATAAACTCCCTGGATTCTTCGTCCCTTCGGTCCTCAGAATGACGCAAAGAGAACGTTTACTTCTTACCATCCACTGCCTATCGCCTACTTTTTCCTAATCACTAATCACCAACCACTAACCACTAATCACTTTCCTGCGTCTGAACTTCATACAACTTACGCCCCAATAAGCAACGGGCAGCACCGTCAAAATCAAGCACATCGTTACAAGCGTCCCCCAGAAAATAATGATTGCCATAGGCACCCAAAGGCCATCACCACTCAGCATCATCGGCAAAACGCCCGCAGAGGCCGCCGCCGAAGTCAGGAATATCGGGCGCATACGCCTAAGTGCCGAATTGTAGATGGCATTTTTAGAATCCAAATGCTCATCACGCTTCAATTCCTCAGCATAGTCAATCATGATAATTCCGTTACGCACCATAATTCCAAGCAGACTCACCATACCAAGAACACCCGTAATCGTAAAGTCCAAATCCATAATCCACATAGCAACGCCCGTGCCGAAAGTGGAAAGCGACAATAACGAGAAGAGCATAAGAGCCGTACGAATTCTACGGAAGTGCCACACCATAATAAGGAACATCATGGCAACCGCAACGACGAGACCTTTAAGGAGGCCAGGAAGCGTTTCGATAACAGAAGCCGCTTCGCCGCCAAGCTCCAATTTAACGCCATCGTCAGCCGTCAGCTTTTTCAGCGAATCAAGATGTTTTAAAGCAAGGTCATTCGCACTGACGCCAGACGAAACTTCGGCAGAAATCGTCACCGTCGGGAGGCCGTTTCTTCTATCGCGAGACCCCTCGTTAAACACAGGCGAGAACTTTGCAATCTGGCGGAGCGGTGCATTGGATAGTCCACCATAAGTTGCAATCTTTTCATTTTCAAGATCCGAGAAACTAGCAGAATCGGCATGAGTTCCTTTAAGCACAACAGGCACATTTTTATTGCCTTCCCAAAGAGTGGCAATCGGGAATCCTGCATTATAACGAGAAGCAAGCATCGCCTCGACAGAAAACTGGTTCACCCCAAGTTTCGAAGCATTTTCATCAAGCGAAACTTTAATGCCGCTCAAGGGTTCTCCATAAGAACTGCGAACAAGATAAACACCTGGGAGACCCCGCAAATAATTTTTCACCTTATCACTTGCAACTTTACGACTTTCATCCGTTCCATCAGAAATTCTAATTTCTATTGGCGATGCGGCATCGCTAAAGCTGAGCTGTTTAAAGCGCACAAATACATTTGCAAAATGGTCCACATACTTTTCCGAATACTCCTTGATAATTTCATCAGTAGCTTGTTCACTTTCGGTATTTACAATGAACTGCGCAAAATTTTCACCCGCAAATTGTGGCGCATAAGTCATATGGAAACGCGGCGAAGACATTCCCTTGAATGTCGTGATGTAGGTGACTCTCGGATCTTTTTCCAAGATACGCTTCATGCTGTCTGCCACGGCAGAAGTCTGATTAATCGAAGTCCCGTTCGGCAAATAGAATTCTACTGAGAACTGGTTGCGTTCCGCAATCGGCATGAGTTTTATGGGGCGAGAAATAATCATAACCGCGCCCAAGACAACACAAATAACCGCCACAAGAATGGTCAATTTTGGGAACCTGAAACAAGTTCTTAAAACGCGTTCATAGATAAAGTTCGAGAGACTCTCAAAAGAGAATTTGCTCTTCTTTTTTGTTTTCGGTTTTAAGAAAGCAAATTGCAAATAGGGAACAATAAATATCGCCACGAGCAAAGAAATCGAAAGAACGATAGTCACCGCCCACGGGAATGTTGTCACAAAATCGCTAAACATTCCATTCATCGTCACCAAGAACGGGAAGAAGGTAATGCTTATGGCGAGCGTAGCCGAAAAAATCGATTTCAAGAAATGCACAGCGCTATGTTCCGTCGCTCTCCAACGAGAACCAGGCCCATAAATTCGTTCCTGATAATCATCCAATATCACGATGGAATTATCCACAATCATCCCCAGCGACACCATCAATGCCGCAAGCGTTACGCCATTGATTTCGTAGCCGAGGCCAAAGAAAAGTCCCAGCGAAATGAAGATGGATATGGGAATAGTCGAGGCAGCAATCAGCGCCACCTTGAAGGGCTGCAGCAGAACGACCACAATAATAACCGCCAATACGGCAACCAAGATTTCTCTCAAAAAGTCTTCGATGCTTTTGCCAACAACTTCCGTCTGGTCCGTAATGCGGAACATCTTGACTTCTTCAGGCAAGCTGCTTTCAAATTCCGAAAGCACATGCTTGATTTCCTTGCCCATTTTCACAATGTCATGGCCTTTTTTCATTTCGACGCTAAGCATCACGCACTTGTTGCCGTTCACCTCGATGTAGGCCGTACGATCGGGATACTCGCGTTCTACACGGGCTACATCTTTCAAGCGAACCACACTTCCATCAGGCGCACTAAAGACAATCGTTTCGCGGACACTTTCTAAGGAATTCACGCCACTTTCCACATAAATCGGATGATTGTATTCGCCGTCCCTCAAAGTTCCCGCAATATTCACAAGGCCTTGCCCCGAAAGGAACGCCGCCACCGACTTGTAACCCAACCCGTACTGGGAAAGTTTATCGTTGTCCAGATAAATAGAAATCTGGTCTTTCTGTTCGCCAAAACGCGTAATGCGGCCGACACTTTCAAGCGGTCTTAAGTTATCCGCAAGCCCATCCAGATATTCACCCAATTCACGATAAGTTTTATTCTTGCTTTCTATCGCCAAGAGCATCGACGAAGCATCGCCAAAATCATCCATCACAATAATCGCAAGGACTCCAGCAGGCAAACTCGACTTGAACTGCGAAACACCATGCTTAAAGCGACTCCAAAACCCATCTTTGTCATACACGTAATCTTCAAGCGCCACCTGAACAATCGCCATACCATCGCGAGTCATAGAAGTCGTTTTGCTCTTTTTGACATCGCCGTAAGTAAAGATGTAGTCTTCAAGCGGTTTCGTAACACGGTCTTCAACTTCTTTTACAGTGGCACCTGGATAAACTGCAATCACAACGCCCTGACGCACCGTAAATTCAGGGAACTCATTTTTTCGGTTGGCGGAAAGGCCATAAATGCCAAACAGCACCAAAAAGCAGCAAAGCATAAACACAATGCCGCGATAGCGCATGGCTATTTCAACAAAGGAACGTTTCTTTTTCATAGAATCCCCCTATTGAACAACAGTCTGATTAGCCGTCTGGACGCGGTCACCCTCGCCCACCTTAGACATACCCTTTACCACAACGGAATCACCATCGTCAATTCCTTGCACCAAAAGCTGCGAACCATTTCCTAGAGAGGTTTCAACATTTTTTCTTGTCGTTTTTCCACCACGGACAACCCAAACAAAAGAGCGATTGTATTCATCCAAAAGTACAGCGGATGCAGGGAGTTCAACACCCGTCACAGAATTTTTGCTATCAATGGTCATTTCCAAAAGCATTCCCGGCAAAAGTTCGCCGCTCTTATTTTTCAGTTCTGCTTCGATTTGGTAAGAACGCGAAAGCGGGTTTGCAGAAATCCCCTTATTTGTAATCTTCCCTTCAAAAGCTTTACCACCAAGCGCACCGACGCGAACTTCAACCTTATCACCCACATTGAGCGAAGCCACATCTTTTTCAGGAACGGCAACGACCGCCTTAACCGTCGCGATATTCACGATGCGAAACACAGGAGCGCTCGGCACCACATTCTGCCCGATTTCAAGCGATTTGCCCGCCACAATTCCCGTTGCAGGGGCGTAAAGTTTGCAATCATCCAGCGCCTTTTGCGCAAGCTTTTCTGCAGCAATCGCCTGCCTGTACTTACTTTCGACATCCATCCACTGGATTTCAGAGATGGTCTTGTTCTCGTGCAACTTTTCCATACGGGCGCGCGCATCTTCCGCCTGATTTTTCAAAGCAGAGGCAATCTCCAAGGCACTCTTTGCAGAAGTATCATCCAAGGTCGCCACGAGCGCACCCTTGTTCACCTTTTTGCCTTCGGTCACACGCACTGACTTCACCGTCCCCGGCGAAGAAAAGCTCACCATCGTTGTCGCGACTTCGGCTACAGAACCCGCGTAACGCAACGAGCTGCCGACATTCGAATTTTTAGCGACAATAGTCTCGACTTTAACTATCGGCGTTTTTTTCTGAGCGATTTTCTTATCGTTGCGAAAATTGAAGTCACTTTCGCAAGCAACAAGAGACAAAATCAAAAAGGGAAGTATGTACAATTTTGTATTCATACTTTAAAAATATGATTTAGGCTCGCCAATTTTTAGGTTAAAATTTCGCCAAAAACAGAAATTTTTACCATTTATTTTACTTTAACGCGCCTGTTTGGTCAAATTTGAGGTAATTTTTACAAGGAGAAATTTCAAATCATCGTTTTTAGTTTTTATGAAAAGAAAACCCACAAATGTAAACAACATAAAAAAAGCAGACCTTTCCCTATTAGATTTTTTAAAGCAGTCCAACACTGTTCCTGGGAAAATTGTCTTTTTTGAAAACATTGAAGGGCTAGACACATCTGGCTATTTTTACATACAAGGTATCGCATTATTTTTGATTGAAAAAGGCCACAGCACAATCGAAGTGAATACAACAACATACGAGCTTGAAAAAGGCTGTATTTTTATTGCATTCCCCGGGCAAATCATTCATGTCATTCAAACAAGCGATGATATAAAACCGTTATGTATCGCATGTTCTATAGACTCGATGAACGATTTAATGTCACAAGTCAAAGACAGTTTGCAACTTTTTCAGGCCGCAAAGCAAGCGCCCATCCAGCAAAGGGACGGAGAAGATTTCGATCAAATAAAAAAATCTTTCAGGCATCTGCAAGAAAAAATCAAAGTTACAAAAAAAAATCCATACCACTACCAAATTATCAAAAGCCTAGTCATTTCCATCGTCTTTGAATGCATGGACTTTGTAAAGCAAAAGAACTACGAACCGCAAGGATCCAACCGCAAGAAAGCTTTATTCAACGCTTTCTTGCAAAAAGTCGAAGAAGAACACCGCGAGCATCACAGCGTCAAACATTACGCCGACGAACTTTTCGTCACCCCAAAATATCTTTCTACAGTCGTTGAAGAAATGAGCGGCAAAGGCGCAAAGCAATGGATTGACGAATATATAGCCCTAGACGCGAAAGTTCTTTTGCAATCATCGCAAAAGGACATTCAAGAAATTTCCAACGAACTGAACTTTATTGACGTTGGCTTCTTCGGGAAATTTTTCAAACGTATGACAGGAATGACGCCCAAAGCCTTCCGCGAGAAAAAGGAATAAGCGGTTTTCCGCAGTTCTCACACAAAAAATGTATGGATTCTCCTTCGGAGAATGACTAATCATTATGATATTGAAAATTATTCAATTACAGTCTCTATAGTTTTCCGGTCATCGTCTTGATAAGCTGCTTTTCGTTCCCTAACAGCGGATACTGTTCCACGATTTTCCCGTGTTCCATGCGTATCACGGATTGACAACTATTCAAAATAAATTCAGGGTCATGGGTAATTACGAGCAAAGTTTTTCCGCTTGCAGCAAGTTTTTTAAGCGTTGCAGAAACAGCAAGCATCTGCCTATAATCAAGGCCACTTGTCGGTTCATCAAAGACAACGACATCGCACCCGCTCGAAATTCCGCTGCCGATAGCGACACGCTGTTTTTGCCCGCCCGAAAGTGCCATCGGATGATTTTCCGTATATTGCTTAAGATTGAGTCCATCAAGAATTTCAAGAGCAAGTTTTTCATTTTGCGGTTTCATGCCCAGCAAAACCTCGTCCAGAACGCTTTCGGTAAAAAGCTGGTGGTTCACATCTTGCATAATCAAGTATGTGCCACGCTTGCGAGCCGCACGTTTTTGACGCCAAGAGCCCTGCAATCCGCAAAGCACCTGCGCAAGCGTTGATTTGCCAGCACCATTATGACCAATCAGCGCTGTAATTTGCCTGCACGGGAGTTCAAGGCGGTCAATATCGAAAATTGGATGCTTGCGATGGTAAGAGAATGTGAGATTGGCGAATGTTATGGATTGTTTCGCGAGATCCAGCTCCTTCGAACCTTGCGGCCCTTCGACAAGCTCAGGGACCTTACAAGGTTGGTGAGCCTGCCGAACCACGCTCAGGATGACACCATCCCGCACATTCAACTGTTCCAAATTCATGCAACGCAGTCCGAGGCTTGCCGCATATTCCGGGCCTTTTGCTTCAAGTTCTGCCGGAGTCCATTTGTACGCAATTTGCCCGTTTTTCACATAGCAAATTCTATCAGCGACATCACGCAAATAGTAAAGGCGGTGTTCCACAATAACGACCGTTTTCCCAGCCTTTTTCCATCGCGAAACAATTTCCTTCAAATCCGCAATCGTCTTGAGATCCAGATTTGCAGAAGGTTCATCCAGCACAAAAATTTCAGGCCCCGTAGCAGAAACAGACGCACACGCGATTTTCTGTTTTTCACCGCCCGAAAGGTTAAAAATGCTACGGCCAAGCAAATGCTCTAAATGAAATTCCTGAACAACATTCTCCACACGCTGCTTGATTTCTTCGGGATCGATTCCCAAATTTTCGCAGCCAAAAGCAAGTTCGCAATCCGTATCAATGTTGAAAAACTGCGAACGCGGATTTTGGAAAACAGAACCCACGACTCTTGAAATTTCAGCAAGCGTCATATCGGAGGTATTCTTGCCACCGAGCAATACATCGCCATCCATCGTTCCCGAATGGTAATGCGGAATCAAACCGTTAATGAGCTTTGAAATCGTCGTCTTTCCGCAGCCCGATTCACCCGCCAGCACAACGCACTCACCCGAACGAATCTCCAGATTCAAGTTCTTGAGAATCGCATCGTCAAGGGAATCAGAGTAAGAAAAGGAAATATTTTTTAGGGAGATGTTCATAAGAAAAAGGCGATGCCGGAACAAGTCCGGCATGACAAATCAAAACTCAATCAATGAATAGCAAAGGCAACGACAACAACAACGCAATAAGCCCACACAACAGCATCCGCCCAGCGAAATCCAATCGTTGCAATGCAGGTGCGTTTCGTATCCGTCGAGAGTCCACGCGTTACTGCGGCAATCGAAAGTTCATCGCCAATTTTCGTAATAGAAACCAAAAGCGGTACTAGCCGATATTCAAGAAACGCCACCGGATTTTTCAGCGTTCGCAAACTGAACAAGCGGATTCCGCGCATTCGCATTGCATTGCCAATCGCACGGGATTCATCGTACACCGTCGGGAAAAATCGAATCATCACAATTAAGGGAATCGTCACCTTGTTCGAAATATGCATCCGCGACATACACGCCAAGAATTCATTGACCTTGGTGGTTGTTATCACATAATAAAGCACAGCACAGGCCGGCATAATACGGTACATTAAGAACAACGACGCAAGAATAATCGTACCCGAAGTACCGATATCCAAATTTTTCGCCTGACCAAAGAAAAAGCCGGCACACAAATAAACAAAAAAGAAAGTGCAAACAAATTTCCACTTTCCCTCAAGCAACAGCAAAATAGACGCTACAACAACCATCAACAAGCTATAGACTAGCGGAGCGGAAAAAATCATACCATTCGCCGCAACCGCTAAAAACAGTTTTGTGCGCGGATCTAATTTCACTGGGCAAGTCCGATGCGTTCAAAATGCTTCTTCATCACGCGACGAGCAATGAAACCACCCACCACAGCGCCTGCGGCACCAAAGCCAAAAAGTCCAATCAAAGGCCAATAGCTGCTCGAAAGTTCCGCCAAGTGAGCGATATAGGCGCTATCACAAACAGAACTGCAATAAGCCAAATATTCTTCTGTCGAGGACCAAAGCGGAATCATCATCGAAGAAGGCACAAAGCTAATCATCACATTGGCAAGCAGGCAACCGACAAAATTTTTATGGAACAGCTTTAAGCCAAGGCCCGCCAAAACGCCATAGATTACGCAAAGCAAGCCATAAGAAATTCCGTGGCCAGAGAACACCATGACAACGCCGAAAAGCAAGCAGAGCAACACGCAGCAAAGCAAAGGTCTTTCTACTTTCGAAAAGAAAAGGAATAGCGGGACGCTCGTCACCAAGCTCACTACGCATGTGGAAACCACAATAAATGCAGGAATAAAACCGATACTCGCTCCAAGTCCAGAAAGAACAAGGTAAAGTGCACCAAAAATGCCCACGTTCACGAGGTCACGCACCAATGTATTCGAAGATTTTTTACCAGTAGTTCTCATGGTCGCCAAAACTTGAAAATTCCCGCGAAAAATTCTACTCCAATTAGACGCAGTTTAGCCTTGTTTAACTTTAAAACCAGATATATATGCATTGCAGTTTTTTCCGCGTCCGAATGGAGTAGAAAAACAAAACTCGTTATGTTATTTTCGGGCAAAATTTTTGGGGAGGAAATATGCAAGTTTCTCGAGTTAATAAAGTTTTCGCCCGTCTGGGGCGTTTTCAAGTCAAATTCCGTTGGCTAATTTTACTCGCAACAATTCTTGTGACTCTCGCCGCATGCCTCGGGCTTCCACAACTGCAAATGACAGCCAGCGAAGAAGAATGGTTCGACGACTGGGACAAAGTCAAAATCGACCAAGCGCACTTCAATGACGTTTTCGGCAGCGATGACGGCTATATGGTGATG
>CACZAD010000054.1 GCA_902779055.1 Fibrobacter succinogenes | reverse complement strand
CAGATCGCCGATGGTACCTGGCCCTCGGGTCCGGGAGAGTAGGTCGCCGCTGGATTCACGGGCCCCTTGAGGATCAACCTCGAGGGGCCCTTTCTTTTTTTTATTGTCACCCCGGACCTGTTCCGGGGCCGCCCTGCACGGTCCCCTCCCGCTGTCATGCCGGCCTCCGTGCCGGCATCGCCTTACACGGTTCCCACTGCGACTTAAAATACCTTTTTTCCCTTAAATTTCCCCAAAGAACCCGTCTTCAATTTTACAATTAATTTGTTTTAAATTTTTGGCCTAAAGTTGTACCCTTGGTACGTTTGACCCTTTGTTTTGCTGATTTGGCCGGACATAAGTTCCCTAAATAAATTTTTAAGAAAAAGCATTTTTTTTTAATATTTTTGTTTTTTTTTACAATAAAAAGGTTACATTTGATAATATGGGTGTGGAATAATCTAAAGGTGAGAGACGTATGAGACACCTATATTTAGCTTTTTGTGTTATTGGATCCCTTGCATCTACTGCAATGGCCGACTTGACTGTCCACGTCAGGTCTCCTTTTGCTGCAACGGAAACTACTATCCCACACATTTTATTGAATTCTGCGACTCCTGAGGTTGGAGCTGGGTCTTCTACCGTTATGAAGGCAGAGACCGAGAATTGGTATTCCATGACCTGGAAATCCTCGTTGATGGATTTCAAGTCTACGGATACTTTTGCCTTTAAGTGGTGTCCTGAATCTGCGACCAGCAATACTTTGTGTAAAGATTTGGGCGATGAAGTCTCCTTTAATGTCCGTGATTTCTTTGAAGGCAGTTCGAATGCCTGGATTTACGTAGATTCCGAAACAGGAGCTTATACAAAATCTTTTGCAGCACCGGGATCAAAGATTGTCTGGTTCAAGAGCCCTTGGGGAAACAAGGTTCTCCCGCAAATGATTTATGAACAAGATACCATCCTGATGCATCCTTCTGACGATGCAGATAAATGCGGATGGTTCTATGCGGCCCTGACTCCAGAGATTTTAGAGGGACATGTCCTGAATACGGCCATATTCACGCGCTATATGGCTCCCTGGATTATTGTTCCCGAAGACAAAAAGCAAATCATTGACTTGAGCAACGTCATTTCCAAGAAGGATACCATTTACGTCGATGGTACCGAAACGACGCCGACTGTTACGGTCAAGATGGGGACGGTCGGTACGTGCTTTAACAAGGACCGCGTCCTGCATGTCTATAATCCGTGGCGCAACAACAATGTCTATCGCGATAGCACGATCTATTTGAGCATTGACGGCGTTTGGCAGGATTCTGTTGCGGGTACCGAAGGCAAGGTTGCCGGCCCTGCTTTGTCCGGGCTTTCGTTTGACAAGGATTATAAGTACTGGCTTTCTGTGACATTCCCGGATGATGTGGTTTCTTCGGAGGCCTGGAAGTCTTCCGATGCGAAGGTGCAGATTACCCGTAGCTACAAAGAAAACATAAAGATCCATTATTTCAGCGAAAAGAACCGTCCGTTGGCAAGCGACTTGTTCCCGCCGGGAGTTTATGAGGCCTGGTTCTTTGCCAGTTCTACGATGGAAGATGTCGACCTTTCTTACGCTCCGCTCGAACGTAAGGTTGTTCGTTTGCTCAGCCCGTGGAAGAGTACCCCGACTTCGTTTGTCGTTGACGCGAATAACGATATCGTGAGGATGTCCACGTTCTCGAAGGACACTTGCGGATGGTTCGAAGGTACCTACTATAAGCATGCTAGCGATTGGCAGGTCTACTTTAAGCAGAGCTTTGGACTTGAAAAGTATGACATGAGCGGTGTGGTCAAGGAAGGTAGTGATGCTGATATGCTGGTCCACCTCGATTCCGTGTTGACGAAGTTCGATACTGTTTATGTCTATCCGTCCGACAAGAACAAGAGCTACAGCCGTCCGGAAGCGACTTCCAAGTATCCGGTGGGCCGTCTTGGCGAATGCCCGAGCATGAAAATTTCTGCAATGCTTTTGGACTGGGCTGGCGAAAGCTATCCTGATAGCATTGATATTGACTTTGGTAAGACTTATGGCGGTAACAAGTACACGGCTGTCGGTAAGGACAGTACCTGCAACACGAGTGAAAAGATTACGGGAATGGTCCAGCAGACGCTGGTGAACGGTCTCCCGGCTCGTGTGGATTCCTTGAGCTATCCGTGGGACAAGTGCGCTGCTGGTCATGAAATCGATAAGTGGTTTGTGCCGGAAGTGGTGGCGACTGTCGGTGGCAAGCAATACACGAACTCCGTGTGCAAGGACATTGAACTCCAGCTTGACGACGAAGGCTTCTGGTATGCGGACTACACGAACGAATCGGGTGACTGCAATGACCCGGTAAGTGCTGGATTCTTCCCGTTGGATGACTTTGAGTATCTTGATGCCGAAAAGACCATCAAGAATCCGAAGTTTGACTGGGACGTTTCCGGTTACGTCAACTGGGGTGACGGCTGGAAGCTTGATACCTGCAAGCACAACTACAGCTATGCGATGGCCGTCTCTGCAAGCTTCAAGTATGTGAAGGGTCAGTATTTTGAGTTCCGCGGCGACGATGACGTTTGGGTCTTTATCAACAACAAGCTCGTCGTGGATATCGGTGGTATCCATGAAAAAGTGGAAGGTGCCGTAGACCTTGATACGCTTGGCCTCAAGGAAGGTCGTGAATATCCGTTCCATATCTTCTATGCCGAACGCAATGCGACGGGTTCTAACTTCAAGATGCGAACCTCCATCAACTTGCAGAAGCAGAACACTTACTTGCCGACTGTTTCCGAGACCGCAAAGAATAAGATTTCGGGTGTCCTGAAATTGAAGATGGATGCCGAAACTATCAGCTGCGATCCGACTGTTGCCGGTACTGCCGATACGACGGATGCACCGTCCATCTTCTACCTCGATGGCGGAAATCTTTCCGAAGCGACCGAACTCAAGGTGGGCCTCAATTATGGCGGTATCCTGATTAACGAAGACAAGTCGAGCTTTGAAATCAATATCGACGATATCGTAAAACAGCGTGCATTGACCCCCGGTACGTACGTGCTGTATTACTATCTCGAAGAAGACATGGGCCTGAATGATGCTTATGCCTTTACGGTTCCTGAATATCCGCTTCCGGAAATTGCGTTTGTCGATGTGTTCAACGCCAGTGCCGATGGCAAGCTGGTGACGTTTGATCCGACCAACAAAAATCTCCGTGGCGAGACGATTATCACGGGTGAAAACGATACCCTGATGACTCACGTGCGTTATCCTGAAATGACGTACTTGGAAGTCGTGGTGACTTACATGGGCGAAGTTTGTGGCGACTGCAAGGTTCTTCTGGACTTGAGGCCGAGTGATGCCCATATGGAATTCTATGACGAACTGGATCAGCAGATCAATACGGTCGAAACGGATGAAACGGGCCGTGCCAGATTCTATATCGTGGGTACCGGAGCCATATCTGGAGCTTCCTTCGGTGTTGTCGGTATCAGCGGCGTGAAAAACCAGCTGAAGTGGAATAACATCAACTTCAAGGATCCCGAAGTGCCGCTCGCAAAGAATGGGTCTATCTATGACCGCAATGGTGATGGCGTGCCGGACAGTATTTATGTGCCGTTCGAGTTCAACGCTCTTAAGGAACACGATCTTGATGTGATTGCCTGGAGCTTTGGTAGCAAGGACTGGCATGAATACAGTTCCCTGGAAGATGTTTCGAAGTGGATCGCGAACGATTCTACCGTTGTCATTACGGCTGACAGCCTTATCGATTCCGTCTTGACGGGTGCATTCGGTAATGTTGTCGAAGGTAGTTTCCGTTACCATTACATTTACCTGGACGAAGCTTCGGGCTCGACGCAGGAATCGGAAACGCTCTATACCAGGATTCAGGAAAAGATCGGTGCCATCATTCTCGATAAGCCGATGCTCAAGATTCCGTCGGAAAAGATTGTCAAGGTGACGATCAAGCTTTCGGAAACCTGCAATAACACGGGCATTTCTAAGTACTTTGTTGAATTGAAGGACAAGAACGATAACTTGCTTGATCCGTCTAGCTATGACCTGTATGCGGTTTATCCTGCTGGTGGCGAAAGCGACTACTATGACTTGATGTTCCGCAACGGTCCGGACGTGATTGTGCCCGAAGTGGGCTTCAAGGTACGTCTGATTCCGGGAGTATTGCCGGATATGCTTGGAAATACTCCGCACGAGAATAACCCGTGGCGTAGAATCGAAGGTGAACAGCCGCTGCAGACGGAACGTCCGAAGGTCGTGACTGTCAATCCGGGTATGTTTACTGACGAAAATCCCTGGGTCGGTGGTGAAAATGACGTTGTTCCTGTCCGCGTCGATAAGGATCTTTCGCTCAAGGAAATCCTCGAAGAAAAGGGATTGCCGGGCGTGTTGGTCAAGTTCCAGCTTGACGATTACGCGACGACGCAGTTGCTTGGGACTGACAACGCTAGCCGTGAAGAAATCCTGAGCAAGGTCCGCGTGAGCTGGGATCTCGAATTCTTCTCGAGCCTTGGGCAGTACGTGAACTGGGTGAAGGGCGATTTCGCCTGCAACGACAAGGATATTTTTGGTACGGACTGTATCCAGAACGCAGGCAACATGTTCTTCATGTGGGATGCGATGAGCGACAAGAAGCGCATGGTCGGAACGGGCGTCTATATTGCCAAGTTCAAGTTCAAGATTTTCACGAGTACGGAAATCATTGGCAAGGGCGAAGAAACGTTCACGTTCGGTGTCCGTCGTAACGAAAAGTTCGAGACCCGCGCGAAGTTCATCAAATAAGAATGACCCCAGGCCGTTCTGCCGAATAAGCTTTCATGCCGGACTCTGTCCGGCATTTTTCATTTTGTCATTCGCGCCATCGAGCGGGAATCTCCATTCTTGGGGTAAAAAAGGCTTTTTTTTCATTATAACATTTTGAATTTTGGTAATTGAATATATCTTTAAACTAAAGTGTGGGAAAAAAAGAGGTGTGTTGAATGAAACACAGTTGTTTGGGTATTGTCTTTTTGTTGTTCCTATCTGCTTATTCGTGGGCAGATTTGACAATCCATTTACAGTCGCCGTTCCGTGATGATGCTACGGCTTCGGAGTGCACTCCGCATATCGTGGGGGGCGTCACAGATTACAATCCGGGTTTTGGCGCTACGTCCAAGACGATGATGAAAAGCGAAGGTGACGGCTGGTATGTCTATACTTGGACCGGCAAGACTATCGCGGATTTCCAGGACTGGCAGGATTTTGAGTTCAAGGCCTGCCCCAATACCGACGACTACAACTACAACAACAATAATTGCGTTTCGTGGACCGAGGGCGGCAAGAACCGTATCACGTCCTTCTTCGGAACGGAAACCGAGATATGGCTTTATACGGATGTGACGGACAAGTCCTACCGAAAGTCGTTCATGGCTCCGGGTTCCAAGATTGTGTGGTTCAAGAGCCCGTGGGGCAACAAGGCGCTCCCCCAGATGATTTTTGGTGCGGATTCCGTGCTGATGCGTTATGACGAAGACGACAAGGAAAAGTGCGGCTGGTTCTATGGTGCGCTTACGCCTTCGATGGTTGCCGCTAATCCATTGTTGACGGGCTATTTTGTGCGTTACAAGGCTCCGTGGTATGTCGTGCCTGCGGACAAGGATTCCGTGGTCGATTTTTCGGGAATTGCGTTGCAGGATACGATTTTTGTGGATGGTACGGTGGCTAATCCTAAGCTTGCGCTTGAAATCGGTACGACGGGCGAATGCTTTGATCCGACCCGCCGTTTGCACATTTACCACCCGTGGCGCACGAATTCGACTTTCCGTGACAGCACCTTCTATATCAAGATCGACAACAACATCCTGAACACGCCGACGGGACTCAGTACCGAAGGCGAATACAAGTACTGGCGCCATATCGATTTTGCGGATTCGCTTGTCGGTTCTGCCCAGTGGAATTCCCAGATGGCGACGGTGCAGATTCTGCGTGGTAGCAACGACTGGCCGCAACATCCGTATTTCCCGGAAGCGTCGCGCCCGCATGCCGGTGAACTCTTCCCGACTGGTATTTACGAAACCTGGATGTACACCTCGACTTCGCTTGAAACGCTTGACCTCGTGTTTTATCCGCCTGAACCCAAGGTTGTCCGCCTGAAGAGCCCGTGGGAAAATCAGTCTCCGTCCATGGTGATCGAGTCGACGGGTGACATCATCAAGATGGGCCCGTTGACGGATACGTGCGGCTGGTACACGGGTACAGTCTACAAGCATGCGACGGACTGGCGCGTTTACTTTAAGCAGAGCTTTGGCATGGAACGCTATGGGGGCAAGGGCATTGTCGGCGAGATGGAAAATCTCGATTCGCTGGTGGTGCTTGATTCCCTGATAGCCCTGCACGATACGGTCTGGGTTTATCCTAACCCGAAACGTAGCTATATGCCTAGCGACACGACTTGCTACCCGGGCATTTTGGGCATTTGCCCTTCGCTGAAGATTTCGGCATTGGTGCTGGACTGGGCGGGTGAATCCCATGCCGACAGCATCGACGTTGACTTTGGTGGAATTTACGGGGGTAACGCCTATACGACGGTTACGGGCATTGACCAGAATGGTGAACTTACGGAATTCAAGACCTGTTCGGGACACGTGCCCGGCATGGTGCAGGATACGCTCGTGAATGGCGTGCCCGCCCGTGTGGATTCCCTGGTTTATCCGTGGGGACAGTGTTCTGCCGCTCATGAAATCGAAAAGTGGTTTATTCCGCAGGTGGTGGCGACGGATGCCGTTGGCAGGGAATACAAGAACGGTGTCTGCCGCGATATCAGCCTGTCGTTGGATGACGAAGGATTCTGGCAGGCCGACTTTACGAACGAAGAAGGCGACTGCAACGATACCATCAATCCGGGATTCTATCCGATTGACGACCTGCGGTACCTCGATTCTGCCAAGACGGTTCTGAATCCGAAGTTTGACTGGGATGTCCAGGGATGCCACCACAACTATAGCTTTGCTATGAAGGTGTCGGCTCAGTTCAAGTATGTGAAGGGCCAGTACTTTGAATTCCGTGGTGACGATGACGTGTGGGTGTTTATCAACAACCGTCTTGTCGTGGACATTGGTGGATGCCATAGCCCTGTCGAAGGCGGCGTGAACTTGGATACGATTGGACAGAACGATCCGTCACAGAAGCTTATCGAAGGCCGCGAATATCCCTTCCACATCTTCTTCTCGGAACGCAATGCGACGGGTTCGAACTTCAAGATGCGTACGTCGATTAACTTGCAGACGCAAAAGACGTATTATCCGGTCGAAGAGGTTACAAATGACGGCACGATCAAGTATTCCATCTTGCAGCTTTTGATGGACGAATCCATTAGCTGCGATGTGTCGAGTACGTCGAAGATCGATACGGCCTTGGCTCAGTCCACGTTTGTCTTGTTTGGCGATGACGACAGGATCCCGTCGACGGGTCTTGATCTTTTGCCGGGCACGATTGCAGGTATCGAAATTGCCGAGAACATGGCGGGCTTTGTGATTGACACGGCTGCGATCGTGAGGAACCGTTCCCTTGCTCCGGGATCTTACATGATGCAGTTCTCGTTGGCAAGTGACCCGACGCAGTCCAGCGAAGTGTTCTTTACGGTGCCGGCTTATCCGCTCCCGGATATTGCGTTTATCGATGTGTTTAACAGCCCGGATTCCATCAAGGCGTTTGATCCGACGGGCATCACTTTGCGCGGGCTCCCGTTTGACGGTTCTGCAAATGATACGCTCCTGACGCATGTGGCCTATCCGGATACGATCCCGTTGCAGGTGGGTGTGTTCTATGTGGCCAATCTTTGCAAGGACTGCTTTGCGGCTCTGGATTTGAAGACCTCCTTCCCGATCGGATTCCTGGACGAAAAGAAGCAGCGTGTGAACAGGTTGATTACGGATTCTACGGGTGTGATCAAGTTCTACGTGGTGGGGGATTCCTCCGTGACGAATGCGAGCTTTGAGATTTCGGGCGAAAGTGTTGCGAACGTGATTTCATGGGGCAATATCCACTTCAAGGAACCGCCTGTTCCGTTTGCGAATAGCGGTGAAGGCTTTGACCGCGATGGCGACGGCATCCTTGACAGCATTGCCGTTGTGTTCAATAAGCCGTTTGACGAGACTATCCCGGATACTGTGGCGTGGGCTTTTGGTTCTGAAGAATGGCATACGATCGCTTCCGTCGAATCCGTGTCCCTGCTGAAGGAAGGCGAACAGACGTTGGTGATTGCGGCTGACAAGCTGATGGACAACGTGTTTACGGGCGGCGCGAAGGAACTGTACCAGGGGTCGTTCCGTTACCATTACACGTACATGGACAAGGAAACCGGACAGATGACGCAGCTCAGTTTGGACGGGCTTGCGATTGAAGACCGCATCGGTGCGATTCTTGAAGAAAGGCCGATTGTGAAGCCGGTCTCGGACAAGGTGAATAAGCTTACGGTGTATATCAGCGAAGCGACACAGATCAGTGCCGTTAACGGGTTCCAGTTCCTTGAATTCAAGGACAAGGCCGGTGAACTGGTGGATCCGTCGATGTTCTCCATCATGTCTGTATCGCCGACAAGGAATAGCAATTACTATGATGTGATGTTCTTGAAGAATGACAATACGATTCTGCCGGATGTAGGCTTTATGGTGCGCCTTGTGCCGGGCGTGTTGCCGGATCTGAACGGGAATGTGCCCCATGTGAATAATCCGTGGCGCAGAATTGAAGGTGAACAGCGCGTGGGCGTGGAATCGCCGGGTGTCGTCGCTATCAATCCTGTAGACTTTACTCCGGAAATGTGGCCGCATGAAAAGGACGTTGCGCCGGTCCGTGTGGACGTGGCTAAGAACATTGACGAAGTTATTGCCGAAACGGGGTACCCGGGCGAACTTATCAAGTTTGACTTGAGCGAAGTCGGAAAGACGCTGCTCCTCAATACGAACGAACCCAGGGAAGTGGCGCTTTCGAAGGTGAAGATCAAGTGGGAAGTGGATTACTTCTCGAGCCTTGGGCACTTCGTCAATTCGCAGAGCGGTGTTGTGGCCTGCAACGACAAGGATATTTTCGGAACGGATTGCGTTGACAATTCTGGTAACATCTTCTTGATGTGGGATGCCCGCAGCAACAAGGGTCGTTTTGTCGGAACGGGAGTGTATATCGCAAAGCTCAAGTTCAAGATTCTCTCCGACGTGAACGTTGTCGGAAAGTATGACGAGACGTTCAACTTGGGCATCCGCCGCCACGGCAAGAAATAACCACAACTTATCAACAACTTGAGAATGAACCTCGCGTAAAGTAACTCTTTGAAACTTAACGGGTTACACGCGGGGTTTTCTTTATGCCCGTTTTTTATTTACAACGGGTGTTGATAGATGTTGAAAACTGTTGAAGCTTTTAAAGTTTTTGTAGTAATTTTGTGATAATTTGTTGCCAAATGTATCGTATTTATTTACATTGTTTGAAAAAATGCGCATTTTTGGCAAATGTGGGTTCGCCAGGAATGTTGCTGACACTTGAAACCCACAAAGCTGAATGGAATGAAACTGTTTTTCAAGACTCTCGCTGCAGGACTTTTCGCCTTCTCGATGGCGAATGCTCAGGATGACGTTCCTGCCGATGCTGCTTTGGCCCCTGCTTCTGACAAGCCGACGATGGCTAGAAGCGAACTCCCGGTAGGCGCCGATATTTCTAACCGTTACCTCGAACGCGTTTTCTACCACTGGAAGGACAACAAGGAAAAGGGCATCATCAAGGTGTTTATTCACACGGATGAACTTGCCGAAGAACGCGAACCGGATGTCTTGAACTACGACGTGCTTTACAGGGACGCCGACAGCAATGTCGTGTTCTGGAAGGACCATGTTGCAAAGTGTGTGAAATGCTTTGGCAAGCCGGTTGTCGATGGCCCGACCCCGAATACCCCGAAGGCTCTCGTGTATGACTGGGATCCGAAGAAGATCGACGATACCACCAAGACGATGGTTGAAGGCGAATTGCCGGCTGAAGTCTACATGATCACGAAGGACAACGACATCAGAAACCTCAAGTCCCGCTGGATTGGCCCGTCCGACAAGGAACAGGGTGAAAGCGAATTCGTGCGCGCTTACCGCTTTGGCTCCATCATGAAGTACAACGACAAGAACGCTTTTGCGATGGCTTTCGTTTACAAGAAGGGTGGCAAGTTCTTCTATGTGCCGGAAGGATACGGCTATATCGACCAGGGCGTTTACAAGGGCGTTGCCTTCCCGGAAAAGTTCTACGAAGTTGAAGTGACGGACTTCAAGGAAATTGTGGGCAAGTCTCCGATCGAAGAAGTCCAGGAAGCTATCAAGCGTGGCCCGACTCCGGTCAAGATGGCTGACCTTCCGAAGCAGACCTGGAAGGGTCCGAAGATTGAAAAGGAACTCAAGGCTCTCGTGAAGGGCTACAAGATCAAGAAGCTCATCATCACGAGCGACTCTTGGGAATACCGCAGAAACTTCTTCGGCTTTGTCCTTTACAGATGGGTCGGATTTGACATTGTCTATGA
>CACZAD010000053.1 GCA_902779055.1 Fibrobacter succinogenes | reverse complement strand
GGTGAAGCTCGCTAGCTGCGGCTACCTCGACGATATTCCGACGAGCGGTTCCGAAGGCGGCCGTATTTTCCGCGACCTCGAAATGGAAGAAAAGGTTCTCCACATTTGCCAGAAGACGGGCATTGGCGCCCAGTTCGGCGGCAAGTACCTCGTACACGACGTTCGCGTGATCCGCGCTCCGCGTCATGCTGCTAGCTGCCCGGTTTCTATCGGCGTGAGCTGCTCTGCTGACCGTAACATCAAGGCTAAGATTGACGAAAATGGTCTCTGGCTCGAAAAGATGGAACACCATCCGGAAAACTACATCCCGGCTGGCAATGCCGTGAACCTCGCTCCGGCAGTTGAAATCGACCTTGACCGTCCGATGAAGGAAGTGCTCGCTGACCTCACCAAGTATCCGGTGAAGACGCGCCTTTCCCTCAAGGGCACGATGATCGTGGCCCGCGACATGGCACACGCCAAGATCGCTGAAATCTTCGACAAGCAGGAACGCGGCGAGGAACTCACGGACGAAGAAAAGACCGTGCTCAAGGTTGTTTCTGACCACCCGATTTACTACGCTGGCCCGGCAAAGACTCCGGCAGGCATGCCGACAGGTAGCTTCGGCCCGACGACGGCAAACCGCATGGACCCGTATGTGATGCGCTTCCAGAGCAAGGGCGCTTCGATGATCATGGTCGCTAAGGGCAACCGCTCTCAGGACGTGACCGACGCCTGCAAGAAGTACGGTGGATTCTTCCTCGGCTCTATCGGCGGTCCGGCAGCCATCCTCGCTGAACAGAACATCCTTTCGAACGACATCGTGGCCTTCCCGGAACTCGGTATGGAAGCCATCCGCAAGATTACCATCAAGGACTTCCCCGCCTTTATCTTGGTCGATGATAAGGGTAATAATTTCTTCGAAGGCTTGATTTAGTCGGAGAATTTGTCATTCCCGGCTCCGACCGGGAATCTCCCTTTCAATAGAAACGTCCCGCAGGTTTGTACTTGCGGGGCGTTCTTGTATGTGCAAATTTGAGGATTATCTAGTCTTTGAATTCTATGCTTTCAATGGCATCAAAAAGTTCTGTCTTGACATTTGTGTCAAACGTTAAACTACGCATGAAAACAAGAGCGATGTTTCCTTTTGGGGTTAATCTTGATGCGAGGCAAATGTCCTCTGGCGTTCCGTTATCATGTGTTATTTTGTAGCATCTGTGTGTATACTTTTTTTCGGAATTATAGCCAGCATCGATAAGGTTTTCATTTGTACAATCTTTGAAAAATTCATCGTAAGCGGTGAAAATTCTAGTCGTCTTTAATGAATCGCTTATATCGTTCTGGAACACTTCAGGATTGTTTTGTACAGCTTTGCTGTATGAAGCGAGTATGAAACCCATTTCTAAATCATTGTTATTTAACGTAACGGAGGCGATTCCTTTAGTGGTGTCATGAACAGCGTTTTTGTAACTGAATGGGAGGTTGACGTTGAATGGGGTATCAATTTCAAGTTTCTCAGGCATTTCTGTTGCGATGAATGCTTTTGCTGTTGATACACGGACGTAGATGAGCATTTGCCCAAGAACGATGGGGCGCATCCTTGTGCCCGTCAGAATGGCGCAGCCAGAAAGTACAAGTACTGCGAAAATAAGTGAAATAGACAAAATCTTTTTCATTGAATCACCTTTTTTTAGATTGTATATGAATATTAATAAATTTTATATGAATAAAAAGCAGGCGTCTTTCGAAACCAGCTTGAATGAGTTTGGTTGAGTGAATTGTGCTATTTGGGGTATCCAAAAGACGCTTTAGCCGATTTTGTATATATTTGAAGTTATGTTTAAGGTTTTGCGTATCGCTGTATTGCTTTGGGTTTGCTGCAGTTCTGTAGCGATGGCCCAGCTTTTATCTGATGTTCAAAAATCTCAAAACGAAGAGAATGTTTGGGTCCCTGAATCTGTGTTGTACGTGTCTCCAGATTTGCCCAAATGTATGGACTTGGGAAGCGGATGCCTTGGTGAAAATCTTAATTATGATAAAGTAAAAGATGGGATAGAGTGGGACAAGTGCCGTAATGGAGATAAGGATTGCTATTTGACAAAAAATGTGAAGAATGCGGAACCTTTTGTTAAAGCTCTAGTACAGCCGTTTATCTATAATCACGAAAAACGTGAACGCCAGTCCGGCGAATCGTCAAAATAATCGTAATGTAATTGCTATTGAAAAAAGCAGACTTCTTTCGAAGCCTGCTTGAATGAGTTTGGTTGTGAGGAGTGTGTTATTTTGTATTTGAAATTCGGATTGCCTTGCTCTTGGTCTTGATGACATAAATGCCACCAGGCAAATTTGCACGGGCTTTATCCCAAATACTTCCTTTTGTATTTTCGTTTGCAAGGAATGAGGTCACGCGATTTCCTAGGACATCGTAGACGGAGTAAATTTGCGATGAATTTGTGCGCTGGCTGAATTGTGGCAAAGCTGTTTTTTCTTTTGCCGCTGTAAATTCAATCCAGTCAAGATTGAAGTATGGCTTGTCTATTCGAATTTTGAGTACATGGTCGCCTGCTGTAATTGCAGGCACGGTTGTAGTGACTGTTTCAAAGTTTTTCCAATCGCCGGTGTTTGGCACCATGATTTTGGCGATATCCTTATCATCGACGAGAATGGAGAAGAATGTGCTATCGCTTGGCGACGATACGCGTGCGGTAATGTCGAGCGAATCGTTTTTGGAGACTTTTATCGTATAACGCAGCCAATCGTTGGCATAACCCCAGCCGTAAATAATGGCGTCGCCTGCGCTGTCGAGGCCTGCATTGTCTTCGCGGTAGAGGGAATTCTCGTTTTCAATGTCGGTGTCCAAGAATCCCTGACCGTTGCCGCCCTTGTCGTAGTTTTCTGCTTCGATTTTTCCCGGGATGGTAAGCGTATCCTTAAACGGTTCAATCGGATCAGGCTTCTTGAGCTCAATTTTGCTTCCGTAACCAGCGGCAACAATATTTGCCTGGACTTTATCGTCAATGGAATCTGGCGGGTTGCCAATCGTCATGCAACCTTCGAAGAATGTTCCTGCGCCGCCGTCACTGCCGTCACCGCCGTTGCCAAGGACAATGGCGCCTTGGAGCTTGCGTGGACTGTAGCCTCTTTTGCGGGGACCATCCCACATAGTGGTGAGCTTTCCTTCTTGCGCACTGCCGCCTTTCAGTTTGAATGTGCCGTCGTTCGGTCCTTTGAGCATGGCTGTAGCGTAGTCGGCATCAATTGTTTGTGCATCTGGCCATGGGGTCGTGTGCGTTCTGCCCCACATGTATCCGGCATCGTTGCCTTTGAATACGCCGTCTTCCAAGTCGGCGGCAACCCATGGGCCTGTGCCTTGTCCAGGACCGCCCCAATCCTTGTCGTCACCGAAATAAATACATTCCATGGTTCCCGGACCATCGTCATTGCCTGTTGTTTCTGCGTTGCCGTAGTTGAAACAGCACATGTCATTGTAGTGCCTGCCATCGACCACCATGTACATGGATTCTTCTTCGTCTCCGGTAGCGACACCTTTGGTTTCGTTGTTGCGGTAACCTGTAGAAGACCACGCGTCGCGATAAAAGCCGTACGCCTTTCGACCGTTGATGTAGATGGGCGCCCTGTCGGCGATGGCTTCTCTGCCGCCTTCTTTAAGCCAAAAGACGGGAGGCGATTTTTTCAAATCGTTTTTGTAACTACTCTGGTCGTAGATGATCGAAATTGTGCATTTGGAGCCTGCACAAAAGTCGTCTTGCACGGAAGATTTGACATAACCTCCCATGGTCTCGACCGGAATGTCCTTGGTTTCGCCGTCGGCACGGCGGACCTGGTAAAGATTCCCGTTGTAATTGCCGTACAGGGCTCGAGTTAAACTATGTGCGGCTACGCATGGCGTATTGGCTCTTGCGTAAATGTCGCACGGACCTTCGTTAGCATAGACTGTTATAGCTGTAGCCGCTAACAAGGCTACAACCTTGATTGTTGTGTATCTCATCCAAATATCCCCCTTTGGTGATTACTATTAAGAAAATATCTCTTTGAAGGGGGATAAATATTGGCCTTTAGAAAACTTCCATTGTCAATTTATCAAAGGCGAATAATCGGATGTTTAAATAACTTTGTCTGTGACGATGCGCCACTCGCCGGGCTTTAATTTGCCAAGCGGGATGTTTCCGATTTGTACACGGACAAGGCGGAGCGTAGGGAAGCCGACGGCTGCGGTCATGTGTCGCACCTGACGGTTCTTGCCTTCGATGAGTGTGAGCTTTACCCAGCTGGTGGGGATGTTCGCGCGGAATCGTACTGGCGGATTGCGTTCCCAAATCCAGTCCGGGGCTTCGACGATTTCTGCTTTGCAGGGCTTGGTGTGGTAGCCCTTGATGTCTACGCCTTTAGCGAGCTTGCGGACGGCTTCTTCGGTGATTTGGCCGTCCACTTGCGCTAAGTATGTGCGCGGGTGCTCGTATTTGGGATCCAGTAGCTTTTTGATGAGCTTGCCGTTATCGGTCAGGAGCAATGCGCCTTCGCTATCGTGGTCGAGGCGGCCTGCGGCGTACACTCCCGGCGGAAAACCGAAACTGTCGAGGGCGGGGTGGCCCGCTTCGGGGGTGAACTGGCTCAAAACGCCAAAGGGCTTGTTGAAAATAATAACGGTAGACATGCGCCCAAATGATAAAAAAATTTATATTAAAGCCATGATTGATATTTATACTTTGGCGAAAAATCCGCTCGTGTTCCAAAAGCCGAGAACGATTACTTCGGCTTATATTGATGTTTCTGGAAAGATGGGCCTTGCTCAGACGGTGCTCATGGTCCAGGACAATATTACTGAAAATTTTGGTGCCATGAAAATGGACAATTTCGTGGTGAAAGAAAAGGGCGGCTTCTGGGTCGTTTACAAGGCAAAGTTCAAGTTCCTCAAGCGCCCGTACTGGCGCGACAAGGTCGTGACGACGTCATTCCCGGCGGATAACCAGTTGATTCGTTTGAACGAAAATACGGCAATCACTACGGTGGAAGGCGAACCGATTATTTTTGCGAAGCAGGAAATGTGCTGCCTGAGCCTCGATCGCCATCGCCCGATGCGCCTTTCGGATGTGGACTTCCCGACGGAAGGATTCCCCGATGCGTTTATGACGGATGAATTCGACCGCTTTAACGTGAAACCCGAGGAATACGAAGAAGTTTATCAGCAAAAGGTGCTGCCGCAACATATCGATATGTCGCACCATATGAACAATATCGAGTATGTGAAGCTTGCGCTGAACGTGTTTAGTGCTTCGGATTTGGAACTCTGCATTCCGTCAGAGCTCGAAGTTCATTACTTGGGCGAATCCGAAGAAGGGCAGACGATGAGAATTTTCCGTGCGGACCACAACGGTGCAACTTACATGCGCATCCTTGACGAAAATGATCGCCCCGTCTTCGAGATGAAACTCCGTATGATGTAATGGCGCCTGTCATTCCGGCCTCCGTGCCGGAATCGCCTCTTGTTTAGGTTACAAAATTTGAAAGAACTCCGGACGATGAAAGTCCGGTTTTTCTGTTTCTATACGGAACACGCTCAGGTAATGCGGTGCATTTGCTTTATCGGCGCACTTGTAGAGGTTTCCGCGGAGCGGTGCCTTGAAGGCTTTAATTCCAAAAATCTCGGCGGGAATTTCAATCGACATTGTCCAGTAGACGGAATCGTCCTGAATGCTTGGTGCAGTACCGGATCGCTTGATTTTGGCGATAGCATCGAGCGGTAGTGTTTGTCTGTTGTTGCGGTCTGTGCCGCGGGCGGCGAGCACAAAGCCTCGGCTTGTCGTTTCGAAGTTGAAATATTCTGCGGGGTTTGCCGGGTTCTGCAAAAAGATTTCCACGCAGGAATCCTCCCAGCTGCGTCCGTTGTCTTCTTGGACGGCGGCGCGGTAGCAATCCATGGGCTCTTCGACGGTAAACTTGACGGTAAGTTTTTTCTCTGTGCAGGAGACTTCTGCGGTGACCATCGGGAGCATAATTCCCTGGTTTGCAGTCCATTTCATATTCGGTTTTAAAAGCATGATTATAAAGTAGCAAAAGAAAAAGTGATTAAAGTGATTAATCAGTGATTAAAGTGATTAATCACTTTTTTAATCCATAAAACTGTTGAAATTTGTTCAAAAAAGCCAGTTCCGTTTTTGGCATGTGTTTTGCAATAGGGAGCGTGATTCCGCAGAGGTGCTAATGCATCGGCTTGCGGCGAAACATCATTGAACCAATATCAGGAGGTCTATATGGCTGAACAGAATGATAACAAAGTCGAAAAAAAATATGCAAAAACGGCTATGCCGTTCGATTGCTTGGCGGTGACGAACGTGCAGGTTTTCCCGTTCAAGGAAGGCGCTAATCTGGGGCATATGAAAGGTCTTGCGACCATCGTGTTGAACGATCAGATGCAGATTCGCGGGCTCCGTGTGATGGATGGCGAAAACGGCCTTTTTGTGGGCTATCCGAACGACCCGTTCTACAAGGGCGAAGATTATCGCAGCATTTGCTTGCCGATTACGCGCCAGTTGCGTGAACATATCGAAAACTGCGTACTCGAAAAGTATCAGGCCGCTGTAGCATAAGGTAGGTTGACTTGTTTCGCAGAATCCGTTCTTATTGCTTGTTTGGAATAAAGGCTGTTCCTGTCAGTATTGAAGTTGATGCCTCTCAAGGGTTGCCTGGTTTTACGCTGGTAGGGCTTCCGGACAATGCAGTGAGGGAATCCCGTGAACGTGTTGTTTCAGCCATTCGTTCTATCGGGAAAGTGGTGACAGGCTACCGCACGACGGTAAACTTGTCGCCGGCGGATTTGCGAAAGGAGGGGAGTGCATTAGACCTTCCGCTGGCTATTGGCTTGCTCGTTTCGACCGGAGAAATCGAAGTCGAGCAGCTGGATCGTTACGTGTTTGTGGGCGAACTTTCGTTGGATGGTTTATTGAAGCCAGTTAAAGGAGTGTTGTCCATCGCAATGAATCTGGTCGCTGAACGTAACAGCATTCTTGTGGTTCCGCGAGGAAATGTGCAAGAAGCTTCGCTGGTGGAAGGTCTTCGTTATGTCTGTGCGGATTCGCTCAAGGAATGCGTCGAAATTCTGGAGCGGAATTCGAGTCACGACGTGAATGTGGCTACTGGAATTTCGTCGAACCATGAAAATGTGGATGACGGAATTCCTGATTTTAAGAATGTGATTGGGATGGATGAAGTTAAGCGGGCGCTTGAAATTGCAGCTGCTGGTGCGCACAACTTTTTGCTGGTCGGTTCGCCTGGTGCCGGAAAAACACTTTGTGCTAAATGCCTGCTCGGAATCTTGCCCGAAATGACGGAACTTGAAATTTTGGAGACAACGCGCATTCATTCGTGTGCCAGGCGTTCCGGGGATTCCGAGGAATTCAAGCCGGTGATGTCGCGACCGTTCCGTTCTCCGCACCACTCGGCGTCTATGGTTTCGCTGGTGGGCGGTGGTACGCGGCTTTTGCCGGGGGAGGCGAGCCTTGCGCATAACGGGGTGCTGTTTTTGGATGAGCTGCCGGAGTTCAACCGTAGTGTATTGGAGGCGTTGCGCGAGCCGATGGAAGAAGGTAAAATTTCGGTGAGCAGGGCTAGCGGGACTGTGGTGTGGCCTGCACGCTTTATGATGGGGGCGGCGATGAATCCGTGCCCGTGCGGCTATGCGATGGATCCTAAGCATGAATGCACTTGCTTGCCCGAGGCGAAAAAACGCTATCGCGAAAAGATTTCTGGACCGTTGCTGGACCGTATCGACATCCAGGTTTGCGTGCCGCCGGTGGATGCTTCCTTGTTTGCTGCAAAAGGTGTTGCTGAGGCTTCGGCTGAAATCCGCAAGCGTGTTTGTGCGGCTCGAGCGGTTCAGCGAAAACGATTCAACAGCTTGCCGTTTAAATCCAATGCCGAAATGACTTCGGAATATGCTCGGATATTTGCGAATATGACTGCGGATGTGGAGCGTTTTGCGGTGTCTGCAGCGTCGAAAATGGATTTGAGCGCTCGCGGCTACTTTAGGCTTTTGAAAGTGGCCCGAACGATTGCAGACCTTCGCGGAGCCTCAGCCGTAGATGTTATGGATCTCTCCGAAGCCTTACGTTACCGCGCCTTTAGAGGATGACATACTAATGTAGACAACTGCCAACCGTCTACTTCCTACTGTCTACTAATCTTCACGCTGGCTTCGGCGCCTAAGCAACCGGGGACGGCCTTGGGCTTTACGATGGAGACTTCGACCGCGTCTGCCTTGGGATAATGTTCCAGGACGTATTCGGCGGTCTTGACGACTAGCGTCTCGACAAGCTTGAAACAAGAAAGGCGGATGAACGCTTTCAGTTCTTCCGCCAGTTTTGCATAGTCTATAGATTCGTTTAAATCTTCAGTCTTAGCAGCCTGGGCAAAGTCCAACCAAAGAGTCAGGTTCAAGATGACGGGTTGTTCGTTTTCGCGCTCGAATGGGAGTACGCCAACGATGCAATCAAATTGAACGTCTTTGAGGCGGATCTGCCCTTGTGACATTACCATGCGAACAGCACGATTGCAGTGGTCAAAGAAACTGCCGTGACGCCGAACCAGAGGTTACGTGCCATAGCGTAAGAATCCTTGGTGTCCTTGTCTGTCTTGATTCTGCTCTGAAGGTTCTGATAGGTCCAGCCCGGAGCCGTGTAAGCGTTGGGCTGAGTCTTGTAGTATTCGATGCACTTTGCAGTGTTGGGCTTGTCGCTGCAAGCGATATTGATCTTGTCGTCAACAGCCTTGGACACGCTCTGGAGTTCCTTGAGGGCGTCATTGGCTTCGCTGGACTTCATCTGCTGGACGACGCCCATAACGGCACTGCCTGCGGCAACGGCGGAAAGGGCGACTGCGCTCCAGAAGCGGACTTCGTCAGCAATACCGAAACGGTCGGTCACGTCCTGTGCTGCTGCAGATGCGGAGTAGTCACGAGCATCGGCGCGGGCGTTTGTGCTGTTCAAGTCGCCAGAAACATCATAGTTGCTGTTCTTTGCTGCAAGAATGTCTTCGTCGCAAGAAACATCGAATTCGTCGCATTCCGCTTTCGGAGCGGAGGCAGACTTCGTGGAAGCTTTTTCTTCGCCAGTCAGGTCAACAGGGGCGCCGTTGACGTATGCGACTGCAGAGGAAAGACCCGGAACGTAAACGTACTTGCCGTCGAAGTAAACCTTTTCGACGTCGTCACCCGGCATTGTGCCGCGGCGCTTGTAAAGCTTGGCCTTGACCACTTCGCTATAAGACATGCTTGTCGGAATGCTCAATGCGGTCATGGACGAAATGTCGTTTGCCTGGCCCTTGTAAAGCTGGTAGACGTTGATGCCGGATTCGGCGAACTTCTGACGGAGGACGATGCTGCCTGCCGGAACGGAGGTGGCGTCGTCGAGTGTTGCTGTACTCAGGTTTGTTGCATAGTTGTCTGTCGAGACTTCATCTTTGGCAGTAAAATCGCTAATATCATATGCTCCAGCGAATGCTGCGGCGGCGGAAAGGCAAATAGCCAATAAAATAGAACGCTTCATCTGTTACTACTCCGAGTATACCAATTTTTCAGGAAATATATAAAAATATTTAGCCATATTGAATTATATATTTTTTTTACAAGAAGGAATTCTGTGATGAAAAAAACATTTATTTCTTTACACTCAGTCTTTGTAAAATGACGTTTACAAAAGGACCGCGTAGAAGGGCGCTTTTTTTGCCCTGGACCTATAACACTTGGCGTTTCTCATTTACTATATTTCCCCGTGTAAATTTTTAACCCTAAAAAGAAGGTGCTATAATGGCAAAGCTTTCTATCGAAGATCTCGAACTCGCCGGCAAGCGCGTGTTCATCCGTGTCGACTTCAACGTTCCACAGGACAAGGTGACTGGCGAAATCACCAACACCAAGCGTATCGAAGCCGCTCTCCCGACCATCCAGTACGCTCTCGAAAAGGGTGCAGCAGTCGTGCTCGCTTCCCACCTGGGACGCCCGAATGGCGAAAAGAACATGAAGTACACACTCGCTCCGGTTGCTAAGAAGCTCGAAGAACTCATCAAGAAGCCGGTGAAGTTCCTCCCGGACTGCGTTGGTCCGGAAGTTGAAGCTGCCTGCGCTGCTATCAAGCCGGGTGAAATCATCCTCCTCGAAAACCTCCGCTTCCACATCGAAGAAGAAGGCAAGCGTAAGATCAAGAACGCCGATGGCACCGAAACTAAGGAAAAGGCCGACAAGGAAGCCGTCAAGGCCTTCCGCGCAAGCCTCACCAAGCTCGCTGACGTTTATGTGAACGACGCTTTCGGTACCGCTCACCGCGATCACTCTTCTATGACTGGTGTTGAACTTCCGCAGCGTGCTGCAGGCTTCCTCATGAACAAGGAACTCAAGGCATTCGACCAGGTCCTCAACAATCCTCCGCGTCCGTTCCTTGCCATCCTCGGCGGTGCAAAGGTCGCTGACAAGATCCAGCTCATCAACAACCTCCTCGACAAGGCCGACAAGATCATCATCGGCGGTGGCATGGCTTTCACCTTCAAGAAGGTTCTC
>CACZAD010000052.1 GCA_902779055.1 Fibrobacter succinogenes | reverse complement strand
AGCGAGCAGATGACGAACACGCCGTATGCGGCCACTATCGGGAGCTTCGGGCCACTGAATACGCCCGACACGGCAAGCGCCGCCGCAAGCACCCCCGCACCGAACGGGATGCACAATATCCGCGGGAAACTGTTGTCGCCATCGTTCCTGCGCGTATGCCGGACGATAAGCAGCGTCTGCACCGCCATAAAAAAGCCGATGCCCACCAGGGCGTAGCCGGAAACAATCTTCATGCAGAAATCGGCGCATACAGCCATCACAAAAGCCGCCTGCAAAAACATCCTGTCCCTTGAAGAAAGGCAATCCTTGCCGATGAGAAAAACGACAAGCGCGGCGAAGGCCGTGACCGCGAACTTCGCGACATTCTGGTAAACGCTCCCCCCAACGAGGCATTGTTCGACCGCGCCACAACGGAAAAAGAGCAGCCAGTCCATCACCAAGAAAGATGCCGCAAGGATGGCGATAACGACAAGCAGACAAGTGACTCTTTTTCTTTTCAACGACACTTCGTTCCCATCCAAAGTTTACTCGTCGCTCATTCTCTTTTTCAATTCTTTTTTCACCAAGTCCAAATCGCTGTTCGTGAGTACCGGAATCATCGCGTTGATTTCTTCGACAGGCTTATCCCACCACTTGAATTTCAGGAGCAGTTCCGTCAACTCCTCGTCAAAGCGGTAGCGCAATTGCTTCGCCGGATTCCCGACCACGACCGTGTAGGGCTCCACGTCGCTGCCGACGACACTGTTCGCGCCGATGATGGCACCGTCGCCGATACGCACGCCCGGCAAGATGGTCGCATTCTGCCCGATCCACACGTCGTTCCCGATGACGGTATCGCCCTTGAACGGTAAATCGCTTTTTGCAGGCGGCTGCATATTCCAGCCTTCGAGCGTGTAGAACGGGAAAGTCGAAACCGCATTCATCTGGTGGTTCGCGCCGTTCATCACGAACTCCACGCCCGCGGCTATCTGGCAGAACTTCCCGATGATGAGCTTGTCGCCGATAAAGTCGTAATGGTGCGTCACGTGACTTTCGAATTCCGAGTCCGCAATGTAGGTAAAATCCCCGACGATGATGTTCGGGTTCTTGATGGTGGGCTTGACGTAGATTTCCTTGTCGTAGCCCGCAATCGGGTGCACCGTATTCGGATCGGGAATTTTATTCATGCTTTAAATATAATTTTTCCAAAGTTTTCAGCAATGAATCCACGCGAATGGATAAGTGTTCCGCACCGGCAGCGGCCAGGTGGTCGTAATCATTCGCCATCGAGTCCGTATAATCATGCGCACCGTACTTGTTCTCATCCATCACCATAAAATGGGGATACACCTCCGAAAGGGAATCCAGATATGCCATCGTCTTCATGACGACACTCCTTTGAATTCCATGGCGTCCGTAGCTTCCCGTCTCCGCATACTTCGGGGATTGCGGATAAATCAAACCTATTATTTTGAATCCCTTATTTTTCGTGCTGTCGATAAATGCGGTAAGGCTGTCGATACTTTCCTCATAGCGGCGATTCAAATAATCGGCCATGATCGAATCCCTCTTGAGTTCCACGTCGTCCCTCCAGCCGTACGCATCAATTCTCAACAAGCCATGCGTTTCGACGTAATTCAGGGAATCGTCGCTCGTATACCGGACATTGGCATCGACCGCCTGCATAAAATTCTCCGGCACGCCGTCTTTCCAGAAATTATGATTCCTGTCGTAGAAATATCCCGAAGCCTGTTCGAAAACACTCTGCATTCTTGCGCTCTTGTCGTTGCGCATCAGTTCGAACGATATTTCCAAAATCAGGTACTTGAGTTTTTTCGCATGCGGCACGACATAATTATCCGCCACGTAAAGCTCCGCCCACATATCCCCGCCGATAAAACCGAAATTGAGCGTCGGTTTGGAAATCTGCCTGGGGTCGAAGCCCCTTTCGGTACGGGAACTCCCGACAGCAATAACCTCCAGCGAATCACGCCTATCCCAGAACATGCGCATCTTCAGGGCCGCAGGTTTTTCGCCCGACTGGTAAATGGGATCCCAGTACATGCCGGCACTGTCCAAATCAAGAAAGCCGTCCCCAGAAGCGATTTGCGGCATCACCCACAAATTCGGGTGCCACAGTTCCTCCCCTTCGGCCAATTCCACCACGCTAGAATCAAGGACGTTCACCAGGACAAGTTTCGTGTGTTCGCCATTCACATTCACGAGCGATGCCACCGCCCAATTTTCGCGGCCGCTCCATTCGGAATGATCGAAAGCGTAGCCATTCGGCGCAGGAATTGCGTGCACCAGGTTCCCGCTGCTATCCGCGACAAGCAGGCGTTCGTGCACTCCGTACTTCGTGTTCGCGAATTCTCTTCCGGTGTTGCCGCCAAAATCCAAAAAGAGCGTCTGGTTCATCCCATCCTTCGAAAGCGACGCGTTGCAGGCCTGTTCACCTCCATACCAGATTTCGTCCTTCCCGCCTACATGTACGCGGAGGCGACGGGCGCCCGATACGGCGCGGTCCTTTTTCTGCGAAAGCCCGCTGTGGTACGCTCCGTTCAAAACCTTCTTCGGCGTGCCGAATTCTCCATTCACAAAAGGAACCATCCATGTCGCGCTCGCGAAGAATTCCGCATCATCGCTGTTGTCGCCAGTACGGTCGACATAGACAATAGAAGTGTCTCCGTTCTCATCTACATGCCAACGAGGAATCGCCGCATTTTTCACATTGAGTTTTACAAGCCCGCCTCCACGCGCATCGAGATTCCTCACATAGACAGCGGACTCCCCATCAATGCCTTCCGTTCCCGTGCAGAACGCGACCCTGTTCCCGTTCGGAGAAATCTCGGGATGGAACACGGGAATGCTATCGACGATTTCAACGACGCTGGGAACCCCGCCGCCATAATCCACAAAAGCCAGGTTTCCCGTCCTGTCATTCCGGAAAGCGAGTTTCGCATGTACCGTCCCGAACTTGCTGCGAAAATCCGAAGAAAACGATTTCATCGTCACCGGACTCGAGGGCGCCACCCCGTTCCCGTCCATCCAGACCGGATTGGGAATCTTGCCAAAAGCGAGGCGGAAACCCATGTACCCGCCATTCGTCGAGGCAGTCACCGGATAGGCATCGCTCCTGTTATCCAGATTGATTTCTGCAGGCACCTGGAACAGGTGCCCTCCCTTGACAACCTTTTCAAGCAGGGAGTTTCCGGTCGGCGGTCCCATGTAATTATGTACGGAAGCCGAGCCCGAGCCGCCGACCCAGTCGTTCGTCAACTCGATCACATTGCCTGCCAAATCGCAGAAGCCCACCGAATCCGGGAAAGCGCAGACAGTATGCAGACTGAAATAAGCATTCATTGAACTCCAGCCATACAGTTCCGGATTCCAGGACTGCGAAGCGGCCATCACCCATTCCGCCTCCGTAGGCAACCGGAAGCCTTCTACGTCGGTCTGAAGTTCCAGCCCTTCCAAATTAGTACAGCGCTCTTTTGAATTAAGCAGTCGCCGGTGGTAAGTATATGCAGTATCGTAGCCGTGCGCCTTGCTGTAAGCATTCGCGAAAAGAACCGCATCGTAGTACGACACGCTGACTACCGGCCAATCCCATTCGCAAGAATCCAGATGATACCCGTCCAATTCGTGAGCATACTCCTTGTACTCACGGCAAGTCACCTCATGTATTCCGAGCGAATATGGGTAATCCAAATGCACCTGCATCCGGCCACCACCGAGCAAGACCGATGCCCCATTGGGATCGACCCGCAACATTCCCTCCCTGAGGGAGTCTTCCGTTATCAAGGGAACAGGCTTGGGAGTCGGAGGCGGAGTCTGAACTACGGACGTATCGATCGGCGGTTCCACCACCTCGAATGGCTGCAACTTCAATTCATCCGGGTCCGTACAGGCTTGGATAAAAACGGAAAAAAGGAGGCCTGCAATCAGCCTCCCGAAATTGCTTTTTTCGCTCCCCGTTTTCACAAAGCCTCGCGACGTTTGCCCTTACGGAACTTCGACGCTGTCGAGAATCTTCTGCACCACGGTTTCGGCAGAAACTTCTTCCGCTTCGGCCTCGTAGCTGAGGATAATGCGGTGGCGGAGTACTTCCATCGCGACAGCCTTCACGTCTTCCGGCGTCACGTAAGCACGGCCCTGAATGAACGCATGGGCCTTTGCCGCCTGGGCAAGACCGATAGAAGCACGCGGAGAAGCACCGACTTCCACGAAGCCGACCAAGTCGCTGCGCTTGATGCTGCCCGGGTCGCGGGTGGCGAGCACGAGGTTCACGATGTATTCACGGACGCGTTCGTCCACGTACACCTGCTTCACCAGCTGGCGGGCGGCCAGAATGTCTTCCTTCGTGGCGACAGCCTGCGGCTGACGGAGGCCCGCACCGGCGACGGCATCCAGAATCTTCATTTCGTCGGCCTTGTTCGGGTAGCTGACCTTCACCTTCAACAGGAAACGGTCCACCTGGGCTTCGGGCAGCGGATACGTACCTTCCTGCTCAATCGGGTTCTGCGTAGCAAGCACCAGGAACGGTTCGTCGAGCTTGAACGTCTCGTCACCGATAGTGATGTGGCGTTCCTGCATGGCTTCGAGGAGGGCGCTCTGCACCTTCGACGGAGCACGGTTAATTTCATCGGCGAGCACCAGGTTCGTAAACAGCGGGCCCTTGCGGGTCTCGAACTTCGCTTCCTTCGAGTTGTAAATCGTGGTACCCAGCAAGTCGGCCGGGAGCAAATCGGGCGTGAACTGGATGCGCTTGAAATCGAGCGAAACGGCATCGGCGAAAGCCTTCACCGCAGTCGTCTTGGCAAGGCCCGGCAAACCTTCCAGCAGCACGTGACCATCGGCCAGAATACCCGTCAGAATGCTTTCGACCAGAGCCTTCTGGCCAATAACCGTTCCTTCCACTTCACGCAGCAAATTCATGCAGAATGCGCTCTGCTGCCTAACCTTTTCCGAAAGTTCCTGAATATCCATTAGTGTACCTCTAAAATTTTTACGGACATTAAAATACAAAAATTGCCCCGAAAAAAGCAAATCTTCCCCTTTTAAGTTACATTTATTGCAAAATATGGCACATTTTACCGATAAAGAACTTAAAAAATACGAGAAGGAAATCCGATACAAACCCCTTCCCGTGCTTTACCGCGAGCGCAAAGCCGTCAAGAACGACCCCACGCCCGAACGGCAGAATATCGTCAAGGCCCGCATCGAGGCCCTCGAAGACCGCGAAAGGAGAATCAGAAACGCCAGGGAACGGGAAGAGGAAAAGAGAAGATTCGACAGGCCAATGGTTAACCAGAATCTTTCAAAACAGCCACAACCCCCTTTCGACAAAACCGGGCTAATCGGCTTTCTTTTGCTCATCGCCGCCACATTTGCATACTGCATTATTATGCTTCTCTTCGGATCAGGGCATGGGGGGCGCAGCCTTATAGTCGAAATCGTCCGCAACCCTTCGCTCATTCCGAACCTTAAATTAAGGTGGCTTTTGTCCTTCGCCAAATACCTCCCTGCAATCGGAATTTTCACATGGTATTCGTCCTACATTCCCTTTTTCAGAGTTTACTTTTGGAGGGACGAAAGTTCATCAAGCAACGACACTCCCAGCTATTGGCTCAAGCACTTCAAGATAGCCCTGAGCATCGCATCGTTTCTTTTCTTCTACTCCATAGAAATATTCGCCAGCGGCAAATACAACGGCTTATTCTATAACGGCTATGGGCAGCCCGCTTATATCATCGCGCTAGGCTACCTGGTCTCATCCACCCTATACATCATCAACGCGTTTCGCCCCATAATCAAGAAACTCCAGCCCAAGTACGGCATAACCCTGCTCGCCTTCGCCGCAATCCTCGAAGCATGCGTCAAGAACAGCTTCTCGTAAAGGCATAGACGGGGTCTCCCAAACCATAAAAACCTTTATCAATCCAATTCTCGAATTTTCACCTTCACTGCATCTAGGGAATCTCTCATTTCCCTAATCTTTATTTTTTCTTCCTCGAATTTTTCTTCATTATATACCCCCTGCAGTTTATCTTCGTTCATTTGCCATTTCAGCTCTTCCTTTCGCATTTGTATTTCCAGCTTTAACTCCTTACGCTTTTTCAGGGCAGCCTTCAATTCCCGTCGCCTTTGTTTTTCTTCTTCTGTTTTTTCTTTTACAACATAGAATTGATAATTCAGCGTAAAATAGAACCGGTTATTCGGATTTCTAATTTCTCGGCCATATCGAAATTCCAAGGAGAAATTCATAAACGTCATGTAGGCGCCCACACCAAATTCATTATAATAGGCGGACGAAACTCCATACAAAACATCAAGCGCATTACGAGAAAAATGTTCGCTAAGGCCAATTCTAAAATTGTCGCTTATGGGAAAATTCTCGATTAGCATTACGCCACCAGTAAACGGACTATCTTTAGATGAATTAGGCGAAGTAGCACCAACCCAACCTTGGAATCCTACATATCTATAAGCGAGTCCCAAAACTCCTCTAGGGATGATATTTTCAAACGATGCCCCTATCATCGCAAAGTTGAAAAACCTACACAATATCGAGAAATCCAGGTTCCAATATCCCTCGTTATAAAAAGAATCTTCGACCCTTCTTTTTTCAAGATTATCTCCTGCTCTTGCCGTGGCCCCAATAGCAAGGGCACCACCGTTTCTTTCCATATTCATAAACTGCGCGGCAGACGGAGGATGGCTAGAACACCCCGCAAGCAACAGGGCACACACCATCAACACAATCCACAAAATTCCGCGAGCCATTATCTACAAATTCCCCCTAAAAAGCACTATCTTTTTTTCAATTCCCGAACTTTCATTTTCTGCTGATCCACAGCATCTATCAATTCCCGAAACCGCCGTGTCTCTTCTTCAATTTCTTCATCGGAAACATTCTCCCCTCTATTCTTCGCTTGAATGAGCCTCATCAGTTTATTCTTTTGCAAGATCATTTCATCATACAACGCCTCATACTTTTTATATTCCGCACTTTTTTCCCTCAAGCCGAACAAGTAATTCAGCATAAAATTAAACCGATTGTTGGAGGTCCCTATTTCCCGCCCATAGCGGAATTCCAACGAGAATCCCCAAAAAGAAACATAGGCACCGATACCGTATTCCCAAAAAAAATCTGCAGAGCAAAAACTGCCGAGACCCAAATTTTCATCCACCTTATACACATTCCGCGAAATATGCTCGCTGATACCCACACTAAGCTTTTCTGTTATCGGGAAATTTTCAATCAGCATCAAGCCTCCATATATTTCATAACGATCCATAGTTCCTATCGCTAGCGAAGTCCATCCCTGCAACCCAATATACTGACTGATATATCCTGCGTGCAAACTGGGGGTGATATTTTCAAGAGATATTCCAAACACCACATTGTACATCTGAGTCAAAAATGTAAAATCGAGGTCCCATGTTTCTTCAACGCAATTATAATCATCATACTTATAACCGCAATCCCCACCATATAAATCTCCAGCCCGCAGCGTTCCCCCAGAACCAATGCCAAAAAGCTTTTTGTTCATATTCATAAACTGCGCAGCAGAAGGCGGATGGTTCGAGCACCCCGCAAGCAGCAACATCGCAACAGCCAACAACAGAATCCTACGCATTTTACCCCAGAATATCTTCCTTGAGCAAAGATAACAACATTAAAGTCCTCATTTTACTTCTAAAAAGTGTGTCTAGGCACAGATTTTAGAAACATATTCAAAGAAAAAACAGCCCAAAAGGTGGTACAATACCACCTTTTATTAAAGTTCGAGAAACACAATTACCTTTAATTTTATGGATACAATCCATATTTTTATAGGCAAATATTGATTTTACCTATAATTTTATGTATATTATCCATAAAAATGGAGACTACATGCTGCACCGTTTCATCCAGAACCGACTCGAAAACGTATTCAAGTACTTTCCTTGCGTACTGCTGACAGGCGCAAGGCAAGTCGGCAAGACGACCCTTATCAAGGAACTCGTCCCAAGCGAGTCCATGGTCACGTTCGACCCCGTGGAAGACATCCGCGGGGCAAAAGCCGACCCGGATCTATTCTTGCGGCAGATGCCCATTCCCGGATTTCTGGACGAAGTGCAATATGTTCCACAGGTGCTCGCCTCCCTCAAGCGATTTGTCGATACAAGCGATTCCCGCAAATCCATGTTCTACCTGAGCGGTTCGCAAAACCTGAATGTTCTCCGCGGCGCAGCTGAATCCATGGCGGGGCGAGTCGCCGTTCTCGACCTCTACCCGCTTTGCTATAAAGAATTGTTCCAGAAACAGGAATGCGGCATATTGGAAGCATGGTTGCAAGATGGGGCAGACAATTTTTCCAACTTTGGTGACGGATCAGTCCCTGCGTTAGCGAAACTTCTTTGGCGAGGCGGAATGCCAGGCATCCTTGACATGCCCGACTCGCTCATCCCCGATTATTTCACGGGCTACATGCGCACCTATATCGAGCGCGACGTCCGTACCATAGCCGAAATTTCAAATCTGACCTTATTCTCCCGATTCGTACGGCTGCTTTCGGCACTTTCGGCACAAGAGGTAAACGAAAGCGAACTGGGGCGCGACCTCGGAATCGACAGGACGACTGCTCTCCGCTGGAAAAACATCTGCGAAGCGACATACCAGTGGGTTTCTATACCGCCCTTCAACAGGAACCCCATCAAGAAAATTTCGGGCAAAAGCAAGGGTTACTTTGTGGATACGGGTTTCCTTTGCCAGCTGCAAGGAATCTACTCACCTGAAGTTCTAATGTCTCACCCGTTGTACGGCCATATCTTTGAAAGCTTTGTCGTGATGGAAGTCATCAAGCGTATCAACGCCTGGAGCGCAAGGCCAATGCTATACCATTACAGGACCTACGCAGGAGCCGAAGTCGATTTGATTTTAGAATACAACGGGAAACTATTCCCCCTAGAAATTAAACTGGATTCACACCCAGCCAAGAAAGATGCAAAAGATTTCGCATCCTTCAAGGACTCTTTCCCTAAAGAGAACATCGCCATGGGAATAGTCGCCTGCAACACTCCTGTTCCATACAAGTTATCAGAAAACGTGTGGGCAGTCCCCTGGTGGGAACTTTAAATCAAGCGAATCACAAATACAGCCCAAAACGGACATCGCACTTGACGCCCGCAAAATCAATATAGTTCATCCACACGGCACAGCCAACGCTCACGCCGTTAATCAGTACGTCCTCGTCTTCGATAATGTTTTTCCTGCTCTGCAACGTATGCTCGTAGCGCACTCCCACTGAATAATGGTACAGGGGTTCAACACGATCTTCGCTATCGAACGGTTCATAGGATGTCAAGCCAATACCGATTTCAGGCGCAATTTTCCAGACGCCGTTCATGTCTATCGGAGGCCTGTAGAACAACTCCCCATTGAAGAAACCCATCGACGCATTCGCGCCCCCGCCCATCGATGCGTAAAATTCGCCAAACCGGAAAACTAGACCCGTAACAAGTTCCAGACCGAACATCACCTCGCTATCTTCGGCAACAAACGGCGCCGTCAAGGACAATCCCAAATAATAGTCCTTGTAGCTCCGGTTTTTCTCGTTCCACTTTTTCTTTTTCTCCTTGAGTTCGCGCTCTCTCGCCTCGCCAGCCCGTTTTTCGTCGGCCGCCTTCCTCTGCTGGCATTGCGTATCGTCCTTGTCGCAAGAGATTGCCCAATCAACAAGGCCAAAAACCACCTCCAACATGGTAGGCGCTTCATCTTCGCTATATGATTTTGAAGATCCCGCCCACGCCGGGAAAACCAGCATGCTCACGCATGCCAGAACAATCCGCAAATTTTGCTTCGGCGAGAACATACCTGACCCCCATATTCATGAAGATATATTAACGCGCTTGAAAATGAGCGTAGGTTATCAGCAAATTCCGTGCGTTCGTCGGGATTATTTATTGCAAGAAGATGCCAATGGACCCTATCGCATCGGCTTCGCCTCGCTCCAGGGTGACTGCGTGTTTATTTCTTCTTCGCTTTTGGTGCAGGCACTTCCGGGAGCATGGCGTCCAGGAGTTGCACGAGGAAAGCGCTGTCTTCTATCTGCTCTGCGGTAATGCGGAGCATGGGCTTGGCACCTTCGTAGGGCAATTGCTTTTTCGCGTTCGGCAACAGCTTAAGCGCCGCAGGCACGGGCTTCACCAGCAGGCGGTCATCGTAAATCCCGCCAAAGACTTTCCCGTCAGCATACAGAATGTACTCGCCCATCATCTTGCGGGTGGTCACGCGAAAAGCGCCATTGAGCAATTCAGCATTGAACTGCGCCACGATATTGTTGCGAAAATTTTCTGAACTCGGCATGGTTACAATATAACAATTAATTTGTATATTAACCCTATGCTCAACTACTTATTTCTCATCCTCGCCATTGTCGCAGAAGCCGCCGGCACCACGCTCCTCAAGATGTCGGAGCAGTTCACCAAACTCGTTCCGTCCATCGCCTCGCTCGTCTGCTACGTGGCGTGCCACCTGGTCGGCGCTCGGCATCGCCCTCATTACAATAAGCGGCATCTACTTTTTCAAGCAGACGCCGGATCTTGGAGCCATCATCGGGCTCATCTTGATTGCTTCTGGTGTAGCGGTCCTGAATCTATTCTCAAAGATGGACGTTCACTAAGGCAGCCAATCATCGCTCCACAATCTTTGCCATGCGGGTCACGCAATTCGTTTCGACACGCACCACATTTTTCCTGCTAGAACATCCACCCCACGAAAAGGATGCTTTCCGCAACAATCTTATCCAGGAGCCTCGTTCCATACCTGCTGGAATATATAGTCAGTTCATCCTGAAATTCCGCCCTGCGGATAAAACGGCCAATACTTATTTCCGACCCCCAAAAAAAGTGTTCATAGCAATATCGGCCGCCAAGTCCCAAAGTGGCATACAGCCCGTATTCCTTGCCTCGAAGATGCACTTCCTCTTTATAAGAACTGGTATCGCGGTCCAAATCGACATTGTAGAAGACAGGCGACACTTGCAACTGCAAAAAGCCTTCCACCTGTTTTTGTTCGCGGCTATAGTTTTTTCCCGAAGGTCCAACATAACGATATTTTCCGAGGTTGCGACGACCCCAATACCATCGTAACATCATGGGCGTGGATATAGCATTGATGGTTCCCTCGCCATCGGTATAGGAACGGAGATCGCTTTCATCAAATCCCGCATAAGAGAGCCTAACGGCAAGGCTCCAAAAATCCGTAAGCAGCCGCTCGTATGTCATGGCAAAATTCAAATTCTGCGCAATTAGATTGAACGAAAACCGGTTTCTCTTATTTGGGGGCGCACTAATTCCCAGCGAATCCTTCGGAGCAAGATTCTCGGGTACAACAGCGCCCGGCGTCACCGCATTGGCGTCTTTTGCCTGTCCATCGGCTTTCGCCGTATTTATGACATAGGTTACCTTATGGGTATCGGTATAAACGGTATCCACCGTCCCGTCCTGGGAATAAACGAGTGCCGGACACAAAAGCGCCAGGAGCATAACAAAAAACAAAGGCATGTCAGAACCCCAACTTATATTCAAGCCCGAAGAACATTCCGCGTGGAACCGTTCCGGTAAGCAAACGCATATTTCCGAGAGACAAGAAATCCCTGGCGTCACTCCCCCAATACTGGTATCCAAACGAGAAGCCAAAATCCCACAAATAGTTACCCACATTCCAGACGAGACCTAACGTTCCAGTAGCAGCCACTCCCGCATCAAAGCTCCATTTCTTATCAACATCGCTGTCATAAGGCTTATCCCGAGCCACCTTTATAGTGGGATGACCCATCGCCTGAACATAAAACGACACGCTATTCAGGGGAACATTCCTGTGTTTCACCTTGCGGCGTTTCCGGTTTTCCCGCGAGACAACCACAGTCAGCAAATACTGGCGGTACCCCACTCCCGGAGAAAAAATCGACCTGACGCCCTCCCAGGATCGTTCTTCATCCCAAATTCTATACTCATAAAACAGCAATGTCGTAGACAAGTTAAAAATCGTGGAGCCCCTGTAGGCGTTCTCGATTTCCAAGTCCCAATCAAGCATAAAAACACCGAAATACAGGCTCAGGATATTCAACGCCGTATACATCCCTACATAGGAATTGATTGCCGGGGGGATGGTGTCCGTATCGTAATCAACAAGATAGGGATTGATTTGAGACTCCGCCTTCCGAGCAACCGATTCCTGTATATAAACGGTATCCGGCGGAGAGGCGACGAAAACCGTATCTACGACCCGCTTTTTCACGTAAACCGTATCGGTTGCGGCAAAGCCTGAACCCGCCATCATAGAGAACACAACGAAGCCCATTAGAAACCGAAAGCTCATCATAAGAATCCCACGCCGATATTCACTTTCAGATCCAATTGCAAGCCATCCGCTATGTACATCACATGCTTGCTAAGAATTTCTTTATCAAAGGAGGGCACGATATTGTACGAGAAACCGTATTCAAAACCAAACGTCGCCCAGTTTCCCCTAAAGGCATGGCCTCCATGGGCATATAAGGCAAAGCCCTTATAAGAGCCGTAATCGCTATGGGGCCTATCATTAATCAAATTCGGTTTGGCGTCCCACGTATTGGTATAATTGGATTTACGGAGCAGGAAATTTCCGCCAACTTCATAAAAAAAGCTGCTCCGTGCCGGGCGCGTATAATGCCTATAGCCGGCGCCTATATCGTACTGTTCAATATAGCCCTCGTATATGCTGCTAAAAACATCGCCGCCACTGGTCTCGGGATATTTCTTTCCATAGCGGACATTGAACACCATGGAATTTTTCCTGTTAAAAGAAATTTCGATATTTCCCCCGACCTTCAGGCCCAGGGATTCATCAAGCATCCATATAATCGAAACAACATCGAAATTCAGATAAAAAAAGCGATGGGTATAGCTAGTATCGTTGCGGGGCAATTTCGTGGTGTCCCTACCAAAGGGATTAGCCTCTGTTGGGCGGCAGCATTGCTCCTCGGCATATTCCCGGGGCCCCGCCTCAACTCGGCCATCCGCATTCAAATATATCGTATCGGCCTTGGGTTTCAGCGCAACATAGACCGTATCCCGAACGATTTCTTCCACATACACGGTATCCCGCGTTTCTTCCTGCGAAAAAACCGCTCCCCAAAGACAAAGAATCAGCCCCAAGACACTTCTGATATGTTTCATCAAAGACAATTATAGATTTTCTGAATCCCCAAGGCTACAGAGACTTTTCCATGTACACGCATTGGAACGTGTCATGATGCGGTTTACCGGTCTCTTCGAAGCGGTAACCCATTTTTTTGTAGAAATCCTCGACCCCCACACGGCTCGAGATTACTGCTTTTTTGAAGCCCTTTTCGCGCATCCACTTTTCGGCTTCGGCCACAACGGAACAGCCCAGGTGCTGCCCGCGATATTCCGGCAATACGACGACGCGCCCGATTTCGGCAACGCCGTCGCGAACCTCGAACCAGCGGCATGTGGCCACCGGGTAAATATCGTCGAGAGCGAGGACATAGTTGCAGTCCGCGCCATCCTTCGCGTCGATTTCGGCATCGAGCGGGATCTGGTGCTTGCGCATCATCGCCTGAATGCGCACGTAATACGCACCCGCACGCTCGCTCTCTTTGGTAACCCGGATGATATTCATGGACCCGCTTATTCTTCTTCGGATATGCCCATGAGCTTCATGGCGCCCTTCCAGGTTTCGCGATTTTCGAACCCGTCGCGCTTGCCGCCGCCGTAGCGGGCGTGCGCGAATTCTTCGACCAGCGATTCCCAGCCCTCGAGCTTGCCATCCTTAACCATCGCGTCCAGGTTCACAGCGGAGGCGGCGGAGGCATCTCCGGCACCCTCGCCGGCAATCCCGAATTTTTCAGCAACGTATTCCTTGCAAATACTTTCCAGTTCCAAAAGCCACTCGCGGCTGTCTGCAGAATTCACGCGCTGTTTCAGGACCATCATGCGTTCGCGCAGGGCGTTCTCGGCGGCATTTTTGGAGGCGGCGGCTGCACGAGCCGCAGCACGGCGGCGGGCGCGCCACAGGCCCGCGAAAAGCACGCAAACGGCCACAACCAGGCCAACCACGAGCGGAAGCGGGTTAAAGGGTTCATTCACGCGCACATCCACGCTCTCGCTCCGCAAATCGAGCGGCTGCCCCATTTGCGTCGGGATTTCGAACCGCATGGCGGGTATATGCAGGTTTCCCGTATCCTGCGCCGCAATCTTGTAGGTAAACGTAATCGAGGCGATTTCCTTGCCGTCTTTCACGGAGCGCGCCGACTCCTGCGACATGGCCACCTGCGTGAGCCCCTTCGCGTTCGCGGAACCCGTAGGCACCACCAGGAGCGCGCTGCCCTGCACGCTCCAGCTCACCGTGATCGGGAAATCGAAAGTATCGCCCACGGTCACCGCGGGCATCCCGCCTTCGGGACCAGCCTTCACCGAAATGCCCAGCTGTTCGGGAGTGGGCATGCTTATCTGCGATGCCTGAGCGGAGTCCGGCACAGCGTTTGCGGCAGAATCCTGCACGCCGATTGCAGCGCTATCCTGCGCAGCATCCATATTCAAAGAATCATTTTCCATATGTACAAAATGTACAAAAGCCGAGAGTCATGGGCAAGTATATTTCGTCCCCGAGCTTATTTTACTTGCACATGACCGAGGCGCCAAACCATGGCTTTGCGTATGCAAAGCCCATGTACAAAAGCCGAGAGTCATGGGCAAGTATATTTCGTCCCCGAGCTTATCAAAGCCCATATACAAAAAAAACGCCCTGCGAGGTTGCAGGACGTTAAAATGTCTGTGGATGCCCTTGCCGGGCAAAGCCCGGCGGCGGCATGCCGCGCTAAGATTACAGCGGGAGCAGCGCAGGCTTCACATACAAGCCATTCAAGAGCTGGCTGTACAAAGTCATGAGGATATGCGGGAAGTAGCTGAACCCGCTCATCGTCTTGGTATTGAACGAAGCCGTGCACTCGTTAAGCCAAGTCTGGTTTCCGGCCATGCCCGTGAGGCACCATGCACCATGCCAGTTCGGCATCAAAGACTTCGTAGAACCGTCGGCCTTGCCAGCAACGGCGGAATACATCACCTTGCCGGTCGTTTCAAGTTGGGCGGCGCTTCCCAAGGACTTGGTCGAAATAAAGTTGTTCAGGGTGGTCAGCACCTGCTGGGCACGCGGATCCTGGGTCCAGAAGTAGTCCCAAGCGATGCGCCACGGAATGCGCACGGATTCGTGGAAGAACTGCCAGTAGGTGTTGGTCGCACTCCCGTTCTTCGGGTCGATCGCAGTACCGCTGATATCGGTCCAGTCCGGGAACACGCCCGTGCCAGCCGCCTGCACGTTAATCATGTAGGTGTACATGGTGTTGAGCACGTTCGTCCAGTCATGATTCTTGTCAACAAGAGCGAACAGCTTGATAGCAACCGGAGAGAAATAGCTCAGGTTGTAGGCGCTATTATCCTTCTTCCATACCGGCATATTGCCTGCGTAAATCATGCCCGTCGGGCTGATTTCATTTGCCCAGATATCGTTGATAACCAGGAGAGCGTCGTTCAAGTACGCAATGTCCCCCGTAGTATAGTAGGCAAGAATCAGCGCGGTCGCGATGTCCAGGTCAGCATCAGTCGCCGAAGAGGAGTTCGCCGGAGTGACGAGGGATTCGTACGAATACGTGCCCACCTTCCAGGGCATCAAGTTAGAGTTCTGGTATTCGCGGTAACCCCTGTTGTAGTACCACAGGGAATTGAAGGCAGCCAGATCGCCAGCAAAGAGCGTAATCAGCATGCCGTAGCCGATAGCTTCCGATACGGTGCATCCGCGCTTCTTGTAGCTGTCATTGCTCTCGTCAATGACACAATAGGCGTCATTCTGCGTATCCCAGACGATGCGAGCCGGAATCATGCCGGCCGCGACGTATTTGCCAAAAATCACGGTCCAGTCACTAGCCAACACCGGGTAAAGAGCGGCTTCCTGCTGGTAAGTCTTGTAGTATGTCGCCTTCCAACTCCCGTACAAGTTCAATGCGGCATCCAAGCTCGCAACACTAGGCAAAATTCCATAGGGAGACTGTACGACACCATTATTGGCGGCAGAGGACGAAAGCGGGACCACCGTGCTGCTCGTCGGAGGCGGCACCGGTTCCGGAGAAACGGGATCATCCTTATCGCAGGCAGACATCAGCATGGCGGCACTGATAGTCAGAGCCGAAAAAAACAGTTTTTTCTTCATTTCAAAAAACCTCATCTATTTACCCATAATATACTTTACTATTCCGGTTTTATCTACAAGATAAACAAAAAAAAAGCCCCGAGAGCACGTCTCGAGGCCTATATGTGAACGAAATCACCCGATTATTTCAACACAATCTTCTTTGCAAGCCCGACACCCGAACCGGCAACGCGGACCATGTAGACTCCGGCCTTGAGGCTAGAGAGATCCACGGCGGAGGCTGCCTCAACGGACTTCACGACATGTCCCTTAAGGTCCCTCACTTCGACCTTGCCGGCAGAGATGCCAGCGAGCGAGAGCGTGCGGCCAGAAAGGGTCATCTCCAAATTCGCCTTCGGGCTAGCCACGGGTTGCACAGAAGCAACATCGTATTGTACGGACGCATCGATTTCTTGTTCAGGCTTATAGATAGCAATGTTAGCGCTACTCTTAATCGACCTGATCTTGGTTATACGGAAATCACCAACTGTGCCCGCACGGCCTTCGAACTTGATCTTGATTGCCGCAATGTGCTTAAGGGCTGTAGTCCTATTAATCGACTTACCCTTGTCAGCATGTTTGAACTTCGACCAGGGAAGCACCAACTGACGGGTATGATGACGGGACGACTTGGGAGCAGAAGCCACGTAAGTACCGTAGTAGGAATCCTTCTTGTTGCCATCGGTTACGAGTTCTACAGAGAAATCGATAGTGGATTCATATTCGATTACGATGCCTTCCCAAGCAGATACATCCGTACCTTCCTGTTTGTCGCTCCAAACGTTGAAGCCGAGGCTTGCATACGGATGACGGGCACCCCTATTCAGCTGCACACGGCCCTTGAGTCCATGATAGGTCTCGACGAGCGGTCCGAAGAAGTTGCCGTACACGTTTTCATGGACATTAGCCGGCCATACGAACTTGGAGTGACCATGGTCGTTTTCGTCGGTTTCTTCGTACCAGTAACCGTAAGTCAGCGTGTTCGAGCCCGTATTGACTCTGCCTTCAACATCGTTCGCGCCATCCCAGTAAAGCGATTTGGAAACGAATTTGTTCACCGGTGTGGGCGGGACAATAGTGCCAGAACCACTCTTAATCGACCTGACGCTGATGATGCGGAAACTGCCAGAAGTGCCAGCGGTGCCTTCAAATTTGAACCTGATCGTAGCGGTATTGCCAAGGACACTGTTTATATCAGCAATCTTGCCCCAGCCACCCTGCTTGAACTTAGACCAGGGAAGCACAATTTCGCTAACGGTAGGAGACTTGGGAAGATAAGCCTTGAATTCGTCATATTCGGTCATATCCCTTGGGTTTTCGACACCAAGTTCAACTTGGAATCCTATGGTGGATTCATACTTAATCACGATGCCTTCCCAAGACGAGATATCCACGCCTTCCTGGTTTTCGCTCCAGATATTGAAGCCGACACCAGTATACGGATAATCATAGCCATCACCGAGCGTCACATTGCCCTTGATACCGCCATACGCCTCGACGAGCGGGCCGAAGAAATTGCCCCAGACATTCTCTTCGACATCAGCGGGCCAACTAATCTTGGACGTACCACCATCATTCGCATCATTGTATTCGAACCAGTAACCGGCAGTCCATTCATCAGAACCGGTTTCCACGCGGCCTTCGGTATCGACAGCTCCATCCCAGTAAAGCGAGTTAGAAACGAATTTGTTCACCGGTGTGGGCGGGATAATTGTGCTGGAGCCCTTCTTAATCGACCTGATGCTGATGATGCGGAAGTCACCAGAAGTGCCAGCGGGGCCTTCAAATTTGAACCTGATTGCAGCTGTCTTGGCAAGGACTTTGTTTATATCAACAAGCGAGCCCCAGCCACCCTGCTTGAACTTCGACCAGGGAAGCACAATTTCACTAACGATCGGAGACTTGGGAAGCCTAGCCTGGAAATTGTCATATGCGGTCACCAACTTTTCGTCTTCAACAGCAAGTTCAACAGCGAAACCAATGGTGGACTCATATTTAACCACGATGCCGCCCCAAGACGAGATGTCGGCGCCATCCTGGTTTTCGTTCATGACGTTAAAACCAAGACCGGCATACGGGTATTCATAACCGTCGCCAAGCGTCACATGGCCCTTGACGCCCAGATATGCCTCGACAAGCGGCCCAAAGAAATTGCCGTAGGTATTCTCTTCGATATCTTCCGGGTACGTAATTTTGGACGTACCGCCATCGTTTTCGTCGTTGAAATCGTACCAGTAACCGGCAGTCAAATTTTCAAATCCCGTATAGACCCTGCCTTCGGTATCGACAGTGCCATCCCAATAGAGCGTATCGGAAACATTATTCGCCACATGGGTACCAGGATTGTCAGTCGTATCGGGATTAGGCGGGACAATCGTTCCTCCCCCAATCGACCTGATACCGATGATACGGAAATCTCCTCTCGTGCCAGCGGTGCCTTCAAATTGCAACCGGATAGAAGCGACTCGTGCAAGGGCGACATTCTTATCAACCATGTTGCCCCAACCACCCTGTTTGAACTTCGACCAGGGAATCACAAGTTCATTAACGCCACTAGACTTGGGAACTTCCGCTTTGTAATTATCGTAGATGAAATCCCTTTCATTGTCGGTTACGAGTTGTACCGCAAATTTGCGGGTGGACTCATATTTAATCACAATGCCGCCCCAAGACGAGACATTCACGCCTTCCTGGTTTTCGCTCCAGATGTTGAAGCCAAGACCGACATACGGATATTCATAGCCTTCGCCGAAAACGACGGAACCCTTGACGCCGCGATAAGCCTCAACAAGCGGGCCGAAGAAGTTGCCGTAGGTATTCATTTCGACATCGACAGGCCAAACTATCTTGGACGTGCCGCCATCGTCCTCGTCGGTGTACGAGAACCAGTAACCGGCAGTCAAATTGTCAGATCCCGTATAGACCCTGCCTTCGGTATCGACAGTGCCATCCCAATAGAGCGTATCGGAGACTCGAGTCGACACATAAACACTCGTATCGGGCGGAACAACAGTCGTGTCGGGCACAATGACTGTTGTATCGGGCCTCGGGGTAATCACCGTATCGGCATTCCCCGCGATAGACCTGATGCTGGTTATACGGACGTCGCCGCTCGTGCCTGCGGTCCCTTCAAACACCAGCCTGACAGCGGCGGTGTGCGCAAGAACGTAATTCAAGCTCGCAGTCTTGCCCCAGCCACCCTGTTTGAACTTAGACCAATCAAGCCTATATTCAGTACCAGAAGGTGCCTTGGGAATTCGCGCCTTGAAATTGTCATATTCGGTCACGACTTTCTCATTTTCGACCTGGAGTTCGGCATTGAAACCAAGGGTGGATTCATATCCAATCACGATTCCGCCCCAAGACGAAATATCCGCGCCATCCTGTTCTTCGTTCCAAACGTTGAAACCGAAGCCTGCATACGGATAATCATAACCATCGCCAAGCGTCACATGGGCCTTGACACCACCATACGCCTCGACAAGCGGGCCGTAGAAATTGCCGTAGGCATTCTCTTCGACATTTGACGGGTACGTAAATTTAGACGTGCCGCCGTCATTCTTATCGTCGTACTCATACCAATAACCGGCAAAAGGATAGGGTGAACCCGTCTCAACCTTACCCTGAGTATCGGTTGCACCATTCCAATAGAGTGTATTGGAAACATTGTCTGCAGCAAAAGCAGACGCAGCTGCACAGGCAAATACGCCAAGTGCACTTCGTTTGTTCATAATGAACCTCCCCTTAAAAAAAAAGATTTCCCTAGCAAGAATATATAATCATTTATTACGAAAAGAAATTTTATTTTACATCGAAGTTCACGCTCTTGCCAGCAACGCGAACCATGTAGATGCCAGCGTCGAGGCTGGAGAGGTCCATGGTGGAGCTGATGATGGCAGACTTCACGACCTCACCCTGGAGGTTGATCACTTCGGCCTTGGCAGAAGAGATGCCCTGGAAGTGGAGGACGCGGTCAGAGAGCTGAGCCTTGACGGAAGATGCAGCAACATTGACCAAAGCAGAAGGAGGTTGAGGGCTACAACCAGTGCACTGGCCGTTAGAACCGATCTGGCAAATACGGAAGTTACCGGAAGTGCCGACGGTGCCTTCAAACTTCAGCTTGATGGCAGCAGTCTTGGCGAGGACGTCGTCGATAGGAACTTCAATACCCCACCCCCCCTGGCTGTACTTTGACCACGGGAAGTTAGCTTTAGTTGAAGCGGGAGACTTGGCAACGAAAGCCTTATAATTGTCGTATCCAGTCACAGTCTTTTCGTTTTCGACCATGAGTTCAATTCCAAAACCGATAGTGGACTCGTAAGCCAGGCAGATGCCGCCCCAAGCGGTAATGTCGACACCTTTTTGATCATCATTCCAAATATTGAAACCGATACCCGCATACGGATAGTCGTAGCCTTCACCCATAGTGACGGTTGCCTTTATACCATGGCAGGCCTCGACAAGCGGGCCGTAAAAATTGCGATAAACGTCGGCCTCGATTCCGGCAGGGAACTTAAAAGCAGAAGTACCTTTTTCAGCCTTATCGCTGTAGTCATAAAAATAGCCAGAGTTCTTGTCGTCGGAGCCGGTCAACACGCGACCCACGACATCGTACGCGCCATCCCAAAGGAATTTATCGCTAACCTTCTCCTGAGCATAAATGCTTGCGGCAGCCAAAGCGAGAGCGCCAAGCACAACTCTTTTATTCATAATTGAGAACCTCCGTAAAATCAGAAATCATTTCAAACAAATATAGATTTTAAATATTACAATTTCAATACTTTATGCTGACAATTATGTG
>CACZAD010000051.1 GCA_902779055.1 Fibrobacter succinogenes | reverse complement strand
CTTCATCCATGCAATGTCGTCACCGATGGTTTCGACCTTCCAGCCCGGGATAGTCGGGATGAGCATGGCGAGGTTCGTCTTACCGCAAGCAGACGGGAATGCGCCAGTCACGTACTTGACTTCGCCCTTCGGGTTGGTGAGCTTGAGGATGAGCATATGTTCAGCGAGCCAGCCTTCGTCGCGAGCGAGAACGGTAGCAATGCGGAGAGCAAAGCACTTCTTGCCGAGGAGGGCGTTTCCACCGTAACCGGAACCGTAGGACCAAATGAGGCGTTCTTCCGGGAACTGCGTGATGTACTTGTATTCAACGTCAGCGCACGGCCAGATGCCGTTGTCGCTTTCGCATTCGCGGAGCGGCTTACCAACGGAGTGGAGGCACGGAACGAAGTCAGCGTTCGGGTCAGCATTGAAGATATCGAGAACCTTCTTGCCAGCGCGAGTCATGATGTCCATGTTGAGAACGACGTATTCGGAGTCCGTGACTTCGATACCGTTCTTGGAGATCGGGGAGCCGAGCGGGCCCATGCAGAACGGGATCACGTACATGGTACGGCCGTGCATACAACCCTTGTAGAGCTTACGCATCGTCTGCTTGAGTTCAGACGGGTCGATCCAGTGGTTGGTCGGACCTGCATCTTCTTCCTTGACGGAGGAGATGAACGTACGGGATTCGACACGAGCCACGTCAGACGGAAGAGAACGGAACAAGTAGCAGTTTTCCTTCTTGGCAAGCTTCGTTGCGAGGCCGGCCTTGACGCACTTCTGCATGAGGGCATCATATTCTGCCTGAGTTCCGTCAACAACAACGACGTTGTCCGGTTCGCACATGGCAATCATTTCATTCACCCAAGTACTGATTTTCGGGTGCTTGATATCGTTAAGAGTAAGACTCATTATGAGCTCCTATAGGTTTAACGTGTTGATTTCGAGATATTTCGAACGGGCAATAAGATAGAAAATTTTTTTACAATAGGGAATAGAATTTAGGATATAGGAGGTAGATTTCGAACCAAAGGTGATAGATGCGTCTTCCCCTAAAAATTTTTTAACAAAAATTCGATTTTTCTGCATTTTTATCAAAAAAAATGGTAAATTAAGGTGCGAATGTACAATATTGATTTACAGTGGGAATTCTATGAGCTGGTCTTACTCTAGAGAACATCAAAAAAACATCCTTTGCATGATTATGGCGGGCGGTCAAGGAAGCCGCTTGCAACCCCTCACCCGCGACCGTGCTAAGCCGGCCGTCCATTTTGGCGGAACCTACCGCATCATCGACTTCGTCCTCAACAACTTCATCAATTCCGGTATTTTCAAGATCAAGGTTTTGACGCAGTTCAAGAGCGACTCTTTGAACAAGCACATTTCTGCCGCATGGAATCTGAACGCAAGCCTCGACCAATACGTCGACCTCGTTCCTGCACAGATGCGCACTGGCGATGACTGGTACAAGGGTACTGCCGACGCTATTTTCCAGAACATCAACTTGATTACGGACGAACGTCCGGACCTCGTTGCTATTTTCGGTGGCGACCATATTTATAAGATGGACATCAACCAGATGATTGATTTCCATCTCTCCCGTGCCGCCCTCCTTACGATTGCCGCTATTCCTGTGCCGGTTTCCGAAGCCCGCGAATTCGGCATCATCGAAGTCGACGCCGACAACCGCATGATCGGTTTCGAAGAAAAGCCGAAGGAACCGAAGGAAATGCCGGGTCATCCGGGTTGGTGCCTTGCCAGCATGGGTAACTACCTCTTCACAAGCAAGTTCCTCGTGCGTGAACTTTTGAAGGGTGCTAATTCCGGCGCAACGGACTTTGGCAAGCACATCATTCCGCGCCTCTTCAAGGAATATCCGGTTTACGTCTACGATTTCAATACGAACATCGTCCGCGGCGAACAGGCTTCTACCAAGGGTTACTGGCGCGACGTGGGTACGCTTGATGCCTTCTTCGAAGCCAACATGGACCTTTGCTCCGAAAATCCGCCGTTCGACCTTTACAACAACTACTGGCCGATCCGTACGTTCAACTGGAACCAGCCGCCTGCAAGATTCTTTGCCGGTGACAACAACGCCCACCAGGGTGCTGCCGTTGATTCCATCGTTTCTGCCGGTTGCATTATCGGTGGCGGTACGGTCGTCAAGAGCATTCTTTCGCCGGGTGTAACGATCCAGAAGGACGCCCTCGTCGAAGAATCCATCCTCTTCCCGAACGTGACGATTGGCCCGGGTGCCAAGGTTCGTCGAGCCATTGTCGAAAAGGGTCTCCATATTCCGGCTGGTTTCCAGATCGGTTATGACCTGGAACGCGACAAGAAGCTCTTCCACGTGACCGAATCCGGCATCGTCGTCCTCGCCAAGGATACGATTATTAAAGCGTAAAAACTCGCCCTCCGGTGTCATCCTCGACCGTCAGGGAGGGGATCCAGTTAAGTCTAGAGTGCCCGCCATTGCGCGGGCATTTTCTTTTCCACCCCAAAACCCTATATTTAAAATAGGCTTTGCAAAACCCTCCCCAAATACGCTATAAATTTCTAAATTAGCGCTCATGAACGAAGAACAGAGCGCAGCATTCTCTCAAAAATTGCAAGAAATTGCCAAAGCCCCCAAGTACCGTGGGGCCATTTTCCAGATCGAAGCCGACGAAAAGGGTCTTGCCCTCGTAGACGTCAAGGAAGCAAGCCTTAAGGTCTACTTGATGATCGACCCCGAAGTCGACAAGATTCTCGAGACAAGATTCTTTACTTATGGCGGCCCCATCTTTACCGCCCTCGCCGATTCATTCTGCCGTAAAATCCAGATGGCCACAATCGACGACGCTTGCAAGATTACCGCAGAAAGTCTCGAAGAAGAACTGCGCGACTCGCCCGACGTAAGAGCCATCCCGGAAACTGCCGCCGAAATCAAGCAGATGAACAACCTCATCGCCAAGATTCTCACGGTGTACCCCGAAAAGAAGGCCACCGCCATCATCGTCCGCGAAAAGATGGAACGCATCAAGTACCGCACGCAGACAGCCGAAGGCCGCGCCGAAGCCGATGCCGAATGGAACGCCCTCACCAAGCCGCAGAAGATCGAAAAGATCGAAGCCTGGTTGCACCAGTCCGTCCGTGGAATGCTCCAGGGCGACGGCGGCGACGTGCAGATTCTCGACCTGACAGACGACAACCGTTTGCAAATCCGTTACCAGGGTGCTTGCGCCGGATGCGGCAGCGCCATGGGCGGCACGCTCTTCTACATCGAAGACGAACTCAAGAACAATGTCTATTACAACCTGATCGTCGAACCGGAAGATCCGCTTGCGAACCTCCCCCAGAATCCGGATGTGCCGGGCCTGGACGACAACAACCCGCCAGCAAGCCTGTTTTAGTTTCAATGAAACCTCGCCAACTGGCGAGGTTTTCTGTTATCGGTCTTTGGGTTTATACAAAAGACCTCCTTCATCCGAAGGAGGCCATTGTTTTTTACGCTCTAAAAATTAGTCTACGATGCAGCGCACGCTACCATAGACTTTATCGTCGGCAATATCTCTTCTAAACAGGCCGGAGTTATTCCAGTCCTTGATGGCATATACTCCGTCAGAGGCTATCAAGTGCGTTTGCAAATTCACGTGCTTCCAAGATTCCTCAGTACCGCATTCGGTTTCATAAGTATCGCAGAAACCCGGGTAAATGAGGCTGAAGCCAACTGAATTCTCTGCCACGTGGATTGTGCCCTTGTAATCATCTTCAGTGTATTCTGATATAAGGTCATATTTCTTGTCGGCGTCAATCAGCTTGGCATATTCATTGTACGTCGCCACGTGTGTTCCTTCAGGGCAAATGCCTTGAACCTTGCCGCTGGGAATTTCTTCAGTTCCGTTTAAGACCTGCTTATGCGTATAAAATCTGCCATAAAAATCACAGTGAATCGGGTTGAATTCGTGGCAGATGGATCCTTCGATTTCGTATTTGAGGTTTTCCGCAAACCAGGTTACGCCATCGATTTTAATCGTCTTGTAATACTGGTTGTCTCGCTTGTCCAAATACAGGCCGTATTCCATATCGGCATTAAGCGCAATCCAGGCATACTTGTAATAGGAATCCGTAGCGCGGTCATAGAGATTGTTGTCTTTGCAGACATACTTTGTCGCGTCGTATTTGCGACCACGGCAAAGATCGTAGGCAGCGCCATCCTGGCAGAACTGTTCCTTGTAGTTAATGGCCTTACCGCCGCAATCAAGCAAGTCGCTCAAGCAACGCACCGAAAGTCGTGTATCTGGTTCGCCACTGACAAAGCATGTTCTGTCTGGAGATGCATTGTTTCTGCTATCGCAGAATGGAGCATAGCGTTTTGCATCCTTGTCGGGTTGCGGCAAATCGTCGTAGACCGTAGAGGTCGGAAACGGGTCAAGCTTCAAGAAATTTTCCGTCTCGTAATTAGTATAGTTTCGATCGCGACTCCAGAAATTTTCGTCGGTGCCAGTGCCGTTGCCCAGTGTAATCGGCTTTGCGTTAAAGCCGTAATCGTCAGTTCCGTTCCAGTCGCCCAGGGCTTCATCCTTGGGCCAACCGGTGGTGCTTCTCAATTTTTTACCGGCAATACCGTGGCCGCCTGCGTATTCCACAAGCGTATTGAATTCTTCGATGCTTGGCAAATGAAATCCTTCGGGGCAAGCCTTCAATGCGTCTTCGTAAACGTAGAGGCTGCTATCGCCAAGGCTCATGTTTTCGGCAGTCCACACCTGGGTACCGATAGTAACGACCTTGTAAGCCTTCCCATCACGGGAGTCTGTAATGGAGCCAGTCGGTACAGAGGGGCCTGCGCTAGACGAAGATTCCGGTTCCACAGACGAAGAAAACGATTGCGCACCAGAAGATGACGGGTTTGCAGATGAAGATGAAGCATTTGAGACTTCGGATTTTATAGACGAAGATGAATCGCCATCACCCGCAATAGAAGATTCCGAACTAGACGAAGAAGATTCTTCACTGACAATAGGATCACTGATTGTCGGATTGGAATCGCCGCAACCAGCAAAAGTCAACGGCAAAGCGGCACTCAAAGTCAATAAACGCGCAATTTTAGGGATTTTCACAGTTTTCCTCCTTTTCAAGGATATAATATACAAAAAAGAACAAAATTTGTATACAATACACGCTTCATCCTTGAATCTAAATTGGTGGTATAAAAACAGGGTCTCTAGAATTATCGCCTTCGGCTATTTTTCTATATTTTCAGCGGAAAAATCCACAAAGGAAATGATATGTCCGAAGAACTCGTTTTGAAATTCGTTGACCCGCAGCCGATGCGCTACGGTGAAAACTCCCACCAGTCCGCCGTATTCTACCGCGACCCGACCTGCACCGAAGCAAACCTCGCTTCTGCCAAGCAGCTCTGGGGCAAGGAACTTTCTTTCAACAACATCGTCGATGCTGACGCCGCCCTCGAAATGGCTCGCGAATTCAGCGACGGCAATGCTGTCGTGATCGTGAAGCACATGAATCCGTGCGGTCTTGCTACGGGCGAAACGCTCCGTGAAGCTCTCGAAGCCGCTTGGGCTGGTGACCCGGTGTCCGCATTCGGTTCCGTGATTGCCGTGACCCGCAAGGTCGATTTGAAGACCGCCGAATTCCTCAAGGGCAAGTTCGTTGAAATCTTGCTCGCTCCGGCATTCGACGACGACGCTCTCGAATTTTTGAAGAACAAGTCCAAGGACATTCGCCTCCTCGAAGTGGGCGAAATCAAGAAGGCTACGCCGTGCAAGGTTTACAAGCACGTGATCGGCGGCATGCTCGTCCAGGACCGCGACATCGGTACTTGGGAAAAGTTCGAATGCGTGACGAAGGCTCAGTTCCCGAAAAACAAGGAAGACCTCGCCCGCTTCACCTGGCTCGTCACCAAGCACACGAAGTCCAACGCTATCGTGATGTGCTACGAATACAAGCCGGGTTACTTCCAAGTGATGGGTCTTGGCCCGGGTCAGCCGAACCGCATCGACTCGAACCTCCGCCTCTGCCAGCCGCGCGTCCGCGACAACGTCGCACGCCTCCCGGAAGCCAAGGAATTCTTCGACGAAAACGGCAAGCTCGTGAACGAAGCCGGCCTCAAGGCTCTCGAAAAGAAGATCTTCGGCGAAGTCGTTATGGGTTCTGACGCATTCTTCCCGTTCCCGGACAACGTCGAAGCCGCACACGAAGCTGGCGTTCGTTACATCGTTCAGCCGGGTGGCTCCAAGAAAGACGACCTCTCCATCGAATCTGCAGACAAGTTCGGCATTGCGATGGTGTTCACCGGAATGCGCCACTTCCGCCACTAATTTACTATAAGGTAAGAATGATTCCAGTTTCTCAAAAAGAAACAAACCAAAAGGAGAAGGACCTCTACTATGCGGTTCTCTCCTTTTTGAAGTCTGTCCGCAAGGCCGGTAAGACAACCGCCAAGGAATGGAGCGATTACCGTTCCAAGTTGAGCGGCATTGCGCCCACGCCCGAAATGAGCAAGGCGACCGATATGTGGACGATGGATAATTTGGATCAATTCCAACCGGACAAGACGCAACTCCCTCCGTTGAATGATATGGAATCCGTTGCAAAAGTTTCGCCCGAGTTCTTGTCACAGCTGCTTGAGGCTCTGTACTACGGCATGCTGAACTTGACTCAGGCCAACTTGATTTCGGACGAGATTCAGGATGCGGACCCGGAATGCGTGAGTACGGCCTCCCTCGAAGAATTACTGGTAAAGCTCTGGGTCGGAAACGCCAAGAGCTACAAGAAAATTGTTGTGAACTAAGCGGCTCCGCCGCAGTGGCTAGTAAACAGTGATTAGTGAGCAGGATGTTACAATCCTAACCACTAACCACCAACCACTAAATACTGAGTGTTATGAGCAATAAAGTACGTGTTATCGGTGGCGGTCTTGCAGGCTGCGAAGCGGCTCTTCAACTGGCAAGCCGCGGTTTTCAAGTAGATTTGTACGAAATGCGCCCCAACAAGCAGACGCCTGCCCATAGGGACGGTCACTTGGCCCAACTCGTTTGTTCCAACAGTTTCAAGGCCCTCGGGGTTACAAGTGCCCACGGCCTTTTAAAAGCGGAACTCACGCTGCTCGGAAGTTTCCTTCTGGAATGCGCGCGCGAAGCGGCTGTTCCTGCAGGTGATTCCCTCACCGTGAACCGCGACATTTTTAGCGAACTCGTCGAAAAGAAGATTGCCGAATTCCCGAATATCACGCTCCGCCGCGAAGAAGTGACGAGCCTCGAAGGCGATTGCCCGACGCTTGTTGCCGCAGGACCTTTGGCAAGTGACGCCCTCGCCGACGATATTTTCAAGCGTCTCGGCAGCAACCGTTTGCACTTTTTCGACGCCATCGCTCCCGTTGTCGAAACGGACAGCATCGACTTTGACCACGCCTTCTACCGCAACCGCTGGGAAAAGGGCGAAACGGCGGACTTTATCAACTGCCCGCTCGACAAGGAAACATACACTGAATTTGTGCGCAAGCTCTGCGAAGCCGAAGCAACAGAACCACGCCCGTTCGAAAAGAAGGAACTTTTTGAAGGCTGCCTTCCCGTCGAAGAAATGGCGCGTCGTGGCTACGAAACGTTACGCCACGGGCCCATGCGCCCGATCGGGCTTGGGCTTGGAAACAACGGCCATTTGTGGTATGCCGTGATCCAGCTCCGTGCCGAAAACAAGCAAAAGACGTTGTTCAACATGGTCGGTTTCCAGACGCGCCTCAAGTGGGGCACGCAAAAGGAAATCTTTACCATGGTTCCGGCTTTGCGTAACGCAAAATTCGCACGCCTCGGCTGCATGCACCGCAACACGTTTATCGAATCGCCGAAGTTCCTCGATAAAACGCTCCGCCTGCGCCCAGAACTTGACTGCGCCAAGGGCATTCCGCCCACATGGTTTGCAGGCCAGATTACCGGTTCTGAAGGCTACACCGAAGCTGTCGCCACAGGCTGGTATGCCGCCTGGAACATGGCCCAGACGATTTTGCACGGGCACGCCGACCCGCTCCCGGAAGAAAGCTGCATCGGAGCCCTCATGAACCGCCTTGTCGAAGAAAACGAGGACTTCCAGCCGATGAACTTCAACTTCGGCCTCCTCCCCCATCAAGACGGACTCAAGAAAAAGAACAAGAAAGAAATCCTCGCCGGCAACGCAGAACGTGCCGTCCGCGAATGGATTGCGGCCCGTAACTTGGCATAAAGATGCGTGACGAAATACGACAAGCGATTTTGCAGCAAGAGCTGAAGGATGGGGAAATGCTCCCGTCCGTACGCAAGCTGATGAAAACGTTTGGAGTATCATCAGGAACCATCCAGGGCGTACTCAAGCAGCTCTCCGAAGAAGGGCTCATTTACAGCATCCGTGGCAAGGGATTTTTCTGGGGCAAGGCTCCAGACGCAAACGACCTTGCGCAAAAGCTTTCGAAGACGGTCCACCGCGAAACCGTTCTCGAGCGTCTCGAAAGAGAGTTCTCGACGGACTGGGAAAAAGGATTCCTCGATCCGAACAAGAACTTACCGCTCGCGAAGGAGCTTTCCGACCGCTACAATGTTTCGCAGACGATTCTCCGCAAGTTCCTCATCCACAAGGTGAACCAAGGCATTCTCGTCCGCAGAGGCCGTTTGTACGCATTTGCATCCCCGCTCAAGACCAAGACCGTAAAGAACTTCAGCGAGATTTTGTTCGTCACGCGATGCAATTCGTGGGGCGGTTTTACCGCCGAAAGCGAACGCGAACTCGACTTTTTGCGTTTCGTGTACCAGAATGCCGGTGAACAACACTTCAAGCTTATCTTGCTTGGCATCAACGAAGAAAGCGGCAAGCTCATTGACCGTAGTGGAAAAGTCTGCCATTTGACGGATTACCCAAACGCCATTGGCGCAGTGCTCTCGACGCTCTTGGTGCAGAATCCGCATGCACTTTTGCAACTGTTTTACGGCGTCAAATACCCCGTATCGGTCTGGTGGGAACACCCGCTACAGAACATTCCGCCAAGATTCCTGAGCAAAAACAACTGGGCATTTTTCAACTCGACATTCGGAGAGATTCCAGGATTGCAGGTAGGCAAATACCTTTTGCAAAAAGGTTTCAAGAAGGTCTGCTATTTTTCTCCCTACCACAACAGTTCCTGGTCAAAGGACCGCCTGACCGGACTCAAGAATTCTGGGCTCGAAGTCATCGACTTTACGGACGATGAATACGCTAGCCCGTGGGACTACAAGGAAATCGCGAGACAGAGAGTTTCCAGATTTTCCGTCGAATCGTACGCCCGAAACCTCGTCAAGAAAAAGCTATTGCAGTTTGCGAAGAATGTTCCCGAAGATTGCAACTGCTGGGTCTGCGTGAACGACGAAGTCGCAGGACTTTTTTACGAAATGAGCGATGACGGCGACTGCGTTTTGCCCGGAGACAAGACCGATCCGAACGTTCTCGGATTCGACAACTCCGCCGAAAGCTACTTGCTTAGAATCGCCTCGTACGATTTTAACACGAGCGCACTCATCAAGCAGATTTTCTACTACATCGAAAATCCCGACGGATTCGGGAATAAAAAACGCCTGCACCAGATTCTGGGGCAGGTCATTGAAAAATAGCGGTAGAGAGTCGTTTAACCCCTACCCATCTGTCGATATAATCAAAATTGGCTTGGCGTATTTTTTCGAAAGATTCGTCAAAACAGAATCTTTATCTTTCAAGATTTGAATTTCAATATTCATCGGGGAATCAAAATCGGCTTCAGGAGGAAGGAGCTTGCCTCGAATGGCCCACCCTTTTCGATAAACTCCTTTACGTTCGTCATATCTCCAGCAACCATTTGACCGGTTATACCCCTCATGTTCATCGGCAATATATTCCTTGCCACCCATCGTCAACTTAAACGCAATAGAGGCTTCTAGAATGATGGGAAATTCATCTAGCGAGTCAACATTGTCAAAACACAGGGATGCGCCCCACCATGTTTGACCGTCGGATCTGGCACTCCAGAATGAAGGCTTTTCAGGCTTTTCGACGACGAACGATTGCGGTTCTGAGCTTGTCACATCAAGTTCAAAATTGCCAAGCACCTTGAACGAGCCGGACACGCGTTCCAATGATTTTATTTGATTGGAGGTGCAACCGGCAATCACAAGGAGTACGAACAACAAAAGAATCTTTTGCATAAATACCATCTAGTTTGGTTTAAAATCTCTTTTATAAAATAATCATTTAAATCGTTGAATATGGAAAAAAGCGAGCCATAAGCCCGCTTTTTTTGCGTAAAAGTTTCACACCTCGAAACAGAGTCCGGGGGCGATTACACGTTCTTGTTAACGATAATCGTCTTAGCTTCGAAGGTTTCGCGATCAATCCACTTGACCATCAAGGAGACCTTGTTGTCAGCGTTGAGAGCGTCCCAGTATGCCTTGAGCGTTTCTTCAGCAGTATTGAAAATCGGCATAAGCTTCGGGAAACCGTTGAAAGACGGAATCGGCTTGCCATCGGTTTCGTACGTGCTGATGAAGTGGCCAAGACCCGGGAGAGCCTTTTCGAATTCAAACGTCATACGTTCGCAGCCAGCGTCTTCGCTGTTGTTACGGCTCTTGAGGATGGAGAGCTTGTAGATTGCCGGTTCAGCATTCTTGTAGTGGATGCCGGAAATACGCGGCGTGAAGTTCGGAGCGTCGTCTTCGTACTGGCGAGTGCGGAGTGCGCTTTCGAACGTACCACCAAGCTTGATGGCGTTGTAAATCGGAAAGCCTTGGTCTTCATAAAACCAGTATCGGATTCGATTTCAAACACGCGGTTGCGGCTGTTCACGCTGCGACCCATGATCCAGTAAACCTGCACGTAGGACTTGCCATCGGCGCTTGTGCCAAGCACTATGCCACGGCCCGGATACGGGTTCTTGGAGAGGTCGTTGAAATTCTGTTTTGCTTCTTCTGTGTAATTCATAATAATTAGTGGTTTGTGGTTAGTAAACAGTAATTAGGAGCGGTCAGCGCTTCGGATTGTAATTATTCATCAGAACCATCGCGAGGGCCACGCAGAACATGATAACGCTACCGACAACCACCTGCTGTTTGTGGTCATATTCGCGTTTAACGTAAGAGGGATTTTCCTCGTTCAATTCCTGCAAAGTCGGGCCTTTGGCGAGAGTCGAAGAATCTACACCATAGACCTTTTCTTTCTGCTCATCAGTCATGTTCAACGTACTGACGTAGGAACTGTCCGAGCGGTCCATCTTTGCAGAGGCCGAGGTCGGGAAAGCAAGAAAGAGCGCAACGAGAACAGCAAAAACAAGGCGCTTCGACTGGTTCGACAGGCTCACCAACCGGTTCAGCGACCTTGTATCTCTCGTATTTCCTCTTTCGACTTTCGTCTTAACCTTCCTTAGCGAGCTTGTCGAGAATCTGGTTCACGAGACCCGGGTTAGCCTTGCCACCGGACTTGCGCATTGTCATACCCACGAGGAAGCCCTTGAGTGCGACCTTGCCTGCCTTGAATTCAGCGAACTGGGCGGCGTTAGCGGCGCAGACTTCGCGGACCACAGCTTCAATAGCGGCGGTGTCGGTCACCTGCACGAGGCCCTTTTCCTTCACGATAACTTCAGGATCCTTGCCCGTTTCAAACATTTCGGCGAAGACTGTCTTTGCAATCTTACCGTTGATGGTGTTGTCTGCAATGAGGTTCACGAGAGCGCAGAGCTGTTCCGGCTTGATCTTGAGAGCAGAGAGACCTCCTTCGAGGTCCTTCATCTTGGCGAGGAGTTCCGTGATGACCCAGTTAGCAAGCACCTTGCCGTTCTTGCAGTTCTTGGCGGCGGTGTCGTACCATTCGCTCACATCGCGGTCTTCGGTCAGCACCTGAGCGTCGTATTCAGAAACACCGAAGTCCTTCATGAAGCGTTCGCGGCGTGCATCCGGCAGTTCCGGAAGGGTGCGGCGGATTTCTTCGACAAATGCCGGGTCGGTCACGAGGCGGACCATATCCGGTTCCGGGAAGTACTTGTAGTCGTGAGCATCTTCCTTGGAGCGGATCACAATCGTCTTGTCGGCGTTGGGATCATAACGCTTGGTGCACTGTTCGACTTCCTTGCCTGCATCGAGCGTCGATGCCTGGAGGTTCATTTCGCAGTAGAGAGCCTTTTCGAGGTTCGTGAAGCTGTTCAAGTTCTTGATTTCGGCGCGGATACCGAACGGAGCGTCTTCAGATGCGCGGAGGGAAATATTACCGTCGCAGCGCATGTTGCCGTTTTCCATGTTGGCATTAGAGACGCGCGTATATTCGAGCGTCTGCTTGATCTTTTTCAAGACGAGCACGGCTTCTTCCGGGCTACGAATGTCCGGTTCGGTCACGATTTCGCAAAGCGGCGTGCCGCAGCGGTTGGCGTCAAAATGGCTCTGGGACGGGCTCATGTCGTGGATGAGCTTACCAGCGTCTTCTTCCATATGGATACGGGTAATGCCCACGCGCTTCTTGGTGCCGTCGGCCTTCACGATTTCGAGCCAGCCGTTCTTGCAAATCGGATGGTCATACACCGGAAGTCCACCCGTCTGCGTGATCTGGTAACCCTTCGGAAGGTCCGGGTAGAAGTAGTTCTTACGAGTCCACATGGCGTTCAAATCAATTTCGCAGTTGAGAGCGAGGCCCAAGCGAATAGCGTATTCCACAGCCTTCTTGTTCGGCACCGGCATTGCACCCGGCATACCGAGGCAAACAGGGCAAACGTGCTTGTTCGGGCTTGTGTTCACTTCAATTTCGCAGCCACAGAACATCTTTGTCTTAGTGGCGAGCTGGCAATGGATTTCGAGACCAATAACAGGACAGTAATTAGACATGTTAAACTCCAATAAATTTTACGCGGAAAAGATAAAAAAAAGTAGGAAGAAGGAAGTAGGAAGTAGGATGTAGAAAGGGTGAAATCTATTAATGACCAGAAACTAAAAGCATTTTAAGTCATTTTCCAGCCTTGAACAAAGTGGTGATAGAAAGGGAATCCGAACTTCCTTCAAATCTCCCCCCCAAATAATTGAACTTCAATTTCCAGGTGATGATAGTATCTCGTTCCAACGGATTCACCAGGCCATTTGCAAAAAAGAACGGTTCTTCAAAATAGTCCGAAGGGTAGCACACCTCCGGGCACACACGGTTCATTTTATAATAGGCCAAGGAACCATTTACCATCAATTTTCCGCGAGTCACCCATTCAGGCAGACCGTCCCATTGAATAAAGTAGCCCGTCCGCAACGTATCCATGGCAAATGCCGGATAACGCAAATCAAGAGTATCTAGCGCGCGACGAAATTTAGCCGTATCAAAACGGGGCGCTTTTATCCAAGGGATAAATGTGGTCCATGCCTTTTTGCCGTAATTCAAGAAAGCCGTATCCAGCTTCGTTGCGGTTCTATAAATCACGGAATCCATACGAATCGTATCGTCAATACATAGAATTCTTCGCCTCGTACTACATTGCGCAAAGTTTACCCTGCCATCGACAACATAAGCTTTGGAAAAAGTAGACTTACATAAACGCACCCTAGGCTCATAGCAAGAAAATTCCTTATGCACGGAATCAAAATGGCACGACACATGTCGCGTACAATTGTCGTTTTTAAGCGTAGAATCAGCAATGCGCGCCGTCAACGTATCAAACACACTATCGACACGGCTTCTATAAACAAAACTGGCAAAACGTTTTACAAAGGTATCGTTATACAGCGTATCGTAAACCAGGATAGAATCTACGACAAAAGCCGTATCACACGCGGTCATCAAGGAATCCCATTTTCCGTCACGCTGCAAGCGGTACAACTCCATTCCGCTGCGAGAAAAAGCACATCCTTCCGTTATATGATGACGTTTAGAATCGGCATTGGATGAGTTTCCACAACCGACGAGCAGTCCCCCCAAAAGCAACATCATGAAAAGTTGTGCAAATTTGTACACAACATCCTCCCCGTAAGCAGCGGCTTAAATTTCGTCCAGCGTTACCACTAACGCATCGGTAGCGTCACGGAAATTTGCGCATTCCGTGAGGATGCAGTCGGCACCATTCACAAAAGCAGTCGCCAAACGCAGCGATTCAGCTTCGGTCTGCTTGTGGTTCGTACGGACTGCGGCAGCAAAAAGTTCTGCCGCCTTCAGCGACACATCTGCATTCACTTCGCAAAGGCGCACGTTAGCAGACTTTTCGAAGAATTCGCGGTACTGCCTTGCCAGCACACCGTCGTTTGCGCCATACGCCTTCTTGCAAATTTCAAACAAAGTCACGGACGAAACCAAGACCTGTACATTATTCTCGTACACGCCATCAAGCACACCCGACACAATCGGGTAATAATCCGGATGCATCTGCAAAAGCCTAACGAGCGGCCCCGAATCCAAAAACAAAATACGACTCTGTTCAATCGATTTAATCATAATCTTCTGCAACAATTCACTACAATTAATAAACAATCATAAAAAAATTAAATAATTCATTTATAAATAAAAGCGAGACTTAAATCAAATCAACAGATAATCAGGATTAAGTCGAGAGAATAAAGCGTCGGCCAAGGATGGGGAGGGTGCAGGGAGGGGCCCGTGCGGCCTTCGCAACTCCGAGCTGGGGCCCCGCCCGCAAGAAGTACATTTTTACTTATTACGGGCTTGGGCGAAGCCCACTCTTAATCATCTTCTTTGACGGGTTCGTAGATTTCCATGTAAGCGGCGTCGTGGCGCTGTCCGGAACGCATCATCTTGAAGCGCCCAGCACGCGGATAGAAATACCAGTTCATCCATTCGCCACTCATGTCGGTGCGCTTGGTCTTGATGGCAATCGGCTTTTCGCCCATAAAGTAATCGCGCTTGTGCGGAATCACGCGTTCCATAGCGCGGTACGTATGCACCGTATTGCCCGCCTTGCGTTCAATCGTCCCATGCCCATCCTTGCTCCACGTAATGTTCACGATACCGTGTTCGTCCTTTAACGGTTCACAAGTATCAAAGCCACTGGCGCACCACAAGTACTTCGGGTACGAGAAGCTGTAAGATTCCAGGTCGAACGTTTCAACGATGCGGTTGTTGCCCTTGAATGTCGGATAATTGCCAGCAAGCGTGTATCCACCAACATTGTAATCTTCGCAACCATGCTGGGCCACACGGACAACGCGGTTAAACACATCTACACCGACAGCACACCCCTCTTCTTTATAGACAAAGCGGGCGTGACCATTGATATTCTTCTTTTCGAGATTGCCCATTTCGATTTCGGCAACATTGTCGCCCACACCGTTCTGCACAACAATGTTAAAGCGGCTTGCGTTGCTCGGAGAACTCTTCAATACAACACGACCCGTTTCCGAGACATACTCGCCACTCAAATCGGCATATTCCTGCATAAAGCGGTCCAGCTCCGAACGCTTGACCCAAACATCGCCAAACTTGCAGTTTACAGGAACAAAACGGGGCGGAGCCTTGGGTTCAACTTCTTCGTAAGTGACAATTCTCTGCTTTTTGGTGACAGTCTTCATCTTGCCCTTGGGACCACGAACCTTTTCCTGGACATCCACGAAACTTTCGTGTTCAATCCTGTCTTTGGGAATCGGAAGTTCCTTAATGGCATCCGAAGACGTTAAATACCCCAGCGGGCGGCTTTCGTTGATTTCTCCATTACTTTTCGCAAACACATCCAGCTTCATTTGGGCAAAGGAGTTCGCAGTAAATAAAGCACACACCACCAACAATATTTTTTTCAAAACAGTCACCTCTTTTGAATTATTAAACTAGATTAAAGCAGGCTTTATATGTAGCAAAAAATTCTATTAAGTTTTTTTTACTAACATTTAAACACGATTTAAAAACGTAATACACTCAAGGAGAGTCTGTAATGAAAAAGATGTTTCTTGCCACATGCCTTTTGGCAGCATCCGTATTCGCCGCACCCCAGGCTGAAGAAGTCAAGGCTGCAGCCGACCAGGCAAAGCCTGCTGTAGAAGCAAAGGTTGCTCCGGCAAAGGCTAAGGCTGCAACGACGAAAAAGAAAGCACGTGTTGCAAAAGAAAAGGTTGCAGCAGCTCCGGCCGAACAAGCCAAGGCTGTAGAAGCAAAGGCCGCCGAAGCCGCAGCCCCGGTTGCAGCTCCGGTTGCCGAAGCAAAGGCCGCCGCCGAAGTCAAGGCTCCGGTTGCCGAAGCTAAGGCCCCCGCTGCCGAAGCTGCACCTGCAGCAGCACCGGTTGCCGCCCCAGCCGCAGAACCCGCTCCGGTTGCCGAAGTCAAGGCCCCGGTCGAAGCCGCTCCGGCACCTGTTGAAGCCCCGGCTCCGGTTGCAGAACCGGCCCCGGCACCAGTCGCCGAAGTCAAGGCCCCGGTTGCTGAACCTGCTCCGGCCGTAGAAGTTCCGACCGAAGTTACTCCGGCAGAAGAAGTCGCAGCTACCGAAGCCGCCACTACGACAACGCGCAAGAAAAAGAAGATGATCGAAAACGCCGTCTTCACGGTCAACGAAATCGACTTCGACATCAACGCCGACTTCGAACTCGAAGCAGGCAAGGTGTTCTGGACAAACGAAGACGACGAAAATTCTGACAACCTTGAAACCTGGAGCGGCAAGGCAAACCTCGCCATCCTTACAGAAACGAAGAACTTCAAGGGTAAAGTCGCCCTCGCCTTCTATCCGGGTGACTTGAAGAGCGACAACGCCAAGGGCGAAATGGGCTCTGCCGATGATTACTTCTCCCTCGACGAAGCCTGGGCATACCAGAGCAAGAACTGGTTCAGCTTCAAGGTCGGTCGTTGGGACAATACCGACAAGAACGGTGACTACTTCGGTGGCTACATCGATGGTTACAAGAACGGCTTCCTCTCCTCCCAGGATCCGGAAAACCAGTTTGAATTCGGCTTTGTTCCGAGCGAAAACATCGACATCGCAGTCTCCTTCATCAGCAAGTCCGCCCACCTCAACAAGGGCGATCTCCGTGCTGTGTTCAACTTCCACGATCTCCCGAGCCTCGAACTCTTCGAAATCCAGCTCGGTTACCGCAGCAACGTCTTCGACAAGGTTCATGACAGCGAAGCCGACATCAAGCACAACGTTTCTATGAAGCTCCGCTACCCGGTCGTTCCGGACTTCCTCACCGTGTTTGGTGAAGTGGCTCTCCTTGACCTCTCCGACGATCTCGTCGCTCCGGTCACAGGTGGTATTGAACTCAATTTCAAGACGGTCGACCGCATCATCCTCGAAGCTGAATACCTCCACAAGCGTAGAAAGAACGGCTACTACGAAGGTAATCCGAAGCACGTCAAGGACGTTCTCGCAGCCATTTACCTCGAAAAGGCCCTCACCGACCGCTTCTCTCTTTCTGCCGGTTTCCACAACTACGGCGCAACGAGAGACATGATGCTTTCCGGCAACTTGATCGGCCGCATCAATTAAAGACCGCTCGGCTCTATTGCATAAATAGAACCGACGTTTTCGCCTCGCTCTCGCAGCAGCCCCAGTTTAATAACTGGGGCTTTTTGCTCACAAAAGACCGCTCGGCTCTAACGCATAAATAGAACCGACGTCTTCGCCTCGCTCTCGCAAAAGCGTGCAAAACGAGTGTTGCAAAATTATGCTTGCATAATTTTATGACCGAGTACAGCCGCGGACGCCAAAGGCGTCAATCGCCCCAGTTTAAATAAACCTAAGCCGAGTACAGCAGAAACAAGTTTACTTGTTTCTATTGTTGAGGCGCCGGTTTATGCGACGCAGTCGCAATAACTGGGGCTTTTTGCTCACAAAAGACCGCTCGGCTCTATAAACGCAAAGGCACCCCGTTAAAAGCAGGGTGCTTTTATTATATTACAGATCAATATGTGTTAAGGAGGATAAGGATGAAATCCCTAAAAATACTTGCTCTATCTGCTACACTCGCGCTTATGGCTTGTGGCGATGAATATGCCGCTGGAGACTATGAATTGCCAGAATCGGATTCCGAAGAATCAATCCACAATTTCTAGTTCCGACGCGGTTCCGGGAAGTTCGAGCGCCATTTTAACAAGTTCTAGTTCCGGCGCAGTTCAGGCTAGTTCAAGCTCAAGTGCAGTCTCCTCAACATTTAAAGATGCATCCATTATCACGGACGGCCAAGTTGTCGATTTGCGCGATGGCAAAACATACAAGACAACAGTCATCGGAAACCAGGTGTGGATGGCCGAAAACCTCCAATTAGATGTCACCCAATTCATTGAAGATGGTTTGTATGACAATGAAGACTATTTTTACGATGCTTTACTTTGGAGTGAAGAAATCACTGGAACAAGCGAACATTACTACCCGTGGAACATCGCCATCGATGGTGCGGGTATTTATGGAACACAAGCCAAAGGTTGCGGCATCGATTCTTTATGTCATTTAACAGGAAACATACGTGGAATCTGCCCCGAAGGGTTCCATGTCCCCTCTCCAACCGAAGCAGAACAATTGATTAGAGCAATAGGCGGAAAATGTGGAACAGCACAAAAGCTTAAAGCCCAAAATTCAGAATGGAAAATTAACAACGGTACCGATGAATTCGGTTTTGCAGCACTTCCTGCCGGTTATTATGCCGTATGGTGGGGTGATGGCATGGAAGGTTTTACTTTTAAATACGAAAGGAATCCTCCAGCAAAATTTTTAACAACAGCAGATACACTTACTTGGAGTATCGCAACCGAAGCAACCTATGATAGCGGCGTTAGAGAAGAATACGAAGTCGTTGCTGTTTATGAAGAATACCACGGATACATGAGTTCGCTCCGTTGCGTAAGAGACGAACCTGCCGGAGTTGATTGGGTGGACCCACCTCTGCCCACCGCCCCCGATTTGCCAGAATTTGAATACGGCGAATTCATCGATGAACGCGATGGTCAAACCTACAAGACTGTCGTTATCAATGGCAAAACATGGATGGACCAAAACTTGAATTACACATTTGATGTCGTAGATACAAATGCATCGTGTAAGGATGGCGAATATGAATGCAAAAAAGGTTCTGATTATTCATGCAAGCACCCATTGATCGGAAGCCCCGTAAGTTGTAAGAACAAATACCGTATTGATTCAGCCTACTGCAAAGAACACGAAGCCATCTGTAAAAATTACGGCAAGTTATACACCTGGAAACAAGCATTAGTCGCATGCCCCTCAGGCTGGCACTTGCCCAACGATGATGAAATCGATGGTTTTATGAAATCAGTCAACCCCTATAGCGTTTATGAAGGAGAATGTCTCTTAAGGCATACCAAGTTCACAAAACTTGAAGATCCAGATTTAAATAAACTATTAAACTATGATATAGGAACAAAAGATTTCCATATCCTTTTTTGGGATTCGGACGAAGCAGATTACAACCACAATTATGCAAACACTTCAGGTTTTGCAAGCCTCAAAACAGACCTGAATAGCGTCCGTTGCGTAAAAGATTAAGATAAAGCAAAAGCCCCAGCAATGCTGGGGCTTTTTTCATTCTAAATTCTGTCGGCGAGATCCAGTCGGACAGCGCAGCCGCTAAAATCCCTTGCGTTCCAAGTCCAGCAAGAGCGACTGGAGGGATTCTTCGACGGAAGCGCGGAAACTGGTGGAACCAAGGCTGCAACTTGCAACAACATCGTTACCAGATGAAATTCGGATAACATCAAAACCGTTTTCGGAAGTGAAACAGACTGTCAAACCTTTATTGAGAGCTTTTTCGAGTAAATCGCGCATAGCGACTCCTTTAATGATGTGTTCAAAAGACTTGGGTTGGCGCACCAACAATCTTAAACTAGGCTTTTTTACCTAAAAAAACAAGCAATTATTTTCATTTCTGTTGTTTTCTTTATATTTTAATTTAAAAGTAAGCAATCATGTTCGATTTTCATATTCATTTAGCCCGTCTTCCTCTTAAAAAGCAGTTGACACAACTGTTGTGCGACCGGAATTACATTTTCATAGCCATCGCATGCGAACCTTGGGAGTGGAACGAGCTTCACCAGCTTAAAAAGGAATTTTCGACGATCCTCAAGCCAGTCCGTGTGGCTTACGGGATACACCCGATGATTGCCACCCAGACCACCGAAGATACGCTAGCCAAGTTACGGGCCCATTTAGAAGAGGACGAACTGGCGATGGTGGGCGAAGCCGGGATTGACAAAAGGTATCCAGGCTATGATGATGGCACCCAGGACCATTTATTTATAGAGCAGGCCAAACTTGCTCTAGAATTCAAGCGGGATCTGCAAATCCACTGCGTGGGAGACTACCAGCGTGTGCTGAAACTGTTGACCGAAGCCGGTTTTTTGCAGGATTTTGCCATAGGTCCCGGCGCATCGCAACTGCAAACGCTGACGCGGCTACAAGAAACGTGCCGCCCGATATTCCACCGATTTGGCGGAGACTCGAATTTCGTCCAGAAAGCCCTCCCCTACGGAGCGTTCTTCTCGTTGCACTTGGACAGCTTCCGCAAAAAAAGTACCGCAGCCGCCATCACGACAATCCCCCAGGAACGCGTATTCTTCGAAACGGATGCGGATGAAACATTCTTGCAGTCAATCCGTCCCGACAATAAGAACGCCGTGGATGAAAATCAAACCACAGAAAACAACGACCTGAACGCCGAAGAAATCCTTGCAGAACTGGAAAAGCGTCTAGAATCAGTTCGCGCTGCCTACGCCGAGTGCTGTCAGTAACGGATCTGCCGAGCGAACGGTAGCCGCCTGCACCTGGATATTTGCAAACGCCCGGAACACTTCGAGCGTCTTTTTTGCCATTTCTACCGGCGTTCCACGGCCGACTTCGAACACAGCCTGCAACGGAGACATTCCCAGGTAACGCATACCGCAAGTGCAAAGACTGCTGATTTCGCCAAGCACGCGCGGATCCGGCGACGGCGTTTCTGCAAACGTCGCGACAATGACGCCCTTGCGGAGCGCGAGTCCCTGAATGCGCAAACGGCCCGCCAATAGTCCAAGTTCGGTCACGAGCAAAAGCATCTTTGCTGGCGTCGGTACAGGGCCAAAGCGGTCCTGCAATTCGCTTTCGACATTGCGGATTTCGTCCTGCGATGTAATGCGCGCGATACGCTGATACAGCGAGATTCTGGTAAGGCCGTCTTCCACATAATTCTCAGGCAGGTAGGCATCCACGCCAATTTCCACACGCGGTTGAATCGGTTTTTCGAGAGCGCCTCCGCGCAACATTTCGACGGCTTCGCGCACCAGGCGCACATAAGTTTCAAAGCCGACTTCGGCAATAAAGCCGTGCTGTTCTTGGCCGAGCAAGTTGCCCGCACCACGAATTTCAAGGTCTCGCATCGCAAGCTGGTAGCCACTGCCAAGGTCGGTAAACTGTTCCAAAGCCTTGAGGCGGCGCATGGATTCTTGCGAGATTTCACCCTTGTTCGGAATCACAAGCAAAGCCTTAGCCAAGACGCTGCTACGCCCCACACGGCCACGCATCTGGTAAAGCTGGCTAATGCCAAAGTGATGCGCGTTCATGATGATAATCGTGTTCGCGTTCGGCACGTCCAAGCCCGATTCGATGATGCTCGTGCTCACGAGAATATCGAACTTGCGCGAAAGGAAGGCGTCCATCACGCGTTCGAGTTCGTGGTCTTCCATCTGGCCGTGAGCTACAGCAACCTTCGCTTCGGGAGCCATCGCTTCGATATCTTCGGCAAGCTTGGTAATCGTCTGCACGCGATCGTTCACGACGAACACCTGGCCGCCACGAGCGAGTTCATCAAGAATCGCATTCTTCAAGACTTCATCATCGCGCTGCATCAGCTTGGTTTCGACCGGCAAGCGGTTAATCGGCGGCGTATTGATGAGCGAAATATCGCGAACGCCAGTCATGCTCAAATGCAGCGAACGCGGAATCGGCGTCGCACTCATGCTGAGCGTATCCACAGAAAGTCTGAACTGGCGGAGCTTTTCCTTTTGCTTCACGCCGAACTTCTGTTCTTCGTCAATAATCAAAAGTCCAAGGTCCTTGAACTCGCTCTTGTTCGACAACAGCGCATGCGTTCCGATGACGATGTTCACCGTACCATCGGCAACCTGCTTGAAGATTTCCTTCTTTTCCTTGGCGCTCTTGTAACGGTTCATCAAGGCAATGTTGATCGGATAAGCGGCAAAGCGTTCGCAGAAGTTTTCGTAATGTTGCGCCGCAAGAATCGTCGTCGGCACGAGAATCGCGACCTGCTTGTTCGAGGCCACGCATTTGAACGCCGCACGCATAGCCACTTCGGTCTTTCCAAAGCCCACGTCGCCGCAAATGAGGCGGTCCATCGGGCGACGGCTTTCCATATCGCGCTTGATGTCGGCCGTGGCACGGAGCTGGTCTGGCGTCGGATCGTATTCGAACGATTCCTCGAATTCCTTTTGCATACTGCCGTCGGGCGGAAAGCCGAAACCTTCGACGAGTTCGCGTTTGGCATAAAGCTCCACGAGGTCACGCGCAATCTTGATGACCTTTTCCTTGACACGCTTTTTGATGTTTTCCCAGGTCTTGCTGCCGAGGCGGTCAAGCTTAGTTTCGATATCATCCGAACGGTCAAGGCGCTCAATCTTCTGCAAGTCCGACACCGGGAACTTCAGGCGGTCGCCGCCATCATATTCGAGCAACGCGCAGTCGACCATACCGCCGTTGACTTCTACACGGACAAGTCCCAAGTAGCGGCCGATGCCGTGGTCTTCGTGTGCGACGAGGTCACCGCGGTTGAGCGATTCCACCATCAACGCATTCGTCACCGAACCCGCAATCTTATGCTTACGAGCCTTGTTCGCATGACGGTTCAGAATTCTCGATTCCGTGAGGAATGCGACATTATCGTCTTCGAGCCAAAAACCTTCACTCAGGTTTCCGATAAAATAATCTTCAACAGGAAGCCCGTCAAAAACTTCACGCAAACGGTTCACGCCGCCTATCGTCTGGGCCATCACATAAACGCGACCGCCCTTGTCATAGAATTCCTCAATTTCTTTGGCGACGGCATCCGTGCCGTTCGATGTAAAATCCTGCGCACGCATATGCATTTCGTGCCAGTTGCCATCATCGACTTTGACACGAGTCATATCAAGCGACGCTCGCCCCACGAACAGGCGCGAAAGCTCGCCAATCTTGAACCAAAGATCGTTCGGCGGAGCCATTCCCGGATCCGAGACTCGGGCTTCGTCATAAGCTCCGCGGAAAGCTCCATACATCTTTGATGCATTTTCCGAAAGCAGCGAAAGTTCTTCAAAGACAAGCGACGCACGCGGTATGTAATCCAAAAGACTTGCCACCAAACGCTGGTGATGCGGACGACGCCACCAAAGCGATTCCGCGGGGCCGTCTTCGCCGGCAAGCACAGTTTCGGGAACCGTAAACTCGCCCATCGGGAAAAATTCAATGCGAGTCAATTGCTCCAGCGAGCGCTGCGAAAAGATGTCGAACGCACGGATGGATTCAATTTCGTCGCCGTAAAATTCAATACGGATCGGATGCGGATACAAAAGGCAGTTCACGTCTACGATGCAACCGCGAATCGAGAACTCGCCCACGCCGCTTACCATCGGCTGTTCCGTAAAGCCGTGATCAAGGAACCACGGGCGCAATGACGAAGGCTCCAGCTGGTCGCCCACCTTGAGCGAGCGTACTTGTCGCATTATCTCGCCCGGTTCCGGAAGTTTCATCAAGAACGCATCAAGCGGGCAAACGACAACGAACGGCTTATCGGCACGGGAAACATCACGGAAGAACTTCAAGCGTTCTTCAAGCACGCCCTCGAACGGCACCTTGATTTCGTAAGGCTTCAATCCGAGCGACGGGAAAAAGCGAACAAACTCCTCGCCCACCATACTTTCAAGATTCTCGACCCAGACTTCGGCACTGCGGTAATCCTTCGCAATCACCAGAATGTTCTGCGGACTTTTCAAGAAACGGTTCGCGACCATCATTGAGGCAAGCGGAACCGATGCGCCATTGGCCTCGTTATCAGCATTTTCAAAAAGCGAAATCGCAGGGAACGAATTTTCTTGAAGGAATTCCGAAATGGTAAGCATAGAGGGAAATGTAGAAAAAACTCTAAACGCTACCAAATGTAGAAGCCTAGACCAAGATAGAATCTATGCTTGGAATGTTTTTCATCATCGTAGGCTTCATCATTTTTTGCGCCATATTTATAAACATACTTTGCGTTGATGGTTAAATAGCACCCTATTGGAGCTTCACGCCCTAATTCAGAAATCCATGGTCTAAACTCAAATTGCGTGCCAGCCATCAAAGCATTATTTCCACCCACAAACGGAACAACCTTGAAAAACTTATTTTCAAAAACATCTACGCCTAGCATGACATTCCAACCACGCGAGAAATAATCATCCCGCCCATAACTAAGCGAAAAAATAATACGATTAATTTGGAAAACAACATTCCATTCATAACTGTAATTTGACGGACTAATAAAATATTCTCCACCGATGCCACCTGTATAGAAAAATTCATAATAATAATGTAGCCTTCTCAAATCTCTTTCACGGTCATTTTTTTTCAACTCCAATTGCTTCATAATCCAAGGATTAAATTCTGATTCAGGATATTTATTTTTAAAAGCAATCAGTTTCTCTATCAATGAATCAAAAATATGAGAGTTATCAAAATCTTCTTTGGTATAACTCCCACCACTAAAACGAGCATGTTGAAAAGAATCTCTATCAGGCGGAAGACCTGCATAATAATCGCTACGTTTAGAAACATAGTTAAACCTTGTATTTTTCAAGATGACCTTTAATAAAATGGTAAAATCCTTATATTCTTGGTTAGCCGTTCCATCTGATATCCGGTCTAGCTGTTTTTGAAAGTCTGCTTCTGTTATCAAATGCATTGTTCTATTAGCATAAGCAATCAATTCATCATCAAAAGCAGAATATGGAGCATTATTACTACAGTAACCGAATTCATTATCATAACTTTCATTAATATAACGGAAATGCTCATTTACCAGCGTGACTAAAGCAGAATCATACTGATTCATCATAAGATAAATCTGCAACAATTCGTAATTGTCCAACGCACGTTCACCATAACCGGAATTTTTCAATACATTTACAAATCGAAAAACTTCATTCGAATCCTGGGCCTGCACAGCAGATAATAAAGAATCTCTAACATTTGCCAAAGTCTGTTTTTTGGGAGAATCGGTAAAAGCGGGTAACAGACGAATGTTACAGTCATTTGCAAAAACAATAACATTCAACAGCAAAACAAATAAAAGACAATTTCGCATACGCATATAAAATAAGATACATTTTTTCACATAAAAAACAGAATTTTTGGGGACTTAACGGCTACAAAGCCCCTTTTTAGATGTTTTATTTTAACCATTTCCTCGCCTCGTTTTACATTTCTTGAAATATTGAGCTATCTTTATAGCGTCAAAAAGCAAAGAGGTTTTTGGCACGCACGACGCAACTTCGACATGAAGACGCCACACGTGCAGATATTATGAAAAAGATAATTGTCGTGAACACGCCAAAGAATTGGAAGTTCCACATTCCCGAAGCCGAAATCGTCTCGGCAAAAGACTACCTTACTAATCCAGAATTTACAACACAGAAAAACGTTCGCGTTTTCAACTTGTGCAAGGACTACAGCTACCAGAGCAAGGGCTATTATGTAAGCCTGCTTGCCGAAGCGCGCGGTCACAAGGTCATCCCGAACGTCAAGAACATCCGTGACTTCAAGGCTCCGGCTGTTGTGAAAATCATCAGCGACGATATCGACGAACTGATCCAGAAGAGTCTCCGCAAACTGACGGGTACGGAATTCATACTTTCCATTTACTTTGGGCAGAATGTGAGCCCGCAATATCTGGAACTTTCGCAGGCGCTTTATCGTCTTTTCCAGGCTCCGCTACTTCGCGCCAAGTTCGTGTTCAAGCAAAAATGGTTCATCCAGTCCATCCGTCCTATTAGCGTTGACGAGATTCCCGAAACGCACAAGGACATGGTCGATCAATTCGCCATTGAATACTTCCAAAAAGAACGCTTTGTATCGCCCAAAACCGAAGAATATGTTTACGACCTCGGCATTTTAACGAACCCCGAAGAAGTGGAACCGCCGAGCAACAAGGAAGCCATCCAGCTCTTTATCGAAGCCGCTCAAGAAACGGGCTTCCGCGTGGAAATGATCACCAAGACGGACTACCACCGCGTAGGTGAATTTGACGCCATCTTCATTCGCGAAACGACAAACGTCAACCACCACACGTACGCATTTGCACGCCGCGCCCAGAGCGAAGGCATCGCTGTCATCGACGATCCCGACAGCATCTTGCGTTGCTCGAATAAAGTTTATCTGCAAGAACTGATGACCGTCGGAAAGATTCCCTCACCGAAGACGATTATCGCCCACAGCGAAAACCGCCACACGCTCGCGAAGGAACTCGGCTTCCCTATGGTCATCAAGACTCCGGATTCGAGCTTCAGCATGGGCGTCAAAAAGGCGAACAACAAAGAAGAACTCGAAAAGATTCTCGACTCAATGTTCGAACACAGCGACTTGCTCATTGCGCAGGAATTTACGCCCACGGATTTCGACTGGCGAATCGGTATTCTCGACGGCAAGCCGCTCTACGCCTGCAAATATTATATGGCGAAAAATCACTGGCAGATTTACAACTGGGATAGCAAAAACAAGAATGAAACCTGCGGTAAGTGGGATTGCCTCCCGATCGAAAGTGTACCGCACGGCATTGTGAAAACGGCTCTCCGCGTTGCAAGCCTTATCGGTAACGGGCTCTATGGCGTCGACCTCAAGGAAATCAACGGTCATCCGGTCGTGATCGAAGTGAATGACAACCCGAGCATTGACCACGGTATCGAAGACCTTGTCGGCAAAAAGAAGATTTATCTCGCCGTGATGAGGAGCCTACGCCACCGCATCGAAGACCGCCAAAACGCAGCTCAGCAAAAGGTCCAACAACACGAAAGAGATATGTTTTTATAAAGTAGGCAGTAGACAGTAGGAAGGATACACATTTTAGAGTCATCCCGGACTCCGTTCTCTTTGACCACTTAGAACTTTAGTTCTTATGAGGTCATGATCCGCGAATGGGGACGTGATCGCCTTTTCTTAAACGCAAAGGTGGTGCCCGCTCGGAGGCGGGCATGACAAAACAATAAAAAACAAATAAATTTACATACTATGAGCAATTTTAAAATCTGGGAACGCTTCGGCGTAGAAATGGAATTCATGATTGTCGATCGCGACACGCTCAATGTGCTGCCGCGTGCCGACGTCCCGCTCGGAAAAGACAAAGACGGCAATCAGCTATCCGACATCGAATACGATGACATCGGACTTTCGAACGAACTCGTGAGCCACGTGCTGGAATTCAAGTGCGCACATCCCAAATCCACATTTGACGGACTCGGCAAGCGATTCTTCCACGAGATTCGCCGCGCAAACAAAAAGCTCGAAAAAATCAACGCGATGCTTTTGCCAAGCGCCTGCCATCCGTTCATGGATCCGACGGAAATGCAGCTCTGGCCGTACGATTGCCTCGACATTTACCAGACTTACGACCGTATTTTCAACTGCAAAGGACACGGCTGGGCTAACCTACAAAGCACGCACCTGAACCTTTCTTTTGACGGTGACGAAGAATTTGGCGAACTCCATGCCGCCATCCGCTTGCTCTTGCCGCTGATTCCCGCCATAGCAGCAAGCAGCCCGTATCTCGACAGCAAGTACACCGGCTATCGTGACGCCCGCATCGAAGTTTACCGCCACAACCAGGACAAAGTCCCTGAAATCACGGGCGAAGTCATCCCGGAACCGGCTTACAGTTACGACGAATACAACAAGATGATTTTTAACAAGGTAAAAAAAGCTATCGATCCGTACGACAGCCAACACCTGCTGAATCATTTCTTCTTGAACAGCCGTGGTGCCATCGCCCGCTTTGACCGCGGAGCCATTGAAATCCGTCTCGTCGATATTCAGGAATGCCCGAACGCCGACATTGCCATCGCGGAACTCGAAATTGCGACCCTCAAGGCCATTGTGAACGGCAAGTTCGCGAGCACCTCGCACTCGTTCAAGGAATACCGCGAATTCTTGCGCAACTTCGACACGACTCGCCTTGCCGAACTCCTCAACAAGACCGTGAAAGACGCCGAAGATGCAGTCATCGACTGGCCAGAATACCTCTCCGTATTCGGTATGAATCTTGAGAACTCCTCCAACAACGCCCAGGTTACCGCTGGCGACATCTGGAAACACATCTACAGCGTCGTGAAAAACGACCTCACCGAAGTCTCGCAAAGCTTTATGGAAAAAATGCTCGAACGCGGAACGCTCTCCAGCGCCCTCTACAAAGCACTCGGCGATGCCCCCGCCCACGAAGCTTTTATCACGGAATACAAAAAATTAGCCGATTGCCTTGCGCACAACCGGCTGTATGGAATTAACTAAAAACGTTTATATTCCCAAATCTTTTCTAGCTACCTGGAAATTCATTTCCAGGTATTTTAAATTCTCGTTTTCTGCCATCAAATGCTCAAAATCGAGAATCGGGAACAGCACATAAGGCTTGACACGGGCATCGACCTCTGCCATTTTTTCCGGTGTATCTGCACCAAAGTAATACTTCGCAAACACGTCCCAGCACTTGTGCATCGTAGCCGCATTCATATAGTGAGCGGCCAGCAAATAATCATCTGGCAAATAATGACAGAAATAGAAATAGCAACCTAAATCGTAAAGCGGGTTACCGCAGGCGAACTCGCCCAAATCGATAAAGTAAGCCCCTTTGTCATTGATGATCAAGTTGCCCGTCTGCATGTCGCCGTGAATGCAAGTGAAAACCTTTGGCGTTTCCTTGATGATTTTTCGAGCAAATTCCTTGACATTTTCAGGGAACATCCTCGATTCTTCAAGCAGGCGCGAATACTTTTCTTCGGCGTCTTTGAATGTGCCTGGAGCGCATTCCGTCGAATGAAGTTTTTTGCAATTTTCTGCAAAAAACTTGATGTAGTAATCGAGCTTAGCAGGCTCTTCACCAACGCATTTAGAAATAGAACGTTTGCCCTCGATACGTTCGTAAATAAGCCCGTTTCTCCCCTCGAACTCTACAATTTCGCCAACTTGCGGAGTTGGTATTCCAAGCGAAAGAACTTTCCGGCAAATACTCTGTTCAAGAAGAAGTTCTTCCTTCGTTGAACAAAATCCCGGAAACCCCAATTTCAGCATCCACTTTCCATCCGGACTGTTGTAATTCTCGGAATTATGGCGATTGCTGAACATATTCCATTTTGACAATTCAATTTTCTCCATATAATTAAAATACCCAAAATTTTCCTAAAAAACACAAACGAATGCGTTTTTTGTAAAAATCGTTAAAAAAAGTTGACAAGAAAAGTGAAGATAATCACACCGTGATATAATTCACATATAAACGTCCCACAATCAAACTATTATTTGGAACGAACAAAAAAGGAGGGAAAATGGATATTCCAAGCCGTAGCAATGATGGCGATGATTATATTCCGCCGTACAAGCCGTAAGGATTTACGACAATGCAAAAAAAACGAGCCCCAAAGGACTCGTTTTTTTTATTCAATGTCATTCCACTTCGTGGCCTGACTGCTGCGGTTCGGCAATAAGAGTGAGTATACTCATTCTTATTGCACTCACCTTGCTTGTCATTCCCGCCTTGAGCGGGAATCTCCTATTTCAATCCGAGAGGGAGATGCCCTGTCGGAGCAGGGCATGACAAATTAAACTTTCAATTCGCCAGCATCGATATTAGCCCAATCCTTCACAGCTTCGATAGCCGGACGGACTTCTTCGGTCACGAACTTCACGACCTGACCAGGAGCGCGACCCACGAACTTGCGGAGGTCGAGGATTTCCTTGAGCTTTTCTTCGGTGATGCCGAGCTTCTGGAAC
>CACZAD010000050.1 GCA_902779055.1 Fibrobacter succinogenes | reverse complement strand
GAATCGCCGGCAGTCAGCGACTGCGTTTCATTTTCAATGACATATACCTTCGTCTCTACAGACTTATGAATCACATCAACGTTTGCAAAAGCGGTATCATTGTTATTTTCACCAATTGCAATAATTCTTATCGTGTATAATCCACCCTTCAAATTCTCATCGACAGTTCCACTGCACGTGAGCTTATTTTCTTCTACACTATACGCAAACGATCCTTTTAACGATCCTTCGAACTTAAATGAAGATAAACTTTCATCGACATGAACATTTGCAAACTCGAACACGACAGGCTCAATCTCATTGCCCGCCAGGACTTCCTGTCTTGCTTTTTCACTAACAAGTTTTATTGATGTGCGAGCCTTGCCACTTTTCACAACAATCGTTCCCGACAAGCTCTTTTCATCGCCTTGGTCGTTCTTAACAGTGACTTTGTATTCATAATCACCAGACATTACATCGCTATTTACAGAGCCGACAATCATGATTTTATGTTTTTTTTCATCAATATTCTTTACAAGTCCAGACGGGAGTCCACTCACGCTATAACTTGTTATTCCCTCGTAATCGAAAACGATAGGTGTAATAGACTTACCCGCAGTGACTTCCTGATTCACGTCACCGCTACTTTTATTCCATTTTAAAGACAACGTTTGTTCTTTTTCCAGCACTGTGAACTCGAACTCCGTCTCGGCGAACTTGCCTTCATTGTCCCGGACGACGATAAAAGCATTGTACTTACCAGCGGGAATATCATCTCTCATCTCTCCCGCAATTTCACAAGCGGGGCCCTTAGTCCACCTTTTCGACAAGCCAAAATTTTCCAAAAAGTTCGTCGATGAATATTCTGGTACAGCATCTTCGCCAAGGCCAGTATTTTCATATAGAATCTTAACCGGCTTAATTTCATCGCCAGCATACACGGTCTGGGAAAGTTCCCCTGACAGAACCTGTTGCGTGATTTTTTCCGAAGCCTCATGCGTTTCAGCGGCATTTGCTACCGCAAAGAACAAGGCAAAAGCCAACGCCATGATTTTTTTCATCTAGCCCTCCATTTTTCGCCCCTAAAAAGGGCCATAGTCACCTACTAAATTGCAAATATAAAAATATTGAAAGAGCCGCATTCCCTGCGGCTCCATTCCGATTACTTTCCGAGCAATCTGTGGTTCACGTGCGCTTCGACGACGTTCACCACGTAGTCCCCCAGCTTTTCGCAGTCGTTCACCACATCCATGTAATGCACGCCAATCTGGTAGCTGTAGCGCTGCGCATTGATATCTTCGATATTCAAGTCCTTGAGCATCTTGCGGTAATCGTTGATTTCAAATTCAAGCGTCATCGTATTCGAAGCCTTCGTATGCGGCTTGTCCTCGATAACATCCACCATCTGCACTAGCGCCTGGTCGCAAAGTTTCATCATGTTTTCTATGCGGCTATACTGTTCCTCGGTAAAATCTTCCTCAAGATGGAACTTGCGGTTGATGGCGCGAGCCATGTTGTAGCAAGCATCGCCGATACTTTCGATTTCAGAAATTTCCTTCTGCATGCACTGCAACATCGTCTTACTTTCGATACTCAAGCGACCGCCGCTGACCTTGTTCAAGTATTCACCAATTTCAATTTCAAATCTGTCGCTGATACCTTCGTACTTTTCGATGCGGGCAAACAGCTTTACAAAGTCCTCTTCATTTTTCATCTTGAGGAGGTCCGGCAAAAAGCGGTACATCTTGAGAGTGCGTTCTGCAAAGACGTTGATTTCCTTGCGAGCTTCAAAGAGAGAAAGTTCTGCCGTACTCATGAGGCCACCGCTGATAAACTTGATGCGGAAATCTTCGCCATCTTCCTTTTCCTTGATGATCTTGCAGATGAGCGTCTCCATCGGCTTGATGAACCAAATCAGCAAGAGAACGTTGCAAAGGTTGAATGCGGTATGGAATCCGGAAAGTGCGTATGTCACGCGAATGCCTGCCTGAGCGATTTCTTCTTGTGTCTGCGGCACGAACGTCGGGTCAAAGCCGACAAAATGGCAAACCATGTTCACAAACGGGTGGAACAAAATCAGCACCCACACCACACCGAAAATGTTGAAGAGCATGTGAGCCAAAGCCGCGCGCCTAGCCTGTGTACTTGCCGAAAGCGCCGCCAGGTTCGAAGTGACCGTCGTACCGATGTTTTCGCCCATCACAAGCGCAATGCCCTGGTAAATCGGGAGCACGCCGCTAGAGCAGAGGATAAGCGTAATCGCCATGATAGCCGCCGAAGACTGCACGCACATCGTAAGGATACCGCCCAGGAGCAAGAACAAAAGCGTGCTCCAGATGCCGTAGCCGCCCGTCGAGGCAAAGAAATCAATAATCGTCTGGTTATGCGAAAGGTCCATCGCCACCGCGTTTTCACGGAGCGTCGTGAGCCCGAGGAACATAAACGAGAATCCGAACACAAATTCGCCAAAGCTCTTGACACTGTTCTTGCGGACGTAGGTTAGCACAATGCCAAGCGCAAAGAAGGGCCACACCACGCTACTCATGTTGAACTGGAATCCGAAGATCGACATAAGCCAAGCCGTTGCCGTCGTACCGATATTTGCGCCCATAATAACAGGAATGGCCTGCTTAAGAGTAAGCAAGCCAGCATTCACAAAACTAACAGTCATGACGGTAGTCGCAGTCGAAGACTGCACAGCGGCAGTAACGGCAGTACCCGTAAGAAGTCCACCAAGCCTATGCTTGGTCATAGTTCCAAGAACCGTACGGAGGTGTCCACCAGTAAGTTTCTGCAAGCCTTCACTCATCGTCTTCATGCCAAACATAAGGAGAGCGAGGCAACCGATCATCTTGAGAATCATAAGAGTCATAGGTCAATCCTATAAAAGCGCCTCTTACCGGGGTCATCGTCGCTGCCTTTCAGCTAGTCCGGATTCGAGACGTAGTTGTTTCTGTTTTTTAGAACTATGTAAAAAATAGAAATCCCCCTCTGATTCGTCAAAGGGGGGAAGCTTACATTTTTAGTAGGAATTTTTATTTGGCACAAGCGGACTGCTATTAAGCCTTCGTTGCAACCATCGCAACGGCTTGGCTGGCGATACCTTCGCCGCGGCCCGTGAAGCCGAGTTTTTCGGTCGTCGTGCCCTTGATGCCAATCTGCTTTACGTCGAGGCCGAGTACGCGGGCAATATTTGCCTTCATTTGTTCCTTGTGCGGATTCACCTTCGGGCGTTCGCACATCACAATGCTATCGATGTTGATGATTTCGTAGCCCGCCTTCTTGACTTCTTCGCCGACCTTGCGCAAGAGCTCCAAGCTGTCAGCGCCCTTGAATGCCGGGTCCGTATCCGGGAAGTACGTGCCGATATCGCCAAGGCCAGCGGCCCCGAGCAATGCATCGCTAATCGCATGCAAAAGCACGTCGGCATCGCTGTGGCCGAGCAAGCCCTTTTCGTACGGGATATCCACGCCGCCAATAATGCACTTGCGACCTTCCACCAGCTTGTGAACGTCAAAACCAATACCAGAACGATAAATCTTATCCATAATAATTCCTTTTTTTATCTACGCTTGGAAAAGTAGAAAAAACATCCCGGCAATTTAGCCAGGACGTTTTTAAACAATTGCAATAACCCATTAATCTTTAACACAACGAACAGAAAAACCACCATCTTTTTTTGTAGTCCAAAAATCAGCACTATCCCACATATCGCCTAGATAGACTTGATACGCATAGATAGCATCAGGCGATGTAGAACTCCAAAACACCGCACTTTGTCCAGCATAATTAAACCAGCTTTCGTATATTTTATAACCAACAGGCAATGCCGAAAAGCCAACGGCATCAAGGCAAGCATCGCAATTAGCCCAGCCCGTCTGCGATTTGAGATACTTGGCAGCAGTTTTTTTCCCACCCACATTCTCAAACAGTAGTTCCCACTCTTCGTACTTGGGCAAATGCCATCCTGATGGGCAAGCCCCCTGCACAATTTCGTCCCCAATATCGCAATATGCTCGTCCCTGGCCACATTTTTCGTACTCTTTAGCCACAGCAGCAGACCAACTGTAAAGGCGGCCGGCCACATCACAAACAGCCGTTTGATCACTTTCTTTTGTACCGAAGCACCAGCTATGTCCATTAAGTGTTGAATCACTTGCTTTATAGTAATTCAAGTTTTCGGCCATCCATATCTGTTTTTTCTCGCCTTCTCCGATTTCCACAATAGCATACTTTTTCCCGTCGCGAGTATCAGTCATTTCGCCATAGGATATCGCCGGGTTAAAGCGATATTTAGGAGGGACATCCCAATTCCAGCCATCCGCAGGACTTGACCAACCATTTGCAGAACAGTAATACAACTTTTCTTTTTCATCTTTATCCGTTAAACCAATGCGTTTATTTGTACACGCATTATTCAATGCCTCATCCATAGCGCTAGCATACAGCCATTCGTTCAAATTTTCATCATACTTATATTTCCTTCCGCTCTCGGGGCCTGTCAAAAATTCACCATCTTCGCCCTTTTTAGCCCCAAATTGCTTTTCAATTTCCGTAGCTTCCATCCAAACGCTATCCTTGCATATAAAGCGAGTTTTTGAAGCGTATGCAGCACTATGTTCATTCTTCACATCAAGAATTTCGCCCTTATTATTGGAGTTACATTCATCCAAACCATAGTTCTCGTACCAATAATTGCGTACATATTTTTCAAAATCTGGCACCCACCCCACATTCCACTTTCTGAGCGTGGTGTGGATACCATCTAATGCGCCCGTAAGATCTTTTTCCTGAGCCAAATCAGCAAACCTTGCCTTGGAGTCTCCATCATCCCAACTTCCATCTTTTTCGATATCGGCTGCAATGCAATTCAAATTATCAACGAGTTTTTCTTCTCCATCAATAAGTACAAGCACACTCATAGCAAGTAATGCAGCATTTTCATCTTTTCTTCCAAAATTTTCCAAATCCTCAGAATTGGCAAATTCACCCTTTATGCCAAACGCATTCAAGACCTCTGTTTCAGCCTGTTTCTTGGCATCGGCAAAATTCATCCCTGTGCCAATCAAAAAAAGAACACGTTTATATTCCAGATGCGTCAGCAGATTAATGTTGACCTTATCGCGATTAGAAAGATCCGAGAGAGCCTTCAAAGTAATCTTATTTTCAGACAGTTTGCCATTCATTTCATTGTAGAAAAATCCATTCACTTCCAAAAGTGCATATGGATTTGCCAAAGTCACATCTGAAAAGGCAAACGAAAAGGCTTTTCTGTCATAATCAATATCGATTTCAGTAGTATAGCTATTATCTGTTTGGGTAAAATCGCTATCTAGTTCGTAAATAGTTACTTTTGACCCACTTGTGAACGGGCCCTTTTCCGCAATTCCGCTAAAAGACTTATCCTTAATAGCAATCACTACAGGCTTACTACTGGAGGAACGGCTCTGTTCATCGACAGCACTGCTAGAAGATGATTCCTTTTCATCACTTGATGAAGATTCTATGCTAGAACTACTGGAAACAACCTTAACTACACTGCTAGATGATGATTTCTGGTCTTTAACGCTAGACGAAGAACTCACCGATTTTTGACTACTGCTTGATTCAATTTCTTCGTCGAAATCGGTTGGAGCGCTAGAATTTTCACTATCACCACCGCAAGCCACAAGAAGCAGAAAAGACGATAAACTCAATAACTTCTTCAAGCACATAAATTCACCTTTTTTGAACAACATTCAATAATATAAAAAAACATCCCGGCTTTTAAGCCGAGATGTTTTTCAAAAGGCGATCCCGTCCCGGCACAAGGCCGGGATGACAAACGTCACTAGCCGATCAGTGCAAGTGCCGGGTAAACGCTAATCACGAGGAGCGTGATGGCGGCAACGGCAACAGCAAAGCGGAGCAAGTAAACATAAGTTGCTTCGAACTTGCCACAGCACTTACCTTCACCGCAGCAGCACTTGACTTCGCCTTCGTCCTTCTTCGGAGCAAAGAGAACGTATGCAATGCGGAGGTAGTAAACCGCAGCCACCAAAGAAAGGCCAAAGCCAACAGCGGCAAGCCAGCCGAGGTCAGCATTGAAGGCTTCGGTGAACAGCGTGAACTTGGCAAGGAAACCTGCAACCGGCGGAAGGCCTGCGAGAGAAGCAAGGCACACGGCTACGCCAAGAGCCACGAACGGGCGGCGGCGACCTGCACCCTGGAGGTCATCAAGATTTTCCTTGTGATCTTCCCTACCGGACATATAAGCGATACCCGTCAAGGCACCAGCCGATGCAATCGCGTAGGTGATGAGGAAGTAGAACATCGGGCCCATCTGGATTTCGCCCTTGCCGAGGTAATTCGGGAGCAAGAGACCGATCACGATAAAGCCAGCGTTCATCACGGCAGAGAAAGCCAAGATGCGACGCACGGACTTCTGGGCAAGACCGCTGAAGGCGCCAATCACCATAGAAAGGAGGGCGACGACAACGACCACGTAGAAGAGCGGCTTGGACGGATTTGCAACGGTCACCGTTTCGGCGAGGTTCCACACGGCTTCGGCACCGGAGCGCGTCACGAGAACGCTGACCCAGACCGTACCGAGAGCGGCAAGAGCGCCAACCTTCACGACAGCGGCCATAAAGCCCGTCACGGCGACAGAGGCGCCCGTATAGACGTCAGCCACCCAGAAGTGGAGCGGAGCTGCACCGGCCTTGAAGAGGAGGCCAGCCATCACAAAGAGCATACCCACGCTGTAAATGGCGGTACGACCGTCAAGCACATGACCGCAGAAATGCGTAGAACCCGTAGCACCGTAAATCAGCGAAACACCGTAGAGGTAAATGGCACTGAAGATTGCGCCCGAGACAAAGTACTTGAACACGCCTTCGTTAGCGTTGATATCCTTGCGGCGAATGCCCACGAGAGCGTAAATCGGGAAGCTCGTGAGTTCCATGGCAATGAAGAGAGCCACAAAGTCAACAGCCTGCGTCATGAGCAAGGCACCGCTTGTAGCAAGGAGCATCAGGCCATAAGCTTCACCACCCTTGAACTTTTCACGGCCAAGCGTCCACTGGAGACCCGAAATGCCGAGGAAAGCGCAAAGGACAATCGACAAGCAAAGCACGCGACGGATCGGGTCCATGGCGTAGAGGTTCAAAAGCAAACCAGTCTTTGCGTAGTAAAGCGCAACAGCACCAAGAGCGATAAAGAAAGCAGAAACCCAAGGAAGCACCTTGTGCTTGTTTTCGTCACTGAGGAACGGTTCTGCAGCGAGAGCGACCATGCCACCCAAGGCAACGCAGATAACCGGCAAGAGATAAATAAGGTTATTCAGCATCGGAAGCCTCCTTCACAGTATTTGCAGAGTTCGTGGCAGCAGCCTCGGTATCCCCCTTCATCTGGGCGATGATCGATGCGCGTTCGTCATCCTTGAATCCGGCAGCAGCGAGAGTAGAATCAAGCTGGTGGATTTCTTCGGCGGTCATCGGGACATTGCCCTGATTGAGAGCCGCGTCGTTCAGCACCTGGGCTGCAACGGCGTCATCCGTTGCTTCGGCACGGGCAAGAGAATCCGTGATGAATGCCGGATGAAAACCAAAGACGAGGAGAAGAGCAAGCATGATGGCCACAGAGACGCCTTCGAGAAGCGTCGTACGGGTTCCTTCTTCGTATTCGCGAGCCTGCTTACCGAAGATGACCTTCTGGATAAAGCGGAGCATATAAGCGGCGGAGAGGATCAGCGTAAAGCCAGCCACGAGAGCCGGAAGCGGACCCATATCCCACAAAGCGAGGAGTACGGTGAATTCACCGACAAAGCCTGCCGTACCCGGGACAGCGAGAGCCATCACGCCGGCAAAGCCAAAGAGCGTCGAGAACACCGGATTCTTGGAAGAAAGACCGCCAAGTTTGTCGAGTTCGCGAGTTCCCGTCATGCGTTCTGCAATACCCATCAAGAAGAACTGGGCACCGGCAGAAATACCGTGAGCGACAAGCAGCACGAGTACAGCCGGGAACATGGCTTCGGAGAGGCTAAAGACACCAGCCACAGCAAGACCGAGATGGCCCATGGAGCTGAAAGCGAGGAGTTTTTTGCCGTCTGTCGCGCGGAGAGCCATGAGAGCGCCGTAAACAGCGGTCACAAGGCCAAGCCACATCATGCAAGATACAGCACTCATCGAAAGCGGGAAAATCGGAAGCACCCAAGTGATAAAGCCAAATACGCCAGCCTTACTCATGGCACCCGTGAGGATTGCAGAAAGCGGAGCCGGAGCTTCGGCGTAGGAGATTGCCTGCCAGCCGTGGAACGGGAAAATCGGAGTCTTCACGAGGAAAGCGAGGAGGAAGCTTACCAGAAGCACGCTCTGGGTGCCTTCCGGGAGACTCTGGACCGCAACGGCGAGAGAGATAAGCATGGAGTTATCAGCAATCGTCAAGAGATACCACAAAGCGACCATCATCGGGGCAGAGCCGACCAACGTGTAGATCGCAAACGTCATTGCAGCCTTCATTCTGTCCTTGCCACCATAGCCAGCGATAAGCACTGCTGCCGGGATGACCATGGCTTCGAAGAAGAAGAAGAAGAGTACAGCATCAGCCGCAAGGAAGGTGCCGTTCATGGCGCCCATCAACGTGAAGATGCCGATAGCAAAGTTGCGATAGCTCCTGCAGGTAATCGAACGTGCCGAAATCAACGCCACGAGAGAAAGACCACAAGAGAGGAACACCATCCAGGAAGCCAGAGCGTGGCTGTAGAGGTAGTAGTAAACAGGTCCCTTGATGCCAGGAATGTGGAACCATTCGATGGCTTCTGTCGACATATCGCCGCCGTAGACAAGAGCGGTGGCCATCGCCATGAAGCCGATGCCCATCAAAATTGCAAGGCGGGAAGAAGACTTGGAGTCTTCCTTGGACGTCATCACCATGAGAATGGCGGCAACGAACGGTGCGAGGACGAGGAGATGTAACAGCATTAGAGAGAACCTCCAGTCAAAAGAACAATTGCTACAAGAGCGACCAAGCCCACAATGCTAAGGGCGATCTGAAGGCGAACCTTGCGAACCTGGAACGAAGCAGCTCCGTCACCGAGAATCGTAACGATAGCACCAACAGTCCATTGGGCAGCCGCAAGAATCTTGTCGACGACGACGTCGCAGATCCAAGCGAGAGCGTTCACCGGAATGATACCGACATACTTGTGGAGGGAATCAAACAGGAACGTCCAGGTAGCCTTGCCACCTTCGGGAGCGGAGCTTCCCTTTGCAGCCGGGATACGGGCGTTGGCATAAATCTTGTAAGCGATGAACATACCGAGAAGGGCGGCAATCGTACCGAGAGCTGCAAAAATCATCGGGTTCAGGTGTACTGCAACAGCCGGGGTGTTGTAAGCCTGGGCTGCACCGACAACCGGAGCGAGCGATTCTGCAAAGAACTTGATACCGATGGAGTCGGCCCAGAAGTAACCTGCAAACACGGCACCGACAGCAAGGATCACCATCGGGATGAGCATGCTAGCCGGAGCTTCGTGGATGTGTTCTTCACTTTCCTTGGAACCGCGGTAGCTACCGAAGAACGTGAGGATGATGAGACGACCCATGTAAACAGCGGTAATCACAGCCGTAATGAGACCGACGACGTAAACAGCGTGGCCCATCGTGCCGCTCATATAAATCTTTTCGAGGATCAAATCCTTGGACCAGAATCCGGAGAAGCCCGGGAAGCCGACAATGGCGAGGAACGCGAAGATCATCACGCAAGCCGTCACCGGAGTCTTCTTCAAAAGGCCACCCATCTTGCGCATGTCCTGTTCACCGGCGAGAGCGTGAATCACGGCACCAGCACCGAGGAAGAGTGCAGCCTTGAAGAAGGCGTGCGTAAACACGTGGAAGATAGAAGCGTCAAAGGCGCAGACACCCGAAGCCATGAACATGTAGCCGAGCTGGCTGATGGTCGAGTAAGCAAGAACCTTCTTGATGTCGTTCTGGAAAAGACCAGCCACAGCAGCCCAGAATGCGGTAAGCATACCGACAACCAAGATGATGTTGAGGACAACCGGGAGGATAGCGAACATACTGCCGAGACGGGCAAGCAGGTAAACGCCAGAAGTCACCATCGTTGCGGCATGGATCAAGGCAGAAACCGGAGTCGGACCCGCCATGGCGTCAGGGAGCCAAGTGAGGAGCGGAATCTGAGCGGACTTACCCGTGCAGCCGATAAAGAACAGCACACCAGCCACGGAGAGAACCGGGACGACGAGTTCCAAATGGTTACCGTTGATGACCATCTGGATGAAGTTCAAGAGAGCATCGTAATTGAGGATGGCAGAACCACCGATTGTCACGAGGCAAAGCATACCGAGCAAGAAGCCGATATCGCCCACGCGGTTCACGATGAAGGCCTTGTTAGCAGCCTTGCAGTTGTTCAGGTCCTTGTTCCAGAAACCGATGAGGAGGTAAGAGCAGAGGCCCACGCCTTCCCAACCGAGGAACGTGAGGAGCAAGTTGTCCGAGAGCACGAGCACGATCATACTGAACAGGAACAAGTTGATGTAGGCGAAGTAGCGGGCAAAACCGCGGTCGCCGTGCATATAACCTGTAGAGTAGAGCGTGATGAGCGTACCGATACCCGTCACGAACAGGAGCATGATTCGGGAAAGTCCATCAAAGAGGAACCCGAATTCCACGCGGAACATCGGAATGTCGATCCAGTTGCAGAGCGTTTCACGAATGCCAGCTTCCGGCATGTCGAGAGCGAGCAGAGCAACGCTCAAGAAAGAGAGAGCTGGGAAAAGCACCGCGAGCGCACCCACGAAGCCTTCGGCAGAACCCTTCTTGCTGCCCGAAGAAATAACCGCGATGGCGCCCAGGAGAATGCAGCCAAGCAGCGGGAAGAGAGGTATTAACCAAAGAGAAATCATAGCTTACTACCCCTTCATATTGGAATACGTGTCGGCATCAACGCTTTCACGGTTGCGGAAAATGAGGATGACCATGGCAAGGCCGACGCAAGCTTCTGCAGCGGCGACTGCGATGGAGAACAGCGGAACGACCTGGCCCACAATGCTTGCTTCGGCAGGCAGAGTCTTTGCGAGAGGTTCACGGCGTTCAGGGCAAGTTCAACGCCCATCAGCACAAAGAACACATTGCGGCGGGAAACCGCGACGATAAGGCCGATGGCAAAAATGACCAGGGCCAAGATCTGTACATATATAGCTTGGAGTTCCATTAGTGTTTATCCTCCGTTTTTTCGGATTCCACAGAACCAAGGCGCTTCTTGGCGAGAAGCACTGCGGCACCCATGGCAGAAAGCAGAAGAACACCGAGGACTTCGAAAAGCACGAAGTAACCCGGGCCCGTCTGAGCTACATCAAAGAGAGTCTTGGAAGTGATTGCCACAGATCCGCGAATCGTAGCCGTATCGAAAGCGATCGGAGAGCGGACGAGGGCAAAGCCCACGAGACCGGCAAGCACGATGACGGCAGGAATCACGAAGAGCGAAACCTTGTCGAACATCGGAGTGTGGGAGTCGCGGGCGCCGTTCAAGACCATGATCACGAACGTGAGGAGCATCATGATGGCACCGGCATAGACCATGATCTGGACCACGCCGAGGAACGGGCTTCCCAAAAGGCCATAAATACCGGCAAGAGACACCATCGAGGCGACCAACGAGAGGGCGCCATAGAGCGGATGCCTAGACAGGAGCACGCAAACGGCACTGCCGACGGCGATAATCGAGAGGACAATGAAATAAATCAATGCGAGCATTATTTTACCTCCATGCCCCAGACCTTGCGGGCCTCGGCATTCTTTGTACCGCCCGGAGCCATCTGGCTCTGTTCGTCATTCGGGTAGTCCTTCGGATCCCAGTTGATGAGATCGACGAGGTGTGCCACGAAATCTTCGCGGGAACGGTGTTCGAAAATGATTTGCTTGGTATCCATGCGGAGAGCATCTACCGGACAAGCTTCGGCGCACAGACCGCAGAACACGCAGGTCAAGTGGTCGATGTCGAAACGCATCACGCGCTTTTCGATACGCGGATCGTTACTCTGGGTTGCTTCGATAAAGATGCAGTGGGCAGGGCAAGCAGCAGCGCACATACCGCAGGCCACGCAACGCGGCGTACCGTCCGGGCGCAGCATCAAGCGGTGCTTGGCACGGTAGGTATTGCGAACTTCGGGCTGACCTTCCGGGTAAGAAATCGTCGGAAGTTCTTCGTAGCGGAACAAGCCGCGAGCCGCATGCTTAAGAGTCGTCCACAGACCGCGAATCGCCTCGAAAATGTAAAGGCGTTCGATGACGGTCATCGGTTTTTGCTTAATAACGCGCATTAGTTACCCCCTAAGAGTTTTGCGACAACTGCGGTCACAACGAGGTTGATGAGGGCGATGTTCAAGATGATCTTCCAGCCGAGGTGCATCACATGGTCATAGCGGAAGCGCGGAAGCGTCCAGCGGACCCAAATCCAGACCCAGCAGAAGATGAGGCTCTTTGCCACAAGCACGAGCAAGTGGATGAGTGCCGTACCGACTGCGGTTGCAAAGCTACCGACAGCAAGGCCGTTCACCACGAAGTTTGCCGGATTGTAGAAGAACCAGGCAGCCACACCGAGAGCAATGAATGCTGCGGCAGCGACCCAAGCCACGATCTTGTAAAGCTTATATTCCTGAAGGATTTCAAAGCGGTGCGTGAGCTTTGTCGCCTTGAGCTTTCTGGAATAGCGGTAAATCATATGGAGGAATGCAAGAGCGATGAAGGCAAGCACGCCACAGAGAATGGCAAGAGAGCCGCCCATATGTTCCTGCATCGTTTCGGTCGTCACGAACGGAACGGCATAACCGCCGAGGAACAGCGTCGCAATGAGGAAGCTGTTGATGCAGATGTGCGAGTATTCGCCCATGTAGAAGAGACCGAACTGCATAGCGCCATATTCCGTGTGGTAACCGGCGACGAGTTCAGGTTCACCTTCAGCAACGTCGAACGGAGCGCGGCCCGTTTCAGCAATGCTTGCGATGAGGAAGCAGAAGAAAGCGACCGGCTGGGCAACGATACCCCAGACGTGGTGTTCCTGCCACTGCACGATGTCCGTGAGGTTGAAGGAACCAGCGAGGAGCAAAATGCCCATAAGCGAAAGGCCGAGGCAGACTTCGTAGCTGATGGTCATGGAGCTCGTACGGAGAGCGCCCAAGAAGCTGTACTTGGACTTGGAAGCCCAACCAGCGAGCATGGCACCGTAAGCCGAGATGGAAGAGAAACCGAAGAGCAGAAGCACGCCCACATCGGAATCGATGATGGAACCTGCGATGCGAACCGTTTCGCCACCCCAGTCAAAGATCATCGGTCCAAACCACGGGATCACGCACGGGGAGAGGAACACGATGGCAAACGGGATTGCCGGAGCCACGTAGTAAAGGAGCTTGTTCACGCCAGCCGGAGCGAACATTTCCTTGAAGAAGAGCTTCGCACCGTCGCACATGTTCTGCACGTAACCGAGCAAACGGATCTTTCCGAAGTACGGGATCTTGATGTAGGAGCGGTTCGGGCCCTGACGGTCTTGCATGAAGCCAGCGCCACGACGTTCCATCGGGATTAAAAGAAGGATGTAAAGGACAGGCACGAAGCAGAATGCGAACTTCGCAATCGTGATTGCCCATTCAATCCAGGTTTTGGATTCAATAATATCCATTATGCGTTACCTCCCAGGAGCTTTCCTGTGCTCTTGATGGCATCATAGGTAATGTCGG
>CACZAD010000049.1 GCA_902779055.1 Fibrobacter succinogenes | reverse complement strand
CCGCATTTCAACAATAGTCAAAGGATTTTTTTCATGACCGCCAGAAGGCTTTTACGGAACTACCGGCGTAGCCGGTAGTTTTCTTATACACAAAAAAAACGCTCCCGCAGGGGAGCGCTTTTTAAAAGTGTAGATTCAACAATTACAGGCACTCGCCGTAGGGGCCGACCTTCATGATGTTGAACGTGCCGCGAACGCCGTCATCACCAGTAATCTTGAACTTGAGCGAGGAAAGTTCCTTCGCAGCAGCCGATCCAGTAACGGTCTTCGTGCCGGTATACCAATCCGGTTGTGCAAACTGAGCCCAGGTGATATTCACAACATCCGCCGTGGTAGACTTGGGCAATTCGTATGCCGGATTTGCACTGCCGATAGCCCTTTCGGCGGCTCGAGTCAAGCCGAGTTCAATAATAATCGGGGCGGTAGCCTTGTATTCAACACAGATGCCTTTCATCTTGCTTGCATCGCCAGAGTAAGAGTCGTTCTTGCCGAAACCAAAGGCGAAGCCAACATAGCCGTTGTAGCCAAGATCTTCCGATCCACCAAGGGAGAAACTTCCACAAACGCCGCCACAAGTTTCAACGACCGGAGTCATGTCACCTTTTTCGCCCGGTTCGGTCTCCCATTCCAGAGAAGATGCGCCACCATTTTCCTGGTCGTCATACTTGTACCACCAGCCACCGTCTTTGTTTCCAACCGGAACATGCGGCTGGCCAAGGGAGCCATCCCACAATTCAAGCTTGATGGTGCCGTCGTCCACGACAACCGAGCTGGAGCTCTTCGGCGGAACCGTAGCGCTGGATTTCGGAATGACCGCAGAACTGGGGGGCGGAGCCACAACACTTGAACTGCTGACCAGCGGAGCAACCGTGCTAGAGCTGAACACCGGCACGGTAGCGCTGCTAAGGCCCGGTCCAACTACTGCAGAGGACTGATTGGCCATGGCGATAGAGTCAAGCACATGCTGGCGAATGGAATCGGCATTCAATTCTCCACTCTGAGTACCACCACCCACCGGGCCTGAAACGCTGCTTTCACCAGATTCGTTACAAGCAACTAATGTGCATATTGCTAAAAGAGCAAGTATTTTTTTCATTGTATCTCCTCGTTGAGGTTTTTCCCATTTACGCTATATATATATTTTTTTAGAAACAAAAGCCAAGAAAAAACAATTTTTTGCCTTTGAAATCACACTTATTTTCTTTTTTCACAAAAAAAACATATTTGGACGGAATATGGGTACGTACGATAATGTTATATTCAAAGCACGAAGCACCTCGACCAATTCAGATATACAAAACTTCCGGCCATACAATTCTGCTTATAATTTACATCTTTTCCCTTTTTATGTATATTCATTAGAGATAAAAACAGGGAGGAAGTATGTCCATACGCAAAAGCAAGCGCAAAATTGCGCTATGTATCGCATCAATCTTTTGGGCGGCCTGCGAAAACGATTCCAGTACCGCACCTGACGTGAGCACCCCGCCGGAAAGTTCCGAAACCAATGCAGCCGGCGTTCCCCACAGCAGCGACACCCCGACATCGAGCGAGTCCGCAAGCCACCTCAACTATCCCTATACGTTAAAACTAAATACAGCCATTCACTGCAAGGACTCGACTTTTCTCATTCCTTCGCCATGCTCGACAAGCAAGCCTGGACCGGTAAGCAAAGCTTCCGACTTGGAAGAAACCGCACCCCTTTATGGCATAGTCAACCCATCTTGCACCATTCCCTCCAAGAACCTTCCCGTATTCACATGTGACGACGGAACCATCATCCCTGCACAGGGGAACACACCGGCTTTTCAAGTAGTTGCAGACACAATCATACAATGTGCACTTGAACGCAACAATGGATGTCCTCCCGCAGAAGAAGAATTTGCAAAGGTGATAGCGGAGACCGAAGCAAGTTCCGTGTATCCGTACAAATTGGCCAAGGACACAACAGTCAATTGCAAACAATCATATATAGTAACAACTAACTTGGTAACCTATACAGAGGGAATGAACTATAATATCCAAACATTGGCCCAGTCCGTCAAATGCGATGACGGAAACACCTACACACATCAAGATTTGCTTAAAGATGGAGAGCGCCTTTACATAAACAAAGATACCGAAAGCGACCAATAAAAAAACTAAAACAGACACCGCTAAATTCCCTCGGGAAAAATATGGTATGAAAAAACTCGGCCAATTCAGTTATGCAGAACTCCCGCCCATCCTTTCGACAGAGGGGATGAGGCAACTTGACGCCGCTACAAAGGAAGAGATGGCCAAGGGTCTTTCTGCTGCGAGTAAGGATTGTGCGGCGGTCGAGGCTGGTTATGAACTGATGAAATTGGCGGGAGCGGCGCTGTATAGAAAAGTGGTCGAAGTTTTGAAAGGTTGCGGGGATGTTTATTGCTCGGCAAAGACTGCGCCCGAGACGCCAAATTGCAAATCCGCTTATTGCGGGGCTAAGACAGCGTCGCAGGCTGTAGCCGTTTTCGTAGGCGGGGGCAACAACGGGGGCGACGGGCTCGTCCTCGCGAAATTGCTTATCGAAGCGGGAATACCATGCACAACGTATTCGCTTACCGCTGTCGAAAAGTTCAAGAACGAAGCCAAAATGGCTCTGGACGATTTTTCACAGGCTGGCGGAAAGTTGATTGCTTATTCGCCGGCTGAAGAAGGTTTGTCGCAGGCAAAAACTGCACCGCAAGTTTCAAGATTCGCGCGGTTCGACCTGATTGTTGATTGCATGCTCGGGAACGGCGCGTCCGGCGAGTTGCGGGAACTGTATGCCGCCGCGGTACGCGACATCGGCGCCGCAGGCGTCCCCGTTGTCGCGGCCGACGCCCCTACCGGCTATGATTCCTCGGAACACAGGCGTCGGGAACCCTGCTTTCACGCAGAAGAAACCCTGCTGTTCGGGTTCCCGCGGCTAGACGCCTACATCCGGGAAGGCGGCGAAGTCTTTGGCCAGCCGGCCGTCGCCACGCTCCCCTACCCCGCTTCGCTCGCCTGCAATTACGACACCAAGCTTTACCTCGCCACCGAGGCGCTCATTCCGCAAATGCTCCCAGAGCGCGACGATTGGGGCGACAAGCGCAAACAGGGCTGCGCGATGATTGTCGCGGGTTCGGGCGACATGCCGGGAGCCGCGGCGCTCTGCACGCAGGCCGCCCTCCGGAGCGGCGCAGGCCTCGTGACGCTCGCAAGCCCCGACGCCATCATGCCGGTACTGCAGGCGAAACTCTCGGAACCCGTTTTCTGCAACTTGCAAGACATCGCGGGGCAAGACGGCGATTCCGTCGATGACCGCGCCACCGCGCTCTCGCCCGCTCACATCCCGCAAATTCTCGAAAAGGCGAAGCACAACCAGGCACTCGCCATCGGGCCGGGTCTCGGATGCGCCGAATGCACGCGCGACGCCGTCATCGAAATACTCCCGCAGCTCAGTTGCCCGACCGTCATCGACGCCGACGCTCTGAATGCCATCGCCTCGTTCAACAAAACTTCGGCGAGCCCCGCCTCCGGAGCGGCTTCGTTCCTGTACGGCATTCCCTGCGAGGCGATTCTCACGCCGCACCGTCGGGAATTCGAAAGGCTTTTCGGCGCCCTTCCGACAAACGATATCGACATACCAAATCTATTGCGCGACATCACCCACCACACGAAAAAAATAATCCTCCTGAAGGGCGCGCCGACCTTCGTCGCCGTTCCCGACGGGCGCGTATTCGTGATCCCGGCTCATAACTCGGGGCTCGCCAAGGGCGGCTCCGGCGACGTTCTGACCGGAATCATCACGGCACTGCTCGCGCAAGGACTCCACGCCCCCGAAGCCGCCGTGCTCGGCGCCCTGCTCCACCAGAAGGCAGGCCGCCTCGCCCGCAAAAAACTCGGCGCATTCAGCATGCTCCCGAGCGATGTCATCGAAATGCTCCCGCAAGCTTTTAACTAATCAAGATGCACATAGAAAAGCGCATAGTCAAAAAAGAGGGGGAAATCAACCCCAAAACGAAGAGCTAGAACATGTTTGATAATTTATTTGATTTGCCTTTTGAATGGCTATTCAGACTCTTTATGAGCCGAGGTAAAACAAAAAGCTTTCTGTTTTTTGTAATCAGTCTTTTTTGTGCGACGTCTTGCTTTGCGTTTAGCAGGGGTATTGATCGTGGGGTGCCGTACAATGGATCTACGGAAGATACTATTTATCTAGGCGATATTTATAGCGCCAAGGGTATCATTGTAGATAAGGGATGTGCTACCTGGTTTTATGATATAAAGTCGGATTCGATTTCTGAAAAGTCTTCGCCAAGCCAATTGTATGCCGATGTTTTTGGCGCAGAACCTTTGTCGGATAGTACGAAAACTTACGAACAGTGGGAAAAAAATTGTGAACAAGTTGCCAATAGTACTGAACGAAGTTTTCCAAACTTAAAATTGGCTTTGATTTCGTTAGGTCTAAGTGGTGTGGGAGGATACCTTACATTTTACCCTTATGAAGGTAAAGTGACAAGGGGTTTTGGAATGTTCTTTGGCATATGTCTTCTTGTTGATGGATTGTATTTCTTGGGGAAGTCTATTGTTGGTGCAGTCCGTGGTGACGTGCAAAAAGACGCGCAAAAGCAACGCGGTTTGGCCGAGGAATATGGAAAACAAAAACGCCGGTGGGAATTGAAAATCAATCCTTTGATTGATCCGCAAAATTCGGGCGGCGGTTTGTTGATGCTACTGACTTTTTAAATCTTATAGTGACTCTTTATAAATCAAGGTACAAACCAAGTTACTAATCAAAATGCACATAGAAAAGCGCATAGTCAAAAAAGAGGGCGAACTCAATCCCAAAACCAAGGCGAAACTCGTCGCTCTCTTGGGGCTATCCGCTGCTTTCTCGATTCCGGCATTCGCTTCAACCTCGGATCAAAAGGAATCGGCTGATTCTACGAGTACGGCAAGCACCATTTCGCCATCGGCACTTTCCTCATCATCGTCCTCGACAAGCAACGACTCCACTTACCACGGGCCAATCGGCGGTGAAATGGATGACATCGTTTCAGAAGACGAGGTGGTCAATAGTCTGATTCAAGACGGCAATTTACTGCATCACCTACAACACTGAAAAAAACTCGCAATCTGAGACAAACCCATGACACTTAGAAATAAAATCCTTCTGGCTTCCGTATTATTCGCGGTGATGCTCGGGGCGAACGCGTGCACAAAAAATACCCCTCCCAAAGAGCCCACGAACACTGAAACCAACGCGCGGCCGCTGAACCTTTCGCTCTTTGTCACGAGCGAATATATGGTTTTAGGCGGTTGGGGCGGTTTCCAGCCGAACATCTATTTCCGTATTGCGAAGCAAATTAAACTCGGTGAAGAATGGCCCTTCGAATTCTGGGCAATCCAAAAAGAATCCGAAGAAGACCCGGGGCGCACCATCTGGGCCGTTTACGCAAACGACAGCATCTATCTCGACAGCAACAAAAATTTCCTCGCACTTCCAGGTGAAGGCTCTTTGGGCGACACACCTCCATGGGCTTTGAGGAAACCCGCCGGAGATGAAGCGACAAACTACACCATCCGCCCGCTACACGCTCACGACGTGATAGCCAAAGACTTGTCCGCAATTCTCAAAGAGATAAAGGGCATCCCCGATATCGGCCAAATAGCCCTCGTACTCGACACCATGTTTACCGAAAACAACATGAAGGCTTTGCGCCCCCTGGCACAAGCCATCAAAGGCGCGGGCTATTCACACATTACCTTGAAGTATTTCGAAGGCGGCGACGCCGTCTTGCGCGAAGTCAGAAGCGTCAACGAAATCAAGGACGCCCTGATTACACCGCCCGATTCGCTCTTGCAAAAATTCTACGACATTCTGGGAATCGAGACCCCTAAGAAATAAGCACAAGCAGTTGCTAATTGTCAAGCAACTCCTCTATCCATTAACAAGGGCAATTAGATGTTTCAGCAATCTTTTTATTATGCCTTTGCAACATTTAGTTTTTTCTCTAAAGAGTCAGTTTAAAACGCAGCAAGAACAGAAAAAAAATTTCCGCATTATAATACAAAAAACACTATCACAAGCACTTACGAGATAGTCATTTTTTGACAAATTAATTTATTACAAATAAATTATTTTTGAATAAAAAATATTCCTTTTTTATTTTATTTTATTACATTTATTCTCACCTTAAGCATTCAATATGCTTTCATCCCTAGCAAAAAAGGACACTTTCATGCGAACAATCTGCATCAGAGTCGACGACAAAACAAAAGAACAATTCCAAGACTTCTGCAATTCTGCAGGAATATCTCTTTCCGCAGCAATCACAATTTTTCTAAAATCCGTCATTCGTGAAAACAAACTGCCTTTTGAAATCAAAGGGACTCGTTAGATTTCGCAAACTCGCCCCCTCCAAAAAAAACAGACATTCTAGCCTTCATCACAGAATTTGTTGACCTGATCATAGGCTTGTCGAATTCATCTTTACGAGCAATTGCATGAGTAAAGATTCCCGCACATCTCCGCACAGCATCACTGGACTCAAACAATTCCTCTTCATTTTTCAAATTCATCGGAATTGAGTACTTTTGGCAAAGACGCGTCAGCAATGCTGTCATCGATAAAATCTGCACCGGCAGCATCGAGGAATAAAAACCTTTTCTTCGAAAATTTCTTCGTTCATAACGCTCCACTTCATTCAATGTACAATAAGGCTTATTGTACATAATCATCAATTCATTCTTTGCTGCGTTCAAGCATCCATAATTAGAAATTTCAATTCCAATACTTTGCCGAGACATAATCGTATTATTTCCAATCGCACCGAAGTCTAGACGTCAATTTCAGTTTCACCTCTTTATTATCGGTGTTCAAAAATAATAAACCAATTCATTACTTTATCCAAATTATTTTTTATAAAAAATTTTTTTCAAAAAATTTTTCGTACAACATTCGCATGCTTTTTTCATGCACGTTTATTAAATATTTCTCTACCCAATAAAGAGAATTTAATTTGTATTTAATCAATTTGTATAAATTCGCATTTTTCGAAAATAGAATTTATATATGATTCTATCCAACCCAATTCTGGGAAGGTGAAATAAAAAAAATTAAGGAGATAACATCATGGCAGTAGATTCTACACCAGCAACAACCGTTCAAAACATGCTTAACGGCATTGACTACAGCGCCCTCATTGGCGGTCCGCTTCAGGCCGCAATTACGGCACAGGCAATGGCCGCGAAATCCTCGTGGGAATTCATCCAGCAAGTTGGATTGAGGGAAAACAAAAACGGAGAAACAGAAGCGGTCAACGTCGCTTTCTTGTACCAGAGCAAAGGAACTCTTGTAAAGCTCATCGTTCCGATTCTCACCATCGTCCCGATTCCCATGATTGTGATCGACAACATCAACATCGAATTCAAGGCGTCCCTCAATGCATCTTCTTCTGAATGCACTGAAAATTCTTCGTCCGAAGCATTGGATGCGGGCGGCGAAGCCTCTGCAAAGTTGGGATGGGGGCCCTTCAGCTTGGAAGTTAAGGCGAAAGCCAACTATTCAAGTAAGAAGGATTCTAAGGCCACCCAGGATTCTAGATATTCCGTGGAATACACGCAGGATGTCAGCATCCACGCTACGCAGGCCGATATGCCGGACGGCCTTTCTACGGTGTTGGGCATCTTGTCGAAGTCCGTCACCTCGAACGGCGGCGCCAAGGGTTGTATTGAACCAGACAAGAAGGCAATCACCCCCAACAACCAAGAATCTGAAATAGTCTCGATTACTGTCAAGGATAAGGATGGAGTCATCATTCCTGAAACAACACTTGATATGCACGTTGACTTTGGAACAGCCACCGGTGGAGCACAGTCAGACAACTTGCTTATTGCCTTCGGTCATTTCCAGACGGCATGCACCCTCCCCGACTCGTCCCTCACATTAGAGGATGGCGTTGATGTCTTGACCTTCAAGGCGAAGGGCCCGACTCCTCCTGCGATTGTCACTTTGACCTATACTGATCCGAACAACGCAAACATTAAGTTCAGTTCGAAGATCAAGGTTGCAGCCTTCGCTTCATAATTCATTAACCCTTAACCCAAAATCCTGAATCGCATCAAAAATGCGATTCAGGACACATTAAAGAATATGCCTAAATTAAACGAAGTCATCACAGTCATCCTCTCTTCTCTGAGTATCGCTCAGCACCAGAGTAACAAAGTCTCCAAACAATTTGCGGAAAGCTACCAAACCGACGAAATTATGAAGTATTTCGCACTGCCCAACGCAACCATGTCTGAAGCAGACATCACTTTACGGTACGCCATCAAGGATATGGTAGAAATCGCCATGCCCCATTTAGCGACTTCCCAAGATATTTCCTCCGAAAGCCGATTCGCAGCACGTATAAGAGCGTTCAAGATTATCGACCTGCTGATGCATAACGAAAAAATTCAGGCATTATTCAAAGGCACAGATATCGATGCCCGTCATGTTGCAACGTCCTGCATAAACGATATAAGCCAAGTCATTTACGAAGGAAACAAGATTGGCCTTGATGAAAACGAAATCACCAAGGAAATCATCAAAGTTCTACTAAAAGAATTTAATAAATACCCGGAAATAGCGGAACGATCTGCAACGGTTTTCCCTAAAGTGATCAATTCATCCGAAATTGTCAATACCATTCACGCCTGTATCAAAAACAACATTGACAACGTCAAAGTTCCCACAAACAAATCTAAAGGGGGGTCTAAAAAAACAACAGAAGCTCCCGACACAATACAGGATCTTGAAATCATTATTGACAATGAGATTCTGCAAAAATTACCTGAGAGTGTCATACAAACAATACACCTCAAGGCCACACTCAAAAATTACCGTTGGCTTGTAACTGAAAATTCAAGCTCCGGGGAATTCATCTTAATCAGCTGAGGGTAAAAAATGTCACAAATAGCGTCACTAGAAGGCATCTTTGCAACGCCCATCCAAGCCATCATTGACGCCGACTTTATGGCGGCGAGAAAGGCGACCGAATACATAAAGGAATTCGGATTCACCTCAGGCGATTCCAGCGGGAATCTTGGGTCGTTAAAAGAGGTATCCTTTGTCTACGACACCATCGGTAGCGATGGTGAACCGCAAAAAAGACTCGTCAAGATTCCAACTCTCTCCATGATTCCGTTACCCTTATTGCACGTTGACTATGCGGATTTCGATTTTTCCGTCCGTATTGTCGACTCAACCAATGATGAGCTTAACGCAACCTTGGTACCCCAACAAAGCGGGAATTCATCAAATCCGAGTTCCCCTCATCTTGACGCGAACATCAACGTCAAAATGAAGGTCGTCCAATCGGATATTCCTGCCGGTATCAGCAACCTACTTGCACTGATGGGATCTAACACGACAGATGTTCTCCTTGACAAAATCGAACTCAAAGATCCTCTAATTAAATTCTCAGACAAAAAAAGCATTTCAACCTTTTTACGTCTGACAGATGCCCAAGGGAATCCCATAAAAAACGCTCTCATAGATGTCTCGTACGACGAAGACAACGGGATTTTACTGAAGCATAATCACAAGCTATGGGAGGACGGCTGTTCAATGCTTACCGATGACAATGGAGAAATTCATTATCATGTTGCCTATGATGGCGAAGCGAAAAAAACGGGAGCCGTCTACGAAATCAAATTCAGTCATGACAAGATTACTAGCGTCATTCAAAATGTCTATATGGAGTGATAAATGGAAGAAAAAACCTACAACAACGCCACCGGCATTCCCTGCCCAGTTTGCAAAAAAGGAATCATCAAATTATCCTTGGGTACATTCCTATTTGACAATAAATTCGTGTGTCCATTTTGCAACACGCAATTCAATATGGACAAGAGCCAATGTTTGCCTATTCTAGAAAAACTTCAAGATTTTTACAACGCAAGCAAAGAAGTCGAACGATTAAAGAAACAATCGCTTTGACATCAAATCATCAATTTCACCAATCACCATCATTTCTACAAAACCACCCTCTTATGGGTGGTTCTTTTCCATGGGACTAAGCCATCTCAGCGACGAGTTTGTCGAGGGCCGCTTCGGATTCGGCGTTGAGCGAAGACTTCACCGTCACCACGGTTTCGGCGAGCGTCACGTTCTTGAGCGTTGAGAGGATTTCGGTCATCTTCTTCGCGGCCATCGGAGCCCACGTGCCGTTTTCCACGACGCCCACCTTGCGGTTGCTGTAGTTCTTCGCCTTCAGGTGGTTCAGGAAATCTTCCATCACCGGGAAAAGGCCCGCGTCGTACGTGGGAGCGGCGACCACCATGCGGTCGTAACGGAAGGCATCTTCGATGACTTCGGCCATGTCGCTACGGGCAAGGTCAGAGACCACCACCTTCTCGACACCGGCGGCTGTCAACTTCTCGGCGAGCTTTTCGGCAGCCTTCTTGGTGTTGCCATAAATGGATGCGAACGCCACGAGCACGCCCTTGTCTTCCGGAGCGTAGCTGCTCCAGGTATTGTACTTGTCGATGTAGTAGCCGAGATTCTCGGCAAGCACCGGGCCGTGCAGCGGGCAAATCGTCTTGATGTCGAGCGCAGCGGCTTTCTTGAGCACGGACTGCACCTGGTTGCCATACTTGCCCACGATATTGAAGTAGTAGCGGCGGGCTTCGCAAGCCCAGTCATCCGGGTCGGCATCGTACACGCCGAACTTGCCGAACGCATCGGCAGAGAACAGCACCTTTTCGCTCTGTTCGTAGCTGAACAAAACTTCGGGCCAGTGCACCATCGGCGCACCGATAAACTGCAAGGTGTGTGCGCCGAGTGCGAGCGTATCGCCTTCCTTCACGGCCTGCGTCTTAGTCGATGCAGGCAGCGTCATGAACTGCGGCAAGAGAGCAAACGCCTTCGCGGATGCCACGAGAGTTACCTCCGGGTACTTCGCCACGAAATCAGCAATGCCACCGGCGTGGTCCGGTTCCAGATGGTGAATCACCAAGTAATCCGGCTTGCGGCCAGCGAGAGCGGTTTCCAAGTTGGCGAGCCATTCGCCCACCTTGTGCGCATCGACCGTATCGGTCACGGCAATCTTCTCGTCAACAATCACATAGGAATTGTAGGCCATGCCCGCAGGCACCACATACTGACCTTCGAACAGATCGATGTCCTTGTCATCGACACCGATGTACTTGATATTCGCGCTAAAATTCTTCATGATAATTCCTTTTTTTGAAGAAATTTAAAAAATCAGTCCTTGATGCAACGGACAGAGAGCGCAAAATTCTCAATGTTGGCGTACATGCTCGCCCTGTCGTAATCGCCGCGCAAATACATGTAATCCGCAAGGTTGCTGCTCCTAGTAGAACTCCAGTAGAACACGCGGTCGCCCGCAAAGCCGTAACCCCCATCGCCATACCTGTCGCCAGCAGGCAACGCCGAAAATCCGAAAGCGTCAGTGCCGTCACCATCATTATTCCAGCCGCTGGTAGACTTCAACTTTATGCCGGCAGTGAGCACCCCGCCCACCGCAGTGAGCAAGGTCATAAATTCCTCTTCGTCTGGCAGGTGCCAGCCCTCGGGGCATATACCTCGCACTGGATAATTCGGTGTGCATACCGAACTACAGCCGCAACCTTGGCTATTCGCAGACCACGTGCCCACGCTATCCATCGCGGCAGCCCAGGTATACAAGCGACCATATTTGGCGCAGTTGGCTGGGTCGTTGTCATAGCACCAGCTAATGGAATCAGAGGTGTTGCCATCAACTTTATAAGGTACACCAGTGTATGCGTAGTTCAAGTTTTCCGCCATCCAAGTCTGCGTACCGATTTTAACAGTCTTGTACGTCTGGCCGTCACGTTCATCAGTCATAATCCCCGCAACAACAGACGATGAATCTACATACTCCTCAGGGGTACTGCCACTCGACGATGACAATTTCACAGAACTGCAGCTGGACTCACTTATCTCGCTAGAGCTCGACTTCGGCGTGACGCTGGAGGACGAATCGTCCGAAGGACGTGACACAAAATCGTTACCGTCATCGCCACAGGCGACAAGGAACGCCATGGCGAACACGAACGGCACGAAACTTGCAAACTTTTTCATAAACATCTCCTACCCATACGTTCCTTTGCAAATATAGATTCCCACATACCCATTCTAGACAATAGCAAGCCAGAAGCCACAAAAATTGGTATTATTTAGCCCACCCATCGACGACCCGGGAAAACATCCCGACAGCCGCCAGACGAGAACGGATAAACCTCCGGCTTAAAAGGCATAAAAAGGCAATACGATGGACATCAAGATTCTGCAGCAGCCCGACGATGTGACATGCGGGCCGACAAGCCTCCAGGCGGTCTACAACCACCTCGGCTACAAGATTTCTTTAAAGCAACTGATTTCTGAAATCGAGTTCCTGGAAGACGGCGGAACGCTCGGCGTTTTCCTCGGCATCGATGCTCTCAAGCGCGGGTTCAAGGTCACGCTACACTCCTACAACCTGACGCTCTTGGACCCCACGTGGAGCACGCTCAGCATGCCGGAACTGAAGGCGAAACTTGAACTGCTGCACAAGGCAAAGCACGCGCCCAAGCTCCGCAAGGCCATCGAGGCGTACATCCGCTTCATTGACCTGGGCGGGAAAGTCGCATTCGAGGATTTGCGCGCGGCCATGTTCGAGAAGTACTTCAAGAAGGGCGTGCCCGTGCTCTGCGGGCTTTCGGCCACCTACCTGTACCGCAGCATGCGCGAGTTCACCGGTGCCGATGACAAGTCTGTATTCGACGACATCCACGGCGAGCCCATGGGGCATTTCGTGGTCGTATACGGCATCGACGAAAACAAGCAGTTCATGGTGGCGGACCCCGACGGCACCAATCCGCTCCACAAGACGCCCTATTACAA
>CACZAD010000048.1 GCA_902779055.1 Fibrobacter succinogenes | reverse complement strand
CGAAGTCCAGGCTGAAGAATCTCACTACACCAAGCCGGAAGAAGTGATCGACTTCGCTACCCGTACGGGCTGCGACTCCCTCGCTATCTCCATCGGTACTTCTCACGGTGCTTACAAGTTCAAGCCGGAACAGTGCACTCGTAACGCTCAGGGCAAGCTCGTTCCGCCTCCTCTGGCATTCGACGTGCTCCACGCTATCGAACAGAAGCTCCCGGGCTTCCCGATCGTTCTCCACGGTTCTTCTTCTGTCCCGCAGGACGAAGTTGACACGATCAACGCCCACGGTGGTAAGCTCCCGGATGCAGTTGGTATTCCGGAAGAACAGCTCCGCGAAGCTTCCAAGTCTGCAGTTTGCAAGATCAACATCGACTCTGACAGCCGTCTCGCTATGACTGCCGCTATCCGTAAGTACACTTCGACCCGCGCCAGTACCTCAAGCCGGCTCGCGAAAACATGCAGAAGATGTACGAACACAAGATCGTTGACGTTCTTGGTTCTAACAACAAGCTCTAATGAGATGCGGCTCGGCCGCATTGCGTAAAAGCTTTACAAAACCGCTAGGCATTCGCCTGGCGGTTTTAATTTTTGGATGAAACCAGAATTATAATCAATCCAATAACAGATACGGATGCCGCAGCAATCCCAACCTTCGTTATTGTTGAAGCGGCTTCTGATTTTGCATTTTCTTCAGCAACACAATCTTCATATTGCGTCTTTTCAGCAGAAATAGCGGGACAATTTGCCGAAGCGCACCCAAGCAAGTTACAACAAAGAATTGCAGACAAAAAAGTAAATACAAAAGACTTGATCATGGAATGTAATATAAAAACTTTTGTTATATTAAAAGCAAATTAAAAAGGATTTTATGTTTATGCTCGGAAAGTGCAATCTTTTATTTTTTATTTCAGCTGTTCTTTTAACTTTGGGTTCCATCGCCTCGGCAAACAAATGCACGGATGCTATGTTTGGAGGTAATTCATTCGTCCTTCAGGATAAGGCTCGTATTGATTCTTCTTACTTTAACGAGCGTGGAAACGAATGGACACACAAATATATTTACAATGAAAATGGGCGATTAGAACAAATGCTTTTTGATTCAAAAGAAGGTTCAAAAGCCGAAGTTCTTTACTTTTATTATGACACAACAGAAACAGCGCTCAAAAATAGAGGCTCAGAATACATCATATTGAACTGCAATACACAGGACACTATGTGCATTCGTCTAAAAAATTATTACGATGGGGCGTTCCAAGGGGAACAAATCAGCAAAAGAACCTCAAATTACGCAAGTTCAGAAACAATAGAATCATCGACACATTGGTTCACGGAACGAATTCTAAAAAATGATACGCTGTTTAAAATCGAATACTTTGATTACAACACAGATTCCGTACGGAAAAATCAAGATCTAATCATTGCCGATTCTACAGACGATTTCAAATGTTTCGAATACAGAGGTGACGACAATACAGTGAATTCCATAACTTATAAGCCAAATGGAAAAGGCTATTCTATAAGCATTGACGAGGGAACCTACCACAGAGAATTTTTCTTCGTGAATACAGACAAAACAACCTCCATCCGCAAAACAGCAAAGCCTGTTAAAATGCTTCCCAAGGCCCGTTACTTCGACTTGTTAGGACGATTCAAATTCAATAGATAAAAGGTGTTACTATGACTAAACTTCAAAAATATAACCGCATTGCATTCGCTGTCATTTCCGTCCCGGTATTCCTTTTGGCATGTCTAGCCGTTTTCTTCATGATTTGCGAGTTGCTTCCTAAAAGTTATCCTGAATACGACGAAAATAAGGGCGTCATTTCTAAAGCCGAAGCTGAAAAGAGCGCTCGCAAAAAAGAATACAATCAGTACATTTCGTACAACAGCTTGTTCGTCCTTAACCACGAACAGCAAGAATTTGTTGTACCCGTTATTGCAAGGACGATGGAAAAGCCGGAACGCTGGACAGAAAAATTTAGATTTTCAGAAGCTACTGTTGATGAAATTGTCTTTGACGAAGCTGATCCAGCAACATTATCCGTAACAATGAGTGATGACGGATCTACCCAAAGGGAACCTGTCAAACCGATTAGACCCAAAAGAATAAAGGATACGACAACGCTCAAGCGGCTTTATACCGAACAATTTGTGAATCTCGTTTACGAAAATGGTGCCAACAAAATTCACAGAAGTGTTATAAACGAGCGTTTTACAGGATGGAATTTAAATTACATTCGCAATGGTAAAAAACGCTATTTGGCATTCTTTGGAACTAAGGTCGATAGCAACAATGATGGTTATTTGAATAGTGACGATCAAGGCGATTTCTACCTGTATGACATTGATTTGGATTCGGTTAAAATTGTCAAAATCCCCGATATGGAAATTGAAAATTATTTCTTAATGAAAAATAATCCCATATTGATTTTCGAAGTTAAGGATAAAAACCGCCCCATGTCGCACAAAAACGAATCCTTCGTCTACCGCTACAATCTCAATACAAGTATCTTCGAGGACATCATCCCCGAAGATGAAAAGAAACTACATTTGAAGCTGATAGTGAAATAACCACTTTCAACTATTTAAGGAGGAAATCTATGATTCGCAAATCGTTGTTCTTTGTTTCTTTTACTGTGTTGGCTCTTAATGCGGCTGCATTTGCCAACAAATGTACTGATGCTGCATTTAGTATGAATGCAAATCCCAACCTTAGATTAGACCCGAACATCTATGTAGATTCAGTATACACTAGATCGTCGACGCAGAAATACATTTACGCTAACGGCAAGGTTTCTGAAGTTCATGAGACTGGTGAAAAAGAACAAATCCTTTACTTTTATCCTGATGCTGATCAAACTTCATTAAAAAATACGGGCACAGAATACATTTTGACCAAATGTGATGTTCAAGACACCTTGTGCTATGTACAATCTATTTATCAAGACGGGGAACTATTTGATGGAACACTCACTATTAAAGCTACACCCGATTATATCAGTCAAGAAATTGAACAACCCGATTATCACCAACTTACCGAATTTATCTTAAAACCGGATACACTCATATCTAAAGATGAAAGCTATGGGAGACAAATGGGTTATAAAGTTAACTTGAAATCAAGCACTATGCTATATGTGGCAGACCCAAACGACGATACAAAATGCAGTCTCTATAGTAATGGAAAAGAATATGCAACTTTGTCGTACAATCCCAACGAAAAAGGCTTTTCCTTAAGTATGGGCATAGGAAACACTCCTATCGCAGAATACTTCTTTATTGACGCCAGCAAAACATCCTCCATCCGCAAAACGGTAAAGCCTGTTAAAATGGTTCCCAAGGCCCGTTACTTCGATCTGCTTGGCAGATTCAAGTTTATGAAATAAATGGAGATTCCCGGTTAAATCCCCTTCCGCGCTACGCTTGGTCGAGGATGACACCTCCAACTTCCTACTGTCTACTTCCTACTATGATTTGTCCTCATTGCGGCGCCGAACTGAAAAAAGGCGCAACCTTCTGCCCCCACTGCGGGAGCGACAAGAACACCGGCTGGAAAGAGGGCGCTGAATACAGCGACCTTGACCCCCCCGACTACGATGAAATCGTCGAGAATGAATTCGGCGAAAAGAAGAAAAAATCAAGCCCGCTTGCCATCGTAGCCGCCATCATCGTCGCACTCGCGTTTATCGCGACGATGATTTTCTGATAAAACAAGATGGAGATGCCCGTTCGGAGACGGGCATGACATTTAATTTAATGTCAATTCAAGACGCTTGAGGCTCGCTTCGGCTTCGGTAAAGTCGTAGTCCTCGATCTGGTTGCGCAGCTTTTGCAGTATTTCGTCCTGTTCTGTCGCAAACATAATCTCGTCGAGCGATTCCAGAATGCGTTTGCAGAGCGTCGAAGAACACGATTCTATCGCAGGCTTGAGTTCTTCAATGGCGGCTTTTAGCTTGCTTTCGGCTTCAGGATCAACATGCTTGATGATGACATTGTTGTTGATTTGTTCCGAGGCGATATTCTGTAAGACGATGTTCAAGTCTTCAATCAAGTCTTCCAACGCTTTTTCGAATGCATAGTATTCGCCGTTGTTCCGTTCCTTGCGGAGGAGCGAATTTTCAAGCACAAGCCCTAGCGTCTGCACGTGGTTAGATCCGAGCGTTCCGCAAAGCCCCTTGAGCGTATGGACGATACGAGCGGACTCTTCGAGGTCGCCGTTTTCGTAAGAAGTCTTGAGCTTTTGCTTTGTTCCGGCATAGTCGCAAACAAAACTGTGCAGAATCTTGAAGTACAGATTGCGGTTGTTGTTGGCATGGTAGAGCCCCAACGAAACATCAAAATTGCGGACCTTCTGGAACAGAGAAATGGTATTGTCATCACTGTCGCCAGATTTCGATTCGCTTTCCGTAGACGCGGGGACAATCGTCGCCTTGTCTGCCAAAGGCAAGTACTTTGCGAGCTCTTCGTAAAGCAACTTCGGGTCGATCGGTTTAGAAATATAGGAGTTCATTCCGGCCTTGATGCAATCGTCCTTATCCTTCTGGAAGGCTCTTGCACTCATGGCGATAATCGGTACGTTATGGAAATAATCTCCGATGCGATTGCGGATGGCCACCGTTGCTTCTAGACCATTCATTTCTGGCATCTGGATATCCATCAGAACCAAGTCAAAAGCATCCTTCTTGAGCAGTTCAAGCGCAATCCTTCCATTCCCGGCGATCATCGTCGTAAGCCCCACGCTATTCAACAGCGAGACTTCGAGTTCCTGGTTCATTTCGTTGTCTTCGACGAGAAGCACCTTGGCTTCCTTGAAGAAAGTCTTGTTCTTTTCGGTCTTGACCGTTTTTTGATACGTCGGCTTTTCGCCATAGGCTTCCTGCATCGCGGTAAGGAGGGAGCTTATCTGCAACGGTTTTGCCGCAAAGCTGCTGTACCCGATTTCTTCGGCAATATGGAAGTTCTGCTCGTCAAAATGGATGGGGTACATCAATACCTTGGGAATATCGATCATCTTGGCGGGGAGCTTCTGCACAAAGTCAAATCCGTTCAAGAGCGGCATTTGGTAATCGACGATAAACAAGTCATAAGGCAATTCGCCGGCCTCGTCATGCGCCTGGATCAGTTCCAAGGCTTCTTCAACGGAGCCCGCTTCTTCGACGACGCAGCGCAACTTGGTCAAGTAATGCCTCAGCACCTCACGCAGTTTGCCACAATCGTCTATGAGCAAAACGTTCTTGTTTCTGAACGTCGAAACGGACTTCCATTTGGGCACCGTTGCCTGCGGTGCCATCGGGAGCGTAATCGAGAAGAAGAATCTGGAGCCCTTGCCGTATTCACTTTCGACCTGCAATTCACCCCCCATCAATTCGACAAGGGACTTGGAAATCACAAGGCCAAGCCCAGTTCCGCCGTACTTGCGCGTTATGGAACCGTTAGCCTGCGTGAACGCATGGAACAGGTTGTGCAACTGTTCGCCCGTCATGCCGATACCCGTATCGATGACGCTGAACGAAAGCTTGATGTTGTTTCCAATGACCTGTTCTTGCTTGATTTTGAGCGTTATGCTTCCGCTTTCGGTAAACTTTGTGGCGTTGTTGATGAGGTTCGTAAAAATCTGGGACAATCGCAGCGGGTCGCCCATCAGGAATTCCGGAATTTCCGGATCCATATCCACGATCAGCTCAATCGGCCTTCTCGCAATGCGCACTTCGGCAAGGACAGTCACTTCGTTGATGACTTCTTGCAAATTCAGCGGCATGATCTCGAGTTCCTGCTTCTTGGCTTCGATCTTGGAGAAGTCCAGGATATCATTGATGATTCCCAAAAGCGAGGTGGCTGCATGACTGATGCGTTCAATAAAACTATGCTGGCGTTCGTCGAGTTGCGTCTCTTGGAGCAGGTGGGCCATACCGATAATGGCGTTCATCGGTGTGCGGATTTCATGACTCATATTGGCCAAGAACTCGCTCTTTGCCTGCGTCGCCTGCTCTGCGATTTCACGGGCCTCCACTACTTCCGAAATGTCGATCATCGAGAACATGTAGCCCACAACGGATTCCTGCACCTTGAGCGTGCAAGCTTCACCACGGAACCACGTTTCGGCGTGCGTATCGTTACTCTGGAGCATAAAGGATTCGTTCCAGATGCCTTGATCGTCAAACGCTTTCTTGAGTGATTCGACAACATTCTCTGGCATTCCGCACTTGGGCAAGTTATCCAGCGATTGTCCAATCACGTCCTTCCAGTCGGCGACAAGGTAGTCCTTCAGCTGCCTGGACATATACTTGACACGGCGATTCTTATCGAAAATGACAAGGATGGAATTGCCTGCCGAAAGCATAATGGTATCGAGAATCGTATCCTTCTGGATGCCGCTCGTCTCGTCAGAAATGATGAACAGGTAACGGATAGAGCCATCGTCTTCGACCAGGAACTGGAAGATGATTTTCCACCAGGATTCTTCACCCGAAAAACTCTTGACCGGGATGACAATCTGGCGTTCGCTAGCATGCATCTTTCCGCCCTTCGACACCTTGTACACGAACTTCTTGAACGGTTCGGAATGGAAGAAGCGCCAAAGGATTTCGCCGCGGATGTCGACCCCGTTGTTCAGGTAATCCGTGAGATAGGCACTAGCGTGAAGGATGTCGAACGTATCGTTCGTCAGGATGATCCTGAAGTTATCGCTCCCCAAAAGCGTCTCGAACATCGTACTGGAACTGACACTTTCGTTCAACGGCTTCTGGATAAAGAACTTGAAAAGAAAGTGGACAATCACCGACGTGAGGATCATAAGCGCCAGAACAACAAGCGCCACCACAAAAATGATCGCCTTCAGGTTGTCTTGAACCTTTGCGACGACTTTATTCTTTTGAATGACATGAACCACATAGAACGGAGCGTTCTTGAGCGGCATCACCATAAAGGTCAGCTTGCGGTTGTCGAGGTCGATCTTTTCAAAACGGGTAACGGCTTCCGGCGATAAGCTTTCTTGCTGAAGATTCTCTTGAACAAGGCTAAGCAAGTTGGATACCGAGTCCATCACGATTTTATGGAGATTCGTTTCGTACGGATAATACGTAAAAAGGCTGTCGTTTTCGGAACTCACGAGCATCGTGATCCCGCCTTCGGCCCTTGCAAACTCCCCCATCAGCTGGCGGACTTTCTGCAAGTCGATGTCGTCGGCGACAGCTCCTGCGAATTTTCGGTTCTTGTCCCACAGCGGATACGAGTACGTGAGGACGCGCTTTTTAGCCTTTTCATGAATCGTCGGACCTGTAATCGCAAGTCCCTTGTGCCTGGAGGCTTCAAGATACCAAGTTTTGGTGCGGAATTCCTTTTTTTCTTCGTCTAGATTGAAATCCTTTGCCGAAATGTACTTGCCGCTTTTGGTTCCGTAATACGTATCGACAATGAAGGACGAGGACATCGAATGCTTTTTAAGAAGCTTCTTGACGTCTGCATCCTTGGAATGCTGGAGAATTTGCGGCAGTGGCCTGAACTGCTTTTCGAACTTCGAAAAGAACAGTTCCAAGTCCACAACGACCTTGTCCTGGAATTTGGATTCCGAGGAACTGTACGATGCCGAAATCAATGTCGACTTGAGATAATTCGCAAAAACAATGACCAACGCGATGGTGAATACGAGCATCGGTATGGTGTAAACAAGCGAAATGCGCCAACTGAGGTGGCGCTGTTTCTCATTTATCGGACTATGTGTCAAGCCTTGTTATCCTCGGAGGACTTGTCTTTGAACTGTTCGTAAATTCCGGGCAGACGGTCGGCAATGGTAAGGAATGCATCGACGATGTCCGGGTCGAACTGTGTTCCGCGACCACTGACGATTTCCTTTACGGCAACATTGTGCGGGAACGGCTCCTTGTACGGTCGCTTGGAGACTAGAGCGTCATAGACGTCTGCAACCGCCATAATGCGGGCTCCGATAGGAATATCGTCTTTCATCTTGTGGTTCGGATACCCCTTGCCATTCCAGTATTCATGATGCCCAAGCGCCATCTCGGCCGCCATACGGACCATCGCATTGTCGTGCAGCTGCAACGTCGCTTCGCGGAGGACGTCGTAACCCATCTGCGAATGCTGCATCATGATTTCGCGCTCATCATGCGTGAGCAATCCCGGCTTACGCAGAATGCGGTCGTGTATGCCCACCTTTCCGATATCGTGGAGCGGAGCTGCCGTCGTGAGGTTCTCGATGAATTCTGGAGTAATGACGTTTTTGTACTTCGGATTCTTTTGGAGTTCTTCGGCGAGGAGCTGAACAACCACTTGCGTGCGCTTGATGTGTTCGCCTGTTTCGGGATCACGGTATTCGGCTAGTGAACCAAGGCTCGTGAGCATCACCTTCAAGGTCCTGCGCAAGTCTGCGGTACGTTCGTCGACAAGTTCGTGCAGATGGTCACGTTGCAGTTTGAGTTGTAGCTGGTTCTTGATGCGGAGCGTCACAAGTGCCGGATTGAACGGTTTGGTGATATAATCGACGGCTCCAAGGTCCAACCCCATCTGTTCGCTTTTGCTGTCGGCCTTTGCGGTCAGGAAAATGACCGGAATGCCTTGCAAGATGTTTTTCTCGCGCATAATCTTCAATGTCTTGTAGCCATCCATCTCGGGCATCATCACGTCGAGCAAAATCAGGTCGGGCTTGATCTTTTCAGTAAGTTCAATAGCCTTTTTACCATTCAACGCCACACACACATCATAATCATGCGACAAAATACCTTCTAACACCTCAATATTCGTCTTGGTGTCATCAACAACTAAAATCTTTAAACGAGTTCGTTCCATACTCTTATAATATAAGCTCTAAATTCAAAATATAACAACTCATTTTATTGCAACCAAGAACATAAATTTGACTTACTTTTTTTGTGGATAATTTTTCAAGGATTACCGTAAACAAGTGTGTTTTTTGGGGATGAGAGAAATTATATTAAATTCGTTAAGAACGGGGCTTTAAATGAAAAAAATAATAGTTTCAGCAATTATAGGTCTTGGCGTAAGCATTGCCTTTGCTCAAGAAGAGGCCGATGTTACAGCTTTTTGGTATACATTGAACGAATATAGACTAAAAGGCGACCTGAAAGACTTATATACAGACCTGACTCTCCCCGATACAATCAATCTTTACAATCAACCAGTTCCCGTGACCTGGGAAAGTAGCGACACGCTGTTCCTCACCCACGACGGGCATATCAACGGAAGACTCGTTGGCGAAAACAAAAAAGTCAAATTGACGGCACACCTGTACGATATCCGTACTTCAAAAATCGAGCCGAAATACTTTGATGTTTCAATCCACGGGTACGAACCCTACTCCAACTACCTTTTTGTCTACTTTCCAGCCAACAACAACGAGAACATTTACTACGCACTCAGTAACGATGGGTACAACTACACGCCAATGAACAAGGGCAACCGTGTCGTCGCCTCGGATACGGTCAGCATCAAGAAGGGACTGCGCGACCCGCATATTTTGCGTGCTCCGGATGGCTGGTTCTATATGGTGAACACCGATATGAAGAGCGCCGAGGGCTGGGCCAGCAACCGTGGCATGGTGCTGATGAAGTCCAAGGACCTTATCAACTGGAAGCACAGCACGGTGCATTTCCCGGACCGTTTCAAGGGAACGTACTTTGCAAATGTCACCCGCGTATGGGCTCCAGAAACCATCTGGGACAACGATTACCAGAACAAAGATGGTAGCAAAGGACGCCTGATGGTATACTTTTCCATCTTGACAAACGATGGCGAGGTCCCATATGACAAGGTATTCTACGCTTACGCCAACGACGATTTTACGGACTTGCTCGATGAACCGACTTATTTCTATGACCGCGGTTCGGCGACAATCGATATGGATATCGTTTATAATCCGGTAGACGAGCTTTACCATGCGTTCTACAAAAACGAAGGCGAAGGCGGAATCTGCAAGGTGACATCGTATTCGCTTTTGCCCACAAAAGGCGGACCGGGCTCGCAGTGGAGCAAGCCGAGCGGAACACTCCAGCAGACGAAAGAAGCTGTTGAAGGAGCTGGCGTATTCAAGCTCATCAACCAGAATTCGTGGATTTTGATGTATGACTGCTATATGGACGGACATTACCAGTTTACTTCCAGCAGCGACTTGAGCACGTTCAAGTTCGTGCAAGATACCAAGACGAGCGGCGCATTCACGCCCCGTCACGGCACAATCATCCCGATTACCGCTTCGGAAACGGCCGCATTGATGAAGGCCTTCCCCACTCCGGACTTTGAGCCGAGAATCATCGACATCCCCGATTCCATCGGCGTCAGCGACGGCAAGAAGGTTGTCGCCCCCTGTTCCGGCACAAAGATCATCTCTTACGTGAAGGTCGGTGATGACGGCTGGAACGAAACGACGGAACTCAATGTCGCTAAGGGCGCTACCGTACAATTCGGCCCGCATCCTTGGGACGGCAAAATTTGGGATTGGACGGGACCGGACGGTTTCAAGTCGACTACCCGCGAAAATACGCTCAAGAACGTCGACGGTTCCAAGAGTGGCATTTACACCGTCACCTACACGAACGAGACGGGTTGCAAGACAGTTTCGAACATCAAGCTTGTCGTGGACGATCCAGACAAGCCGTATGTAGAACCGCCTCCGGTAAGCATTGTAGACCGCGGAATGCGCGAAAACGGAAAGAATTTGCGCCAAAAGCGCAACCCAATGTACTTCGACTTGCTCGGCAACAGGCTTTCAGGCAAGCCGCGCAACGGAATGTTCGTGGTTAAGTGACGCGATTGCGTCATCCTGGAGCGTAGTGACGGGATCCAGAAAAATCAGATCCCAGCGACAGCCCGGTTCAGCTTTATGAATGCATTCACGGGATCGGCATAATTCCAGATGCCGCCAAGTGTAGCGACTCCTGCCGGTGACATTTTCTTAAAATCCTCGATCGTATCCGTATCGACTCCGCCCCACAAGATGGTGGCGGTTTTTGCGTGAACCGAAATCGAGGTTCCGAGCGTTTTGACAGTTTCGAGCGCTGACTGCGGTTGCAAAATAGGACCCAGGAGCGCTCCAGCAACCCATTCCGGGAGATTTTCGACCTGTTCGACGCTACGGCAAAACGCGACGCAGTTGATGCGTTTCCAGCTTTCGGGAACCTCGCCCATCAAGCTTTGAGCCTCGCAAACGCAACCTCGCACGTCGAGCTGTTCGGCAACATCCGGCGTCCCGCGAACCCAAATGCGGTCACGGAGATCCATCGGCAAGCTCAACAGCCAACGTTCGTAATCTTCAGGAGTCGCATGCGGTTTTCCACCGCGGCCACGTTTATCTAGAATCAAGCGTGTAAGCCCACGACGGAACATTTCTTCGATATCGTCGTATTCTGCTGCAAAATTATCGGGACAAGTAACAAGCCAAAGACGCATACGCAAAAATTAAAAATTAAGAATGGAAAGTTAAAAACGGTAAGTGAAAAATGAGGTGCAGAGGCCTAAATTATACTATGGGTGTATCATATAAGTCTATATAATATAAATCGAATAAACTCGTTTTCTTAAATATTTTTTTGTAAGATTCACCAATATCTAAATTACTTATATTTAAACCCAAATTGACGATTTGATGAACAAACCGCCACGTTTCCTGTACGAGGCCAACAGATGGATTTAAAAATACTTCCTCAGCCAGACGATGTTACGTGCGGACCCACTAGCCTACACGCCGTTTATTCGTATCTCGGCTATAAGATACCCCTTAAAAAGCTCATCTCCGAAATCGAATTTTTGGAAGAAGGCGGCACATTGGGTGTTTTCCTTGGCATTGATGCCCTCAAGCGCGGATTCAAGGCTACCATTTATTCATACAATCTAAAGATTTTTGACCCGACGTGGAGCAACCTCAAGATGCCCGAACTTCGTGAAAAGCTCGTCGCATTGCACAAGGTCAAGCACGCTCCGAAACTCAAGAAAGCGATTGATGCCTACATCCGGTTCATCGACTTGGGTGGAACAGTCGCCATGGCGGCCCTCCGTGCAAGCATGTTCGAGGGCTACTTCAAGCGAGGCATCCCGGTTCTTTGCGGTCTGAGCGCCACCTACCTTTACCGCTCTCCTCGCGAATACACGAATGAAAATAACGAGTCCGTTTTCGACGATATCCACGGTGATCCGATGGGTCATTTTGTCGTGCTTTACGGACTCGACGAAAAAAAGCAGTTCCTGGTTGCTGACCCGGACTGCGCGAACCCAATGAACAACGGTCCCTATTATAAAGTAGACAAGTTCCGTCTGGTCCACAGCATTTTGCTGGGCGTCATGACCTATGACGGCAACATTCTTGTCGTGGAGAAAAAATGACGAAGAATCCGGCTCTGATGATTACCTGCGAACACGCGAGCAACGCTCTGCCGGATTTTGTCCTGCGGGCATTCCGCGAATGCAACCTTGAAGAAGCTCGACACCTCGGTGTCGAGACCTGCAACGTTTATGGCATTCCCGACGAGGTGCTTGCCACCCACCGAGGCTACGACATCGGTGCATACAAAGTATTTTCAAATCTGGTCAAGCGTCTAAAGCCCGACTTTCACTGTTCAGGAAGGTTCACACGCCTTGTGGTCGATATGAACCGTAGCGCGACCAGCAAGACATTTTTCTCGGAATACACATCGGTCTTGCCGAAATCCATCAAAAGGCACATGGTTTCGCTCTGGCAAAAGTACCGTGAAAAGATCGAGAATTTTGTCGCCAAGGTGATTCCCGAAAAAATGCGCAAGTCCGAAAAGGAAGTCCCCATCAAGGTCATCCACTTGGGAATCCATAGCTTTACCCCGGTGTTGAACGGAGTCGAGCGCGATGCCGACGTCGGGATCCTTTACGACCCAAGCCGCCCCGCCGAAACAAAACTTGCCGACATCATCATCAAGAACATCCTGGAACGCGAGCCGGCGCTCCGTGTCCGCAGGAACTATCCGTACCTCGGCAAATCCGACGGGCTCACCACGACGCTTCGCCAGAAGTTCGGACCCGCCTATGCAGGGCTCGAAATTGAAATCAATCAGAAGCTATTTGGCTGACAAGACCAAAAAAAACAATTATTTCCCACTTTTTTCAAAAATTGGTTGTCCGTTTCGGATAATCTTATTTAATTTTAAGCTTGGATTTTTGCCCTTATGCGTGTGCCACACGCCAAAGGTGTATATTATCGGATTTTTTTGAAAAAACCTAAAAAATGGAGATAGTCCATGGCAAAAAAGATGATTGCGGTTGATGGTAACGAAGCAACCGCTAACGTCGCCCACAAGTTGAGCGAAGTTATTGCAATTTACCCCATTACCCCGTCCAGCCCGATGGCCGAACATTCCGACAACTGGAGTGCTAAGGGCCAGAAGAACATCTGGGGCCAGGTTCCTCGCGTATTTGAAATGCAGTCCGAAGGTGGTGCCGCTGGTACCGTCCACGGTGCTTTGCAGACTGGTGCCTTGACCACGACGTTCACGGCTTCTCAGGGTCTCCTCTTGATGATCCCGAACATGTACAAGATTGCTGGCGAACTGACCCCCGCAGTCTTCCACGTTACTGCACGTGCTCTTGCCATGCAGGGCCTTTCCATTTTCGGTGACCACTCCGACGTTATGGCTTGCCGCCAGACGGGTTTTGCAATGCTCGCCTCCAGCTGCGTCCAGGAATGCCAGGACCTCGCTCTCGTGGCCCACGCTTCTACGCTCGAAAGCCGCGTTCCGTTTATGCACTTCTTTGACGGCTTCCGCACTTCTCACGAAGTGATGAAGATCGAAGCTCTCGAAGAAAACGTCATCCCGCACAGAACCCGGACGTTTACTTCCAGGGTCGTGAAACCGTGAACCCGTTCTATGCAAAGGTTCCGGAAATTGTCCAGAAGTACATGGACAAGGTTGCAAGCTACACTGGCCGTCAGTACCACATTGTGGACTACGTCGGTGCTGCTGATGCAGAACGCGTTATCATCTCCATGGGCTCTTCTACTTGCACCATCGGTGATACCGTCAAGTACTTGAACGGGAAGGGCGAAAAGGTCGGTCTCGTCAACATCCGCCTCTACCGTCCGTTCCCGATGGAAGCTGTCGTTGCAGCACTCCCGAAGACTGTCAAGAAGATTGCAGTCCTCGACCGCGTGAAGGAACCGGGTTCCGCAGGCGAACCGCTCTTCCAGGACGCTCTTACCGCAATTTCTGAGGCTGTGATGGCCGGCAAGATGGCTATGCCGAAGATGATCGGCGGCCGCTACGGTCTTTCTTCCAAGGAATTCACGCCGGCTATGGTCAAGGCCATCTTCGACGAACTCTCCAAGGCTGAACCGAAGTCCCGCTTCACCGTCGGTATCAACGACGACGTTTGCAACACCTCCCTCACGATCGACCCGAACTTCAAGCTCGAAAGCGACTTCTTCCAGGCTATGTTCTTCGGTCTCGGCTCTGACGGTACCGTCGGTGCAAACAAGAACTCCATCAAGATTATCGGTAACGAAACCGACAACTACGCTCAGGGCTACTTCGTCTATGACTCCAAGAAGTCCGGCTCCATGACGACCTCTCACCTCCGCTTTGGTAAGAGCATCATCGACGCCCCGTACCTCATTGGCGAAAACGAAGCTGACTTTGTCGCTTGCCACCATACTCCGCACCTCGAATCTGTCGACATGCTCAAGTATGCCAAGGACGGCGCAACGTTCCTCGTGAACACCCCGCACTCCGCTGACACCGTTTGGGATACCTTCCCGCGTCCGGTTCAGGAAGCCATCATCAAGAAGCACCTCAAGGTGTTCGTCATCGACGCTTACGCTGTCGCTGCAAAGACCGGCATGGGCCGTCGCATCAACACTGTGATGCAGACCTGCTTCTTCTCCAAGCTCGGTAACGTTCTCGATGCAGAAACTGCTATCAAGTACATCAAGAAGTACGCCGAAAAGACCTACGCCAAGAAGGGTATGGAAGTCGTCCAGAAGAACTGGGACGCTATTGATGCTTCTCTTGCAAACCTCTTCGAAGTCAAGGTTCCGTCTGCTGTCACCAGCACGAAGGAATTCCGCGCTCCGATCCACGGCAACGCTCCGAAGTTCGTGAACGAAGTCACTGCCGAAATCATCAAGGGCAACGGCGAACAGCTCCCGGTCTCCAAGATGCCTGTCGACGGTGTGTTCCCGACCGGTACCACCAAGTTCGAAAAGCGCGACCTCGCACTCAACATCCCGTCCTGGAATCCGGACGCTTGCGTACAGTGCGGCAAGTGCGCTATGGTCTGCCCGCACGCAGCTATCCGTATGAAGGTTGTCGATGAATCCGCTGTTGCTAACGCTCCGGCTGGCTTCAAGTACACCCCGGCCAAGGGCTTCAAGCTCGAAGGTTCCGACAAGCCGGTGTTTGCAATCTCCGTATCCAGCTACGACTGTACGGGTTGCGGCGTTTGTACTCAGGCTTGCATTGGCAAGGACAAGACCGACGCTACCAAGAAGGCTATCAATATGGTTCCGCAGGAACCGATCAAGGAACAGGAAGGCAAGTGCTTCGACTTCTTCGTTGACCTCCCGGAATTTGACCGCACCAAGGTTAACAAGAACCTCGTCAAGCAGGCTATGTTGCTCGAACCGTTGTTCGAATTCTCCGGCTCTTGCGCAGGCTGCGGCGAAACGGCTTACGTCCGCCTCGTTTCTCAGCTCTTCGGCGACCGCATGGTTGTCGCAAACGCAACGGGTTGCTCTTCCATTTACGGTGGTAACCTCCCGACCACACCGTGGGCCAAGAACAAGGAAGGTCGCGGTCCTGCTTGGGCAAACTCCCTCTTCGAAGACAACGCAGAATTCGGTCTCGGCATGCGCCTCGCTATCACGAAGCATGCAACCCAGGCTGTAAGCCTCCTCGACGAAGTTGCAGACAAGCTCCCGGCAGATCTCGTTGAAGCCCTCAAGACCCAGACGCAGAACGACGAAGCAGGCATTCAGGCCCAGCGCGCTAACGTCGCCAAGCTCAAGGAAGCTCTTAAGGATGCAAGCGACGACAAGGCTGTAAGCCTCCGCGATGAATTCGCTGACTACCTCGTCAAGAAGTCCGTGTGGATCATGGGCGGTGACGGTTGGGCATACGATATCGGTTACGGTGGTCTTGACCACGTGATGGCCACGGGCGAAAACGTGAACATCCTCGTTCTCGATACCGAAGTGTACTCCAACACGGGTGGACAGGCCTCCAAGTCCACGAACCGTGGCGCCGTTGCCCTCTTCGCTGCCGCTGGTAAGCGCGCTGGCAAGAAGGACCTCGGCCTTATCGCCATGAGCTACAAGAACGTTTACGTTGGTCGTATCGCTATCGGCGCAAACGATGCTCAGGCCCTCAAGGTGCTCCAGGAAGCAGAAGCTCACAATGGTCCGTCCTTGATCATTGCTTACTGCCCGTGCATCAACCACGGTTTCGACCTCAACAACCAGCTTCAACACCAGAAGATGGCTGTCGATTCCGGTTACTGGACGCTCCTCCGCTACAACCCGGCCCTCGCTGCCGAAGGAAAGGCTCCGCTTATCCTCGACAGTAAGAAGCCGACTATTCCGGTTGCAGAATACATCTACACTGAAAACCGCTTCAAGGCCCTCACCCGCACCAATCCGGAAGTCGCCAAGGCACTCGCCGACGACCTCCAGAAGGAAGTGGATGCACGCTTCGCATACTACGAAGCCATGAGCCAGAACACGGCTGTGTAAGAGTAGAGTAGCAGTGTCATGCCCGACTTGATCGGGCATCTCCCGTTTACGAAAACGCTCCGTCACTTAAAAAGTGGCGGGGTGTTTTTTTTAGAAGCGGGCATCCACTACCAAGCGAAGGAGGCTACTCTTAAGTAGCCTTCGTAGCGCGGAGCATTCAACGTCGCAAGTTCTTGAATGCGATAGTTGAATGCGGAGTCCCGTACCGAATATCTTAATAAAATTATATTATCTTTACAACAAAAAGATATATAGAGGTGTTTATGGATTTTTCAAGAATTTACCGTCTTGGTTTTGTCGCTTCATTGCTTTTTCTTTCCGCCTGTGGTGACGACAACTCCAGCGGATCCTCAGCAGGAACATCAACCCCATTAAAAGAGTGTACCGCCCCAGCATTCCTGAAAAAGGGCGACAAAATAGCACTTCTTTCGCCATCGTATTTTACTCCGGATTCCAACATCCAAAAGACGGCTAGCGTACTCGAGGATTGGGGCTTCAAGCCTGTCATCGGCAAGAATGTGAGCATGCTCGATGCAGGCAAGTACGCTGGTACCGCCGAAGAACGAGCCGAAGACTTTATAGATGCGCTCAAGGATACCAGCATCAAGGCGATTCTTTGCAACCGTGGCGGCTACGGCACCATTCAGCTGGTCGACCTCATTGACCTAAAAACGGTGAAAAAGAATCCCAAATGGCTGATTGGCTATAGCGACATTACTACGCTGCACGCTTTTGCGTGACTTGCTCAAGGGATCCGTCCCCACCTACAAAGTGCCCAAGCACGAATTCAACCAAAAGGGCTCGGCCGAAGGAATTCTCGTAGGCGGCAATATGGCGACATTCGTCCCCTTGGTCGGAACAAGTGACATCGACATTTTCTCCAATGACGGGCTCATCCTCTTTATGGAAGAAGTGGGAGAATCCTTGCACAACATCGACCGTATGTTCAATACGTTGGAATTGCACGGTGTCATGGAGAACGTGAAGGGAGTCATTCTTGGCGATTTTGTGGAATCAGGTATGGATCAGGACTTTGAAAGCACCGAAGAAATGCTCTCCAAGTACTTGAAAAAGTACAACATCCCGGTCATGTGCGGGTTCCCGGCTGGTCACGATGACGTGAACTTACCGCTAATTATGGGCGCAAAGGTCAAAATGGAAGTCAAAGACAACGGAGCCACGCTTTCGTTCGATGTCGAGGGCGACAAGAAGACTGTCGAAACGGTCGATTTGACAAACGTTCCAGCCCTGGCCAAATCAGTCCATAAGATGCTTTCCGGAAAGACATTCGACTTAGAAGAATAGGAGTTCTAGAGGTTTTCATGAAAAAGATTCTTGCTATTACGGCCTTACTTTCAATGGCCACTTTGGTAGGCTGCGGGGACGATTCTGCCTCTGCATCTGACAACAACTCGCACGAAGGCGCATCTCTTGAATTAAGCAAGATGACGCTTCGCGAAAAGGTGGGGCAACTGTTTTTTGTGAGGCCCGAAGCGCTTGATACAAGCATCCATTGGAATGAATATGCTGACCTCACGGATTACAAGCTACAGCAAGTGAACAAGACAATGCTCTCCGTCAACAAGGATTATCCCGTCGGCGGAGTCATCCTGTTTGCCCACAATATCGAAAACGAATCGCAGTTGGTTCCGTTCGTCAAGGAACTCAAGAAGCTGAACGGTTCTCCCCTGCTTGCGATTGACGAAGAAGGTGGGCGTGTTGCTCGCATTGCAAACAACGGCACGTTCGATGTTCCCAAGTACGAAAGCATGGCGAAAATTGCAGAATCCGGCGACCCGAGCGAAGCCAAGAAGGCCGCATACACCATCGGAAGTTACATCAAGGAATACGGATTCGACATTGACTTCGCCCCAGTCGCCGACGTGAACACGAATCCGGAAAACATCGTCATCGGCCCCCGTGCATTCTCGGACGACCCCGAAACGGCGGCCGACTTTGTCGTGAGCTACTTGAACGGACTCGATTCAGCAAACGTCATCGGAACGCTCAAACATTTCCCCGGCCATGGCGATGTCAAGACGGATACCCACACGGGCTATGCCGAAACCAACAAGACCTGGGATGAGATGCTCGAATGCGAAATGATTCCGTTCAAGGCTGGCATCAAAGCGGGTGCGCAGATGATCATGACGGCTCACATCGCGGCTCCAAAAGTTACAGGCAACGATTTGCCATCGACGCTTTCTCCCGTAATTTTGCAGGAGAAACTTCGTGGCGAACTCGGATTCAAGGGCGTTATCGTTGCAGACGCTATGGATATGGGCGCAATCACAAAGCAATTCAGCAATACGGAAGCCGCCATCAAGGCTATCCAGGCTGGCGTTGACATCATCCTTTGCCCGAAGGACTTTGTTCAAGCGCTCGATGCCATCGTCAATGCCGTCGAAAAAGGCGACATCAAGGAATCGCGTATTGACGAAAGCGTCAAAAGAATTCTCGCACTGAAAAAGGGAAATTAGCAAAAAGGCACTCGCTATTGCGGGTGCCTTTTTTGTTTAAATCGTTTGTTTTTATAGAGCTTTCGTTCGCAGTTAGCTCAAGTCCTTGATGACCATAATGCCACTGCGTTCGATCTTCGGATACTGACGCATGCCTTCACCGCCCTTGCCCTTGTCGAGAACATCGAGCAAGGCTCCATCGGTCGAATAAAGGTGGAGTTCCCACGGGCCGTTCGGGGCATTGAAGTAACCGGAATTCTTTTGCACATTGCGCTGGAACGTCCTGTTGAGACGGTCGGCAACGCTTCTGGCGTGAATCAAAGACACGTCGGCAAGATTCCAGGAAGTCGGAACGCCGCCCATATCAAAGATGAGCAATGCGTTGACATCGGTTTCTTCCTTCATCGTGAACTTCCAGCTAAAGTTCTGCCAGCTCGTACTCAAGTCAAGAATACGGCCGTTTGCATACGGCGTATAGGCGTCACAGTCCTTCTTGATGTTCACGTTGAGCGTACGCGGCTTGTCGGCCTTGGCACGCATACTGAACACGTAGGTGACACCCTTGTGGAGCGTAAAGTGCTGCTTGAACTGGAGATTCCAGGAATCCTTACCGCACTTTTTGATGTTGAAGTGAACCACACCTTCCTTTACGGCCACTTCGGCATTACCACCCCAGAAGTCTGTTGTCCAGTTGCTCAGCGGATCATCGGCACTAAAATCACCGTTTTCGATGATGTTCGTCCCAGTTCCCTGAGAGCCCGTCGTAAAGTCCTTGTTCTGGATAAAGTTCGGAATGACGCTTGTGTTCTGGATGCCGAGAGGGCTATCCACAGCAACTTCCTTGCCCCAGCCGACAAGCGTATTGTACGAGCCGTGAACAGTCATGTCCATATCCGGACTATCGAAGTTACCTGGACCCCAGCTCCAAGCGAGCCAGCCAATGTTCAAGCGCTCGCACTCGGACATGATAAACTTGTACGGAATTTCCTTGACGCCCCCAGCGGCCACCGGAGCAAATTCGCCCACGATCAACGGAATTTTGCGCTTGAGAGATTCCTCGAGGACGCCCTTGATGCGGTCCTTGACGGTTTCGTACCCTGTCGCAACCGGATTATGGCGTTCACTCGGCCACCACATATGCAGCGAGAAAATCAAGTTGTGTTCCGGGTCAGACTGCAAAAGCTTCGGACCGACATCCAAAATGTTCTTTTCGTTCTGTCCCCATTCATCGGCATCGATCATGATCGGAACGCGCACGCCCGAAGCGCGGAGCTTCGTCACAATGATATTGTAGGTGTTGAAGAACTCGTCAGAAGGCATAGCCTTATCACCAGGTTCGTTACCGATATTCAAAATCAAGTATTCCTGATGATTCGAAATCATCTGGAGCGTTTCTTCACGAAGCCAAAAGTCAAGCGCATCGCTCAGACGGTCCCAGTTGCCGGTCGTGTCATGGATTTCCGGAATAGGAATCATGCCGTTAGCAATGCAAAGTGAAATAATGTTATCAAGATCGCTAATGCGGCCACGAATGTTCCAAACAATTCTTACACAGTTTGCACCAGTCTTTGCAATTTCGGGAATAGTCTTGCCTTCACGATCGGTCCAAATAAACATGTGGTTCACACCACGGAGAACAACTTTTTCGTTGTCTTTACTGTACAGAAAAGAATCCTGAACGAAAAAACCCGGTTTTACAGTAGAGCCGTTCATATCGTTTATTTTCTCCATAAGTCGTTAATCCATCAATAAATATACTACTTATATTAATTTAGTGCCATTTTTTTTTCGCATATATAATAAAATCAACGACGAACATCGAGCCTTAACGACGCAAAAGCATTCTCTTTGGCCACTGTAGATGGGAGCGGTTTGGACGAAAACGTCCCAAGCGAACGTTCCGGGAGGTGTTTCCAGTACCGTACCGGCAAACATCGTCTAAGGAGCCTCGGGTTGATGCGCTCCTTGATAGCCATAGTGTCGTAATACGACTTCCACATTTGCGTAAACTGGTCTGGAGGGGCGTGTGCAGCAATAGAGCTTGGATCGGGAATTGTCACAAAGTGCGTCCGACGGTTCTCGTAATAAACGCCAAAGCCCCGTTTGACATCGACTATCGCCCAAGTTCCGTTCGGATAGCGGCCCCGGAAATGCCCGACAATCATTTCCAGAATGTCGTACTTGGGCTCAATTTCGGCAATGTACATCCCGTCCGGAGCCTTGTTGAAACGCACCATTCCAAGCATATTGTCCATTTCACGGCGTACAGAACGGGCGATTGTAATTAGCGGAATCATCTCAAGGCTCGACGGATTACGACCGTAATTCGGTTCAATTCCGGCAAAAAGCTTGCGCAGATAAGCGAGAATGCCCATTTCGATGCCCACGGTTTCGGAACGGAAACACGTTTCGAGCAGGCTGAGAACATCGCTGCTAGCGGCTTTCGTTATGGCGCGCTTGAGACGTTGAGCTGAATCTTCGGAGGTTTCGATATTGAACGGCTGTGCGAAAAGGTCCGTGGCGATTTCGCCTTCGGATTCGTAGGAGCGTTCGGCAACAAAGCTGGAGACATCCAGATGCTGGCGATAGATTTCAAAAACAGCACTCAGGAATCCGTCAAAAGTTGAATCGTAATGAATGGCGATGGACATGATTTAGTAGGAAGTAGGAAGTAGACAGTAGGAAGTGGGCGGTAGACTGTTGAACTTAGGGGTTTATTGAAGTTGTGCAACGGTTGATTGAGGTAGCGCTTTGGATTGTGTTGTAACAGGTGCAGGCAAAGCCGCAGGTATGGAGTCGAACAAATCCAGCTGATCGGACTTGGGCTTTGCCACAAGCAACGGACGGATCATTTCGGGATAAAGCCTGTGCAGTTCCGGCGGTACATCACTGTTATAAATAAAGTATTTGGCTCGTTTGAGTACAACCCCCATCTTTTTGAGATGCTCCAGACGAATTTTAGAGTAGCGCCTCCCGCTCACGATGAGCTGAGCCGAGCGTACACCGATTCCCGGAACACGCAAAATCATCTCATAATCGGCAGTCTGCAAATCCACGGGGAAACATTCCGGATGGCGCAATGCCCACATAACCTTCGGATCTAGATCCGGGTCCAGGAATGGGTTCTTTTCGTCCAGAATTTCGTTGTATTCGAACTTGTAAAAGCGCATCAGCCAATCCGCTTGGTAGAGGCGATGCTCACGCAAAAGCGGCGGTTTTGTCGTGATGACCGGCAAACGCTTATCGGCGTTGATGGGCACATACCCCGAAAAATAGACGCGCTTCATTTGCTGTTGCTTGTAGAACCCGGCCGAGAGCGTCAAAATTTGAAAATCCGTCTCCCCCGATGCACCGACAATCATCTGAGTGCTTTGTCCGGCAGGCAGGAATTTTGGAGAAAACTTGGACTTGTCCGCCTTGTATTCGAGCTTGCGCTCTGCCAAAAAGTTCATCGGACGGTAAATGGAAGCATAATTCTTTTCCGGGGCAAGATATTGCAACTGCTTGTCCGAAGGAATCTCGATGTTCACGCTACTGCGGTCTGCGTAGAGTCCCGCTTCGAACAAGAGCCTGGAACTCGCCCCTGGAATCGCCTTTAAATGGATGTATCCGCCAAAATGGTGGACAAGCCGCAATTCCTTGGCAACCTTGATCAAAAGCTCCATCGTGTAATCGGGAGTGCCAATGACAGCCGAGCTGAGAAACAGCCCCTCGATGTAATTGCGGCGGTAGAATTCAAGCGTCAGGTTGATGAGTTCTTTTGGCGTAAAGGTCGCACGCGGGATGTCGTTACTACGGCGGTTCACGCAATAGGCACAATCGTACTTGCAGGCGTTGCTGAACAAGACCTTCAATAGCGAAATGCAGCGACCGTCGGCGCTCCATGTATGGCAAATGCCGGAACTGTGCCCGCAGCCCATACCACCTTGTGGCGAATTGCGCTTGGAACCGCTTGAAGAACACGAAACATCGTACTTGGCGGCATCCCCTAAAATGTTCAGCTTTTCCCGTATATCCATTTTTTTGCCCGAAGCGTCAACACACTTGTTCACTTGCCTTTTTGTTCACTAAATATAATAACAACTGCACAAAAAAGCAAACACATTGTTAAAAAACTTATCAAGACCTTTTAGCCACTTTGCTTAAACACCCGTTTTTCACACACAATAACCTCAAGAGACGTGATAGCCTAAGCTTTTTTATGTATTTTTAACCCCACGTAGTCCGCAAAAATCGAACTTAACGCAGGTCTGGAATGAAGTTTTATGGGTATGTCGCAGCGATGTATATTGCCGTCGCCGGTTTTGTCGCCGGTTGCGGTTCCGATGGCCACGGCTCAAGCAATCCAGAAGTTTCTCCAAGTGAAAATCCTGCGGTAACGTCCCCCTCCATCTTGGACACTCTCTCCGTGCAATCATCAACAGACTTGCCTGCTTGCGAGCATTCCCGCGAAAGCCGGGCGTTCTTTGTGCAGGGCGAGAACCTCCCCTATTTTTGCGTTAACGGCATATGGCGCAGAGCCTCCGACAGCACGGATTTCAGCATTGGTTGTAAAGACGGGTTCCTGTATGCTTCCGAAAAAAACTACAATGAACCAAATCTAACCGTTATTGATACCATTAAACTTCACGGCCTGTCGCATAATGCCGTGCAAGGTGTTGTGCGGAACAGTCCCTTTGTATTCGGAACAACAATCACGATTAGCGAACTGAGCGAAGCCAATTTTTACAGACCAACGTTTTACGGCGATTACACGACAGAAACGACCTTAAACGGCACCTGCACATTGACAAACGATGGGTATTTTTTACTGGAAGATGTCAGTACAAACTCCGATTATTTGCAAATTTCGGCAACAGGTTTTTACAAGAACGTCGTGACAGGCAAAGCCTCCAACAAACCCATAACACTTTCAGTCAAGACAAAAATTGCCGGCACGCCAGAAAACACTCCAGTTCCAGTGCGTGACTCCGTCAACGTCAACATCCTTACGCATCTGGAGATTCCGCGCATTGAACAACTGGCAATGAACCACACCGATTTTGCCGAGGCGAAAGCGCAAGCCGAACGTGAAATTTTCAACGCCTTTGGCATCGATACCGTTCAGCTTTATACGCAGCCCTTCTTTACGGACGGTCGTACAGAAAAGCCCATTGCCGAAGACCTGGATCTGGTCGGGAACAGCGAATACAGCGCCGCCCTTTTGGCCATTTCCGTCATGTTGCAAGGGAACCTCAACGAAGACGATATGATGACTCTCGTCGCTAACATCGCCGAAGACATCAAGGGTGACGGTGAATGGAACGACCAGAACTGGAAAATCAAGATTGCAGACTGGATTGTCGGACTTGATTCCGCTTGGGGCTATAACGACATCCGCAACAACGTCTCCGCATGGGGCGTAGGCCCGGTTCCGAACTTCGAAAAGTACATCCGTGGATTCATCCCGATTGCCTACGGCTTTGAGCCCTGCACAGGCACGAACGCCGGACAGGTCAATTACGTGAACCAAGGACAAAGCGTCTATTTTGCAAACGATTACGAACACGCCGACCATTCGACAGTCCGTTTTATCTGTGACGCAAATTCGTTGCAATGGCGTGTCGCGACGGCAATGGAAAAAGATACGGCCGGATTCGGGCCTGGTGCTTATGACCGCGAAGTGCGCGAAGGACGCGTGAGTCACGACACCTACTACATCTTCGATAGCGGCGCTTGGCGCATTGCCACCCCGCAAGAAGCCGACGGATTTACAGATATCGCCGAAGTCTACGCCAGCTTGAAACCGGACGACAAGGCTGTCTTTATCATTCGCCATAGCGAACGTACCGACGAAACGGGCATAAAAGGCCACCTGACCAGTAACGGAATCGTCTACGCTCAAAACTTGGGGAAACGCCTCGCGGACGTGCAAAAAGAAGACTTTTATTACGGCTATTCTGGATACACTCGCACACAGGAAACTTGCGAAAACATCGCCATTGGCAAGGGTCAAACCAACTACAACCTCGAAATTCTTGACGCTATGAACGGAGCTTGGTATGTCAGGAACTCCTCCATTGCGGACAATTACATCAATGCAGAAGGCGGCTGGATCGTTTATTCGCGTTATGCATTCCTAGGTGAATATTCCGACGCCTTTTTCAATCTCGATATTCGCAGCGAACAGTTGCTCAAAGAAGAGATTCTCGCCAACATAGGCAAAATGAAGCGCGTCAATATGATGTGTACACACGACTACTTAGTAGTACCTCTCCTCGCCTATGTCACGAATAGACGCGCCAACGTTCGCTACTACGAAAAGTGGAAATGGGTCAATTACCTTGCCGGTGTCGCGATGATCATCTCGGCTGATGGCGATATCCGCTATGTGCCCGTCAAGGGGCTCGATACCGGAACGATGTAAACAACGATTCCTATATAATACATTTTTGTATGAATCTAAAATGCCTTGGCATTTTTAGGAAATTTATCTTCATTTTCATTCGCCTATTATAAACAAATTTATGTAAATTTATTTACAGAAGGAGTTTCCACTTGGAGTAAAAAATGAAGAAGTCCTGTAAATTCACGTCCGTATCGTTAATATTCCTGTCATTTTGTCTTTTCGCATGTACAAATGATGAAACCGGAATCCATAGCGCGGAACCAGCAAAAGAGAATCCCATTAAAGATTACGCATCTATTGCGGATAGCACACTATACAAGAATGTGACGATGTATCGAGCGCTCAATTTTAAGGGCGATACAACGGAATGGAACGAATCGGATTGCAGCATAAAGGACTCCAGCTTTACCTGTTATCACGAAACATGTATCGACGGCTGTTATATGTTGGTTATGCATTGCCAAGATGCCAACAACAAACAAATAGAATGTCCCAGCTACAAAGACACCATTTACGATACAACTTACAAGGACATAAACTTCAGCGAAAATGCGCTTGTCAACTATATTCCCGTTGCCAAAATTCCAGAATTCAACCGGGATACCGTACAAAAGGTTCTGTCGACTCTATACGGAGATGCTTGCGCCCAATTTTTTCATTTTTCCTCCAGTTACTACCTAGAACCCATCGGCCTACCAGAAGGTTTTACGTTTGAAAACAGAAACTCCGTTCCCTTTGGTTATGAAGCGACTCGTCGCTCTGGAGAATGCCGTGTTGGGCGCGCCGATGTACAGTACATGCCTACTAGTAATGAATATAGAAGCATTGTCCGTAGACTTCCCGAGGATGTTGAACGGGTAACCTATCAATTCTTTAATGGATCCATAAAATCATATCGCGATACGACCATTTCCTGGAAACTTGCTTATACGGACCAATATGGGCGAAGCGATACTTTGGACATAACAACAAAGTTTATCGCAGATACATCGGCATCGGCAAGAGATTCTCTGCGTATAAGTATTTTGGGCTATCAACATGGCGGCAGCTACTACGCCAATTAAGAATGAAAGCTAACTGACGACTTTATACAAAAATACCCTTGCGACTTTCATCGCAAGGGTATTTAAGTTCGCTAGGAACTAGACACAGAGTGTCGCGACCTTAGGCCGCGGCAACAATTATGCCTTGTTAAGGCGATCCTGGATCATGTCGATGATTTCAGAGAGTTCCTTCGGGAGGTGCTTGCCGAACTTCGGATAGTGGTTTTCCTTAACGTCAGCGAGTTCCTTCTTCCAGCCTTCCACGTCAACCTTCGTGATTTCCGGGAGAGTTTCCTTATAGCAATCAGCGAGACCATCAGTATTGATGGCGCCTTCCTTCGGCATGTAACCGATAGCGGTTTCGACAGCGTTGTCAACACCGTTGCAGCGGTCGAAGATCCATGCGAGCACGCGGCTGTTGTCGCCGTAACCCGGCCACATGAAGCCACCCGGAAGCTTTTCGTTGTTGGCATCCTT
>CACZAD010000047.1 GCA_902779055.1 Fibrobacter succinogenes | reverse complement strand
AATGTTTTCAAGGCGGTCTTCCAAGGTGATTGTGCCGATTCACACAAAAATTTTGGAGATAAACAATGAAAAAATACAATATCCGCACGGAACAACCGCGCGACTTTAAAATCGTCGAAAATCTCACCCGAGAAGCATTCTGGAACGTTTACCGTCCCGGCTGCGTGGAGCATTTTGTCCTCCACCATTACAGGAACGACCCAAGCTTTATCCCGGAACTCTCGCTCGTCATGGAAGTTGACGGACAAATTATCGGACACGTGATGTACGCGTGGTCGAAAATCGATGCCGACGACGGACGCAAAATCCGCATGATGACCTTCGGGCCCATCAGCATCCATCCGAACTACAAGCGACAGGGCTACGGCAAGGCGCTCCTCGACTATTCCATGGAACTCGCCCGCCAGATGGACGCAGGTTGTCTGCTCATCGTCGGGAACATCGGATTCTACGGCAAGAGCGGATTCGTCCCCGCTTACACCAAAGGCATCCGCTACGCCGACGACCCGAACAGCGACGCGCCATACTTCTTGTGCAAGGAACTCGATGAGGGATTCTTGAACGGAGTGACGGGCTCGTACAAAGACCCCGAAGGCTACTTCGTGACCGAACGAATGCCCGAAGAATTCGAGAAGTACGAAGCAAGCTTCCCGCCTAAGGAAAAGCTAGTACTCCCCGGACAATTGTAATCAAACGCTTTCCCCGCAATAACGAGATGCGCCGCAACGCAATCGGAACGCGCGGAAAATAGCAACGGCAGCTCGCGAGAGGCGGGCTGCCGATTTTTTTTGAAAACGAGAATTAAAGAGAGTTAATCTCTTCTTCGCTAAGACCAGAAAATTTCACGATAATAGGCATCGCGACATTCTGTTCCTTGAGACTTTTTGCCTTCGGCAAATCCGATTTCATGTTCTGCCATCAAGTCCGTCACGTTCTTTACCTCGCAGTTAAATAGTTTTTGCAATAAAATACCTCTATCCAAACAACAGCGCAAGGGGTCGGAGTTTTTGTGGAAATTCAGCAACAATCCGCATTTAAACTCAAATCGAGGTAAAAAATTTTGACCTCGATAACCCGATTATCGCCCCCCTCAAAAAGCAATTTGCATATTTTGCAAATTGCACAAGTTCAAGATGCCACAGCACATACTCCCATAGATAGCCCACTTCCTTTACACATACTGAAAAGGCTTACAACCTAGGTTTACAGAATTAACGTATTGCAAATCTCGTAAAAATTTCTAAACTTTTCCTTGGATTGAATAAACAATACCAGGCAGGTTAGATTTATGGCTAAAACTACCAAGAATGCAAGTGACATTACAGTGCTCGGTACCGATGCGGAAGCCTTCCGCAAGGCATTTACCGACCACATCCACCACACGCTCGCCCGCAGCAAATACACGGTGACGGACCACGAAAAGTTCCTCGCTGTGGCTTACGCCGTGCGTGACCGTCTTGTTGACCGTTGGATCAAGACGCAGAACACCTATTACGAAAAAGACGTCAAGCGCGTCTATTACCTCTCTCTCGAATTTTTGATTGGCCGTACGCTCGGCAACTCCGTGTTGAACCTCGACGTCGAAAGCGCCGTGACGGAAGCCCTCGACGAAATCGGCATGACGCTCGAAGAACTCCGCGAACAGGAAGTCGATGCGGGTCTCGGCAACGGGGGCTTGGGCCGCTTGGCAGCATGTTTCCTCGACTCCATGGCCACGCTCGAACTCCCGGCCACCGGTATGGGTATCCGTTACGAATACGGTATGTTCAGCCAGAAAATCGTGAACGGCGAACAGGAAGAACAGCCGGATAACTGGCTGCGCCTCCCGAACCCGTGGGAAATTGCCCGCCCGGCTAACGCCATCAAGGTGCCGTTCTACGGCTACGTGGTCAGCTGGATGGACGAAAACGGTCGCCTCCGCAACCGTTGGGAAACGAAGGACTACGTGATGGCCCTCCCGTACGATACGCCGATCCCGGGTTACAAGAACAACACGGTGAACAACCTCCGCCTCTGGAGCGCCAAGTCTGCTGACGACTTCGGTCTTAGCTACTTCAACAACGGTGACTACATCGCTGCTGTGCAGGACATGGAACTTTCCGAAACGATTTCCAAGGTCTTGTACCCGAACGACGCTTCCATGAACGGTAAGGAACTCCGCCTCAAGCAGCAGTACTTCCTCTGCTCCGCTTCTTTGCAGGATATCATCAAGCGCTTCAAGAAGCTCCACAACAACGACTGGAAGCTCTTCCCGGAAAAGGTCGCCATCCAGTTGAACGATACGCACCCGGCAATCTCTATCGCCGAAATGATGCGCATCCTCCTCGACATCGAAAACCTCGAATGGGACGAAGCTTGGGACATCGTGACGCACACGTTCGCTTATACGAACCACACGCTCATGCCGGAAGCTCTTGAAAAGTGGCCGGTAAGCTTGTTCGAAAAGCTCTTGCCGCGTCACCTCCAGATCATTTACGAAATCAACGCTCGCTTCCTCCGCATGGTCTCCATGAAGTGGCCTGGCGACAACGCTCGTCTCGCCCGCATGAGCCTTATCGAAGAAGGCGGCTGCAAGATGGTCCGCATGGCATACCTCTCCATCGTGGGTTCGTTTGCTGTGAACGGCGTGGCAGCACTCCACTCCGACCTTTTGAAGACGACGCTCTTCAAGGACTTCTACGAACTGTGGCCTGAAAAGTTCAACAACAAGACAAACGGCGTGACGCCGCGTCGCTGGGTCCGCAAGGCTAACCCGGCTATGTCCGAACTCATCACTTCTAAGATTGGCGAATCCTGGGTCAAGGATTTGGACGATTTGAAAAAGCTCGAAAAATTCGCCAAGGACGCCGATTTCCAGAAGAAATTCATGGAAGTCAAGAAGCAGAACAAGGAACGCCTCGCCAAGTACCTCAAGGCCACGCAGAATGTGGACGTCGACACCAACACGTTCTTCGACGTGCAGGTCAAGCGTATTCACGAATACAAGCGCCAGCTCTTGAACATCCTCCATGCCATCCACCTCTACATCCAGGTAAAGGACGGCAAGGAAATCATGCCGCGTACCATCATGATCGGTGGTAAGTCCGCTCCGGGTTACTGGATGGCTAAGCAGATCATCCGTCTTGCTAACGCTGTCGCAAGCATCATCGATGCCGATCCGGATTGCAGAGGCAAGCTCAAGATGGTGTTCCTCGAGAACTACCGTGTGTCCTTCGCCGAAAAGATCATTCCGGCTGCAGACCTTTCCGAACAGATTTCTACCGCCGGTACCGAAGCTTCGGGTACGGGTAACATGAAGTTTGCTTTGAACGGCGCACTCACGATTGGCACGCTCGACGGCGCTAACGTGGAAATGAAGGAAGAAGTCGGTGACGACAACATCTTCATCTTCGGTCTCACCGTTGAAGAAGTGACGGACCTCCTCGCTAAGGGCTATCGTCCGCGCGACTTCTACGAGCATGACGACGATCTCCGCCGCGTGATCGACCTCATCGCTTCTGGCTTCTTCAGCCCGGATCATCCGGAAACCTTCAAGCACATTGCAGAAAAGCTCTTGTCGCATGACCCGTACATGCTCTGCGCAGACTTCCGCAGCTATGTGGATATGCAGAAGAAGGTTGCCGATGCTTACCAGGACAAGAAGCACTGGGCAGAAATGGCAATCCTCAACGTCGCTCGCATGGGCAAGTTCAGCTCCGACCGTACCATCAAGCAATACGCCGAAGAAATCTGGAATGCCAAGCCGTGCAGCATTAAGCTGTAGTTAGTAGGCAGTAGACAGTAGGCAGTGATTAGTAAAATAATCACAGCTTCGCTGTCTGACTAAACCAAAAAGTCCGCGATGAAAGTCGCGGACTTTTTTATTGAATTGTCGCAAGCTTGACGGCGTTCGCGGCGCTTTGCGCGGCTCGCCTACCCCAATCAGTACAGGCGCCTGCCATCAACTTCAAAAAGAACTTGTGTTCGTTTTCGAGCGAATCCGAGATGTGGATGACTTCGCCATTTTCGTCATGCGGTGCAAGGCTCACCGAGTAATCGCAAGCCGGGCAACCAGCAAAATGCGCAAACGAAACAGATACCGTTCGCATATCGAGGTTGCTATTCCTGTCGACGATAAAGTTCAGCGATGTTCCCATGAACTCGCCCTTCACAACATCAATCTGCATTTGCGCACGATCGCCGTTATTCGAAAGCGTCAAATCAGAGACCTTCAAATCTTCATAACGGAACATCGAAAGGCAAAGGCTCAAATCATGAACCATCAAATCCAAAGCGACATTCACATCACGGCAACGTTCTGAATAGCGATGTTCACGACGGAATTCCAGGCGCACCGGCGTTTCGACAGAATCCGCAGCACCATTACGAACTTTCTCGTATAGCGACTTGAGTTCTGCCATGAAATGCTTTCGGAAATTCAAGAACACTGGATTGAAACATTCCGACTGTGCCACAAAAAGAGTCACGCCATTATGGTCAGCCAAATCAACAAGCGCCTGCGCACAATTGCCAGACGTGGCCAAAGGCTTTTCGACGAACACGGGAATCTTACGTTCCAGGCAAAGATTGGCGTACTGATAGTGCGTCGACGCCGGAGAGGCGATAACGGCAAAATCAATCTTGTCACGAGTCAAGAATTCATTGACCTCGGATTCACGGAGTGCGCCATCTTGGTTCAAATCAGCCAAGTCAAATATTTTCAAAAACTGGACGCCGGCCTGTTCAAAGAATATGCGATGGCGATTGCCCATCGTGCCGTTGCCAAACAAGACCGCATTATATCTTTCGTTCATATACCAACCGCCCCGGAAACCGTTCATTCTTCTGCGTTCGTACGCTTCAAGCACTTTTGTTCGTACATTCTCTTGTCCGAAATTTCCATAGCTTCCATCAGACTCTGCGACGAAGACTTCACTTCGTAAGAGCCAAACGAGACACAGATGGGGCGCCCTTTCAAAAGCAGGGCCCTCGACATTTCGTTCATATTGTCAATGTACTTTTGGCATTCGTCCAAAGACGTATTCGGCAAAATGATAAAGAACTCGTCACCACCCATACGGAACATCACGGACTTCTCGGGCAAGCCAATACGGAAAAGGGAAACCGTCAAGCGGATCAGTTCATCGCCGACAATATGCCCAAAGGAATCGTTGACCGTCTTGAGGCCGTCGCAATCGGCAGAAATCACGCATAACGGAAACAATTCCGGTTTTAAGGAATGCTGAATCCAGTAATCCAGGTAACGCCTGTTATAAAGGCCCGTCAGCATATCCGTGCGGGCGTACATTTCAAGTTTTCGTTCGAGCAAGACCTTTTCAGTCACGTCATTGATCAAGCCGACAATGCCAATAATCTTTCCGTTATCGTCGCGAACCGGATTCTTGATCAGTTCCAAAAATTCAGTCGTTCCTTCTTGGTCAATCTCGATGACGTACCTTGTCCCCTTACCCGTGCGGATAATTTCACGATCCTGCTCCATAGCAAGCTTTGCATTTTCTTTGTCCTTGCGTATTTCAAGGTCCGTCTTGCCGGCTATGTCCCAAGAGGGGTCTTCGGCGCCCTGAAGATGACGCCAATAATGTGTCGAAAATACGTATCGGCACTCCGTATCTTTGAAGAAAATGTTTGAAGGAATCTCTTTCAATATTTTCTTGAACAGGTCGTAATCAACCTTCATCAATTCCATAAAAGCCACCCTCTCCTAAAGACTTTACCTATTTTCAATTTAACATTCATAATTCAAAAAAGCAACAGCAAGATTCAAAGATTTATATTTGAAAGTAGAAAAATTAGGGATTATTGCCCCACGATAACGAGGATTTTATGGAAATAAAGAAAACAAATGCCGCCCGCATCCTGGACAGGCAGAAGATTTCGTACGAACTCATTCCCTACAAAGTCGATGAAAACGATTTAGGGGCTCAACACGTGGCCGACAGCCTAGGTGAAGACATCAACCAGGTTTTCAAGACCATTCTCGTTCACGGCGACAAGATCGGTTACCTTATTTGCGTTGTACCGGGCAACCTCGAAGTTGACCTGAAGGGAGCCGCCAAGGTGAGCGGCAACAAGAAAATCGAGACCGTACCGCTCAAGGACTTGACTCCGCTTACCGGGTACATCCGCGGCGGTTGCAGTCCGCTCGGACTCAAGAAGAACTTCCCGATTTTCATTCACGAGACGGCAATGCAGTTCCCGTACATTTATGTGAGCGCAGGCGAACGCGGTCTCCAGTTGAAAGTCGCCCCGGCAGATCTCGTCAAGGCGACCCGTGCTACCGTCGGCGTCATTGCACGAATCCACCCGGAAGATCCAGACGCAAAATAATTTAACAAGGGAAGGTTGGGTTTTATGGTTTGTGAGTTCAAAAAGTTCCGTTCGCACATTTTCGCTTTTGGATGCGCCGCATCTATCGTTTGTTTAGCCGCATGTTCCGACGATGCGTCACCTAGTTCCGCAGATTCTTTCGAGACGAGTTCTTCCAGTGTCGCGGAATCATCCTCTTCTGTCATTCCCGCCTCAAGCGGGAATCTCCATTCAAGCTCTAGCGATGGCGCCATCGAAAGTTCTGCCGAATCTTCGAGTAGTGTGGCAGAGCAATCCTCAAGCAGCACGGCAGTTCTACCTTCGAGCAGTTCCGAGGCCGGTTCTTCAAGCAGCGTAGAAACAACATCGTCAAGCAGTGCCGAGATTGCCTCATCGAGCAGCGCAGAACCTGCTGAAACGTACCTCTGGCACGACGAATTCGATGGCGAAACCATTGACTTAAGCAAATGGACGTTCGACATCGGCACAGGCGCAAGCGGCTGGGGCAACAACGAATGGGAATACTACACCGACCGCAAGGAAAACGCCTACGTCAAGGACGGCGTCTTGCACATCCGTGCGCAAAAAGAAGACTACGAAGGGCAAAAGTACACTTCGGCACGAATGCTCACCAAAGGCAAATTCTCGTTCAAGTACGGTACGGTAGAAGCCCGCATCGCGCTCCCGACCGGCAAGGGAATCTGGCCTGCATTCTGGATGCTCGGCGAGAACTTCGATACCGTCGGATGGCCCGCCTGCGGCGAGATCGACATCATCGAAGCGGTCAATACAGAAAACAAAATCTACGGTACAAACCACTGGGCAAACGGCTCCGAATACGCCACCTACGGCAACAACACCGGCAACTACCGCGACCAGAAATTCGAGCTTGACATCACGCAGTTCCACACGTACAAATTCACGTGGGACGAGAAATACATTCGAATGTTCGTTGATGACTTCATGTACCACGAGATTCTAATCGAAGGTAACGAGGGCGACACCGAAGAATTCCACAAGCCGTTCTTCTTTTTGCTGAACGTCGCCGTTGCAGGCAACTGGCCCGGCTTTGAAGTCGATGACACGCAGTTCCCGAACGAAATGCTGGTGGATTATATCAGAGTAGGAAGTAGACAGTAGGAAGCTACAGCAAATCCACACGTTTTACTTCGTGCGGTGCATTTTTGCCGTCATTTTTAATGCAATAGGCATAGCGGTAGCCGTCGTGGAAGTCGATTTCACGGAATGCATATTCCGGACGTTCTCCATCATGGGAAAGCGAAATGTTTTCGGTTTCATCCACGTGCAAGGCAAACATATCCGGCATTAACGACAAGCCGCGCCCCGTCACCTTCATATAGCATTCCTTGAGCGTCCACAACCTATAAAACGCCTCGGACTGCGCTTCGAGCGTCTCGAAATGCTTGATCCATGCCGATTCCTCGGGCAAAAAGAACCGTTCCGCCAAGCGCCCGCGATTACCCTTGACAATCTCGACATCGCAACCGACTTCATATGGCGAAATCACGCCCATCACGCGTTCACCGGAATGCGACAGGTTAAACTGAACATTTGGACAATCCACCAAGTACGGTTTTCCGTTTTCGCCATAGGCGATATGCTCATCGGCTCCTTCAAAACCCGCTTCCTTGCACGCCAACTGGAGCAAAAGCCCCACACCGAGCGACTGCTTCTTCCCTTTTTCGAATTTAAAGGACATAGCCTTTTTTTGACGGTATTCGGGAACACGCTTCAAAAGACTTTCAAAAACGAAAGGATCCTTTAAAACAGAAATATCGGCAATATAAATTCGGGTAAGGCCCTGCATAGCAGAAATATTAAAAAAATAGAGTGAATCTGTTCTTTTCAAAAAATATTATATAGATTAAAAAAACACTCAAGGAGAAAATACTATGGCAAAATATAAATGTGAAGCATGCGGTTATATCTATGACCCCGCCGTCGGAGATCCTGATAACGGAATCGCTCCAGGCACAGCCTTCGAAGATTTACCCGATGATTGGACTTGCCCCGTTTGCGGAGTCGGCAAGGACATGTTCGTCAAGCAAGAATAATTTGCGTCAAGCAGTATTTTTTGCAACCATTTAACAATCACCGCAGCGGTTCACATCGCTGCTTTTTTTATTTTGTGTATCATGAAACGGATCCTTATTGCCACCTTTTTGAGCATTGTCGCCTGCAGTTCTGACCACGTCTCTTCTCCGCAAGAGTCCAAAGGTCCAACCGTCCAAGAAGACAAAATCCACACCGGGATGGCCGCCATAAGATCCGAGAAAAAATCCATAACTTTGGGTTCTAAACTCAAAGTCAACTTTTCGTACAATTTTTCAATCGACTCACACGAAGTCACCTGCGGGGAATACGCACGACTCGTCACCACGACAAACTGCGACAACATCTACTACCCCATAACAAACGTTTCCTTTTTTGACGCCGTTCTGTTTGCAAACAAAAAAAGCAAGGAAGAAAATTTAGATACCGCATACAGTTACACGGACATTTCTTACGATCACGAAGGGCATTGCGTAAATCTTTCCGGCTTTGCATTCCACGCCGACAAAGACGCCTATCGATTACCGACCGAAGCCGAATGGACTTTTGCGGCTTCACAAAACTGGAATCCGCAAAACGGCTGGAATACAGACAATTCCGACTATCACTTGCACGAACGTTGCACGGCAAAAGACATCGAAGGAACCGACTCCCTGCTTTGCGACTTCGCCGGAAACGCGATGGAATGGGTTAACGACTGGAAGGGTAATTTCAGCGATACCGCAGTCACCAACTTTGTCGGCGCCCCCAATGGCGGAAGCATTGACGAACGAGTCGTAAAAGGCGGAAGCTACCGCAACACCGTTTCGGAAACGACGCTCGACAACCGCGGAGACATCTATACCGTCACCTCCTCGACGAGAGCGAATTACGTCGGGTTCCGTCTTGCATTCGGCAAAATTCCAAACGCGGTATGGATGAATGAAAAAGGAAAATCAACAACAACGCCGATCAGCATCCTCGCCACATACAAGCAACTCAAAAATTTCACCAGCACCTATCTGAATAAATTTGCATTTCGCAACGAAGAAAGCGCAAACATCACGGTTGTGAGCCTATCCAGCGGAATTCCCACCCTCAAGGAAATCGAAAACACAGCCGAAGCCTACCACCCCGTCATTTCGCCAGACGGGAAATACATAGCCTATTCCACCAAGTTCGAAGGCATTTCCGGGACATCCGAACTCTACGTGCAGCGCATCGACACCGTCGACGCCCCAAAAATCAAGCTGGACGTGGAAAGCGCTGCGATCCCGCGCTGGCGCGTGACAGAAAAAGATACCGAAATCGTTTACGTCACGACCGCAGAATCCAACTCTGACGAAAGCAAATGGAAAAGCGCCTCGACATGGAGCATTCCTTTTACCGCAGGGAAATTCGGAACCCCCAAAAAGTTATTTGACGGAACCTTTAACGGAGGCGTAAGCGCAGACAACAACCTCGCCATTTCGGGCGCCCGCCTGCTCCGCGCAAAAGTCAACGGAAACAATCAAGTCTGGTACAACAAGGAACAAGCCTGCAATGCATCGCTATCGGATTCGACCAAGCAAACGCTGTTCCTTGATTTCGCCGGAAATACAGGTAAGGAATTTGCCGGGCACAAGTATACAACACACGAAGAACTCCTGATTGCCGACAGCACAGGCAAGCTCATAAAAACAATTCCGGCGCCCAAAGGCTTTACATTCGACCACACGGAGTGGGTACAAAGTAGTTCGAACCTGGCCATAGCGACGCTTACCCAGACAGACGGCACCCATCCCAAGATTGTCCTCATCAACACCGACAATTCCAGCATCACCGAAATTGCAGAAGGGGCAAACTTCTGGCATCCGAACTTTTGGGCCGGAGTCCATCGCAACATCAAAACAAAGCTAGACCTCGATAGCGCTGGAATGTACGAACTCAACAATCCGTTTACAGGAGACTTGAGCACAATGCGAACCCGCTACGATCTTGAAATGCTCTACAAGCATCGTGATTCCATCAATGTCTTAATTTCGGGTTCATCAAGACCTTGGGCAGGCATCAACCCGACCGTATTGAACAAGTCCAAGAGCGGAATATTCTCAATCAACACGGCAAACGCGGCAGTCGACATTTCGGTTGCCAAAAGAATCATATTGAATTACGGTTTCAATTTTTTGCCGAAACTGAAAATTGGCGTCATCTCCATTGACCCGGACATTCTATTTGGCCGGTACTACGACACCAGAAACTACTGGAAAATCATATTCAGTCATTCCCCGGGTTTTGTCTATGACGAGGCTCATGACTTTTGGTCGGACGGGTACCCGGAAGGCCTATACGAACTCACCCGAGATTCTTATGGCAACAACGACGAGAACAGAGCCGACGAACAAGCCGATTACGGATTTAAAGAGGTTCCCCCTGGAGGATGGCAAGGGAGCCCCGTGCATCACGACACCACGATGATGGATGCAGAAACAAACCTGGATGAAATGTTGCTTGAAGATGTCGAAGATTTTCTTGCCGAAGCCGAGAAAAAGAGCGTTTACATCATCGGAATCATCTTCCCGCAGTCCCCCGATTACAGGGAAACAGGAGCCTTTGGACGCTACGGTTTACGCCGTTCCGTCGCCTTGAAGATGATCGAAAATCTCCATCAGTTCGAAGAGAAATATCCACACTTTAGACTGATGGACGAGAACAAAATGGGCAATCACGATTATAGCAGCACCGAAGCAGGAAACTTCGATCACCTTTCGTACAAGGGTGCAGACAAGCTCACAAAGCGTCTTGATTCGCTCATTCAGACATTGCCGTAATTAACGGGCGCGACGGCGATCGTTATGCGTCAAGGCATAGTAAGCCTTTTTGTCTTCGTACATTCGCTTGTCGATCTTTTCCAAAATTTTATCGACGTTGCTCTTTTCCAAATCAAAGACGCCCACACCAATCGAAGCGGACAGCTTGTACTTCTTTTTATGGCGTTCGTTGAACACTTCCAGATTTTTCTTGATCAGCTGCTTGCATTTTTCAGCAGCATCCTCGTCACCGCCATTCAAGATAACCACAAATTCATCACCCGCATAGCGCACCACAGTTCCTTCGGCCCCAATCGTTTTTTGCAGAACACTCGCCAACGAAACAAGAGCGTCATCCCCCTGCGAATGGCCAAAGTTATCATTGATGCTCTTGAAATCATTCATGTCGAGCATCATCATCGTGATTTTCCTTTTGCGTTTCAGCTCCCCAGAAATTTTATCGAGATAGTAACGGTTGTAAAGTCCCGTCAGTTTATCAATAAAAATGTTCTCGTTCTGCAAGGCAAGCATCAAGTTCGTGTAACCGACAGCGATACCCACCCAAATCGTTGAGATACCATAATAAAACATCTGCAAGCAGACACAGATAAATATCGGGCACACAAATTGCAGAACCGGGAAAAACTTGACGCCGCCACTCTTGTAGCGGCTGATCAAATAAATGATAACGCCATCCGCCATAAGAATCACCTCGAGCAGATTCTTCAGCATGAACAGCGGGCCGCGGGTATACACATTACGTTCGTTGATGTCAAAAACAATCGGATCAAAGAAATTCACGGTCATCATAACCGCAATTATGCCGCAAACGGCCAACATAAAAATCCGCTGGAATTTGGACACGACTCCATTGATGTGCAAAGAAATCAGCATCACCCAAAGGGGGCCAATCGCCATATTGGACAAGAACAGGATATTGTTCGAAATATAGGCCAGCGCAGTCACGCCAGGCCCCGTATGACCGTCAACGGAAAAAGTGATTGCATCGGCAATGCAGGCCGTAATCACAAGAATAATGACGCCAAGCAAGACCTTGTCTTCGTTGTTCTTTTTTCGCAGCTTCCAGGCACCGCTGAAAATGGCGCCAAGAATCAAGAAGACCCCCAACATATCAGCGACATAAACTTCACGCAAGTAGATTTCGTGCATAAGCAACCTCTAAGGGCTAATGTAAGAAATTTATAATATTTTTGAGTAAAATGCAAAAAAAACGCAGATTCCGAAGATTCTGCGTTTTCAAAATGTCATCCCGGACTCTTTGTCACCCCGGATTTGTACAAGTACAAAGCCTTTCGGCTCAGCTATGAAAATGCAAGCATTTTCGCAGCGTTCGCCTTGGTTGCTTTTATTCCGGGGCGGGATCGCCTTTTACTAACGGACGACCTTGCGGTCTTCAGCGGTCATTTCCAAGAACTGAGCAACAGTCATGCTGCCCTTGGGGACTCCTGCGGAGTCCTTCCCGCTCGCCTCGGTCATGCCGGTGTGCAAGCACCCCGTCGCGACTCTCGGCTTAGGCGGTAATCGCCTTCCTTGCGCTTACGCATAAAAAAAACGTAGGCTCAAAGGAACCTACGTTTGCAATTGTATTCGTTTATGGATTAACGGACAACTTTTCTGTCTTCTTCCGTCATCTTGAGGAAGTCGGCAACCTTCATAGAACCCTTATCGCCGTCCTTGCGCTTACGCACAGAGACAACACCATCGGCGACTTCCTTCTCGCCGACGATCAGGAGGTAAGGCACCTTCTGGAGTTCGCACTGGCGGATCTTGTAGCCGAGCTTTTCGTTGGATTCGTCGACTTCGACGCGGACGCCGGCATTCACGAGTTCCTTCTCGACTTTCTTTGCGTATTCAACGAACTTCTCGGAAATCGGGAGCACGCGGGCCTGAACCGGAGCGAGCCACAGCGGGAAATCGCCCATGAATTCTTCAATCAAAATACCGAGGAAGCGTTCGATGGAACCCACGGCGGCGCGGTGCAACATCACCGGAATGTGCTTCTGGTTGTCCTTGCCGACATACTCGGCACCAAGGCGCTGCGGGAGGTTGAAGTCCACCTGGATGGTACCGCACTGCCAGTCACGACCGAGGCTGTCCTTCAGCGTGAATTCGAGCTTCGGGCCATAGAAGGCGCCTTCACCCGGGTTCAAAATGTAGTCGAGGCCAGCGAGCTTCGTGGCTTCGGCGAGGGCGGCTTCAGCCTTGTCCCAGATTTCGTCGGAACCCACGCGCTTTTCCGGACGGGTGGAGAACTTCACGACGATATCGTCGAAACCGAAGTCGTGGTAGATTTCCTTGACGAGGGCGCAGAAGTCGGCCACTTCGCTTGCAATCTGGTCTTCGGTACAGAAAATGTGGGCGTCATCCTGCACAAAGCCGCGCACGCGCATCAGACCGTGCATCGTACCGGCAGGTTCGTAACGGTGGCACTTACCGAATTCGGCAAGGCGCATCGGAAGGTCG
>CACZAD010000046.1 GCA_902779055.1 Fibrobacter succinogenes | reverse complement strand
CGCTGTGGAACCGGCAAGCTGCCCGAGCTTCACTCGCGGTAAGTACGCCTATGACTTCTGCGATACCGGTAAGGTTTGCCCGCTCGCCAAGATGTACACCCTCGGTTCTAGCTTCATCCCGTCTGCAAACCACGCTGGCGGCCTCCGCTACCACGGCATGAGCAGCATTCTCTCTGAACTTTACGATCAGGGTCTCTTGCGTGCAACGTCTGTTGAACAAACTAAGGTCTTCGAAGCAGCAAAGCTCTTCGCACAGACCGAAGGCATCCTCCCGGCTCCGGAATCCAGCCACGCTATCCGTGCAACAATCGACGAAGCTCTCAAGTGCAAGGAATCCGGCCAGGCCAAGAACATCGTGTTCGGTCTTACCGGCACGGGTTACTTCGACATGGTGGCTTACCAGAAGTTCAACGACGGCGAAATGAGCGACTACATCCCGACGGATGAAGACATCGCCAAGAGCCTCGCCCAGCTTCCGAAGGTCTAAACGAAACTTGGCAACTTGTTGCCTTAGTTGAGTTATCCCCTTTGGGGAGAAGGCTAATCCGCATTTGTCATCCTTAAGCAAAAACGCCCAGCACTCGCTGGACGTTTTTCATTTTACAATCACGTCAATTCTATTTTTTCCGCCCGGTCAAGCGGTAGCGATGTTCTACGCCGTCTTTCTTGAAGCGCACGAACAAACTTTGTTCATAAACATCATAGAAAAGTCTTGGCGATTGCGAATCCACGGCACGAACAACAGCCATGTTACGAATAGAGTTCGTACTGTCCGATGATGTAGAATCGCGACTTGTCGAATCTGAACGCACGACCTTCGAGGAATCTGTTTTAGAAGAATCCGGAGCTGGTTCCTGCGATTTAAGAATTTCAAGCATTTTTTCCGCATAGCGTTCACCAAACGTCTGGTAGCCTTCGCGAGAGAAATGCAACGTATAGCTGGGTTCCTTAATTGCAGGGCAACCCTGAGCCGAAATCAGATGACCATTCGGAATTAAGTCAGCCGCTTGTTTTACCGCTTCATTGCGCCAACCCAAATCCCCTGTCGGCGCAAGTTCGCCAATGAGAATCGGGGTCTTTTCCGGATCCAGCTCCAGTTCCTTAATCAAGTCATCATAGACTTTTTTGACGCGTTTAGGCCAATCACTCATTTGGTAGTCCGCTTCGCCCTGATGGAAGAGGAATCCCTTGATGACGCCCTTCTGCTTTGCGATTTTGCCCATTTCGACAATGCGTTTGTACAAATCTCCGCCGTATTCGTCAAGGTACTGAATCCACCAAGTGTCGCCTTTGTTCTTTGCGTTCTGCACATAGCTTTTGTTACGGTCCTTGTCGAACAAATCAATGCTCTGACCGCCAATCGCCACATTAGCAACCGCTACAGTGATACTATCTGGCAACTCCTTAATCATCTTGCGGCCAAAGAAATCGACAATGCCCACCTTGGATTGGCTATGCCCCATCGGTGGTGCCGCCGGATAAAACTCGCCCACCTTCTGGTTCGAATGATTTCCGGCTCGCAAAACCAAGAAACGCGGATTCGTTTGACGGTCCGAATCTGTAACCGAAGCCTGCCCGGACATGTTCGACTGCCCGTAAGCAAGATAAATATGCAAGTTCGAATCCTGTGCAAAACTTACCGCACCGAGTACGGCACTTGTAACAACAACGGACTTAAGGATTTTTTTTAGCATTTGTCCTCCAAACAAAAAGCTGCCACTAACGTGACAAGTTATACAACCCTTATCTTTAATTATAACAAAAAAGAAACCCCATTTCGAGGTTTCCTATTTTTATTTTATTGCAAAACGACAAGAGGACGCGCATTTTCCGCCGGAATCGTGCAGCAACTTAAATGATTAAGCTAGTTACCTTACATTTACGCGAATTAGGCGATGCGAACGTTTTGCAAGAACAAGATACATACCCGCGTTGAATCCTGCCGCACGGAGCGTCTTTTGCAAAGCTTTATTGCCTAACGCACCACTTTCAGACGCAACAACTTTCGCAAAACCAAGATGTTTTCCGTTCAAATCGAACACATCCAGAGATTCATTCGATGCATTTTGCGAAAGAATCCCAAACCCGCGCTGCTTTTCATAAGCGTTCCCAAAAGCAATTCCCGTTGGCCCAGGTTCCGTCTGTGTGGAATCATCCGCAATCGCATACCATTTGGCATTTTCAATGCTTGCGGTTGCATCCGTCGGAGGCGTCGTGAGGTTTGCGCCGTAATTAGCATTGCTCAACATACCATCATCGACCATGCCGTAGAAGACACCTTTCGAGATTTCCTTGCTAAAGTTATTCTCTAGGTCTCCACGCAATTGCGCCGATCCACTCAACTTTTTGCCAGAAACCGCCCACATCACGCCATAAACTTGAGCGTTGTCCGTCACCGTCGAATTCACGATAATCGAAAGCGCTCCGACTTTTGCCTTGCCGCTAATCGTCCCGCTCACGAGCCAAGCATCATCTTCAAGCACAGCATCATCGCTAATCGTGCCTGCAGTTACAAGCGCGCGCCCGCGCACCACGGCGTTCCCGCCGATGGTGCCGCCGTTTACAACGGCGAAATCTTCGATTCGGGCGTCGCCCGAGACGGTTCCGCCATTCACGACTGCATCCGGCCCTACATAAGCCGTAGCAGCGACCTTCGCCTTGTTGCTGACCCAGCCACCGCCATTGCTATGTTGCGAATAGCCCGAAGCATTCGTTCCGTTAAATCCAGCAGGCTTCCAGAAATCTTTCGTATAACCTTCAGGCGCCCCGTTCACGACTTCAATCATGTACGGATAACGATAAATGCTGTAATAGAACTGGTCCCACAAAATCGTTTGCATTTCCGTCGGAGTCGCCGTCACCGCAAGCCACAAAGCCTTATCATTAGCTTTCGTTTCGATTTCAAGATTGAATCCTGTGCCGTGTTTCATTTCGCTGTAACGCGGCGTGCCATCCGCACCTTCCGCGACCAAGCCAACCGTCCAACCCGATGCAGGATCCGGCAATTTATCCGGCGCATAATTGCACCACTTATAAGTTTTGCCCTTGTAATAGTCGGTATTGTCACCAAAGCATTTATAGCCGCTAACAGTAGGCTTCTCTTGCACGATTCCGCGGAACTTGACCGTCACCTTCCCCGCTTTATCAGGATAAATACGCACCAGGTTATAGCCCCAGCGCTGCGGAGCCCAGTAACTCGGCGAAATATAGCGGTCCGCGCACTCCTCGGCCGCGGCATTCCCATCCGAATTCTCGGAACTTTCGCATTTCATTTTGTTCAGCATGGTCACGCGAGAATGCCTGCGATACAAGTCTCCCCAGCCATCGTGCGTACGACGAGTCGCAAATTCGTAATCGCCCCAGGACTTTTTGTACAAAGTCTTCTTTGCAGGAGCGTACTCCACCGTCGCATTTTTCATTGCAAACTTGCCGAACTGATTGTTCAGTTCTTCGAGCGTCCAACCATAAACCATCATCATCGCACTAAACGGAGTCTGTTCCATGCGACCATCTTCGCCATCACGAATCGATTCCATCCAAATGCGATTGACTTCGTGCGCACCCTGGTTGCCACCACCGAATTCTTCCTTCAAATGCTCCAAGAACTGCCAGTTGCAATAGCGGTCGCGCGTAGAGCCGTAATACAAGTACGGGAAGTTGATCAAATATTCCGAGCAATGCGCATCGTTCGGATTGTACTGGTGCGCCATCCAGTTTGCATGCGATTCCGCCATCCAGCCTGAATGGCTATTATTGCCAAGCCAGCCAGCAACACCTTGCAATCCATGCGCAAATTCATGCGACGTGCCCCAGTAATCCTTCAATGAACCCACGCCAATCCACATGCCAGGTCCATACTCGCCATTCAACGCTTTCACATAATCCTGGCCGCCATAAAGCGCCGCCATCACGGAATTATCGTACACGTAAATATTGCTCTTGAGCTTTTTATCCGGGCTTTTCGGGAAAGGCAACATCCAGCCGAGCGAATCGATGTAGAACGAATACACCTTTTCAAGCGATTGGAGTACGCCGTCGGCATCCGAAGTCGGGATTGAGACATTGTTTACGGCACCATCGTCAGTCGTCGGTTTCTTGCATACTTCAAAATGTTCCGAAAAACGAATCAGCGTAAAGCCGTTGTCTTCGCACTGCGGCACCCAAGTCACATCAGCAAACGACATAACGGCCGCGACACAAATAATCTGCGGAAATTTCATACCACCACCCATAAACAACCCTAGAACATCCTAGGTATTCCTAATATATATTCTCGCCCCCTCATGCGCAAGAATCAACTAGCAAATTGTTGTCTTGGGACAACCCGCTTGGGGTTACTTTCGTCCTAAATTCTTGAAATCCGGCTGGATAAACACGCAATTCGTGTCCTTAGGCGCCGAGCGGAACAGCACCAGTTCCAGCGTAAAGAAGCCCTTCGTCGATGAACTCACCGTCCAGCGAGTCCCGGCGGGGCATTCCTTGACATCCTTGTTCAAGGTCGCCACAAAACGGCTACCCGTCACACGGTAAGTGAAGTATTCCGTCGAAAGTGAATCCGGCATCTGGAGAGATTTCGGGCCACCGATAGCCTGATTCTTTGCAAAAAAGGACTTTTGCGCATTGATGTAGAACAAAGTCTGTTCCGTCAAGTCATCGGTCACATCCTGAGTACCGCCAAAGACGCTCCCGGCCGAGCAGCCACGCACGCCAAACACGAGTACCAGCACAAACACAAGCGAGCAGCCGATAAAGATCCAATACTTCGGCTGGACCTTCTTCAAAACGGCAGCAATCTTGTTCCAGACATTCTTAAGCGATTCCGCCACTTTTTTACAGCAGGCGCAAGACTCGCCATTTGCGGCATTCGCGCATTCAGCATCACTTGCCAAGCCCTCCACAACAGTTCCCTCTTGCCACTTGAGGAGCTTCAACGCCACCAGTATGTGACCAAACTGTTTCGGGAACGCAATTCCAAAAGCGGCCACGATAAAGAGAACTATGCTCAGAATGAACAAAATCAGCAAGCCCAAGTCCGCCGTCGGCAAAAGCTCCTTTACCTGGTTGAGGACTGCCAAAAGTTTCTTGTCATCCGAAAAGTTCGAGGCAGCAAAACGCCCCGTAAACGAATTCGTGTAACGGCCAAGCCCCATCTGCACGGCATTGTGCGCCATCACGCTAACCGCATTCAGCACGCGCTCTATCGCGAACAAGAACATTCCGAAAAGAGCAATAAGCGATGAAATCAAGCGGACAGTCCGCACCGGGGTAAAAGCAAGTTTATTTTGTACCGTAGCCATATCAAACAATATACGAAAAAAAGAAGATGCCGGCACTAAAGACCGGCACCACAACTCTTAGGAAAACACCCTAAGTTCTACTTCTTTTCGACCAGTTCCTTGGCCATCTTCTTTGCGGTCACAAAGTCGGCCTTTCCAGAACCAAGCTTCGGCATCACGTCAACGTTGAACGCAGCCGACGGAAGCATCAAAGGCGGCATGCCGCTGGCACGGAGTTCAGCAAGCACGTCCTTCGGGTCCTTTTCGCCCTGGTACAACAAGACGATCTTTTCGCCCTTCGTCGCATCCGGAATGGCAGTCACCACGTAGTCGCAGCCCTGCAACACCGGCGTATCCTGGATCTTCTTTTCGACAGCACCGAGGCTAATCATTTCGCCACCAAGCTTGGCAAAGCGGCTATAACGGTCCACAATCGTCAAAAATCCGTCTTCATCGAGGTAGCCCTTGTCGCCCGTGCGATAATAGCGAATGCCATCCTTCTGCACAATCACGCTCTTCGTGCGGTCTTCGTCCTTGAGGTAGCCCTTCATCACCTGGCAACCGCCAATGAGAATCATGCCCGCTTCGCCAGTCGGCAGAGGGATGTTCGTTTCGGGATCCACAATCAAGAACTGCGTACCCGGAAGTGCGGGGCCGACGGTACCCGGCTTGTTGTTCACCTGCAACGTGGTATAGTCATCGAACAACGTATTTTCGGTATTGACCGAGGCCACCGGAGCCGTTTCGGTACAACCGTAACCTTCGTAAATTTCCTTACCGAACTTGAGGCGAAATGCCGTCGCGAGTTCCGGACGGAGCGCTTCGGCACCAGCAATAATGATACGCACAGACTTGAACATCAACGGATGCACGTAACGGCTAACCGTAAAGGCACGGAGGAACGTCGGGGTCGCGACCAGGAACGTCACCTGGAATTCCGCACAAACGCGCGACATCGTCTTCACGTCGGTCGGGTCGGCCACGGCCACAATCGGGCAGCCTTCCGTGAGGTTCAAGAGCGTCGTCACCGTAAGACCAAAGCTATGGAACAGCGGGAGTTCCGAGAGCATCACGTCGCCACGGCTCACGTTCAAAATACAGGCGAGCTGCTGGATGTTGCCCATCAAGTTGCGCTGCGTGAGTTCCACGCCCTTCGGCGTACCTTCGGAACCGGAGCTGAACACGATAACGGCATTGTCATCCATGGCACGGCGCTTCACGAACACCAAACGGATAAGCCAACTCGGCATCAAGATGCAAAGCACGAGGAATGCAGCAATCTTAGCCTTCGGGATTTCCTTCATCATGTCTTCGGCGTAGAGCAAGCGCACCTTGTCCGAAGCCACCTGAGAATAGTCGTTGCCGCGGCCCTTCAGCTTTTGGACAAACTGGCGGCTCGTAATCACCGTCGAGCATTCAGCACGGTCGCAGCAGAACTTCACGTTCTCGACAGAAGACGTGTAGTTCAAGTTCACGTTCGTCTTGCCCAGCACCCAGAGAGCGAGGTTCACAATCACACCGGCAGGGCTCGGCGGGAGCATGATACCCACGTTCTGTTCGTTCTTGCCAAGCGTCTTCTTGAGGTAGCCACGGAACGCCATCACAGCGCCCATCAGCTTGTAACCCGAGAAATGAGCCCCATCCGGGCTATAAATAGCAGGTCCGTTCTTTACGTACTTCTTGTAAGTGCGGATCCAGCTATCGGCAATCGGATGGACAAACGAAACAGCATAGTTCCAGGCGTCAATGGAAATGCGGCGGAGGATTGCACGGACTTCGTTAGGTGGCGTATTTGCCGGGAGTGAACTACCGAAAGCGACCGTCACGGAACGTTCCGCAGAAGCGCCGTACATATTCGAAGAACTGTAACTATAGTTAGAACCCCACAAGCCCTGGATGTAGAACGGAATCACGCGGGCCTTCGTCCCTTCGACAGCAGACGAATAATCGATCGTAAACGGTTCCACGTGCGGGGACTTGGAAACTTCGCCCGACGGGAAAATCACGACAGCCTTACCGGCAAGAAGTGCATCGTGGATCTTGTCCATCGCAATTTTCGGGTTGCGGTTATCAATGCGGATCATTCCCAAACGCTTGAGAACGGCGCGCAAGTACCACTTGTCGAAATGGTCTTTGTTGCTTGCAATGCAAAGCGGACGCGGGGATGCCATCTGCACCATAGCCCAGTCAATAAAGCTGTGGTGGTTACCGACCAAAAGAATCGGGCCTTCGTTCGGGATGTTCTGCACGTTCAACACACGAATCTTGTAACGGCTGAACACAAAGCGTAAAAGCGTACGCAGCAAAGCCTGCGGCAAGTTGTAAATGGACCAGACAAACACGCCCACAGAAATAATCGCAAGGCCGATAAAGTAGAACTGCGGACGGATATCCGTCGAACGTACCATGTAAGAGAACACGAACAGGAACACCACAAGCACAAGGGCCTGGATCATGTTCGCAAGCGCAATCACGGAACCGGAGTTATTGGGGCGCGTGTTATACTGCAAAAGCGCATTCACCGGCACCAAGATGAGACCGCCAAAGAAACCGGTCATGGAATAAAGCACCACAAGTGCAACCGGGTTCACCATGAACGGCACAAGGAACATGCACACCGACACGCCAATCATGCCAAGCGGAACAAAGCCCGATTCAATAAAGTCCTTGGAGAAGTGGGCCGCAACAATCGTTCCGACCATAAGGCCGATAATCGCAAACGACATGTAATCCTGCAACATGTCGACCGTCGAAGAACCGGAAACGTCCTGGAAAATAAGGATAAAGACCTGAGCCAAGGCCCAGAACATCGAAAGGGCAATAATGGAAGCACGGAGTGTGGGCACGCGAAAACCAAGACTCAAGTGGCGCTTGACCTTGTCGAGGCTCACGTTCGGGTCTTCGTAACGAACCTTCGGGATAAGGAAGTTCGCCACCGTACCAAGCACGCTAGCACCCGTCAAAATCCACGGAATCACCACGGACTTTTCGGTAATGCGACGCACGGCTTCGTAAGAAACGAGCTGGTCGAGGTTGATCAGGTTCACGCCGACAATCGTAAGCCACGAAGCCGCGATGATACCGCTAATACCAAAAATCTGGAGGAACGCGTTCGCGTAGCTCAAGTTGCGGACGCCGAACATTTCCTTGATAATGGCATACTTTGCGGCACTGTGGATGGCAAAGCCACTGCTAAGGCCGATCGAGAGCCAGAAGGCTACACGCGGGCAATCGACCGTCACAAGCACGGCCTGCGCTATCACGAATAGCGTCATCATGAGTGACGACCACGCCATCACCTTGTTCTTCGAGAACTTATTGGTGAAGAACCCGGCAAAGAACACCATCAGCACGTATGGCGCAATGAAGAAAATCTGGAGCATGAAGGTCTGCCAGATCTGACCGTTCTGCGCAAAGAACGAACCTGCCAGAATCTTCTGGGCGTAAATGAAGACACCCGCCTGAACAAAAGCTGTTGCTAGGATAGACAAGAAAAATCTTGTAGCACCTTTAACTTTCCACATAATTGTCCTTTTGGCCAATAGTTTTTGCCAATGATTATTAGGGAAATTTAGCAAAATCAGCTCATGAGCTTCTCGATTTCCTCGACTTCCCGCGGAATATGCATCGAAATATTTTCAAATCCGCTTTTTGTAATAAGTAAATCATCTTCTATGCGGATCCCGATACTTTCACGGTAGCGCTTTCCGTCAATCGTCGCACTAAAATCACCGTAAAGTCCTGGCTCACAAGAGATTAGCATTCCCGGCCTCAGCACCACGTCCAAGGAACGGGAACCCGGGTCGCCCTCGTGGATATGTTCGCCAATAAAGTGGCTCACCCCGTGCGGTCTCTTTTCGTACAGCAACTTGAACGAGCCCTTGGCCCCTTTCACAAGCCTGCGATCGAGTTCCATCATAATGAACTCCCAGCAGATCATACCGATTTCCTTGAGAGCTACGCCCGGGCGCACCACGCGCTGGTAGACCTTCGCCGACTCCAGCACGATTTCGTACAACATTTTTTGAAGCGGGTCGAACTTGCCATTGACAGGGATCGTGCGCGAGATGTCACTGTGGAGCGTCCCGAACCGCACGCCAAAGTCGAACAGGATCAGCTCGCCATCGCGGAGCGCTTCGTCGTTCTTCACGTAATGCAGGCAACAGGCGTTCTTGCCGCAAGCCGCAATCGTCGGGAACGCGAGGTCGCCGTCCCCACGGCGCTGCATCTCGTAATTGAGGAACAGCGAAGCATCACGTTCCGTCTTGAAATTCTTCATTTCGCGGAGCAACGCGCGGAAGGCTTCATCAGTAATATCCTGCGCCACGCGGGCATCGCCGATGCGTTCCGGTTCAAGCACCAGGCGGTCTTCAAAGTGCATATCGGCACAGCTCCAGACCTTCATCTTGAACGGACGGAGAACCTTCCTGAGCTTATCCCTAAGCTTTTCGTTATGGTCGCCATTAAACTTTTCGTAATAGAAGGCAAAAGCGTGATCGACCGCATCCTTGCCCTTCGAATAAGCAGTCGCAAGCGATTCGACAAACGTCCACACGTCATCGACCGGAAGAACCTCGTCAACGCCCGTCAGCCGAACCAGCTCGTTTTCGCCATCGACAAAACCGAGGCGCTTACCCACCCAGAATTCCTTGAACGGGTCCTTTTTCGGCACAAAGAGGGTCGAGCGCCCTTTCCGCGGATCCAGGACCAGGTAACAGCCCGCCTGGTTCACGCCCGTCATGTACAAAAACGCCGGGTCCTGCACAAAACGAGTCCATGTTTGAACAAAGGCTTCCTCGCCCCCCGGTTCAACAGGCATACCCGCAAAAACGCAAAACGAATCCAGCTTTTCCATGAGCGAAGCCCGTCTTTGCGCATAAATTTTCTTGGAATTGTAGTTTTTGGACGACAAAAAAACCTGAGAATAGGTCTGAACATCATTTTTTCGTGATTGCATAGGCAAATTTTACCTTTTTTAACATTTTTTCTGCCACAACTATATATATTTTAGCCATCAAAGACTAGAATGGAGCTCAAATAATGTCTCTTAAAAAATGGAAATTAGTTCTCGCATCCCTTTCTGTAGCACTTTTCACGGCTTGCGCAGGTTCTTCTAATGCAAGCAGCAGCGATGCAGGTTATACGGGAAGCACCGAATCCTCGGACAATTCTTCTTACACCGGTTACAGCGATAACAACGACAACGCAGCACCGGCTGTCCAGCCGAAGAAAGAAGCCCCCAAGGAAGTCATCAACGAAAAGACTTTGAAGAAGACTCAGGACGAAGCTTCTGCCGCCAACGAAGACAACCACAAGCTCCGCAAGGAAATCTTCGACGCCAGAACCAAGCTCGGCCTCCCGATTCAGCAACCCTCTACAGATGAAGAGTGATATAAGGCATTACTCACTGTCTGACAACCTGAAACGACTTATTTCAGGCGAACGTGAAACGGTTTTCCGATTACTGGAGAGCCGTTTTTGCGTTGAAATACGCACCCGTCTTCCGGGACTCGATATTGTTCCGCTCGAAGGGGCCAATATGTCAGGCGTACTCTCGGTTCTCGACCAGCTAAAGATTGCGGCACGTAACGGCGAGATCCTGAGCGCGACCCAGCTCGAACGTATGCTGGGTCCTAAAGACGCAAACCTCGACGAGTCCATTCCCGACACGCCCATCTTCCGCAACCGGTACGGCATCAGTGTTTCGGCAAAGACCCCGGCACAGGCGGAACTCGTCAAGGCCGTCGAAAAGAACGACATCATTTTTGCCAAAGGTCCCGCAGGCACCGGAAAGACGTTCCTCGCCGTGACGCTTGCCGTTGCAAGCCTCGAACGCGGCGAAGCCGAACGCATCTGCCTTGTGCGCCCCGCCGTCGAAGCCGGCGAATCGCTCGGGTTCCTGCCCGGCGACCTCAAGGAAAAGATCGCCCCGTACCTGCGTCCCATCCACGACAGCCTCTCCGAACTCCTGACCACCGAAAAGCTACACCGCTACGAAGAGACCGGAGCCATCGAAGTGGCGCCCCTCGCCTACATGCGCGGCCGTACCCTCAAGCGCGCCTTCATCATCCTCGACGAAGCGCAGAACACGACCACCGCCCAGATGAAGATGTTCCTCACGCGACTCGGTCCCCACAGCAAAGCGATCATCACCGGTGACACAAGCCAGATAGACCTCGCCAAAGGGCAAGTTTCGGGCCTGGAACACGCTATGAAAATCCTGAAGGGCATCAAGGGGATTGCAGAAGTCGAATTTAGCGCCACGGACGTGCTACGACACCACCTGGTCAAAGACATTTTGCTAGCTTACGAAGAGAACGAGCAAAAAAAATAGCGAGACTTAAATGAACAAGAAAGAGAAAAAGATCCATCTTTTTATTGGCTGGGCGATTTTAATCCTTATCGCCATTCTCTTATTCCCCGACAAGAACATCGCCCTGCAAGCCGAACGACCGCACCTGGGTCAGTTGAGCACAAGGACGATTGTCGCCCCGTTCAAGTTCGAAGTCCCCAAGACCGAACAGGAAATCCAGACCGAAAAGGCACGCGCCGCCGACAAGGTGAACGCGATTTTCGAATTCAACTCCGACGAAACCGCCCGCATCTTGCGCGAACTGGAACAGTACCTCAAGTTGCTGGAACAGTACGGCAAGCTCCAGAGCGTCATCAGCACCAGCAAGGATGACGGCAGCGAGGCCATGCAGAACCGCATCAAAGACGCCTCCAGCATCTACGACCAGCTCAAGCAGCGCCTTTCCATTACGGCCATCAAGCCGTTGAGCACAAACGCCGTCGCCCGCGACTCCCTGATGTCCGTGTTCTACCAGATGATGCAGAAGGGCGTCTCGAACACACTCCTTGCAAAGACCGAGACCGAAGTCAACCTGTTCTGCAATAGCTACAACATCAAGCAGATCAAGAACCTCATTTACAACAAGCCCGGCGTTTCGCTCATCAAGGACAACGAAGAAAGCACTCCCGAAATCAGCGAGATCCAGCCGATGCAACGTCGCATCGACGAAGCGTTCAGCCAGCTGCAGAGTTCGTACCCCACCGAGCAGGGCTTACAGAGCGCCTTCTACGAAGCCCTCTACGTCTTCACGAGTCCAAACGTCATCTATCTTGAAAAAGAGACCGAAGCCCGCCGCGTCGAAGCAAGCAACAAGGTCACGCTCATCAAGGGCATGGTCCCGCGCGGTATGGAAATCGTAGCCCAGGGCGCCCCCATCACCAAGGAGATCCTCGAAAAGATCGATGCCCTCCAGTCGGCCCAGCAGAACGAAGAAAACGCAAAGACGCTCACTGCGCAATACGGAAACGTCCTGGTCTTCGCCATCATCATCACGCTCCTCCTCATGTTCTTCCTCTATATGCCGACGCGCACGATGTTCAAGACACCGCGCCAGCTGTGGAGCCTCATCTTCCTGACGCTTTTGCAGCTCGTCGCCTTCTGGATTATCCACAACCTTTCTGGAACGCTCAACAGGCCCGATAGCATCCTCCCCGACTCCGTCGACTTCATGTGGCTGTACCCGATTACGTTCACGCCGGTGATTGCGACCGTCCTTTACGACGCCCGTATGGGCCTTGCATTTGCGACGTTCTCCGCAGGATTCTTTGGACTTTTGAACGGCTACGATCTTGCGGCAACGCTCACGAGCTTGCTCGTGAACATAGCGGTGATCACACCGCTATTCCGCATGCGATACCGCGTCCAGTTCGCCTGGAGTATGATCGCAGGCGTCGTTGCCGCCGCAGCAGCTGTGAGCATTATGCTGCTCCTCCGCAACCGCTTCAACTTTGCCACGTTCTACCAGACGCTCATTGCCGCTAGCGCAAACATCATCATCTTTACCGCAGTCGCCTCCGTGCTTTTGATCCACGTCGTCGAGAAGGTCTTCAGCATCACGACCGTGCTCACACTCATGGAAATGTCCGACTTCAACAGGCCAGCCCTCAAGCGCATCTCGGAACTTGCCCCGGGCACGTTCCACCACAGCATCCAGGTGTCGAACCTCGCCGAAAGCGTCGCCGAAACCATCGGCGCCAACTCGCTCCTCGTACGCGTTATGGCGCTCTACCACGACCTCGGCAAGACGATGCGTCCCGAATACTTCACCGAGAACCAGAAGCAGGGCGTGAACCCGCACAACAACCTGGATCCGTACCAGTCCGTCAAGATTCTCACAGGCCACGTTTCGCAGGGTATTTTGCTCGCGAACGAATACAAGATTCCGGAACTCGTCACCACCGGCATCATGGAACACCACGGCACATCGCTGATCCAGTTCTTCCACCACAAGGCCAAGGAACTCGCCAAGGAAACCGGCAAGGAAGTACGCGAAGAGGACTTCCGCTACAAGGGACCGAAGCCGCAGAGTATGGAAACCGCCATCCTGATGCTCGCCGACGTCATCGAAGCGACAAGCCGTTCTATGACGGATACATCTTCCGAAGCGCTCATATCCATGATCCACAAGACGATTATGGACAAGTTTATGGACGGACAGTTCAACGAAAGTAATTTGTCCGTAAAGGAACTTTCGAAGCTCGAAGAAGCATTCCTCCACAGCCTCGACGGAACCTACCATACCCGCGTCAAGTACCCCGGTCAGAGATAAAAACAAAAAAAATTTCAAGAAAAACATCCATATCCCTTGACAGTGTGATTTAATCTTTTTATATTTGGGTCGTTCGGTTGAAAGACCTGAAACCACTGGGGTGGTAGCTCAATTTTGGTTAGAGCACCGGCCTGTCACGCCGGAGGTTGCGAGTTCAAGCCTCGTCTATCCCGCGAAAAAGTCCTCTCGAATGAGAGGACTTTTCGTTTTTATGCAGTCACCCCGCACTTGCCCTTACTGTCACCCCGGCCACCGTGCCGGGGCCACCATACACAGTCCCACCAGCACAAACAATTTGTTCCAAAAGAACCCCAAAAATTTTCGACTTTTTTGCAAAAAGCACGCCTTTTCGGTTGACAAGACTTTTAATATTTGTATATTTGGCTCGTTAACCTGAGGTTGTAGAAAATGTTAAGTAAAAAGAATCTTATTCTTATTGGTATTGGCATTTTTCTGCTCTTTATCGGATTCTTCTGCCTGGCTTCAGGTCCTGCAGATAATCCGGTAAGCCTTTCGGTTGCACCCATTATCTTGACGATTGCTTACGTTGTGATCATTCCTCTCGGAATCCTCTACAGCGGCAAGGATGAAGACAAGTAATAATTTGGACGATTAGCTCAGCTGGTTCAGAGCGTCTGCCTTACAAGCAGAATGTCAGCGGTTCGAATCCGTTATCGTCCACTACCGAAGAATCGGAAACGATTTGGGGTGGTAGCTCAATTTTGGTTAGAGCACCGGCCTGTCACGCCGGAGGTTGCGAGTTCAAGCCTCGTCTATCCCGCGA
>CACZAD010000045.1 GCA_902779055.1 Fibrobacter succinogenes | reverse complement strand
GGCTTCCTTGTCGGTCATGCAGACGATAGCGCCCTTGCCCGCAGCGAGGCCCGACGCTTTCACCACGATCGGAGCCGGGTGTTCGGCGAGGAACTTCTTAGCAGAGGCGAGATCGGTGAAAGTTTCGAAGGCTGCCGTCGGCACACCGTACTTCTTCATGATATCCTTGCTGAAAGCCTTGGAGCCTTCGAGGGCAGCGGCAGCTGCCGTCGGGCCGAAAGCGCGCAAACCGCGGCGGCGGAACTCATCCACCACGCCAGAGGTTTGCCATGCCCGGGTTACCCGGAGCGCACACGAGGGTATCGCACAGCGGCGACTTCTTCACAGCGAGGGCAATCGCATGTTCACGACCACCGCTACCAACAACGAGAATATTCATATAGCGTATCCTTTGTTTTTTACGAAGGATAATTTAGAAAAATGCGAAACCCGAATTATTTGATTTCTAGGAAAATCACCATTTTATTATTCCTACAGCTTTATTCTTCCTCCCCTTACATCCTTGTTCAAAGTTTTTTTTCAAATATAGGTAGAATTGCGTTTCCGATTTGCGGTCTTCAAAATGGGATTTCAACACATATTCAAAACGTTCATCAAGACTTACATCAAAATTTTTCCCTTTCCAATTGAAGGAAAAAACGTTCCACTCCCCTTTTACCGGCTTTTCTTTAAAATCTTTTCTCACTACATTTTCCAGACTGTCCAATACTCTGATTTGTTCTTCAGAAAGAAACTTAGAATCTTCACATTCACTAGACCAAATCTTCTTTTGGCCATTTTTCGTTTTTGAATAAATGTAAAATTCACGACCACCATTGACTATAGTTATATCATCATCCAACGAGAACGTTTCATCATAATTTTTATAATAGTAGTATCGGCGAAGAAAACCACTCAATTCATAATAACGCTCTGTGTTCTTTTTATAATACGGGTAGGCTACAGTATCTATTTCCTCTTTCAAGCCAAGGAATTCACTAATATTATCTCTCTCTTCAACGACTTCATCTTTGCATCCAAATAGAGCGAAAACAAACAACATAATTAAGCACTTGCGAATAAACATTTTTTTCATCATTTGGCTCCTAGATTTAAGTCCAACAACCCACCTTACGGCTTATCGCTCTTTGAGCCGTATTCTATCAACAACCTTTACTTACATTGTTTTTCTGTCGGTATTTCGCCGCAATAATCTTTATGAGTTTTTTGAGCAGCAATAAATAAGCCAGTCCAACGACAGCAAAAGAAGGATGCATCGGATCTGATGGCAAGAACAAGCCAACGATAAACAGGACCAGACCCAAAACATACAGCGAATAAATATAAATCTTGTTCACAATCACAAATCCATACTTACTTTTTATCGAACTTTAACGGCAAGGTTACGCGAGTTACATCATCCGCCTCATCAAAAGTCCATGCGGAAATTGCGTCACATATTGCTTTGTCAAATTTTTCATTTCCTGTTGACGATGACACTACTTCAATTTCACTAATTTTTCCATCGGGCGCAATAGTAAATTTTACTACGATGTCGTATTGAATTTCTGCATCTGGATGTTCACTGTTTTTTACTTTTTTCAAACGAGGTGCCTGCATTCGGTATTTCTTACGAATACTTGAAAGTTTTGGTTTGTTTTTATCGACAATCTCTTTTACATGCGAAGCTTTTCTTCTTTTAGCAGGCTTCTTTGAAAAGTCAGGATCACTTATTCCATCCCATTTTAAAGGTTTATGTGCAGAGTATGAAAGCTTTGAGTCCGTGATGTGCAACCATTGTTTATTGCAAGAATGCTTAGAACTTTCCCACGATTCAATCTGTTCCTTGCTGGATTTTTTGAGCAGAAGATTCTTATATACCTTATCGCTAAATTCTTCCTCTTTAGCAAGCAACCTTATCTTCGAGAATCCGGCGGCCTTAAGTTTTCCAAAAAACTTCTTGTATTTGTAAATACTTTCATCCTGATACGGGAACGAAACGTTTATCTCGTCTCGGTCGATTTTACCAGCATTTTTCTTGCGCATTTCTTTAAGGATGGCGATTACGGAGTCCGACGGCGCCTGAGAAACGCCATAAACTCTAGCCCAAACAGGGACTTCACGAGAAATATCGCTTGTAAAAATACGGGTGGAACTAGCATCAACTTCAATCGAAGCAATTCTACCACCAACATGGCGGTCAACAACAAAGTAGCCATCAAGAATAAGAAGGTTAAGGCCAGTCGTATTCGCTTTACAGAACTCATTGCTTTTCACGTCATCACCAATTAATTCTGCTAAGTATTCTCCAATTCCTGTAAACAGGGAACTCGAGGACTGCGCATATAAAACGGCAGTCAGCAACAAAAGCAGTGCAAAAACAAACTTCATGGTTTTAAAATACAATCTTTTTATGCGCTTTTTGATTTTACGAATCTTCTTTTAAGCAAATTTACATTGATAATTTTCTATTTTGCTTGCATATGTTTAAGCCAAAACAAAATTTTTTCCTCATTTTCTCTGCATTTACAATTGTATTCGGGTTAGTTGCATGCACCCCTTCCGACAATCAAGCCTTCGTCAGAAAGATGAAAATGGCTAAATGGCCAGAGCTTTTCCTGAAGGAAATTGTAGAGTGGTACATGCCGGACGCAATCTGGACGATCAACAATTCAAATTCCGTCGATATCAACGGAAGCGCCATTTTCCGCAACAAACAGGCAAGCATCATGATGAAAGCCAAATCCGCGCCCAACGATTCCATATGGGACTTGGATATTTTCATTGACGGACACGCCGCCGACTCCTTAGAAGAACTTGAAATATACGACAATATGGCTTACTCCGCTGCAAAAGGGATAATAGGGTTCATGTCGGAACAAATAAGGAACCCTCCTGCAACAGAAATAAGCCTCGATGACATTCCCATACCCCAACGACTCATATTTGCGTACAAATGCGGGAAATACGCAACCAATCCTGAGAACTTCAAAACACTGAGCAATCTAGAAATGTCACGAAAAACAATCGACCTAGCGGAGTGTTCTATCTCTGTCTACTCGTCAAACAAAAAAATCGTCGAATATTTCACCATGATAAATCAATCATCCCGCTGGAGCATCATAGCATTTAACCAACCCAAAGAGATTAATGACTACTCGAACGAGATTATCGCGAAAGACTCCGTGCTAATGGATTTGTATAACAACAGGAAAAAAGACGCGGAACCAAAAGATTCCTCCCTCACAAATTAAATCCAATCTTATTCTTTTCCGAACTTTAACGGCAACGCCTCTCAAAAACTGACGGCTTATCGCCCTTTGAACCGTATTCGATCAACAACCTTTACTTACACTGTTTTTCGTACGATGCATACCATTCAGGGAAAACGGATTTCAGTTCCACCAGCATTCTTTTATCCATCCGACCGTTTGTATTCGAATCCTGGCAACGGTCATTTACGGTAATCGACCCAAGATACATCGAATCACGATTAAAGCAATCTACAAGCAGATTATACGTTGCATAAAAATTTTTTATCGCACTCGAATCTTCTTCCAATGGAAAAGACAAACTGAAGGCATGTTTATATACGCTTGAATCAGCGACTTCAAATATTCCTTTCTTTGCACTTTTATCATTGCGCAACATAATCTTTGATGTTCCAAATTCTCGATTCCATATTTTCCCAAGGGGCTTTACAGGAAATCCATAAACAACACAATATGCTGCGCTAAAAGTCTCTCTTTTCTCCAGGTATTCCTTTTCAATAGAATTCAATTCCTGTTCATCCTTTTCTGTAGAACAAGATACTAGCAGAAAGAATATGGCACACAAGAACATCTTCATCATTCCATTTTTGCACATATTATTTTCTCCATCAAAATCCATGAGACTCCAGTTGTCGATTTTACGTTGAATCATCAGTTTTTCCGTTTATCCAACCTTAAAACAACTAATTTTGTCCGTTTTTCCAACTATTTTTACGACATTTTTGCCCATTTTTCCATTTTTTAGTAAAAATCCCTGTTTTTAATGACATAACCATTTTGCCGACGTCGGCAAAATTGTCTGTTTCGACAAAACCAAATAAAGCAAAAGCGCATCATTCCTTTCTACGGAATGACACATCAAGACTAAATTTTTTCCAGTTCGTCTCTCATGGCGGGGCGATTCTTGAACCGCGACAGCCAAGATATTTTCAGCCGGTTGACTTCCGGGAAGCCGCCTTCGTACTTGAGCAGTTCGAGTCGTCTATGTTCAGGTTCCCAAGCTTTTTCGTGAAATGGACCAGGACCTTCTTGGCGCCGTCATTGTTTACAAACAGGCGAAGCCTTTCGATTCGCTCGAAAAGATTCAGCATGTCATTCATGAAATAGTGCGCGTCGCGGTAAGCGATAAGCCCACCGTCGCAATACCTGCGGACGATGCTGTCGAACTGGGCGGCAAGATCTTCATGTTTTAGGGGTTGCATAGTTATTCCTTGGGAACGAGTTTTTTGTGTTCAGCAAAGTATTCAAAAATCTTTTTCTTGAACTTTGTCGATTTTTTATCGCCGATTTATCGCCGATTTTCGATTTTATCGCCACTTTTTCGCCATATTTATCGCCATTTTCGGGATTTATCGCCGTTTTATCGCCACTTTTTAAGTTTATCGCCATTCTGAATTTCTTGCTGTAAAGACTTTCGCATTTCCCTCAGATTCTTAAAATTACTCCGTCATCCGAATCAAATATACATTCTTGTCAGGACATAATTTGACATTCCAAAGTTTTATTTTGGAGGGACAAGAAAAAATTTGCAATCATTTATACTTGACCTGGTTGTTTTTCGAAAGTTCCAGGAAACCTGCGGTTTGGAGGAAGTCTATCAGGCTTTGGACATTTGCGTCGGTCAGCTTTTCCGCAGCTAACCAGTTCTTTAGCGACCTGATATGTTATAGGATGTTCCCTCTAAAAAAGTTCATAACTCAACAATCTCCATTTCTTCGTTCAATGCACTTTCTTGATTTTGAATATTATAATTCATTCTAAAATAGGCACATTCTTTTGGAGGATTATTTTCATTCAATGGGTTTCTAGGCGTTCCTACCGTTTTATACCGAGAACAGATGTATTCCCTATTCCGACCAACCTTTAAATAGCAACACAATCGACACAGGCACAAATCCTCCCACAACTCCTGATAGCGGAAAAGCAGGAAAACATACATATCGTCAATAAAACCTGTTGTTTTTGTAAAGACGCCCTCCCTTAAAATACTCGTTCTATTAAGATTAGAGCGTATTTCTGTACATTTGACCAAACCTATATGAATCTTCCCGCTCGCATAAATCGTATATTTCAGAACTTCATTTTGAATTTCTCTTGGTTCAGCCTTTTCTTTGGAGTCCTGATTAAAACCCAAGAAGTGGACGTTTTCAAAACCATTCAACCCTTTTTCCAATTGACAGATATCTTTTTCACTATGAACAGTGACATCAATTAAGCGGCGTGGAGTTTCAAGTTCAAGATCAAAATTTTCCGTATTGACACGAACTTCTATAGAATCCTTTAATATGTCTTCTCTATAAAAGACCAAATCAGTCCGATATAGAACATCACCGAATTTATAATTTTTTTCGCATTTGAGATAGCGATGCGCTTTCAAATCATATTGTTGAGTTGTAGGGGCTTTACAATCCTGATTGCACGGACATTTATCCGCCTGTTTACAGGAACGATATTGAGGCATTTCAATTATAAATTTCGGGGAATCAACGAATGCTTGATGAATCGCAGCAACTGCAGTACTCCTCAAATACATTTCATCATCACAAGAAGAATCCTCTGTTACATGAGCAAACGAGTAATTGCTATTATCACCAACATTCAAAAAAACTTCTTTGCCACAATTCGGGCAATAATAAGAATGCTTAATTGCGTCAAATTCTGCAGGAACTCTGAAATCAATCAACCTGCCAACATCATCAATAGCAAAATGACGTACTACTTTTTCATCATCGGTATCAACCTCATCTTTCTTCTGAGAATTACGCTCAAAAGACGCATGTTCTGCCAAGCCTATGCCATATTGTTCGCTATATATCCATTTTCTATTTTCAGAACTCTGCGTGATAAACTCACGTAGTTTTTCTTTATCCTGTTCACAATCTTTCAAGTCAATTTCAATACAATCAATACGAGCCGAAATAATCTTGCCCGCCTTTTGAGCATCAACTTCATGAGAGCGCTTGAATTCAATCCAAATGATTCTACCGCCATAATAGCCGACACAATCTGGCCTTAATTTCAAATCAGGAAAGTTTCTTTCCGTTTCCACTTTGTCAAATCGTAATCCGCCAGCATTATCGGGAAGCACAACGCATAAGGATTCTTTTAAAATTTCCTTTGCCAAACAATGTATTGCCGATTCAACAGCACCAACGCAATCAGCCCCATCTTTATGCGCAAAATGATGAGCTCTTTCATTGCCACCATTTTTAGCCTGAAGCGGACTTTCACAACGGGGGCATTTGCAACCACAAGAAAAGCCATTCGGCACACTATCAATGTGTACCGGTTTCCCATTAGCGTCAAGCGCGTAAATGAGATTTGGCTTTGGTTTCTTGAGGGGAGGAGACATTAGCCATCCTTAGGGCCGTCAATTAATCCCGATTCCAGTTCGTCGATTGTCGGAATTAAGCCATCAACTTTTGCAGGGTATAATTTTTCAAGTTCAAAATCTGAAATACCTATTGGCTGGTTGCTCGATTCCAACGCATATTGGGCTAACAAGCGATCTTTGCTCTTACAAATAAGCAGACCAATTGTAGGGTTATCCCCTTCACGCTTTAAAATGTGATTTGCGGAAACAACATATCCACCTAATTGACCTACATCTTGAAAATCGAATTCACCCATCTTAACTTCGATAACGACATAACATCTAAGAGTAAGGTGATAGAATAGCAAATCAATAAATTTTTCTTTTTTGCCGACCTGCAGCCTATACTCCTTGCCCACATAGGCAAAACCAGACCCCAGCTCTATCAAGAAATTAGTGATATTGGAAAGTAAAGCCGACTTTAACTGTTTTTCGTTATACTCCTTTGTCACGCCGGCAAAAGCGAAACTATAAGGGTCCTTTGTAATTTCTTTCGCAAGATCGCTAGTTGGAGATGGTAATGTCTTCGAAAAATTGGTAATCGCCTTGCCCTGTCGCTCATATAGGTTTGAATCGATCCAATTCATAAGCGAAGAACGGCTCCACCCATTTTCAACAATCTGCCCTACAAAGAAAAGCGCTTTGGGCGGATTGTCAGAGAATTTATCAATGAGCAAACGATGGTGGCCCCATGGTACTTTAGGCAATTCTTCCGCAACTTGCGGAAATATTTGCGGATACAATTCTTCCGCAACTTGCGGAAACAATTTCTTGGGATCCGAATAAAGCTGATAAAATCGCTTTGCATATCTCAAATTCCCTTCTGTCAGCCCCTCCGCATCTGGCAATAACTTTCTTAAATCGCGGCTAAGAGTGGCATAAAATTTGGTGCCATACTTATTATCAATCTGCTTTTCGAAGATGTCCTTTCCAACGCTATAATAAAATTTCAACTGCTCCGAATTGATGTGAACAGAAGCCTTGATCAAATAGCTTTTATATCTTGATGACAACTGTTTGACCCATTCAAGATAATCCTTATCGAGAATGGTTAAAGATTGTTTTTGCCCGTTTTCACTTTTTCTACTCATGCAAGACCTCTCGCCCTAAATATACTCACAACCAGATGTCACAAAATGTCAAACTGCCGTTTTTCCGAAAAAAAACATTTTCTCGTCTATAATTTTGCCATTTTTCGCTCAATTTCTCCAATTTTCGTCTAAAGTTCGTCTATAGAATTGCTATTTAGACGAGAATTTAAGTTTTTCAGGTCGATTATCCTTTCTTACGATTTTGCACACACGTATTCACTATTTCTATGAACGATCAAGGTTTGTTAAAATAACGCGTTCCTTGAGTTCCTTGTTAAACTGTTCAAGACGTTTTTTGAAGAATACTTCATAATCATCTTTTGTAACTCCCCAATCAGCAAGCAACTCCTGAAAAGTCATTTTCGAATCGTCAGCATTTTCTTGGTTCGGAATGCAAATGAGATGAGTCTGTAAGGCAGTTTCCAATTTTTTATTCTTTTTGAATTCCTTAATGTATTTTGACGGTGCTTTATCCTGAATTTTACGTTTGTTAAGGAAATCATCAACAATTGTGATATTGGCTATGTGATTGACAACAGAATCCTCAAAGCCACGTTTTTTCATATAAGCTTTTGGGAAAAAGTGATGGTAGTTTTTGCTATTGGCCTGTTTTAACCAAGAATTGTCTATAGTCACGAGACTGTTATCCAAGAAGGATTGCGGATGATGGTACGCTAACAGACAGAGCATACCCTTGATAAAAGCCGCTCCCGTTGAAAATCCACCATGAGATTTCAAAAAATCTTCCGAAATATCAATAGGTTCATCGTAATCCGGCTTGTTTCCTGAAATAACAGCATCAATACGCTTGATATCTTGTGCGAGCTTTGTTTCTGTTGCAGCAGAATACCTTGAAGTCAAAACGCAACGCCAGAAAAAATCCTGCATAAACATTTGCTGTTCTGCAACAGGTTTTTCTTTGTGTTTGTAGAAGTAATATGTAAAGGGAACAAGTAACGAATCATAGGGCATTAACTGGGACACCGGAATACGGAAGAACGAATGCATATAATCGACCGATTCCTTGAATGCATTAATGATATTATCCCATTCCTTAATAATCGAGAACTTATCCAATTTTAAAATATGTTTCTTTGCACACTCTCCAACAAGACAAGCGGACACAGCTTGTAGTACTACAGCACTCGAAATGGTTTCGAAATCAGATTTTTTAAGTTCATCTACAAGTTTTTCGTATTTCTCAGAAAGATCAAAATTAGACGGAAGATCATAGGTTTTGGCAACCATAATTTCAAATACGGAAAGCCGTTTACCGCCTTCGTTCAATCGGGTAAAAATTTCTGTTGCGATTTCAATAGGTGCATCACTTACAGAAATTATAGAGAACTGATACCCTTTTACTGCCTGACTATATGCTTCAATTTTTTCACTATAGTTTGGATGTGCTATTGCAACTTTGACTGTACTTCCTAACAAATCTGTAAAACGAACCAATGTATCAGCCGGCTTCTCCTCGACATTTCCAATAACAATAGGTTCGTCTTCTTTAGCCTCAAGATCCACATAGATTTCAGAGAAATCGTCGTTGCGGTCGTCATCGTTTATTTTCAAACCTCTCATGGCAACATACAAGCTGGTCATACGCTGTTGACCATCCAACACATACTGAATCATGTCGCCATCAGGGGGCTCCGGCAAGGAAATTCCACCGACATTACGAATAGAACGTAGGCGTTCCCTAGTTTTCCAAAGAATAAAAGACCCTATGGGATAACCCTTGATAATACTATCAAGAAGTTTGACGGTCATATCCAAAGACCATACGAATTTTCTTTGAAACTGAGGAATTTTAACACGACCTGATTCAATGTTGTTTATTAGTTCATTGTAATTGGAGGATTCTGGTTTTGCGTTAAACATAATTTGTCAGTTAAGTTAAAATGGGATTTTGAATTAAACTTTGGGAATGAAAAAATAAATATAACTTACTTAAACTTTTCAATGATTCTTTCTAGCCTATCGCATAGGTCGTCATAAGAAAGAATGTCAATTATATTAGCATACTTTTTCTTTATAACTTCCAAATCCAATTTTTTTTCAACATCCATGTTTGAATCAGTTCTTCCCAAGATAACAAACCCTTTAGGATTTGCAATTTTTATTTCTAGATTTGGAGGTAACTCTGATTGTCGATCTTTAGTTATTTTTTGTTCTAACGAAATTCCCATCTTGTTCATATTAAACAGGTATTTTTCCACCTGCATTATAGCCCCAGTCAATTCTCGTTTTGGAATATAGTTATCACGATATGGAATATCAGATATTATGCAACTAGAAAAAGGCTTCTTAATTTCAACCACATCACAGTAACCATTCACATCAACAAACAAATAATCCAAAAATCTATTTTTCTTTTGATAGGGGTCATATATTTCCACATTTGATAAAACCTTAACATACTTGGGATACAATAACAAAAGAATATCAACAATTGCATTTTGCCATTGTTTTTCGTTGTATTTTGCCTCTGGCTCATCAAGCATATTCTTTAACTTTTCTAAAATTTTTGTGTATTTATCTATTTCATACTCTTTAAAAAGATCAACTAATTCTTGTTTCTCCGACAAATCTAAATATGAATGTAGTCTAGCCTGTTTCGCTGCAATGTATTTATCATATTTTGCTTCATAATCTTCTACATTTTCAAAAACTTCGCTCAACACAGATTGAATCTTAGATAGGATATATCTATCTGTTTCTATTTTTGTCGGAAAACATTGAAGAATCGCATTAAACAAATCGTTTGATATCGCATTTTCGTGAGAACCACCAATCCATATAGGATCTTTGGTAATCATTGAAATCTGTAATAATACAGAATGATGTCTAAAAGAAAAAAACTCAATTTTTGGAGAAACCGTCTTTGAAACATAAATATCATTCTCAATGTCAAAGACTTCCTTTCTTATTTTATAATACTCATCATCAAACGAATTTGCTATTATAAACTCATATTCTGTTTCCCCATTACTAGTTTCAATGCGATTAACGACATCCTCTTTTACAAAATTAAAAGTATGATAAATTCGAAAATCTTCATTATTGGCGATTTTTTCTTCTAACCAATCGTCATCAGATTTATAAACTAGGTTTATTGAATTCTGGTCTTTTTTTATTTTCAAATCATTCATCAGTTTCTGCCATCCTTTTATTGAAATTTTGAAATTCTATTTTTAATTACATTTTCATCATCTTCTTATAATGATCTTCATAACCGGTTTCTTTAAAAACAAGCCTAAGCCCCTCTTTAAAGGAATCATAATCGAATTCCTTAATATCAAAAATATTTTGTCCAAGAGAATGAGATTCTCTATTGATATAACGATTGAATGCCTTAAATCGACTATTTTGCAATTCCGGTCGATTAAAAACATTATTTAGTTCCAATTTTTCAATAAACGAGAAAAAATATTCAATAATATTTCTCATACAATTTGCAATTAAAGCAGGGGAAGCATTGTCTTTGTCTTTTATTACAGCCCAATATGATTGATAGTCGTTTTGAATTTCTCCATATTTCATTTCCGCTATTGAGCTACCTTTCTCTGTTTTTTTTATACGGAAAAGTTTTTGATTATAATCATCTTCTTTTCCCTTTCTTTTTACAATAGCCATTTCATAAAAAAAGTATAGACTATGCGTCAATAAGAATATTTGATCATATTTTGTTGTATTTTTATTTTTTTCATCTGCGTCTGTAAATTCTTGAATAATTAGACGCCCTACATTGTAAACATATATGTGAGATAAACTCGAAATGGGGTCATCTATAACAATGATTTTCTTTTTCGGAGAAGATTCTTTGCTAATAGCCCCTTTGCATCTTTCAATAAAATACAAAAGACTAATGATCATTTTTTCGCCTTCACTCAATGTTTTGAAGACATCTTCATCTACACCTTCTCTTTCTATTTTATAAAGATTGTCAGAATATTTTTTGATTTTAAAATTGTCTATCCCAATATCTATTAAACCATTATTGATATGTTCTATTGATTCGTCAATATTAATAATATTTTTTTGGTTATCCTCAATAATGTTCTTTTGAATTCCTTCTTTTTCAACTAACTTCTGTATCTCATTTTCTACAAGATTAATTTCTTTTTCCTTTGATTTCAATTCTTTATCACAATCATCCAAAACATCATCATATTCTATACGAATTATTTGCCAAAATTCTTTTTTTATGTTATTCAAGGATTGATTCTTGTTGTTTATTTTTTCATTGTATTCTTTACGCACTATTTCAGCTTGACTAAGAATAATATTGATTTTATCAAAAAATGGTTTTGTATTTTTCAATGAAATACTTAAGCTCGGTTTTTCAATTTTATTTTCGACCAATCTCAAATTTTCATCTAAACACGCAAGTAATGAGACAAACGCAGCATGGTAACTATCGTAAAATGAGCCAAGAATAGAATTATAAATTTTAAATACATCAATTTCTTTGAATGAATCTCTTTTAGTTTTGTATGCTTTGTAATTTGATCTTAGCTGCTCCATATCATTGTCATAGGATTCATCAAAATATGATTCTACTTCTTTAATAAAATTTTCATCTATCGTTTCTGATTGACAAAACGGACATTTCTGTTTTGTTAAATTTGGTTTCAAATATTTTCTTCCAGCTTTCACCCAATCTGAATTTTTCAATTCTTCAATAAAAGACGAAATAGAACTATTTTTATTACCTACAATTTCTTTTTTCAATAAATTATTCGATTCATAAACATCTAAATCATATATCAATTGGGATATAGATGGGATTGTTATCGAACTACTTGATGATAGAATTTCAGTTTCTCTTTTTAAGTCATCTATACTTCTACTGGGAATAGCAGAAGGTTTTTCTATTGATTTTAAATATTCAAATAATTTGTTTTTTTCAGATAAATATCCAGTAAGGCAATATTTCAATGTTTTATCATCGTCTGCATAATTTACCTTTATCTGCCATACCTTATTTTCATACTTTTTTTCAATATCCTTTTTTTCATTTTTTAGCTTTTCTTTTTCGCTGTTTTTTTGTTTCTTTTCCTCATCAATTCTTTTTAACTCTATATTTGCATCATCCACAGCCTTTTGTGCATCCTTATTTTCTTTAGATAAAGAGAATATCCCCTTTATCTCGGAAGACTCGTAAAAATTTTCCTTTAGGAATGTTTGATTGTAAACCAAAATCTCATAATTATCTAAAGAATCACCTTCTGGGAAATGAAGTTTACAATTTTTATACATCTCATTTTTGGGATCGTATAAAAAATTAGACAGGGTACTTTTTCCTACACCATTTAAGCCATATACAAGATTGACTTTTTTATCCGTCTCTAAACAAGTTGCCTGTTTGTACGACGCTACACCATTCATTTCTATTTTATCAATCATAAATCATTTCATTCCTTTTCATTGTAGTTAAATTCAATCCATATCCAAACATTGCTTCAAATTCTGAACAGACATCGTTGGCTGTCCAGGAGTTCTATCTCCAGAAACATCTTGAACAGACCATTTTGGGTCTTTTTTACGGTCATTCAGAAGATTTTCATTCGCCATATAAGCTTGATGAATAAAGAAACTTTCTACATCGGCAATAATATCATTGTCATCTTTAGCATTTCTACTACTTTCTTTCACAACAAAAAAGAGCACCAATTTCGTTCGCAACGATTTATCAAAAAAAATCCTGTAATTTATTGATTTTATGAGCTTGAAAGCATTCGGTTTTAAAAGACTTTTTAGTCATGCCAACATAAATTGGTTTAAACCCATGGCTAACTTTATTTGCAAAAATATAAACGCCTTTCTTTGACGAAATACATTCACCACAATCAACGCATCTCCAAAAATCACTTATTTCACCCAAATCAATCTCTTTTCCCTTCCTATTTGGAGTATTCACTTCTCTAAGAGGAACTTCAAAATATCCTTTTACAATAAATTTTTTCATTTTATCACTTCCTTTTTGTTGTTAAATTTTTCAGTTCATTCACCTCTTCTCCACGGCTTCAATTTCTTCGGTATCGGTGATGCCGTAGAGTTGATAGACGAGGGTGTTGACATGGGTTTCGAGGTCAGCGATTTGCTTTTGAATCGCTTCGAACGGCCCTTCGGCAGGCTCAGGAACCTGATTTTTGTTGCTGTTCGCCATTTCCTTTTTCAGGCGAATAATTTCGTCGGCGAGGGAGGCGAGTTGTTGCAGTGGTTCCACATTGTCTAGAGGGATGCGGAGGTTTTCGAAGTAGGTTTTGCTTATATTTCGCGCACCGCCATTTAAGACGGGACAATTATACTCTATCCAAAGTTTGGAGAGGTTCGAATTGAATATGGCGAGGAGGGCTTTAAGAAGAGATCCTTCGACTTTCCCAATCGCCTTCGGCTCCAAGGTCCGCTCAGGATGACACGCAGCTTCATCCGCAATGACGTTTTCCGTTTCCTTCGACAAGCTCTGGAAACTTTCTTTTTCTGTGATGATATAATTTTTGTTATTGCAAGTCAAGCCTGATTCGTCATAGGTAAACGAGAATAAAGACGATATCTCTGGATACACGATTTTCGGTTTGGCGAATTCTTTATAATACCCTATCTGGTCCTGCGTTTCAAACCATTTGTTGCTGGTTTTCTTGCGAGCCTTGATTTCTTCGCCGTTCACAATGTGCTTGGCACCGGTCTGTTCCAACTTTTCGATACCAAAACTCAGCAGATGATTCTTGATTGCCGGGTATTGGTCGATATCAAGATTTAATGCCGGAAAAGTTCCGATAAGATACTGGTCTTCTTTTTCCGTCACCCAAGCGTTAATGTCTCGGCCGCGAAGCAGGGGCTTTATGAGTTCTTCGCTCTTGGGGTCTTCGGCAATGAGTTTTTCTCTCGTCTTTCCATCAATAAAGAAAGCGTCGTTGAAGCCGGTCAAAATGCCGCGATAAATCGAAATCGGCATATCTTTCAGAGCCGTGCCGACGTTCATTTTCTGCAATACGGAATCGTGGAGTTTGTTACGGATACTCCATTCGCTTGCTCCGAAATTTTCTGCCGGAAACTCGAATGTCGCGGCCTTGACTTCTTTTTCAAATTCGCCGTGATAGTTCTTGCTGTTTAGCGAGCACGCCAAAACAGGCATCTTGTCGCCGGACTTTTGCGATACGAATATGCACACGTAAATGGTCGCATCGGCAAAGAACTGGACATCGCCAAAATTGAGAATTTTCTTGAGCGAGGTTTGGCTCATGAATTGCCGCAGTTCCTTGCCGTAATCCACAAGCATCCACTTGTTCGGCATGATGAACGAGTAAAGGTCTGCGGACTTGTTGTAGCAACTGTAATCTCGTTTGCTGTAAACGTCGCTCATCTCGCCCATGCTCTGGAGCTGCACATACGGCGGGTTTCCGATGATGGCGTCGAAGCCTGTAAAGCGGCCTTCGTCATCAAGGATTTCTGGGAATTCGAACATCCATTCAAGCGAGTTGGAAAAATCGATGTCGTTGTTCTTGACTACGTTTCCGAAGAGGTCAATGCTGGGCGGCTCCTTGAGTTGCGACTTGAGGCCGGCAATGTTCAGGCGAAGTTGCTGTTTGTTGTAGCTCGTTCCGCCCGCCTTGTAATCCTGAACGTTTTTCCTGTATTCCTTGAGTTTCGCGGCGAGTCCGTTTTTCTTGTCGGCCTTGTCTTCTTTCTGCAAAAAGTCCAAAACGACGTGTCCGTTCTGCACGGGGTATTTGCTCAGTAGCGAATCGCCGACTTTGATATTGATGTCGATGTTAGGGAGTGTCTGGAGTTGTTTGTAGCCGCTTTCCTTGGTGTAGTAGGCGTTCTTCAAAAGTTCAATCCAAAGGCGCAAACGGCAGATGTTCACGCTGTTGGGGTTCAGGTCAACGCCAAAAAGGCAATTCTCAATGATGCGACGTTTCTCGTTGAACAAGGCTTCTTGATACCGCTGGCTTTCTTCGTTGCCGGGCTTGTATTCAAATGGTTCGCCCTCGTCATCAACTACAGAAAGTTCATCGTTATCTACTTTCAAAATCAGATCGCGGCGTTTGATGCGTTTGCCGTCTGCATCGCACAAAATGTTCAATTCCGATTTGATTGCAAGCAGGCGATTAAGGGCCGACACCAAGAAATGCCCAGAGCCCACGGCGACATCGGCAACGCGGATATCATCAACAATTTGATTCGCTTCTGAAATATCTTCAATCTTGTCCGAGACATCTTCCAAATTTTCGCATTTCCAGGACTTTTTCTCGTTGAACTTCTGCACAACCGTCCGTTCCAGCACATCGCGGGCCATGTAGTCGGTGATGAACCCCGGCGTAAAGAAACTGCCGTCTTTGTAGCCGTTGATTTTTTCGAAAATGAGTCCGAGAACCGACGCGTTGATGAGCGTCTTGCTCGTAGAGGTCACGCCGCCTTGGGCATCGCTTGCGAAGTTGTACGCATCGAGGAACTTGAAGATGTAATCCAGATTCGGGAGCGTGCCTTTCGCACGTTTGCCGCGTTCGTCCTTCAAGACAGTCTTGTTGAAAATTTCCATCTGGGCATCGGGAATGCCACGGATTTTCAGGTGCTTTTCGTCTTCGGTCGGTTCAAAAAGCGAGCTGTTCAGGTAAGGGACATTTGGGTAACGCTTGAGCACGTCTTCGTCGCGGTCCTCAATTTTCTTGCCGAGCACCTTGAAAAAGAAAATGTTCAGTTCGTCGAAGTTCGCTATTTTGTCTGTACTCATGAACCGGTACGATGCATCGCCCTTTTGATACATGAGGATTTGCGATTCGACAAGTTTCAGGAACAGCAGGCGGTTCACCCATGTGATGCAGAGACGGAGCGCCATCGCCTCGCATTCTTCCTTGTTCGGGAAATCGTCTTCGAGCTGATAGATGGCACTTTCGAGGAGGCTCGCCTTGTCGCGATTTGCGGGCTTCTTGCGTTGAATGACTTTCTTGCCGCCCTTGTCTTCTTTTACTTCTTCGAGGCCGATGATGTGCAAGAGTTCCGCATAAAAGTTGCGGTCGAGGCTGTTGCTGTCGTTTGCGAAAGGCTTCGCGAGGAGGGTTTCCGGGGAGAGGAATTTGTAGAGAGGGAATAGTTTGGACGAAGGAGATTGCTTCGCTTCGCTCGCAATGACATGTGTATTGTCGTTGCAAACGGGTTTCACCATCTTACCAAGATTAAAATGTACGACGTTGATGTCGCAGGAGGCGAGAAAGTCATCGATGGCAGGTTTCGCGATTTCGTTGTAAAAATCGGAGGTCTTGTTGCCGCTCATCTGATTCGCCTTGAATTTTAGGAACTGATCGTATATCGGTTTTGACTTGTTCCCAAAATAGCGGATAAAGTCCTTAACGTCGAAGAAATACCATTCGTCAAAATTCGTGATGGCGAGCCACTTGATTTCGTGATTGCCCGAATGCACGTATTCCAGCATAAAGTAATAGACGAGTTCCTGCAACGATTTTACGTTCGGATGCTCCGCCGAAAACATTTCTGCCGCATTCGTCGGCGACTTCGCTTCGATAATCACTGCCGGCTTTGCACTTGCCGTATTGCCGTTAAAAATCGCAAGGTCTATCGGGCGGTTGACCTGCACCGAATAATCAGGTTCAAAAATCTTGCGTAAAAAGTTCCAGATTTCGCCCTTGTGGTATTCTTCGTCCTGCGCCGGATTCCGCTTGCTGTACAAATTGGTGAGCGCCGCTTGAAATTGTTCCATCTTTTCGACAGGAACAGGCAACTTGAGGAACGCGGAATTGACTGACTTTTTCGGCGAAATTAATTTAAATGACATACAAGTGAAATATACCCTTTTTTGAAGACAAAAGAGGGCAAAATCGGGGTTTATAGCGTATTTTCAGAAAAATCGTGCGGGCCTATTGACAAACGGGATTTTTGAATCTATATTCAGTGCACAAGTGTATAGTCTTTGGTATTTTGCCGCTTGTATGCCAGAGGAGTTGACGATGAAGAAAGATGTTGCGGCCAGTGCGGCCGGGGCCGTCGCGCCGAAAAAGCCCGAATTTTCCCTGATAGACGAGGATTTGCTCAAGTCGCGGATGTACTTCGTTCTATCCGCTAAGGCTCGGTCATGCCAATTCAAGCAAGCTTGATTGTCGCGACACTCGCCAATTGCGGATTTTACACCATCCGCGGGGTAAAGGCCATGCTCGACGCCGATTTGGCGGAAATATACGGGTATAGCACGAAAGATTTTAACAGACAAGTCAAGAACAATATTGAACGTTTTGCGGAGGATTTCCGATTTCAGCTGACCAAAAGGGAAGTTGAGGAATTGCGGTCAAAAAAATTTACCGCAATTACAGATGCAAATGACGCTAAAGATTTGCGGTGCAAAAATTGCACCGCAAATATCAGCACAATGAGCCGTTCCAATCCCTACGTTTTTACAGAACAGGGCATTTATATGCTTATGACCATGTTGAAAGGCGATTTGGCAGTACAACAGAGTATGGCCCTCATCCGTCTTTTCAAGCAGATGAAGGACTACATTGCGGCGGAGAACGCGCCGGATGTTTCTGCGGGGATGGTCGCCCTAGCGACGCAAAGATGCCGGAAACAAGATCACGACCATCATGCAGTTGGAAGATATCGCTGTGTATCGCGCACTGTTCGAGAGGCTGCTGCGAGAGGGGGAATGATAATCGCGTTTACTTTTTTCCATGAAAATCCACGAGACGCCGTTACTTCTTCAAATACTTCGTTCCGCGCCCAGCGCCGACTGTCGTGATGATTCCGCTTTTCAGCATCTTTCCCAAAACATATTCGACGGTTGTCGGGCTCACATCGGGGAGAATCTTGCATATCTCGGATTTCGATATCGGCAAAAGGCTGTTCAGTACCGTCGCCTCGATGCGGGAAGTTTTGGTTATCTTGCTTGAATTCACCGTCGCAAAGCGCTTGTCCAATTCTTGATAGCACTGGTAGAGCATACTTAAGAAATGCTGGACAAACGGGAAATAGTCATTGTGACTTTCGTGCCAATTCACGGACGATTCCCGCAGAGATTCATAATACCACGACTTGTTCTTATTGATTTGTTCTTCGTACGAAATGTATTTGCCGACATCATAGCCGTTCTTGTACAAAAGAAGGAGCGATAGCAATCGCGACATTCTGCCGTTTCCATCTCTGAATGGATGAATGCACAGAAAATCGAGCGTCACGCATGGGATGAGCAACAGTTTGTTTATCGATTCATCTGCCACAGCATCCATATAAGCAAACTCTAGTTGTTCCATCGCCTTTTGCGTTTCAACCGCACGCACAGGGACTTGTCAATTTCGAGAATCACGTTGTCTTCATTCTTGAACATACCGCCACGACTTTGGGCCACCTGCGCTAGAAGCATCCGATGCAACGAGAGCATGCTCTGCACAGAAAACGGAATATCGTTATAACCGGTATGGATGAGCGAAAGCGCATCGCGATAGCCTGCAATTTCGGCTTCGTCATGATTGAGCGGAGCACTGTTCTGGTTCACAATCTGCGCAATTCGATCGTCGCTGGTTATGATGCCCTCAATGGCGTTTGAACTTTTGACGGACTGGACTTTGGCGATAGATTCTAGTTCCGTGAAAATATCCTGATGTGATTCCTTGCGGAACGACGCCATAGTCTTTAACGATGCAATAGAACTCGTCGTATTGACCAGATTTGCGGGCAACACCCCGTTTTTCAGGAAGGAATAGTCGAATTTATGCATAACCGGCGTCCTTTTCTGCATAAAATATACAACTTTTTATGCAGAAAAGCCGCAAAATCTGCATATCAGTTCAAGATTTTTATGCAGATTCAGGTCATTTTACGAAAAATCGCAACAATTGAATCAATGAAGGTCAATCACGACAAGTTCGGGACGATTGAAGAACCTCGGGAGTCGCGTACTCTCCCTGCTGAGGCCGCGGCTGACTTCCATGACGGAGCCATTGCAATCCCTTATGTCTTTTCAGCCGTTCCATAATTCATCAACATACAAAATTACAGATCAGCAGACAAAAACATCCAACCTACCCAAAGGGCATAACAGCCACTAAGGGGCGAAACCCCAGGTGTCGTATAGCTCAGGACGACACTTAGGCAGGCTTTGTCGGGCTATTTCAAGACCATATATTGCGTTTTGGCATTGCCGCATTTGACCATGTACACGCCGCGGCCCAAGCCTGCGCTTGTCATGGCGTTGCGGAGTTCGCCGATATGCTCGACCTGGAATTCACCGACAAACGCTCCGAGCGGGCTAAATACCTTATATGAGCTTTGAATGCTTTGGGGAGCAGAAAGCCCGAAGGCGATAGCCTCTGTAGAATCTGCGGGCGGTTCCACCTTTGGTTCCTGCCACAGAATGAATTCGACGGTTGTTGCACTGCGGGCCGGGACGCTGTACTTGCACTTCGTATCGTCGACATCGACTTCGCTTCCTTCCTTGAGGTTGCTGTTGTCGTCGGTGACGTAGGGTTTGAAGCTTGCAATTTTTGTGCTTCCGAAGTCAAAGTCAACATTGAATTCCTCGTTCTTGGAATTGAGAATGACGACAGCGATTTTCGTCTTGAGGGAGTCCCGGTAGGCGGTGACCTTTACATTTGCTTCGGGATCCTTGGTGGCGTCGATTCTCCTCGCGCCGGGTCGCGCGAAGCGGCTGAAGTTCCCCATGACCCAGAGTCGCTTGGTTGGCTCCACGTTGTCGGGGTTGCCTTGTCCTTGCGGCCAGAGGGCTCCGTTGCCACAGCTGGGTTCGCTGCAGGAATAAATCCACCAGAAATGCCAGGCGTTCATGTTCGAAATCGTAAGGGCGTCGTGAATCACGCCTGCAACGCGGAGAGCGCTTCCCATGCCAACGTCTTCCTTGTTGCTTCCAAGATCGTAGACTTCGGTTTCCCAGAATTCCTTGCCGGCTTCGTGGATTTCGGGATAGGCGGCCGGCTCTCCGCCATATTCGTGCGTTCCAAAAATGTCAGTGTATTTCAGGGCGGCAGGGTTGTTGAAGAAAGCTTTTTTGTAATTGGGGAATCCGTACCAGTTGATGGCTTCGGTGCCAATAATCTTGATGCCCGTAGTATCAAGGGTGGGGCCAAGATAGTCGCCGACCCAACGTGCCAATTCATCGGGTTCGTAGTGGTTATCGCCGGTGCCGTCGGGCTCGTTTTGCGACGAAACTGCGTATAAGTTAACCCCCGCTTTTCGCATGTCTTGCGTAAACTTTAAGATGGTGTTGGCCCAGTCCTGGGCGTGGTTGAAATCCAGGTGCTTTTTGTCGCCGTCGTAATTTACGGTGTATTTGGATGTCCATGGGGCCGCCCAGACTTTGACGCCGTATTCACTCGCTTTTTTTGCGATACTCGTTTCGGAGGTGGTTCCGTCCGGGGCGATGCGGATGCGGTGCAGCGTAAGCCCTGCGCCGCTGGTGGAATCCCAAAGGAAAGCGGCATTCTTGTCGGTGATGGAGCCGGCCCATGCCGAGGCGGCGCCAAAGCCGCTGATGCGCTGGTATTCCTTGTCAATATCTACGTTTATCGTCGCTGCACTGGCGAGAGTGCCCAAAAATGCGACAAAACCAGAAAAAAGGGAAAATCCCTTCATCGAAAACGACATAAAGCCTCCCATTTGAACTTTACTTGCTATAAAATAAGCTGAAAAGTTCGCTTAATATAGGGCTTTATTCGAATTCGTTTTGATAAATTGTCAATCCTTTTTTATGCTGATTCCAGCTTTTAGGGCTTTATTTAAATGGACATCGCCGCCCCAAACAAATATGGCGAGAAACAGAATGAAATCGTGAAATAGAACTTTCGGCTATTCACTAAAAACCCAATTTCATAGTTCGCAAGGAGCAGCGAAGGTACTCCACCTATACGAAGCGAAGCACCATATTCGAATCCGGTTTCTGTCTCCCACCCAATTTCTGGGCCTACAACAAAAGAAAACATGCACATATCGAATAAATAGCGTATATTCGGCTGAAACAAAATACCATACTGACGACCATCATAAACCATTCTTAAACGGTTCATCCACATCAGCATATGCGGAGGATTCCAAAACCCTCGCACTGAATCAGGACGAGAAGATTCATAAAGAATTCCAGCAGTTCCAAATATGATATCTACGCCTGCAGAAAAAATATGTAGCCCGCCTCCAACCGCAACACCCCATATTCTCGGCGAAAAACCTTCTGGGAACGCGAACCAATTTGTTCTCTTTACGGCTGTATAACCCGAGTCCGCCGCTGTATCTGCCCTTACCATCATTTCATCCGACGCCAAGTTCGGCACGTCTTCTGCCAAAGACATCGCCGACAGGGACAAGACGAGTGCGAAAAACAGAACGCCTGCAAACTTCATCTCTAGAACCGTCTCGAGCGCTTGCAGTACTCTTCGTATTCCTCGCCGAAGTCGCGACGGAGGCGTTTTTCTTCGCTCAGCACCTGCACCATCATGATGGCAAAGAAGGCGACAAATACGACGCACGATTGCCAAGTCCACAGCCACACGGCGGCACCCACGAGATAAACGAGGGTTCCTGTAAGCATCGGGTTGCGGTTAATCTTGTACGGACCTTCAATCATCAGATGCTGCGTACGCGGGGCCACTTCGTGGCCGAAAGCATCCATCGGGTTTCCTTTGCCACGATTGCGCATGTAGACGATAGTCCAAATACTCAGCACAAGGCCCACAAGCATCACGATAGGCGCCACAATGCAACGCCATGTATCGACCGGCCAAAGCGTGGGCATGCCAGACGCAAGCCACATGATTGTCGGGATCAAGGCAACAAAAAGAACTCCGCCCAGCAAGTAACCAAAGAAATCTCTTATACGTTTCATAATTGTTCTCTCCTGATTTTGATATAACATAATTTAAAAAACACAGATGAATACAGGCTTATTTCCATCAGAACATTCTGCGCTTTTATCGGGAATCATTGTATATTTAAGGCAGACATTCAACCCCGAGACACGTATGGAAGAGACTTTCAAGACTAGAGGCGTTTGCGCGACGACAATCCAGTTTACGCGCGACGGAGACAAAATCAGGAATATCCGCTTTACGGGCGGATGCAACGGGAACTTGAAGGCCATCGCAAAGCTCTGCGAAGGCATGAGCGCCGAAGATATTGCGGCAAAGCTCTTGGGCAACACCTGCGGCGGGAAGCCGACTTCGTGCGCCGACCAGCTCGCCCGCGCCGTCCTCGGGAAAGAAGCGTAATATCTTAAACATTACCGTTTCTTGAATACGACGATTTCGGCATCGGCGCCGTTCTTGCCGTATTCGCTCACGAGAATGTAGCGTTCGTCGCAGGCGATTCCGAAGCAGCGGCCTTCGACACCAATCTTTTCAACCTGATTACCCCAGTAGCTTGCGTTGTCGTCCAAGAGTTTAACGTTGTTGCCGTTAATCTTGTATTCCTGATTGATGAACGAGCCCTGCAAAACGAAGAGATTGTCGATGCGGGGCATATCCTTGATACCAAGCGCATTAACTTCTTCGATGAATTTCTGCTTCATGGGCGAAGTGGCGTGCGGCAATTGGTCTGCCGGGAGGCGCCAGCGCTTGAGCGACGGGAAATACTTGCGGAGTTCCACCTTGTACTCTTCGCGGGTAAGGCTCTTGCCGGTATTCTTGTTGAATTCGTCCACAAACTGCGAGCAGAATTCCACCATTTCTTCCATCGTGAAGTCGCCGGTGAAGGCACCGTCTTTATAGCAGTAGATGCAGTATTCTTCGTTCTTGCTGCCGTCGGCGTTAGTGCCCAAGATTTCCGGCGTAAGCGGCATCCCGCAGCTCTGACAAAATTTCATTTCCATAAGTTCTCCTTTTTAAACCTTCTTACGAATAGGGTGTCTGATAACCGTCTTCAGTTTTTCCGGGGCGACCTTTCGGGCATCAGAGAGATAAATTTCGTGATGCAGGCGTTTATCCGTGATATCCAAAGCATAGCCCTGCGACTCGATGAACTCGTGCATCATGGAAACCGTCGCGGGCTCATCATCGTAAGAGCCCGTATGCATGCACTGCACGCAAAGACCTTCTTCGACAGTCAAGAATTCCACCTTCGAAAAATCCATTTTCTTCTTGCGGGTTGCTTCTTCAATCGCCCATTCGAAATCACTTCTAGTAACAAAATCAGGGAGCCTAATGGCAGAAATCCACTGGAAGTTTTCCTTGTGGCTGTAATCAATTCCGTCAACTCCCTCTTGCCACCAGAAGCCCTCTAGCGGAGGAACCACATAATCGAAATAGCCCTCGATTTTGTGATCGCCCTTCTTGCTCATCTTGATGGTGTAGGCAATTCCGTACAGAAGTTCAATTGACTTCTTGTAGTCACCGCCTTCTTCATTCGGGTTGCCGCTACCACGGACAGCGATATAGTTCATCGCCGGAACGGTGACAATTTCCGGCTTGCCCTTGGGCATGTAGAATTCTTTGTATTCTTTCTTGAAGTCAAAGGGCATCTTACTTATTCCCTTTAAGACGGTTGACTCTTTCTTCGACGCTCTTCATGAATTCATCTTCGGTCATCTTCGGATCTCTCGTGCCGAGAATAATGTCGCACGGGAGTTTGTCGCATTCGCCGCAGGATTTATAGCCATTCTTCGTAACACAGCAGTGATAAATAGCGCATTCCTCGCCTTCGGGGCAATGGAAGACTTTGCCGCATGACGCATTGCATCCCTGGCACATCTTTCCGTAGCAATAGCATACGCTGCAATCGGAGCCGCAGCAGCTGATAAGAGCATTATTCGTCATAATCGTTCTCCGCTTTTGCTCAAATGTACACTAATAAAAACGATTCGTCAAGGGATTCCGCAAAAAAAATGTCACCGTTTTTAGCGTAGGTCGTCAATGGCTTTTTGCAAGTTCGCGAGGAACTTCCCGGCGTGAGCTCCATCCATTTGCGTGTGGTGGAACTGGAACGAAACCGGCAATTCATAGCGGAAAAGTTTTCGTCTGAAACGGCCCCAAATCATAAACGGGTTGTTGAAAATGCCGGAATTCATGCCGACAGCGCCATCGATTTCGGTATCGATAATAGCCGACGTGCCGATGACCATGCTGTTCTCGGACAAGTCCCAATCCTCACAACTTTCCGCTACGATTTTTGTGTACTTGAGGTAATCGCGGTTGAATGTTGCCAAGTCCTCGGAAAACGGAATGTCGCAAGAACTGACTTCGCCTTTGCTGTTCTTGACGATTGTATTGACCGCAATGGAATCGTATTGCATCAACTTGCCGTTTACCGGAAGCATATAAAATTCCTTAACGCTCGCAGCCGCCTTGCCGATGCAGTAATCCATAAGCATGTTGAATTTCAGGCCGCGTTTCTTGCTGACCTTTACAAGCCTTGTGACGTTCAATGTTTTGAAAAATGTCACCATCGGATTCGGAGCTTGCATCCAAAGTTTGAACGCCATTGCTCTAGTGGTGCTTTTCGGATCAATTTCTTTTGCCATAATGAACTTTGGTCACCTTAATAAATTTGCTGTCCGCCCCAAGATGGGGCAGACTATAGATATAGTTTATTCAATGGGGAACTGGATAACCGAGAGCCATTTTTCAGGGTCTTCTTGGTTCCAGGGCCCGTCGATGTAGCTGGTGCGGGGCTTCCCTGCAATTTTGTAGCCCTTTTCTTCGATATAGCGGAACGCCTCGATGAAAGACTCATAGAAGCGCTCGTAAGGGCCGACATGCTTCATGCAGAGTGCCTTGGGGACTGCCGGAATGCGCTTGAACTTGATGATATCGCTGTCGGCGCCCATTTCCACGACTTGCTCGCAGTATTCGATATCGATATCTGTCGGGGTGTATTCCTTGTTGTGTTCGACAGTAAAGCAGTATTCGGGTTTGGGACACTTGCAACCGAGACGTTTCATTTCAGGGCCGATTTTTTCGTAGCACATGGGGCCCAGCGCTTCGAAGTTGGGGATGATTTCCCGATGACTTGCCACGATGATTTCCGGCAGAGACTGGATGCTGAATTTATCCATTGTATTCATTTCCTTTAGAGAATTCTTCCAGTTGAGCAGTTGGTCGCGGCGGGCAATCAAACGTTTCAGTTGTGTTTCCGTTTCCTTGATTTTCTCTTCCATCTGGTGGATGCTTGGCGTGTGCGAATCGTCTTCGTACAGTTCCTTGATTTCGTCCAGCGAGAATCCTTCCATCTGGTGGATGCTTGGCGTGTGCGAATCGTCTTCGTACAGTTCCTTGATTTCGTCCAGCGAGAATCCGAGATTTTGCAATTCGCGGATGCTTTTCAACTTTTGCATCTGATCGATACTGTAGTAACGGTAACCCGTCAGGTTGTCCACGTCGTGGGGCAATAGCAGACCTTTCTGTTCGTAGTGACGCAAGGTCTTTACCGTCACCTGCATCAGCTGCGAGAACTCTCCGATTTTGAGTTTGGTTTTGTAGTTTGTCATCGTACGATTTTGGTTAGGATTCGAATCTGCTAGAAATATAAGGCCTGCCCCAAGGGACGAGTCAAGGGGAAAATACTAAAAAACAAAAAAAAACGCCGTGAGTGTCAGCGACAGCTGCAGTAGATGCAGTATTCGTCACTCTTGCTGCCGTCGGCGTTGGTGCCCAAGATTTCCGGTGTGAGCGGCATTCCGCAGCTCTGACAAAATTTCATTTCCATAAGTTCTCCTTTATTTGATACATACACAAATGTACACCATTCTAGCAGCTCTGTCAAGCCAAATCGTATAAAAAGTAGGTGCCAGCAAACATTTTCCTTTTCGTCAGCCCATCGGAAATTGTTTTTTTCACTACAGAAAGTTAAATTAAGAGTTAAATGAACGTATATAAGCTTTTAATAGTAGCAGTCATTGTGCTGTTAGTGGGCTGTGATAATCTCGACAAGAAAAAAGTCGCCCGAAAGAATTTTGATCCGTCCAAGGATTTATCGCTGTCGGATCATCTTTCCGCCGCTGATTCCATGGCGGTATTTTCTTGCCTAATGAAAGATACTTCCCAATTAATTGAGACTGCTTTTAATGTGATTGCGGAACCGGTCTTTGAATCTCGCCTAAAGAGGGATTTTGACGAACTTACAGACGCACTAACCATAAAAGATGAAAAGGAGTGTAATTCCTGTATCGCTTTCGACAAACAATGGATTTCGTACCATGTGGAACTGTATAGAAATGGATTGCCTATAGATTCCATTCAAATTTATGCCTTGTGTTCAAAGCCTGGGTATATAAAGAACAATCATATTTACCATTTTGCAGATTCCCTAAAAGTCCGTAATTTCTTTGAATCCAGACATATCCAGCGAATGCCTTATCAATGCAAGGCAGATCTACGCCCTCAGCCTGGAGACTGCGGTTTCTCTTGCCGTTACGCACTATTGAAAGAAATACAAGTTCTGGATATTGAGGGGAATGCCTTGCCCGGCATTCTTGTGACACATTTTGCAGATTCTCTAAAAAAAGAGGCCCTAAAATCCTATGTCCGTTACAGCGCCAGTCATAATCAACACATGAACGTAGATGCTGTTTTTGAAATGAGTTTCGGTTCTAGTTTTATGTCACCCCAGGAATTGTCATCCCAAAGGTTTCAAACAACACCAGAAGTTATGGAGATGACCCATGACATATACGATTTTATTTTTTCGTGCGACCAGAACAATTGTTTTGGATTTGAACGAGGCAAAATCAAATCTGTAACCATAAAAATGGCTCTTCGGGATAAAAATTCCAAAGCAACTTCATCCCCATTGGCTCACAACATTGCACAAGCAGATTCCATGGCGGTCATTTCGTGCTACCCAGAAACACCTACCCCACTTTTACCCCCCAAAAAAAACGAGACATTCAATTCAATCAGTTCATCTTCGGAACACTTCGCACCAGTTCCTCTTAAGGATAATCCCCGTCTTAAAAGAAAAAGGAGATTGCATCCCAAGTTAACATCCTATGTTGCATACACCTCAAACAAGCAAAATGACCTTGAGATGTTTGCTGACGCCGTTGTCTTTAATGAATCAGAATATTGTGACGGTATTTGTTTTGATAAGCAGTGGTCCTCCTATTACGTAGAACTCTACAAAAATGGCAAATTTATTGATGGAACACATTTTTTTACAGGACCAGCCAAGGGGTATAACAAGGACGGATTCAACTACTATTTTGCCAATGTGGCAAAAGTTCATGAATTTTTCAATACTCGAAATGTTTTCCCCATGCCTAGGGGATGCTATGCCGATGGAAATCGTCATCTCGGATTCAAAAGAGAGAAATCAAAAAAGCGAATCAAACTATGAAATTCTTTTTTTCTGATTGTTCTTTATACTCTTCTTTTTTTACTTTTTCGCGTTTATTATTTTTTTACAGCGCCTTCACAATCGGTTCCAGGGTGTCGAAATTCACGAAGTCGACTTGTTTGCCATAGGTGGCGATTAGGGCGCGGACTTCGGCGTTGCGCTCCGCTTCAGGGATTTTCAAAACCTTCGAATACAGGAGTTTCATCATGATTCGATGCTTCAGGCCGAGTTTGGTGTAATCGATGGCGCCGCGAAGGTGGAAGATTTTGCTTTCGTCGTAATGCGATGCGGGAACCTGCTTTTTGAGGCAGCCCCTGATGTGGTTGACGTTTTCGGCATCGGTCGGATCGGCGAGACCGACGGTCGCAACAAACAGTTTCTGATTTGCAGAGAGGCCGCAAACCGTTTTCTTGAGGCCCATGACGCCACCTGCGCAGAGGGCGCCCAGATAGACGACGCGGTCATAATCGGCAACGCTTTTCACGTCTTTGAAAAACACGGCCTTGAGCCCCGTGATTTCGGCGAGGCGTTCAGCGTAGCGCTTTGTCGAGCCATAACGGCTTCCGTAGATGATAATAGAGTTCATCGAAATACAATCCTTTCTGTTCCCACAATTTAAAAAACTAAATTTACGCCCGTTTTAAAAGTGCATTCAAGGTACTGCATGACGGCGGCAAAGACGAACATAGATATGCTAAACGGGCCCCTCGGGAGAAAAATCCTGAGGTTCGCCATCCCTATTGCCTTGAGCAGCATTTTCCAGCAGATGTTCAACCTGGCGGATGTCGCCGTGGTGGGGCAGTTTGCGGGCGACAAGGCATTGGCGGCCGTAGGTGCGAACACGTTCGTCATCAACATGCTCATCAACCTGTTCGTCGGGATTTCCGTGGGCGCGAACGTGGTGGTGGCCAACTCCATCGGCGCTCACAGCTACCGCTCCGTGACCCGCAGCGTCCACACGTCGGTGATGGTGGCGTTCTTCAGCGGGATATTCCTCTCGTTCGTGGGCATCTTTTTCGCAAGGCCGATTCTCGAACTGATTTCGACGCCTTCGGACGTGTTGGACATGGCGGTACTTTACCTGCAAATCTACTTTGCCGGAATGCCCTTCGTGATGATTTACAACTTCATCGCCGCCATCCTGCGCAGCAAGGGCGATACAAAGCGGCCGCTTTACGTGCTCATGGTGGCGGGAGCCGTCAATGTGGCATTGAACCTGATTCTTGTAGCGGGCTTTGGCATGGGTGTATCGGGCGTTGCGATTGCGACGGTCATCGCCAACGTCATCAGCGGAATCACCTTGTTCTACCTCCTGTTGCACGAGGTCGGCCCCTTCAAGCTGGAATTCTGGAAGTTGCGTGTGACGCCCTTCTTCTTGAGCCGCATATTGCGCGTAGGCATCCCGACGGGGCTTCGTGGCGTCGTATTCTCGTTCAGCAACGTGTGCCTGCAATCGGCCATCAACAGCCTCGGTTCCGCAACCGTGGCCGCATCGTCCATCGCCCTCAACTACGAATTCGTGGTGTACTACTGGCTGAGTTCTTTCTCGCAGGCATGCGTGACCTTCGTGGGGCAAAACTTCGGCGCGAAAAATATGGAGCGCTGCCGCCGCACGGTCCGCTGGACGCTTCTGCTCGGCTGCTCCCATGCTGAGCATTTTTACGTCCAATACCGAAATCATCGAAATCGCATCCATCCGCATGTACATGGTAGTGGGGCTTCTCGCCATCAACGTCTTCCTCGATGTTTTTTCGGGCGCGCTTTCGGGAATGGGCAAGTCCCTCGCTCCGGCGCTCACCTGCATGGTCGGCGTCTGCGGCATCCGCATCCTCTGGGTGATTTTCGTGTTCCCCAAATACAAATCGTTCGCCTCGCTGATGGCGGTCTACCCCATCAGCTGGGTCATTACGATTTCGGTTATTATGGGAATTTATTTCTACAACATCAAACGGCAGAAATTCTAGCCGTTTAGCTCAGGTCCACGTCGGGTGCGATATGCACGTCATAGCCCGGGAAGGCTTCGCTGACTTCCTTGGTGATGATGGCGGCACCTTCTTCGGCTACGATGTCGAAGCTCATGACCACATCGAAGCGCATCGCTTTTTCTTGCAGGTCCACATAGAAACCATGAAGTTGTAAAGCCCACGGATGCGCCTTGACAATCTGCAAAACCTTGCTGCGGATTTCGGCGGCTTCGTCGTTCTTGGTATTGTGCGAATACACGCCCACACCCGCGAGCAGGATTCCTGTTTCCTTGTACACGCGGTTCTGCAGCTTGCGCGTAAGCACGTCCAGTTCCTCGACGGTCATGGTGTCGGGCAGTTCCAGGTGCACCGAACCGATGGACTTGTTCGGGCCGTAATCGTTCAGAATCAGGTCGTAAGCGCCGCGCACGGGTTCTTCGGAGGTGAGGATGGCCTTGATTTGCTTGACGGTTTCCTTGTCGGCGCGCTTGCCCAAGATGTCGTCCAGCGTGTCCTTGAGCATCTCGATACCCGACTTGATGATGAATATGGAAATGAGAACGCCCACGTAGGCTTCGAGCGAAACACCCGTCGTCACGAACACGATGGCGGACGCCAGCACCGATGCCGAAAGGATGGCGTCGAACAGGGCGTCGGCACCCGATGCCACCAGCGCACCGGAATTCACCTTTTCGCCCTGGCTCTTCACGTACTTGCCGAGAATGAGTTTCACCACCACAGCCGCAGCGATAATCACGAGAGAGACAGTCGAATAGTCGGCCGCTTCGGGATGGATAATCTTCTTGACGGATTCCACGGCGGAGGTTCCGCCCGCGTACAGCACGATGGCAGCCACAATCATGGCGCTCAGGTATTCAATGCGGCCGTAACCCAGCGGGTGCTTCTTGTTGGGGCGCTTGTTCGAAAGCTTCGCGCCCACGATGGTAATCACCGAGGAGAGCGCATCAGAAAGGTTGTTCACCGCGTCGAGCGTGACGGCGATGGAACCCGTGAGAAAACCGATTGCGGCCTTGAATGCCGAGAGCACCACGTTTGTCGCGATGCCCACGATGCTCGTGCGTACGATGACCTTACTGCGATTTTCAATTTCGTTATCAATCATAAGAAAACTCGGTTGTTTATCAATGCTGGTCTGGATCCTTCGACTCCGGCGTTACTACGCCTCCGCTCAGGATGACAACTTCGTTGTCACTTCAAGAACAGCGAAAGCTTGCCGAAGTCAAGAATCGTGATGAACACGAAGAAGCTGATGAAGAATGCGGCAGCGACGTTCTGGATGATGCTCTGCGTCTTGGTGGAAAGCGGCTTGCCGCGCAGTTTCTCGATGCCGAGGAACATGAGCAGGCCGCCGTCGGTAATCGCGAGCGGAAGCAGGTTCATCACGCCCAGGTTGATGCTGATGAGGGCGAGCAACATCAGGAATTCCTGGAAGCCGCTCATCCACACGTTGCCCATCACGGCGACGATGGAAACAGGCCCGGAGAACGCGTCGACCTTCACCTGGCCCTGGAACATGCGCTTGAAGTAGCGGAAGATGCTCGTGGTCATTTTCCAGCTGGTGGCACAAGTCTTGGTAAACGCTTCCACGGGGCCGCGACGCACGGTCTTCGTTTCGCGGAAGAGTACGTAGCCCATCTGGATGCCGATCATGTAGCGCTTGTACTCCTCGTTGTACACGGGCGTGAGCGGCTTGGTGAGCGTATCGCCGTTGCGGATGACGGTCACGTTCACGGTCTCGCCCTTGCTGCCGTCGATGACGCGCACGACCTCTTCGTAGCGGGAAATATGTTCGCCGTTGATTTCAAAAATCGTATCGTTCTGGAGGATACCCGCATTCGCCGCAGCGGAACCTTCTGCCGGCGGGAGGCGCACGATGACGCGGTTGCGCGGGTAAATGCCGATGTCGCCAATGCCCATCGCGATTTCGGAACCGGTGGAATCCTGCGCCGGTATTACAAGTTCTTCTGGAACGACGGTCAGGGTAAGCGGTTCACCGCCGCGGTGCACCGTGAGAGGAACTTCCGCCCCGAGGCTCACGCCAATCTGCTCGCGGAAATCGTCCCAGCCCTGCGTCGGCTTGCCGTTCATCGCGGTAATGGTATCGCCCGGCTGGATGCCCGCGGCCGCAGCCGGAGAATCCTTCCCGACAAAGCCCACGATGAGCTCGTTTGTCGCAGGCTCCTGCACGCCCACCATGTAGAGCACCATCAAAAGCACGAACGCGAACACGATGTTGATGAACGGGCCCGCAAACGCAATCGCCGCACGCGCACCGACAGACTTGCCCACGAAATCACGCTCGTCGGGAACCTCGCCCTCTTCGAGCGTATCGGGGTTTTCGCCCGCCATGGCCACATAGCCACCGAACGGAATCGCCGAAAGGCAGTACTCCGTCTCGCCGCGCCTAATCCGGATCAACTTCTTGCCGAACCCGATGCTGAAGGTATTCACCTTCACGTTATTCCACTTAGCCACCATGAAGTGGCCAAGTTCGTGAATCGTCACGAGGAAGCTGAGCGCCAAGAGGCCCAGCACAAACATCAGGACATTACTAAAAATGGTTTCCATCGGAGTGTAATATAGGAATAAAAAAGCGGCCCCACAAAGAGAGCCGCTTTATACTGTTGTTTTCACATGCACCAAGGATAAATATACAGAAAGGCGGCCCAAAGAGGACCGCCAGTTAGAATACCACGAACCAAACTGTATCAAGCGTATCAAATCCACGTGATGCAGCGCACAGGGAATTAATCCTTCACTATGCGGAACATCTTGCGTTCGCCCGTAGCGGACTTCGACACCACGTAGTAGACCCCCGCCTTGAGACGGCTCTTGTCGAGCACGGAGGAACGCGACACCAGGGTCCCGTCCAACGAGTACACGGAGTAAGAGACCGGCGAAAGAGTGGGCAGGCGCAACGTGGGAATCGCGATGGACTGCGTGTCAGGCGGAATCGAATCGTTCTTGGACGTATCAACCACGCTCGTATCCTGCTTGCTCGTATCCGGCGGCACAACAACCGCGGCAGCCTTGGCCTCGCGGGCCTTGTTCAGGAATTCGACCGCCTTGTTCAAGTTCTCTGTCGAATTCATCTTGTCGCCGCCATGAGAGCCACCCGACACCTTGACAAATTCCGTCACCACGTTGTGATTCTTGAGGGAATCGTAGAGTTCCTGGCTCTGTTCGATATTCACAACCTGATCAGACGTTCCGTGGAAAATGATAACCGGAGGATCGTCGTCGCTTGCGTAGTAAGGCGAACTGGCAACCAGCACCTTCCATTGTTCCGGAGCCGCCCATGCTGATGGGGTTCATCGTGTAGATGTCAGTCGGAGGAGACCAGAGCACAGCACCATCAACGCAGCTGCTGTACGAAGTGAATTCGCCGAGATTGCCGACCAAGTCAACCGTCACCGAGCCGGACTTGCCTTCCTTCAGGCCGCAAGTTGTGGCAGTGAGGCTCGAAAGGTGTCCGCCCGAAGAGAACCCGGACACGGCCACAAAGTTCGTGTCGAACTTGTACTTGGCCGCATTGCCGCGGACAAAGCGAACCACGGCCTTGATGTCGTGCAGCTGCGCCGGATATTTGGCATCGCTCGCCGAACGATGGTTCGGAGTCACCACTGCGTAGCCCGCCTTGGCATAAGCCGCACAGATGGTGCTCAAGTCTGCCGAGCCCTTCATGTTGTTGCTGCTCCAAGCACTGCCGTATGTGTGGATGACCACCGGATACGATTCCTTGGCTTCCTTGGGAATGTAGATATCCAGCGTATGGTGGGCCTTTCCATCGCCGGCATAGTTTACATCGGCAGTCTTATCGGTATTCGGAACGCCGCCACCACCCTGTGGACCGCCCCACTGGGCAAAAACCATCGTTGTCGCCATGAGACATGACGCGAGAAAAATCTTTTTCATAAAGCACTCCTTAACCCCATCCTCGGGGATACATTAAATTTACCTTTTAAACAGCCCTTTTTCGAAAAAAATGTCAACATTCGTTGTAGGCAAAAACAACCCTATTGCCTTTTTTGGGCAATAGAGCGCAAATAAGCCATTTCACAAATTGTAAAATTACTTTATCAAAGCAGCGGTAAGTTTGCGGGCTTCGGCGTCCGCCTCGAGCACCTGATCGAGCGTGAGGTGGCCCGTGACTGTCGGGGCGCCCGCCATGATGGTTTCCACATGCTTCGGAATGTCGGTGAACTTGAGGTTGCCCTTGAGGAAGCGGTCCACAAGCACTTCGTTTGCGGCGTTCATCATCGCGGGGACGATACCGCCACGGCGGCCCGCCTCGAACGCGAGGGCGAGGCAGCGGAACTTGTTGAAGTCCGGCTCGAAGAAGGTAAGTTTCGCGAGCGTCGGCAGGTCGAGGCGTTTGGTCTCGAGCGGCAGGCGGTCGGGCCAAGTGAGCGCCACCTGGATAGGAATGCGCATGTCGGGCGCGCCGAGCTGCGCCATGAGGGAACCGTCGCGGAACTGCACCAACGAATGCACCATCGACTGCGGGTGAACGACGACCTTAATTTGTTCGTACGGGATGTGGAACAGGAAGTGCGCTTCCAAAACCTCGAGGCCCTTGTTCATCATGGAGGCAGAGTCAATCGTAATCTTCTTGCCCATGCTCCACACCGGATGGTTCAAAGCATCGGCGACGGTAATCTGCTCGAACTTTTCGATAGGCCATTCGCGGAACGGTCCGCCGGAAGCCGTAATCTCGAGGAATTCCACTTCCTTTTCGGGACGGCCGGAAAGGCACTGGAAAATGGCGCTGTGTTCGGAGTCGATCGGCGTGATGAAGGACTTCGGGTTTTCCGCCAGCTTGTCCCAAATGACGGGACCCGCCATGACCATCGTCTCCTTGTTCGCGAGGGCCACGTGCTTGCCGTGCTCGATGGCGGTGATGGTCGGGAGGCAGCCCACCGCTCCCATCAGGGCGTTGATGATGATGTCGGCCTTCGGGTCGGCCGCAAGTTCGCAGAGGCCTTCCATGCCGGCGAGCACCTTGATGTCGAGTTCCTTCTCCAGTTCCTTCGCGGCGTTCGGGTCGAACATGCACACGCGTTCCACCTTGAACTTGCGCACGATTTCGGCGACCTTCGCCACGCTGCTGTTCGCAGCGACCGCATACAGGTTGAAGATGTCGGAATGTTGAAGAATGACATCGACGCTGGAGGTTCCGATAGAACCCGTTGCGCCGAGAAGAACGACGTTTTTCATAAACAAGCCTCTTTTAGATCCTTACACTTCAAAAATAGAAATTATGGAGGGCGTCGTTTTCGCCCGTATTCGCTATTTGCCCGCGCGCCAACATTTGTCCACACGTCTACAAAAATTTACAAACGTATCCCAAACCCCAAGAATATATTAAAGACAGGGTAATGGTTTTGAGCCGAAGGAGGTGCGCCATGCGCATGCGCTTTTCGGGTGTTTTGGCGGTTACGCTTGCAACCGCCGGGATGCTGTGGTGTTGTTCTGAATCTCCGAGCGAGATTTCTACTACGGAAGACGACTTTTCTTCCAATTCTTCATCAGATGATACTGGCAAAGAGCTTCCAGGAGACGGAGCGTCTTCTGGCGAAATGTCCACACCCCATTCTTCGGGAATTTCTACGGGAACTTCTTCGCCGGACGCAGGTACCTCCAGCTCCGGCTCGCATCACGGCAGATCCAGCGGCAACGTCGCAGGCAGTTCCGGCAACGGGTCGACACCGGCACAAAGCAGTTCCAGCGCCACGGAATTCACGTACGTGGCCCCCGCAAACTTCGCCGACACGGTGAACGGCGCGGTTTTCAACATGGTGTACGTTCCCGGTGGCTCCTACACGCGCGGGTGCGACAACTGCGCCGAACAAGACAAGATTTACGAGACGCCTTCGCACAAAGTAACCGTGAGCGACTTCCATGCGGCGAACACCGAAGTGACCATCGCGCAATGGAACGCCGTGATGGGCGGCAAGAAGAACGCATGGGAATCAGACAAGGCGCCCAAAATCGGAGTCAGCTGGTTCGACGCGAACAATTTCGCCTGCAAGCTCGGGCAAATGACCGGGCATCAGTACCGCCTGCTCACCGACGCGGAATGGGAATTCGCGGCCCGGGGCGGCAAGGAAGGTGTTGCAGACAAATTCAAATTCTCGGGCAGCAATACGGTCGATGACGTGGCATGGTATTCCGAGAACAGCGGCGGCAAGGCGCACGACGTGGCGACCAAGAAGCCGAACAAGCTCGGGCTCTACGACATGAGCGGCAACTCGTGGGAATGGGTGTACGACTGGCTCGTGGGCTACACCTCGGGCGACAAGGTGAACCCGGTACAGCTCACCGGCTCGGGCAACAAGACGCGCCGCGGGGGCAGTTACGGAGAGCCCGCCGAATTCGCACGCGTGAGCCGCAGGGCCATCCGCAGCCGCGACGGCGCCGCCGACATGGGATTCCGCCTGGGAGCATCAGCCGAACTTCCGCCGGGAATGGTCAGCCCCTGCGAAGCGGCGAACCCCTCGGCAGCCAGTTGCCAGGGCGACAAGAACCGCGACTGCCGCCTGATTACCGCAGCCGACGAGGCCTGGATAAGCGATGACTACACCGTCGTCATCGGTGAAGACGGCAACGCGGCGGTTTCCGGATTCCCGAATGTCTCGGGACAGTGGTACACACTCAACAACCGCAGTTTCAATGTGGTCACCAAGAGCGGCACCAAGACTTACGCCTACTATGTGTTCAGCGAAGACGAACTCACGATGATAAGCGGCGACGGCATTCCCTACCGCCTGTACCGCCGTTCCCTGAGCGAGGCCAAGAACAAAGTGACGCTCACGTCCGTAAGCAATCCGAAGACATTGGCGCAACTGATCGCCGCGGTGGAACCCGAGCGGCTCGTGACCGACGAACAGCTCGCTCACCCCGACACGAGCGTACGCGACCCGCGCATCGCAGCCGCGAGCGGATACACCTGGTTCTTTGACGGGCGCTGCTGCGGTGGCAACCACAAGTACCGTTTCCACCTCGACAAGAGCGGCGATGCGGAATTCGTGGTGATGGACTACGACGACACCCACCACGAGAACATCCTCGCGAAAGGGCGCTGGTTCACCGTCGGCAACATCGGGCTGCACATCGTTCTGAACGGCAAGTATTTCAACTACCTCTACACCGCGGGCGAACGCACCATGAGCTACAGCGAGTATATGCCGGCAGGGCCCATATTCTGCCACATCTCGTTCCAGAGCTATGAACGCGGTGACTTCCGCATCTTCAACAAGACGTTATTCGACGACAAAATCAAGCGCCCGCGCGGTTTCAACGGCGAAAACCCGGTGTACGAAGCGGGTGAATACCAGTGGGGTTCGTGATGCGCAACTTCGCATTTGTCGCACTCGCCTCGACGCTCATGCTGGTTTCCGCATGCGATGATTCCGGCACGTCGTCCACCCCCACCCCGGAACCAAATTCCTCGGCACAATCTTCCAATACCGAATCCTGTTCATCTGGCCCCGATTTTCCCGACTCTGAAAATCTGTTTGGAGGGTCTTCTGCGCAGGATTCTCCGGAATGGTCTTCCCCATCGCACTCCTCGGAAGCCATTCCGGTTTCTTCTTCCAGCGGACACCGCACGCACAGGCAATCCTCTTCGCAGGAGCAGCAGGCGGAATCGTCCTCGTCGCAAAACGGCACCCCGGAATCCGCAGGCTCGTCCGCAGCCGCGCCCGCGCAGGTCGCGCTCGACAAGGACGGCTTCGCCACTGTCGCCGACGTGTACAAGAGCCTCTCGCCCAATGAGAAAGCCGTGTTCATCATACGCCATTCCGAACGCGAAGACGCCGTGACCATCGAGACCGAACTCACCGCGAACGGCGTGAAGATGGCGCAGGACCTGGGCAAAAGCCTCAAGAGCGACGAAGAGTTCAGCTACATCACCTCGGGATTCGTGCGCACGAACGAGACTGCGAACAACATATCGAAGGGCCGCGGCGAAGCGAGTCTCCCGAAGCTCATCACCAACTACGACATCACCGGGAACTGGTTCCTGAAAATTTCGGCAGACGAACTTTCTGCTTACGGGACAAAGCTCGGCATGCAAGGGGGTTCCGTCGAACTCATGAGCCACTGGGCGTACGGCAAGCCATACCCCGACGCACTCTACGAACTCGAACCCCGCGCACAGGAATTCATGCAGAGCGTCATCCTCAAAAACTTGCCCAAGTGGAAGCGCGTGAGCATCATGGTATCGCACGACATATTCGTGATGCCGCTCGCCGTATTCGGCTCTGAAAAGAAGGTCGCCCTCAAGTACTACGAAGACTACCACTGGATAAACTACATCGCGGGGCTAGCCATCATCATAGACGGGCAAAACAACCTGCGCTACGTCCCCGTAAAGGGCGCCGAATCCGGAGTCATCGACTACCTGGCGATTTACATGGCCGAGCACGGAATTAAACAGCCCAAAGTAACGGGCAAGTAGCATTTAAAACAACATCCTCCTCAAAAAAAAGGAACCCGTAAGAGGGTTCCCTTTTTCTTTTCCAAGAAAGCTTATTACGCAATCTTCTGCATGAAGTCGAGCAGGAAGAATAGCGCCGGCGCAGCGAGGTAGAACGAATCGCAGCGGTCCAGAACACCGCCGTGCCCGACGAACAGGTTGCCCGAATCCTTCGTGCCGCTCCAGCGTTTGAGGGCGCTCATCAAAAGGTCGCCGGCCTGGCCCGCGACAGTGAGCAGAAGGCCGATACCGATGGCGGACACCCAGGTGAACTGCACATGGAACGAACCGAGAGCCGCACTGCACTTGACCCAGTAGGCCACCCACGCAACAGTCGCGATGGAACCCGCGATGGAACCTTCCCACGTCTTCTTGGGGCTAATGCTCGGAGCGAACGCATGACGGCCGAAGGGGCCCTTCCCCGCCGCAAACTTCCCGAAGAAATACGCAACCGTGTCGCAAAGCCACATGCTCGTCATCACGAGGATGAACGGATAGCAGTGTTCGAATCCCTGACCGCTGCCCATCATAAGCGCGTTCACGCCGCCCCAGAGCCCGATGTAGAGCGGGGCGCCGAGCTGCATCACCAGCCAGGGGAACAGGTGGTCGATTTCCACCTTCGCGTAGGCGACTGCGATATAGACAGCGAAAACCACGAGGAACGTCATGCCCACCACGCAAGGCACGGCCGGGAGCCCGAAGTAGCCCCCTTCCGAAAGCGCCCATGCGAGCGTCAGCGCGAAGGCCGAGGCAAACGAAAGGAACCGCATGTCAGGTCCCTTGTACATCTTGGAAGCCATGCGCGCCCATTCCCAGGCGGCAACGCCCGCGAGGAAGCACATCAACCCGATACGGCTGTAGTCGCAGAACCACAGCATGAAAAACACAATCGGAATGGCGATAAACGCCGTAATCAACCGCTGAGCCAAGTTACTCATGCAACACCTTCCCAAATCTCCGTTCCCTTGTCTTGAAGAACTCGACGGCCTTCAGGAACTCCTCCTTGGTGAAGTCGGGCCACAACGTGTCCGTAACGTAGAACTCGCTGTAGGCAGCCTGCCAGAGCAGGTAGTTCGATAGCCTGAATTCCCCGCCCGTTCGGATAACCAGATCCGGATCGGGCGCACCCTTCAAATACAAATTTTTGGCGAACAGGTCCTCGTCGATATCCTCGGGTTTGAGCGCCCCCGCTGCCACCTGGGCAGCGATGGACTTCGCCGCGTCCACAATCTCTTGCCTGCCGCCGTATGAAATAGCGAGGTTCAGCTGCATGCCCGTATTGCCCGCCGTCATATCGATAGCGGACTGGAGACTCGCACGGGGCTTATCGGGCAGGCGGCCCATGTTCCCGATGACCTTGAGCTTCACGTTCTTTTCCATGAGGTCGGGGATTTCCTTCACCACCATCTCGATGAGGAGGTTCATCAGGTAATCCACTTCCTTCGACGGCCGGCCCCAGTTCTCGGAGCTGAACACGTAGAGCGTCATGTGCTCGAGTTCCAGGTTCACGCCCACCTCGACCGCGTCGATGGTGGCCTGCGTGCCCTTGCGGTGCCCGAGGAAGCGTTCCAAACCGCGACTGCGGGCCCATCGCCCGTTGCCGTCCATGATAATCGCTACATGCCTAAGCTGGTTCGCCACAGCGGAGCTCCGGACTACACCTTGAGGATGTCCGCTTCCTTCTCGGCGAGCAGACGGTCGATTTCGGCGATAGCCTTGTCGGTAGCCTTCTGGATTTCGTCCTGCTGCTTCTTGACTTCGTCTTCGGGCAGTTCCTTGTTCTTCTTGATGGCGTCGTTCGCGTCACGGCGGATGTTGCGGATGGCCACGCGGCCTTCTTCGGCATGCTTGCGGACGATCTTAGCGAGTTCCTGGCGACGTTCGGCAGTGAGGATGGGGAGCGACACGCGGATGCAGTTGCCGTCCTTCATCGGGGTGAGGCCGATATTCGCGGCGAGGATCGCCTTCTCGATCGGGTCGACCATCGTCTTTTCCCACGGGGAGACAAGCAGCATGCGCGGTTCGGGCACGGAGACCTTGGCCACCTGGGAAATCGGCGTCGGCGTACCGTAGTAGTCGATGCGCACGTCGTTCAGGATGGCGGGAGATGCCTGCCCGGCACGGATCTTCGAAAATTCACGTTCGGTGGCCTCGATGGCCTTGCTCATTTTGTCGTTGTAGTCTGCCATAGGTATAAAATTGTGGTTAAAGTTTAAAGTTTAGTTATACACTCGAAATATAGGTAAAAATTCGTGCAAGACGTCATGGCAAGACTTCCCAGCGGTCGTTTTTTACGAGAAAAAATTTTTCCTCTACAATAAATCGCCCAATCTGGTACTTCGTGTAAAACTCGGAGACTTCAAGTTACAATTCCATCAGAAAATCTCCTCTACGAAGATTATTTTCTGCATACGGATTTTCGTCGAGATACCCGACGGGATTGTTCGGAATTTTTGCAGACTCTTTCAAGAAAAAATCCACATGCAAATCGCTAATGAAAAAATAGGTCATGTTCAGCTTTCCTCATCCTCTTCGGTAGTGCTACATTCTTCGTCGTACATTTCTTTATGTGGGGCATATTCGTCAGGAGCAACGTATGATAGATATTGCAAGAAGTTCCTGTAATCCTCTTTCGCGAACACGCTGCCCATGCCAGAAATGCCTTCGAGTACGATGTCTGAGTAGCGGTCCAGAAAAAGCGGTTTTAATTGCGTCTGCACTGCAGGCGCAATTTGAGTTTGTTATGTTTTGGGATGTTCCACGTCGTACACCTCCCAGTGGCCACCGCGATCTCCGCCAATACGAGCAATGCGCCCAGACTTTGTGAGATTTCTCAATTGCCATTTTACGCCATCAGCAGTTATTCCACAAATTTCTGACAACTCCAACCTAGTCACATTAGGATTGTTTGATATCGCATCAAGTATTTTCTGGGCAGTTTTCTGGGCAGTTTTCCGGGTAGTTTTCTGGGTAGTTTCCGAGTCTTCATTCTGACCACCAGCCTCATTTTCCGCATCAAATGAATAATTTTCGTTCAGCGGTTGAATGATGCGAAAAACATCATCTTCAAAAAATTCAGGTTCAACACCGGAATAAAGCCTCCCGTACTTGAACATTTTCCGGGCACCAGAACCGAGCTTTTCCGAATAGCCGATATTGCGAAAAAAGCTTGCGATAAGCGGATTCTTCGGGAACGGCTCAAGATTCCTCAGCGTTATCGGACCGTTGAACCGAGCCCTGTTCGCATTTTCCACATACATCCTGTCCTGTTCTATCACAAACTTCGCCTGGTACGAACTTGAATACTTCCGATGCATCAGTGTGTTTACCAACATTTCACGAGCCACAATATTCCGAAGAGATTTGCGTTCGGCCCCTTCCACATAGAATTTATCGGGCAGGTGCAACGTTGCGAATTTAAAAAGCTGTTCAAAACTTTCGACCAAGTTCGTAACTACCGTCAAACGGTCGTCATAACGATCAACATTCACCTTGCGAACAAGGGCATCCGTCTGGTAAGCAGGACAAATATCGCGAATAACCTCGTCGCGACCAAGAAGCATCACCGCGGCAAGATTGAACCCATTTTTGCCGGTAACATGATCCTCGGCATAAAGCCCTGCACTTTTCAACAAATCCCTATTCGAAAGTTTTTCCCAAAGGTGGCTACCGCCAGCGTTGTTCTTGGCCAGAATCCGTATCATCGGCAGTAAATCCAAGCGCAAGTCTTTCAACTTTACGTACGGATACACCCTGCGTTCTGTGTAGATTTCTTGCTTGCGGATATACATCTGCGCAATTTTTGCTGTCGCAGTCACCTTGACATCCGCCTCGTCTACGCGGTCATAAATCCGTTTCTTGAACGAATGTACCTCGCCGCTCGAAGGGACATGGATATGAATCAAGATTTTCTTGCGGTACTTGAAAATTTCTGGTTCAAGATAAAGTGTGGGGCTGAACAGGTCCGGATTACCGATGGCACTGATAAAGTTTTTCACCATCGGTTGGGCTGCATTTTCAGGAACGCCAACAACAGTCCCATTGTCAAGCACCCCCAGGTAAATATCTCCTCCGAATCGGTTCGAAAATGAGCAGACCGTTTCAAAGGTGTCCATTTCAATGGTGCCTCCAGCCCGTTTGAACTCTATGGCCGCAGTTTCCCCAATCTTCAGGGCATTCTCAAATTTTGCAAGATTCATTACGTGGCCTCCCTATTAGCGGCTGCTTGATCTTGATGTTGGCTCATAAATTCAATATGCCCAACTATTGATTCTAAGAGTTCTTTGGGCAACTCATCAACCCCAATCAACTGTTGGTTCTCCACAATGCAGTCCTTCATCTGCTTGAAAAGGCGAATCAAAGCCTTGCTTTGGGCGGTAGCCCGTTCGCCCTTGAGCACCGTCATGAGCATGTAGATGCCCTGTTCGGTGAATGCATAGGGGGCATACTTTATGTTAGTCCCCCGATGTCCGCCGTTCAAGGTCAAAATTTTTGACCTTGAACATTCATCAACTTCTTTGCTGCTTAGTTGAAAACGGAAATCGTCATCGAATTTTTCGATATTATTCTTGACCTGCTGATTGAATGCTTTGGTCGTATACCCGTAAATCTCGGCCAGGTCGGCATCGAGCATCACCTTGACCCCGCGGATGGTATATATCCGCGATTTCAGCAGGGCTTCGTCGATGAGCGGAAACTCCGCGACAGCCAATTTACCAGTTTTTCTTGCCATAATAATCCTCTAGCCCGCACGGCATATGCGAACATTAAAAACGATTTTAATTGCGTCTGCACTGCGGACGCAATTTGAGTTTGTTATGTTTTGGGATGCTTTTATCCAACAACATCAACAAGAAGGTTGATGAGCCCCACCGCGGATGCACGTACGGGCCGCAAGGCCTATGCCGACTGTCGCAGGGATTGTCGTAATACGGGGATAAATATACAAAGAGGTTTGAGAAAAGTCAACACCCTCTCTCGTCACCCACATCAAGCCTCGATTCGATCAGCGATTGGGTGGTATTGGGTAGTCTTGTGGGTAGTTCTCGTTCAGCGGCTGGATGATAGCATGAGCACCAGGTAATGAGTCCAACTTAGCGTAAAATCAGAGGGATTAGAGATTTGACAATCAGTGATTATCAAATTGCTACGTATTTTCCCTTGCAATTTTTTCTTGGGACGAAGGTAAAGCCTTTTTAAAATTGGCCAACGGCCCGTTGGCCTTTTTTTATTCGATCAAAATTGCCGCCTTCCCATATTTCATGGGGCCACACTTGGATTTTATTTCTCAATAATTTCCCAATGGCCATTCTTGCGCGCGCCGACTCTACGGATAAGGCCAAGTTCCTGAAGTTTTTTCAAGTTCTCGCGTATGGTTTCTCGAGTTTTCTGCACCTTATCGGCTAACTCGTCATAAGTGTAAGAATTATTCTCTTGCAACAAATTCAGCAACACCTTTTGGGTGCTATTTATAGGCAGATTTATAGGCAGGTTTATAGGCAGATTTATAGTTCGGTTCGCCCCACCTATATTCCATTTACTGGCAAGCTCCTTATACTGGTCGCTTGCTCGGCATTCAACCGTAAGCCCGCCGAATTCGGCTTTGGGCTTAGGGAGCTTGGAATCAGTTTCTTCGCAAGCCAATTCGATATTGTAATAGCCGCGCCCCCAGCTTTCCACGTAGCCGCTCTTAAAAAACACATTGGCGATATTGGGGTTACGCGGTTTAGAAACATGCTTTTTGAAAAGGTCCTTCACCTTCACTTCTTCCGGCATGTTGCCTGGATTCCACATCCAAATACGATCAGAATAAATCTTGATTTGGATAGGAGTCGTTTCAGTGTAATCCTTATGGACGACGGCGTTCAACAACAATTCCCTGAAAGCATCGGTCGCGAAAAAGCCAATCTTTATATACGCTCCCGTAACCCAGCTTTCCGGGTCAGGATGGAAACACATCATGGCCGCCCGTGTCAAATGGCTACCTTCGGTGCAGCGGAGATTCTGGAGAAGATTCTGCACCGAGACTCCGGCAGCCTTTTTATCGAGACGCTGCGATTCGACCGCCTTTTCCCTGAACAACTTTAGCGCTCCGTGATCCAACTCCTTCGTCGAAATTCCGGGAACAGGAACGGAATCCCAAGTGCGCCCCTGCATGAACAAAGCATAGCCTTTATCGTCAACGCCGACAAAAAGCGACCCGCCTTCGGTATTCGCGAATGCGCAAATCCATTTCAGGTATTCATCTTGCCAAGACTGTTTAAATTCAGCGTATTGACATTCTTTTATCGAAACTTTCGTAGCCATGCAGCCTCCATGTAGCCGCGTTCGCGGCTGGTTGATGTTAGAGGCGTCCCCTTATTCCTGCACCGAGGTCAAAAATTTTGACCTCGATAAAATCGGAATAAAAAAAACGCGATTTTCCATTTGACAGAGAATCGCGTCGGGCATTAATGTACCTAATATTCAGAATCTTGGCTAGGGGCTTAAGAAAATTTTACAGTCACCCAAACTATCACCCAACCTTTTATCCAACCTATCGCCCAACCGCTGCCGCCCATCAAAATAGAACGATGTCCGCATTGGAGGCCGCAATTTGCGACCTTCATTTGTAACTAGAAATTTTGGGCAACACTGTTGCCCCAATTTGACAGGCACTGTCTGTCAAATTGCTGTATAAAATGTTAAAACGAGGATAAAACCTTCTTTTTCTTCTTTTTTTTCGACAAAAACGAAATCAAATCGAAAATACAAGCTGCATTCGACGATTTCGGGGTGAAATGCGAAATTCGGGCCGTAAAGAGCCCGAAGGGGCTCCCCTTTTACATGGTCGATGGCAAGGCGTTTTACGAAGCCGAAGTTATGGGGCAGAAGTTCCTGCTCGTCTCCTTTATTGGCGAGAGCGATTTACGCAGGGATTCGCTCAAACATACGCTCAACCAGTTGGAAATTGCGACCGCAATGCCTGTCGCATTCGCCTTCGACACCCTGAGCGATTTCCAACGAAGGAACTTGGTCGAAGAAGGCATCCCCTTTGTCTCGGCATCCTCTATTTTCTACTTGCCGTTCCTAGGCATCGCCTACCGCAGGCGAAAATACACCGCGTCACAGAAGCCGCTGAAAAAGGGAGAAATTCTCCCGAAATTGACCGCCTCGGCCCAGGCGTTTTTCCTGTTCATGCTGTACAAAGTCAAGGATTCCAAGATATCGAAAACCGAAGCAGCAAAGATGAACGGCCTTACTCCAATGTCCGTATCGCGCTATTGCAAGGAACTGCTGGATCGTGGACTCATCAAGGAAACCAGGGAAGGGCAGACTATCCAAATAACCTGTGCCGCAACTGGAAGGACTCTGTTCGACAAGGCTCTCCCTTACCTTGACAATCCTGTCAAACGCGAAACCTATCATTTGCCATCATCGGAATTACTCAGCGAATTTCCCGCTGCAGGGGAATCCGCCCTTTCGCAGATTTCCATGCTTGCGCCACCCGACAAGAAAATCGTTGCTTGCGGGCCCCGTGAAGAACAGGCAAAGGAAAAAGACGTTTTGAAAGAGAATGCCGGGTTCCTGAATTACCTTTACGCACGCCTACAAATATGGAAATACGATCCGACCCCCTTTGTAAAAAACAACCGAGTGGATACAGTCTCGCTTTATCTATCGCTAAAAGATTCTCCAAACGAACGCGTTCAAGCATGCATTAAGGAAATGTTGGAGAAAGAACAATGGTAAACGGTCTCAGTCTATTCAAAGAGCGGTTTCAGTCATTCAATGACTGCTACACCGTAATCGGCGGCACGGC
>CACZAD010000044.1 GCA_902779055.1 Fibrobacter succinogenes | reverse complement strand
CTTAAAAAAAGACTTTGACGAATTTACCGAAGCGATGGCCTTCAAAGAAAAACAAGAATGTCGTGGTATATGTTGGGACAAGCAATGGGTTTCATATTATGTAGAACTTTATCGTAACGGAACTCCAATTGACACAACCCGTATTTACGCCACATATTCTAGACAAGGGTATAACAAAAACGGATATAACTACTATTTTGCAGACACATCTAAAATAGAAGACTTTTTTAAGTCTCGTAAAATTCCAAGAGTTCCAGGAGGATGTCGGCTAACGCACTGGCCCAAAGAGGACTGCGGTATTCACTGCCGTTCCATAGAAATAACAGATATGCAACTAAAAGACTCCACAGGGCAATCATTATCCGATTCTGTTTATCATGAATTTACGGAAAAAATAAAAAAGAAATATTTGCTTTATTATGCACAATTCAGTGTTCAACAAAAAATCCATTTAGACATAGATTACGAAATAGAAATAAAAGTCAACAACCAGTTTGTCTCCAGAATTGATAATCGTATTACAGATGATTGGGATTATATTTGCGATTATTGCAATAAGGATATGCGCTCCGTTAAATTCAAAATGAAGTTTAGAGACCCTTTATCACCGAAAAACTAATTAACCCATCTATCCACCTGTCCTTGCAGCATCGACTTCAGCATCTCGGATTGCGGAGGGAACGCAGTGACCGGAGCAAGTACAGCATTCTTTTTATCATATTCCGAGGGGAGCGGGCACAGGCGATAAGAAAAAAATCAGGAGGGTAGCGCAAATGCAGTGAAGTCGCGACCGACTGTCCTTTTTTCGTGCGAGCTGCGCCCGCGGACCTCGCATACTAAAAAGAAGCAGGATGCCATCGGGTTTTAAGGCGGTGCACTAGACGAAGGAGAAACATCCCCCTACCCTTTCTCACAAAATTTTATATATTATGCTTATACCGGTGAGGTTTATATGAATGCCATAAGACCCGTTTCAGACCTGCAAGATTGTCTCGAAGACATTTCCAAGACCGTCCACGAATCTGGACAGCCTGTGTTCTTGACTAAAGACGGCTATGGCGACATGGTTCTTATGAGCATGGAAGCATTCGCGCATTTTCAAATTGAAAATGAAATCTACGCCAAGTTGCACGAGGCCGAACTGCAGGCACAGGAATCCACCAAAAGATATACTTCAGAAGAAATCCTAAAAGAAATCGGACAACTTACCGCTGTATGAACTACAGAGTAGAATATCTACCCTTAGCCCTGTCCGATTTGAAGAGTGCGATCGCACACATTTCTAACGAACTCGGGATGCCCAAAGCCGCAACGGAGCTTGTTGAGCGCATCGTTGGCGACATTGACTCATTAGCCGTTTTTCCATATTCACAGCCAGCCTACACCCCTATAAAGCCACTAAAACACGACTTCAGAAAGATGGTCGTACAGAACTATTCCGTATTCTATTGGGTTGACGAAAACTCCAAAACAATAACAGTTGCTCGAATTCTGTGCAACCGAAGAAACATCATTTCATTAATTCGATAACGACATCTACACAAAAACGATAGAGGTCTCTCGGGATTACTCCAAGTTTTAGGGCGGATAGGATTCCCAAACCCATGCTTTCCTCACCTATCGACAACATTCTTGTAGAAAAAGCGAAGCGCCAAATGCACTTGCGCAACGGCGAGACAGTTGTCAAGACATACAGAATTTCGTTGGGCAAGGATGTTGGTTTTTAAGGCGGTGCCCTAGATGAGGGAGAGACATATCCCAACCCTTTTCAAAAGCGTCCAGATTAAAACCCTGGGCGTTTTTTTGTATTATTAATCAAGTGAGGTAGGATTCAATGTCAAAAATTTATTTCTCTATACTTTCTTGCTTTTCCATCGGACTGGCACAATCAAAACTAACCGAATCCGTAACAAACTCCATCGTCAACGAACCAAGCAATCTAAAATGGTGGTTTATCGTTGCACTCATCGTTGGAGCGGCCTTTTATTTAAGGATGAAATAATCTGTATTGATAAATCTTTAAACAGGGAAATAAAATGAGCGATTGGGATTTTTTATGGGGTCTAGAAGGCCAAGAGTTGCTTGACGCTATGGCAACAGGCGCAACCTATGAGGAATGGGCCTATATAGAAGCGCAAGAGCACGAAGATGGAAACATAGCGTTATTCATTGATGGAGAAAACATAAGCAATAAACTTGCTAAGCAAATTTTAGAGAAAGCAAACTACTACGGAACACTTGCCGTATCAAAAGTATACGGACTGCAAAAGGCCGAATGTACAAAAAAATGGACCGAAAAAGCTAAAGAAAACGATATAGAAGATATTCGCCTTTGTGGGGCACCCGAAAAAAACAAAGTTGATAAAAAAATCATTAAGGATATGAAAAAAGCTATTCTTAAACATCGTCAAATCGATACCATATGCCTCGCAGCACATGACGGAGGATACGCAAATGTCCTCAAGGAATTACGAGATTTAGGTTTAACAACCGTTATTATTGGCACCCCCAAAATGTCAAAAAAACTTAAAGACATCTGTGACGAATTTGAGGAATTGTAAAACATCAATCATTCATTTCAAACCCATGCTCTCCTCACCCATTGACAACATTCTCGTAGAAAAGGCGAAACGCCAAATGCACTTGCGCAACGGCGAGACAGTTGTCAAGACATACAGAATTTCGTTGGGCAAGAATCCAGTCGGAGCGAAGGTCAAGTCCGGTGACAACAAGACACCCGAAGGTGAGTACACCATCGTGCTTCACAACCCCAAAAGCGTCTTTCACTTATCGCTCCGAATTTCGTACCCGAATGCGGAGCAGATACAGGCCGCGAAAGAAGGCAACTACGAGCCCGGTGGCGACATCATGATTCACAGCTACCCGAACAAGGTTCCGGCGTTCCTCTTTAAATTCTGGCACAGGTGGAAAGATTGGACCGCCGGTTGTATCGCCGTCACCAACGACGAAATCGAAGAAATCTACGACGCCGTCAAAGACGGAACACCGATAACAATTAAGCCTTAGTATTATGTCAAAGAAAAAGTTTATTTGGATTGCTGTGGCAACATGTGTAATTGCGCTGATATACTTTCATCAAGATATCATCCATAAATTAGACGACGCTGATGTTTTTCGCATTGATGATTTTCACGAATTCAACGCAGATGACAAGCAAAACCTAAAAGACATTTTAAGCAAATACGATTTAGAGCCTATTTCAGCAGGCAACTTTTTCTCTTTACGATATGCGTTTTCCAACGATGATATGGGCGGACTCGTTCGAGAATTTACATGCAAAACAGCCGATTTTTCTAAATGCACCAAGACCATTTATGAAGATGATGGAAATAACATTCATAAAACAGTAAAAAGCACGGAACAACAAGAAGCAAAAAACATTTACAATGAATTTATCGAATTGGACATTTTTGATTTAAAGTCCATCGAAACAAAGCCCCTAGGTGTTTATTTAGAAATTTATAATATTGCCTACCTTTGTTCAAACTTATCCATCGAAGTTTCAGATGAAAAACGACTGAATCGATTTTCCATTACTCCCGGCAAGCATAATGACGAACGTTACGCCAAGATCTTCAATATTTTCCAGACACATGACTTTTTACCAGAAAAACCCCAAAAGAACACAAGCAACACACTCGACGCCAAGGCCATCGAAAAAATCCAGACGTTTTACAGTAGGCATATTTTCGGGAACGTTTACGCGAACGATTCCGTCATGGCGAAGTATTGCACGAAAGAGCTTGCCCAAAAACTCCGGGACGATTACGACGACGAGTTCAGCGATAGTGGCGGCTATGCCGTCTGGAAGTTCCGCAGTGGCGCCCAGGATGGCGAAGACATTCATGAAATCGAAAAGATTGAATCTCTTGGCGACGGCAAATATATCGTCCATTACAACGATATGGGCAACAAAGGCTCTCACACCATCACCACCGTTATTCAAGACGGCGAGATTTTTTTCGACAAGCTGGATTAATCTATTTTTGCTATCGTAAACCGCAAAGGCATTTCAATGGATATCAAAGTTCTCCGGAATCCATTTAACGTTTTGTATATTACAAAATGTTAATGCATCTCGGCTTGCAAAGGGAACGTAGTGACCGGAGCAAGTACAGCGTCTTTTTTATCAGCAGGATGCCATCGGGTTTTAAGGCGGCGCACTAGACGAAGGAGAAACATCCCCCAACCCTTTTCAAAAACGTCCAGGTTTAAAGCCTGGGCGTTTTTTTTGCGGAAAAAAGTATTTTTTGGAATTTTCGCAGCCACGTTTCACTTTACAATAAAAAAGTTATATTTTATTGAAATTCTATAATATATTTATTATATTATCTAAGAATATTATAATAAATAGGTTATTTTATGAACCAAAGGTTGATTTTGCTCAGGACTCTTGCCCATAAGACGGGAAACCTCGCCCAGCTTCGCGACGCCCAACCTCCCAAGCAGGGGTGGATTTCCGCCGTTCGTCGGGCTCTCGGAATGACCGCAAAGCAACTTGCGGAACGCGTCGGGCTTTCTCAGCCGCGCATCGCCAAGATGGAACTCAACGAAAACAACCTCAAGATTTCGACCATGAAAAAAATCGCGGAAGGCCTTGACTGCGATTTCGTTTACGGTTTTATCCCCAAGAGCAGCCTGCAGGAGACGATTAAACGACAGGCCCACAAAAAAGCCGAAGCAATCCTGTCGAGCGTCAACACGAACATGGCATTGGAAGACCAACTTGTCGACGATCCGCATATCCTGACGGACATGGCCGATGAGATGATAGCCAAGAACATAAGGCGCATTTGGGATAAGTAAAAATTTTCCCCATTCGTCATTTAGTCATTTTATGACATGCCCATAATTTATATTTTGGGTATGGCCGATATAGTTCGGTCAAGTGTGGAAATGGGCCGGTGAATACCGAATGACGGAAAGAAACATTGGGGTCGCGCCATACCAAATTCCCGTCAAATTGAAGACGTTGTTCGATGATGTGTAATTCTGGATGGAGAACCATACATTCCCCAACTTGGAAATAGCCGTCCGGCTTCACCACAGGCTTGTTTTAATCCACCCGTTCCCTAACGGCAATGGTAGAATTTCGCGACTGATGGCGGACCTGCTTATGCAGCAACTTGGCGAGCCGCGGCTCTACTGGGGTGATGCCAGCTTGAACGACATTACGGATTTACGGAAGAAGTATATTGACGCGCTTCATGCCGCCGATTCCGAGGATTATACAGAACTGATTAAGTTCGTGACAACATAAAAGCCGCTTGCGAATCCGCATAAATAAAGGTATATTCAGAAAGAAGTCTTGTAAAGGAGGCATTTGATGAACAATCTAAAAACCAAACACATACTTGGTTGGATGCTTTTTTGCATGATTATGCCAATCATTCCCGTAGTAGGTACTTTTTGTTGGGGTTGGGCACATCCATACAAACATGAAGACTTCCTAGTCCTAATACTTTTCCTCATTGCATATGCAGGACTGCTCGCCATCCCTTTGAGCCTGCTAAACCTTTTCCTATTCAAAAGAAACATGAGTAACGGTGCTGCTAAGCGGATTGCAACCATTCCCCTTGGATTCAGCATCGTTTGTTCTGGGACTCTTTTCGTGTACGGTTGTTCGGCTTTTATTGATGGTTTCGAGGCTTTCATCATTTTGGCAGCCACAGCCATTCATTCTTTTATAGCAATCAAAGCCATTTATTGGTTCAGAAATAAAATTGATCAGAGTGCGTCAGCCGATTCCTGATTTCAACCCATGCTCTCTTCCCCCATCGACAAGATTCTCGCCTGGATCGAAGCACACCCGAGCGAAGAACTCGTGACCAGCACCGAAACCCGCACGCTCAAGATGGGTGACGAAACCATCGAGCTCACGCTTGCCGACGGCCCCCGCGGTCAGTTCCTCGACGGCTCCTGGCACGCACGTTCCGCCCTCATGGCCAACGCCGACAAGGTGCAGGAACTCGCAAGCAAGCTGCCGTACATGAACTTTTTGAAGTAATGTACAGCGTCATCCCCGCCTCCGAGCGGGGATCTCCTTTACGAAAAGCGCTCGGTTTAAAAAGCCGAGTGTTTTTTTGTATTTGCGGGAACATTCATTATTCAAATCAATTATATTTTATAAGGAAAATTATTGGGGATGGCAATACTAGTCACAAAAGAGGGGTTCAATGCATATATCGCTAGCCGCTATAGGATTATGGATTCTCATTGGAATCCTACTTTTTCTTCGAAGTCCGATTAATGGTTATACAAAAAAATCACTAAAACAGTGGATTATCATTTACATCTTTGTAACTATCTGCCTTTTAGTTCGTAATTATCTTGTTTACGACTCCGATCATAAGAAAGAAGGCTATTCACAATTTATGTCAAAATGGAACCAGACAGTGAGCCAAGAAATAGTTAAAAACGAAAAATAATTTTCTCGACAAATAAAAATCGATTATTTTTCTTCAAAACTCTTTTAGCAATTTTTATAATTATTTTATGGCGTTGCCATAATGGATAAAGCCCTACATGGGGAAAAGATAAGACAAATCACCAGAACAAGTTCTTGTAACATAACTGCAGATTATTATGGAAACAAAAAACAAAAGTATGAGTTCTGGTAACAGACTCCTTGAAGACAATTCCTGGCGCGGCGCACGCCTCCGAGCCATCCTAAAATTCTTGTATATCCCATTCGTTGCTGTCTGTGTGCTGTGCTATATCGGCGCCAAGTTTGCTGGTTGCCTGCAGAATGAGTCAATAACAGATATGGATACCCTACGCCGCTTGTATTATCTATCGATAGCGGATGTGTTTCTGATGTTAGGGGCTTTAGTCGTATGCACAGTCATGATTGGAGTGTTTCTCGATTACTGGATATCGTGGGTCTACCATGCCATAAAGAACCTGCGTTGTCTCACCAAAACATTTTTTTCTCCGGTCGCTGCAGTCGTATGCTCGGTTTTACCAGGCCTCATTTTTTTTAGTGGAGCCTTTATCTTGTGGGATATCGCATGGCGGCAGCAGAAGCTGCTTGACAAACTCGGCATTCAATACAAACCCGTGAGCAAGCGCGATTTGGTAATTCTCTTTGTTTTCGTAATCCTCAGTTGCATAGTGTTTGACAACACAAAGGCAGTGCTTACCTGGCCAGGCTGTTTTGCGGCATGCGCCACGTCTATCGGAATCATGGTAAGTTATTTACGCGTCTTGCGCCCCTGCGTGGAACAGGGGAATATGCTCTACCAGCTACAGCAAGAAATAATTAACCACACCAAGGGTTAACCAAATTACAAAAAGCGCACGGTTAAAAGCCGGGTGTTTTTTCATATTAGCGGGAACATTTGTTTTTCAAGTAAATTATTTTTGGGGGTAAAAGGTATAAGCGAGGATAAACATGAAAACAAAAGGCACAAAAAAGAGTAATACAGACAAGAAAGAAGAGATTCAGCACCCCGCGGGGAATTTTATGTGGAGCGCCGCTTTGGGCGGTCCCGTGATATCATGGATTGCTCACAGTAAGGCCCTAAATGGAGCTTCGTTCTTAGCAGTTTTGTTTGCAGTAAATTTTCTATTTAGATTTGGATACAAGCTTCTGCGTGATTCTGTAAATTTGAAGGAATATCCTCTTTTGGCGCTACCTTTTTGCTTGGGCTATATTCTCGCTGTTTCGTGCACATTGGGCGTTGTCGGAGCGAAAAAGATTAAAAAAGAGGTGCCAAATTACAATGAGCAAGATTACCGCAAGCGCGAAAAATGGGGCACTATCTTTGGCGCAATTTACACCGTTATTATGCTTGCCCAAAGCATTTTAGAAGCCGTTTATGCAACCTAAAGCACCCGGTTTAAATCACTAAAACAAATTAAGATATATTATAATCTATGATTTACCAAAACTGAGGAGCCACCTGATTATGCCTATTTCGTTAGACGATTTTAAAAACGGAATGGAACGTCTTGATGTAAGAGACTTCCACAAGAAAAAGATTTGGCACGGTTTTGAATATTTCAAAACCGATAGGAAAAAAGGCGTTAAGGTTTCCATAATTTTAGGCTATAACGAAGGCTACGATAATTTTCATATCGATTCTTTTTTCGCTTCCCTCTATTTTAAATCTATAGAAAGCGCTCGATGTCCATTGTTGAACAAATACCATATCGACCAATACTCCAACATTGAAGAAGTCGCTAAAGAAATTGCATCTAAAAAGATAGATGAATTACCTTTCGACATCGCCTACGCTGGACCACACGCAGCAGCAATGCTTTTCTTGAAGCAAACAAACAACCCCGCTTATGAAGAAAAATTAATAGAAACCGTAAACGGCTTAAAGCAATACGTTATTAGCGATGTTGCTGAACACGGGTCTCTCGCCGAAGGTTCCGTCAGAGTATTGAAAATGGTCGAAGAACAACTGCACGATGATTTAGAAAAAGTTGGCTACGAGTTTTATAAAGGTTAACGATATTATCAGTCATGAAAAAATTTCTATTATTTTTCCTGCTATCTACAACATTTTTATGTTTTTCTTGCTCCTCAGAAACAGAATCTACTAAAGCCATGTTCACTGAAACGATTGACAACATTCTAGTAGAAAAAACGAAGAGACAGATGCATCTTCGTCATGGCGATAAAATCGTCAAAACATACAAAATATCTTTGGGAAAAAGTCCCGTTGGAGCAAAGGTCAAATCCGGTGACAACAAGACGCCCGAGGGCAATTACACCATCGAGAGACACAATCCCAAAAGCATTTTTCATTTATCGCTGAAGGTTTCGTACCCGAATGCGGAGCAAATCAAGGCCGCAAAAGAAGGCAACTACGAGCCCGGCGGCGACATCATGATCCACGGCTATCCGAATAAGGTTCCCGCATTTCTTTTTAAGTATTGGCACAAGTGGAAAGACTGGACAGCCGGCTGCATCGCCGTCACCAATGATGAAATCGAAGAAATTTACGAAGCAGTAAAAGACGGAACACCCATAACAATTCTTCCTTAAGAAACCAGAGGTACAAGCGATGGCAAGTATGGATTCTGGAGACATAATATATACGGAGGACTAATTCGTCAGCATGTTTCATAAAATCGCCACAGCGTTGTCCATAGCAATAATGCTATTTGATGGTCTTAAAACAATCTATTATAAAAATGTTATAGGAACTTTTTTCGAATTGTATGGACAACAAGCCTTAGCATATGGTCTAGGAACAATCACCATAACCATTGCTTGGCTAATAAGTTGGCACACCAAATCCACTAAATTTACAAGAGACGATAATTGGCCATATTTATTATTGAGTAATTACCTTGTTGCATTTATCGTAAAAACGTTTATCTAAATCGACCCGAGGGCATTTGCGAGCCTATAGGCAATCTAAGGCAGAACCTTAAACGCTCACCATCTAAATTGGCATAAAAAGTATGCCAATTTACCAAGCATTAATATTTAAGCAAGAATCACCAGAACAAATTCTTATAACTCGTTCCGAGGGCGTTTGCGAGCCTGTGGGCCATCTTGCGGCCAATAGGTTCCCTACCCCGCTCCATCGCAGAGATTTGCTGTTTGGTTATTCCCACCTTGTCAGCAAGTTGCTGCTGCGTGTACCCGAAGGTCGTGCGAAGCAACTTCAAACTCTCGGCAGGCGTGGATTCTGCCTTGATTTGCTTAGCAAGGTCCGTTTCGCCCCACTCAACATACTCTTCATCACCATTCACAACATCTTCTACATTCGGGAATGCAGACCTGATATAAAGCAAAAGATGTTCAGGGATGTTCGTTCCCTCAAACGTAAACATAGTACCACATACATCTTTACTAGTAAGGCGCATTTTCACGGCTTCCAACATAAGCAACCTCCAATTCAATTCCTTCTATTGTTTCAATTCAACAAGCCACCCAATGGTACGACAGATGGCAATGATACGTATTCGTATCGGTGAGTTTTTTGTAGTTCGGCCAATTTGGCAGAACCGGTCCTTTTTCTTTCAAGTCCTCCACAAGTTTGTCAAAAAGAATCCTTTCTCTCTTTGGCAAAGCTGCAACGGCCTTTACAATTTTCTTCTTTAAAATGACTTTTCTCATAATATATATTATTTCTTTACTCCTGTCAAGATTTTTTCTTTACTTTCCAGTGCGTAAAAAAAACGCACCTTGCCTTTCCATAGCAAGATGCGTTCGGGCATTAATGTACCTAAGTTTCAGAAAACTGGCAAGAGGCGCGCAAAAATTTTACAAATCGTCATCATACCTATCTATATTTACAGCATGAAGGCGATTATCCTAATCTTATTTGTTCTAGTTGCACAGGTTTTTGCGGGCTCCAAGAGCGTAGTTTATGACAGCGTTGATTCGGATGAATACGAGGCAAGTCTCGATTCCATGCCAATCATAGCGGATTCCGTTACAAAGCTTTTTTCGTTACCCGATTCGTCCCTGATACAAGCCGCAAGCGACTTCTATTCTTTCAAGATGGTCTTTAACCCCATCCGAGACAGCCTTATTCTTTTTTACACCGAAAACCCTGAAGAACCGCTGGATTCCCTGCGGCAAGAGGTTTCGCTCAATTGGTCGTGCCGGTACGCGTTGGGCTGTTCTTTACAGTCTCCCGTAGGGAGCGGCTTTTACATATCGCGAGGACAATTTCAATTTTTTGATAATAACGACGAAGATATCCAGCATTTTTTTTCAACGCTTCCAGACACATCGTATTACCGGATATACCTTGAGCAAAAGCAGCATATTGATTCAGTAGTAGCACAGCAAAAACCTAATGTCCGCCATAAGGTACAAAGCGCACTCACGCAATTAACATACAAAATGCGACGGGATTCTTTATCTAAAAAAGAACGCAGGGAATACGCACAACTTATAGACCGGCAAACCGACTCCGTTGCAACGGATTACCATCTGGGAACATACGGGAGATCTCAGTTAAGGCATTATGCGCCACGTCGAATTTTCGCATTTGACATTTCCTTCTTTATGGCGATGCCGACCATTGACGATTCCTTCAACAAAATCCGGTTCTACGGCGGGGACGTTTCCGTAAAGGCAACAACGTCAAAAGGGGACTTTGGTTTAGGATTTAACGTCGGCTCCGGTAAAAACGAAGGGGACGACATTCACTACGAAGACATCTACCACAAGGGCGGGGAAACCACCAGCGGTGCGGCCCTGTACTTCGCCTACGGCTATCCGGTTTTTGACAATATAGACCACAGGATTCTCCCGACGATCAAACTATGCTACTACAACGGCGGTTCCGGGGATGAATCTATCCCGGCAGAAGACGACGCACACAAACTGTTTTTCTATTCCCTAGGCCTTCGTTACGAATATACCATCAACGCCCCCGCCGACAAGGAGGACTATCGTAAAGGACTCCTGCATGACGCCGTTTTCGCGACGATCCATTTCGGCTTCGACGTAAACATGCGTGCCGCCGATGTCATCGCCATCAAGGCCTTTATCGGGCTTAGCTTAGGGCTCTTTACGTAAAATATGTTGAAGAAACGATAACCATAATATATGAAACATAAGCCATTAATCATCAGCATGCTGATTCTCAGCATTTGGGCGCTTTGCGGATTCTTCTGCACAAGCGAATACGACTTGTATCAATCCTGCGGATTAAATGTAAATGTGGACTTGCCCCAAAACGCAGATTCTGTCCACGTTTCCATTTACAACAACGAGTCATTCCATTACTCTTTCAGGGATGAGGTTGTCTGTCCGAAATGTGAGCCTTCAAACACACATAATGCAGCTAGATTTATCAAGGACCCTGACGACCTGAACAACATCTCTAATTGGAAATACGGAACATTCTTCATGGCAGAAACCGTTTTTTGCGGCAACAAGAAAACGATATTCCCGGTAGTCTCGTTCTCGGTAGAAAAAGGTCGAAATTCAACCTACATTTATATTGAGCATCGCGATTCCGTCTTCTCCCAGCACTTGTCAAAGTCTAACGACTATGATTTCACTTCATTTATAAACGATTCCACCTTCGATAAAATACTGTTTTTCACTCCATTGGAAAATGGATGCAACATAGATTCAACTTATACAATCAACGTTAACTATGCCGATCTTTGTCATAAAAGAAGCGACAATTACTTGTTCTAACAAGACGAGAATCAAACTTATTACCGCAGGCGCGAAAAATGGGGCACTATCTTTGGCGCAATTTACACCAAAAATTCCATAGAAACTACTCCTAAAAAGGTGTACCGATAGTACTAATCGTTTGTATTCAGTAGTCCTAGTATTAAATACGAAATCACCCAATCGGGTTATGGACAAATAATACTACCGCAGTTTATCTTTGAAACTGCAAACAAACGAAACTATCACACAAAAACACCTCATAAAAGGAGTAAACAAAATGGAAAACGAAAACAACTGCGGCGCCTGGACTGTCAATGTACTCACCGACGCCATCCCCCAGGAAGTCCAAGAAGCTTTTGACAAGGTGACGCACCTTCACGGAGCAACGTACAAATTCCTCGCCTATCTCGGCAGCCAGGTTGTCAACGGAATCAACCACGCAATTCTTGCGGAACAGATGATTCTTGACAAGGACCAAACCAAGAACATCGTCATCGTTATCATCAACATCAGGCAGAGCGAATTCTCGCTCGTCGGCATCCATAGTGTCCTCCACGGCAGCCCGAGCACATACAAAGGCGGAATCGAAGTCAAGGGACTTGTCCCGCCCTCCGCTGCAGCCATGGCAGAATTCAAGATTGCAACAGAGCATTTTGTCGGTTCCGATATCAAGCCGTTTGCCCAGCTCGCAACCCAGGTGGTAAAGGGAATCAACTATTTCCTCGCGGCCGAAGTCACCCCGGTTTACCCCAAAGCGAAAACAACCGTCGATATCATCACCGTCAACTCGATGTGCACACCCAAGCTTTCATTCAGAACGATTTTCCCGTTCGAATCGTAAGATTCTTTCCTTATGTTGGAGACAAAAAAGGGCGATGGTCTTGGACCACCGCTCTTTTTCATGACGCGATTTACTCACGCCAATTTCAGTTTCAACTAGCCGAGACGCTTGTTGATTTCGTCCCAGTTGACGATGCTCCACAGCGCCTTCAGGTAGTCCGGACGGCGGTTGCGGTAGTCGATGTAGTAGGCATGTTCCCACACGTCGAAGGTCAGCAACGGCTTGTGGCCCTTGGTGAGTGGGTTCTGGGCGTTGCCTTCCTGCGTAATCACGAGCTTGCCGCTGGCATCGGCGGAGAGCCATACCCAGCCGGAGCCGAAGAGGCCCGCGCCCTTTGCCTGGAATTCTTCCTGGAACTTCTCGAAGGAGCCGAAATCGCGCGCGATGGCCTCAGCGATCTTGCCCGACGGGGCGTTAGCCGGAGTCGGAGCCTTGAACTGCAAGAAGTACATAGAGTGGTTCAGGAACTGGCCCGCATTGTTGAAAACGCCGCCTTCGGCAGTCTTCACGATCTCTTCAAGGGACTTGCCTTCGAACGCGCTGCCCGGAAGGGCCGCATTCAGGTTGTTCAGGTAGGTCTGCAGGTGCTTGCCGTAATGAAACTCGAAGGTTTCCTGGCTGAGCGCCGGTGCAAGGTCACCCGCCGCATACGGGAGGGCGGGCATTTCGAATTTTCCATTGATGGGTTGAGTCATGGTGTCTCCTTTTCGCGGCTGCGCCGCGGTTAAATGCTGTTCTCGATGAATTCCTTACGGAACGTGCCGTTGCCGAGCAGGATGTCGATCGGGAGTTTTTCAAATTCATATTCGTAGGGCGGCTGCTTCCAGGCAAAATCGTTCGGGTACTCGTTGAAGATGTACTGCAGCAACTTCACCGCCATGTCGAAACTGCGGAACTTGTCGCGGTCGAGCACGTGAATCTGCGCACCGCCGCAAATATGCCCCGCGCCCTTGTGGAACGTGGGCTGGAAGTAATTCTCGCGGAAATACACGCCAGGAAGCTTGAGCCCGTTCATGTACTTGCAGAGCTTGACGGCATCGATAAACGGCGCACCGAAAATCTCGAACGGGCGCGTAGTGCCGCGGCCTTCGCTCACGTTGGTGGCCTCGAACAGGCACATGCCGGGGTAAACTACGGCGGTATCGAGCGTCGGCATGTTCGGGCTCGGCAAAATCCACGGGAGTCCCGTCTGGTCGTACCACATCTTTTTGTCGTAGCCTTCCATGCCGAGCACATAGAGTTCGCACTTGGGGAAGCGCTCTTCCTTGAACTGCACCGCGAGTTCGCCGATGGTCTTCGCGTGGCGCGTGCGGATGCTGTGGAGCCCCACGAAACTCGTGTAGTTCAGGTCCAGCACCGGGCCTTCTTCGTCGATACAGTTGATGGGGTTCGGACGGTCCACCACGATGACGGGAATGCCGGCCTTTTCGCAGGCCTTCATGCACAGGAAAAGCGTCCAAATGAACGTGTAGTAGCGCGCGCCTACATCCTGCAGGTCCACGAGCATCATGTCCACGTGGCTGAGCATTTCGGGAGTAGGTTCGCGGTGTTCGCCGTACAGGCTATAGACGGGAATACCCAGTTCGGGGTCGGTGTAGCCTTCCCATTCGATCATGTTGTCCTGGGTGTGCCCCTTGATGCCGTGCTGCGGGCCGAAAAGGGCAGAAAGTTTGAAGAGCTTGCCGTCGTATTCCTTGAGAAGGTCGAGGGTGTAGCGCAGGTCGGGCAAAACGGAAGCCGGATGCAGGACGGCGCCGAGACGTTTGCCCCTGAGGGCCTGGGGGAAAACTTTTTCAAAACGTGTAAGAGCGAGTGATACCATAGTTAAATATTATCAGCCTGGGACTAAGGGTTTCGTTTTTTCAATATAAAAATAAATCTTTCATTTTACGCCTGTAAGGCCAAAAACGGCTTCCTCCGTCAAAAGAGCCGCAAAATGTCAAACGCTATTGCAAATCGAAAAATTTTTCAAAAATGGCACAAAATGACAACCGGAATTTTTTATTTTTAGGGGCAGAAACTAAAAAAACAAAATAGGATTAGATTATGGCATATCTGAATAAAGTGATGCTCATTGGTAATATCGGTAAAGACCCTGAAATCCGCATGAGCCAGACCGGCGGACGCAAGCGCGTCTCGTTCTCGCTGGCAACAAGCCGCCGCTACCGCGACAACAACGGTGAACAGAAGGAACAGACTGACTGGCACAACATCGTCGGCTGGGGCAAGATTGCCGATATCGTCGAGCAGCTCGGCATCCGCAAGGGCATGAGCCTCTATGTGGAAGGTTCGCTCACCAACCGCAGCTGGACCGACCAGACCAGCGGACAGAAGCGCTATGCCACCGAAGTCAACATGGACACGTTCCAGCTCTTGACCCCGCGCGGCCAGGGCGGCGCTCCCGGTGCAAGCCAGGGCAATTCCTACGGCCAGTCCAACAGCTACGCCCCTGCACAGAATTCCACTCCGGTCTACGACGCCCCGATGCCCGAAGGCGACGACGACCTGCCGTTCTAATAGCACAGTCCTATGAACCAGGACATTGCCAATATTGCTTTGATGTTCGTGCTCCCGCTGGGGATTACGTTTATAACTATTCTCCAGTCTGCGGCAGCGGAACGCAACACGCATAAGATTGCAGGCGCAATCCTCTCGTTCTTCATCATCGTGATGGATTGCCTGTTCTACTTCGCCAAGAATTCCTTCATCAGCTACAACGCCGATGGAGGCCTTCTTCTTGCGTTCGCAAGCCTCGCGCTTTTCGGCGCTCTCTACGTCATCCGCAGCGAAGACATGCCCGCGAAAATCGCGAACGGCATGTTTACGGCGTTCATGATTGCCGCGTTCATCGGAATCGCCTACTGGGAAAGACCTACCCTTCTGGTCAAGAGCGAATACTCGCCGGCGGACGTCGCGGCGCAGAACGCCGCATACCAGGACTACATAGCCTCGTTCCAGAACGGAGAAGGCGGCAAATGGGTCGAATCTCGCAAAGCACCCCGAAACGGCGCTGTCAGCCAGGGCGACAACCACGCTCCGAAGAGCCCGCTATCCGAAGCATCGTACTCCCGACTCGAGAAATACATCGATGAATGCCACAAGGTCGTCGAACGCATGAACGCCATCATCGCGAGCATCGAGAACTTCGACCTGCTTCCCGCAAACATCAGCGAATCGGAACGCGAGACGAGAAGCCAGCAGGCGCTTGCCATCAACAACAAGGCGACTTCGCTCAACAAGAAGACGCTCGGACTGTTCCACCCGCACGAATCGAGCGAGGCACATTCCGAAATCATCCAGGCGACCGAAAGCCTCCGCCTTGCCGCATATTCGCTTTATACGTACACACTGCAAGAAGATGCCAGCGAACAAGTTAAGCAGTACTCGCAGTGCAGGAGCCAGATCGCCCAGGCCAAGAACTTCCTGGAACGTTTCTGGAACGACATCGAAAATTTAAAATCAAACTATCAACCTCAACAAGAAGCAAATTAAAGGTTAAACTATGATTCGCAACGTAGCCATCATGGGTGCCACTGGCGCCGTGGGCCAAGAAATCCTCTCCATCCTCGAGGAACGCAACTTCCCGCTGCAGAGCTTGAAACTCCTCGCCTCCGAACGCAGCGCAGGCAAGGAATTCAAGTTCAAGGGCGAAACGCTCAAGTGCGAAGTCCTGAACAAGGATTCCTTCAAGGGCGTCGACCTGGTGCTCAGGGTCCCGCTGGTCGTGCCCGAAGTGAACCCCGAAGACATCAAGCTCTACAAGGCTGAACTCGGCGGCAAGGGCATTATCGCGAACCCGAACTGCACGACTATCATGATGGTCGTGGTCTTGAACCCGATCGAAAAGATCTCCCACATCAAGAAGATTCACATTTCTTCTTACCAGAGTGCTAGCGGTGCAGGAGCCATCGCCATGGAAGAACTCAAGCAGCAGTACAAGGACATCCTCGAGACGGGTTCCACCACGCACATCAACAAGTTCCCGTTCCAGCTCGCGTACAACGTGATTCCGCAGATCGACAAGATGACGGAAAACGACTACACGAAGGAAGAAATGAAGATGTTCAACGAAACGCGCAAGATCATGCACTCCGACGTTCGTACGAGCGCCACCTGCGTGCGCGTGAGCTCGCTGCGCTCTCAC
>CACZAD010000043.1 GCA_902779055.1 Fibrobacter succinogenes | reverse complement strand
CCCTTTACGTTGTAAAGATCTCGGGAATCGTCAATGCGCCATTTTTTCATGAATGATCCTTCGGATCAGTAGACAGTAGACGGTAGGCAGTAGACAGTTTTACTTGCGTTATTCCTGTCTACTTCTAACTTCCTACTTCCTACTAATCGACAAGCACCGGGTTGAAGTCTTCGTTCCACGGGAGACCGTACTTGGTGAGGGCTTCCATGAACGGATCCGGATCAAACTCTTCGACCGTATGCACACCCGGCTTGTTCCACTTGCCCGTGAGCACCATCATGGCACCGCACATTGCCGGAACGCCAGTCGTGTAGGCGATAGCCTGGCTGCCGAGTTCCTTGTAGCATTCCTGGTGGTCGCAAACGTTGTACAGATAGTAAGTCTTCGGCTTGCCATCCTTAGTACCCTTGAAAATGCAACCGATGTTCGTCTTGCCCACCGTGCGAGGACCGAGGCTTGCCGGGTCCGGGAGGAGAGCCTTGAGGAACTGGATCGGAACAATGTCCTGACCCTGGAACTTGATCGGCTGCGTGCTGAGCATGCCCACGTCTTCGAGGCAACGCATGTGGTCGAGGTAGCTCTGGCCAAACGTCATGAAGAAGCGGATGCGCTTGATGCCCGGAATGTTCTGGGCTAGGGATTCAATTTCTTCGTGGTGGAGGAGGTACATGTCCTTCTGACCGACCTGGTCGAAGTTGTACACGCGCTTGATGCTCATAGCCGGGATTTCAACCCAGTGGCCCTTGCCGTTCTCGTCCGTGTCCCAGTAGCTGCCCGGAGCAGAAACTTCGCGGAGGTTGATTTCCGGGTTGAAGTTCGTTGCGAACTTGTAACCGTGATCGCCGCCATTGCAGTCGAGAATGTCGATTTCTTCGATCGTGTCGAACTGGTGCTTCAAGGCGTAGGCGCAGTATGCCTGAGAAACACCCGGGTCAAAGCCGGAACCGAGCAATGCCGTGAGACCAGCCTTTTCAAACTTTTCTTTGTAAGCCCACTGCCAGCTGTAATCGAAGTAGGCGCTAAAGCCTTTTTCCTTGCAGCGCTTGTCGTAGACCTTGCGCCATTCTGGATCGTCGATATTTTCCGGCTCGTAGTTAGCCGTGTCCATGTAGTTCACGCCACATTCAAGGCATGCATCCATGATGGCGAGGTCCTGGTAGGGGAGAGCGATATTCATCACCAGGTCCGGCTTGTATTGCTTAATGAGAGCAGAGACGTTCTCGGCCTTGTCAGCGTCCACGGCGGCAGTCGTGATGACCGTCTTCGTATTCGGGCGGAGTTCCTGAGCCAACTTCTCGCAATTTCAGATTTCGCTAAAAACTTCGCTGCAGGTGCAGCACTTCTTGATAGCAACTGTGGCAACGGCGCCACAACCGATAATCAATGCTCTTGCCATTTTTTGTTTGTTCCTCATTTGTTGAGAGTTAATCCATCGGGATGGCGATCCCGGTAGAGAATGTTACTAACTACAATTTAGGAACTTTTGAGGGGTATGTGTGAATCGTGATGTCGGATACATTCATTTTTATGGGAAAATGTTAATCAAACATCCTAATTCGTTTTCCTTGTCAGCACGTATCCGCGGATGGTTCTCAGGCGTTTTGTTTTGGAGTCGATGGTTACGCCCCAGAATCCGGTGGATAGTTGCAGGGGAATTTTGCGGTCAAGATATTGCCATTTTATCGTGATATCGTTTTTGCCGATTGTAAAATCCTTATATTCGAGTGGTTCGCTCCAGTCGGTGCGGTGCTTCAAGGGAAGCTTTGCTTCTTCTTGTTTTTGCTTTATTAGCTGCTTAAATTCTTCTTCAAGCGAGTCTATAAATTCGGGGGGCCAATCTTTTATTATCGAAAGTTCTTGTCCTATCTTGTCGATATAGGGGAAGAATTTTGTAATCCAGCCATTGATTTTGGGTACGGTTCCACTTCCTTCGCCGCGAGGTACATCTTTGTAGATGCTTCTCCAAAATTTCATATTGTACTTCTTGTCGAAAGTATTGACAAACTCATTAAGAATCGGGTCGATTTGTTCAGCCCACCAAGGCATATCGAGAATGTTTGCCAGGTTGTCGAATGTGCTTTTCAATTTTTCCCAGTCTTCTTTTGTGCCTTTGATAACAATTTGTGGGATGCCGCACATTGTTACCGAACTGTAGGTGTAGAATTCCGAGCTGATGGCCATAAGCATTGTTTTTGAAACAAATTTGTCTATGGCGGTCGATGTGGAAAAATCGACATCGAATGCGGTTCTTGTTGTTTCGGGCAGCTTTTGATAGAGCGTGTCATAAATCTTGGTGATGTGATTTTTCCACGCCGATGGTGGCGCTTGCAAGGTTAGGGAATTGTCGATAATAACGATGTTTGTATCGGAACCGTCTTGGACAAATTTCCCCTTAAGTGCATCGCGGTTGTTCTTGACATGCAAGCGAATCCCGTCCATCAGCAAAAGCCAAATGTCGTCAGGGTAAATTTCGATAGAGTGGTGGTTGGCAAATGCCATTCCGACCATGGCGACGAACGGGTGTGGGAATTTGAGGTACGTTCCGCTTATTGATTCTTGAATGTATGTTTTTTCTGTGCGCTCATCCAGTAAAACTTTGCTTCCGCCAAAATTCATGATGTCGGTTTTGGCGTATTGGGGGATTCTCTCCTTGACTTTTTTGTCCTTGACAATTGCGTCTGCTGAGGCTGTTCCAAGTCCGATTGCAAAAAACAAGATTAAAATAAATTTATTCATAGGTAGAATATAAAAATGTTATTGAGGATGTAAAGAATAAACTCTATTCGCTCGCCTTCACTCTAGCGCCGTTCAGCTTGTAATACCGAATTTCTTTGTGGCGTGGGTCGATGTATTTTGGTACATCATCCGTTGCGCGCTGTCTTGTGGCGCGGCGGCTTCTGCGAATCTCAAAAATCGATTCCGTCGCTAGCGAACTGTCCCGTTTAAACCATTTTTCAAGCGAGTCCAAACCTGCATTTCCGAGAACGGCTAAATCGTAAGCGATAACCTTTGTGGCTCCTACTGCGCGTGCTGTGTCCAATTGCGCCGAGAGCCTAGCGCTATCGGCAAGCGTGTGCGGATCGTCTGTGCGGAACAGTTCCATATCTACCCAAAAGTCTATACCGTATTTCGAACAAGCTTTTGCTACCGACCGCTCGTAACTCCCTACAGTCAAAATGTCTGCGTGATTTCTACCATTGTCGCTTGCTCCAATGCCGTCTTGTACCGCGACTACGTCGGGCTTGAATCCTGCGGCAAATAGCGATTCGAAAAATGCTTGCAATTCTTCGGGGGATTCCAAGTTCTGGTTGTAAAATGGTGCTGCCAAAACCTTCCAGCCTTTGGCTTGGGCGGCCTGCGTGACCGGAATCAAAAAGTGCATTGTAAGTGTTGCTACCGTCGTGTTTTCGCTAAGTCCCCTCCAATAAAAACGCGCAATTTCCTGCGGAATGTAAACCCCTTCAATGACCTTTTCGTCCCCGTAAAGAGCGTACAGTTCTTCGATGACTTTCAAATTTCGCGCTGCCAGCGAATCGAGTTGCCAAACTTCTGGCGAACTGTACCACATTTCGTCATCGTAATAAAGTCCAAACCACAGCTTGTTTCCGGCAGCTTTCGCGGCTTCGATGCTTTTTGGGAAAAGCTGGTTGTTCTTGTATTGAGTGTTCTGCAAAAAGCCCAGCTGCGAGGGGTAATACAAGTGCGTCTTTTCGACTGCCGCGTATTGCAACACGACCTGTTCCATGCCGAGTGCGTTCAGCCGCTTATGCAAATGGTTGATCGAATCCGCCGATTGGTAAGCTGTCGTCCAACCCGCATCAAAAACGCCGTTCAAATTTGCCGATTCCGCATACGTCAAAAAAATGCTCAATAGGAGAGCCGTCGAAAAAACGTGGGGGAGGAACCGGGTCGCGGACATAACGGAAATATATCATTTTTCACGGGCTACTATTTCTGAATAATAGATCAAGGTTCGATACATTACCTTGTATTATGATGATACGCATTTATGCAAAAAATACATTACAAATTTAATATGTGTAAATAAAGTATTGACATAGGTTCCCTCTGGAATTAGATTATGCTCAAACATTTTAGGAGGAATAATGGATAAAAAAATCCTATTAACATTGTGCGCGACTGCCGCAATGGCTTCTGCGCAAACTACAGCCAACATCGACGATTTCGAAGATGGAAACGGCTTGGCCAATACTGGCTCGGACGATGCTTGGTACGCTTACAACGACAAGAATGACAAGGGCGCTTCGACCTACACGAACACCGAAGACAAGTATGGTCTTGTCGTGGTGATTCCCGAAGCTGCAGCCGGTGGCTCTAAGTATGGCGCTGGCTTGACCGGAATTAAGCTTGTTCAGGGGGACAATCCTTACGATCCGTATGTAACGCTCGGCTTGAATGTTGCTGGCGGTCTTTCTGGCTGCACTACCATCTCTTACAAGTACAAGGGCGCTGGTCACAATCTCAAGGTCACGATGGAAGGTGACGAAACGGGTGCCTTGACTGAATACAACAGACATTCCAAGAGCCTTGCCGCAAGTACGGCTTGGAAAACGGCATCTGTTCCTGTATCTCAGCTTGTTCAGGACGATGGTTGGGGATCCACGGTTGCTCTGAAGATGGCTAATGTCGTGCAGATGGCCTGGGAAGTCAAGGGCGAAGCTTCTCCTGATTATCTCTACATTGATGATGTGAACTGTGCCGGCTATGCTGGCGGCAGCTCCAATCCGGGCGGCCCGACTACCGTGACGCCGAGTTCTACCACTGTTATCGATGACTTCAATGATGGCAACGCTACGGCAGAAAGCCTCGGCAAGACTGCCTACTGGTACCTCTACGAAGCCGGTGGAACCTTTACCAACACGAAGGATGCCAAGGGCACTTGGGATATGGTCGTGACGGAAGGAACCAATTCTTATATCGTTATGAAGGGTATCGCTGGAATCACTCCGGGTGACACGACTTATCCGTCCGTGGGTATGGAAGTAGCCTTTGATGCCGGTACGCTTTCTGGATGCACCGCTGTTCAGTACGATTACAAGGGTTCTGGTCACCACATGCGTGGCTCCGTGACGGGTGTTAAGGCCAATAGCGGTTATGAACATGTTGCCCCCGACCAGAATGCGTCTGCAGGTTGGAAGACTGTGACTGTTTCTACCATGACTCAGCCGGAATGGGTTGCCGATGTTGCCCCGAGCAGCATCGTGGCGTTCTCCTGGGCAAAGGTCTCCAAGTTGACCTGGGTCGTCGACGAAAAGCTCTCTGCGGCTAACCTCGGAACCGAATTGGCGATTGACAATGTGAAGTGCGTCGGTACTTTGCCTACAGCTCGTAATGCCGTTGTTGCCGCTCCTGCTAGCTTCAAGGCCACGCTCCAGGGCAATACCTTGCATGTGAATGTTGCCAAGGCCGGTGTTGTAAAGGTTCAGGTCATTGACATTACGGGAAATGTTGTCGAAAGCCATAGCGAAAAGATTGCTTCTGGCAGCTTTGCCCATGATTTCAAGGCTATGCCCAGCGGATTCTATGTAGTCCGTGTCCAGCAAGGCTCCGCATCTCAGCTTTTGAAGATGCAAGTCCGCTGATGTTTATGTCCAAACGTTGAACTCTCTCTGATTTTTTTAGTCACCCTCAAGTTTGGGGGTGACTTTTATTATTGTGCAAAAAACACCGCCAACAACGTTGGCGGTGTGCAGTCTCGATTGAGTCTTGCAACTTTATTAATAGTGGCGCTAAAGCGCCTTACTCTTCGCCTCGGTCATAGAAAAATGCAAGCATTTTTTCTGCGACTCTCGGCTCTTAGTAATTTTCTTCGTGGATTTCGAAGTAGGCTTGCGGGTGGGCGCAGACGGGGCAGACTTCCGGGGCCTTCGTGCCGACCACGATGTGTCCGCAGTTGCGGCATTCCCAAACCTTGACTTCGCTCTTTTCGAAGACCTTGGCCGTTTCCACGTTCTTGAGCAGTGCGCGGTAGCGTTCTTCGTGAGTCTTTTCGATGGCGGCGACCATACGGAACTTCTTGGCGAGCGCGGTGAAGCCTTCTTCTTCAGCGGTCTTCGCGAAGCCTTCGTACATGTCGGTCCATTCGTAGTTTTCGCCTTCGGCTGCTGCCTTCAGGTTCTGGGCGGTGTCGCCGATGCCTTCGAGTTCCTTGAACCACATCTTGGCGTGTTCCTTTTCGTTATCAGCGGTTTTCTGGAACAATGCAGCGATCTGTTCAAAACCGTCCTTTTTGGCGCGGCTTGCAAAGTAGGTGTACTTGTTGCGGGCTTGGGATTCGCCTGCGAAAGCTGCTTCCAAATTCTTTTCGGTTTGGGTACCAGCGTATTTATTTGCCATAATAAACTTCCTCGTTGATAGGTTTATTTTAATATACCTCATTTTGTTGCGATGTGGAAACTTTTGTGACACATTTTTGTAATAAGTTGGAGTATTGGCGTTGCTTATGGTTTTTGCCGAATGATACACGGTGTATCTTTTAGATTTTAAAAATGAATTTTATTGAGTAAAATATTTGAAAATTTGTATTTTTCTTTAATTTTGTATCATTTTAATGTTGCGTAGTGTTCTCTGGAAATCTAAATTTATGTATGTGAGAAAGATCTTTTGCTTTAACCCCTGAAACCCAATAACAAGCCAATCACTTATGAAACCGATAACAGAATATAAGGATTACCGCCTGTATATGCAGGACTTTTACGAAGAGCGTAAAAGGACGAGCGCGTTTTCGTGGCGTGAATTTTCCAAGCTGGCGGGGTTCAAGTCGCCGGTTTACCTAAAGCTTGTTTGCGAAGGCAAGAGCAGCTTGAGTTTCGTCAAGATGGAACAGGTCGCACATGCGATGGGGCTTGTGGGGCACGAGTTTGCTTACTTCACGCAAATGGTCAAGTTCGGCAATGCAACGAAGGACTCCGTGAAAAAAGAGGCGCTTCTTGAAATGCAGAAGATTGCTCGCGAGCATCAAGTGCGCGTTGTCGATGCGGAATCTTTTGAATTCTATGAATCGTGGAAAAATCCGACGATTCGCGAACTCGCTCCGATGATGCCTGGAAAGCGCCCGCTCGAAATGGCGAAAACTTGCCATCAGGTGATTTCGGCAGAACAGGTGCGTGACTCGCTTGCGTTCCTGGTGCAGACGGGGTTTCTCAAGCGCGAGGCGGAACATACTTATGTGCAGACGGAAAAGACTGTCATCGGCACAAAAGAGTCGCTCCCCATTGCGGTTCGCGGTATGCACAAAGAAATGGCATCGCTTGCGAGAACGGCTATCGACAAGTTCCCGATTGAAGAACGTCATTTCACGGGTGCAACGCTTGGGCTTTGCGAAGAGGCTTATGCCCGCATTTCGCAGGAACTAGACGCGTTTGTACGCAAGGTGGCAAACATCGCTGCCGAATATGAAAACATCAACCAAGTTTATCGACTGAATCTTCAGTTGTTCCCTTTAACAAAAAAGGTCGAGGAGGAAACCAATGAATAACATCATTAAATTCACTATGGCAGCGGGTATTCTCGCTTTAATGGGCTGTACCGACAACAATGTCAGTGGTGCCGCGATTGAGGGTAATGCTGTTGCTCAAAACAGCAGTTCGTCGAAAGCAAACGGCAGTAGCAATTCGATGAATGGACCTTCTCAGATTGTCTTTTCCACCAAAGCGACAAAGGTGATGAATGTCGACAATGCCGATATTTCTGTCTATGGCGAAGAAAACGGCGCTGAAGCGGGTTGCACGGCTGATGGAAAATCTTTTGAGGCTAAACTCAAGGTGAATGATGGCCTTGTTGAAAACTCCATAGAAATGAAAAACTTTGGAAGCTCTTGTGATAGCGTGCTTGCGGAATTTGTCGCTTCGTGCGAATCCATGGTGTTTATTTACAATGGAAAGAATAAAATGGAATCCTGTGATGAAAATGGCAATGTGACGGCCTATTGTTTTGATGATAGAGCCGTTGGTATGACAATATGCACGAATAATGTTCCTGGTACTTGCTCGACTAAACCTGCAAAAACCACCATCGATTTCAATGAACTCTTTAAGGATTTCTCGAAGTTCTCGGGTGAAGTGTGCAACGCTATTTCCAAAGGTGCAAGCTCAACGACGGGGCGTTTTACAACTCCGTCTTCGACATCTCGCGATATGTCTAGTTCAAGTACGGGAAATAAGCCGACGAGTAGTTTCGTTGATCCCAATATTAAATGCTTGGAAGAAACAGGGAAAAAGTGCAATGAATTGGAGGTGAAGCCCGTGGATCCGCGTCAGGAATTACCGTCTTATTCCGCCATTGGTGTAGATACGAATTCCAATCGTTCCTTTGTCATAAAGCCGAATGTTGAAACTTTGAATGTGTCTGATGCAGAACGCTCTGTTTTGGATAGTCTTGCAAGGGCGTTTCCTCAAAAGACTAAGACTGATGCTATTGATGGCATGACGATCTTTTTAAGTTATGTTGCGGAATATCCTTTTACAACCGAACAGGAAGAATACTATGTCCGTGGTGATGGTTCGGAACGCAGCGAGATAGATGTATATCGCGAAGAAAAAGGTGTAAAAAGCTCTATGGTTCTTCCGCTAGATGTATATTATGGTGGTCAGGGCTATATTTCTGTAACGACTCTTCAAGTTTCTGAATCCTCTATACTTTATTTGGTGCGAGCTACGCTTGGTTCTTATGCAAGTCTGCTTATAGACACTTTCAGAACGGAATGTGAAGCTACCAGTGGTTCCTTCTATGAATATGGTCCGGCATTTATGGCTGATGTGGCTGTTGCGTGTGCCGTCAAGAATTTCTCGGGCATAACATTTGACGGAATTTTGGGTCAACAGAAAAACTTGTTCAGGAATGCGTTTGCAACTTTTGTGCAGCCCGTTGTAGACTGATAACTTGCAATTCTTCTATAAATAATTCTAGATTGTTCTCCGTACAGTACGGAGAACTTTTTTTATGGCAATTTATAACAACATTCTCGAAACGATTGGCAATACGCCGCTCGTCCGCATCAACAAGCTCAACAAGGGCGATGCCGAAGTCTATGTGAAACTCGAAATGTTCAACCCGCTCGGTAGCGCAAAAGATCGTGTGGCGCTCAACATGATTGAACGTGCCGAACAAGAAGGCAAACTCAAACCGGGTGCGCTTATCATCGAACCGACGAGCGGTAACACAGGCGTTGGTCTTGCTTATGTCGGTGCAGTCAAGGGCTACAAGGTGGTGCTCACGATGCCGGATTCCATGAGTATGGAACGCCGTATGCTTCTCAAGTCGCTCGGTGCTGAAGTCGTGCTGACCGAAGGTGCGAAGGGCATGGCTGGCTGCATCGCGAAGGCAAATGAAATCGCTGCTGCCAATCCGGGTAGCTTCATTCCGCAGCAGTTCGACAATCCTGCAAATCCTGAAGCGCATTACCGCACGACCGGTCCAGAAATTTGGCGCGATACGGATGGCAAGGTGGACGTGTTTATCGCGACTGCAGGCACGGGCGGAACCGTTTCTGGCACGGCAAAGTTCCTCAAGGAAAAGAATCCGAACATCTACGTGATTGCTATTGAACCGGACGATTCTCCGATGATTTCTAAGGGTTATGCTGGGCCGCACAAGATTCAGGGCATCGGTGCAAACTTTGTTCCGAAGAATTATGACCCGAAGGTGATTGACGAAGTGTATCTCACAAGCACCGAGAAGGCGGGAAACGCCGCTCGAGCTGCAGCTGCCGAAGAAGGAATCTTCGTCGGGATTTCGTCGGGTGCCGCTCTCGAATGTGCGCTCACCGTCGCCAAACGACCGGAATTCAAGGGCAAGCGCATTGTCGCGGTACTCCCAGATACCGGTGAACGCTACCTCAGCACCTGGCTCTGGAACACGTAATCGATGCCTTTGTCACCCCGGCCATCGTGCCGGGGGCGCCATACACACTCGTCATCCTCGACCGTCAGGGAGGGGATCCATAATTTCTTGAAAGGAAAATGCCGACTCTCGAGGAGCCGGCATTTCTATTAAGTGAGGAATTCTTTTACACTTTATTTCGAAAGCATCTTGCCATTGAGCGTTGCGATCCAGTGCTTGTCCCTAGCCTTGGCCGGAACTTCGAGAGTCGTTATTCCGGTCTTGATGCGGGTCTTGTAAAGCACGGCCCCGTTCAAGTCCATAATGGCGAACGTTCCGCCCAAATCCGTGTGGATTTCAAGATGGTTTCCGTTGACATTGAAGTAGTTTGTCGGAGACAGTCTGCTGAAGTCATCCAAAGCCCCGTTGCGCAGCGTTTCTTCTGGCGGGATGGAATCTTTCTTGTCGTTTTGCCAATCTGGATCATGGATGATGGGTTCTGTTACGATGGCTTGAGCCGGTTCCTTGAAGCCGAGCTGTTCGTCCATCCAGGCCATTCTTTCTTTCATCTTCTTGCGGAGATGTTCCACTTCGCCGTCCCAGGTCGTTGCGTTGTAGCCACCCATAGGCATGCCAAAGCCGCCACTGCTGCTATTGCAGTATTTCATTGGCTGCGGGTCCGCATCGTTCTGACCGCTTGATTTGCCCAAGTTCGGCCAGCGCTTGAAGTTTCTGTCAGCTGCGTTTTTGAGGTACGTCTTCATGGAATCCAGATAAACGTCCAAAGTCTTGGTGTGCCAAACGCCACTGCGGAGTTCTGCCCAGCGTTTCTTCAATTCACTTTGGTAGTGACTGTCCTTCCACATGCCAAGGAGCCAGTTTGGGGCCTTGAGGGAGCTACCCATGCCCCACATGCCGCCATTGCCTGACTTTTGGCTGTTTTCGATTTGCCAGCCGCTTGTGCCGGAACTTCCGAAGCCGTTTCCGCCACCACCGAAGCCGCCGCCCCACATGCCGCCGCCTTGGTTCCAACCGCCCTGGCCCTGGCCGCCGCCATTTTCGGGCTGGCTGCCATTACTCATGGCGAGGTTAAAGTCCCAAGCCGGGCCAAGTGTTACCTTGCCTTCCGTCTTGACTCCGTTCTTGTCGGTTTTGTCCTTTGGCTTGTGCAAGAAGAAACTGCACCAGTAGGAGTCCGCGTTGTTCGTCACTTCTTCGTGCAAGACATAGTCCAGAGCCGATGTCATATCCACGTAGTTTTCATAGCCTTGACCGTTCTTGCCGTTCTTGAACAAGCCTTCAAGATCGTTCAGGTATTTTTTCAGGTAATCTTCCTGTTGCTTTTGGATGTTTTCCTTTTTGGGGTAGTGCAAAATGACGTTTAAACCGTCAGAAGTGTTAAAGCCTTCCTTTTCGATGGGGCCACTGCCTGCGCCACCGGTGTTGGTGCCCGTTTTGTCAAAAGCCCAAATGTAGCCGCCGGTGAGGCTATCGCCTGCGATATCGGTTTCTTTGAGCTTGCTCACGTTCACGCGATACTTGCCGCGTTTGATTTTTTCAATAAGCACGTACACGCCGCGGTAAACGCCGTTGATGTACAAGTCAAAATGCTTAGTGCGTGGGCTGTAGTGGCCTGCTTGTCTAAAGAGCCAGTGGGCGAGAGCGTTTCGCATCATGCTCTTGTCTACATAAGGACCATGGAAAACCCAGTCGTCTGCAGGCGGGAGCCCGAACAGGCTGACGTCAAGACCTTCACCTTTTTCGTCACGGACTTCTACGCCATAGCCTGGCTTCGGGAACAAGGCGGAGGATTGTCCTCTTACCTTGATGCCAATGTCGTAGAGGGTGCCTTTGGCACTGTCGGCCACGTTATTCGAGGCGCCATCTAGCACGCGCATTGTTGCGGGAATTTTTTCGGTGACATTTTTGTCAAGGCATTTGCCCTTGGTGTCAACGAAAAGAATCGGTAAGTCGTATGTTTGCGCCAGGGACATACCTGCGGCAAAGCAACACGATATTAGGGCTTTTTTTAGCATAATGAATCCACACTCCTTTTCCATCCCATATAAAAATAAATGCACCCTCGGCGAAAGGGTGCGTTTATTTCTGTTTACACGTTGTTAGTGTTTACAACCTTACAACGGCTTATTTGGCGCGATTTCGGCGGTTATGCCTTGATGCGCAAACGGGCGTATTCGTACAGGCCTAGCGAGAGGGCTACAGACGCATTATAAGAATGGGCTTCGGGTTTCATCGGGATGCGGAGTACGGCGTCGCACTGCTTCTTGATGAACGGGGGGAGGCCCACGTCTTCGCCACCGACGGCGAGAACCACCTGGTCTGCAAACTGGAAATCGGCGAGGTTCGTTTCGGTGTCGGCATCGAGTCCGAGGATCTGGTAGCCGGCCATCTTGAGTTCGCCGATGGCGCCTTCAAGGTTGTCCGGGCGGCAGATGCGGAGCTTTTCGAGTGCGCCTGCAGAAGTGCGGGCGACGCTCGGAGTAATGCCGCACATGCCCTTTGCGGGGAGGAGCAGAATATCGACGCCCAAGGCGAGCGAACTACGGATGCAAGCACCGAGGTTACGCGGGTCTTCGATATTTGTGGCAACGGCGATGAGCTTCTTTTCGCCCGTGTCGCGTGCCTTGAAAAATTCTTCGCGGACGTCCATCCAGTTCAGGAGTTCCTTCTCGTTCATGAGGGCGACGACGCCGTGGTTCGGGCGGGCGTAGCTGTCAAGAATCTTGGAATCGACCTGCTGCACATGTACGTGGGTGCGCTTGGCGAGCTTCTGGAGTTCGTAGAGCTTCGGGTTTCCGGACTTGTGCATGAAGAGTACGCGGTGAACCTGGAGCGGGCTCTTGTTCAAAAGTTCTTCGACTTCCTTGATGCCACCGACGGCGACCTGCGGGGCTGCATCGGCGTCACCGACTGCCGGCACGAAGTTTTCCTGGTTGGCGCGGCTTTTGTCAAAGTCACGGCGTTCGCCAAAATTGCGTTCACCTTCAAAGCGGTTTGGGCGTTCGCTGAAGCTCGGGCGTTCGCTGTCAAAACGGCTCGGACGGTTGGCAAAATCATCGCGGTCGCGACGGAGGTGGGCCTGGCTACCGATGCCGTTACGGCGTTCGTTGTTGCGTTCACCGAAACCACCGCGTTCATTACGGTTAAAACCGCGTTCGGGTTCGTCTGGATGTTCACGGTTGAACCTGTTCTCGTCAAAGTTCGGACGCGGCGAACGACCAAAGTTGCGCTTGCGATCGTTGCCAAAACCGCGACGGCTATCGTCATTATTGAAACTCATTTTGTGAATCTCCGTGATTTGTTAAAAACTTTTCTTTTGCTTTGTCATTCAGGCTTGTCATCCCGGATTTATTCTGGGATCGCCTGTGTTGAATCGGTTAGTATCTTTCTCGGCAGGCTATCACCGTGTGCATTTTCACATCAGTTTCTTTCTGCTCTAGCGGTTCCTTGGAAAGTTGCGCCGGAGTCATGATGCCTGCCTTGAATGCGTTCGGGTATTTAGCGAGGAACCTGTCGTAGTATCCCTTGCCGTGTCCCTGTCGGCTTCCGTCCCAGTTGAACTTGACTCCGGGAACCAGGAATATAGGAATGTCCCTTTCGAACTTTTCGATGTCTTCGCGGGGTTCCATGATGCCAAAGTGCCCTTTGACCAAGTCCTTCTTGAGGTTGCCGATTTTATAAAAGTGCATGATGCCCTCGCCTTCGCAGCGGGGGAGCAGCAATCGTCCTTCGGTGGCTAGTTCTTCGAGGATCGGCATAATGTTCGGCTCACCTTTGAGCGGGTAGAACGCCGCGATGTTCCTCGCGTCATGGTAGCCCGGAATGTCGTGGATTTCCTGCCACGGTTCCTTGATGATGTCGTCGCCTTTTTTCATACGGCGCATCTTCAGGATCATCTCGACAATGGGGCTGCTGCCGAAGATCAGCAATACAAGAATTACAATAACGATGGACGCTGCCATTTAAAACCTTTGGTTAATCGTCGTCAACTATTCTTCGCCGACGCGCTTTGCCGTGGGCAACTTGTCGCGCAAAATCTCGTTCCAGAGATTCTGCTGCCAGTGCATCAGGTGTGCTTCTTCGTAACGTGTCTGCCAAGGGATGTTGCCCGGAGAGGCAAGCCAGATCAGCTGGGACTTGTTTGCAAGGAGTGCTGCGTCGATTTTCAGTTCTTCGGCCTTCTCGTCACGCCACGTCTTGAGGGCGATAAGCAAGTCCGAGTGCGGAATGACTGGCGGTGGTGGAGCCTTGGGGAGCTTCATCGGCCAATCGCATTCCGGAACCGCCACTGCGGTACGGAGCATGTTGAGGAACGATTCCAAACGGTCACCCTTGAAGTTGCGGGGGAGCTTGGGCAAGAAAGTTTCGTTCACTTCCGGAAAATGCGCCTGCTGGGCACAGACGATTGCAAGCATCAAGTCGGACTGCATCACCTTGTAGGGTGGGCGGTCCAGTTCTTCGGCCTGCTTTTCGCGCCATTCCCACAAATGCTTGAGAATGTTCAATGCACAGGGACCGTAGACGCTCGAACCCGTAATGCGCCAAGGGTCTTTTTTGGGGGCATTCGGATGTCTGGCGTGTTCAATAAGCGCGTTGCACTGCTCGGTGAGCCAGTTCATGCGCCCGGCTTTTTGCAGCTTTTCTGCTAGGATTGCACAAAGTTCGTGAAGGTAGAACGTATCGTGGATGGCGTATTCGCACATGTCCAGCGAAAGCGGTCGGATGGTCCAGTCGGCTCTCTGGTTTTCTTTTTTAAGCTCGTCTCCAAAATATTCCTTGACCAGGTCGGCAAGCCCCAGGTGCTGTTCACCCAGAATCTTTGCAGCAAGCATCGTATCGAAGATGCTCTTGGGCGAGAACCCGTAAGTTTGCCACAAGAGTCTCAGGTCGTAGTCGGCTCCATGGAAAATGAGAGTCTGCATAGCGCGGGCCTTGAACAACGGTGCAAGGTCTATCCCGCAAAGCGGATCCACTATATAATGGTGATCGCCGATGGTAATTTGGATGAGGCATAGACGAGCCGTGTAATGGTACATGGAATCCGCCTCGGTATCGACCGCGGCCATGTCGTACTGCTCCAAATCGGCAAGCAAGTTTGCAAGCGATTCTTCGCTATCTACCAGTATGTATTTCTCGTCTTTAATCATTTGGAAAAGAAATGTAATTAAAAGAAACCAGATATGGATTTTATTTATGGCTGAATGGCGAAAAACATACCCTATTTAAGCTGAAAAACGGACTTACGGGCTGCATACGGCCTTGCCGGCGTAGAATTTAAGACAAAGACTTCCTAAAATTTCCTAAATTGCACGCCATGAGAAAGATTTCACTTACCGGTATCAAGCCGACGGGCACTCCCCATCTCGGCAACTATGTGGGCGCAATCCGCCCGGCTCTTGAACTTACGAAGACTTACGACACGGTCTATTTCATCGCGGACTATCACGCTTTGACGACTGTGCAGAACGGCGCCGAAATGCGTGCGAACATCTACAAGGTCGCAGCCACCTGGCTCGCTCTCGGTCTCAACCCGGAAGAATCCCTGTTCTACAAGCAGAGCGATATTCCTGAAATCTTTGAACTTAGCTGGGCTCTCAGCTGCTTTACGCCGAAGGGCTTCATGAACCGCGCCCACGCTTACAAGGCTAAGGTCGAAGCTAACACCGCTGCTGGTGTTGATGTGGATTCCAACGTGAACATGGGCCTTTACTGCTACCCGTGCCTTATGGACGCCGACATCCTTATGTTCAGCGCCGACATCGTGCCGGTGGGCAAGGACCAGAAGCAGCACGTCGAATTTGCTCGCGATATCGCCATCAAGTTCAACAAACACTTTGGCGAAGAAGTGTTCACCGTTCCGGAACCGGTTTTCCAGGAATCCACTGGTGTCATCCCGGGTCTCGACGGTCGCAAGATGAGCAAGTCCTACGACAACTACATCGACATCTTCCTCGAACCGAAGGCTCTTAAGAAGCGTCTTGGCAAGATCGTGACGAACTCCCAGGGCATTGAAGAACCGAAGGATCCGGATACTTGCAACGTGTTTAAGTTGTACAAACTTTTTGCAACGCCGGAACAGACCGAAGCTCTCGCAGCACGATACCGTGCAGGCGGTATGGGCTGGGGCCACGCCAAGCAGGAACTCCAGAACGTTCTCGAAGAACATCTCGGTGCCGCTCGCGAAAAGTATTTCTACTTGCTCGACCATACCGACGAAATCGAAAAGATTCTCGCTTATGGTAAGGAACGCGCTCGCGCCAAGGCCAAGGTCATGATGGACCGCGTGCGTCATCTGTTAGGAACTTACTAAACGTAAGTTCCTTACGACTAGGGAAGGCTTCGCCCTCCCCAAATATGAGACCGAATCCGCTAGAATCTAACTGGAATATGACGGTTGGCGGATTCTCTCGCGATCACGCCTCGTTGATACGAGGCGTTTTTCGCTCACAGACCCTCCTTTTCCAAATGCCTATGCTCTGATGGAAAAGACCGCTCGGCGCTTGTCATGCCCGGCTCGACCGGGCATCTCCTTTTAAATCATTTTACAAGGCTCTTGGCTTTTCTGCCGGGAGCTTTTGTGTATATTGAACCTTATGATAAATTTCTTTTGGCAAATGCATACGCTTGGTTTTTATGGTAGTCCTCAATTGTCGGAAATACTATTCTTCGTATTCTTGGTTGCTTTGCCGCATTTGCTGAGTTTCTTGCTTGCCTTATTTTATAAGAAGTTTCGCTTTAAAAAACTTTGGCTCGGCCTTTGGATTACTCTTTTCGGTGTCCTTGTTTGCGGTTATCTTTGGGCGGTTAATAAATCTAATGACATTGACGTTGATGACTTGTTTTCGCCAGCATTGCACTTTGTGGCGATGTGGTCCTATATTTTCTCTTTTGTGGCTTGTGGATTTTTTGGCTGGGCTTTCAATGCGAAGAAAATCTGCCATCGGTTGTGCGTTTCTCTTGTTGTGATTGTTCCACTCTTTATTTTTATGTTCCTTAATTGGAACCTCATAGTTCATCCTTACGGCGAAATTTCCGATGAACCTTTGGAACAAAATGACTTGGTGACCTCCCAAGATGCAGATTATGAAATGTTTTTGTCTGAATCTGTTGCGTGGGGTGATGATTTCAAAACCGTCTCCTTCCGCGAAAAGAACGATTCCGTATTTTTTAAGTTTACCTATAATATGTGTGACGATACCGATTATGATTATGCTAAATGGAAATTAAAAAGTCAGCGCGGAGTCTCTTCAGATGGCAAGTGGATTTTGCTGGATTCGGAAAAATCAGCGGTCGTCCGCAAATTGAAAAAATCTGTTGAAAATTACAGCCAGGAACTTTCCACAGAAGATGTTTTGGATGGCAATGCGTCTTCGGTCGTTCTCAAAGACTTCAAACGCAAAACTCGTCGTTGGTTGTATTTCCCGAATGCAAAACGTTCTCGAGTATATGATGCTGTGACGATTGAAAAGACGTTCGAAAATTTTATGCCCCCTCGTGAAACTTATACCACGCTTTCTTACTGGGAAGTCGTAAAAAAATGTGCAGATTCACGGAATATATTGTATGTTGAATGATTTTGGAGGGGTATTCTGAAATCTTGTAAAAATCTTATAATTGCTCTTGGTTATCCTCCAGGAGCTTTTTTTATTAAATTACAATCAATGCGCGTCTTTTTTCTAGTTCTTTTGCTGATTTTGAACGTTTTTGCCGAAGCCAAGGGCTCCGGTTCCGCTCAAAGTGGCAAGTCCACGAAAAAAGCTAAAACGGCCGTTGTCGCCAAGGCAAAGAAACCTGCGCAAAAATCCAAGTCGAAACAGAAAAATGCAATCTCGTCGTCTTCGTCTGTCACAAGCAGTTCCAGCGAAGCGGATCTTCAGGACTCTTTAGTCTACGCTGTAGAATCCTCGAATTCTGTAGCGGATCCCTCTAAAGATGTCGTTGTAGTCCGCGATACGATTGTCGATACGGTTTACGTCGTTTTTCCGGATTCCTCCCACAAAAAAAGAAAGCGCGAATATAATGTCCCCTTGCCGCACCAGTCGGCTTATCTGAGGGAAGGGCTTTCCGTCGGCATTGGCGCCGGACTTTTCAATCCGTCCCAGGACTGCGATTGCCTGGGAGTCTGGGAAGGTCAGTTTGAGTACCATTACCGGAAATATATTACGGGTGGTCTGGATGTCCGCTTCTTTGGCGGAACGCTCGACCGCGATGTCATGTTGCTTTACCAGCGCTACCGCCTGAATGGCAGGCTGCACAAGGTGTTCCCGGGGGCGGATTTCTACATTTCTGCGATGCTTGGGCTTGAGACGACGGACCTTTCGGAATTCCGTAAGGAGCTGCGTCATGGCCTCCGCAAAAAGCAGTCCGACAATTCCGACGGTGGAAACTCTGACGGCTCGGCCTCGAACGGCTCTGGAGATGAGCTTGATGACGGTTCTTCTGGCGAGGTTGTCGAAGATGGCGCGTCTACGGATGTCCAGGATTCGTCTGCGCTTGACAAGAACTGCGAAAAGATGTTCTCGCTGGATGGGTTTACGCTGGGTTTCGAAATTGGCCTTGGCGTCGTGATGACCCGGTATATCGGTTTGACTGGTAGCGCAAGCTACGAATTCAACTTTTCTTGGGCACAGCTCGTGACGATCAGTCCGGGGTTAGCCTTCAACTTGCGCGAAGTGTGGCCCTGGGCCAAAAAGAACCTCCGTTCCACGTGGATTTCCTTTGAAATGGTGTTCCTGCGCTACTTCAACCGCGATGTCAACGAATGGTCGGTGGCTGGATTTATAGGTCTTCAGTTTGGTATTTAAAAACTTCCTACTCATTCAACCACCCCCTCAGGTTTGACATCGGAAAAGCTTTTTTCTATATTATGCGCACCGATTTTAATCGGAACCCTCCCGGAACCAATGTCGGTTATCCGGGCGATAGACCAAAGGGACTCATTATGAGACAATACGAAACGATGGTGATCATCGACGCTATGATCTCTGACGACGCTATCAAGGCTGAAGTCGAGAC
>CACZAD010000042.1 GCA_902779055.1 Fibrobacter succinogenes | reverse complement strand
GAGTCAGAAGAACTGTAGGGTCCAATCGGCGCTTTGCGCCACTGGTTTGACCGATGCGAGTGACATCGTCCGAATTGCCCGCGCTGCTGTGCGGTGTTGCTTTTGCATGTGCTTTGGCACATGATGTGCAAGCCCAGGAAGGGCCTGTGCAAGATTTGGGTGTTTCCCAAGTTGAATCGTACGCTATCGCCGAGACAGAAAATCCGGGAACGGACTACATGGAAATTACGCCTTCCGCATGGGAGGGTATGGGGCTTTCGGCTTCCGAAGTCATTTCGTCGCTTTCGGGCATCCAGGGTTACAAGCAGGGCGGCATGGGCAGTTTTCAGACGGTGTCCATTCGCGGTATTGCCGCGCGTAATGTGCTTATCTGCATCGACGGCATTCCCCTGAACGATGCGGGCGGCGGTGCTGCCGACCTGGGGGCAATCGACCTCAACAACATCGAGAGGATTGAGGTTTACAAGGACAGGGTGCCGGCGAAGTTCGGCGGTGCGGGCATTGGCGGCGCGATAAACTTCGTGACCAAGGATGCGCTGCATAGCGGTTCGACCCCGAGGGGGCGCGTCATCGCGAGTTACGGTTCTCACAACACGTTCGAAGGTTCCGTGCAGGTTTCCGCGGGCTTCAAGGACAGCGTGCAGTTCTCCGCGACGGCATCCATGCGCCACAGCGATAACGATTACGAGTTCGATAACAGAAACGGTACCCTCTATAACGATGAGGACGACTTTAAGGACAGGCGCAGGAACGCGGAGTTCACGGAATATTCCGGCAGTTTCCAGTACCGCATGCTCCACGGGAACGGGGCCTTCTCTATTTTGTCTGCAAGTGCGATGCGCACGCAGGCGGGGAACCCGGGCATGGAAGACCTGCAGACGTATGTGGCGGAATTTGTGGGCGACATGGCGCAGGTCGCGTACCGGCTGGAATTCCCGACTATTGCCGACGTGCTGCTCTTGACGGCGGGCGTTACCGGCAAGTTCGAGAAGAACATGTCTTCGTCGTATTACCCGCTCGATAAAATCGGCTTCCCTTCGAACTATTTCAGTGAATACGGGCTTGCGGGATACAGGGCCATTCCCGAGATTTCGGCGAACCTTTTGCTGGACAAATTCGAGGCGTATTTGCGCCTCGCGGGTAGCGCGGAACTCTGGGAATCGCGCGGCTCGCTGGAGAGCTTTGACCTGGATCGCTTCGCGGGTTCCATTGCGGGCAATGCGGAATACTGCTTTACGGATTGGTTCTCGCTGTTCGCCGAAGGCAACATCCTGAAGACATACGACGATATCGGTGGCGGCCAGGTGATGACTACGGGTCTCGAGACGGTGGACGAGGCTACGCAACGTGACCTGAGCCTTGCGGGAATGGTGCAGGCTAAGTTCGGGAAGAAAAATTCTTGGATTGGCGGCAACGTTTCGTTCGGGCGGTTCTACAGGAAGCCGCAGCTGATGGAACTCTACGGCGTTTATCCGGGGCTGCTTTCGAACCCCACACTCAAGGATGAATCGGCCTTGCGTTTTGTCGCGGGCCTATCGCTTGCGACCCCGAAGAACCGCTCGGTATTGCGCGCCACCTATTTCGAGAACCATGTCGAAAACGGGATATACTGGGTTACAACCGCTTACCTGATGAAGGCCTTCAATATAGACAAGGCGCTTATTCGCGGGGTGGAACTCGAACTGGAAAGCCGTCCGGTGAAATTCTTCCAGGCGGTTCTGCGCGGGACTATCCAGAATCCGCGTGACGAAGGCGCGAGCAAAGCCTATAACGGGAACCTGCTGCCGGGCGAACCCGTGCACAGCTATTTTGCCGAGGGCACGTTCTTTTTGCCTTACAACTTGAGCGCCATGTTCCAGGCTACATACAGGACGCGGATTTTCATCAGCGACCGCACGAACTCTAACTCTTCGCTGCAGCCCCCCGTTGCCCGCTATAATGCATCGCTCGCATGGCAGCCGTGGCAGAAGACAAAACTCATGTTCACCGTGGACAATATTTCGGATGAGACCTACCGCAGTATCTACACGCCTTATCCGGCGCCCGGTCGGGAATACAGGTTTACACTCATACAGGGGTTCTAGCCCCCGCGCATAACATGCGTAAAGCCAGAAAAGGAAGCAACCATGAATAAAAAACTACTCACATTACTCGCTTCTATGTCGCTTGCGTTCTTCATGAGCGCTTGCGGTGACGACAACAGTGCGGAGCCCCTGCAGGGCCCCCGGTACGACGGCCCCGTCGATGACGAAAGTTCCAGCTCTGTGAAGGCCAAGTCATCCAGTTCTTCCAAGGCAAAGTCTTCTTCTAGCAAGGCCAAGTCTTCTTCCAGCGAGGCGGTGAGCAGCTCTTCCGAAGAAGTGCCGTCCAGCAGCTCCGTCAAACTGAAGATTACTTATCTCGCGGAAACACCGTACGCAGCGGACCTTGATGTCTCTGGCGATACGCTGTTCGCCGTGTTCCAGCGTTATGAAGTTGCCGCTGATGGATTTACCTCCATCTTCCACGACCCGGGCCTTCTCGCCATGTTCAAGTTGAGCGATGGCACCCTTCTCGACACGATTCCGCTTGTGACCAAGAACCCGATGGCCGTGAAGGTCGTGAAGGGCAATGTGTACGTGGGAACGCAGGGCGAATACAATGAGGCTTGGGGTATTGATGCCGATGATGAACGCGGTATCGAAAAGGTTGACCTGAAGAACAAGAAGTCTGAACTTTGGGTGGGCGGCTCCAAGCTTGGTGGCGGCGTGTACATGATGGATATCAATGCGGATTCTAATAAGGCTTATGTTGCCGTTTACAAGGCCTACCAGGATGTCCCTGCTGTCGAAGTCGATCTTGCTAGCAAGTCGGTGAAGAAAATTGATGGCGTTGTCGATGCCAGCGGTGCCATTCTCTATGATAGCAAGATGAAACTTGCCTATATCGGTGACCGCGGATCCATAGATTATACCACCTTTGAAATGACCCCCATGGTGGCGTACTCTTATAATGGGAAGGCACTCACCGCCCTTTATGACGATGAAATGGGCTATCAGCCCGCCGGTATTGTCGTTGCAGGTGGCGAGGTGTTCGTCTATATCAGCGATTTTGCCAACGCTGGCAAACTTTACTGGATTGAAGAAGATGAAGAAGAAGGTTCTGTCATCAGTGACGATAACATTCCCTTCTCGACCGATACAAAAATCGTAGGGGTCAATGGTGGCTTGTACGTACTTGACCGCAAGGGTAAGGGTAGCATCGCGAAGGTGAATACAACCGCCAAGACAGTCGCTTGGCAAGAAGCCTTGAATGCCGACAACCCCTACGATATCGTGGCAATCGACGACAACACCGCCTGGGTCGCCATGTACAACACTGCCGAAATCCGCAAGATTTCTCTTTCGAATGGTTCTACGGTTTCTTCGATCAATACGAAGGAACTCAGCGCCAAGACAGTTGAAGTCGAAGAATAACTGGTTGGAAATTACACCTCAAAACAGGGCGCATCGGTTTTCCGGTGCGCCTTTCCTTTACCGATTTGGTTTTTCTTTCGATTCATTTGCCCGGACGACATTTTCAGGCAGGGACGGCCCGTCTACAAGTTCAAGAATCTGGAAATCGGACGCTCGGAACACGAATTGGGCGATCAATGTTGGAAAAATTTTTATATATTCAGTAAGTACAGGGATGTTGCCGAGAAGTCGATCAAGGAGTATCTTGAATACTTTGCGACAAACAAGGCGACATCCGCGGGGACGCTGGCTGTTGAACGCCAGCGGCAATGGTATCTGTCTGACAACGAAACAAGGAAGCGCTATATGACTTGGCAACAGGAAATTGACGAGGCTGTGTATATCGAGCGCGAACGTGCTAATGCTGCCGAGAAACGAGCCGACGAGGCCGAGGCCCGCGCCGACGAAGAGAAGTCTCGTGCGGACAAGGCGGAGTCCCGTGCAGATGAGGCGAAATCACGTGCCGACAAGTACGAAAAGATTCTTAAGGAGCATGGACTTCTTTAAGGAGGTCCGAATATTCCTCTTTTTTGCCCCAGACTTGTTCTGGGGTTATTTTTTGTCAGCGGAATAATCTATATTATGGTTAAAATAGAGTTTTCTCTTGTCCTCTATCTGAAACTTCGACAATTTCTGCAACGAGGATAAGACGGACGCTCACGTCTGCGACGGGCTTAGGCCTGCCGCATCGTTTTGCTGCATGGTTTATTGTTTTTATTTGGCAATTGGCCTAGTTGCAAGCGGCCTTTTGGGGCGTGAGTTGTTTGCGTTTATTCGTTGCGGGCAGTCGAAGGCCTCAGATAGGTAGACGCATTCAACTCCACGCCTTTTTTATTTCCTAAAAAAGCTGGGTAGATGCCGAACAGGAGTGGACTCGCTGAGTTTTGCTCTTGTTCCTCTATCTGAAACTTCGACACTTTCTGCAACGAGAATAAGACAATTACTCGCAACCGCCCGTGAAGGCCACGGGTGTATTGTATCCTGGGCGTACTGTATCCGCTTGGGATGGTGGCGCGTGGAGTGCCATCGCGGGTCGTTGTATTCTTTTTGAAATAGCCGTAGTCCAGAATCCCTGAACGGGAGCGAAACAGAAATGTTGCGCTTGAAGTTCGGGAGAATGGAATGAAGAATATTGCGGCTGACACACCTGTCCGACAAATCTTTGATGTCTATCATGGTGCAGTTCTCCCCATATTGCTGAAAGATAAGACCACGGGCAAGAACATCCTGTGGGCTACGGATGAATACGAAGCCATTTCCCCGAAAAACGAAATCGAGTTCAAGGACATTACTGGCGGCAGTCTGATGCTCGTGCGTCCGAGAATCGCCAAGACCCTTGGCACCCAAAGGGATCGTACAAAAAAACGAGCTGAGGTTTTTACGCCTGCTTGGGTTTGCAATCAGATGAATAATGCATTGGACAACGACTACTTGGGCTATGAAGGCGCGTTCAATGTAGAAGGTGAAAGCGCTTGGACAGCATCACGCAAAAAAATTCGGTTTAACGATGGAAAGTCCTGGCAAGAATATATTGACCAGACAAGGTTAGAAATCACTTGTGGCGAAGCTCCCTTCGTAACGAGCCGCTACAATCCCACAGACGGAATTTTTATTGAAGTCAAGGACCGTATCGGTTTTTTGGACCGCAAACTCCGCGTAGTTGCTGAAAACGCGAACGGCGACGAATACAAAAAATGGTCTATGCGATCCCTGGAAAGTTCTTACGGCTATGAATTTCAAGGAGACAATCTCTTGATTGCCCGCATCAACGTCTTCTTGACATGGGTGGAACACTGGGAAAAGAAACTGGGCGAAAAACCGGATGTTAAAACGGCTAGGTCTGCCGCCAATGTGATTGCGTGGAATTTTTGGCAGATGGATGGCCTTAATGGAAGGACTCCGCAAATCAAGGAAAAAGAATGCGGACAAATGACTTTTCCCGGTTTCGAAGTAGAAAATGAATCTAGCGAATCTGTCGCCTCAGAGGAATGTCTGATTTATGACTGGCGAAGCCACTGCAGCCGGACCTACAACTCTTTAAAATCAAAGGAGAATGGAAAATGAAAAAGTTCTTTGCCGTAATCGGAAATCCGCCGTATCAAGAAACCGTTGCGAAAGTTGAAACTAAGAATGGTCAAAAAGCTGTAAAAAACATCTTTCAGACATTTCAAACAGAAGTTGACAAAATTTCAGATAACACGGAATTGATCTATCCTGCCAAAAGATGGATTCATCGATCAGGCAAAGGTTTAGCTCAATTCGGTTTCTCTAATATAAATGACCCTCGTTTGTCAAAATTGGTTGTATATCCCAATGCAAAAGACGTTTTTCCGAACAGTGCTGATATTTCAGATGGAATTTCCATTGTTCTAAAGCAACAAACACACAAAGGAAATACGTTTAGATATGTTAATGTAGAGAATAACGAAAGCTATGAAATAGAGTTGGAGTACCCAGGAGATGCTCTGTTGCCGATTGATCCAAAAGATTTAGCTATAGAGAAGAAAATAGAACAGGTTTGTGCACGCCATAAAATTAAATTCCTTTTTGAATTCATCTTGTCTCGTTCGTTATTCGGTATAGAAAGCGACTTTGTTGAAAAGAATCCAAGAAAGGTAAAAATGTATGATGAGGGAGATGCATTTGACAAAGACAAAGAAATAAAATTGTTTACAAATGACAAAGCGGGTAAAAGCGGACGTGCTCGTTGGTTTATTGCCAATAAAAATATTGTCGAATCGGGACAAGAGTATATTGATAAGTGGAAAGTTGTGGTTTCTAGTGCTAACGCAGGTGGTCAAAAAAGAAGTAGCCAAATTTCACTAATGGACAATCACAGTGCGTTCGGTCGTTCGCGTGTCGCTCTAAAAGCATTTAATACAAAGAAAGAAGCTGAAAATTTTAAAAAGTATTGTCTTTCTAATTTCGTAAAATTCGCATTTCTTCTCACTGATGAAGCTCTGTCTTCGTTGGCGAAATGGGTTCCTGACTTTCAAGACTATTCAAAAAAGAACAAATTCATTGATTTTGATGATGATATTGACAAACAATTGTTCAAAATTTTCGGCTTAACTGATGCTGAAAAAAAGTATGTCATTGAACGTGCGAAAGAATACAAAGAGTAAGGAGATGGTCTAATGTCGAACGTTACCCAAATCAAGACCATGCGGCCCGTGAACCGCGCCATTTACGCCTATACCACTCCTAACGACAGAACTCATGACGGATGGATAAAAATCGGTGATACCGAAGTCAATTTCGGTGAGAACTTGAAAGACGCTGTTAAGGATCGCGTCCATCAGCAAACCCATACCTCCGACACCGAAGCCCCTATTGCGTGGAGCGGAAGGGCTGTTTTCGAAGATGACTTGACGCCTTTCCGTGATTACGATTTCCATAAATATCTGACAAACAAGGTGGATATCGAAAGGAAACCGAAAACGGAGTGGTTCAAGACTGACGCAAAGACTTCTAAGAATCATTTCAATGATTTTAAGGAAAATCACGGAATCCTTACCGAAATGGAAGGCGTCGAAATCTACGAACTCCGCGATGAACAGGAAGAAGCCGCAAGAAAAACCGCTGATTATTTTGACAACCACAAATTGGTGAAAATTTTAAAGAAGGATAAGGCTCCGGAGTTCCTTTGGAACGCCAAGCCCCGCTTTGGAAAGACTTTAACTGCATACGATTTCTGTAAGCGTGTGGGGGCGAAGAATGTCCTTATCTTAACAAACCGTCCGGCAATTGCTGATAGCTGGTACAATGATTATGCGCGTTTCGTCGGAACGGAAGGCGGCTACTATTTTGTAAGCCAGGTGGATGTCTTCAAGAAGAATCCGCAAAAATACAAGCATGTTTTGACAAGAGATGAGTTTACTCGCGCTGTAAGCAAGAACAGGCTTGGCTGCATCGAATTTATCTCCTTGCAAGATCTTAAAGGCGCAAAGGCTTTTGGTGGCGATTACGAGAAACTCCGTGAAGTTTCTGAACTTGATTGGGATGTGCTGATTCTTGACGAGGCGCACGAGGGCGTTGAAACCGACAAGACCGACGTGGCGTTGGAACGCATTAAACGCAAGTTTACGCTGAACCTCTCGGGCACTCCGTTCAAGATGCTTGCCTCGGACAAGTTTCCCGAAGAGGCGATATTCAACTGGACTTATGCCGATGAACAGGAACGCAAAAGAGAATTTGCTGAAAAAGGGGTGGAAAATCCATACGAGGATCTGCCGAAACTCAACTTGTTCACTTACCAGATGTCTGATATGATGGGGGCAAAGGCTGATGCTGGGACTCTTATCGACGATGAAGAAACACAATATTATTTTGACTTAAACGAATTCTTTAAGACTAATGCTTCGGGATATTTTGAACATCTAGATGATGTGAACAAGTTTCTGAATACGCTTACCGATGAAAACTGCAAGAAGTACCCGTTTTCTACGGAAGAACTCCGAAATCAACTCAAACATTCGTTCTGGCTCTTGAATCGCGTTGATTCTGCGAAAGCTTTAAAGAAACTGTTGAATCAGCATTCGATATTCAAGGAGTATAAAGTTGTTCTTGCCGTAGGTAATGGCGACGAGGAATCGGAAAATCAGAAAGCGATTACAGAGGTGCGTGAGGCTATAAAAAATAATGACAAAACAATTACGCTTTCCGTGGGACAGCTCACGACTGGCGTGACCATTCCCGAGTGGACGGCTGTTTTGATGCTTTGTTCCATGCGCTCTCCGGCTTTGTATATGCAGGCGGCATTCCGTGCTCAAAATCCGTGCCTTTTCTTGGATAAGGATGGCAAAACATATCGCAAAGATAATGCGTATGTGTTCGATTTTGATCCGGCACGCACGCTGACAATCGTGGAAACCATTGCCAACGACCAGTACAAGGATACTGCCGGTGGTGCAGGCGATAGCGAAAAACGCAAAAAGCATGTTCTGGAACTCTTGAACTTCTTCCCTGTGGTAGGTGAAGACGATAATGGCGAAATGATAGAGCTGGATGCCGAAAAGGTGCTGACGATTCCGAGGCATATCCACGCCAAGGAAGTCGTGAATCACGGATTCATGAGTAATTTCTTGTTCCAGAATATCAGCGGAATCTTTGCTGCTCCCTCTATCGTGAATGATATTCTCAAGAAGGTCAGCCCTGTTACCAAGGCGGAGGCAGACAAGAATATTGTTACTCCGGAACAGGCTAACGAGCTTCCTCTTGACGATAATGGAAATGTTGATGTTCCTGCGGAACAGGTTATTGGAACTGCTGCCGATAAATTTGGGAGACCTGTTTTTGGAGAACAAGCTGATGACTTTGAAAAGAACGTCAATAGCATGTTGCGCAACCTAAAACCTTCGGATGTTGAAAAACAAGTAAATGAATTGGTTCTTGTCTATGACGCATCTGTAAAGAACGTCGTTGATGAGGCTAAAGAGAAATTTGGCAAAGAGATGACCAAATCTCAGTCCAAGGAATTTGAGCGCAAACTACATGATTATGGGCAAAAGAAAATTAGTTCCGCTGCTGCCGATTTCAAGATAGAAGCTGGTACGGCAGAACACAAGCGTGACGAAGCCTTGAAAAATTGTAATTCTAAGGCTGAAGAAAAACGAATACAGCAAGTTTTCAAAAAAGAAATGGAAACTGCTGAGAAAAAATTTAAGGAAACTGTTTCGGACACGAAAGATATCTGGAAAAAGGCTACAGAGGAAACGGTCAAGGCAGTACAAGAAAGCAAGATTGAAAAGAAGAAAAATGATATCGAAGAAAAAGTTCGTGATCATTTGCGTGGTTTCGCTCGTACGATACCCTCATTCCTGATGGCTTATGGAAAATATTACGGCGAAGATAGTCCTGATAATACGACTCTAGAATCCTTTGAACGCGATATTCCAGGCAATGTTTTCCTTGAGGTGACTAGTATTACCATTGATGAATTTAAGTTCCTTCGCGATGGCGGCGACTATACCGATAAAAACGATGGTAACAAGAAAAAGCATTATGAAGGTCATCTCTTTGATTCCGTAGTATTCAACGATTCCGTGAAGGAATTCATGCGTAAACGCTCGGAATTGGCTGATTACTTTGAGGAAAATGTAAAGGGTGATATCTTTGATTATATCCCGCCACAGAAGACGAACCAGATATTTACTCCGAAAAAAGTGGTAAAGGAAATGGTGGATATGTTGGAGAAGGAAACGCCGGGCTGTTTTGACGACCCGACTCATACCTTTGCTGACTTGTATATGAAATCGGGTCTTTATATTACCGAAATCATCAAACGCCTTTATCGGTCAAAGAAGATGAAGAAGCTTTTCCCCGATGACAATAAGAGGCTTGAACATATCGTCAAGAATCAGGTCTACGGAGCCGCTCCGACGGAAATCATTTACATGATTGCGATGCACTATATCTTGGGTTTCAATAACGAAATCGAAGGTAAAACGGCTTCGGAAATCCAAGCTCTGTATCCGAATTTCAAGATGAAAGATACAGCGGAACTTGCTAAGACGGGAAAACTCGCCGAGTGGGTTGCTAAGGCTTATAAGTAAGAACCGTTAAATAGGTTGATATTTAAAGGGGTCGAATTCGACCCCTTTCGCGTTAGGGATCGTCGCGCGGTGCGGCGAGACTCGCGTAGCGAGGCTCGATGAGCCGTAGGCGAGCAGAGCCCGACCCGGCGAGGTGATGTGAAACGGTGATGCCGGAATTGGGTCCGGCATGACAATCGGGTTGGCGAGCCGGGGAACGCCCTGCTCAAACTCAATAAATCAGTGATTTAAGCGATTAATCACCGGATGAAAAACTTTTAAGTGCCGTTTTTCGTTTGGAAACGGCACTTTTTCTTTGGCGCGGTTCTTGCAAATATATAGGGCATGAAACAAATGATAAACCAGGCCCGCAGGGAGTAACCGATGAATACTAGCCAAACAGAGCAAGAAAATATTATATTGCCTTTTAGCAATATGATGTACCCATTTATGACACTTGATGATAACGCGGAAATTGTCCATTCTGAAATGGGCAAGGACGGTCGTGTCAAGGTGTATATCGAAAAGCCCGATGCAAAGGACGGCTTCCATCGGGCAACATGCTATTTACCCTCCTATACATGGGAAGATATATTCGGTTTTTCAGATGAGGAAATCGATCGCTATAAGAAAGTGATTGAGTCTACAGCTCATTTGATAATGGAATTTTCCCAGAAAGGCGGGTTTAGCAATGCCGCAAATCTTTAAAATAGGTTCCTTCTGGGTTTATTTCTGGTCCAACGAAAATATGCCGTTGGAACCGGTGCATGTTCATGTTTCAGAAGGCGCGCCCACTGCAAATGCGACAAAAATTTGGATAACGCAAGCGGGAAAATGTCTTTTAGCCAATAATAATTCCCGCATAAACCCGCATGTTTTACAGAACATTCTGAGGATTATTGAGGCGCGCAACGAAGAGATTGTTGAAAAGTGGAAGAAGTATTTCAGTGAAGTGTCATATTTCTGCTGAAAAAACTGCTTGACAAGGACTTCGCGAAAGATGTCTCTTTAAAAGGGTATACCGACGAAATCTTTCTGAACGAGGTTGACGGCATGATGGACATACTTTACGAGAAGCGATCCGTTCACGCCTAAGAAGTGACGGCTTCATTTATTTATTAAATTTTCCCATATGCAGAAAATTGACACATGGTACAAGGCGGAGGGCTATTGCCCTATCGAAGATTTTGAACTCGCGAGCTACCTGCTTTTCGAGGCGGGGGTGGCGACGCTCGAGGAACTGGACCCGAAGGCGGAAGGCCGTACGGACTTCTGTTTTTATACCGGCGACAAGGCCGAGCGTGACCGCATTGTGGCGGAGTTCCCGCAGTACCATTTCACGCTGAGCGACGAGCCCGCGAAGGATTGGGATAAGTGGTGGCGTGACCGCGCCCAGCCCGTTTCCGTGAGCCCGCATCTTTGGGTGCGCCCGCCTTGGGTGGAATTCACTCCCGACGACCCGCAGGCCGTCGTGCTGGAACTCGAGGCGAAGACTGCCTTCGGGACCGGCGAGCACGATACTACGAGCAGCTGCGCGACGCTCATGGAATCGGTTGATTTCAAGGGCAAGACTGTACTTGACATCGGGACGGGTACCGGCATCTTGGCGATGTATGCCCGCCGTCGCGGCGCCCGCCTTGCGGTAGGTACCGAAATCGACCCGCTCACTATTCCCTGCATAGCAGAAAACTTCGAGCGTAACGGTTTCGGCGAGAGCGACTGCGTGCTCGGCTTTTTGGATGCGTTCAGGGACGGGACCAAGTTCGATGTCATTCTGTGCAACATGATCCGGAGTGAACTCTGGCCGTTGCGCGACGATATCGAGGACTTGTTGGCCGCCGGCGGCGAGCTCATTATTTCGGGCCAGCTGCTCACGGAAAAGGAATATATCCTGCGCTGGTTCGAAGAAGCCGGCTTCAAGGTGAAAGAAGAACGCGTAAGCACAGAGTGGTGGAGCGTGCTTGCCGTAAACGGCTAACCCGCTTGTCGCCCTGACGAAGGTCAGGGTCGGAAGTTTATCCCTTCGTCCCCCTGACGAAGGTCAGGGTCAGAAGTTTATCCCTTCTTTTCCTTTTTTATCTGCTTTAGCTGCGCGAGCCTTTCGGCCAGCAACTTTTCCTTGCCGTAATTTGTCGGGCGGTAAATTTCCGTACCTTCGAGTTGCTTGGGCAGGTGTTCCTGCGCGGAATAGGCGCCCGGGCTGTCGTGGTCGTATTCGTACCCGTTCCCGTAACCGAGCTGCTTGCCCACGCGGGTCACGGAATTCCGGAATGCGCGCGGTACAGGCAACGTCCCAGTCCGCTGGATAATGCTGTCGGCCGCCATTCCCGCAAGTTCGAGGCTGTTGCTCTTGGGCGCAAGCGAGAGGTATATCGCCAGCTCGTCGAGCGCGATGAGGCCCTCGGGTACGCCCATGAAGTCGTACGCTTCTCTCGCGCTTGTCGCAAGCAGTAGCGCGTTCGGGTCTGCAAGGCCCACGTCTTCCATCGCCATGCGCATGAGCCTGCGCAGAATGAACCGCGGGTCTTCGCCGCCTTGCAGCATGCGGTGTAGCCAGTAGACGGCGGCGTCGGGGTCGCTTCCGCGCACCGACTTGTGGAGCGCCGAAATCAGGTTGTAGTGCTCCTCGCCGTTCTTGTCGTAGCGCAGGGGCTTCTTGTACTGGAATTCTTCCAGCAGTTTCTCGTCGATCTTCTTGCGGTCGCCGAGGCTCTTGCCAATCCATTCGAGCTGGTTCAGCAAGAAGCGCGCGTCGCCTTCGGACTGCGCGATGAGCTTGTCCACGACGGCGTCTTCGATTTCCACGTCCTTGAGCTGTAGGCCGCGCGGATGGTCGCGGAGCGCGCTGAAGATGAGCGTGCGCAGGTCGTCGCTGCTGAGGGGCGCAAACAGTATCAGCTGGCAGCGGCTCAGCAATGCCCCGTTCACTTCGAAACCCGGGTTTTCGGTGGTGGCGCCGATAAGCGTCACGGTGCCGTCTTCCACGGCGCCGAGCAATGCGTCTTGCTGGCCCTTATTAAAGCGGTGGATTTCGTCGATGAAGAGGATCGTGTCCAGGAAGGCCTTTTTCATCTGGCGTGCGTCAGCGAGGACTTCCTTCACTTCTTTCACGCCGCTCGCGACTGCGGAGAGCGCTACGAAGCGCTTCTTGGTCTTCTGGCGGATTACGTGGGCGAGGCTCGTCTTGCCGCAACCGGGAGGGCCCCAGAAAATCATGCTCGGGACGGTGTCGTTTTCCAGGCTTCGGCGCAATAGGCTCTGCTCGCCCAGAATCTTGCTCTGGCCTAGAAATTCATCCAGGTTCTGCGGTCGCAGTCTTTCGGCTAGGGGCTGGTCCATAATCTATTCCACGGGTTCCACTTTGATAGAGTAATTTATTGCGTAGCCAGCCTTGTAGACTTTTTTGAAGATGATGTTTATCTTGATTTCTTTGCCATCGGAAATCGTGGCGATTCCGTGATAAACATCGCCATCGTTACTTGAAATGCTGACTTTTTGGCAAGCAAGTCCTTTTCTTGATACGGCGTCGTTGATGTTATTCTTCGCTTCTCGTTCAATCCAACTGTAGCGTCCGGCAATAGGGCCGGGAATGACGATGGCCGCGATAACTAGGGCAATGACGGCGCCGGCGGTCATAAACTTTTTGAATGCCGGTTGATAGGATCCTGCGTTTATCTTGTGGATGTAGGCCATCATGTAGAGAAAGGCGGCGGCTCCTATCACGAATGCGGTGCAGGCGTACCATGAGTGCCTTAGTATTCGATTGTCTGCGAATGCGTAGCCGGAAACAATATAGGAGCAGATGCCGATTGCCGCAAGGCATGCGAGAAAAATCAGGATTGTCTTTGCCGGGTTTTTCTTGAACTTTTCGCAGAACTGGCGGGCTTCGAGGAAATCCTTGGTCTTGGCTTCGGAGATGGAGCCGGTCCCCTTGCAGACGTTGCACCGGAGGCCTTTTTCGATTTTCGTCGTGCCGTTGCAGCGAATGCAGTCCAGCATCTTGATGCTTCCGGAGCCGCAACAAGTCGGGCACGATTTACTTTCCTTTATTCCGGAGCCTTTGCAGGCCTTGCAGAACTTGGAACTCCTGACGGGGAAATCTATGGCCGTGTCTAGGGATTCGATGCGAATCTGGACGGTTTCTTCTTGTTCTGCCATAGATTTAGGCCTGTGCTATTCCACGGGTTCCACTTCGATAGAGTAGCCGATTTTGCGACCGGTCTCATCGACTTTTCGGTAGTGGATGTTTATCTTGAGTTCTTCGCCATCGGAAATCGTGGCGACTCCGTGATAAACATCGCCGTCGTTACCCGAAACTTTGACTTTTTGGCAAAAAACTTCGTGTTCCGATACGGCTTCGCTGATGGCTTCCTTTGCTTCACTCTCGATCCAGTGGTAGCGGCCGGCAATGGGGCCGGGAATGACGATGGCCGCGATACCGAGAGCGATGACGGCGCTTGCGATCATGATTTTTTTGGATGCCGGCAGGTAGGAGCCTACGTTCATCTTGTGGAGGTAGGTCAGTATGCGGAAACCAGCGACGAACCCCACCAGGAGCGCAATGTAGGCGAACCATGTCTTTACCAGCCGGAGGTCCACAAATGCGTAGCCGGAAACAATGTAGGAGCAGACGCCGAGGGCCGCAAGGCAGGCGAGGCAAATCAGGATTGTCTTTGCCGGTTTTTTCTGAAAGTCTTCGCAGAACTGGCGGGCTTCGAGAAAATCCTTGGTCTTGGCTTCGGAGATGGTCCCCATTCCCTTGCAGATGTTGCACTTGAGGCCGTTTTCGATTTGCTTTGTGCCGTTGCAGCGAATGCAGTCCAGCATCTTGATCCATCCGGAGCCGCAACAAGTCGGACACGGCTTCTTGTCCTTTGTCCCGGTGCCCTTGCAGGTATTGCAGAACTCGGAACTCCTGACGGGGAAGTCTATGGTCTTGTCTAGGGACGCGATGTGGATCTGGACGGTTTCTTCTTGTTCTGCCATAGATTTAGGCCTCTCCTTTGGTCAATTCAAACCTGTCAAAGCTCGCGGACAATCTGCGATTCTATCGGTTATCCTTCGGGGAAAAACTTTGTGAACGCCGCGGGGAAGTCTCTGGTGGGCTTGCCGTCCTTGAGCAGGCAGTGGATGGAGTACCCGATGGTGCAGAGCTTGCCTTCCACGAAAACTTTGTAGTTGAACTTGAAGCGCACGCTGCCGACTCTCTCGAGGGTCGTTTCGACATCCACAAATTCACCGTAATGCGTCGGGTTCTTGTATTGCACGTTGAGTTCGAGCACCGGGCTCATGTAGCCGTCGGCTTCCATCTGGGAGTAGCTCGCTCCCGCGACTCTGAAAAATTCTGTTCTGGCTTGTTCGAACCATACGGGGTAAACGGCGTGATGCACGACCCCCATCTGGTCGGTTTCCGCGTAGCGGACTTCGATACGGGCGGTATAAGAGTTCTTTGCTGTTTCCATGCCACAAATATACAAATGAGTAGGAGGTAACGATATATTTACGGGTTCGTCTGTGCGCATTTGCCTGTTCTCGCCGGCGGATTGCCTGAAATTTCCGTTTTTTGTCCAAATTTGTATTGCAATGTTTTACAACGCGAATTGGCGGGGACGTCTTCACAAAACTGCAATAAATAAGCAGTTTGTATTATTATATATATGTGTCAGTTATCAGGAGTAACAAAGATGCTTAAAAGCAAAGGATTCCTCTTTTGTGCGTCGGTTGCGCTTTCTTGTGCGTTTGCGACTGCCGCGACGACCATCACCCCCGAACAGCCGGAGTATAAGAACGGCTGTTACCAGATTTCAAATGCGGCCGAACTCTACGGTTTTGCCGCCATCGTGAACGGCGATATCAACTTCCCGTACGATGCTACTGCCTGCGGCAAGCTCACGAAGGACATCGTAGTCAACCAGAACGTGCTCAAGTCCGATGGCTCGCTCAACGCGGCGGATACGGCGAATTTTGCAAAATGGACGCCGATAGGGCCCTTCTACGGTACGTTTGACGGCCAGAACCATACGGTCTCGGGCCTCTATTTCTCCAGCGAGACGGGGACCGATGCGGGCTTTTTCAAGAGCCTCCATACAGCTGAAAACCAGTACGTGAATACGGTTGTCAAGAATGTCGGCGTCGTGGGCTCCTATTTCCGTGTGGGCTATTCTGCGGGTGGAATCGCGGGGTCCGCCTATTCGCGGACATCTCCCGTAGTAATCGAAAACTGCTTCAACGCTTCTAGGGTCGAGGCGGTAAGGAACAACGCCGGCGGCATCGTGGGTACGACATCCAATTACGCTACTGTTCGGATCGGGTTGTACAATGTGTATAATACGGGAACCGTTGTCGGCCCGAACAATATTGGCGGGGTGATTGGCTACCAGGCTGCAAACGGAATAGCCGTAATCAACGCCTACAATGCGGGCGAGATTATCGGTACCGGCAATTCGAACTCTATCAAGTCCGTGTTTGGCGGCTTCACGAAGGATGACGCGAACGTCATTGAGAACGTGTTTTACCTTGAACCGGGCCGCAACGAGCATGTCGGTACGTCCGTGAGTGAGGCCGAACTGGCTAGCGGTGCCGTTACGCAGGTGATGCGCCATTACGACCTGGATGGGATTAATGGCACCAAGTGGGGGCAGAAGGTAGGGACCGACCCCCTCCCGAATTTCAGTGGTTCTCTGACGGGTGCTAGCTTTAAGACGATAAAGATGAATGTCTATCACGGCAGCACCAAGCTCAAGACGAAGGACATGGTCGTCGGCTACAGCTACAGGATTCCCAATGTGGATGTCGACGGGTACGAATTCTTCGGCTGGTATGCAAACAGCGGCCTGACGGGAGACACGGTTGTCCACACGCCTGCGACGCTGACGGCAGATGTCAGTTACTGGGGCAGGTACGAAAAGAAGTACAAGGTGACATTCGTTACGAATAGCGGTACAATCGATTCGGGCCTTGTGGAACAATATACGCATAGCGTAGGTGTGGTGCTCCCGAAGAAGGTTTCCCGCAGGGGCTATGTCTTTGTCGGGTGGTATGCCAACGAAGACCTCAGCGGTGACAGGGTTGTTGCAATTGGCAAAGAAGATTCCGGCGACAAGACCTTCTATGCGAAGTGGTACAAGCTGCAGACTCCGCCCATAAACAAGGACACCTGCTATGTCATCAGTAATGCTGCCGAACTTTACGGCTTTGCCGCCATCGTGAACGGTGCCGACGGCTTTGTAAAGGAAGAATATGCCTGTGCGGTGCTTGAAAAGGATATCGTGGTGAACCAGGGCGTGCTGGATAAAAACGGCATGCTCAACACTGACAGGGCTGGCCGCTTTGTCCCGTGGGTCCCGATAGATAGCTTCTATGGCGAATTCGACGGAATGGGCCACACCATTTCGGGCCTCTACTATGACGATTCTACCAGCCGCAACAATTTCGGCCTCTTCGGGAGCGTCGCCGGTTACCCGCTGAAGTATGCCGTGCTGAAGGATTTCGGCCTGGTGGATTCCTATTTCAAGGCCAAGGCAAACTACATGGGGGCTATCGTCGGCCAGACCGCCAATGCCCAGCTCGGGAACAGCGATGCCCAGCCGGCTTCCTATGTCAAGATTTCCGGAGTGTACAACGAATCGACGGTTGAGACATATTCTAGCGCCCAGGGCATCGCGGGCATTGTGGGCAGTGTCGGTTACAAGGGCTTCCTGGATATGGAGAATGTCTACAACCTTGGTCTTGCGCTTGGGTCGGGACAAGTCGAAGATGGCTCGTGATAGCAGGGCCCTTTTTGGCACCTCGCTTTCTTCGGTCATTTACCAGTTTGACAACTGCTACTACCTGAATACGCAAAGGAACAATGAACTTGCAGGCCTCCCCGCGACTGCGGAGCAGTTCAGGAACGGTTCTGTCGCCGAAGTCCTACGCGATGGCGAAAATGGCTCTGTATGGGGCCAAACCGTGGGTACGGACGCCTACCCGAACTTCTCAGGCGAACTCAAGAATTCCCTTGCCCAGAGGTACACTGTCACGTTCCATACCTTCGAAGGCGATACGGCAAGCTATTTTGATAACTATATAGCGGGCTTCAAGAAGATTCTCCCCTCGGTCGTGAAGGAAAATGCGACCTTCATGGGCTGGTACGACAATGCCCAGTACGATGGTAAAGTAGTAACGCAGATTGACTCGACCGCTACGGGCGACAAGGAATTCTGGGCAAAGCTCCAGAGGACGTTTACGGTGACGCTCAATACGAATGGCGGCAAGATCGATTCCGGAAACGTGACGCTCTATACGGAAGGCGTGGGCGTAATTTTGCCGACCAAGCTTTCGCTCGATACCAACATCTTTGTTGGCTGGTACGATAATGCGGAACTTTCGGGCAAGCCCGTTACGGCAATTACGACGACGGATACCGGCGACAAGACGTATTATGCGGCCTGGTTCAAGCTGAAGATGCCGAAGCTCGATTCGGCGGATATGTGCTACGAAATTTCGAATGCCGCGGAACTGTACGGCTATGTCGCGTATGTAAGCGGAACGCATAGGGTGTACTATAACATCACCAATCCTAATGTTTGCGGCAAGCTCACCAAGGATATCGTGGTGAACGAACATGTGCTGAACGAAGACGGTACACTCGACAGCGCGAACATGGCTTCGTTCATACCGTGGGAACCGATCAAGAAATTCGGAAACAAGTTCGATGGCCAAGGGCACACGATATCGGGCCTCTACGTCAACCAGCCGAATATGTACAGGCTCGGCTTTATCAGCACGCTGGACGACCGCTACAATTCTGACTGGACCGAAAAGATTCCTGTCGAAATCGTGAATCTCGGTATCGAGGACTCCTACATCTCGGGAAAATACAGTATCGCGGGCTTTGTGGCAGATGTGCCGCAGAACAAGATGCTCTCTATATCGAACAGCCATTTCAACGGTACGGTCTACGTGGTGGGTACGAATAATGCCGGTGGCCTGGTGGCATACTCGAACGGAACTGTGGAAATCACGGACAGTTACACTGCCGGCTACATCTTTGGGTCCACCGCTGCAGGCCTTGTTTCTGGTGCCCATGCTTCTACCACTATCAAGAACTGCTACAACGTCGCCGATATCAATGGCAACAATTCTTCTGCGGGTGGCCTTGTGGGGGCGAGCTCGTCGAATACGTCTACCCTGAGCATCGTCCAGAGCTACAATGCCGGCATGATTATGGGCCGTGGCCCGCTGGGCGGCCTGGTGGGAGGCATGGACGACAACCTCACCATCCTTGAATCCTACAATACCGGTTTTGTCCACGATACTTCGTTGGCGTACGCCTATTCCATTGGTGGCTTGGTTGGCCAGGCCGGCAAGAAGTCTACTATTGCGAACAGCTACAATCTGGGTGACGTTACACAGGATTCTCCGAACAAGAGGGTCATTGCCGGTGGCCTTGTCGGTAAAGTCTATACGTCTAGCAGCGTAGAATCTGTCCTTTCGCTCCTCAACAACTATAGCATGGGCAAGGTGAGTTCGACGTGGATTGCCGATGCGATTATTCCCGCTCCGCAGAGTTCTTATGACAAAGTAACATACGTGAGCGAGAACAATGCGTTCTGGGCTGTCGAAGGCGATACCGTGACGAGTGCTTACGGCACGGGCCATTCGAAGGAAGGTTTCGAGAAAGATACCGTTGCCGACATTCTCCATGCCTATGTGCAGAAGGATTCCAACGGGGTCGAAATTGCCGGCGGTGTCAAGGGATCCGCATGGGTGCAGGGAGACAAATATCCGGTGCTCCTGCTGAAGACTTCGTTCACGCTCACGTTCGCCCTGAATGGCGGCAAGATCGAAGGCAATGTCCCTGTCAGCTACGATTACGGTACCGAAATCGTGCTTCCGGTGCCGACGCGCGAAGGCTATACCTTTGATGGCTGGTTCCTGACGGCGGGATTCGGTGGCGAGGCCGTTGAAAAGATTACCGACAAGGATGTGGGCGATAAGGCCTTCTTCGCCAAGTGGACCATCAACGAATACACCGTGAAGGTTGCGGTGAACCATGAAGGGTGGGGCGTGGTCACTGGCCTCAAGGAAGGTGGCAAGTACAAGCATGGAGAAAGCGTCTCCTTGAGGGCTGTCCCGGACAATGGCTACAAGTTCAGCTACTGGGAAGACAATGAAAGGTTGACGAGTGCCGACCGTTACTTCACGGTCACGGGCGATACGACCCTTACGGCGCACTTCGCCCCGATCAATCCGGAAAGCTCCAGCAGCGTGACGAGCAGTTCTTCTGTGAACCCGCCGAAGTCCTCCTCGTCCAGCGCAAAATCGAGCTCTAGCAGCGCGAAGTCTTCTTCCAGCTCTGCAAAGTCCAGCTCCAGCGCGAAGTCTAGTTCCAGCAAGGGCAAGGATGCCCTGCCGGCAATCGCTTCTGCCCCCACGTTCCGCGTGGAAGCGGTCTCCCGCATGGTCCGCATCTCCGGTGCCCGCGAAGGGGCTGCCTATGCCCTCTTCGACATGCAGGGCCGCGTGCTAGCCTTCGGGCGCGTCTCCGGGGCAAACTTCTCCCTGCCGGTCCCGACCGCCGGGATGTACCTCGTCCGGATTGGAGGGCAGTCTCTCCGCGTGAACGTGAAGTAGCTCCCTCGGGAATTTTGAATCAAGCCGTCCGTCCCCTCGGGCGGCTTTTTTGTGTCCGTTTTGCCTATCAACAATCTATTCACACCCTTAACCCATTTTGTTTACGCCTTTTTTGGCTTATAAGGTAAAAAAACGAAATTTTTTTAGTTAAATGCTTGATTTTCATTGACAAAACGGCATAAATCTTATTAAATTTGGCACACTCTTGTATCGTCAATGGCATGCCAAAGTAGCTCAGCTGGTAGAGCAGCTGATTTGTAATCAGCCGGTCGTAGGTTCGATTCCTATCTTTGGCTTGACAAAATGGGTCGTTGCCCGAGTGGTTAAAGGGGACGGACTGTAAATCCGTTGGCTTACGCCTACCGTGGTTCGAAACCACGACGGCCCACGCAACAAACCGGCCCTATGGTACGTAACAGTACCATAGGGCTTATGCCCAGGTAGCTCAGTGGTAGAGCACTTCCTTGGTAAGGAAGAGGTCTCGGGTCCGACTCCCGATCTGGGCTCTCACTAATTTGGAGATAGAATCATGGCAAAAGAACATTTTGACAGAAGCAAGCCGCACTGCAACATCGGCACCATCGGCCACGTTGACCACGGCAAGACCACTCTGACCGCCGCAATCTGCACGAC
>CACZAD010000041.1:3305-31419 GCA_902779055.1 Fibrobacter succinogenes | reverse complement strand
GTGGCCAATTTCTTCGAGTTGGCGACGCATAGGGATAGAATTGAAATAATTCATTTTTTGAACCTCTGTTAAATAAAATTGTTCCGGGGGGAAAGATAGCATTTTAGACGAGAGACGAGAGACGAGAGACGAGAGAAGTGGTCAGTAAACAGTGGTTAGTGGTTAGGAATTGCACAAGAAAAGTGCAAAAAACGTCATTCTGAGTGAAGTGCGAAGCACGAAACGAAGAATCCAGTCCCGAATTACACAAAAGGGGGACGTCTCCCCCTCGGCCGAGCCGCGCTCGACCTACCCCCTCGCCTAGGGGGACACCCCCTAAAACCCCCGTCTCAAATGCCGAAATTTGGGAACATTGGCTATATTTAGACTATATATGGCTGAATATTTTTCTTTCAATATACCAAAGGAAAAATGATGGGCGCATTTAAGTATTATACCGCTTTTATATTGTTCGTCTTTTTGAGCATATTTGATTTTTTCCTGGCCATTTACGCCATAGCATCGTTTAGCGAAGGAATCCATGCAGGAATAAAGGTTTCTGCCATCTTTTTAATACTGTTGTCAATCTCCTTTAAATTACGCTCGTATTACAAGAATTACGAAGTCGAACATATTGAAAACGATTCCGCAGAAATCGAGCCACCTGTCGTAGATTCAGAGTTTTCCGATTTCACAATAACGAAACCGACAAGAAATGATTTATTTGAAATAGCGAAACTTGCCAATTCTTTGCTGGAACATCTGGCAGGTAACGCAGACTTCAAATTTGCATTGAAGAAATCGGTCAATCTAAATTATGAAAATGAGAATATAGACAGCTCAGCAGAACTTAAAATAATTTTTCTTATGAGTGCAGACATGTTGCATATTTTAAAGAAAATGAACTACAAGTTCAGTTTTAACTCTGATGAAAGCTTTATCTTGGCAAATTTTTTAATGAATCTTTCTGAAGAAGGTTTTTGTTATGCTGGACTTAACGAAGTGTATTTGGAAGAAAAAAACATTCAAAACCAAATAATCGAAGCTTTACTGATTGTAGAACAAATAGAACAATCTTCATTCAAAAACAAAACACTCTCTTTAATATACCCTCTCATAAAAGATTCAGAACTAGCCCATATCTACAGCGATTTTTTAAAATATTACACTCAATGTCTACTTTTTCTTTCTCCAGAACCAAACGCAGAACAAAAAAAATATTTTGAATCAATAAAAAACATCCATTTAAAAGAAGAATCAGAAAGTCAAGAGGAATTAAATGAACTCATCGGTTTAAATACTGTAAAAAAAGAAATCGAGACTTTTAAAAATTTCCTTGAAGTTCAAACACTTCGAAAAAAACAAGGATGCAAGATTCCTCAGCTTTCCTTACATCTCGTTTTTACAGGCAACCCTGGAACAGGAAAAACCACCGTTGCCCGCATCATAGCGAACATATATAAAGAACTTGGACTTCTAAAAAGCGGTCACTTGGTAGAAGTTGACAGATCTAAAATGGTTGCTGAATATGTTGGACAAACAGCCATAAAAACAAACAAAGTTATTGATAGTGCTATTGATGGCGTTCTCTTTATTGACGAAGCATACACCCTATCAAGAGGTAGAGAAAATGACTTTGGTCAAGAATCAATCGACACCTTATTAAAAAGAATGGAAGACGACAGAGATCGTTTGGTCGTGATTGTAGCTGGCTATACAGAAGAAATGCAAGATTTCATCAATTCTAATCCTGGCTTGCAATCACGTTTTAATCGTTTTATCAATTTCCCTGATTATACGGAAGAAGAACTATACGAAATTCTCAAAAGAACGGCCCAAAATTATTCGTATACATTCTCAGATGGTTTTAAAAACAAAATACAAGATTTTCTAAAGCATAGCGTCACTCACAAAAACAAACACTTTGGAAACGCTCGATTTGTTAGAAATCTCTTTGAGAAAATTCTTGAAAATCAAGCTAACCGACTTGCACTAACAGCAGAAAAGAGTAGCGGGCTAAACATATTAACAGCCGATGATATTCCCCGCATCAATGACAATTAAATTCAAGCGTAATAATTCACGCCACAAAAGCAGCCCGCACATCACGGACGGCCAAATTGTTGGCCAAAAAACTATGCCACGGTCTTCAGCAGTTCCCTGCCGATACGGCGCAATTCCTCGTCAATGAGTTTCTTTCTTGCCGAAGAAGGCTTCTTCGTTCCGTTTACGTATGCGGCGAACAGGGGCTGAGGGATTCCCAATCGGCGGGCAAACGCCGATGCATTCAATTCAGGAAACAGCCAAAATACACGGCCAATGGGATTTGTCTTTTTCGGAGAAAAGAATCCCGAAAGTTCCAGGCCCTCGTCCAGATCGTCAAACCACACGCCATCGCAATCAACGCGGCAGTTCTCCAACTGCTTTCGCGTAGCCTTTCTCAGTGGTTCATAATCGCGGATGAGTTCCCGCCCAATCCGACCATCCTTCAGTTCGACACAGACAGCGTCTTTTTCGACCCAAAGCCTTTTTACGTCTTTTTCCGTTATCTCGTCCATAATTACCCCAACCCGAATATTTCGAACCACTTTCTTACGATAAGTTCGCTATTTTCAGTCGCCAGTTCCTTTGCTTTTGCCATATCCGCATTTGGCAACTTTCCGAATACCGGCACGGCACATCCATTCACAATTTCAAACTTGGCTAGTTTCCCCTGTTTTCTCACATGCACGTGCACCGGTTCATGCTCGTTCATATAAAAGAAAAAAGAGAAACCATCCTTTTCAAATATCTTCGGCATAATCAATATAGGTTATTATTTAATAACCGTCAATAGGTTAAGGTTATTTTCTTTATTCATCCATTCACTTCGTTTCATTTTCCCGTTTTTTGCATCATAAACAAAAAAAGACCGCATCCATATAATCCTCGACTTCGAGAATCGGAACTATATGAATACGGTCGTTGGCAGAGTTGTCCGTCAACTATGTCGGATGTTAATATACAAAAGCGGACGTGAGAAAACCATAATTCGTAAAATACTCTAGAAAGTTTTTTACATTGTCCCTTTGTATGACTCCAGCATGGTACCCGTGGGCAGGGCCCGCCATTCTAACCGCCATAGGCATGTTCCTTATAGTCATGTCTTACGGGGCGCTTATCCAAAGCAAGCGAACGGGCAGGCACATTTCCGGCATCCCCTTTTTCGGAGGACTCTTCGTTTACAGCCTTTTGTCGGAGCGGTTCAAACGAGATAAAAAGGATTAGTCCTTTACGCAACGAACGGAGTAGTCTTTATTCTTGGGGTTGTGGGTCAGGATCACCTCGTCGTCACCACAATACAAGGAGATGTAGTACGCACGGTCGCTATTGTTCTCAGTAGAACTCCAGAAGACCGCGCTGATGCCCGTTTGGCGGTACCCCCCATTAACGGCTGGGAGCGCAGTGAACCCAACCGCATCCTCGTTGATGACGCCGCTATAGGCTATCCAGCCAGTCTGGGCCTTGAGAACCTTACCCGCATTGCTTTTACCGCCCACCTTCGTGAACAGGATGTTCCATTCGGTGTTAGACGGCAGGTGCCATCCCGTGGGACAAACGCCTTGAACCAAGGTCGCTGAGCTTGCCGAAGCGAGACCACAAATCTTGCCGAAACCACATTCCTGCGGATCATCCGCATCTGTTGCAAGTTTTACAGAATCTATTGCCGCCGTCCATGTGTATATCCTGCCTGCCACTTCGCAGTTTTTAGGTTCATTATTGTAGCACCAGGACCATTCATAGACGTTCTCGCCCGAACCTCCTTGACCAACGTCAAAGTTCAAGTTTTCAGCCATCCACGTCTGGTCGCCAATTTTCACAGTCCTGTAAACCTTACCATCACGTTCATCGGTCATGGTGCCGTAATCAATATCAGGATTGAAACGGCATTCCTTCGGCACATCCCAGCTCCAGCCCGTTTCACCTTCCAGAAGCGCCGAACAATTAATCTCGCTTGTAGAACTGCTACTGGACTCGATATCTTGTCCGGATGAACTAGACGTCCCTTCACCATCACTACTGCTTGAAATCTCGACCGGTTCGCTAGAACTCGACAGCACATCAGCAGAACTGCTGCTGGACTCGCTTGCCGAACTGGAGATTGACGAGGACGACACGACACTGCTACTCGACTGCGGATTCTCAACAGAAGACGAAGATTCCGACTTTACCGAGCTGGACGAAGCGTCATCCACACTGCTGCTGGACTCGCTTGTCACGCTAGAACTGAGCAAGGCCGAAGACGAACTGGATGACGGAGCCTCGCATACAACCCAATCGCCCTGTTCACACCTAGCATAACGAGCTGGCGTGTACCCCCATATACGTGCCCCCGAACACACATAAAACTTCCACGGTTTCACAACGCCTTCGTTTTCAGCATCACATTCCCAGTCGTCTGGAGCAACACGGATCACGTCACCGCCAGTTTCATTTTCTGGAGCGAAATCCAAAGGCCCTAACCATTTACCTTTTTCACATTTATAAAACTCATCTACGATTTTCTCAACTTCCTCGCGAGATTTGTCATTATAATACCACAAATCATACTGATGCAGTAAAAATTTACCTTCGTACTTTTTATCACAGGTACGATACTCATCCGGATTAAAAGAAGAACTTGGCTTTGCAATTTCAGAAGACGAAGACACCGCCTTTTCACTGCTGGACGAGTCGTCATCCGGTCCAGAGGAAGATGACGAATCATCCCCGCACCCGACAAACGCGAATGCAGCCACCCCCATCGCAACGAGAAACTTTTTCATAGAACCCTCGGTTACTAGATATAATAAATCTAATACAAAAGTTATCTTTTTTCACACTAAAATACAAAAAAAGCGCCCGAAAAAACACAGCCGGCTAAAATTTTAGAAGCAAAAAGCCGCCACACTGCAATCTTCAGGGAAACCTTCGAAACAAGGTCGCCATTAAGGAACTTGCGCAGAATTTACCCCATCCATGCAGATTTGGTCACAAAAGCTATATATTTCTATTTTATTCTTTTAAATTAAAAATGAAAAATTTATTTGTCGAATGATTAGTAACAATTCAAAAAAAATGATTTTAGGAAAAAGAAAAATGCATTTGAAAATTTCAATGATTCTAATGTTTTGTACGTTTTTCTTTGGACTAGCAACTTGCTCAACAAAAGATAAAGCAGATCCTTCTCAACTTGCTATAGAAATAGCTCGTGAGTATCTTATGAAAAATGCAACCGAAAGTCCTGTGTTGTACAAGGAAAAATATTTACCTTTTTACGATTTTATCGCAATGGATTCTGCTGGTGGTGAAATCAAAAACTTTACTACCATGTATGATGTTGATTCACTTGAAAAACTTTGTCTAAGAGACAAAAACTCTTATTGTAGACAAATTGTTAATACGAACCATTCAATTGTTTTTGTTCCTTTTTATCTGTTTGGAAAATCAAAAGATGATGAAAAGGAACCTTCTATAAGGATTGTTATTGTCAATTTGGAACGACGTTGTGCGCATGGTGGTTTTGTAAATTACAGAAAATCGGGGTTTGCTAGCGCTAGTTATACGGTTTGCAGAAGTCCTGAGATGATAAGAGAAGAAAAGGCGGCTAAAGTTGAGACTTACGCTATAATTGTCGCGTTGTGTCTTGGCGCGTGCTTTTTATTGCTTGTTTTGACAAAAAAGACAATCGCCTTTGTAAAGCAGTTTAGAAGAATCAGATCCCTAAGTCCCCAAAACAAAATGCGGCCCACGGAATTCATTTCTCAAAAAATAAAAGGGTTCATAAAGAACAAGAATGGTATTTTTGAAAAGTTTATTCAACTGAATGAAATAAAAATTAAAATGTCTGTGACGCTTCTTTTTACCTTTTTTTTCATGCTCTCATATTTCTTTTATGGAAGCGAACACAAACAAAGCATAAAAAATAGGTATCCCCTTTTCTGCAAATCGTTTCAGAAGGAAAATAGAGCATGCAGAATTAATGGAGTTGTGTTATTCACAGAGATGGATCCTTCGAATGTTCCTTTTTTGTATCTGTTTGTCAATGGCCCTGATGGAACTTATGAAGAGCATCATCTAAAATATGTAGATAAGAACGGAGATGGCGTAAATATTTTAACTTATAAGGAAGATTATCAGTGGGGGATGCGCGAACCCCATCCTGTTCGTTTTTGGATTGAAGAAACCTCTGATTCTGTTAAAATACTTTATAGTCCAGAACCTATAGATGGTTTTATTGTTGAAAATATTCCTTTCTCAAAAAAATTTTTGCTTAAGAAAATGGAGAAATAAAGTCGTACTTGATGTAGGTGTATTATGAAAAACAAGAATCAAATAATTAGCCGTTTCTTATCGTTGACATCGTCTTCGCTTTTATTTCTTTTTTCTATTGCAGGGATAATGGATTTTGTTCATGAAAACCGGGTGACCGAATATAGTGTTTTATGTTGTTTTGTTTCAATTTTGTATTTAGTCGCCGCTGTTTTATTGGTGCTTGATTTTTTTAATCTGAAGATGGTACTGGTAAAAAAAAGAATGTGGATTCCTCTTGTATTTGTAGGGATTGCGCTGAGAATTTTTCCGTTTGTTTTAGTTATGGTGATTACCTTTTTTAGCAGTCTTTATGACTTTTGCCTTCGTGGAGGATCTTTTTACTAAAGGAAAACAAACATGGATTTTTTATCTGATTTAATAGCCGAATTTTTGGCAATGTTGCTCAATTGGCGACATATTCTGATTATATTATCGCTTCTATTTATAGGTTTCGTCGTTTATAAATTTATATTGCCGATGTTTGGTGCTTCGTAGCATCACTCCGCTTGCCCGGAGACTACTACGAAACCCCTCGATAATCGGCTCGGCAATGCAGAAACGCAAGCATTTCTGCACAGCACTCGCCTCATTTCTAGTCCATCACGCAGCGGACGGAGAACGCATAGTTCTTGTCATAATTAAGCAAGCCCGCATACTCGTAGTCGTAGCTCAAGTAAAAGGCCACAACGCCTCCAAGGCTTTCTTCGGTACTCCAGAAATCGGTACCATCGCCGAGGCCGTTAAAAGTTCCGTTACCGAACATGATGCCGGCTGGCAGCGCATTAAAGCCAAAGGCGTCCGTTCCGCTCACGCTGTTCTCGCCACTGGACCAGCCGCTCTGCGATTTGAGAACAACGCCCGCCGTAGTATAGCCGCCCACCGCCAAAAGCAGGCCGTACCATTCATCGTGATCTGGCAGGTGCCACTTGTCGGGGCAAGCCGCCGTTGCCGCCGACCAGATGTACAGGCGACCGTACTTCGCACAGTTTTCGGGGTCATCAGCGTAACACCAGGATTTACCCTCTAGGCTCGGGGTCTTCGCGCTATCCGCATAATCCAGGTTTTCGGCCATCCACCACTTGTTGTGAATCTTCACGGTCTTGTAAGTCTTTCCATCACGTTCATCGGTCAGGGTTCCGTACTCGCAGTTATCCTCCGTTTCTGTTTTGCAGGGGCCAACCAAAATTTCATGGCTTGAGGAACTTGCGGCAACCGAAGAAGAAGACTCCGTCGCATCACCGCTGCTTGAACTGAACAAGCTTGAAGACGAACTGGGAGCCTCGCATACAACCCAATCGCCTTGTTTACACCTAGCTACGGATATTTGTTCCTCCCACGTTCCAGTTGACAATGGAGGTCGCACCCAACCATAAGAGTATTGCAGAAGGCCCTCATTTTCAGCATTACATTCCAAGACGGATCGAATAATTTTTTCTTTCTGGTAATTTGGAAAAACATCGTCACTTAGAACAACATCGTCACTTGTAACAACAAGAACCACGTCACCGCCAGTTTTATTTTCCGGAGCGACATAAGAAAACTCAGACCATTTACCATTTTCACATTTGTAATAAGCACCTAGGATAGTTTTTACTTCAGTCGAATACGGAGAATACATCCGATAAGTTGCTGAATACTGGTACAGTAAATATCTGCCTTCGTACTTTTGATCGCAGGTACGATATTCATCTGGATTAAATACTGGCGATGGCCGAAGGTCCGGTATATCACATACAACCCAATCACCTTGTTCACACCTAGCGTAACGATCTGGTGTGTGCACCATAGGACAACGTTTACACGCATGCATCAACAAGCTCCACGACTCCACATGGCCTTCATTTTCAGCATTACATTCCCATCGCTCTCCCTCGCTACTTGATAAATCTTTACTTGATACAACACGAATCACGTCACCGCCAGTTTCATTCTCTGGAGCGGTATCCAAAGGTCCTAACCATTTACCATTTTCACATTTGTAAAAATCGGTGTTGACTCCCCATGTGCTCTCAAAGATACTTATCACCACATCGTACTGATACAGTAAAAATTTGCCTTCGTACTTTTGATCGCAAGTACGATATCCATCCGGATTAAAAGACGAACTTGATACAGCGGTTTCAGAAGACGAATTAGTGGAAGCCGATGGATCTGCTATAGTAGAATCTGTGTTGCATGCGCACAATAAAAAGGCAAAACATGCTACAACGCCACACAGCACAGCAGAAAACTTTTTCATAAATCCCCCCCTAAAAATGTCACTGATATAAAATAATATAGCATTATTTTGAATATAAAGAACAATAAAAAATCTTTATTTTTAGCGTCAGTATCCGTAATCTTCAGCACATTTTGCCACCTGATTCGCCGTAAAACACAAAAAAAAGGCCCTAAAATTAGCGCATCCACCCAAATTAGGGTATATTCCTCAAAAAGGGCGTACGATTAACCAGGAGTAGACATGAAGAAATTTATTTTCAACGCCGCAACTGCACTTGCAGCCATGTTTGGGTGCATCATAGCAACGGCTTGTTCAGAAAGCGTCGACGACCTGTTAATCGAGCAGGGCAGAGCCATCCGGAATTACGATTTCGAAAAAGTCCGGATAACCTCAGAAAAACTATGCAAAAAGAACAACAGTCTGGGCTGCTACATGTATGGCGGACTGCTGGCGAAAGGCAAAAATTACCGCCAAGCCCTTATCTTCTTGGAGAAAAGTTGCAAATTGAACCACATGGGCGCCTGTGCGGAGGTCGGAATATACTATCTCCATGGAGTAGGCGGCACACCAACGGACACGACAAAGGCCTATGAGCATTTCAAGAAAGCGTGTAATTTAAGCGACACCTGGATAGATGGCGATTCCAGAATGAATCTTGCAGTTGCGTGCTATGTAACCGGCACACAATACATATCCGGAAGCGGTGTACCCGTCGACAACGAGACCGCTTCGCTGTATTTCACCAAGGCATGTTCACTAGGCCTGCAGCAAGCATGCGGGATGTAAAACAAAGGAGCGATTCATGAAAAAGATCATCATCAGCATAGCGTTTTCATTCGCGGCCTTGTTGGGAGGATTCGCAACAACGGCATGCTCCGACGAGAGCATTGACGACCTGCTCGTCCTGTATAGCAACGCCTTCCGCAGCGGGGATATAGAAGGCGCCAAGAAATATGTCGAAAAAGCGTGCCAAAAAAACAGCGAATTCGGCTGTTACAGCATGGGCGCACTCCTGATCCGCGAGGAGAAATATCAACAAGCCATTCCGTTTTTGGAGAAAGGCTGCAATTTGAACAGCCGTGACGCCTGCGTGGAACTTGGGGCTATTTATTTGCAAGGGCTCGGGACCGAGCCGGACAAGGCCAAAGCGGCTGGAATTCTTGAAAAATCATGCAACAAGGATCAAGGACACGCCTGCTACCTAATTGGCGGACTATATAAGTTAGGCGACGGAGTCCCATTCGACGAAAAGAAAGCCGTCGAATATTTCTATAGGGCCTGCAAATTGGGCGTGCCCGAAGGTTGTATAACCTTTCAACAGCTAAACAAATAACGAAAAAAGGCACTCCCTGCGGGAGTGTCTTTTTGTTTGTATTCTGTCTGATCTTAGAGAGAGGTCTTGAACGTCCTGCCGCCGACCTTCACGATGTACACGCCCTTGGCTCCGGAGTAAACCTTCTGCTGGCTTCCGAGAGCGCGGCTCGTACTCACGACATGGCCGAGGCTGTTGAACACGGTGACAGGCTCGCCCTGGGCATTGGCGACTACGATGTAGTTGTCAGAGCTGAACACGGCAATCGAGAGCAGGCCGGGCTGTTCGAGCAAGGCATCCGTAGAGGAAGAACTTCTATGATGGTGACGGGAAGAAGAAGAACCGGCAACGACGCTGGAAGAAGACCGTCCAGGGCCAGCTACGCTGCTGGAGGACTTCGCCACGTCAGACGACGAGGCCGCTTCGCTGGAAGAAGATTCCGGAGTCTCGCCAATCTTGCCATTCACGTCCCACTGCTTCACGAAGTTCCAGATATCGGAGACATCAGCCTTGGAGGGGCTGTGGCCACGGCCAGGAAGTTTCAGGTGCTTGATATAGACTCCCTTGTCGCAGGGGCCCCAGGTGTACATCGTAGCGCCAGAATTTTCAGCATTGGGATAATTCTTTTCTTCCTGTGCCTGCGACGGGCAATGGAACTGGTCACGGTAATTCTTGATAAAACCTTCGACCTAGCTGTAATTCAACACGTCATCGTTAGTTCCATGCGGATGGATGATAGGAACAGGACGCTGCGCTTTCGAAGCACCGAACACATTCGTACCGGAAGTGGGCGCAAAGGCGGCAATCTTGCTCATGGAATGGTAGGTGAACATACCACCCATGGAGAAGCCCGAAAGATACACGCGCTTTGTATTGATTTTGTAGTCCTTTTCCATCTGGGCAATAATTTCGGTCATCCACTTGGTATCCTTATCGCCCTGGATATCCCAAGTATTCATGCCCGTACCACCTCTCGGATAGACAACGACAAAGCCCGCCGTATCAGCAACCGCTTCCCAGTGGGTATTGGACTGCTGGTAATTGGGATCTTGGTCCATGCCGTGGCACGAAATGAGCAACGGGCTGTTCTCCTTAAGGCCGGACGGGGCGTAAACGTGAATTTGTCTGCCTGAAACGGACATAGTCTTGTAATCGTTCAGGGATTTGCCGCCACCCCGCCCCATTGGGCGAAAGAAAGGGATGCTGCGATTAACAGTAGTAAATGAGTTTTCATTTCCACTTCTCCTCAAGAGTATTGTTTATCTTTACTCTCCGCACCATTCCCATCATTAATATATATATCCAAAAGTTTCATCCTCTTCTGACGCTCATTACATGCCGATATAAAAGTAAACAACAGCGAAAACGGCGAAAAAACACAAATCTTCGGACGCTTTCCCTATTTTCCGTATGGATTTCGCAACTTTCTCCTTGTAAAACTATCGCTACATTCAGATTTTTCCGCCCCCAAAGAAGAATGAAACCGGCAACACTTTTTTTATAAAAAAAGTTTATATTATGAAATATGAACAAGAAAACACTTATCACCTCGCTCATCATTCTCATCGGCATCCTCATGACAACCTTCTTCGTAATGGACTGGGTTGTATTCTACAAATGTGGCGCCGTCGAACAATGTCTTGAAGACAACAGCAACTACCAGAACATCGCCAAGTTCGCGGTAACGACCATCATGACACTCGTCGTGTTCTTTATCGGCAAGAACAGCCTCTGCAAGCGCGACCGCATCTTTTTGCAGGCGGGTTTCGCCATGGCCCTGTGTGCAGACTTCTGCTTGAAAATCATGCACAACTACACCCACGTCTTCGACCGCCGCGATGAATACACCCTGCTCGGCATCTGCTTTTTCATGGTAGTGCAGGCGCTGTTCATTTACCGCCACACGCGCACAAGTGACAAGGACAACCATTCTCCGTGGATCCTTTGCATACCCTTTGCGGTCATGTTCATCGCGAACGCACTCCACCTGTTCCTTATTTTCAAAAGCCCGACAGTCCCGATTATCGCGACATACGGCACATTCCTCATCTGCTCGCTCATCGTTGCCTGCAAAGCCCCGAAAAACGACTATTTTCCGGCAAAGAACGCAAGGAACATCAAGTACGGCATGATCCTGTTCTTCTGCTGCGATGCCTGCGTAGGCATTTCGCTCGCAACAGGGCCCGACCACAGCATCAAACAAATTGTCGCGACAGTCGCAAACAATTTTGTATGGTATTTCTATACGCCGGCACTGATCTTGCTCGGACTCAGCGGGTACAAGAGGAAAGAATAGTTTCTTGTTGAAAAATTATGGATATTGAATTTGGATTACTAAAACGCGAAGAGATTAAGGAATCCGTAGAGCTGTCGGCCAGGGCCTATGAGGACTACGAGTATTTTACGATCTTTTTTCCCGACCTGGAAGAGCGGCGGAAAACGCTCAGGGCCATAATGTACAGGGCGACACTCACAAGTTTCGAGAAAACCCACTTTTTGACCGCCAAGATAGACGGGAAAATGGTGGCCGTCGCCCAGATTGACGAACCACATTTCAAGAGGCCGTCGGTAATCCAGTTCCTGCTTCACGGTTGGCTGCTGGTGTATCTCGACGTGAAGGCCAAGCATGTGCACGAATGGCTCGCGATGGATACATCCGCAAGCAAGCCGTGCCATGACTACCAGAAAACGGGACCGGACATCTGGTACACCAGTTCGCTGACGGTAGACCCCTTATTCCAGAGAAAGGGAATCGGGACAAAATTCATCGCCTTCTGGGAAGAATACGTCCGCGAGCATGGCGGCAAGCAGCTCGTTTTTTTCACGAATTCCGAGAAGAACATCGCATTTTACAAAAAGCGCGGCTTCGAGGTGTTCGACGAGCGTGAAATAATCCATAACGGGAAAAAGATGGGGAGCTGGAGCGTAAAAAAGACGCTATGAGAATTTTTTACCACCTTCCCGGTCTATTTGAGTTCTACGATTTGTACAAGGCATTCCTGCCGCTTTATCGTAAGCACCGGAAATATTTTTACGACTGGTGCGAAATCGGTTCAATATACGGCGCCCCCAAGGACTGCCTCTGGGGCGGAGGGCGCGTAGGGTTCGGGGATGCGGAGCCGGAATCAGTCGCACGCCTCATGAAGGAATACGGCATTTCGGCCAGGCTCACCTTCAGCAATTCATTGATTCGCGAGGAACACCTCGTCGACAAGAAATGCAATGAGCTGTGCAAACTTTTCGGGAACGGCAGTGACGGCCAAAACGGCATCATCGTCCATTCGGACCTTCTGCTCGATTACATCAAGACAAAATACCCCGGCTATTATTTCGTTTCCTCAACCACAAAAGTAATTACGGACTTCGAGCAGTTCAGGGCGGAATTGGAACGCAATGAATTCAGCTACGTCGTGCCGGACTTCCGCCTGAACAAGCAATTTGACAAGCTGAACGCACTTACCGACGCTCAGAAGCAAAAAGTCGAATTCCTGTGCAATGAATGCTGCTGGTTCGGCTGCTACGACCGCAAGGCTTGTTACGAGAACGTCAGCAGGAAAAGCCTAGGCGAGGATTGCGCGGATCATATTTGCGTCTCCCCCACCGCCAAAAAGGGCTACCGATTCTCCGACGCGATGAAAAATCCGGGATTTATCGGGATTGGCGACATTCAGAACGTTTATGCGCCCGCGGGATTCCGCCATTTCAAAATCGAGGGACGAAGCCTCGGCAGCGCCATCATCCTGGAATTTTTACTTTACTACATGACCAAGCCCGAGCACCAGCTCAAGGTGCGCGAAGAAATCTACCTAGACAGCTCGCTGGATTTATTCTAGACCGACGGAATCCCGCCCGAAGAAGTCGACTACATTTACGACAAGTCAGTCACCCTGGTACAGGTTTTCTTGCTGGCAACGCTTCAGGCTGTCCCGATAAGCAGGCGAATCGTCGTATGGCTCCAAGTACAGTTCCGCCATTTCCTGCAGGCGCTTCGCCCGCTTGACGTCCATCGGCTGCACAAGTTTCGCATTCCCGATTTCGAGATACCTTTTTGCCCCTCGGTTATAATCGAGCAGGATGATTTCGAAGATGTACCCGTCGAAAAAGAGATCCGGAGTCATTTCTTCCTGGTACGCGATGACGGAATCCCTCAGTTGCCGAACTCGCGCAATATCCATCATCTCGGGCCGAGCCTGGGGCAGAGTTCCCAGAGGTTGCCACCCGCAGGAATCCACCTCGGAATACTCAACCCCGCAGGCATCCTTCAAGAAGCACGCATAGATAGAATCGCCCTTCACGCGCAAAGCCGTAACACGGGCGCTCATATCCCAGGCATCCGCAATCTTCACCCGCAGTTCAAAATCCGCACCATTCGCAAGTTCCAGCGCCTCCTTGGGCAGCGGGCCATCCTCGATTTTCCCAAACGGGAAAAACGCCGGAGGGTAGGATGCCCACAAGGAAAATGCCATATACACCAGCAGCGCAATTACCGGAAGCATCGCATAGTGCAATTTTTTGCGGACCTTAAAAAAGAAACTTGCCGCAACACCCACGAAATATGGGGAAAGAGTAATGAAAAAGACTACAGGACGTTCAAAGAATGTACCCGCATTAATCCAAAGAACAAGCAGGAAGACAGGCAAAACGAGCCCCACTCCAAGCCACAACTTTTTCTTGGAGGTATTCCGGCGAAGAACGAACCAGACAAAGCCCCAGAAAAAAGGCAGGATTATAAATTCGGCAAACCATTCAAAACGGTATACACTTAAAAACTCGCTCAGAAAGCCTTTCCACAATTCATAAAGGTATCGCGACGTCTCCATTCTTCCTCCATCATCTTTTCACCCGCATTTTCAATATATATAATCCTGCAGGCATAAACCCCCGACGAAGATGTAAAAAGAATCTAATGAAGGAACGTCAAGGAAACCCTTTTACCTAGAATACGCGGGCGACAGCGTTCAGCGAGCACGAATAGCGCGCCCTGCCGCCACGGGCAATAGTAAAATCGACGGGATAAAACTCCAGTCCAAATCGTTTACCCGAAGTGCGCCAGCTTATACCCAAATTCGAGCGGAACCCCAAAGACTCGAAATCATAGTCGCTATCGTCCTCTTCCATCGTATAAGCCAGGATGCTATTCCCGTCCGCATCAAAAGCCTCGATGGGGGCCGGTTTTACATAATAATATCCGCTAGCTGTCCCATCTTGCCAATGAGCAATGAACATGAAGTTGCCCACCAAACCGAATCCGAGACCGATAGGTGCATTCAAGTTCACGAGGAGGCCTTCGGAAAGTTCATTAAAATCATAATCCACGCAGTCTTCGCAAGCCGAAATGTCAGTTCCAACCTCAATCATCGCACCAACTCCCAGATAAGGCGTAATCGGTTTCACAAGCGAAAACGACCAACCTATCATTTCGGCATACTGCCAGCCACCAACCGCTGGGCCTGTCTTGATATCAAGAGTCTTCCAGGAAATTTCGCCGGCAGAAGCGAACGTTGCGAGAAAGACAAGAACAAAAGAAATCAGTTTTATTTTCATGGTTATTTTCTCCTTTTGATGAAGAAAATAGATATTCGAAAAAAAAAGAAAAAGGCCTTTCAATACAAAAAAAATGAATTATTTTCAACAAAGTCCAAATATAATCAGCTTATGAAACCCCATGTTTCATATAACCAACGTCCGAAAAAAATAAGATTCCGATTCATACAAAATAATATATATTGGCCGTGGACTATCACCGATCAGGAATTGCTATTCCATCAACGAAAACCACGGATAAAAAAAATGGCCCTTCTCCTTTCGCTCTTGTTCTTTTCGCTGTTCTCAAGCGCCATTCTCCGCGGCAAGTTCTCGTATGGCAAAGGGGATTACGTCTTCCGCGAGCACCCCATCCAATTCATAGCCATTCTATTATTCATCTTCAGCCTGTCCGTCCTCTGCTTTTATCAATTTCTCACGCAATCTTAAATCGTGTTTCTTACAAATATGCTATATTCCGTAAAAAGCATAGAGGAACACAAATGAACGAAGAAAGCGCATTGCAAACAGCGGAAACAAAAGCCACAGAAGACGAAAAGAAGATATGGCTAAAGAGAATACGAAATTTTGTCGGAATTCTCGGGATGCTGCTTCCCTGGATTTCGCTCCTCGGGGCATTTATCGTATCCAAGGCAAAACCGGGAACCATCCCGCAAGACTTCTGGGACACGCTTTCCATTTCGGCCACCTACTACGTGACTCCCCCGCTGACAGGCATCCTCACGACGGCTGCAATCGTCCTGATCTGCTACAAGGGCTACAAGTGGTACGACAACCTCATCACGACCCTTTCCGGCGTATGCGGAGCAATGATTGTCACATTCCCCTGCAACTGCCCCGTAGCAGAGAACATCGTCGGCTTTTTCCAGTTGCCCGTAAGCACTTCGCACATTATCCACTGCACATCGGCGGTCCTGTTCTTTACGCTTTTGGCCGTAAACAGCATGTTCCTGTTTACTGTTACCGACAAGTCAAAGCCCATGACGCGCAACAAGAAAATCAAGAACATCATCTTCAGGGTTTGCGCTGTAGGCATGATTCTTGCTCTGGCCCTGCTGCCGCTACCCATCCAGTTCCCCGCAAAAATTTTCACGCTCGAAGCCATCGCGCTTACATTCTTCGGCGTAAGCTGGCTTGTAAAGGGCGAAATACTCGGCCTGCTCTCCGACGACTAAGAAACGGCCCATGCTGCTCCGCAAGCCCGACTTTTACGATTCGTTCAAATGTATCGCTTCGCGGTGCAGCGACACATGCTGTATCGGTTGGGAAATAGACGTCGACGAGGCTTCGCAAGAGGTTTACCGCAATGTTGCGGGCGTTTTCGGCGACAAACTGCGCACCAACATAGAAGACGGGCATTTCAAGCTGCTCCCCCACGACCGCTGCCCCTTCCTCGACAGGGAAAACCTGTGCGAAATCTACCAGAACCTGGGCGAAGGCGCGCTCTGCGACATCTGCCGTGAGCACCCGCGGTTCGTAGAAGTATTCGGCGACATAATGGAACGCGGCCTCGGGCTCTGTTGCGAGGAGGCCGCAAGGCTCCTGCTTGCAGGCGATGGCCCTCTTGTTTTCACGAACGAAGAATGCAACGAACCCGAAGACGACCTGGACGACGATGACCGCGAAATCCGGGACGAGGTGCTGAACGAGCGGGAACGGATGTTCAAGACATTGGCCAGCAGCTCGATTATTTTTACAGACAAACTCAAAGCAATTTTCGGCTACACCGGAGAAAGCCCGTTTTTCCCGCTGGAAAGCGCGCACGACGTGTACGAACTTCTCGCCAAGACCGAAAGTTTCGGCCCCGCATGGGACGAAGTTTTGGCCCGCATCAAATTGCGTATCGGTGATGCAAGCGATTTTTCCGCGAGCGCTCTCCCCGAAGGCGAAGACCATTTTTCGGAAACCGAGAGCGAGCGGCTCCTCGCCTACCTCATCTACCGGCACTATGCCAAATGCCTTTTCGAAGGGCGCGAGCAGGGCAAACTTTACTTCGCATTGTTCTTCTGGAACGTGGCGCGGTTCTTCGCAAGGGAACTCGGAGGAAAGATAAACGCCATCAAAATGCTTTCTAGGCAATTGGAATACTGCGAAGACAACATGGTTCTGATTGAATCAATGCTAGAAAAGCTTATTACCGAATATCAAAATAAATTATAATTGCACCTAAAGACATCAATTACTAATCCTTTCTAAAGGAGACGGAAATGAAAAAGAATTTACTCCTCACAATGGCCACAGCCCTCGCATTCTTCGGATGCGCCCAAATCGACGAAACGGAGCGCGGCGTGGTGCTCGAATTCGGAAAGGTCGACGAAGTTATCGGCCCGGGCCTCACCATATACAACTGTTTCTTCAAGGAAATCAAACGCATCTCGGTAAAGACGGAACTCGAAACTGGCCGCATCGAGGCGGGTTCCAAGGACCTGCAGACCGTCTACGTGGGCACGAACGTGAACTATCATGTGGACGAAACGCATGTCGCCGATGTCTACTCGCAGTACGGCACCGCATACGTGACCACCATCCTGCAGCCGAAAATCAAGGAGACCATCACAGGAATCACCCCGCAGTACGCCCCCGAAGAAATGCTCCAGAAGCGCGAAGAAATCCGCAGCCGCATGGAAAAGGCCCTCAAGTCCAAACTCGATTCCGCAAATGCGCATATCGTGATTGACGGCTTCACGATTACGGAATTCCAGTTCAGCCGCGCCTTCAACGAAGCCATCGAAGCCAAGCAGGTGCAGGAACAGGAAGCCCTCAAGGAAAAGAACATCAAAATCAAGATGGATTACCAGAACGAGCAGCGCGTCGCAAAGGCCAAGGCGGACTCCGCAGTCATCGCCCTCCAGATGGAAGCCCTCAAAAAGCAGAACGGAAAGGAATATTTAATGCTCAAATGGATAGAAAAATGGGATGGAAGGCTCCCGCAAGTGAACGCTAATGACAAAATAATCCCCATGATCAACATGCAATAAAATAAGTTATATTTAAAGAAACCCTCCAAAAAAGGATTCCATATGCATATATCGTTCATCGCGTTCATCATCCTCGCCATTGTCGTCGTCGCAATCGCCGCATACCGCATGGGCGTGCATGTCGCCAAGGCCACCAAGCAGGCATCCCCCGAAGCCCAAAACAAGATTCCCTACGAAAAATGCCTGGAAAAGAACAAAAAGGCGTTCAAGTATGGGACCTTCACCGACGCCCGTGACGGGGAAACCTACCAGACCGTCAAAATCGGCGACCAGGTCTGGATGGCAGAAAACCTCCGCTTCAAGGCAGAAGGCAGTTTCGCCCCGAACAACGAAGAATCCAACGTGAAGAAGTTCGGACGCCTCTACACGTGGACTTCCGCGCTGGACATTCCCGCAGATTTCGTCAACGAGTCTCCGGCCAAGGACCTCGCGATGTACGAAAAGATGAAGGACAAGAACTTCCAGGGCATCGCACCGGAAGGCTGGCATATCCCGAGCAACAAGGAATGGGAACAGCTCATGGAAAACATCGATGCCAAGTCGGACGGAAGCGAACTGCGCAGCGTATGCATTTGGCAGAAGCCCGGCAAGGACACACTCGGATTCTTCGCCCTCCCCGCCGGCTACCGTTTCGACAACGGCACGTTCCACCACTTCGGCAAGCGCGCCCGCTTCTGGAGCAAGGAAGAATACGGGAAATCCAACGCCTACCGCATGAGCATCTCGGAAAATTCCACCGACATCGAAGGCATCTACAGGTCCGACGCCCTCTCCGTGCGCTGCGTGAAGAACGCCTAGCCACAGCACGTCCCTGTTGAAAAAATTTCAGCCCCGTCACTGCGACGGGGCTTCTTTTTGCGGCAAGGTTCCGCTTTTTGCGGGACTCCTAGCCGGCTATCAAGAAATCTTACGGAGGGTGAACATGACGGATGCGGCCTTGCCCTGTTCATCCCTGTCGACAAGCACGAACGAAATCTGGCATTTCCCGTGGAGGGTTCCCATGCATTCCGTGCAAATCATGCCATCTTTTTCAAGGCGTTCCGAAAGCGTAGCCAAATCCAGGAACTTCAACACCCTGTCGGTATCCTCTTTCTCGACAAGCGAGAAAACCACACGTTCCATAGTCGCAGCGAGACCGTCCCCGCGCAAAAGATCGGCGATAAAGCGGTCGCTCTGCACGACTTCGTAGGTCCGGCGTTTCAAATCGAACACGTATACGCCCTGGTACAGCGATGTCAACGCATGCGCGACATTCGACTTATGGACGCCATCGCGCTCCTTCTCGTCGAGCACCAGGTTGCTGTTATAGATTTCCTTGAAATAGTTCGATATGCGACTGCACAGGTAGTAACCCGCCACACCGATTGCAATGGACTCTATCGTATAACCGCTCATGACCGTGAGGAACCAATCCAGCGGACCATTCACATCGGTACGGACGCTGAACCGAAAATCGCTCACCATGACGTTCGAAAACAGAATCATCATGTAGTTCAAGGCCACGCTGATGAGGTAGATAAACTTTTCGCAATAGAACAGGCTCACCATAGGCACAAGGGCGTACGTAATGTATACCCCGACCTTCGCCTTGCACATGAACGTGAGCACGAGCATAAAACCGATAAGCCCCCAAAAAACGGTTATCATGCTCAGCGGACAATAGCGGTTCAATAATTTCTGTCCAAGAGAAAGGAGAATCAAAGCCAGCGATATGCCGGCGCAATCCTGGTAAGTCACATCACAATACCCAAGAAAATGATCCAGGGCAATGGCAGGACCCGCGAACGCACAGAAGAAAAGAATCCGAGACGTGGATTCATTCATGGAACGGCGGTTCCTGAGGATAAAATCCTGATAACGGCTTATACAGTCATTTTTTTCTTTCATGAGGGGACCCAGCAAACACTTCCAACAGATAAAATAATAAAAGTTGCAGCCAATCGCTCAGTTGCAACTTTTATGTAAGTTTTTTATTACGGAAGAGCGGTTCCGATGCCATTTTTTGGCGCTCGGCTACCTGCCTTGGCGCTCCTTCGAAACTCGGCTCCAACCCTTTTTGGCGCTCCTTCGGAGCGCTAACGGCCTGCCTTGGCGCCGCTACGCAGCGCAAGGCGGAACGCCTCGGTCATAGGAACAAGTTTCTTTGATGCTCTCAGCATCCGTTTGCTACGGTTCAGAAATGTCGAAAAACAAGTTTTTCTCCATTCCGTTCACCTCGCAAACACTTGTTCCTGCGACACTCGGCTACCTGCCTTTTTGGCGCTCCTTCGGAGCGCTAACGGCGTAGATTTGCCAATGTCGGAACGCAAGCGTTCCGCCGCTGTCAAATCTACCGGCCTTTTTTCATCTGCTTCAGGAGGGCGCTCATCTTCTGGGGCTGTGCCACCACGTTCTTCTTGGGAGCAAAACCCGGGCGATCCTTGCCCGCAATCTTGTTCTTGAGATCTGCGATGGTAGCGTGGCCCTGGATGCCGCCTTGCGGGCGGGCATTGCCGCGATTGTTATCGCGGCCGCGGCCACCGAAGTTCCCGCGGGGACCACCGACACGCTGGCCGCGCGGGCCACTTACGCCTGCACCTGCCACACCGTCGGTAGATTCCTGCTTCATCGAGAGGCTGATGCGCTTCTGGTTCGCATCGACCGCGACCACGCGCACCTTCACGACGTCGCCCACGGTCAGGACTTCCTTCGCGTCGGTCACGTACTTATCGCTGATTTCGGAAATATGCACGAGGCCATCCTGGTGGACACCGATGTCCACGAACGCACCGAAGTTCGCCACGTTGGTGACGACACCCTCCATCCAGCTGCCCGTAACGAGGTCGTTGATGGTCTTGATGCGGTCATCGAACTTCGCGTAACGGAATTCCTTACGCGGGTCGCGGCTCGGCTTCTGGAGTTCCTTCATGATGTCTTCCAAAGTGGCCTTACCCACTTCGTCAGAGAGGAACTCGTCCACCTTGATAGCCTTCACCGCTTCGGCATTGCCCACGATTTCCTTCACAGGGACGCCGACCTTCTCGGCCATCTTCTCCACGAGGGCGTAGTTTTCGGGGTGAACCGCGGAATCGTCCAGCGGGTTCTCGGCACCCGGAATTCGCATGAAGCCGGCAGCCTGTTCGAAGGCCTTCGGACCGAAGCCCTTCACCTTCTTCAAGTCTTCGCGGCTAGCAAACGCGCCGTTGTCTTCGCGGTACTTCACGATGGCTTCGGAGAGCGTGTTGCTGAGGCCCGCCACATGGGCAAGGAGCGGAGCGGATGCGCTGTTCACGTCGACACCGACCATGTTCACGCAGCTTTCCACCACTTCGTCGAGGCGCTTCTTGAGTTCGCGCTGGTTCACGTCGTGCTGGTACTGGCCAACACCGATGGACTGCGGGTCCACCTTCACGAGTTCGGCCAGCGGGTCCTGCAGGCGGCGGCCGATCGAAATCGCGCCGCGGGTCGTCACGTCTTCCTTCGGGAATTCCTGGATGGCGATCATGCTCGCGCTGTAAACAGAAGCGCCGGCTTCGCTCACGATAACGCGCGGCGGAACCTTGCCCTTGAACTTGAGAGCCATCTCACCGCAGAAGGCGTCGGTCTCGCGGCTTGCGGTACCGTTGCCGATGGCGATGAGGTCAATCTTGTACTTGTCAATGAGCTGCATCAGGTACACCGCCGCACCAGCCTTGTCGTTGTGCGGCTCGTGCGGCTTGATGATGCCGTGGTCGAGGAACTTGCCGTTCTCGTCGAGCACAGCCACCTTGCAACCGGTACGGAAACCCGGGTCGAGCGCAAGCACGGACTTGTGGCCCGCGGGAGCTGCGAGCAGAACGTCTTGCAGGTTCTTGCTGAACACCTTGAAAGCTTCTTCTTCGGCGTTGTCCTTCAACAGGAGGCGCACTTCGCTTTCCATGCTCGGCTGCAACAGGCGTTCCCAGGCGTCCTGGCACATGGCCTCCAGGTACGGAGTCCAAGTCGATTCGCCCTTGATAATCTGGGTCTTGAGGTAGCCGACCATCTCTTCGGTCGGGACCTCGATGGTGAGACGGAGCACCTTCTCCTTCTCGCCGCGACGGAGCGCCAGCATGCGGTGGCTCGGAATCTTCGAAACCGGTTCGCTGAAGTCGTAGTAATCCTTGAACTTCGTTTCCTGCTTTTCGAAATCCTTCTTGACCTTCGAAATCATCACGCCCGTCTTCTCCATCTTCGCACGGAGGTACTGGCGGAATTCCGTATTGTCGGCCACTTCTTCGGCCAAGATGTCGGCGGCACCCTTGAGCGCAGCCTTCGGGTCGGCGAGGCCCTTCTCCTCGGAGAGGTAGATGCGGGCGATTTCTTCGGCGGTGTTGCCGGTATTTTCCTGTGCCCACATCAGTCGGGCCAGCGGTTCAAGACCGAGTTCCTTCGCGATGGTCGCACGGGTACGCTTCTTGGGCTTGAACGGAGCGTAAATGTCTTCGAGGAGAGTCTTGTCCTTGCAGGCCTCGATCTGAGCCTTGAGCTCGGGGGTGAGCTTGCCCTGTTCCTCGATGCTCTTGAGCACCGTTTCCTTACGGTCGGTAAGTTCCTGCAGGTAGTCACGACGGTGGCTGATGTCGCGCAGTTCGATTTCATTCAACGTTCCCGTCTGGTCCTTGCGGTAGCGGGCGATGAAGGGGATCGTGCCCCCCTGGTCCATGAGTTCGAGCGCCTTGGCGACGCGCCATGTTTCGAGTTTCAGTTCTTCGGCAATAACTGCGGAAAAATCCATTTGATATACCTACTTGTAGATTTTATAGGGTCATAAATGCCCTGGGTTGACCTGCCGCAATATAGCAAAAGGAAATGTCATTTTTGTGACAAAAAGCACCATTTCGAAAAGAGACGCAAGTCACACCGGCCATCAAAAAGGCCTTATTTCGTTGAAAATCAACAACTTACGCTCAGAAGGATTATTTCGGGATTTGTCCCATATCACCACGCCCCAAAGCGGCCCTTTCCTAGCACACCCAAAAAACGTATTTTAGGGTTCAGGTGTATCAAGGAGGTTGTGATGAAAAAACTAATCGCCGTAGCCATGTGCTCGCTTTTCGCCGGTTGCATCGAACCACAGGAAATCAAGGTGGTGCTTCCAGCGCAAAAAAATCCCCAGCATAGCGCATCCGTATTCGACAACAACCTCGACTGGATTTCCGTAAAGTCCGTCAAGGTTTTCTCGATCGACGACAAGAAAACCGAAATCGATTTCATCGCAATAAGTTCCAATCAAGATATAGAAAGGGCCCTAAAAGAAGACGTACTGCACTGGATTACGGATTCGATATTCATACACCAGTCCAACCAGGAACTGCTAATCCGGGAATACCGGCGCGACGCCCCGAAATTCTACGAATACCCGCGCGGAAAGTATGCGCTGGAATTCATACCTAATTCCGATAAATAGTGGAATCCACGGAATAGAATCGGCGGTGCGTGAACCCGTACCACAGAGCCGGATTTTCGGCAATGCGCGATTCTAGCCATCTATTGAATTCATCAATAACAAGCGACGCGGATTTTTCCCTTGCCTGCAACGGGGCTTCTTCGGCATGGAGAACGCGAAGATTGCGGCCCTCCTCAAGCCAGCAGACATATACGGGCGTCCCAGGACGGTGCTTCAGCAAAAAATCCGGAAGCGGGTTCATTTTGGCTTTTTGCCCGAGGAATTTTCCAGGAAGGGCGCTCGAGATGCGGCTATCCTGATCGGCGAGCAGGCAGAACAGCTTGCCCTCATCGAGCAAGCGCAGGAATTCGCGGGGAGTGCGGGCGTCCACCCCGTAGCTCCGGCCATCGACCGCCCGAATTTTCTTGTCCAGTATGCGATTGAGCCAAGCAGGCTTTACCGGAATGTAGCTTGCCACAAGAGGCACGCCCAAACGACAGAGCCACGGGCCAATTGCCTCGTAGTTCCCGTAATGTGCCGTAAGGAAAATGCCCCCATCCCGCATTTTCTCGAGAACCGGAGCAGCTCCATCCGCAAGAGCGAACTTCATACCGTCGCACGTACAGGGGAACGATGCGGTATCGGCGGGCAACTTTTTGTATGTCGCAAAACCGAAAAGCAAATCCCCCGCATGGCGCGACACATTGGACAAAAGCCTTCGATAAAGCAGGCCAGCCTCTTCATGCGGAACCGCTGCTGAGACATGGCGCAGGTTCGCATAGACAACACCGCGTTTCCACCGCGCAAGGCGGAGCAGGGCACTCGCCCCCCTATAAAAAAATGCGGATGCTATTCTGCGAAAAAAAATCATTGCGCCTACAATATACAATCACAAGTTACACAATCTTCGAAATGCTTTGCGGAATACATTCGAAAAAGCGTGAACAAACGCACAAATTTATGCAACTCGTCATAAGGAATTTGTTTGTAACAAAATGATAACATTCGTCTTTTTGCAGTTCGTAAAAAAAAATATATGTTCTTATCAAACTTATTAGGAGGGACAATATGAAAAAAACACTAATCTCAGCTACCTTATTCGGGGCTGCTTTTGCAACAGCCATGGCTCAAGGGGCTGAAACAGCAAAAACATTCAACATTCTTTTGCCCGATAGCCGCTATTGGCAAACCGACATACCGACACTTTCGTACACGGACAACGGTGAAAAGAAAACCGTTATCATGACGCCCGTTGCAGGCAAATGCGGATGGTTCCAAGCCACCTTCGACAAGGCCCCGAAAGACGCCATCATTGGCCTCAAGTACAATTCCAACATAAAATTGGGCATCAATGGACTTTGGGACGAAGACGAAACAGCCAACCCTATTGACTTAAACATAGTTTACGATGCATACGCAGTAAACTCACTCTACTTTATCCCTGATGACAACCAATGGCCCGCCGTTTCTGAAGGCCGTGGCTGGTTCACAACATACCCGGAAGTCGAAGGAGTTTGCGCATTCAACCTGGCAGCACTGATTTATGACACTGACCAATCCTTAAACCCGCTGTTCTCCTTTGATGAAACAAGCGAACTCGACAACTGTGCCGGCCTGCATACGGATATCGTCAAGCCCGAACTTGGCGCCGACAACAAGCCGGTATTCTCCGGCAGCGCAAACGCAAAAAAATGCTTCGACAAGGAAGAGAAATTCAAGACTCTGTTCAATTACAGCCAAGGCGTAAACGAAACTCAATGCTACGACATGACCTTCCAGCGAAACGATACTGATGTCCGCTGGACTTTCGATTCCAATCCGCTCGGCGGGTTCTTCCCGGTAGAAAAGACAAGTGATTCAACGGTCTTAACGATTAACGATGTCAAGATGGGGCCGACCGCTGACGCTCGCACCAAGAGAACGACCGGAACAGGCGAAGATACCCGCAACCAGCAGTTCTGTGCAGAGTCGCACTCGATTTTCACCTACTATGAAAACGAGGAATTCACCTTCGGCAATACGGACGACATGTGGGTATTCGTCAACAAGAAACTCGCCATCGACAAGGGCGGTCTGAACGAACCGACCCCCGTAACCTTGGCTTTGAAGGACCTCAACATCAACTACGGTGAAGATTTCCTCGTTGAAGGCCAAGAATACACGCTAGACGTATTCTACTGCAACCGCCGTTCTAAAGCACCAAATTTCAGCTTCAAAGCAAACATTTATATCAAGAGCAATCCTTATGTAGAACTCACAACAATCGACAAGGGAAACGGCGCTTTACAATTGGATGTCTGCTACGAATATGAACAATCTAGCGACTGTGATGGCGTTGCTCTTGGTGCACCCAAAACAGTTCGAATTTGCCCCAAAGACAGTCTTGACCAAAAAATCAAGTTCTCCATCACGACACGAGATGGTAAAATTCCCGAAGGCTGCGACAAATGCAATGAACTTCCGCACGGGAAAATCTCTTTCGACGGAATTGACCTGACCAAGCCCGTTACACCCGTCATCCACCCGGACAAGATAACCGGACTTGCCCCAGGCTATTACCGTCTGTGCGCCGATGTTAACGGCAAAAAGGCTTACTTCAATTTCAGCGTCCAGGGTGGAAGCGAAGCCATCCGTACAAGCGTAGCCGAACTCGCCCATTCCGGCTTCGATATCAGGATGGCGAATCCGCACCAGTTCTCCATCGTGACCGGCAACTCGAATATCGCCAAGACCTACGCCGTCATGGACATACAGGGAAGAATTGTAAATAAAGGCGTAATAAATTCGACAGAAACGCTCGTGCCTGCACTCATTCCGGGCTCGTACGTTGTCAAAATAGGGGTCGATTACAAACGGGTGAACGTTCGCTAATCGCTATTCGTTTATTATATTACGTAGAGAAAGGCTGAACCCACCCTAAAAAAACAAGGTAGCCATGTCTGCAAAAGTAACGAGTAGCGATAAAATAGAAGATCTGTTCCCGGAAACTCCCATCCGTAAAATCATCACGCCGATGGAACGACTGATGAAGGTGGAGACTACCGGAGGCATCGTCCTTATCATCATGACGGTTGCCGCCCTCCTTTGGGCGAACCTGAGCCCCGAATCGTACCACCATTTCTGGCACATGCCGTTCGCACTAACGATCGGCAGCTGGATTGGCAATGCGGATTTGCACTGGCTCATCAACGACGCGATGATGACGATTTTCTTCTTCAACATCGGACTCGAAGTCAAGGGCGAAATGACCTACGGTGAGCTCAGGAACCCGAAGGCCGCCAGCCTGCCTATTATAGCGGCAGCGGGCGGCATGCTGTTCCCCGCGCTCATCTACCTGTTGCTGTGCCCGCATGGAGAACATACCGCCGCCCATGGTTGGGGTGTTCCGACTGCGACCGATATCGCGTTCGTCGTGGGCTGCATGGCTATCCTCGGAAAGAAGGTGCCGCATGCGCTCCGCGTGATGATCCTGACTCTTGCCATCGCAGACGATATCGGAGCCATCCTCGTGATTGCCATCGGCTACCCGAGCGGTGACGGCATCAACTTTGCCGCCCTCGGCACCGGTTTCGCCCTGCTCGTGCTTATCAACGTCCCAACGTCCTGTTCCGAATCGGCGTACGCAACCTGCTGCTTCATGGCGTCATTGGCGTTGCCGTGTGGGCCTTCTTCGTAAAGAGCGGCGTACACCCGACAATCGCTGGCGTGCTGCTCGGACTGTCGGTGCCGGCCAAGCCTGTTCTCGCAAGCGGAAAGCTGGCTCGCTTTGCTGGCAATGTCGGCGGAGCCCTTTCGGGCGAATCGACTCAAGCGCGGTGCAAGCGAAAGCATCTCGATGCAGGAACGCCTGTTCAAGCCTCTCGTACCCTGGGTAAACTTCTTCATCATGCCGCTGTTCGCCTTGAGCAACGCGGGTGTCGAAATCAAGCTCGGCGGTGTCGAAGTTCCCGTAATGGGAGCTGTCGCGCTCGCCCTCATCCTGGGCAAGCCCATCGGCATTTTCCTCTTCAGCCTGCTCGCTGTCAAGATCGGCATCTCAGTCAAGCCCAGCTACAGCTGGAGAATCCTGTGGGGCGGTGGCATGCTAGCCGGTATCGGGTTCACCATGGCCCTCTTCGTCGCGAACCTCGCATTCGATGTGGGTGACCGTCAAGACTCCGCGAAGCTCGGCATCTTGCTTGGAAGCTTCTGCGCCGCGATTCTCGGCACCATCTACATGAGCATCGTTTCAAAAAAGAGTAAAACAGAACAGGAAATGTAATATGCAATCTGAAATGCGGAATTACATTTCCCGCATTTCACACTGCGACGAAGTCGCGCACACCGCACACTTCACATCAAGCGTTCATCACTCGCCTCAC
>CACZAD010000041.1:0-3281 GCA_902779055.1 Fibrobacter succinogenes | reverse complement strand
CGAACAACACAAATCCGGAAAGGGAGCGAAGTTCACCAAGTCGTTCCCGCCGGAATGCATTCTGCAAAAGTTTGAACTGCAATCGTACGAAGAAGCGCTCCGGCTGGAAGCGCGAATCAAGAAGTTATCTCGCCCGAACAAGGAACGCCTTGCCGCAGGCGACATGGAACTTACCGCGGAACTTCTCGGCGGGCTCGGTGAAACGCTAGACCAGAAGAAGAAGCGCATAAGAAAAGAAGCCCGCGCAAAGAAGGCGGACAAAGGTAGCGGCCCCATGGAGGCAACCGCGAGCGAAAAGAAAAGCAGACCCGCGGGAGCGAATGGCCGCAAGTCTGCAAAATCAAAAGGCACGAAGCCTAGCGAAGAGTGAGCTTCTTGCTAATCTGAACCTTCCCGCGGGAATCAAGGAACTTGGCCACATAGGCGCCCGCAGGTATTTCCGCGAGGTCCAAGCGCATTACGCCCTGAACCCTTTCAGAGAGAATGCCCTTGCCGTTCACCGCGAAGAGCCTGACAGTTCCGCCAGCGGGAGCGACCACATGAAGCGAGCGATTCTCTAACCGCAGCGACGGAGCCGCAAACAAGACCGCACGCTCGACTCCTGCGACAAAGTCCGTGCCTTCGGGTGCACCCACGATAAGCCCGCGGCCCACCGTACTCATGTACACCACGCCGAACGTATTCATGTCGCCCTGCACGAAGTTTCCATTGCCCGGGCCGCCGAACTGGTGCTTGTCATCGTTCACGCGTTCAAAAGTCTTGCACTTGTCGGTGCTGCGGTAGATGCCGATCGGGTCACCTTCCTTCGCGGCACCCCAGATAAAGATAGTCTCGTAGTCGGCGCCTTCCTTGGCCTTGCCGATACCCACGGCGATTGCCGTCGATGCGCCCTCGCAGCGGTTCCAGGTCTTGCCGCCATCTTCCGTATAGGCAAGGCCGTTCTCGCTGAAGCCCTTCGTAAGCCAGACCTGCGCCTGGTCCATCGGGACCCACACGTGGCCTTCCCTACCCGGCACCGTGCGGATGTAGTTGCTTCCGTTGTAGTATTCGCCGGCACTCTCGTTCTGCAAGCGGGCCTCCTGCTTCACGAAATTCTTGCCCGCATCCGTCGACTTGTACAGCGTGCCCATGGAGTTCATCACGTAGAACACGCTCGGGTTCACCGGGTCGGCAACGATATGCGAATAGTTTGTCTGTTCTCCGGTTTCAACGGCAGTCCAGGTGGCACCGTTATCGTCGGAGCGGTACGTCGCGTTTTCGGGCCTGTGGAGCATCACCTTGCCGTCGGCAGAAAGTACGACCCAGCCCTTGCCGCCCTTGAGCGTCGTCTTCACGCTATCCCAAGTCTTGCCCATGTCCTCGGAACGGTACATCACGTTAAAGTTCTGCGAGTCGTACTGGCCATACACGGTAATCACGCCCGTGCGCACCAGGGAGCCGGTAAGCGGTGCAAAGCCCATGCTCTCGGTAGTGCCGACCGTGGGCGTATGGCGTTTGGCGCTCTCGTTGATGTTCGTATAGACGGCGCCATCGTAGTCGCCAATCGCAGTCACCAGCGGGCCTCCCGGAATGCTCACGATATCAAGCGGGACCGTTTCCTCGATGCCGCGGGACTGGAACTTCCACACGGGAACCTTCGCGGTGATGTCGTCCGTCATGAAAACGCCATTGCCGCTCGTGACCCAAGCCTGCTTGTTGTTGAACGGGTTGATTTCCAGCGAGCCCGCCCAGTGGATGGCGTTGCCCGGAATCCAGTCCGTGCCGTTCGCATCGATGTTGATGCCGTCACCGTAATGCTGGCCGTGAATCCACGTCTTGCCGCCATCCACCGTCGTATAGATGCGGTCGCCGTAGTTATCACGTTCCTTGCCCGCAGCATCCTTCGCGAGGTGACGACCGGTGTACTTACCGAGCGTCGTAATTACGATGTGGTTTTTGTCCTTCGGATCGATTGCAATACCGCCGTAGGAGCTTTCGTCCTTCTCGTAAGTAGTGGGGCTCTGTTCGTGCGTCACCGAGTCACTCGGAGTGAGGTTGGTCCACGTGCCGCCCGCAATGTTGTACTTGTAGAACGCGCCCCTCGAAATGTTGTGCGGGCCCGGTCCGTCGGCATAAGTGATAAACATGTCGCCATCGACAATCTTCGCGCGGTGAGGCATCAGGCCTGCAGGCCCGCCCGTAACAGTCTTCCAAGTCTCGCCGCCGTCTTTACTCACCTGCAAGTTGTCCTTGGTATCCGAGATGCCGATGTAGATGGTCTTGGAGGAACCGTCGGCGTTCTTGCCCTGCGATTCATCGAACAGCACGAAGCTCACTCCGTTCACGTTCGTAAGGCTGTTCCCTTCGGCATCGGAGAGTGCGACCTTGTAAGCACTCGTCCAGGTCTTGCCGTAGTCAGTACTCTTGTAGACACCCTTGGTGCGGCTTCCGCAGAAAAGGATGTTCGGCTTGTTGCCGTGGGCGAGCATTTCCACGTAGCTCGTGTCCCAGGTGGCGCCGTAATCCTCGCTCCGGAGCACGGCAGTCCGGCCCTTGCTAAAGTAGCCCGTACCCGCAAGCACGTAGATGCGCCTCGGGTCGGTCGGATCGAGCGCGAACGCCTCGGTACCATAAAGTCCCACATCGTTCTGGCTCACCCAGTCCATCAACGGGATCCAAACTTTTCGTTCGAAATCAAAGCGATAGACGCCGCCCACATCGGTGCGGGCGTAAAGCACGTTCTCGGCCTTCGGGTGGAAGATTACCGCCGACACGAAGCCGCCACCATCGAAGCGGACATTGCCCCAATCGTAGTTTTCTGCCTGAGCGAAGCCAGCAAAAGCAGCGAGCGTCGCCATACCAATCAAAAATTTTCCAAACATACAGGCTCCTTTTGCCTCATGCACCGACAAGAAGATATATTAATGCGCTCGCGAACGCCCCGAAATGAGAAGCGGGTCCGTCAAAAGCGTTTACGTAAACACAACAAGGCTAAAAATGGGGGTAAAAAAGGGCGACGCCTTTACAAAACATCATTTTTTGTTAAATTTGGAACACTCGCGGGAGTAGCTCAGTTGGTAGAGCGCGACCTTCCCAAGGTCGATGTCGAGGGTTCGATCCCCTTTTCCCGCTCGAAGAAAAGGCACCTTCATGGTGTCTTTTTCTTTTTTGTTTGCTTCGAGGGGCATTTCGCACGCAAACACGATCACTTCGTTTAAGTGTTTGCTTTGCAAAACGCCCTCTCTCCGCAAAGAAACACGAGAGGGGTTCTGTAAACGGTTGCTAGGGAATCTCCCCCTTTG
>CACZAD010000040.1 GCA_902779055.1 Fibrobacter succinogenes | reverse complement strand
GCGGAGGTAATACCAGCAAGAACCAGCCCACTGCGGCATGGTGTTCGTTTCGCGAATACCCTTGCGGCCGTTCTTATCGACGACCTGGAGCCATTCGGTGGCGTTCGCGAGCGGAGACTGACCGCCGTCACCCGGCTTATAGTCCTTGAGTTCCGGCAACAGCACCGGCAGTTCGGAATCATCGACGGTAGAGATTTCGCCATCTTCCCAGTGGATAATCGGGAACGGTTCGCCCCAGTAACGCTGACGGCTGAAGAGCCAGTCGCGAAGCTTGTAGTTCACCGTGGCCTTACCAATCTTGTTGGCTTCGAGCCATTCGATGACCTTGGCAATCCCCTGCTTCTTGTTGAGACCGTTCAGGCAGAGCGTAGCATTTTCGCTGTTGATGTAGGTGCCATCGGCAGCCCAGCAGGCTTCGCCCTTGAGCACGAGCGGTTTAACATCTTCGGGGCAGCTTGCATCCGGTTCCATGATGCAGATCACCGGGAGGTTGAACTTCTTTGCAAAGTCAAAGTCGCGGGTATCGTGAGCCGGCACAGCCATAATAGCGCCAGTGCCATAGCCCGTCAAAACGTAGTCAGCAACCCACACCGGAATCTTCGTGCCGGTGAGCGGGTTCACGGCATAAGAACCAGTGAACACACCAGTCTTTTCCTTGGCGAGTTCCGTACGGTCGAGGTCGCTCTTGAGAGCGGCGGCATGCACGTATTCTTCCACGGCGGCCTTCTGTTCAGCAGTCGTGAGTTCCGGCACCATAGCGTGTTCCGGAGCAACGACCATGTAAGTTGCACCAAACAAGGTATCGCAACGGGTCGTGTAAACGCGGAGCTTCTTTTCGGTCGGCTTGCCTTCAGCGTCGGCGATAGCAAAATCAACTTCGGCACCATAGCTCTTGCCGATCCAGTTCTTCTGCATGTCTTTGACGCCCTGCGGCCAGTCGAGCTTGTCGAGGCCCTTCAAGAGGCGGTCGCCATAATGCGGAATGCGCATGAGCCACTGCTTGAGGTTACGGCGTTCGACTTCCTTGGTACCGCACTTTTCGTGAGAACCGTCGTTCAAAACTTCTTCGTTAGCGCAGACAATCTTGCAGTGCTTGCACCACCACACCTGAGCATCGGCGTAGTAAGCGAGGCGCTTGCCGTCGCGGTACTTGCGGACTTCAGCAGCACCCTTGGCTTCTACATCGGCTGGGATCGGGAGTTCTTCAATCGGGCGGCCCTTCTGCTGGTCTTCATCGAACCAGGTGCCATAAAGGCGCTTGAAAATCCACTGCGTCCACTTGTAATACTTCGGGTCGGTAGTGTTGACTTCCTTGTTCCAGTCGTAAGAGAGACCGAGGCGCTTGATCTGGCGGCGGAAATTGTCGCAGTTCTTCTTGGTCGTAATGGCCGGGTGCGTACCAGTCTGGATGGCGTACTGTTCAGCAGGAAGGCCGAAAGCGTCCCAACCCATCGGGTGGAGCACATTGAAACCGCGGCTGCGCTTGTAGCGGCAAATGATATCCGTTGCAGTGTAACCTTCCGGGTGGCCCACATGGAGGCCAGCACCACTCGGGTACGGGAACATATCCAAGCAGTAATACTTCGGCTTGGACTTGTCTTCGCCAGTCTTAAACGTCTGATGTTCTTCCCAGTAGGCTTGCCACTTGGTTTCGATTTCTTGCGGATTATACTTTGCCATTATTTATTCCTCTAACGCCGCGACGGAACCGCCACGACCTCATTAAATTTTCGGGCTAAAATTTAGAAACTTTTGCGTAAGGCGAAAGAAAAGGGATGGCAGTTAGCCATCCCAAAGTTTGAAACATTTAAAAAAGGTTTACCTTTTCGGCTTTGTGAAAAATATAACCGGAGACATAATTTTGTGCATTGAAACGATTACGAACATTGGGAGTCCAAATACATTTATAAACCTTACCAGGCTTACCTGGTTCTGGCGGAATCACAAAAACAGAGTCTTTTTTTTCATCAGTACATTGAGGTTGTTGGAAGTGGTCGTCATAATATCGATCTACAACCGTTTCCAATGTCCATAAGCCATTTTCGCGATATCGATAATAATTTCTCGGTTCGCAATAATCATAATATTCATAGTTCGAACAGTTAAAAGCCATATCGTAATCATCATTTGCTGCTTCACTATCACACACAAAAAGAGTAAATTTTTCTTTAGAAAAACAATCTTCCAACAAGCCTGCGGCACGATCGCCTACCAAGGCATCTTGTGGCAAGTCCAAAATATCATATTCATCTTCAGTCAAACCGTCTTTTCTAGGATCCAGATACTGCTGCGGAACCATATTTCCAGCCAAAGACCATTCTCCTGAATAACATTCATAAACATTTTCACCACTTTTACTGAACACACTATTAGGGGGACAAAGAGTTGGGCATGGACCTAATTCAGAATTTGTTTCAAACTTAAGCCAAGAATTCTTCCTTTCACTTGGTTTATACACGCTTAAATAATTCTGCATTCCTTCAGACGATTCGAACGAGCATATTTCCCCGGCAGGAGCCGCGCTTACAAAACCAAGATTATAAAACTTTACCGCACAATTATATGCAACTTCATCAATTTCAAGCCAATCATAAGCGGGGGCATCATGCGAGGGCCAATGACATGTACACCTATAATATTGTGTATTCTTATATGACTCGTCTCCATAAGCAAGTTTCTGCTTAGCACCCTCATTTTCAGCTGTACATGCGGTTTTATTCGCAATGGAATAAAAATCCTCAAAGACGCCATCGCCCATATAAACAAACTCTTTCAAAATGATTCCGGTACCACAAGAAATTTTGTAGCGACACACTGGATCGGGAACTTCCTTTACGCAAATTGAGCCAACAGTCAATCCCTCATCATCGCAATTCCGTGGTTCAGAAGGCTCTTTTGTCGAAACCGAATCCGTCGAAGGTTCACCCACAACCGGTTCGGTCGAAGGGCTTGGGGTATTCACGACATCGTCACCGCAAGCCGTGAACGGCACCATCGAGAAAGCAGCCAAAGCCGCTACCGTGGGAAAATGAAGTCTGATACCTTCCCTTTCAAACATAGGAATTCCTCCTTTATTTTTTAAACAAACTATTCAGCAGTCGTATCAGAATCCGTCGGCATTTCGGCAGGGTCTGCAAATACAGGGCGTTCAATATCATGTATTTGCCATTCACCCGAAGAACAGATATAATGGTACACCTTATCATCGACTGTTCTTTCAGCACTTTCCCCATCAGTACATTCCGTTTCAATCTTAGGCGCATTCAGGAGTTCTTCACAAGTACCAGCATATGCAGGATCATACCAGTCGTCATAGCCCTTATACGTCCAACCATTTTCAGTATAGACATAGCAGCTCAAACGAATCGGGCCTCCCAATGGGACATATCCGGCATAATCTATTGAGCATATATCGCCAACTTTCGCATCGGTTTGATTACACTCAATATCGTTTGCACTTTTTGCGTTCCAGGAACCCTGTTCACATATGAAGCTTCGTTCAGAGCCATACTTTGGATTCCCAACAAAGATTTTTTCGACAGATCCTTCGCGCTCCGCATTACAAGCCGGGAAGGAATAAACGCCTCCATCAATATTAACTTGCACGGAATCACTAGATGTTCCAGATGGAACCACTGATTCGTCCGAAGGCGAAGCAACATCTTCACCAATGTCCAGCGTTGTTGATTCGCTAGAATCAACAGAGACAGGTTCTATTTCTTTCCAGACTCCATCGCCCGCATAGATATAATAAGCATGGGAATTACCACCAAATTGGAATCCACCCTTGAAAGTCGCTTCTGAACAAGTATCCCCCACTGCAACCCCTACAGTATCGCAAGCAACCCACGGTTCGACATTTGTCCAAGACCCCTGTTTGCACTGAGCGTAAGACACCTGATACCCATACTTTGGATTACCATGTTTTGCAGCTATAACGCGTCCCTCATTTTCGGCGTTGCAAACCTCCTGCAGACACAAGAAGCCTTCCGGGATAACTATTCCCTGGCATTCCGATCCCGAAGACAATTCAGCCGAAGATTCCGGAACAGGCTCCAAATCGGCAACGGGCTCTTCTAAACTTGTAGGGTTCGACTCGCTACAAGCGACTAGAGCAAACGGCAAAATAACGGAAAAAGCTGCAACAGAGGCAACACGATTAAAATTCATCATCACCAACTCCTTTTGTTAAAAAAATATAAAAACAATCCTGGACAAACTATTATTTCACTTATTATTAGCAAAATAAGTATCACGCGTCGTTTATCCATAATTAAAAATAGGTTATCACATAGCATTAAACAACATATTTCGAAAAACAGGATTGCCGTTTTTGAGGCAAATTCGCCATTTCGACTTTTCCAATAAAATTTTTTTTCAATCCATAAAACAACAATCACATTCCATAGAAAAAAATGCTAAAAACCTGCTTTACAACCCCTCCCCAAAGGACGATATATAAGACAAAAGGAAGGTTCAATATGAAGAAGATGCAAGCAACACCCCAGACCGAAAACACAAACAGCCTCGCCTCTGAACTCCGCGACGCCACAAACAACGCCTATTTCGAATTCGTGAAGTTCAACGAAACCGATATCGAAAACCTCATCAAGGTTTCGCAAGTCAACGACAAGACCATTATCCGCCATACAGTGCAAATTGCGGGTATTCCTACCGATACGTCCATCCGTTTCGAGATCAACAAGGACGGGAACGGCCTGCACTATAATATCATCGGGCACCACAACAGGCTCCAGTACATCCGACGCACCGACAACATCGAATCGGCAAAAAGGCACTACGCCAACACATTGAACGAAATTGTCCGCTATTGTTTTGAGCCACCCTCCTCACTTGACGCCCGCTGGATGTAAAATTCATTCCGACCTAACTAAAAAAGCCGCCGCCCCTTACGGGACGACGGCTTTTTCAGGTCATCATTTTATTAATTTTCGCCGTTTTTAATCTCCATTTGTTCACGATCCATAGTGTAAGCCAGGTATTCCTTGAAATCACGGTTGATATCCACGCCTTCGAAATCTGCTACATTGTCGTAGAGAACCGATCCAAGTATAGGATTATCCGCCGGAGCCCAAATACCGACACTATCCAAGACAAAGGAATTGTCGCCCGGACCTTCGGCAACATACTCGATCTTAGATTTTGCCACCCAACCTCTTCCGCAACTTCCTTTGACCAGAACCGCAGTGTCAGATTTCTTCACGATTGTAAGCTCGTCGTTAAAGCCAGCCGTGCAAATCACCTTGCCACCATCCTTTTCGGACGTGACTTCGATGTCACCACGTTTGGACTTAACAAGCTCAGCCCCAAATGATGCAGAAACCATAAAAGCGAGGGCGGCAAACGCCATTATCTTTACGGTTTTCATGATATACCTCCTTATTTATTTGGACGAACTCCGTCCATTTTTCAAACTACAAAGTAAAGTTTACATAAACCAAGAACCTGATACTTCAATTTGGAACAAAGGTTCCCAATTTTCTGCCAGGAGAGGAGGATCCGCACCGGGCCCATTCTGTAAACATTTTTTTCTTTTTATTTCTCCCTCTTTAAAATATTTTTAGGGCAATAAACCCTCCTTGTTTTGTTATTATTTCGCCATGCTCTTAAGAAAATCCTGCATATTCGCGTCTTTGATTTTAGCGGTCACCTCGACCGCATTCGCACAATCCAGTTCCGACGATGACGAATGGGTATCCGTCGACTCAGCCCCTGCAGCCACTTCCAGCAACGGGTCTTACGACGGAACCAACGATAGCGAATTCGCAAACGACGAAGACTATGCAAACGCATACGCGAGGTACAAGACCCAGACGACTTCGAGATCCGAAATCAGCAGGCAGCGCAAGGAAGGCTTTTCGCAGTCCGTCTTTGTCGGCGCACGCGTGCAGGGCGGTTTCAACACGTTCCTCGGGTCCCATTCCGATGGTTGGGGTGCTGGCTGGAACGCCGGTGCAGGTCTCATCATCAAGATTTCGATGTTCTCGAAGAACTTCAGCCTCGTGCCAGAACTGACCTTCAACTACCGCCAGTACAATTACGAAAAGAACATGGACGCCTACACGAACAAGGCCAAGATCAACATTATGCTGTTCGAGCTTCCGATTATGTTCCGCTACACATTTGATCAGTACGACTTTTTCGCCGCAGCCGGCCTCCATCTCGGCCTCAAGCTGATGGGTAGTGCCGAATACGGTTCCGAACCCAAGTCCGGTGTCATCGCCGACCCAGGCAACATCGGTTTAAAGCCGACAACAGAAATCGCCACGACAAATATGGAAGTGGGGCTCGCCATCGAAGGCGGCTACATGCTGACGAGGAACATCCACGTCAACCTCCGCATCGCCCAAAGCATCACCAACCTTTTGAACCAGGGCTTGACCGTAAAGCAGCCGTTTGACAAGGCAACGTTGCTCACGCTCTACACAAACCTCGGCATTTCGTTCCTGTTCTAATCAACAGGCCGTCAGGCATCAGGTTACAAGTTTAGGCAATTATTGCCACAAGCAAATCAAAAAGGAAGCGCCAAGCGCTTCCTTTTTTGCATCCTTCATTTTCATCTGTCATCCCGGCCATTGTGCCGGGATCACCTTACACGCACTCTTCATCCTCGAAGTGCGCGACTTAGTTCACGCGGATTCTCGGAATTTCCTTCATGATCAGGAGCTTTTCGATCGGGGCAAAGTCCTCATGCGACTTGATCGCCTCCTTGTAAAGCACATCGGCGAGCGTCGGGTTGTGCGCCATGAACGCAATCAAGATGGCATTGCGCAAGAAGAATTCATCCATCGCGGCAACTTCGTACTTTTCGTAGAAATTGGCCACGAAGAGCGCCGCCAGGTTGTAATTTTTCATTCGAGCAGCTTCCATGATGTTGAACTCATCCACGAACGATTCCGGCAGCACGCCAGCATTCACGAGGTCACGCATCTTCACATAGACCTCGTTCGTATCTCGCGCTTCCATCGGGATTCCACGCATCCATTCGATGTATTCTTCACGGAACTTCTTCCACTCCGGCGAAGCGTCCGATACCGTAAACTTCGGACTTTCGACGCTATCCACACCAGCAGCGTGGAAAAGCGAATCGACTTCCGCCATGTACGAAAGCAATGCACGCTTGCGGTAAACATCGTTACCCGCCTTGAGCATCGACTGGACCTTCATCGGACGGCGCAGCGCATAATCTGCCGAGTCCAGATATTCCGGCCAGCAAATTTCGCAGCTGTCGAACACCTGCACGATGCGTGCGTTCGAATGTACAAAGCGAGCCTCTTCGGCCTTGTTGTCGACCATCGGGATAAAGGTACTATTCGGCTCCACGCCATCCAACAACGACGAAATCATCTTCGACGTGAACAAGAAATTCTGTTCACCAAAGAAATCCGGCTCACGGTGGATGCGCTTGAATTCCTTCACGAGCGTTGAATCCGTGCTGAAGCGTCCAATGGCCTTCTGCATCACCGGTTCGTCACTTGCGATAATGATAATGTCCGGCTCCTCGGGAGCCTTGTACAAGCTCACGTACGGGAACGTCACATCAAGAGCCTTCAAGATGTTGAGGAAGAGCAAGTCATTGAATTCGTACGTCTGGATCCACTGCACCCAAAGTCCACCCGGCTTCATATAGCGGCGCATCTTGGAATAGAACTCATGACTGAACAAGCTGGCCACACCGCTCACCCACGGGTTGCTCGGCACGCTAATCATCAAGTCGTACTTGCGGCGGTTCGTGAGGAAGAACGTCTGCGCATCGTCAATGAAAATGTGGATGCGCGGGTCATCATAACCACGGGCGTTCCACGGATAGAATCCACGGGCAAGGTTCATCATTTCTTCTTCAATTTCCACACAGTCAAAGTCGCGCACCAGCGGATCTGCGAGCAAGTAATGCGCACCCATACCGCTACCAAAGCCGACCATCGCTGCATCGTAAGGCTTGTCCTTTACAGCCATCGGCATAAACGCTGTCGCCGCCTGAGTGAGTTCGTCGCCTTCAATCGGGCGTTCACGATTCTTGCTCATGCTCGCATCGGCCTTGCCGTTCGTCTTCACGTAATAATGCACATCGGATTCGTGGAAGCTGATCGTCGCCGTCTTACCGTCACGCACCACAATCTTTTCGTCTGGATGCAAATTCTTGTAAGCGCGGAATGCCCCCGATGTAATCATATGCGGATCAAAGTTCACAAAGATGGACGGGAACACCATAATCACGGCAATCACATAGAACGCCACACTGTAGCGGAACTTTTTGCGATAGACAACAAGCAAGATAAAGCCAATCACAAAATCCATCACGGCAGCCGCCACGAGAGAACCCTTGAGCTGCAAGAGCGGGAGCAAAATCAATCCGCCGCCGGCCGAACCTAAAATAGAGCCCACCGTATTCCAGCCATAAACCTTGCCAATCGGGGCTTCGCTCTTGAATGCACGCGTCAAAATCAACGTGATCAGCGGAAGCGTCATCCCCGCAAAGAAGCTCGTCGGCACCATCCACAAAATGGAGAGCGCATACTTGAAAAGGCTCCAGCAAACATAACCGTCATTCGTCGTATTGAAAATCTGGTTCGCAGCATTCATGCCTTCCCAGAACGGCCTGTAAAAATAGAGGGTGCAAAGCGCAAAGAAACCCATGAAAATCTGAGCGAGCGAAAGCACCACAAGCGAATCCTTCTTCAACAGCTTTCCGCTCACGGCACTGCCAATGGCAAGGCCCAAGATAAACGCCGAAAGCATCTGGTCAAAGCTATGGCTCGAAGAGCCCATCAACAGCGAAAGCAAACGAATCCAAACGATTTCATAGACAAACGAAGTAAATCCCGTAATGGCCGCAATCCAGAACCACATATTCTTCGGAGGCATCGCAAGCTTGTGTTCCGCCGCATAGTCTTCGTTGAGTTCTTCCTTCGGCACCGCATCCGCTTCGGTTTCGTCGTAATTCGAAGGCGTCATATAACCGATAAAGCAGAACGCCGTCGCCAGCAAGAAGTTGATCGAAGCCGCCACGCAAAGCGTCGCGTGGTTGCCCAGTTCCGGAATCAGGAAGTAGCTAGTGAACAAGATACCGATGGCACTGCCAAGGCTGTTCGTAAAGTAGAGCATCGGAAGCGAAACTTCGGCACCGCTCTTGCGCATGAGCCCCGCCGCAATGAACGGAAACGTCATGCCCACCGCAATCGCAATCGGGAGCGTCGAACCTGTAGCCAAAATGACCTTTACAATTTCCGCCCCGCGTGAACCCAGCGAAGCCACATAGCTCGAATCGTAAAAATAGTCTGTCAGTAAAATATACAGCGGATGGTAAATGATTCCGCCAATACCAATGCCTAACTCAACCGCCGCATACCCAAGCAACGGACGTTTCACGCGCTCCACGAGCTTGCCCGCAACAAAACTGCCGATCGCAAGCCCGCCCATGTAAATGCAGAGCGTGAGTACCTGGCCGTAACTCGAATGTCCGAGGAAAAGTTTAAGATACCTGGCCCACGACCCCTCGTAAATGAGACCTGCAAAACCAGAGAGAGCAAAAAGCGCATAAATTACAATATTCATGGAGCAAATCTATACTAATTAGGTAGCATTAACCCGAACCGGTGTGCATTTAAGTGTAATTTTTAATTCACTTACCCTGATTTTTATCATTATTCGAGCACGCGAACCATGCGTATGCCTTGGAAAGCAGGCTGTTTATACGTAGCGTTAGTTATTATTGTATTGCGAGGGAGGCACTTATATTTAAGCAATTCACGGCACGCTTTACCGGGATTACGAAAGCCCAATAAGCTGCAGGGAATCACTCCAAAATAGCCATAATCATCAGGCACAAAATACGCTTCATAGGCATTTCCATAGGTGTCATACAAGCCATACTGATTAGGGGCATACTGTTTTACCGGATAAAGACCAGATTTTTTTTCAAAACAATGAATATCTGCATATCTTTTTAACGAGTCCTCTATAAAATCGTTTCCCCAAGAAAAGACTTTTGATCTCCCTGCATTGTGAAGAACAAGCCATTCGTCATAATAAGGAAGCCTATACCCATTGGCAGATTCGTTATAGGTGCATTCAGTCAGTTTAGGGCCGTTCTCAACAATTTCTAGTCCATCTTTTTTTGAACGAAAACTCAAATAATGATGGTAATATTGGGAAGGATAATCCAGAACCTCTAAAGAATCCGATGATGGATAATAATCCTCATTGAAAACTAGAACGGAATGTTTTTCGTCAACTTTTTCGCCTTCACGCAACCAAAGCGCATCCCGAACACGCAACTCCGTTTTATCTACAATCAAGTCATATTTCATTTGGACAGCATACGAAGTATCTTTTAGATATCTGTCATAAGTACGCCCAGCACCTTCATAAACAATGAAATTTTTTCCTTTGAAATCCACAATAGCCTGATTAACAAGAATCCAGCTAGAATCCGCATCCATTAAATCGTTCGCATTACGGGCAAAAAGGACAAGGATACTTCTTGTGTAAGGAGAGCCATCTACATAAACGCAATTTCGCAAATCCACATGGGCAGAACCATTTACAATCCAAAAGCCATTTTCTGCATCCGGTTTATTTTCAGGACAAAGTTTTACTCCTTGATTCCAGTCCACTTCGTACCATTTTTTATGGCCGCTCGATTTTGTCGGTTTTATTAATTTATATGAATGTATTTCTGCAGTAGACTTTTCCTTAGTGGCAACGTAATACTTTTTTAAGCCATTTTCTGGAAACGCATTCTGCGCTTCACGCATATCATGCAGGACAGAAACGCAATTGCCCTTTGCATCAAAAACGCAAAAGTCACTACCTAATGAAAAAGAAAGACAAACAAACAATAGCAAAAATATTTTTTTCATCATTTCTCATAGAAATTTAATAAACAAACAACATAAAATAAACCATCCAATTTGTCATTCCCAGCACTCGCCCTGTCATTGCACTAAGTGCATGACCAATCGGCTCAACCATGCCAAAATACATGCATTTTGTCGCGGTATTCGCCTCACTGTCATTCCCGCCTCCGAACAGGCGGACAGCACTAGGCAACTTGTTGCCTTAGTGCGCATGGCCACCTTTAGGTGAGAACCTTCTTCCTACATTTCCGATAGGGAACCGCAATGGGTGGTATTATTCATATACAGCTAGTGACAGCAGGCCGGGCATTTTCTATTTTTATGCATAAAATCAAATATACGCATAAAACACGGAATTAAAAATGACTCTTCGCGAAGCGTTCGAATCAAAGATGATGCTGCTCGATGGCGGCATGGGTTCTGTTATCCAGACTTACGGGATCAAGGGCGCCAACAACGATATGCTTTCCATCGAAAAGCCCGAGATCATTCTCGACATCCAGCGTCGTTACGTGGATGCAGGCGTCGACTGCCTCACCACGAACACATTCTCGAGCCAGCGCGTGAGCCAGCACGAATACCACCAGGAACATCGCATTGCCGAGATGAACCGTGCATCCGTGAAAATTGCAAAGCAGGCCGCCGAAGAAGGCTTCAAGAAGTACGGCCGCCAGGTCTACATTTTGGGCGACGTCGGTCCGACGAGTAAGATGCTCTCCATGAGCGACGACGTGAACGACCCTGCCAGCCGCGCCATTACTTTCGACGAACTTGAAGATGCGTATTTGGAACAAATCACCGTCTTGATGGAAGAAGGCGTCGATGCCATTCTCATCGAAACGATTTTCGACACGTTGAATGCAAAGGCCGCCCTCAGTGCCTACAGCAAGGCAAACGACGCACGCATCGCAGCCGCCAAGGCTGCTGGCACTCCCGAAGCCGAAATCAAGCCCATCGAGGTGATGCTTTCGATGACCGTGAGTGACGCTTCTGGCCGTACGCTTTCGGGCCAGACTGTCGAAGCATTTGCCGTAAGCGTGATGCACATACACCCGCTTTCCATCGGCTTAAACTGCGGTCTCGGTGCCGACGGCATGGTGCCGTACCTCCGCCGAATGGGCGTTGTCGCTCCGTGCTATCTCAGCTGCCACCCGAACGCAGGCCTTCCGAACCAGTTCGGCGGTTACGACGACACGCCCGAAGACATGGTGCGCTTGATGCGCGTTTATCTGGACGACAAGCTCGTGAACATGATTGGCGGTTGCTGCGGTACGACTCCGGAACACATCGCCGCCATGCGAAAAATGCTGGACGAGCTCCCAGCCGACTACAAGCGCCGCGAACCCGCGCCCAAGTACGTGACTTGTCCGCGCCTCCGCCTCGCCGGTTTGGAACCGTTGTTCAAAGACCAGGTGCGCCCCAGCAATGGCGCCGACAGTTGCAACGCCGAGGACTTCGCAAAAGTTGGCGAACGCTGTAACGTGGCCGGTTCCAAGAAGTTCCTCCGTCTCATCAACGAAAAGAATTACGACGAAGCCCTCGACATTGCCCGTAAGCAAGTAGAAGACGGTGCCGACGTCATCGACGTCAACATGGACGACGGCCTCCTCGACGCCACCGCCGAAATGCGTACGTTCTTGAACCTCATCGCTTCGGACCCGGCTGTAAGCCGCGTCCCCATCATGGTCGACAGCTCCCGTTTTGAAGTCATCGAAGAAGGTCTCAAGTGCATCCAGGGCAAGAGCATCGTGAACTCCATCTCCTTGAAGATGGGCGAAAAGGCGTTCATCGAACACGCTCTTGTCGTCAAGCGCTTAGGTGCCGCCGTCATCGTGATGCTCTTCGACGAAGAAGGCCAGGCCACCAACTACGAGCGCCGCGTACAAATTGCATCTCGCGCCTACGACATCATGGTGAAGCAACTTCACTTTGATCCGTCCGACATCATTTACGATCCGAACGTTTTGACGGTCGCTACCGGCATGGCCGAACACAACGCCTACGCCATTGACTTTATCCGTGCCGTCCGCTGGATTATGGACAACCTCCCCGGCGTCCGCATTTCGGGCGGTCTTTCGAACCTCTCGTTCGCATTCCGCGGTAACAACTACTTGCGCGAAGCGATGCACACCACATTCCTGCATTACGCGATTCCGAACGGCATGGGCATGGCCATTATGAACCCGAGCGCAATTATCGAATACAAGACGATTCCGCTTGAACTCCGCATGGCCATTACCGAAGTTATCTTCAATACGGAACCGGACGCTAGCGAAGCCTTGATCGAAATTGCAAGCCGCATGACGGCAGCCCAGGCAAAGGCCAAGGAAACTGGCGCCAAGTACGACCCGAAGGCCATTTTTGCGATGAGTACAGGCGCAAGCAGCTCCTCCGACAATAACGAAAAGGCCGCCGAAGCAAAGCCCACGACGCCCGAAGAACGATTGCAAGAAGCGCTCCTCAAAGGAACTTCAACAACATTGCAGCCCGACTTGATGGAACTCATCAACCGTGGCGACAGCCCCGTAGGAATCATTTCCGGTCCGCTGATGGACGGTATGAACGAAGTCGGCCGCCTCTTCGGCGAAGGCAAGATGTTCCTCCCGCAGGTCGTGAAGACCGCACGTACCATGAAGAAGGCTGTAGAAATTTTGCAGCCCTACATCGAAGCGGGCAAAGACGCAAACGCCGCCAGCCGTGGCAAAATCGTCATCGCCACAGTCAAGGGCGACGTGCACGACATCGGCAAGAACATCGTTTCCGTGATTATGGCCTGTAACGGCTACGACATGGTAGACCTCGGCGTGATGGTCCCCGAAGATGTCATCGTCAAGGCAGCCATTGAGAACAAAGCAGACATCTTGAGCCTCTCCGGCCTCATTACGCCGTCGCTCGAAGAAATGTGTACCGTCGCAAAGGCCATGCAAGAAGCAGGTCAGCGCATCCCGATTATCGTCGGTGGCGCCACCACCTCGCCCACGCATACCGCCGTGAAAATTGCTCCGTGCTACGAAGGCCCCGTGTTCCACGTGCGCGACGCCGCAAGCAACCCGGGCCTTGCCCAAAAGCTGCTCGACCCCGCCACTCGCGAACAGACCATCCAAGAAAACCGCGAAGAGCAGCAGCGCATCCGCGACAAGCAAAACGGCATCAAGACCGAAGCCGCAAACGCCATGGCCGCAGCAACATCCACCCCGGAAGAACGTCGCTACAAGTGCGACTGGAGCAAGTACCAGCCGGGAGAGCCACCGTTCATGGGCGAAAGCAAGCTCCCACCGATTCCTATCGAAAAGATCATCCCGCTCATCAGCTGGGAATACTTCTTCTTCACTTGGAAAATCAAGCCCGAAGAAGAAGAAGCGAAAAAACTCAAGGCCGACGCCGAAGCCCTCATCAAGTCGCTCACAAAGCCCGAATACGCACTCCGCGCTGTCCAGGCATTCTACCCTGCCGCCGGTACCGAAAAATCCATCATCTTCAACACGGGCCGCACCGGCACGGATGCTGACTTCGTTGAAGTCACGACCGCACGCCAGCAGAACCCCGAAGGCACCTGTCTTGCCCTCTGCGACTACGTTGCTCCGGCCAACGCCAATACCGCAAGCGTTTTTGCCGCCCCCGCAGGCAAGGACGTGTTCCGCGACATCGTGGGTGCATTCGCAGTGACCATGAGCGATACATTCGTCAAGCGCTTGGAAAAGCTTAAAGCCGAACAGGGCGGCAGCGATTACGATGTTCTCCTGATGCAGACCGTCGCCGACCGCCTCGCCGAAGCCGGAGCCGAATACTTGAGCCGCGAACTCGACCGCACCTGCGGCTGGAAGGGCATCCGCCCGGCCGTCGGTTACCCCGTGCTCCCGAACATCAAAGAAATCTTCAACGTCGCGCGTCTTATCGACTTTGGCAGCGTAGGCATCAGTCTCACTGAAAACGGAGCAATGTACCCGCAAGCATCCGTAAGCGGCCTCTACATCTGCCACCCCGAAATCGAATACTTCAATGTGAAGGTGTAAACGCTGCTGGAGTAGTATGGATCCCCTACCTGACGGTCGAGGATGACCTGCTCCAGGATGACGCTTCAACTATTATGATTTCTTTTCAGCGGTCTTGGCAACAACCTTCCACGGCGTGAGTCCGACGACCTGGTCGACCGGAAGCGAGAACGCGATGCCTTGCCCCATCGTATTGAGGCCCGCTTTTTCGTAGAGCGAATGGAGTACCGCATCCTTCACGTTCAGCGGCACTAGAATCATCACGACTTCCTTTTCAGGCTGGATGGCGATATGGAAAAATGCTTCCGCTTCCTTGTTTGCCGTACCACGAGCGTTCAGCACCGTACCACCACGGGCCCCCGCCTCCTTGGCGGCTTCCATCACAGTGTCGGAGAATCCGTTGTTCACAATGCAGATAATCAATTCATGGGTATTCGCTTTCATAATTACCCTCTCCCGACCTGGGAACGGTTGTCGCTCAAAAAGTTAAACACGGACTTGCCGATTACACTTGTCAACGGGATCGTATAGGCAATTCCCTTTCCATTCACAATCGTCTTGAACTTTTCTTCAAGGCATTCCAGAACCGCTGGCACATGGTCTTCACCTATGATGCTGATAATCACAGCTCGTTCCGAATCGGCAAGGCCGAGTGCCGCCATAATTTCGCGCGGAGCCGTTCCGTGCCCGTAAAACACGAACTGCATATTCGCACCGAACGACTGGATATAATCCATATAAAAGTCAGCCTTTGTGCGATTCACTGTCGTCACAAGAATCTTGAGGCGGTTCATCGAGACTTTCGAATGAACCTTTTGAGGCACAACCCGTTTCAAAACATTCTTTACCACATCAACCATTGCAGCCTCTACACAAAGTCAATAATCTGTTCGTCATCGGCATCCTGCAAGCGGCGCATCATGATCCTGTTGCGCCACAGCCTTGCCACAATCGCCTTGAAACCAAGCACCTGGATCGTAATGAGCGGAGTCATAGCGACCATCGCCACAATGCCAAATGCATAATTCAAAATGGAATTGCCACCATCGTGAATCACGGAACATGCACCAATCGCCAAAGGCAAAATAAAGCTCGATGTCAACGGACCACTCGCCACGCCACCCGAGTCAAACGCAATCGCCGTATAAAGCTTAGGCACAAAGAACGAAAGGCCAAGCGAAATAAAGTATCCCGGCAACAGGTAATAAATAATGGGGAAACCGATAATGATGCGAAGCATCGAAAGTCCAATCGAAATGCCGACACCGACCGAAAGCGCAATCAGCATGGAACGCTTCGAAACAAGCCCTCCAGTCACTTCTTCGACTTCCTTGTTCAGCACATGCACCGCAGGTTCCGCAAGCACGACCACCATTCCGATGATAAAGCCCGCCACCACAAGGACATGCGGACGGGCAGCGAGTTCACGGCCAATTTCAAAGCCAATCGGCATAAACCCGACCGTCACCGCCGTCAAAAAGATCACAAGCCCCACGAACGTATAGCAAAGCCCAACCCCAATCTGCACCAACTTTACCTTAGGGAGCTTGAGTACCGTAACCTGCAAAACACCAAAAAAAGCAACAATCAGCGCGAGCGCCACAATGACTTCTCTCATGACGGTCAATACCGTAGGCAAGAAATTTTTGCCGAGACTTGCATCCACCGAATATGCCGCCATCGAAAGTTCATAATTCAGGTCACCCTTCGAAAAAACGACCAGCCCCATCAAAGCCAAGATCGGTCCGACAGAGCAAAGCGCAATCAATCCGAAACTGTTTTCCGATGCATTCTTGCCACCGATCGCCCCTGCGACACCCACGCCGAGCGCCATGATAAACGGCACCGTAATCGGCCCAGTCGTCACGCCACCCGAATCAAACGCAAGCGGCACAAAGTCGTTACGCCCGACAGACACCATAAGCATCCCGAGCATGAACAGCACCATGTAAAAGAAGATGATAATCGACGACAGATCCTTTTTGAACACGATTTTCAAGATGGCAAGCAAGAGGAAAATTCCAACGCCCACCCCAATCGTCGCAATCAACAATCCCGGAGCCACGGCATTTTTCACCTGTTCCGCAAGCACAGACAGATCGGGTTCCGCCACCGTAATAAGGACTCCCATCACAAAGCACACCGAAACAAGCAACAGGAGCCGCCGCGATTTAGTAAGCCCGGCCCCCACATACGAGCCCATCGGCGTCATGGCAAGGTCAGCCCCCAAATTAAAAAGCCCTATCCCAAAAATCAAAAAAACAGCACTGATCGAAAAAATAACCAGCTCTTTGCCCGAAAAAGATACAATCGGAGTCTGGGCCACCAACAGGACAATCAGCGTAATCGGCAAAACGGAAGCAAAAGCTTCCTTCAATTTTTCAAAAAGAATTTTTTGCATCACTATATAATATAATTAAATAAAAAAATTAACTACCCATGCAACCGCCCATAAACCCCACGCATCAAAATGGCAAAATGAACGAAAAAGTCATCATCACAAAAATTCAACAAGGCAGTCGCGAGGCACTGGGCCTGCTGTGGAAATCACACAGCACCAAAGTGCTGAACCTGGCATTCAGAATGCTCAAGAACCGCGACGAAGCCGAAGATGCGTTGATGGACATTTTCGTTTCGGTTCCATCGAAAATACAAAGCTTCCGTGGTGAAAGCGCCCTTGGCACCTGGCTGTTCCGCCTGACCGTGAACGAATGCCTTATGAAGTTGCGCTCCAAGAAGCGCCACGCCGAACTCGAAGAAGGGCACATCGACGTGCTGGTCAATTCGGCCATTGGAAGCAAGAACGACGAAGCTTTGGATTACGACCCGGAACTGCTAGAAATTGGACTTTCAAAACTCCCTGCCGAGACGCGGAGCATGCTTTGGCTCAAGGATGCCGAAGACCTTGGCGTTAAGGACTTGTCCGAGATTTACAGCATGCCCGAAGGGACCATCAAGGCAAGGCTCAGTCGCGCACGTTCCGTAGTCAGGAGCTATTTACAGGAGAACCAGAACTATGCGTAATCAAATCGATTTTTCAAGAATTGAAAGAATCACGCCCAGGGAAGATTCCTGGGATATGGTCTGCGCAAGACTCGATTCTTCAAAGAAAAACAAATTCCTCAACTTTTTCCAGGCGCGTTCGATTTTTGCGGTTGCCGCAAGCTTTTTGGCAGTCGCTTTCATTACCGCCTGGGTAACGTTTAACAAGCTCGATTCCGAGACGCTCCTCATCAAGAACGTCGCATCGGACGAACTGGTCTCGTGGTACAGCGACCTCGGCGAAACCACTGACGACGAACTTGAAAACTTGGATACAGACCGATCCATCAGCTATTTATTACAGGAGACAAAATAATGAAGGATTCCACAAAGAACCTCCTCGCAAGCATCATCATCTTCGCTTGTTCCATCGGCTTTTTCGTAGGCGCATTCACCTTTGGAGGCGCCACATCAAACTCTGGCAATGTACCCGGTTTCTGCGCCAAAGGCGGGATTTGCGAATTCCAGCCCGGCGATTGCTGCAAAAAGAATCTGGACTGCTGCAAGAGAAACGCTCCCTGCTGCCAAAAGAAGGCTCCCTGCGGTCCTGACTGCAACTGCCCGCAATGCAGACGCCATCACGGCGAAGAATTCGGCGAAGGTCCTCACCACAAAGGCGACCATTTCCGCGACGAATTCCACAAGGGCAAAAAGTTCGACAAGAAGCTTGACTTTGCAAAAGAAATCGAATTTATCGACGCCGAGCTAAAAGTCACGCACGAACAGAAGACCGCTCTCGAACAGCAGCGTAAAATCGCAGATTCCACATTCAAGGCTCTCCGCAAGCAAAAGAAGGAAGCCGAAAAGGCTCTCCGCGACGCTCTCGAAAGCAACAACGACAAGCAGATTGCAGCAGCAAAGGCCAACATCCTCAAAGCCCAGGAAGGCTTGCTCAATCACAGAATCGACGGAGTCAAAAGCTTAAAGAAGATCCTCAACCAGGAACAGCTCGACAAGTTCAAGTTCTTGCAGTTCGAACGCATGAACCGTGAACATCGCGGCAACCATGGCGACCACAACATGGAACACCACGATTAAATCTTTTACCTAAATACCACAACCCTCATCATCAATAACCTGTAGCGCGGAAGGAATTCCGCGCTTTGCTGTTTCTGCGATTTTTTTGTCATGGCCACGCAACGCCGCAAACGGGCTAAAGATTTTAGCGCGGTTGGCAATCGGCATTCGCGGGTGCTTGATCAAAAAGTTCCAGTCATTCCGCGGGTACGGCAAATCGATGATATCTTTGTAGTCGTCTTTCATCTACGCCTTGTGACCTCCGATCTGTTCGTTGCGTTCGCGGGTCGTCGCCCCCTCCTGCATATCCATCCCCTTGAAAATCGCATTCTTGCCAAAGCGTTTCTTGATGGCAATCTGCGCCTGCATCATCTTCTTTTCGCGTTCGATCTTCCTCACATCCGTGAACAAGTCATAGCTTTCCTGCGACGCCTTCAAGACGTTATTGGCGGTCAAGTTCAATCGTTTCACAGTCAGTAGCGGGTTCATAATGCGGTCTGCTAGTTTCATCACCGCATCGGCAATCGTCGAGGCCGACGACGTGTAATTCAATAGCGGAGCGGTACCGTGTGCAGGCTTCGGAATTGTCCGGCCATAGCCATCCATGACCGTTTCTCCGTGGTAGATTCCCTTGTCCACATTTTCGCGGTCATAGCCTACGTGGAGCGTGAGCCCGTTCGTCACAAGTCCCTTCTCGACCAAATCGAGCGCAAGCGTGTCGACCATTTCGCGAATGACGATTTTCGCCTTGGCGCAATCGTAGGCGCAGCTAAGAACCTGCCCGCCGCCAATGCTGTGCGTCTTGGATTTATACTTCTTGATTTCGGCAATGCCGCACGGTTCATAACCCCAGGCGTGGTCAATCAAGATTTCTGCATTCACGCCAAACATCTTGTAGAGCGCATCGGGATTTTTGACGCTTACACGGGCCAAGTCACCCATCGTAAAAATGCCACGGCCGTTGTTCAAGTAGCAATGTTCCAGGCGATCAGCGATGCCGCGCCCCAACTGCCAAAAGTTCGTCAACGGGCGATGCCCCCAGAGTTCCCTGCGGTAAGTCATCTCGTCGAGTTCCGCGATGCGTACGCCATCGGCATCTGGCGACACGTGCTTCGCCATCACATCCATTGCAATCTTGCAAAGGTAAAGGTTCGTCCCGATGCCTGCCGTCGCCGTAATCCCCGTCGTCTCGAGTACATCGCGAATCATTTCTTTCGTGAGTTCACGTGCCGATTTCTTGTACATCGAAAGGTAATGCGTCAAGTCGATAAAGCATTCGTCAATCGAATAAACGTGGATATCCTCTTCGCTCACATATTTCAGATAAACGCTATAAACGCGGGTCGAATATTCCACATACTTAGCCATTTGCGGTGGAGCGACAATGTACTGCACGTCTTCGCCCGTCCGGCGTTTCACGTCCCGCACTTTCTGAATCACTTCAAACAATCGGGCACGTCCGGGAATTCCATACGCTTTAAGGCTTGGGCTCACCGCCAGGCAGATCGTCTTTTCGGTACGGCTCGCATCGGCCACCACCAGGTTCGTCGTCAGCGGATCCAGCCCGCGCAAAACGCATTCCACCGACGCGAAGAAGGACTTCAAGTCGATGGCTACAAATGTGCGTGTCTCGCGCGGCAACTTCATAATTCTAAATATAGAAATTACTGCACAAAAGCACACTCATTCATTTACAAAACCAGGAATTTTTAACCCTCACCCCAAAAACAGTTAAATTGGAGAAATCAGGGACAAAGCCCTCATATACCTTTTCATTATAGATTCTATCTATTACTATCTATAATTTTTACCTAATCTGGGCAAATTTTCTGTGGGTTCAATTAGATCACATGCACTTTTTGATAGACATTCTAAAAAATGTCCAAAATCGAAACTCTTTGCATTCAGGGCGGTTGGCAGCCGAAAAACGGCGAACCGCGCGTTCTCCCCATCTACCAGAGCACCACTTTCAAGTACGAAACGACCAATGACATGGCCGACTTGTTCGACCTGAAGGCTTCCGGCTACTTCTACACCCGTCTGCAGAACCCGACCAACGACGCAGTCGCTAACAAGATCGCCGCTCTCGAAGGTGGCGTTGCCGCCATGCTCACGAGTTCCGGTCAGGCCGCCAACTTCTACGCCGTTTTCAACATCTGCGAATCCGGCGACCACTTCATCAGCACTTCTGCTATTTACGGCGGTACGAGCAACCTCTTCTCCGTCACTATGAAGAAGCTCGGCATCGAATGCACGTTCGTTGACCAGGACGCCTCCGACGAAGAAATCGAAAAGGCATTCCGTCCGAACACCAAGTGCGTCTTCGGCGAAACGGTTGCAAACCCGGCTGGCAAGGTCTTGGACCTCAAGCGCTTTGCTGATCTCGCCCACAAGCACGGCGTTCCGATGATTGTCGACAACACCTTCCCGACCCCGATTCTCTGCCGTCCGATTGAATTCGGCGTTGACATCGTGACCCACTCCACGACCAAGTACATGGACGGTCACGCTATGGCCGTCGGTGGCTGCATCGTTGACAGCGGCAACTTCGACTGGGAAGCAAACCACGACCGTTTCAAGGGCCTCACCGAACCGGATCCGAGCTACCACGGCCTC
>CACZAD010000039.1 GCA_902779055.1 Fibrobacter succinogenes | reverse complement strand
GGGCGATAGACCAAAGGGACTCATTATGAGACAATACGAAACGATGGTGATCATCGACGCTATGATCTCTGACGACGCTATCAAGGCTGAAGTCGAGACCATCGGCAAGAACATCACTAGCGGTAACGGCGAAATTCTCCGCCGTGACGACTGGGGCAAGCGCAAGCTCGCTTACACTATCAACAAGCGCCAGCACGGCTACTATGTCATCTTCTACTACAAGGCAGAAGCTGCAACGGTCGCTGCTATGGAAGCCGCTCTCAAGCTGAACGAAAACGTTCTCCGTTGGATGACCCTCGCTGATTATCCGATGAGCGAAATCGTCTACGATCAGACTCAGACACAGTCCACCGAAGAAATTGTTCCGGTTGACGCAGAAGAAGGGGAGGCTGAATAATGGCTTTTGAAGATAAGAAGCAGGCTACTCGCATCCGCCGCAAGAAGACTTGCTGGTTCACCGAGAACAACGTCAAGTTCATTGACTACAAGGACGAAAAGACTCTTCGTCGCTTTATCTCTGAACGTGGCAAGATCATCCCGCGCCGCATTTCTGGCACTTCCGCCAAGTATCAGCGTATGCTGAACGAAGCTATCAAGCGTGCCCGTCAGATGGCTATTCTCCCGTTCGTTTCGGACAGCATGCGCTAATAGGAGGAACTAGACTATGGAAATTATTCTTAAGGCTAACGTCCCCCACTTGGGCAAGATGCTCGACGTCGTGAAGGTTAAGGACGGTTACGCACGTAACTACCTCTTCCCGCGCAAGCTCGCTGTTCGTGCAACTAAGGAAGCCAAGCTTGAAATCGAAAACAACCGCGCTGCTGTTGAAGCTCAGTTCCAGAAGGAACTCGCTGCTGCTGGCGATGTTGCTGCAAAGCTTTCTCAGGTTTCTGTCAACCTCGAACGCCGCGTTGTTGAAGGCGAACGTCTCTACGGTTCTGTGACCGCAGGTGACATCGCTGAAGCAATCACTAAGGCTGGTGTCAAGGTTTCCCGTGCCCAGATCGACCTTGCTGAACCGATCAAGCAGCTCGGTGTCTACACCGTGACTGTCAAGGTCTTCAGTGACGTTGAAGCACAGGTCAAGGTTTGGGTGGTCGCTGAGAAGTAACAAACCGAGAGTCGCAAGGTCAAACTAGTTTGACCTTATGACCGAGGTGCAGTTACGGACGGGTGCGTAGCATCCAAAAGTAATTCTCAAACCACTTTAATTTTGAGAACCGTCCCTTCGGGGGCGGTTTTTCTTGTTTTAAGGTACCATTTTACAACGCTTTAACTAAAGTCTGCTTGAAAAAAAATAAGGAAAAAATTATATTGATTTGTAGGTTCGATAACAAGAGAGTGTTATATGGTGAGAAAGATTTTAATGCTTGCTCTTGCTGCTTCGGCAGCGTTTTCAAGTGCATTTGCGGCAGCTCCTGGATGCACTGTTGCGATTAGTCCGACTAAAGGCACTTTTACGGGTAACCAGATTAAGCCGATCGTTTCAAGAGTTGTTTGCGGCGAAGTCGAGATTACGGATTTCACCGTGACGTATGGCGAAAACATTAATGCCGGTGACAATGCTGGTTCTGTTTTTGTGACCGTGAAGGGCAATACGGATCCCATCGAAAAGACCTTCAAGATTGCCAAGGGAAATATCGAAATCAAAATCGACGATGCCCAAAAAGAAAAGGGTACCGACGATCCTGAATTTACATGGCATATCAATGACGAAGAAAACCTTGAATTTAATGCCGATACCCTGAAAAACTTGAAGAAGAGCTTGGCTAAGACCATCAAGCTTACTCGTGAAAAGGGCGAAGACATTGTCAATAGTTCCAACGAACCGAGAACCTATCAGATTTCTCTTGCCGAAGGCGTTTATGATGCGCTGGTTGATGAATATAAGAACTACAGCATCGACTATACTACGGGTAATTTCTCGATTACCAAGACCAAGGTGGTTGTGGCTGCCAAGGGCTGCGGCAAGGTTTATGGTGAAGAAGACCCGGCTTTGGAATATACCGTCAATGGCAACATCAGTGAGAAGGATTATACCAAGTTGGGTAAAATCTCCGTGACGAGAACAAGCGGCGAGAATGTGGGTAAATATGACATTAAAGTTAGCGTCCAGTACGAAGAAACGACGGACTACATTGTAGAAACCATCAATAGCATGTTCGGTATTACTCCTGCAACGGCTACCGTGACCGTCAATGACGTCGAAAAAACTTATGGCGATGCCACGCCCGAAATCACTTATGAGACAAAGGGCCTGGTGGGCAAGGACAAACTGACGACTCCCACGATCTCTTGCAAGAAGTGCCAGTCCAATGGTCTTGAACCTGTTGGCGAATATGCTGTCAACCTGGTCTTCGACGAATCTAAGAACCCGAACTACAATATCAATGTCGTGTCTGGTTTGCTGACCGTGACACCTAGACCGATAACGGTAACTGTAAAAGATGCCGAAAAGACATACGGTGACGACGATCCGACGTTTGAACTTGATGTAGATGACCTGGTTTCTGATAAGGAAAAGCTTGAAGGCGCTACGATTACCCGTGCCGAAGGCGAAGATGTTGGTACTTACAAGGTCAGCGTCACTTTTGCAAAGGGTTCCAATTCCAACTACTCCATGACCGTCAAGTCCGGTACGCTCACCATTTCTGCGAAGGCCGTCACTTTGACCGTGGATAATGTCTCTAAGAAGTTTGGCGAAAAGGATCCTGAGCTGACCTATACGGTCAAGACCCTTGTTGGCAAGGATGCTCTGGATGGTGTCACGATCACCCGTGAAAAGGGCGAAGACGCCGGTACGTATGCCATTACGGCTTCTGTTGACAAGACTCTCAATCCCAATTATGTCGTGACTGTTGGCGATGATGGTGTGTTTACGATCAAGCCGAACGATGACAAGATTGTCGTGACGATTACGGGTCACGTCGATACCGTGGAATATGATGGCAAGCTCAAGACCGTGAAGGGCTACGATATGGAATGCAACAGTGAAGCCTACTCGTTGGACTTTGTGGAATACACGGGCAAGGCCGAAACGTCTGGAACGAATGCTGCCAAGTACCTCATGGGACTTTCCAAGGATGACTTCAAGAATACGTCGGTCAATTATCCGAACGTGACGTTTGCTGTCACCGATGGTTACCTTTATGTCAAACCGAGAGCGCTGGTCGTGACTGCAACGTCCGAAAAGATCACTTATGGTGAAGAAACTCCGACCGAATTCACTTGGACTGTAGACAACCTCATTGAAGGTGATGAGCTGGATAATATCCATGTGAGCTTGACCAAGAGCACTACGGGACTTCTCGCTGCCGGTGAATATGAACTTAGCTTTGACAAGAAGAGCCCGACCAACAAGAATTATGTTGTCAGTGAATACGTGACTGGCGCTCTCAAGGTCGAAAAGAGAATTGTGACGGTTACGGTTGCCGATACCTCTAAGGTCTACGGCCAGAAGGATCCTGAAACCTATCGCTACGAAACGTCTGGACTCCTTGAAGGTGACGAACTGAAGGGCCTTATCATTGCCCGCGAAGCTGGTGAAAATGTCCTCAAGACTGTTGAAACCAAGGAGGATTCTGCTTACCGTATCTCTGCCACGTTCGCAGAAGGCACGGAACTCAATCCGAATTACTTGCTGAAGGTCAAGCAGGGCTACTTCACGATTACGCCTTATACCGAACCGGTCAAGGTCATCATCATCGGTAACACGATCACGATGAAGTATACTGGCGAAGAAATCACGGTCGAAAAGAGCTTTGATGTGATTCCGTACAATGACGGTTCTGCTGAAAATCCGTTGCCTGCCGAATACGCTTATACCAAGGAATTTGTGGCCTACACGGGAACTCCGACTGTTTCTGGCACGAACAAGTACCTTTACCCGATGAATCTTGATGTCTCCGAGTTTGTCAACATTTCGCCGAACTTTGAACACGTCAGCTTCATCCTTTCGGGCGATGGCACCCTCATCATTAACGAGACGGGTCCTGTGTCGATTGCTGCTGGCAAGACCGTCCAGAAACTTGGTATTTCGACCATCGGCCGTGCTATCCAGGTGAGCGGCTCTACGGTGGGTTCTCGCTACGCTGTTGTCGATATGCAGGGTCGAGTCGTTCGCAAGGGCGTCGTGGGTTCTGCAAACTTCGAAATCCAGGTTCCGACTTCTGGTGTCTACATGGTACGCGTCGGTTCTTCGGCCAAGCGAGTCCATATCAAGTAGTTTTTCATTAAAATTTGACGAATAAAGCCTTGGATTTGAGTCCAGGGCTTTTTGTTTTTTTGGCATTTTTTGCTATTTTAGATTTATATGCGCAAGTTTGCTCTTTTACCTTTGTTTTTAAGTCTTTCTCTCGCCCAGCTTTCATTTGCACAGGTGCGAGACCTGTTTGCCGAATTTGAAGAAGAGGCTTCGGCCACGGCGCCGGCCCCTGCAAGTTCTGCGTCTAAGACAACAACGCCAGCGGCTCCGGCTCCTGTAAGTTCGGCTGTCGTGCCGGCGAGTTCTTCGGCGAAGGCACCGGCAAGTTCTGCATCCAAGAAGTCTAAGGCAAAGTCTTCCAGTAGCGTCGCCCTTTCGAGCGCGGCTGTGTCGAGTTCTTCGGCCGCACTTCCGCAGAGTTCCTCGGTTGTCGTTTTGAGTTCATCCTCTGTGGCTGTCAGCGCTCCTTCCGTCGCTCCGGTAGAATCTAGTTCTTCCGTTGCAGAGGTTGCCCCGGCAGTTGCCGCTGTCGATACGGCTACGCTGGATTCTGCGGCCCGTGATTCGCTGATGCGCGAAGCTGCCATTGCCGAAGCCGAAAGGATCCGTGCCCGTGCAGATTCTTCGAGAATTGCCGATTCTATCGCTCAGGCTAAGATGGCTGGGCTTACGGATGTCAGCAGCAGTTCTGTTGCCGCTTCCTCGAACAGTATGAGCCGTCGTGATCTCTTGGGACCGGTGAAGGTTTCCAAGGTGCATGGCATTGACGAACTGAAAGGCCGTTACAAGAATCCGCGTAAGGCTTTGTTCCTCTCGCTTTTGGTCCCAGGTGTCGGCCAGATGTACGTGGGCGGTTCGACGGCTACGTATGTGCGCGGTGGTGTCTATATGGCACTCGAAGTGCTGATGTGGAGTGGCTGGGGTTACTTCTCGATCCACAAGTACAACCAGCAGGTCGACAAGTACAAGAACTTTGCAAAGAACCACTATTCCATCGGCCGCTACGAAGTCGCTATGCGTGAACTTTACAATACGGGCGGAAGCCTTTACGGAAGTGAATTTGCGAACCGCTACATGGGCACCCGCAAGTCGTTCTGCGAAGCGATTTACGGCAATGCGACGTACGGTGGATGCTATAGCGAAGGCCTTCTCTTTGACAAGGACACGAAGCATGCCGGAAACTTTGTCAATGGATATAATCTCGACGAAAAGATTACGTTGCGTGACGAAATCAAGGGCGTCAAGGGATTCGACAAGGAATCTGAAGTATTCCAGTTGATTTCTGAAAGCTCTTACGTGCTTGGCTGGGATGACGTGACTGGAGCTGCCGTTGTCAGTTCGTTGGACTTGAGCGATCCGAATTCCGAAACGGTTTCTCTGGGTGAATCCGACAACCTGAAAAAGTACCGTTCCATGCGTAGCAAGGCTAATGATTACGCCGACATGCAGGCGTGGTTCATCGGTGGCTTGATCTTGAACCATATCGTTTCTGCAGTGGACGCAGCCCTTACGGCCAACGCCCACAACAAGGTCCTTTACGAAGAAGATGTTTCTTGGTACGATCGCCTGCATTTTGATAGCGGCGTTTCGTTCAAGGATTCGTTCGGCTGGGCCGTTCGTGCAAACTGGGGATTCTAATGCGCATTTTACTTGCCATCCTGCTTGCGTCAGTCGCCGCTTTCTCGCAGATTGTGGTGAGCGTTGATCAGAACGTTTACAAGAACAGCGACAAGAACGTGTTTCTTGCCGTAGGTGCATCTGCGCTTCTTCCAGGTATGGGCGAGCTTTATCTGAACGAAAAGAATATGGTGCGCCCGTTCGTGTGGACGGACCTTGCATTGTGGGTGACTGCCATCGGTTCTTATGTGGTGGGCGAGCGCTATGTGACGTCGGCGCATAATTATGCTGTTCGTCATGCTGGGCTTACCGGTAACAAGAATGTGTCGCTTTTGAATACGGTCGGTTCTTACCGTAGCCGTTCGGGCGTCTTTGGACAGAATTCCTCACCGGATATGGATGAAGACTACAACCAGTCGATGCTCCGTTCAGGCAAAAAAGTTGATGAAGAATTGTCTAACGATATCCAGTGGGACTGGGGGAGTTCCGACAACCCAGAATCGTCCAAGCATATTGATGAATTCAAGAGCCGTATGCGTCATTTCCGCGTGAGCCGCATCGTTTTCCAGGTTTCCGTTGGCGCCTTGATTTTGAACCGCGTTGTGTCCATGCTTGATGCCGTGCGCATTTACCGTGCAACTTCGAGCAAGTCCTTCTCGAATCGAGTCCAGTTTGCTCCGGAATTTTACGAGGATGGCGGCGCACTCCTGATGAACGTGAAGTTCTAAGGTTGTCATTCCCGCTACACGGCGGGAATCGCCTTTTTATGCAACTCTTTAATGGTATTGCGCATCTAAATTTGCGAAATTAGAAAGCCTTGAATTTATGAAAAACTTTATTCTCATTACTCTGACTTCACTTCTTCTCGTCGCATGTGGTAGTAAGGAAGAAGCCGCCAAGAACGGTTCTAAACCTAAAGGCAATAAAGGTGGTAAGCCCGCTCGTGAAATTGCAGTTGAAGGCTACATTGCCGAACCTCACGAACAGGGAAAGTCTTATACGGCAATGGCAACTCTCGAACCGCTGAACAGCGTGCAGCTGACGGCGGCCGCTTCGGGTAAGCTCACGAAGCTTTTCGCGAAAGACGGTGCTTCGGTGCAAAAGGGAACTCTCCTTGCAAAGATTGACGATTCCGAACTCCGTGCGCAGCTCAAGCAGGCCGAGTCGAATAAGGTTTTGGCCGAACAGAAGGAACAGCGCATCCGCGGTCTTTTTGAAAAGAACGGTGCCACCAAGGCGGACTTGGAATCGGCCGAAGCAACTCTCAAGTCGGCTGAAGCTTCTGTAGAACTCATCAAGGCGCAAATCGCAAAGACCGAAGTCCGTGCCCCGTTTGCAGGCAAGCTCGGCTTTGTGAATGTTTCTGTTGGCGCTTGGTTTACGACGGGTTCTTCGATTGCAACGCTTAGCGAAGTGAAAAAGCTCAAGGCAAAGTTTGCGCTTCCGCAGCGTTATGCATCGGCTCTCAAGGAAGGCGATTCCGTGGAACTTAAGGACGAGGAACGCGATGTCATTAAGTCGGGCAAGGTGAAGGCTTTGGAAGCTTCGCTTTCGGAAAGCAGCCGCACGCGTCAAGTTCTTGTTGAAGTTGACAATGCGAAGAGTGAGCTTTTGGCGGGCTCGTTCGCTAAGGTTACCGTGTCGATGCAGTCCGGGCGCGTCAAGACGATTCCTGTGCCTGCAGAAGCGCTTACGCTCGACAAGGATGGCGCCTACGTGTTTGTGGCGACCGGTGGCAAGGCAAAAGTCAAGCATGTCGAGACTGGACTCCGTACACCGATTTCCGTGGATATCGTGAGCGGGCTCGATGTGGGCGATACGGTTATTTCTTCGGGCCTTATCAGTATGCGCGAAGGCGCCTCGGTCCGAATTCGCGAAATTCGACACAATACCGATTATGAATTAGAATAGGGAGGCTCCGATGAGTGTTGCGAACCTTTCTGTACGTCGTCCGGTGCTCATGACCGTGATGGCGCTGGTCATCATTTTGCTCGGTGCCTTCGGTGCCTCTAAATTGGGCATCCGTGAATACCCCAATGTTGATTCCCCGATTATCCAGGTAAGAACGACTTATTCCGGCGCTAATGCTGCGGTGGTCGAAGCTGAAGTGACTGAAATTTTGGAAGCCTCCATCAACAGTGCTTCGGGTATCAAGTCGATGACTTCTACAAGCCGCGACGGTTCCTCTTACATCAGCATCGAATTCGAAACCGGCATGGATCTGGAAGCGGCTGCGAATGATATCCGCGACCGCGTGAGCCGCGTCCGCCGTAAGCTTCCGGATGACTGCGACGAACCGACCGTCTATAAGTCCGATAGCGACTCGGACCCGATTTTGATTGCAAGCCTCGTGAGCGATACGCACGATGCCATGGAAGTTTCGGAAATTGCACGCAACCAGGTGAAGGAACGCTTGCAGACGATTTCCGGTGTGTCCGAAGTGATGCTGTGGGGCGAAAAGCAGCCGACGGTGCGCTTGTGGCTTGACCCGGTGCGTATGCAGGCGCTTGGAGTCTCTGGCGCAGAAATGTCTTCCGCTCTTAAGAAGGGCAACCTCGAACTGCCTTCGGGTAGCATCGAAGGTAGCGAAACGACGCTTTCTATCCGTACGCTTGGCCGTGTGATTGATCCTGTGGAATTCAAGAACATTGCGATTAAGACTGCTGCTGACGGTACCGTAATCCGCATTTCGGATGTGGCGGATATCCACTACGAACCGAAGGATACGCGTACGGGCTTTAAGCGCAACGGCAAGAATACGATTTCTATTGCGATTGTGGCGCAGCCGGGTTCTAACCATGTGGAAATTGCAGACGAATTCTACAAGCGTGTGGAGGATATCCGCAGAGATCTTCCCGATGGTGTGCAGCTACTTTACGGCCGTGATACTTCCATCAATATCCGAGCTTCCATTAAGGAAGTGGTCGAAACAATCTTTATCGCATTCCTCTTGGTGATTGCAATTATCTTTGCGTTCCTTCGCGAGGCTCGTACGACGCTTATCCCGATGGTGGTGGTGCCTGTTGCAATTATCGGAAGTTTCTTCGTGCTTTATCTGTGCGGATTTTCGATCAATGTTCTTACCTTGCTTGCGATGGTCTTGGCAATCGGCCTTGTCGTGGACGATGCCATCGTGATTGTTGAAAATATTTACCATAAGATTGAAAAGGGAATGACGCCTAAGCAGGCTGCGGTCGCAGGGACGAATGAAATCTTCTTTGCCGTGATTGCAACCTCGGTCGTGTTGATGGCGGTGTTTATTCCGGTGCTTGCCTTGGGCGGAACGACGGGCCTTCTGTTCCGTGAGTTTGTCGCGGTGATGATTGGAACGGTGTTCCTTTCGACGCTTTGCGCCTTGACTCTTTCGCCGATGCTTTGTTCTAAATTCTTGCGACACCAGAAGCAGGGATGGTTCTTCCGCGTGACCGAACCGTTCTTTGATGGAATGAACCGTATTTACTCGGTGTTGCTCGGTGGCTTCCTTAAGCTCAGGTTGTTGCTTTTCCCGATTGTGGCAGCACTCTTGGTGGCGGCTTATTTCTGCTTTAACAACATGAGTAGCGAAATGGCTCCGACCGAAGACTCCAGTGCTATCATGGTGAATACTTCGATGCCGGAAGGTGTCAGCATGACGCGCACCAAGCGTATGGCCGATGCCTTCGTCGAAGAAATGACATCTATCTTGGATACGAACGAATATATGGAAGTGCAGTCGGGTGCTCGCAGTGCAGGTAGCTCCATGATTCGCATTACGCTGAATGACGACAAGAAGGCTCGTCGTCCACAGAGCGAAATTGCACATGCCATTCAGGTGCTCGGAAACGAATACCCCGACTTGCGCGTGATGGTGTTCGAACCGCAGAGTATCAGTACGCAGCGCGGTGGCCTTCCGGTGCAGTTCGTGTTGCAGGCTCCGAATATCGAAATACTCCGTACGCTTGTGCCCAAGTTCGAGGAAGAAGCGAGCAAGAGCTCTGTGTTCAGCGTGGTGAATAGCAACTTGCGCTTTACCAAGCCGGAACTCCACATCGAAATTTTGCGCGACAAGGCGAACGAAGAAGGCGTATCGGTAAACGACATCGCTCAGGCGGTACAGCTTGCCATTAGTGACCAGACTTATGGTGAATATTACAAGGACGGCCGCCAGTACGACATTATCGGTGCAGTCGGTTACCAGTACCGCAGCATGCCCGAAAATCTTTCGATGCTCACGGTCAAGAACGGCAAGGGCGAGCTCGTCAGTATAGACAACTTCATCACTTATAAGGAACAGTCGGCATCGCCGTCGCTTCCGCGTTACAACCGCTTTAGTGCTGCGACGATTCAGGCGGGCCTTGCGCCCGGCAAGACGATTGGCGACGGCGTTGAAGAAATGCGCCGTATCGCAAAGAGCTTGCTGAAGGATTATCCGAATGTGAGTACGGCTTTGAGCGGTTCTTCGAAGGAATTCGAGGAAAGCTCCAGCGGTCTTTATATCGTGTTCCTCTTGGCGCTTGCGCTTGTGTTCCTGGTGCTGGCTGGGCAGTTCGAAAGCTTCCGTGCGCCGTTCGTGATTTTCTTTACGGTGCCGTTAGCCCTTTCGGGTGCTTTGGTGAGCTTGTTCATTACGGGACAGACGCTCAACATCTTCAGTGAAATTGCTTTGATTTTGTTGATTGCGCTTGTGACAAAGAACGGTATCTTGATTGTGGAATTTGCAAACCAGATTGCCGAAAATACCGGATGCTCTAAGCTTGAGGCGGCTCGGATGGCGGCGGAACGCCGCTTCCGCCCAATCCTCATGACGAGCCTTTCTACGGTATTGGGCGCGGTGCCGTTGATCCTCACCGGCACCCCGAGCCGCATCGCGATGGGTGTTGCCATTGTGGGCGGTCTTACGTTTGCGACGTTCATGACGCTCTTCATTGTGCCTGCGGCTTACAGCTTCTTTGCCGGAAAGGTCGAATCCGTCCGCAGTGACGCGAGCAAAATGGCGTAAGCAGTTAGCAGTAGGCAGTAGACAGTAGGCAGGAATAGTTAGGCGGCTTTGCCGCGATTATGAAAACTTCCTACTTCCTACCGCCTACTTCCTACTAATCATCACTTCACCAGCTGGAATACTTTCTCGTCCTTGCGGCTCATGCCGTAGCGGGTGCGCAGTATTTCTTCTTTGTAGAGCGAGTCGGTCTTTAGCTTATGGATGAGTTCGTCACGTTCTTCGATGATCTTGTTCAATGAGTCGATCTGCTCTTGGTAGAGTTCGATTTCCCTTGCGATTCTACGCTGCTGTGGAATGCTGTTCTTGCCGAACAACAACTGGAACCCCAAGAACGCCAAGGTTATCAGGGTGGCAATTCCAATAAGAAGTCGTAAACGCAACTAATTATGCTCCATTGAAATAGAATTGGAAGTTGTCTTTAGAAGTGACTAAACCAGATATTTCTAACTCCGTCAATATAGCTAAAAGTTCCGGTGCTTTAAACTCAAATTCTTGTTGAAGTTCCGAAAATGTTTTGCGGAATCCGTTAAACCGGTCGAAAACTTTTTGGGCTCCAGCCGAAAGTACGACTCCGCTTGAGGAAATCTGCTCGATTTTAGCCCCTTCGAGGAGCGGGAATCCTGCGACTGAGCGCAAGCTTTCCGGGGTAAATACAGGCTTGGCACGTCCGCTGTCGAGCAGGGCGTTTGTTCCGCTGTAGAGGTCGCAGTCAAAGCTCCCGGGAATGGCGAGGAGTGCCTTGCCTTCGTCAATGCAGTATTGGGCGGTAATCAGGGCGCCTCCGGTCTTTCGGCTTTGCACGACAAGCGTAGATTGGCTGAGACCGCAGATGATGCGGTTGCGGGCGATGAAACGCCCCTTGAAGGCGGGTGCGTCCCCTTCGTATTCGCTTAGAAGTGCCCCGCCAGATTCTAGAATGCGTTCAGCGATGATAGCGCGTTCTCCTTCGATTTTTGCGTCCAGCCCTTGTGCGAGTACGGCTAACGTCGGAATGCCGCATTCCAGGGCCGCTTTGTGGCAATAGCTGTCGATGCCTTGCGCAAGCCCGGAAACGACCACTGCGTTTGTTCCCTTGAGCGAGCAGACGAGCCGCCGGCACAGCTCCTCGGCCGAAGCTGTGGGTCGGCGAGTGCCGACCATCGCGATTCCAATCGCGCCCTCGGCGGGGAGGGTTCCCTTGCAAAACAGTTGCTTGGGCTTGAACTTGGACTCCTTGAGCAGCAAAGGATACTGTTCGGGGGATAGTTGACGGTAAGGCTCAGAATAAAGATTTTTCGTTTCCATGGTTTTAAAAGGAGATTCCCACCCTTGCGGGAAAGAAGAGGCGATAAAAGGAACGATTTAGGAAACGATATAACCAACCGATATAATAACAGTAACCAATTTACAGAATTTATTGCAAAAAAACAAGGCTCCTCTATACTTTCTATCTTTTATGGTATGAAGTACACGTTTAATGATCTTGTCGATATTATGGCGCGTCTCCGCTCGGAGAACGGCTGCCCGTGGGACCGCAAGCAGGATACGCATTCGCTGTTGCCGTATCTGGTCGAAGAAAGCTGTGAATTTATTGATGCCGCGCAAGAAGGCGACAAGGAACATATGTGCGAGGAACTGGGCGATGTGCTGTTCCAGGTGATTTTCCATTCGCAGGTGTGCAAGGAACAGGGCGATTTTTCCATCGATGACGTGATTCAGGGGCTTTGCGAAAAAATGGTGCGCAGGCACCCGCACGTATTCGGTGATGCCCAGGTCGATACGGCTGATGATGTGAGCCGTCGTTGGGACCGCATCAAGGCTCAAGAGAAGAACAACTTGAAGCACGCGGGCGAGTCTATCATGGACAAGGTGAGCAAGTCCATGCCGACGCTTGCCCGTAGCCAGGACATTATCCGCAGGGTGGCGAAGGTCGGTTTTGACTGGGGCGAACCGGGGCCTGTCTTTGACAAGGTCCAGGAAGAATTTGCGGAATTCCGAGCCGAAATGGAACAGATTACGCCCGAGAATGCGAACGTCGACCGCCTCGAAGACGAATTCGGCGATATCATGTTCAGCTTGGTCAATGTCGCCCGTCACTGTGGCTTTAACGCAAATATCGCCTTGCAGCGTGCGAACAACAAGTTCGAACGCCGCTTCCGCGAAGTAGAACGCCTCGTCAAGGAACAAGGCCAGGAAATCAAGGATGTCGGGCTAGAAGGCTTGCAAAAGCTCTGGAAACAAGCTAAGGCAAAGAACGCTTGATGGTGATGGTGTCCATCAAGTCGATTCTAAGAAGCCCTTGCGTTGCGGATATGTAGAACTTGTCGTAATCGCATTCGTTTTTTTCAGCTTTGGTTGCATCGAATTCAAGAACATTTTGGAATGTTTCCTTTCCGATATTCAATGAATCCAGCATACGGATCGTGTAGCCGTCGCGGGAGGTCATTTTGTTGCCACTCAGGTTCGAGAACACGATTCCTTCGTCGTTCATGTGCTGCGGATTTTCAACGGTCTTGCAGTTGAATACGACTAAGTTCCCTCCAGTGCCGTTGCATTCGATGCGGACATGGACGCTTATCTCGTTGATGGTACCTGTTGCCGTGAAGTCCATATTTTCGGGCTTGTGGCTGTACATACGTTCCTTGAATGCGTCCTCGATACCGAGATTGTCGACAAATTTGGCAGAATCGCTCCATTCCTGTTCTTTTTGAACAAGCTTACCGAAGTCTCCGCCGACATAATCATCGATTGAGTCAAGAATGTGGTTGCAGGAGGAAAACAGCAAACCGCCAAAAAGGAACAAGAGCGGTTTTGTGAACTTATTCATTGTCGCCATTTTCCTTGATGGTGAGGCTCTGTCCGAGTCTCGATTCGATTTTCAAGATACCCTTTTCTTTTGAAAAATAGAGTCGAGGTTGATTTCGGTTGTCTGCGTGATCAGTGCTGCTTGCATAGAGAAGGTCATAGATGACAAAGACGCTATCGTATTTGACGCCATTGAACGTTATCGTGTCAAGCGTTTCTAGGTTGTCTTTGTAGGAGAATTCTATTGGAGTGCCATCAGAGTTTAGGTCGACAACATAGCTGGTTGCGTCGTAGGTGATATTTAAAGAGCTGACGAAATCGGTAGATTCATCTTCGTCTTCGAATTCATATCCACCGTTGAAGCTTACTTTTATGCTTATGATGGGGTAGGTGGAGGTGAGTTCTATGTCTCGGACTTCGGTATCAAAGTTCGCGCAATAGTCGGATTCACGCTTATGATAAGTGGAGTCCTTGCTTACCGTAAAATCCAGGTCATATCCATTAGAATGGGCGTAATGGATGGTGTTTCCTTTTTTGAAATTGCCGATTGTTTTTTGGCAATCTGCAAGCTTGGACTCGAAATCATAGACATTGCTACAGGATTCGCCGCAGTCTTCGCAGTAGCAGCCGGTTAGGCTTGAAAAAAATGCTGCTGTAAAAAGAACTGGTATAAATTTTGCTTTATTTATCATGGTTTTTCTCCTTTGTTCCCTAGCACTGATGGATAAATTAGCAAATATGATTTTTCGAGAAAAACGAATTTGTTGAAAAATACGTTTTTTGAAGAAAAAAAGCCTTCGTTCCATTTTGGAATATGGTTCATACGGAAAAAAGTTCCCACTGCGAAATCGTGAAGTATATTAATCAATGTGACAGTAGTCAATTCTGGTTCTGAGACGGGAAGCCGAATCGAATCGCGGAGTAGAATTCACTAGTGTTACGTTATTACAAGAGTCCCGTGAGTTCCCCTTGCGGGGCTCTTCCTTGAAAGGGAAAATACGAGCCAGGAATGAGCTTGTGCGGCTCAGCTAGGGTGTTTAGGACAAAAAAAAGATCTGCAACTTCCGTTGCAGGTCTTTTTAATTTATTGAAAAACTTTAGATTTCGTGAGCAAAAAGAAACCCTCGGTATTGCGAAAATATCGCATAAACCAGCGCCTCAACAATAGAAACAAGCAAGCTTGTTCTGCTGTATTCGGCTTAGGTTTATTTAACCGAGGGCTTCTTGCGAGAGCGAGGCTCTGTCATAGGTTCTTATCTACAGTTAGAGCCGAGCGGTCGTGTTCATACCTGTGGCATAGGTTGACTTGCGCCTCGGCAATGCTCAAGCAAGCTTGAGCGCTGCTCTCGGCTTGGCGTCAACTAGGCGCGAGCCTTGACCTTGTCGCCGTACTTCTTGATGAGTTCGTCCTGGATGTTCTTCGGAACCGGAGCGTACTTAGCGAATTCCATCGTAAATTCAGCCTTACCCTGAGTCATGGAGCGGAGGTCCGTAGCATAACCGAACATTTCGGAAAGCGGAACTTCTGCATCGATCGTGGTCATGCCGAGTTCTTCGCTAGTGCCGGTGATGGCACCACGACGCTGGGAAACGTTACCCACGACACCGCCCTGGAATTCGGTCGGGGTCTGGATTTCGACCTTCATGATCGGTTCGAGGATCTGTGCGCCAGCCTTGGCGAAAGCTTCACGGAAGGCCATACGAGCAGCAACCTGGAAGGCCATATCAGAGGAGTCAACCGGGTGGAATGCACCATCCTGAACGTCCATTTCGATACCGACAACCGGGAAGCCGATGAGGGAACCTGCTTCCATGCAGCTCTGGAAACCCTTGTCGCAAGACGGGATGTATTCCTTCGGAATACGGCCACCGACGACGGAGTTGACGAAGTTGTAGACCTTTTCCTGGTCGCCTTCGACAGCGTACGGACGCATTTCACCGACAACCTTAGCGTACTGACCAGAACCACCGGTCTGCTTCTTGTGGGTGTAGTCGAACTTGGCCGGACGGGTGATGGTTTCGCGGTAAGCAACCTGCGGAGCACCAGTCGTCACGTCGCACTTGTATTCGCGGCGCATACGTTCGATGTAAACGTCGAGGTGGAGTTCGCCCATACCCTTGATGATGGTCTGGCCGGATTCCTTGTCGACTTCCACCTGGAACGTCGGGTCTTCCTTGGTGAAGCGGTTGAGGGCCTTGGACATGTTGTCGAGGTCGTCACGGTTCTTGGCTTCGATAACAAGTTCGATAACCGGGTTAGGAACGTGCATGGAAGTCATGTTGTAGTGGTTCTTGCCATCCGTGAAGGTCGTACCGGATGCGCAGTCGATACCGAACAGAGCAACGATGTCGCCTGCACCGGCTTCGGTGATGTCCACCATTTCGTCAGCGTGCATACGGACGAGACGGCCAACGGAAACCTTCTTGCCGGTTGCCATGTTGGTGATCATGTCGCCCTTCTTGAGGGTACCCTGGTAAACGCGGATGTAGGTGAGCTGGCCATAGCGGTCGTTCACGAGCTTGAATGCGTAGCAAACGAGCGGTGCGTTGTCTTCGGACTTGAGAACAACTTCTGCTTCGTCGTTGTCGAGGTCGAGAGCCTTGTTTTCAACGTCGGTCGGGCACGGGAGGTAGTCGATAACACCGTCGAGGAGCTTCTGGACACCAATGTTCTTGTGTGCAGAACCCATGAACACCGGAGTGATGTCGAGGCGGATGGTGGCTTCGCGGATGACCTTCTTGAGGAGGGCCTTGTCGATCTGGTCGACGCCATACTGGCCTTCCATAGCCTTTTCCATGACTTCGTCGCTGTAGTCAGCGCAGCAGTCAACGAGCTTTTCACGGTATTCGTTAGCCTGGTCAACGAGTTCGGCCGGAATTTCCGTTTCGATCATGTTGTCGCCGTTGTCGCCTTCGAAGTAGTAAGCCTTCATTTCGATAAGGTCGACCACGCCCTTAAGATTGGATTCCAAACCGATAGGAATCTGCATGACGCACGGTTTGTGGTTGAGCTTTTCCTTGAGCATGACGGCTACGCGGAGCGGGTTTGCACCGGAGCGGTCGCACTTGTTGACGAACACGACGCGCGGAACGTGGTAGCGGCGCATCTGGCGGTCAACGGTGATAGACTGGGACTGGACACCTTCAACGCCCGTGAGAACGAGGATAGCACCGTCCAACACGCGGAGAGAACGTTCCACTTCGATCGTGAAGTCCACGTGCCCCGGGGTATCGATGATGTTGATGGAGTCGGATTCACCGCTCTTGGTGTGGGTCCAGTTTGCAAACGTTGCAGCAGACTGAATCGTGATGCCGCGTTCGCGTTCAAGTTCCATGGAGTCCATCGTGGCACCGACGCCGTCCTTGCCACGGACTTCGTGAATAGCGTGAATGCGCTTTGTGAAGTAAAGGATACGTTCGGTAAGAGTGGTCTTACCGGAGTCGATGTGAGCAGAAATACCAATATTTCTGTGCTTTTCAATGTTTTTCATATTTTTTTTCCACAAATGGAGTTGATGTTATTGAATGTTGCGCCCAAAAATAGAAAAAAAGGGGCGAACGTTCAAGTCCTGCCTTCCTGAAAGGGGGTTCTTTGGTGATTTTTTGAAAAATTTTGAAAAAAAATGTTTTTTTTCTCCAAAATTTGTTTTTTTTAAGAGTTTTTTGTTACATTGTACCACATCTTACAAATAAACAAAAAGGAGTAAAATAATGAAAAAAGCTCTTCTTCTTGCTACCGCAATCGCATCTGCTGCAGCTCTCTCTGGTTGCGCAGTGGCTTCTGCCCCGGTTACTGGCGTTCTCTACTCGGACGTTACCTATCCGGTGAACGCAACCTCTAACGACCAGGGCCCGAAGACTGGTGAAGCTTCTGCTTCCTCCATCCTCGGCATCTTCGCTACGGGTGACGCAAGCATCGCAGCTGCTGCAAGAAACGGCGGTATCACCAAGGTTAAGACCGTTGACGTCAATGCAACGAGCTTCCTCGGCCTCTATGCCAAGTACACTGTCGTCGTGACTGGTGAATAATCTGAGCTAGTGAATGATAGTAAAAAGGGCGGTAATCTGATTACCGCTCTTTTTTTTGTTTTATAAACGTTTTTTTGCTTTTAGGCTTTAAAAATGGTCTGGCGGTGGTGGTACCCCGGACTAGACCGTTTCGTTAGAAGTCTTTTCTTGGGCGCTGTCGGTGGGTTCGTCGGTGTCGCTCGGATCCTTGTCAATCTCGTTTTCGACGAGTTCCGGCTTTTCGACGCCTTCGAGGGCCTTGAAGTATGCCATGGCGGTCTTGCCGACTTCGTTCGTGTCGAAGTAGGTGTAGGCACCGTTTCCGATGGCTCCGATGGCGGGGATGGCACGGAGGGCAATTCTGCCCAAAAAGTTCGTGGATACCTTGACGCCGATTTTCTGGAGGAGCTTCTGGAGGGCAGTGAGCGAGAGCTTCTGGACGACGATGCGGCTTCCCGTACGTACGGCGACGTCACGGAGGAGGGAGGCTGCACTGTGGCGGAACAGGCACCAGACCATGGCTTCGCGGGAGAGCATGGCGAACTTGCCGTAGGTGCAGGCGATGTCCGAGACGAGCTGGGCCTGGATGCGCCAGACGGCGGCAATGTCCGGGATGGATGTGACGACTCCGGTAAAGCCTGCCGGGATGGAAAGCGTGGCGCTTACTGCTGCTGCTTTGACGCAGGCCTGCTTGATGAGAACCTCTGCTCTCTGGTCGGGAGTACTGTTAGGGCAAAGAAGCGAGTCCGGGATGTCCGTTATCAGGTTGAATATGATGGAGTAGACGCTTTCCTGGATGGAATTGTCTTTTTTGTCTTTAAATTCATTGAAATTCATCATGGGCTGGCTCCTTTATAACTCCTATTTCAAGAACATTTTAACAATTCCTGCGATGTTTTGGGGAAGCTTGTACTGAAAATTGTTTTTTTCAAGCCACATTTTGATGATTTCGTCAATCCAGAGGCGGTCGGAGGCGACGTTCTGGACGATTATTTCTGTATCGTCGCCGTTTTCTTCGAGCTTGTAGTTCAGGTGGAACGAAATGGGTTTGTCTTCGCCGTGGGGGACGAGCGTGAGATCCATCGTTTGCTTGTTCGCATTCACGCTGAAAGATATGTTGTTTAAGTTTTTCTGAAGTAGTTCGTCCATAAAATATCCTTCGGTGAATGGTTAGAATAAAATCTTTGCGAACACGCCTGTGCCCTTGGGGAGCGGCATCCTGACGGAATTGTCCTTGAACCACCAGGCGGCGATGACGTTAATCATCTCTCGTTCGCTTTCGATTTTATTGATGACGACGATAGTCCCTTCGTCAGAATCCTCAAAGTGGTAGTACGCGCAAAGCGTAGTCGGTTTTGTTTCTCCATGCAAAAGGACGGTGACGCAAGCCCTGTTTTCGTCGGAGCTTATGTCAATGTCCTGGACTTCACCAAATTTCTTGATGAAGTCGTTGCGCTGGATAAGCATGACTATGGCTTTGTCGCGGGCTGCACTGAGGAAGGACATATTTATCTGGGAAGAGTTAAGATTTCGATTCCGTCTTTGGTCTTCACCACCGTGTGTTCCCACTGGGCGCTGAGAGAGCCGTCGCGGGTCACTGCAGTCCAACCGTCGGCGAGAGTCTTCGTTCCCGGACGTCCGACGTTGAGCATCGGTTCGACCGTGAATACGTTACCGATTTCGATGAACGGGCAACGTTCGTAGTTGCGGAAGTGGTAAACGGTCGGTTCTTCGTGGAAGCCGCGACCGATGCCGTGGCCGCAGTAGTCTTCGACGACGCTGAAGCCATGTTCGTCGGCGATGTCCTGGATGGCGCAGCCGATGTCGTTCCAGTGGGCGCCTCTTTCGCCGGCGGCGCGGATGCCTTCTTCCATGCAGAACTTGGCGGTGTCGACGAGTTCGCGGGCAATGTCAGAGACCTTGCCGACGCAGAACATAGCGGACGTGTCGCCGTGGTAGCCGGAGAGGATCGTCGTGATGTCGATGTTCACGATGTCGCCATCCTTGAGGATGGTGTTTGCGTTCGGGATGCCGTGGCAGACAACTTCGTTGATGCTGATGCAGGCGTAACGCGGATAGCCGTGGTAGCCCATGCAGGCGGAGATGCCCTTGTTTTTACGTGTGTAGTCGCCGATGAATTCGTCGATTTCGAGTGTGGAAACGCCGGGCTTGCACATTTCGCCCGCGCGGATCAGCGTTTCGGCGGCGAGGGCGCCGGCATCGCGGATCAATTCGATTTCTTTTGCGGATTTTACTTTGATCTTAGCCATTTTTAGGTCTTCTTTTTTGTTTAAGTTCTTTTGGGCGCGCCTACTTTTTCCAAGCGTATCTGTCGAGCAGGTAGGCGAGGAGCATCTGGTCGTCGGTCGTGCCGTTCGCGAGATCCTTAACGAGCGGGAGCATGCGGCTGATGCGTTCGGTCGCCTTTTGGCCACCGAAGTGCTTGTGGACTTCTTCGAGGCGGACTCGTGTACGTTCGCTCACCTTCTTTGCGATTTCTTCGTTCGTGAGCGGGTCCATCTTGATGAAGTTGATGCCGAAGTCGACTGCCGTCTGGCGGAGGTCGATTTCTTCGACCGGCGTGATGAGCGAGATGCAGAGGCCACTGCGGCCTGCACGGGCTGTACGTCCGCTGCGGTGTACATAGACTTCGTGGTCGGCGGGGTGGTCGTAGACAATCACGTGCGTTACGTGGTCCACGTCGATACCGCGGGCGGCAACGTCCGTGCAGATGAGAATCTTGAGCTTCTTGTCGCGGAAGGCGTTGAGCGTTTTTTCGCGGAGGTTCTGGGCCACGTCGCCGCTCAATGCGCCGACTTCAAAACCGTAACCGGAAAGCACCTGTTCAAGGTAGCTCACGTCGCGCTTGTAGTTGCAGAAAATCATGCAGCTTTCGGGATTGTAGTATTCCAGAACCTTGATGGTCATGGAATCCTTTTCCATCACGTCGCATGTGTAGTAGCGGTGTTCGAGGTTGTTGGCGATGACCTTGTCGTAGCTGAGCGAAAGGAAATCGGCACCCGGGCGCTGGAATTCGCGGGCTAGGCTCTTGACCGTCTGCGGAATCGTGGCGCTGTACATCGTGCAAGAAATTGCCTTGGGCAGGTACTTGCGGATCTTCTGCATATCGGGATAGAAGCCCATCGAGAGCATTTCGTCGGCTTCGTCGAGGACGAGGTCGCGGATCGAAAGCAGGTCTACGTTACCGCGCTGGATGTGGTCCATAAGGCGACCCGGAGTGGCGACGATGACATGTACACCGGAACGGAGTGCCTTGATTTGCGGTTCGTAGCTCACGCCGCCGAAGATGGCGACGGACTTGATGCCTGTACCCTTGGAGAGCTTTTCGAATTCTTCTTGCACCTGGATGCAGAGTTCTCGCGTAGGGACGAGGATCAGAGCCTGCGGATACGGATGGTCACGGACAATGACCTGCAAAAGCGGGAGGGCGTATGCGCCTGTCTTGCCCGAACCGGTCTTCGATTGCACGAGCATATCGCGGGCGGCGAGCATATAAGGGATGGACTTGCGCTGGACAGGCATCAGTTCGGTCCAGCCGTGTTCCCGGAGAATAGCCTTCTGCTCTTCGGGAAGCATGTCAAAAGTGTAGTCGGGGAGCTTGTTCTTTGGCTCGATAATTTTGACGGGTGTTAAAAACGGATTAACTCTTTCTTTCGTTTCTTCTTTAATGTCTTCACTCATAGTGCCGACAAATTTAGAAATTAGACGAGAGACGAGAGACGAAAGACGAGAGAAATGCTCTCTAAAATGTCATTCCCGCGAAGGCGGGAATCGCCTTTTGGTGTTAGAACTGGGCTAATCTATTGGTTCTAATTCAATGTTTTTGACCTGCTTTAATTCTTCAATGATTTCATTCCATGATTCATGGTGTTTTTGAGGGTAAAGAAGGAGATGCGGACAATAATTTAGATAGGTTGTTTGTCCAAATATAGTTTCCGGTAATCCATTGGACTCATTCCATTGAGTCTGACCTTTATCCGTTTC
>CACZAD010000038.1 GCA_902779055.1 Fibrobacter succinogenes | reverse complement strand
TTCCGTGAACGGGAAGAAGCTCGGACGGAAGCGAGTCTTGACGCCTGCGCCAAAGAGTTTGTTCATGAACACCTGGAGCACACCCTTGAGGTCGGCGAACGAGATGTTTTCGTCAACGACAAGACCTTCGCACTGCTGGAACATCGGAGCGTGGGTGGCGTCGTTGTCAACGCGGAACACGTGGCCCGGAGCGATCATGCGGAACGGCGGCTTGTGCGTTTCCATGTAGTGAATCTGGGTTCCCGACGTGTGCGTGCGGAGCATAACATTGTTGTCCACGTAGAACGTGTCCTGCATGTCGCGGCTCGGATGGTCAGGCGGAGTGTTGAGAGCTTCAAAGTTGTACCAATCCGTTTCGATATCGCGGCCGAAGTCCACATCAAAACCCATCTGCGCAAAGAAGTCGATGATTTCTTCGCGGACGTCGTACAGCGGATGCGTAGAACCGGCGGCAATACCTGCGCCCGGGAGCGTGATATCGACAGCACCGCTCGCGAGCTTCTTCTGGAGAGCGGCTTCATTTGCGGTTTCGATAGCCTTGTCGATTGCTTCGGAAACGGCAACCTTCAGCTCGTTCACGAGCTTGCCGTAAGCGGGGCGTTCTTCGGCGCTCAAGGAACCCATCTGTTTCATGAGGTCGGTGACGGCGCCCTTCTTGCCGAGGTACTTTACGCGGAGATTGTTGACCGCTTCTTGATTGGTGAGGTCCGTTTGTGCAAGTTCTGCATCAAAGGCCTGCTTGACATTGTTAATAGCTTCACTCATAGTACGGCGAAATTTAGAAAAATAGCGGACTCATTGCACGAGTCCTGCCTAAAAAATCAACTTTTACTGGCGTAGTCACCATCACCCGGCCTGTCACCCCGGCCCTAGTGCCGGGGTCACCTTGCGAATCTTGAATTACAGGTTGATATCCTCATTGCAGATACCGCTGATCGCCGTCTGAAGGTCGAAAATCGTGTCCGGGTTGAGCGTATAGTACGTTTTTTGCCCTTCGCGGCGTGAAATCACGAATTTCCCGTCAACAAGGGCCTTCATGTCGTGCGAAAGCGTCGGCTGCGACACCCGGAATTCTTTAAGAATCTCCGTCGCGCACATTTCTCCGTTCGCATTGGATAGCAGGTTGATGATTTTAAGGCGCTTGGGTTCGGCCATCACCTTGAGTTGTTTTGCGATTTTAGTGTAGTTTATCTTAGCCATACATAGAAATATAGAAATCTTTCTATATAATGGTCAAGATTCTCGAAAAAAAATGTAATAATTCTGAAAAAAACAGAATGCGCTGCAAAAGGGCTTAAAATCGTGATAGGGATTACTTGCAAGTAGCTAAAGTTATAAAAAAATATATATTTAGTAACATAACGGGAATGTTTGGAATGGACAAAGATTTTTGCAGGTGCCTATGTTGAAGGTGTGGGGTATTTCGTTTTTTTCGACGCGCGCAAAACGCGGTTTTGGCATTGTGGAGGTGCTGGTAGCTGCGGCTGTGCTTGGCTTTTTGTATATGGCCGTCTTGAACTTGCAAGGGAGTAACCATGATTCGTTGTTACGCATTCGCGGTCGTGACGGCGCCACCGAAGTCGCCCAGAACATCATCGATAGCCTGGGAGCGCTCGGGCTAGCCAATCTTTCGGATAACAAGCTGGTCGGTGCCGACGGATCGGTGGATTACAAGATCGTGCTTGATCCTATCATACGTACCTGGGAAGCCCAGCCTGGTGCTGTCTCAAATACGATAACCGTTGTCTATAATGCCGAGGTGACGGTTTCACCTGATGCCGATTATATGGCTTCGGCGGGTTCTTTGCTGGATACCGCAAGACATGTTTATGCCAAGCGCTTGGATGTCAAGGTCAGCTGGCAGTTCAAGAATACGACGCAATCCATAACCGTTTCGGGGGTTGTGAGATGAGTATGCTAAATAAAAAATCGGGTTTCACTTTGATGGAACTCATGGTCTATATGGCGATCGTGGGGATCATCGTCGTCATTGCTGGAGAGGCCTTTAGCAGTTCTACCAAAATGCGCGTCCGAACCGACAATATGATTCGTGCGACGCAGGAAGCCGAAAATGCGGGGACGATGCTGAAGACCGATATCGGACAGCTCGGTGCCAAGAGTTCAAAAGAATCCGGTGCCGCCGCTACGGGTTCTGTTTTTGGTGATAACTTTGGCTCTGTCCATACATCAGTTTATATGGATCCGGACAATGCCGACGCTACCAAGAGGGATTCGTCGTCGTTTCGGATAACTCCGGACGGTGACTTTAGCAACTTCACTTTCCGCCGTTTGCGTTATGATGACGACGGTTATTATGTCGCTACGGAAGAAATCAACTGGTACGTGGATGATGAAGGTACGTTAAAGAGGACTTGCAAGCTTATCGATAAAAGAAACGGTCTGACGGTTGATAATTCGGACCCTTGCAGTGATGTCGGAGCTGATGTGGAACCGGTCACTATGGCGCATCAGGTCACCAAGTTCAAAGTCATAGCGGCTAAGCCTGGCGCAAAAACGGACGAAGTCCAGGTGTTTCCTGTTGAAAGCAATAGTTTTAGGATGGTCTCCAGGCAAACCGGAAGCCACTACGTCCGCTTTACGACAAAGAACCTTTTGGGTGAAGTGAACAACGGTGGCACCGGCGCCATTTTTTCTGATTTCTTTTCGAATTACGATAACTTGAACGAAACCATCCGAAGCTCGACGGACCAGATGATGAACCAGGCGTTTGCCATCAAGGACGAGACTGTCGAGGAATCTGATTGGAAAAAGCTTTGTTCTAGCTACGGACGCCTGACGTTGAAAGAAAATCAGGAGTACGAGATTTCGTTTGAAGTGGCATATCCGGGAACGAGTGCCGATAAAAGTCTTCTGTTTATCCCGGGGTTGGACCATATGTCCGTTGGCTTTAGAAACATTTCGACAGGGAATATCCCGGAGGTGAATGGGGTCAAGCTCATAGACGATTTCCTGTTCTTCCCGCCGATGTCGGCGACAGGGACTGCAACTCGTAAAATGCGGTTCCATGTCTCTCAAGAAGTGAATAACGTTTGCCTGGCCTTTACGTTTGCGCTATACTCTCCGCTTGTATCGCAGGGCACGGTGACGATCAAGAATTTGAAATTGCTGAAGGTGGCAAGTTCGGACTATACGTTTGTCGATCCTCCGTATGATGCTGAATCGAACAAGGCCGAAAAGAAGAACGTGAAAGCATTGAAAGTGGAACTGCAAGTGAGCCGTGGCGCCAAGAATGGCGGCCGTGGCGAAACGGGCGATGTCGTAATCGTGGTTCCGATACAGAGCAATGGACCTAGGGGTTAAGGGGGCTTCCTATGCTGGCGAATTTTAATACAAAGAAATCTGGTGTGTCGTTGATTGTTGTGCTCATGTTCATGATGATTGCAACTATTGCCGCTACCGCCACCTGGAAATGGATTACTAGCGAGGGCAGGTCCAGTTCTAGCCGAATGATCAAGCGCGAGGCTTACCAGAGTGCTATGGCAGGTATCGAAAATGCCCGAGCCTGGATGACCTATCATTCAAATGACGTGGGCGCGATCATCAGGCAGTATATCGACGGGGGCAACAGGGCGATTAACCTCGATTCCCGTTTACGCACCTTGCAACGTGCCGGACAGAATTATCACGTCTGGCTGACGGGCGTGAATGTCGAAAACGCTACTTATAAGCTAAAGATTTATTCGGCAGGTGAAGCTCGAAATGGTGCCAAGCACAATGAAGTAGCCATTTTCAATGTCGATGGCCTTTACCGCATCAATATTCCTAAGGAAGTTACAACCAAGGTCAATGATTTCGATTACAACTATTTTGGCGGTTCGACGGTTAACCATGGCGACATCTTTGTAAGATCGATTCTTGTGAACGGCGACTTGACGGGAGGTAACCCGGCAACGGTCGACAGCAATATGATCGTGACTGGAAATTTCAAGGTCAGCGGTAATTCTGTGGCTGTGCATGGTACAGCCTGTGTGGGCGGGAACCTGGATGCCGATAATGGTATTGTGGGCAACAACTTTTATGTTCACGGCAATCTCGATAACTTGAACGTCCGTGCGGTGACTGCAAATAAGGGCGGTCAGACCATCAATCTCGGCAATAGCATTTATGGAAACCTTTACGTCAATGGGAATATCTCGGCCGCAAATGGTAACCAGGTTATCGATGGTAACTTGACGCTCAACGGAAAATGGACTACGAATATGTCGGGCTATAATGCCGGTGTTCGCGGTGATTTTTGCGTGGGGAATGCTGGGCAGGTTTATTTCCCGAACCTGGATCGTGAATTCAAGGCATCCGGCAACGTTTGGATGGAATCAAATTATCCGATTTGGACCGGTACGGAAAACTACGATAAGTACAATCGTATTGTAATCGGTTCTAAAAATAAGGATGTCTATATAAAGACAGGACATTCATGGAATGACTACAAGAGCTTGAGATCGTCAAATACCTTTACCGAACGTGGCGACATGTATTTTGGATGGGGGGTGGAAAAATCCCAGCAAGATTCGCGCAGATGGGGCAAGGGGACTTTGGCTCATAGGGAAGATGAGGTTTACAGGGACGTTTTCCAGGACAAGGCCGGCGGAGACAGAAAGGCTGGGCTATCTTATCTCTATAACTGGAACTCCTCGACGCCACTTGTAAAGCTAGAATCGTATAATGACCAAAATCCACCGCAGTGGGATAATAAGGAATTGCTTGTCTACAAGTTGGAAGGAACGCGCTTTTGGGATTCCTGGCACGATGACCGATATGCATCCGTGAATTTTTCCAATAATGAGATAACCGGTTCTCCTTACTGCCGACGCCCGGGAAACATTGCTTGCGGGTGGTATGGTTGCTATATTAATTCTCCTGCCGGAATGAAGGAAAAGGCTCGTCCGTTTTGCGGTGTGGCTCCTTGGTTCAAGGTGGATGGAAACCTGAAAACGCCGTTCCCGGATTCCAGACCGGATTACTTGACCTGCGCCGAATCTGTAAAGTCCCATTGCGACAGTATTTGGGAAAAAACGGATGGCTGCGGTTCTGCAAAGTTCTTGGTGTCCGATCCGCTCAAGACGGGTATTTCCTTTTTCGAAAGCTATGCCAACAAAACTAGCTGCGTCCGGAATCTTTTGAATAAGGATATCAACAACTTTGATTTCAGCCAGTTTAGTACCTGCTATACGGAAGCCCTTCAGCATGACGAAAACAACGATGACAAGTGGCTTTATAACAAGTATCTGGTTATAAAGATTACGAACAACAACATATTCACCTCTTCGAAGGGAACGCTGACGGGAAAGTTCATCTTCATCTTTGAAAATGATATGCACCAGAATATGAAAATCCCTCCAACGGTAGGCGATGGGTCGTATCTGTTCATGTATTTCAAGGACGGCCTGAGTGGCGAAATCCTGCCTGGAGACAACGTCTCGGAACTTAATTTCTTTATTTATTCTAAAAACGATATTAACACGGTTCTCTTCAACCAGACTATCATGAAGGGCTCCATCTATGCGGCTGTCCGTGACGAGGAAACGGGTTCCAAGACTTGCGCCAAGGTGAACAACCTGACGTTTAACAGGGGTATGGAATTCAACCAGGAAATGGTGGATGACCTGACCGAAGCGGGAGTCCTCTGTAAAAATGACGGTTCCAGCTGTGGTGGCATCAATAATGGCGTTGTGACGGACGATGACGATACCGAAGAAACTGCCGAAGAGTCCGAAAAGGGCAAGGACCGTTACTTTATTTCGACGGCACCGCAGTTGAGCATCAGTGTGGAATCGTTGTACGAGACGCGGGAATCGCAGCCCAATGCCGATAACTCGCAAGACTTGCAGCCGGCCTATGTGATCATGCCGCGCGTGATTTACTTGCCTTCGGATCCGTATGGCGAACTGAAGGATTACTACAATGTGTTGTCGTTGAATGGCGCGTCCCTGAAAAAGGATGATGTTGTCTATACCATTGCCTGTACGGGCCCTGGCTCGCTTTCTACGACGGGAAAGATGTTCAATGGAACCGCATTGACTCGTGGCCTTTACAAGTGCGAGGCGACTCCGCCTGATTACAGCAGCATGCCCTTCTGGGTTGTCGTCGGTAGCGCATCCCGTGGCGATGGCGAAGTCAGTTTTGAAAAGCCGTACCAGTCTCTCCTGGTCAACCAGACGAGTCCGGTTCCGGTCAATATTCTGGTCAGCCCGCATTCGACTGAACTGAAAATCAAGGTGAACTGCCCGTCGCTTCCGGGACCTGAATGGAATTATGTTAAAAACTCAGACCTCCTGGACAATACGGCTTCGGACGGATGTACCTTCAAGATTTCACCCAACAATGAAAATGGCATTTACAAGCTGTTTGACGTGACGACGACAAATGCCACTTCCGGAAGGCTTACGTTTACCTTGAAGCCTGGTGAAGGGTATACGTTGGCGAGCCCGTATTATACGGACTTGGTGGTGTCTTCGACGGCGGATATCAACAGGGAAGACCTGGATTATTCTGAAATTACTAGCTATTGCGCGACCCATTCGGACGTATGCCCCTCGAGTGGGTATGACGTTTGGCCTAGCTGTAGTTATTCGGGACTTTGGGTGGAACCGGAAGGCGGCGCGACGGCCGTGGTGACGAACGACCTTAATAATTCCTGGACGATTTCGACGGGCGGCTCTGCCGGGACGATTGAACTCAAGGACCGCAGTAGCGGTCGGTGCGTTGTGTTGATTCCGGATGGAAGCGACAATAAGCTAGATAAATCGTCGATGGAAGCGGGGATGACTTACACGCTCAAGGCTTCGGCCAAGGCGCTTGCCAGAACGTTGAAGGTCGTCTTTGTCGGAGATATCGATGCTGGCGATACGCCGGTCGTCAATTACGAAACGGCCTCTACGTCGGGCGGAAGGTGTGTGTATACAGGCACGGGTGTCGAAAATGCCTGCTCGATCTCGGTGTTTGATGGCGAAGACATTGCCTTGAGCATCGATTCGACGAATCTGAACAACAAGGATTTTAGCTACTGGCTTTGCTCGGGTGCATCTTGCCCGAGTACCGATCCTCTCCATTCTTCGAAGTATGATGCGTTTAATGTGAACGATAATGCGACGGTCATGTATGTGCATTTCGGTGAATCCGATAAGCACTGCTTCGATGAATTGTTCAAGAACCAGTCGGTGGCCTGTACCTACAGCGACGTGGAATACTGCATCGACAAGTGCGATGTTGCCGAAGATGCAATTTGCGTTGGTGCGGTGGATTCTAGGGGAACCTATGCGAAGGCGAAGTGGCACCTGCTTTCTGGAAAGCTTGGCGATATCGAAAACAACACGCAGTACATCTCGATCAAGAATTTGAGAAAGAAGACCCGCGGTGTCAATAACAAGAATACCCAGGTCAAGGTCATCAGCACGGTGACGGCCGGGATTAACGGAACCATGAAGGCGCTCTTCCGTATGCCGCAGGCGACATCGAGCTATGGCAGGTCTTCTGAGAATATCGCCAATTCCGGCTTCATATTGCGTTCAAATGTTTCGGGAACGGAATTCTTGATGCTGAACGTCTTTGTGAATACGAAGGGCCGCCTGGAAGCCCAGCTCTGCACGGATGCGGGCAGCTGTCTTAATGGCGAACTTGCGAAGGATGGATCGACGAAGCCGGTGACGACCGCCAGCATGGTCATGATGTCGGCGACATTGAATACCCTGAACCAGCTGGTTGTCAGTGCGTTTGTGGGCGATAACTATTACGGTTCTCCTGATGAATATTCCTACACGTTCAGCTTGTCGGGCTTGACGACGAACTATTCGGACCGTGCGCATGAATATGTCGGCTTTAGCCTTGCGGATCCTAATTTTAGGCTTTATGGCATAGGCTGGCAGAGCGAAGACTACAAATCGGAATGCTGGGACACTCCTCCGACTGTAAAGTGTTCCTTTGCGGCCAAGGCTCAAAACGGCGTCATTGAACTGGACAAAGAAGTTGTGCCGTGGGTGGGACATTCCGGCTGGTTTGATTCCAAGGAATGCACGCCCAGCTACTACTATTACAATGGTAACGATGCCGGTTGCGGTAGTGCCGATGCGAACGGGCTTGAATGCTATTTAAAGCGCTACAAGTTCACGGCTGGAGGCAAGGGCTTGCACGGTTACGGCAATGATGTGAAGACGGCTAAGGCCTCGCTGACTTGCACTTCTGCGGATGGCGTGGAAAATATGTGGAACCTGTCGGCTGGACGTGCCCATTGCGGAACGTTCTGGACGGGTGAATTCACGGAATGTAGCGAAAACTATCCGGATCTACTTGGTACGAATAAGGATATGGTATTGGCGCCGCTCGATGAAAACTTGACTGAAATTGTAATCGATAAAGGTTCCCGTTATAATTTGCGTGGCGCGTCACTGAATGTGACTTTGGAAAATTCAGGTCATAACGAAGTTGAAATTGTATTGGTGAGTAAGCATGATTATAACTCTGATAATACGAGCTTTAACTTGAATACGATTTGGGGCGATTATAAGGGAAATACGATCTGGGGCAGTGCAGATGAAGGCAATGGAATCTTCTTGAGTAACTCCGTGAAGATGACCGGAAATACTGCCTCTTTCGATGTTGTTAACGAATTTGCCAAGGGTGCCGAAGGCTTTGATCCTGAAAAAGTCCGAAGCATTATTCTCAGGAATCATGGGACGTCTTCTGTGACCGTGAAATTCATAACGACGAGCTGCCGAAATGCGGTCAGCGTGTCGAGCTGCAAGGCCGAATACAAGGAAGATAACCTGAATGCCTGGGTTGTGACGGCACGCATCAATAATATCTCCAGTGCTACGGATTTGACGTTGAATAAAACGATTGAATCCGGCACGGGAACAAATTACAAGTGCGGCGATACGGGTGTCGATTGTGCAAGGGAAAATGGGGTCGTGACTTATACGATTCCAGACAATCCTTATGTCCACCAGGGTGAACATTACTACTTCAATATGTCCGTATCCAATGGAAGTAAAACGGATAAAAGGGATTGTGAGGTGACTCCGGATCCGATCGGTGCGATAAGCAGTACTTGCAGCGTGAACCCTCTGTCTGTACAGGCCGGAAAGGGCATGCCGCAATTCCAGTTTACGTTGTTCGGATGTCCTGAAAGCGGTTGTAGATACAAGATCCTGCTAGGTGAAAAATCAGAAACGGGAGTTGCCAAGTCGAATGTTCAGGTGAAAAAGACGTTCTCTGAGATGAATACGGAAAATGATGCCTTGAACGAGGGCGAATACGTGTACAGGGTTGTTCCGGAAGGATCTGAAACTCCGTTTACAGAATGCACGGCTTCGTTTAACGTGACAAAGCAGGTGAGCGAAGAAGAGGAAGTCTCGACCACGTGTAGCATTGAAAGTGCGAACAATGGATCCCTTTCTGCGGGTGGCCAGGGCAAGTTTACCTTTGTGGTTAACGATAATCATGGAATCAACATCTCTGGACGTAACTACCGTCTCGAGCTGAGCGATGGCACAGTGCTTTCGGGTAATACGGGCTCCAATGCTTCGCACACGGTATGGTTTACGATTCCTTCTTCCAGTGGCGATGTGACCCTTAAGGTTTGGGACAAGACTGAATACAAAGTCTCCTGTTCTAAATATTTGACGGTAACTGCTTTGAATGTGACGTGCGGCGTATCCAAGAATTATTGGGGTATCAGCGGCGAAAGTACGTTCTATACGACTGAAAACCTGTACTTCATGGCGAAGAACAATGATAATGTTGATGGAACCATTGGGGTGTCCGTCTATAAGAATGGTGTTGCTGATGACGCTGGAACCATTACAAACTATGGCAACTGGTCTAGCTTGAAAAACATAGGAAGTCTTGGAGTTGGCGAATATACGTACTCGATTCAGGCGGGCGGTCAGGAAATCTGTTCGCATTCGATATCGGTTGTCGAGCCGTTGAGCTGTAGTGTAAACAAGACGACTATTGGCCTGGGTGAATCGTTTACATTCACGCCTTCCTATGCGGGTAATTGCTGGAACAGTTCCTTCTCCGGATCTCCGTCGAATGGCAATGGACTTTCGTGGGCTTCTGAATGCCAGTCGAGTTATACGATTACACCTTCGAATACGGGAACGTTTGAATACACGTATTCTGTGACAAACGGATCTCTTGGCAATGCCTCTTGTAAAAAGACGGTGACTGTTGGCGAAATTAAGCCGAAGATCGTTTGCCCTGACAACAAGACCGCAAAAGTGGGCTCTACGGTTTCCGTGACTCCGCAGTCCTTGATCGGCTGTGGAGGCGGATGCAGTTATACCATTGAAGGTGCGGGGGCTTCTGAAGCATCAGGATACACGGGTGGAACGGTCTCGTTTACGGGAGAATCGAAAGCCGGTAAAAAGGACTACAAGTTCCATGTGACAAACAGCAAGGGTAGTGATAACTGCGAATTCTCGGTCACGTATACAGAAGGCGCTTCGAACTGTAACTGCACCTGTTCTACGGGATGTGACGATCTTTATACTGGATCGTCGGTTATTGGCGGGCAGTCTTCCAAACACTGCTTGTTTGCAACGTCGATTACAGAAATCAATGAAAACTATGAAAGGCATACGATTCTGGTGAATGGACAAAGGCCGGGCTATTGCTCGAACGGTGATAACAACAATCTCTGCTCAAATAAGCTTGCCTCAATTACAAAGGTCGATGGTGGCTATTATATCGAGACCCCGATTGCAACGGGTGACGATTCTTGGTTTAAGGTCGAGGTGAGTGGCTCGAGAACTCCTAATTGCGGCGGCTCGTCGAGTGGTTCTTGCCACTGTGAACAATATTGCGGAAGCGGATGTGAAAATAAAATTCGAACAGGAAATGTTTATGGAGAAACGTTCACTGGTTGTGTGTTCTTTACGTCTGCTTTGCGTATAAATGTAGAACCAAACCATCCTTGGCAAATTAATGGATGGCATGAGGATATTAAACCATCTAATAATGGTTGCTATAATACTTCTGAAGCCGATTGTGAATCATTCTTGTCGAGTAAGGTTAGCAAGGTTGATGGAGGGTATTACTTCTATAGTAACGGGGCTTGGGCCGAGATTTATTCTTCTGGTACTAATCCCTGTAGCGGAAACTAGTGTCAATTTATCGGTAAATCATTAAATTCCCTCTCAAAAGGCCCCCTTGTGGGGCCTTTTTTGGCTTTTGCTCGCTTTTACAACAATCTTTTAAATACATTACACGTTTATGTTTTTTTACATATATCCCGTGCGTGTGATTTTTTAGCGTTTTTTTGAATTTATCTTTACCTTAAATAAAAAACGAGTTGGACTATTCCCGTTTGGGGAATAGAGTGGTTGTATGATGAATGACTTTGTGGGTGATTTGTGCCCGAAATATAGCCGTAAGGCAGGCTTTACGTTAGTTGAATTGCTTGTTTATATGGCAATCCTTGGTGTTGTTGTCCTTGTTGCCGGACAAGCCCTTACTGATAGCACTAAATTCCGTGTCCGTACCCAAAATATGCTGGCTTCGAGCCAGAATGCCGAAAATGTGGCCAGTCTGTTAAAGGACGATATCGCTCAAATGGGGGCGAAGGAGTACGAGACCGATAAATATTCCGGAAATTTTGCAGTCGTCAAAAACGTGTTCATGCACCCGGAAGACGCCGATGCAAGTTTGGTGGATATGTCCTCGTACTTTTTGCAAAAGGGGACGGGTGAGTTCGACAGCCTGTACTTTAGACGCATCCGCTATGATGATGATGGCAAGTACGTCGGGCTGGAGGCTGTTTCGTGGTATGTGCATGATGGCGTACTTTATCGCCGCTGTGAACGTCTGGAGAGTGCCGCGGATGCCGCAGACGATGCTTCTTGTCCTGCTGACGGTAATACGGAAGTGGCGATCGCCAATGACATGTCGCGCTTCAAGGTGGTCCCGGCCAAGCCGAAGTTGCTGGAATCGAGTGACCAGAAGGTTCTTTTCCCGCCAGCGGCCTCGTCGAGTTCGAGCGCGTTTCGTATGCTCTCGCGTTATGACGGTACCAAGATTCTCCGCCTGAACGTCAATCCGGAAACAGGTGGCGATGTCGTCAAGGTCTCTGGATTCGTTTCGAATTACGATGCTGAAACAGAAACCTATGCGACAGAGAATAAGATCAACCAGCTTTATGCAACGCAAGCGAACGGACATTCTGGAAACTGGTCGGAACTGTGTACTGAGATGACGTTCACTCCGGGTGCGGAATACGAAATTTCATTTAAATTGCCAATCTTGACGACGACCGACTATTCGCAGTCGATTGTGCCCGGGCGCGACCACTTGTCGGTGGGATTGCGTAACAAATCGGGCGAAAAAATTCCCCAGCTGAACGACTTTATGTTTGCACCTCCCAATGACGAGGCTTCGGCGTCCGTTACGCGGAGTTTCCGTTTTTCTGTGAAAAAGGAGGAAAAGGCCTGCCTCGCCTTTACGTTCGTTTTCTTCTCGCCTCAGGCGGAACAGGGTACGCTGAATATCTCGAACCTGAAAGTGAAAAAAGTCCAGGATATCAATTACGAATTCGATGATAGTTATACGCCCGAAATTGCAGACAAAAAAAATGTACGTGCGTTCTTTGTGGATCTGAGAATCAGCAAGCACGGCGAACAGGGCGGATCGACTTACGTTTTTGCGACGCCGAGCAATGGCGCTGCTGCAGAATAAGTAGTGGGGGTGTGGTATGAATCAGGTTTTTAAAAGGGGTGTATCCCTTATAACGGTTCTGATGTTTATGCTCGTGGCGACGATTGCGGCCACGGCGACGTTCAAGTGGCTCAATTCCGAAGGGCGCTCGAGTGCGGCCCGCATGATGCGCAACGAGGCGCGCCAGGCGGCTGTGGCAGGCATTACGACGGCCCGCACGTGGATGACGTACCACGGCAACGAAACGGGGGCGATCATTCGCCAGTTCAAGGGCAATGGCCACAAGCCGGTTCATATGAACAACGTGCTGGGTACCAATCTCGCAGGCGATAACCAGTCGTTTGATGTGTGGCTTGTCGGAGCCGAGACTGAAAAATCGCCCTATGTGGTCAAGATTCTTTCTACAGGGCGTTCCAGGAACGGTACCAAGCATAGCGAAGTCGCCATTATGAAGGTGACTGGGCTTTACCAGGTCAAGGTGCCCGAAAAAAAGGTGAGCATTTCCTTTGACCGTGCTTTCTTTGGCAAATCGACGGGTATTACGGGTTCCGACTCGCTGGAATCCGCCATTATCAATGGTGACTTTGGTGAACAGAATAACGTCCCTGTTGTGACGAACCCGCTCATGATTACCGGGAACTTCTCGTTCCAGGGAACTTCGGTTTTTGGAAACGACCTCTACATTGGCGGCAATTTCAACAACAGAGGTGGTCTGTACATTGGAAACGTGGATACGGTAAAGACGTCGGATAAATACGGTATGTGCAACACACCCGATGCCGATACGGTTGTCGTCTATATTGGAGGTTCCATAGAATCGTGCCATGGTAACATCCTTTCTGTTTGCGGAGATCTTTATGTGGGTGGTAGCGTCCCTATAGATTGCGATATCAAGGTGGATGGCAATTTTACGGTCAATGGTCATATGGAGCGCGGTACGAACGATATTTCGAAGGGCATCGGTGTCTCGAAAAATATGCTCTTTACGGATAAGGCGAGCTGGACCAAGAACGAAAAGAACTATTTCAGCAGTACCGGTAATGGATCGATATCGACGTTCAAGGTCAAAAAAAACTTGGTTCTCCCGCCGACGATGGATGGCGTCATGGACTTGCAGAACAATTACTCCTTTGATTTGTCTGGCAAGATGATGAGCTATACGACGGCCAATACGGTATTGTTGAGTCAGGGGTATGGGTCGTATGGCGTGTTTGTGGAGGGGACGACGGCGGCCTATGCGATGTCTGCTAATCGCAGCGATCATCGTTATTTCTCGTTTAAGGCAACAGGCGGTATTGAAAACAGAAAGGTTTCTAAATGGAGCCAGTCGGACCCGTTGTTGAAAAATATTGGTGATAATTATTGGTCTAAGCTTCAGAAAATGTACGATTACCAGGGGCTTATCGGCTCTAATGGCGAAGTTCCCGTGCCGATATTACTGAATAACGAAGATGCGTGGACTCGAAAAACCAAGAATAGTTCTTGCAAGGGCCTTGGAACAACGTTCAATATGGATGATGATACTATTGATCTGTTGAACAAGTGCTATGCCGAAGCGTCCGAAAATGATTTGTATAACGGCTTTTTGGTTCTGGAATGGAATGATAATCGGAAGGTCGACCCGACAAAGCATTTGGACGGAAAGTTCGTCTTTTACGTTCCTAGTAAGCTTGCCGATAATCATGAACTTATCTTGCCGGCGACAACGGAAAATTCTGTCGTCTTGCTGTACCTTGAAAATGGCGCCGGAAAGCTTCGCGGCATGAAGTCTGCCGTTTCGAATTACTTCATTTATTCCAGGGGTGACATTGATGAATTGAACGAGCTGAACCTTGAAGGCTGCGTCATCATGGACAATGGTTCCACCCTGAAGAAATACCAGGGCGACAACCATTTGAAATACAAGGCCGAAGTGGTCGAGGCCATTCAGACGGCTGGGTTCATTATCGGTAACGAAGAATTTGAAAGACTCGCGAACAAGTCCTTTGGCGGGAGTTCTACATCGGGGAGTTCCGAAGTCAGCGATACCGTCTATGTCGCCGTGGCCTCGCAGCTTAAAATCACGATGGAATCCGAGTACAAGAACGATGAATCGTATGGAAGTGACGACGAGAACGTAAAGCCGTCCGTCCTCATCTTGCCGCGAATCGTTTACCTGCCGAGAGATGCCAAGGGTAGCCTTTCGGACTATTACAATGTGGTGAACCTGAACGGCGCAAACGAACGCAAGAATCCGGGTAACGTGATTTGCAGCCCGTCTGGGCTTCCGACGACAGAAAAGTTCAAGCTCTACAGTTCCAAGCTTTCGCAGGATGTTTACAGTTGCAATTACGTGAGCAACAACTACGAAAAGATGGGCTTCTTTGTGGTCGTCAGCGGCTCTACAGCCGACGAACCGGTCGTCAAGTTCGAAAAGAAGTCCCTTGAAATCACGAAGGGCAGTACGGTCCATGTGAACCTGAAGTCTTCGAAGTCAAAGGCAGCTACCGTTGACATTTATCAGTCGGCCGCTCCGAGCGACTGGAAGGTGGAAACGTCAGCCAATATCAAGCGGACGAATGAAGATGGCTCTGTCGTTTATTCGATGCCGTTCACGGGTGACAAGCTGGCGTTCGATGTGACGATGGAAAATTCGGCGTCGGGCGTGGGTTCCATTTATTTCCAGATGGTGGAGCCTTGCGAAAATTGCATCATCAAGGCGGATTCCAGTTCGACGACGGTAACGGCCGAAGGCTCGTTTACCTTGTACCGCAATGATATTGAAGTCTATTGCAATATGGAAGCCCACAAGAACGAGGAAGCCTGTATGCAGGGCGGTGACCTGTACAAAAAGATGCAGGCTCCGGATTGCGGCTCCCTGATGAAGGCTAACACCCAGTGGGTGACTGCTGATGGCGTTGGCTGCAAGGTAGACGAACTCAACAATAAATGGTTCTGCAGCATCTACATCACGACTCCGGTGGTCTTGAAAAAGGCAGATAGCTTCGACGACAACTTCTGTGAAGTGGTCATTCCGCCGAATACGAGTATTACCTCTGCCAAGAGCGAAACGGAATATCTCTATGCTTCGGTCAAACGCAAGCAGTACAACTTGCACATCGAATTCAATGGGGCCACGGATACACGCAACAGGGTGGATGTGTATTTTAAGAAGGATTCTACAGATGAACGAACCCTGAAATACACGTGCTACAATGGCGAAATCTGCGATTACCCGATTTCTGCAGGTTACTTCTATGAACTCCAAGTCGGCGAAAACGAAGGCTCGGATCGGTTTACTCACTGGTCTTCCCAGACGAATAACGATATCAAGCCCGAAAACCGAAAGTTGGTGATCCAGGCGTCGACGGACTATTCTGTCGTGGCAAACTACAATGACCATGACAAGCATTGCTTCTACGAAGATTTTGCTCCGGACGAAAACAACAACGGCTTTGTCGCGTTCTGCAATAACAGTGACGATTTCCCCCGTTGCGTGGACGTGTGCTATAGCACGCCCCAGCCGGGTATGTCGTGCAAGATTTCAGAAGCGGCCCATTGGAGCGGTGCTGACGATGCCGTCAATCCGGACTGGGTGATGGTCTATGACAATAGGCTTGCGACTTCTTCGACGTGCCATTGGGATTATTCTTCGTGTAACTGTTCTTCGAGCGATTACAAGGCTTGCCGCCTCCAGTGCCGTAAACGCGTCTGCACTACGGCAAAGACGGGTGACTTGCTGGCGCCCTCGATTTCGAACAACTATATAGCCGCCAATGTGGCTGCCGATGCCTCTTCGGATGTGCCGAACGGTTCGCAGAGTGTGATTCTCAATACGAGGGAAAACGGAAGCAATGGTACGTTGACGTCCATATTCTCGACGGCGATTGTCGACGTGAATACGACTGTCAAGGATCTTGCCAATTCTGGATTTATCTTTAGATCGAATGACGACGGTTCGGAATACTATTCGTTGAGTGTCTACGGAAAGCATGCCGGTGGCGCCTACTCTCCGTATGTTTACGTAAAGCTTTGCTATGTCAATGGTCAGACCGCTTCTGATGACGACGATGCCTGCGTCGAAAGGTTCCTCTCGACAACGGAATGGGATGTTTCGGATGCGGGTGGCTTCACCAACTTGTCCAAGCTCGGCCTGGTGATGAATATCCAGAGTAATATGGTCACGGTGACTTTGCAGCTGGATGGCAATTCTATGAAGGGATCGTCATCGGAATTTTCGTTTGACTTGAGCGAACTGTTTGGCTCTACGATTCTGTTGAACGACATCCGCCACGGACATGCTGGATTCAAGCTCTCCAACAAGGACTTCAAGGTTTACGATATTTCTTGGTCGAGTACGGCTTATGGCGATAACGCCTGCTGGGATTATCCTAAACTGGTCTGTTCGTTCAAGACAAACTACCTCGGTGGCATTGTTCCGCAAGACGAAAACGTGAAACCCTGGGTCGGCTTCAGCTCGTTCACGATGAACAAGTACAAGAATTGCCACATCAAGTATTACTATAACGGTTGTGACAATGCTGTGACTTCGACGGTCTCGCCGACAAGCCCGGTTTACAATTTTGAACAGCTGTACCAGCTTTATGCCTGTGCCAATGGCGAAAGGATCGGTATGTACTGGGACAAGGGCTCCGAAGTGAAAGACCCGTACTATCGCTTTAAAACGGGCGGCCAGCACGGCTATTACTTTGAGGATCCTGCATCGAATTGGGGTGGCTTTGCGATGGATGCGAAGGTGGCTCTGAAATGCCCCGCCGACGCCAGGGTCGAACTCTCCTCGTCGCTGTTGCAGACGCAGTCTTGTGGCGAATTCTATGTGGGCGACATCTTGATGTGTTCCAAGAACTATGACTTCTTTAATAGCGAAGAATCTGCATTCTGTGCCGATAGCTGTAGTTTTGAAGTGGCCGATGCCGAGGGCGTGAATATCCGTAAGTCAAAACTCTTGGTTGGGCTTAACAATCCCAGCAATAGAAGCGTGCGTATTTCTTTCACGGATGCCAAGAAGAATTCGTCGTCGTTCTACACGACCGCCATGGACGGGACCTTCTCTATCGATGTGAACTCCATCTCCAATGAAGAAGGCTTTGATCCGCAACACGTCAAGAGCGTGAACGTAAAGGTCGTCGACGGAAGTACCATTGAAGTCAATATGCTAAAGAGCAGCTGCCCGAATTCGTTGAGCATCTCTTCGTGCAAGGTGCAGTATGACAATGAAAACTGGGAAATTACTGCCGACGTGAAAAACGCGGACCGTTGCACGGTTCAAAAGCCCGTGGAGTCCGAGGCTGTTGCGGTGACTCAAGCCGATGGCTGCCCCAAGACGTTCCGCCTAAAAGAAAAGGGACTGTATTCAAAGAGCGAATCCGAGCTGTCTTACGAATTTACGGTCAAGGCGTACAAGGGTTCCGGTGATGACGAAGAAGTCGAAGAACTCAAGTGTGAACCGTACAAGATCATTCCGATCGAAGTGGATTGCGATATTGCCGAAGATCAAAAGACGGTAAAGCAGGGCGCCGGAGTCCCGACTCTCAACCTTTCGTTCAGCAACTGCCCCGAAGGTGGCTGTGACTATACGATCAGCTTCGAAGACGAAGTCATTGCCCGCGGAAGTACGCAAAAACAGGGCGATAAGGTGGAACCCTATACCTTTACCGATTTGAATACGCCGGCCCATTCGCTTAGCGCCAAGGAATATACTTTTACGGTTGTTTCGGGCGGTAAAGAGAACCGTAGCTGCAAATTTACGGTCGAAGAATCTTCGGGGAAGGCTCACGCTAAATGCGACTTTGATGAAAAGAGCAAAATGTTTACGGCGAAGGTGACTATTGATCAGGGCTTGACCTGGTCTGGTGAAATTGACTTGCTGGACTATAACGGCATCCGTTACAGTACGGTGCAATCGTATGTCGACGAGACGTCTTCCGAAATTAAGGTAGACTTGTCGGAGGTCGCTTTCTCGAACGGTCTCAACACGATTGCGCTTACCTTGAATGGCGGTGCTGATGGAAATACGGGTTGCTCTAAGAATTATACGCAGAAGGCTCCGCAAAGTGAACTTGAATTGTCATGCCCGTCTATCATCTCGATGGATGGCTACGAAAGGACTTTTGAAATGACTCCGACTGTGAGCGGCTGCGAAAATGGAGGCTGTTCCTGGAGTGTTTCTGGTGGCGCCTCGGTTTCTCCGTCGACCGGCTACACGTCGGGCCCGCTTACTGTTACGGAATCCTTTGTGAGCGGTAGCAGGGAATACACTTTCACGTTGAGTCACGAAGGCTTAGACAGCAAGTATTGTGATGTGATTGTCGAAAGGGCTTCGCAGTTCGAACTGGATTGCTCCATTGCAAAGCAGGTGGGGGTCGATCCGGGTGAAACCGTGACGATCCAGCCGCATTCCGTGACGGGTTGTAATTCGGATTGCTCTTATGCCGTGGAACTGAATTCTGGTTCCGGCGATTACATCAGTGTCACGAACGGAACGGGCTCCAATTACGATGGTGGACAAATCTCGTTCAAGGGCGCAAGTTCCGGTGGAACAAAGCAGTACCGGTTGACGGTGACGGATGCCATGAACTCTTCGAAGTCGTGCATGTTCGAAGTCGGTTATTCCAATTCCGGATGCCGTACGATTGAACGCAAGATTCCTGTTAGCAACGGCAACATCGCGATTGAAAACCGCTTTGAGGCTGGCTGTAACGAAGTCAAGACCGGCAAGCAGTGCTCCGGAGCCCAGGTACAGCAGCAGGCCTGCTCTTGTACGGATGGCCAGAACCATACGTTTACGATTAACGGAAAGACGATTGACTGTGGCGTCTATTTCTATGGTTCGATTCCAGCCAATCCGACGTTGACCTTGGACATCCCGGAAAACTGCACCGTCAACAACATCAATCTGTTCGACTGTGCCTACGATCCGGATTACGTTGGCGTGGGAACAAAGCTGTCAAGCACCTTCCAGGAATTTGGACCGGGTTCAAACGACGTCTATGTGGCTGCATTCGATAGTGGAAACCGCTTGAACTGCTCTGTCACGCAGACGGAATCCTATAACAGGACAGTCGCCTCAGTGAATGGTTGCAATATTACGATTAATGCGTATGGTGGCCAGAGCTATAGCAACTGTGAACTTGAAGGGAATGCCGATTACGTGCTTATCGTCAATGACGATGCCCCGAGTGATTTGAAGTGCGGCTTGAGCTGGTAAAAAACTGAAAGGACTGTAAAGCAAAAGGAACCCGGTGCGGGTTCCTTTTTTCATCTTCGAGATGTTTATTATTTGTCCTTTATTCGGCCTTGATGCAGCGGATGTAGGCTCCGGTAATTTTATGGGAATTGTCGGTGACTAGAGCTTTATCCTTGTGGAATGCCCAAAGCCAGGCGTACTCGAAGTCGAATCCCGTTCCTGTCGCATCGTATTCCGTAGATGTCCAGAAGGAGCATTCTTCATCGACAGATCTGAACTTTCCCGTATAATCGAAAACACCGCCCATTTGGTTCATGAAGTAATCCTTGTATTCGGGCGCATTTACCAAGGTGTTGTAGAGAGTTTTCCAATCTGAGTCTGTGGGGAGGCGCATGCCATCGGGGCAGATTCCTTGGTAGGGTGTGTCGATGGGACCGAGCTTTTCTGTATCGAATTTGCGGTCTACGCCCATGGCCTGCGACCAGGTATAAAGCCTTCCGTACTCTTCGCAGTAGGCTTCCTGTTCATTGTAGCAGAAACTTCCTTCGACGGGAATGTTCAAGTTCTTGGTCATCCAGACTTGTTCGCCGATTTGAATAGTCTCGGCGTCTGGCTGGAACTCTCCGCTAGATGAAGATGATTCGATGACGAATGGCGTGGATAAATCGATTTTGGTATCGTTCTTGACGCAGCGTACGTTTACGGCGCTCGTCTTGTGGGAATTGTCAAAGTCGATGGATAAATTCGCACGGAATGCCCAGAGCCAGGCGTAATGGAATGGGTAGCCCGTTCCCGTGGCATCGTATTCTGTAGAACTCCAGTATACGGTTTCGTAGTTCATATTCTTGTATCCATCGTCATAGTCGTAAATGCCGCCGGTCTGGGTGGCAAAATAAGTTTTGACTTCTGGATTCAATAAGATGTATTCGTAAAGCTCTTGCCATTCTTTATGGCTGGGAAGGTGCGTCCCGTCGGGGCAAATTCCTTGGTGGGGCTCTGTGATCTTTCCGTGTTCCTTTTGATCGTAAGCTGTGTCGATGTTCATCGCCATCGACCAGGTGTAAAGCCTTCCGTACTCCTCGCAGTTGGCGGGCTTGTCTTTGTAGCAGCGGCTGCCTTCGACATTGATGTTCAGGTTCCGCTTTGTCCAAAGCTGCCCGCCGATGTCGATGAAGTCTTTGTCCGTGAGTTTGATGGACTCCGTGCTGCTGCTCGAAATGGCGCTGGACGAAGATGTTTTTTGTGAAGAGCTGGAACGCTTGGTAGAAGAACTGGATGGCTTGCTCGAGGAACTGATCGAGCTGGAGCTAGAATCATCGTCACCCGGTACTGGGATTTCTTCGACGCTACTGGGATCACTTCCGCATCCCCACAAAGCAAACGTTGCCATTCCGGCGGCCAATAAAAAGGAAATATGCATTCTATGCATAACGTAAACTCCCTGAATTTCTTAAAACACCATTTATAATATATAATTTTATATGAATGTTTAAAAATGTTATCTGAAAACCGGGAATAATTTGCGGATAAAATGCAAAAAAAGGAACCCGAATGGATTCCTTTTTTTTGAATGCTTGAAAGGGCGAATTACTTGATGATGAGCATGGAATCGTCCCAAGCTTCGTGCTTTTCGAGGCCGAGGAGGTTGGCCGTCGTTGCAGCGATGTTGGAAAGACCCCAGTCGCCTTCCTTGAGGCCGAGCTTGCCGCCAGTGACGTTATCGTAAAGGATGCACGGCACCTTGTTGAGCGTGTGGCTCGTCTTGGCCTTGAAGGAACCGTCCTTGTTGACCTTCGGCATGCCGGTCTTCTTGTCGATTTCGTACATTTCGTCGGCGTTACCGTGGTCAGCCGTGATGATGGCGACACCACCGAGGGCGTCGATCACCGGGAGGAGTCGTGCAAGGCCGATGTCCACAGCTTCGATAGCCATCGTTGCAGCGCGGAAGGAACCAGTGTGGCCCACCATGTCGCCGTTCGGGAAGTTGCAGCGGAGAGTCTGGTACTTGCCGCTCTTCAAAGCTTCGATCATGGCGTCGGTGATTTCGGCAGCCTTCATCCACGGGCGCTGTTCGAACGGAACAACGTCAGATTCG
>CACZAD010000037.1 GCA_902779055.1 Fibrobacter succinogenes | reverse complement strand
TTCTGTCAAAATGTTCTTTTGCCATTTTTTCCTCTTCTTCAGCAGAAGGTTTATCGCTTCAAGTTCAAGAGAACTACTTGAGTTCTCCGTATTTTCGCAGAGCATAGGAAGCGGTACTCTGCGAAATTGGAACACAAATTTAATAATTTCTAGATAATTTGCAAGATTTTTTCTTTTGAAATTTCGCTAAAAATGCGGATTTTTGGACTTATCCACAGGTTTTCGGAGGCATTTCCAGTGACCGAAATCACGCCCAATTTGTTGGAGCGAATTGCCTTTTTTTGTTCAAATTTCAAAGGTTCAATATTTTATTTCAACTCTAAAACCATCTTTTCAACTTTTTGTCAACATTTTCAATATCACCAGGAAATTTTTATTCACATCTCCAATTTATAAAAGTAAAAAGATTTTTACATTTAAATTTTTTACGTTATTTTACAATTTTATTCACCCTGACCCCTTGACTTAGCCTTTTTCCAAAAAACGTCACGTTTGTTCTCGCCTCCGGTTCGAAGGCGTTTTGCGGTTCATCACAAATTCGGCTTGAAAAGTTTTTTTACAAGACACTATATGTAATATTGCTATCTTTAATTTGTTGTTTGGAGTCACTTCGAGGAACCTCTATGAAATCGTCCCTTTTTAAGTCCCTGTTTGCACTCGGGACCGTTATGCTCGCTTGCTCTTGTTCAGACAAGCCGTCTTCCAGCGATAACGGCGAACTCGGATTCGTCCCCTGCGAGGATGTACGCTTTTTGCCCAACGAAGGTCTCGTGATATTCACGGATCTCAGCGTCACCGACATCAACGGGCAACCCGCCGGCATTGCCGTTCCGGTTCCCGGTACAACCATTGTCATCATCAAGGACCTGGCCGGCAACAATCTCGTCGACCAGTTCGACTTGACCGACCCGGCACGTTCCAAAGTCATTGCTGGCGATCCGAGCCAGTGCGCTTCCAAGGTTTCGACCTGCGAAGACGCCCGACTTTTCATTTCGAACAACAAAAAATATCTTGTCTACCCCGACCTCTCCGTTACGGACGAAGGCTGGAGCCAGGTGGGTACAGCCACTGTCATCTCCGGCATGACAGTCAGCATCACCGACCTGGCCGGCAACATCATGGCGAACAACGTAGACCTCGCATCGCTCCAATTAATCCAGGGTGACGGCATTCGCTACACTATTTACGAACCGGCATACCACTTGAAGGACGCGACTGGCGACTATCTCGTTTATTTGAGCACTCTCGTGACCGACCCGAAGGGTGTCGCGATCGGTTACGCCGACTTCACCACCGGCATCATCAAGTCGGCCGACTTGACCAGAACGCTCACGCAGGGCAACATCACCACACAGCCGATCCTGTTGCCGACTTCCAAGTGCGTCGACTACGTAAACCTCAATGCACCTTCTTCCAGCTCCGTACAGCCGCAGCCTGCATCTAGCAGTTCCTCGGCATACGTCCCGCCGACACAGAGCAGCAGCAGCACTCCGATTATCGTAAGCAGCAGCTCCGTCATCAAGAGCAGCAGCAGTTCTACGCCAAAGAGCAGCAGCAGCGTCATCCAGAGCAGTTCTTCTTCGGCACCTGTGAATAGCGGATGCCCGACCATCAAGACCAAGGGCGGCGCAAGCGGTAGCGGCTGGGCCACCCGTTACTGGGACTGCTGCAAGCCTCACTGCTCCTGGCCGGAGCACGCAGGCGGCAACTACTCCAAGCAGTGCACCAACAAGGGCAAGTCCGAAAACACGAACTGGGGCGACGGCAGCGTTTGCAGTGGCGGCTCCCAGATGACCTGCACAAGCCAGATTCCGTTCACGATTGACGGCTGCACCGACATGGCATTTGCATTCGCGGCTGTCCCGGCAGCAAACGGCGGTTCTTGCGGCAAGTGCTTCCAGCTCACCTTCGATGGTACCGGCAAGTACTCCAACGACGCCAACATCAAGAAGCTCAAGGGCAAGAAGCTCATCATCATGGCCACAAACGTCGGTGGCGACGTTCAGCAGGGACAGTTCGACATCATGATCCCGGGCGGTGGCGTCGGTATGTTCAACGGTTGCTCTAGCATGGGCTGGGGCTCCCAGGGCGAACAGTACGGCGGTCTCCTTTCTGAATGCGAAAAGGAAAGCAATTACAAGGCCACCAAGTACAAGAGCTGCCTTACCGAAAAGTGCAACAAGTCCTTCTCCAACGACGCCGAAGCAAAGAAGGGATGTCTCTTCCTTGCCGACTGGATGGGAGCCGCAGGCAACCCGAACCACAATTACGTAGAAGTGGAATGCCCCCAGGTTCTCAAGGACAAGTACTAATCAAAAGGTCTAAACTGGAACTAAACGCCCCAAACCGGGGCGTTTTTCTTTTTTGTAAGTCTTTGATAATAAATAAGTTGTGCGTAGCTTCACAGAATCCCATTGTATAGTTCTTTTTACTCATAATTACGAGCATTTTAGAGGAGAAGATTTTATCTTTACCGCGGATGATTGGATTCAGGGTGCATTATTTTCAAGGGCTTAATATACACTATGAAGAATAAAATTTTCAAAACCCTCGCCGTCTTTGGCCTTTCCTTCATTGCTTGGAACTGCTCCGAAGACCCAGCTTCTTCACAACAACCGAATACAGACGCTTCCGTCCCGACTTCAAGAGCTGCATTCGACGTGGAAACTGACTGCTGGATGATTGCAGTAGGCAACACTATTTATTTAATCGTACCCACCGGAATCGTCACTGACGTCTACAGCAATCCTGTCGGTACGTATGACGCCACGAAGGGTGTCGTTTCTGACGTCAGCGGCAATGCGATTATCGCCAACGTGAACCTTTCGTCTCTTGCCATCGTGCATCCGGACGGAACCGTCACCTACCCCGACGGATCCATCAAGACTGTCGACGGCGCTGTCGTATACGATCCGTCCACGGCAAACTCTAACGGCTCCACGACCACTCCCATCACGGCTTCCAGCAGCTCCGTAACCACAAAGCCGATTACGGCAAGCTCCAGCTCTGCAAATAGCCAGCAGCCCAAGCCGAGCGTTTCTTCTTCTTCCCAGAAGGTCGAACAGCCCGCAGTAAGTTCTTCTTCCAAGCCTGTCGAAAGCAGCAATGGCAACAGCGGCACCATCTCGGGCGCCCTCACACAGACAGTCACCCAGGGCAGCGCCATCGCAACGGTCACGGTCTCCGGCGTAAACAGCCAGCCCACTAGACAGACATGGAACACCTGGTTCATCCAGGACAGCGACTGCAAATACGACGCCAACGCAAAGACTTTCACCATTTCCGGCACCGTCCCCGAAGGATTCCAGACCGGCAGCGTCTCTGAAAGCTGGAGCGCCGACGGTATGACGTTCACGCTCACCTTGAACGTGACTGCCAAAAACGGAAGCCAGGAAGAAACGAAGAAGTCTTCTTCCAGCCAACAGCAGGCAAAGTCTTCGTCTTCTCAACAGCAGCCGAAGTCTTCTTCCAGCCAGCCGAAATCCTCTAGCAGCGCTCCCCAGTCGAGCAGCTCCCAGACTCAGAGCAACCCCAACGCCTCCGCTGAAGAAGCCAAGTACCTCAATGCAGGCGCCGGTGGACAGCAGGGCTTTGCCACCCGTTACTGGGACTGCTGCATGCCTCACTGCTCCTGGCCGGAACACGGCGGCGCCGCCAAGACTTGCGATGCCAAGGGCAAGACCCCGATCGGCAACACGAACGGCAGCATCTGCTCCGGTGGCCAGGGCACTACCTGCACAAGCCAGATTCCTATAATCGTGAGCGACAAGCTCGCCTACGCATTCGCAGCAACTCCGGGTAACGACGCCACATGCGGCAAGTGCTTCGCCCTCACCTTCACCGGTACCGGCAAGTACGAAACCAAGGCAAACCACCAGGCTCTCAAGGGCAAGACTCTCGTCGTGATGGCATCGAACATCGGTTACGACGTGCAGGGCGGCCAGTTTGATATCATGATTCCGGGCGGCGGTTTCGGTGCTTTCAATGGTTGCAGCCAGATGGGCTGGAACATCCCGAGCAACTCCACGACTTACGGCGGTCTCCTCTCCGACTGCGAAAAGGAAGTCGGATACAACGGCGACCTCTTGAACAAGCGCAAGCAGTGCCTCACCGAAAAGTGCAACAACGCATTTGCAAGCGACACCCAGGCCAAGGAAGGATGCCTCTTCCTCGCCACATGGATGGAAGCTGCAGGCAACCCGAACCACACTTATAAAGAAGTTGAATGCCCGTCTGCTTTGAAGGCCAAATTCTAATCAGAAACGCCATTCGTTAAAAATTGAGAAGCACCCTGCGAAGGGTGCTTCTTTTTTTTTGCTAGAACTTTTTTTTGCTAGAACTGTTCCAACAATCGAATTCGTTCAGGCGTATCCGGGTGCGTGCTGAAAATAATGTTCGCCTTCGCCACCCAGCCCTTGAGACCCATGTCGTTATCGTCTTCTTCGTCCGGATGGATAATGTATAGCTGTGCGATATCGCTCCGCTGAACACTGGAGAGCCCCGGATCATTCGAAATCTTCCTCAACGCCGATGCAAGCGCAAGCGGATCCCCGCACAGTTCGGCACCGCCCGCATCGGCAACGTACTCGCGCTTGCGGGAAATGGCAAGGCGAGTCAGTGAACTGAAGAAATAGCCGATCGACGCCCAGACCAGAAGGACAAGCAAGAAGATGATAATGCCTCCCCCGCCACCCTTGCGGCTGGACCTGCGAGGAGCACGGGAAATTCCGCTGAGCAGCTTGAAGATGACATTCACCATCATGGAGAAAATGCCGACAAACACGACACATACGATCATGAGGCGGGTATCACGGTTCTTGATATGCGTAAGCTCGTGACCCACGACTGCCGAAAGCTCCGCATCGTCAAGCTTGTCTATGATTCCCGTCGTAAGCGTTATCGTGTAAGAATTGATGTCTATGCCACTTGCAAAAGCGTTCAGGCTCGGATCCTGGACAATATTGATCCTGGGCATCTCGATACCGCCTGCAATGCAGAGGTTCTCGACAATGTTATAGACGCGGACGTTTTCCTTGCGTTCCAGCGGGCGCGCGTGAGTCGCATGACGGATGATCGACGTATTGGCAAAATACGCAATGACAAACCAGAGCGCCGTCATCGTAAGCGTAAAAGGCATAGCGTCAAAAAAGTATTCCCAGATGACCGACCAATGGAATGTCGTTGCCTGCAAACCTGGAGGGCACACGCCGTCCCAGCAAAAGTAGCCGATCCAGTCCAACACCATAATAGCGCCAAGAACCATTCCCAGAAGGAGAAGCGGGAACATCAAAAGCAAGATCACCGTGTTGCGGTTATTACGCCAAATCTGAGTCTGGATACCAACGTAACGCATAGGCAGTAGGAAGTTAGAAGTAAGAAGTAGACAGAGAAAAATGCGCCATAGGCGCTAGTTAAACGCGCGACACCAGTCGCGCCATTATTTTACTGCTTACTGTCTACTGACAACTCGTCAAAACTTCACCTCAGGTGCTTTTTCGAGTGTAGCCCTGCCTTCAGTCGCCTCGTACATAGCGGCGCGGCTAAAGTGGAACATCCCCGCAATGATGTTGCTCGGGAATGTATCGCAAGCGTTGTTGAATTCACGCGTCGTCGAATTGAAGAAGCGGCGGGCGGCAGCAAGCTTGTTTTCGATGTCCGAGAGTTCCGTCTGCAACTGCAAAAAGTTCTGGTTCGCCTTGAGTTCCGGATAAGCTTCGAGCGATACACGCAAACCGGCAAGCGCACCGGAAAGGGCCTTGTCAGCAGCCACCTTCTCGTCGATGGTCGTTGCGTTCATAGCGGCGGCACGGGCGGCAGTCACCTTTTCGAGTACATCCTTTTCGTGAGAGGCATAGCCCTTGACCGTCGAAACCAGCTGCGGCACGAGATCAAAGCGCTGCTTGAGCTGCACGTCGATGTTCGCAAATGCATTTTCGCGATTGTTGCGGAGCTTCACGAGTCCATTGTACATGGAAATGAAGCACAAGATCAAAATGACTGCTACAGCAATAACAATAACGGTTGTCATAACTTCTCCTTTCTTTTCTTTAAAGATAATATATAAAAAACAAGTCCACGGAACCGAGCCCATGGACTTTCTACTTACTTTGCAGTGCAAACGTGCTTTTTACTTTCCTTTATTATTTTCAGCACGAACATCTTCAGGAGTCGGCTTGGTGTCTTCGAGCAGGCGGTCAGCCCATTCCATCCAGAACGAACAACGTTCACCTTCGAGCTTCATCTTCGCAAACTTCACCGGCTCCGTCTCGATGGCAAGCGTCACGACGGATTCCTTGTAAGCCTGCGGGAGTCCAGCCACGTGCGACATACGCTGCTTGAGTTCGGCAACGGTAGCATCCAATATATCGACTTCAAAACGCCTTTCGATGTAACGGCGGACAATAAAGCCAAGCGACATGAAGTAATCGCCCTGGTTACCTTCGGCAAGGTAATTCTTGTTGCGCAAATTCTTAAGGGCAAGTACTGCTTCTTCGTACGGAGGGAGCTGCGGAGCATCGCCACGCTTTGCAAATTTCTTGTGCAGGAACCATCCGAGGAACACGAGCAGGGCCACGCCAAGCACAGCGAGCATTACATAAAGCCACTGCGGGAGTCTCGGATCGCTCAGCGGATCTTCTGCTTCGAGAATGTCAGTCTCTTCGCCAGTCGTGCGGTTAGAAACCTTGACGGCGACCGGATCTGTGTGCGTCTTGACAGTATCCGTGCCAACAATGGCGTTCACTTCTTGCGGGGCAATCAAAAAGTCGCCACTCACAAATGTATTGAGCGTTGCAAGCCAGGTGAACTTCGCCGTACCCTTGGGCATGCCCTCGGTGATTTTTTCGTTCTTCATTTCCTTGACTTCAAAGCTGCCAAGGTTACCGACAAAGCTCGGCAAGTCCACGATGGCGTTCTCAGGCGCCGTAACCTGGATTTCATAATTGAACTTGTCACCGATAAAGACCTGTGCGTTATCGACATTCGCCTTGACCGTCAAGTCAAACGCATTGGCATAAACAACTAAAAGTACCGCAAGCGAAAAAAAGAGTTTGAAACTTTTCAATGAAACAAAACGGGACATTCTAAACCTCAAAAGGGAATATACAAAAAATGAAACCGCAAAGTAACAGGAGATGCTCAATCAAACAACCCTGGATCCCCTCACTTTGTTCGAGGATGACTTGTCCTACTTCCTACTACCTTTTTCAGCATTCTCTGGCTGCGCAGCGCAACAGTCGGGTGTTCCCTGTAAATCGAGGCGAAAAGTTTTGAATACGGAATCTCGCATACGGCCAGCTGCTGCATCGCACTCTTGGCAGCCTGTTTCCCCAGCTTCTTAAACGCATAGGCATCGGCTTCGTATTCCTGATTCCAGCAATACCAATTGAAAAAGTACTTGAACGGAATCGCCACCAAATGGAGCCACAGCACCGCCTCAAAAAAGCTTGCATTCCAGCGAATAACCATCGCCGCCAGGAACCACACGGCAACCATCAGAAACGCAATCTTTACCAGGTTCCGCAAAATCGAATGATGCAAGGCAGCGTGTCCTTCTTCGTGCTTTTCTACAAACAAACTATTTTCAGGATCGCAACGGTTCTCGGGCAACGGCACAATATCATTGACCAACGGTATAATGCGCATCACCGACAGCAAACCGCCACGGAGTTGCGAAAGGCGCCTTTCGCGAATTTCAATCATCACACGGACGGCGACTTCTAGACAAAGTAAAACTATCAGCAGCATAACCCAGACGCGATTTTAAGCAAAGCTCTTGACCATTACATTCAGGCGCTTGACAGCTTCTTCAAAGCGGGACTTTTCCCACTCCATGAATCCCTTGTCTACAGGATGTGCCGCATCGTAGTCATCAAAGATTCGACGGCCACGTTCGTTATCGCGGTCAAGTCCGTGACTCACGTTTTCGAACCATTCCCTGCCAAGCTGCCTGTAACGCTTGACGAGTTCTTCCATCGTCTCGGGCAGCGTGACCAGTCTTGCAATTTCTTTGTTCGTATCGGTAAGGAGCTTACGCAGTTCACGCGGCGACAGCTTCGAAAGCGATTCGTCGCCTTCGACCAGCGAAATCATCAAGTCAAGCACGTAGCGTTCCATATATTCGGCATACGTCTTGATGGCTTCCTGGCGCACACGTTCACGCATGAAGTTTTCACCAAGACCGTCAATATCGTTACGCGTGTAGAAGTCCTTGACCTTATCCACCTGCAAACGAATGTAGGCATCGAACACAAGGCGTGCCATTTCGGAATTGTATATCGAGTAGAACGAAGCGGGCACAAGTCCCTTGCCACGAATATTGTACTTGTAGGCGTTGCGGTCAAGCGCATACGCATTTTTCGCATAGTTCCAGCCCGGCACGATTTCGTTCAAGCGCGGGGCTACGCCCACCAACTGCGGATCTCCCGGACGGATGAGAGAGAACGGGAACTTGAGGCGCTGCGGCAAAGTCGTAAGTCCGCTTGCGATCAATGTGAACGGAGATTCGCGGAAATTCGACGGGAACTTGATGTTTACGCCAAGGCCAAAAAACATCCCCTGTCCCGGCATGACTTCCTGATCGGGCATACGGCCAGTGTGGTTGCTCCCCACGTTCGCGCCATAACCCAAGTTGCCACAGCCTTCCGGCCAGAGGGCCGCAATCAAAAGCGAGTGGTGATGCATCTGCGTCATCGGTCCCATATAGGAACTGTTCACCTCGCCTTCTTCGATGTGGCAGCACGGTGCAATGATGGAAGACTTGACTATGGCCTTGCTCCCCACCTTGCAGCGGCTCATCAGCATGGAACTCTGGACTTCTGCACCGGTGTGGACAGTCACGCCCATCTGCAAGTTCGTGTTTTCGATGATCACGGAATCGTAAACGTGGCTCGATTCCTCGAGCGAACTCATGATGATGGAATTGCGAACCTTTGCAGCACCTTCGATGCGGGCATGCGGGCCAATCCAGCTATTGCGGATAATGTTCGTATTCGAAACGACAGCGCCCTTCCCCACAATTCCAAACGGAAGCGCAAGCTCCGAACGATAGCTTTCAAGCATCTCGTCAAAGGAGGCCTGGACATTCTGTTCCGGCTTGTGGAACAACTGCAAATCGATAAGTTCCATCGTGATTTCCGGGAACACGCGCACTTCGCGTCCACCCATTTCGTTACCGACGTTGATGGTGGAACCCACCATATAATTGATCTTGCCACTACTGACAAGCGAACCGACATTCTGCACGACGGCACTGCTGCGTACAAGCACATTGCTAAGCATCGAGACCTTGTAAATCAAGGCATTCTCGATAATGCAGTTGTGAACCATGCAATCGTAAATACCGGTAGCGACAGAAACATCTCCCGGTAAAAGGAGCGTTCCAAAAAACTTCGGGAGTCTCACATCGCCCAAAAAACTGGAGCGGAAAATTCTATTCGGATTAAAATCGGCCTCGACCAGCACCTTGGACCAGTCGTCACAGCTGTTCCCGTTTTTCTCGAGAATCTGGATTTCGGACACCGTCATCGGACGGTACTTGCTAGTCAAGGATTTGATGACTTTAAAATTTTCAACCGAAGTAGCCAAAACACTGCTCTTCAGCGCTTTTTTCAATTTTAACAATCGCTGCATAGGTAAAAAATAGACTAAATTAGGGGCAATGATGAAGGAATACCTCTTCAACTTAATAAAAAAACATCAATACAATATCTCCATTTATACAGAAGATATTTTTGAAAGACGTTGTCAGGAAGAAATTATCCGCAGCGATGAGGATAATAGTTCCTTCGTGTACATAGAATTTGACTTTGAATCCATCGACAAGATTCTTGGAAACTCTTCCAACTCGCTCCAATTCTGGAACATCTTCTTGGAAACCATTTCCAAGAACAGGCGCGGAAGCGACATCCTCGGATTCCTGGAACACGAAAGCGGACTTGGACTCCTGCTTCTTGATTCGAAGATTTCGGGCTGGAACCGCGTCGCAGGCCGCTTGATCCAGACCGCCTCCAATCACGGATTCAACCTTGTAGACCTCGTACTCGAAAAGAATGTAAGGCCCATCGTTTATCCGGCTTGCATCCAGGACATCAAGGCCCAAGAAACAGAAAAGCAGGCACAATGAAAGTCCTAGTCATCGGCTCCGTCTATCCGCGTTTTCAAGAAGACGCCGAAGTCCCATGGTTGCGCACTTCAGTTGCCCACCTCAAAAAAGCGGGAGTCGAAATCCAGGTTTTGGCGCCCTCGTACAAGGGACTCAAGAGCCATGACATTGACGGAACGCACGTCAACCGTTTCCGTTACGCACCTACGAACTGGGAAATCCTCACGCACGAAGAAGGCGCCCCGAGCAAGATGGCTTCCAGGCCGTGGTTGCAGTTGCTCGCCATTCCTTACATCATCAATGGATTTTTCCAGTGCATCAGGATTTGCCGCAAATGGCGCCCGGACGTGATCCACGCCCACTGGCCGTTCCCGCACGCCTACATTGCACTTGGCGCCGCAAAGCTTTTTAAAATTCCGCTGGTATTGAATTTTCACGGTGCAGAACTTTTGCTGATCCGCAAAAAGAAGTGGGTCAAGCCGCTACTGAAGTTCGCCATCGGGCAGGCACAAGCGGTCTTTGCAAACTCGAGCTTCACCGCTTCTAAAATCAAGGCGCTCCGCAACGTGGATGTGGAATGGAGCCCGTACGGAACTACGTTAGAAGTAGACAGTAGGAAGTCGGAAGTAGGAAGTACACCGCATCCAGTGAACGGCAAGTTCAAGATTCTCTTTGTCGGTCGCCATATCGAACGCAAGGGCATCACGTACCTCATCGAAGCCGCAAAATACCTACCCGCAGACAAGTTCGAAATCCGCATCGTCGGTGTCGGCGACTTGACTGAACAACTCAAGCAGCAAGCGGAAGCAGTAGGAAGTGAAAGCCCTGCATCGATCATCTTTACGGGCAAGCTCTCGCCCGAAGCTCTCGCGAACGAATACAAGACCGCAAACGTCTTTACGCTCCCCGCCATCGTCGACAGCAAGGGCGATACCGAAGGTCTCGGCGTCGTCCTCATCGAAGCGATGGAACTCGGCCTGCCGATTGTCGCAAGCAATGTCGGCGGCATCCCGGACGTCGTTGTCGACGGCGAATCAGGAATCCTCGTTCAGGAAAAAGATCCAGTTGCACTCGCAAATGCCTTCAAGCGTCTCGCTGACGACCCGGCACTAACCGAAAAACTTCTCGCCGGCGCCCGCAAGCGCATCAGCGAATGTTTCACCTGGGACGGAATCATCGAACGCCAGGTTGAAGTCTATAAAAAAGTGGTTAGTGATTAGTGGTTAATAAACAGTCATCCTCGACCAAGCGTAGCGCGGGAGGGGATCCAGAGAATTAGAAGTTGCCAAAATTTAGTGAATAAAAAAAACCGCGAATCATCGCGGCATTTTTTTTGGTGCATCGAACACCTGGAATAATTACTTTATTTTAAATCCAGCCTTTTCGAAGGCGAGCTTGTTTTCCGGATTCTTCATGGCCACATTCGTAATCCAGTCGTACTCGGCAATGCCACCCTGCAAACCGGCACGTGCGCAAAGCTGGTCACGTGCAACGTTATAGGCATTGAGAATCTGGACCTTTTCAAAATCCTTTGCGTTGTCGATTCGTTCGGACCAACGGACGCCAAGTTCAATAAGACCGTTGCTGGCTTTGGCATAAACGTTAGCCTTTTCGACAGTGATGATGGATTTTGCGGGAGCCGTAAAAGGAAGGACGGAAACAACCGGCTGCGACTTTGGCAGCGTGACCTGCTGGCTCGTGGCCTTCACTTCGGTATTGCCGGAGTCACAGGCAACAAAAAAAGAGGCGATTGCCAAAATTGAAACATGCTCGCCTCTTTTTTTTGTAATAGCGGTTCAGGGATTTGAACCCCGGACCAATGGATTATGATTCCAGTGCTCTACCGCTGAGCTAAACCGCCATCGACTCCAAATTTAGTAATAGGTGTCTAAAATTTCAAGGGGTCTAGGAAAAATAAACTTGCGTTTTTACAAAATTTTCGCCCCATTCGATGACGCGCCAAGCCGGCTTGATAGATTGCAAGTAAAAATCGGACTGGTTCGCGTCAATCTGCATCTGTGTCGCGGGCGTAACGTGTACCGTCTTGTCGCCCAACTGAACATCCTTCTCAAAGTGGTAGTGACCCACAAAGATATGCCTGATGTTCTTTATTCTCGAGAGCGTGGCCTGGACCTCCGCAATGTTCTTCATGGAATACTTCGAATCCATGAAGTTGTGGTTGCAAAGGCAAGGCGGATGGTGGATAAAAAGCAGAACCTCGTCATTGATCCTGGAAGCTTCTTCTTCAAGCCACGAAAGCTGTTCACTCGAAACAGTCCCATCGGCACTGTCCAAAAAGAAGATGGAATGGCCGGCTATGTCATAACGGTAAAAGCACTTGCCGTCATGAACCTTGCCCCTGAGGTCAAAAAACTTCTCCATGACCGAAAGATCGTCATGGTTTCCTGGAATGATGCAGACCGGAACCTTGCAGTCCTTCAGGACATCCGAAATATAGGAATAGGCCCCCGGTTCCGCATGTTCGTTGGCCAGGTCGCCCGAAAGTACCAAAAGGTCCAAATCCTTCATGGATTCAGACTGGTATGCAGTCAAAAAGTTCTTGCGAACATCTATGCCCTGCACTAGTCCAGAATCTTCCCCGATGTGGGGATCCGAAATCTGTCCTATTTTCAATACTTTCTTTCCCATATACATTATTTTATGAAACGTACTAGAATATAGCTATTAAGAACAAAAAACGTGACTTTCATCAACTTTTTTAGACTTTATGTGATAAACTTCATATTTTATCTTGATTTTTGAGCCGTTTTGCCCCGAATCTTCAACATACTTTCGTTATCATCTCGTGAATTAGCATTGAAAACTGGGGTTCAACATCTATCAACGTTGAAGAATGTGAATAGATCTTGAATTTTCAACATCAATCAACATTTTCTTTATTTCTCTATCTCGTTGATCATCATCGACTTACGAAACCAAATCCAAAAAATTATCCACTATTCACCATATCAAATACTAAATACTATATATACATATATCTAGTATTATTTAATATAGGTGGTTGATTACTTTTCCTTCCCCCTGCGAGTACTGCTCATCTCACAGGAGCCTTGAAAAATGGCACCTTCGTTGATGATGAGCTGGTCTGCCTTGACATTACCGATAATCTGGGCATTGTCCTGGAGATAGAGCTTTCCCTTGCATTCGACATCGCCCTTTATGGAACCTGCTAAGATGGCAGATCCACACTTGACGTTTCCTTCAACAGTAGCGTACTTTTCAAGAATCAGCTCGCCATCAATGGAAATGTTTCCAAAAACCTTTCCGCCTATGCGTAAATCCGTTTTTCCAACAATATCGCCATTTACCTGGACGGTATTTCCGACCTGGGTCAATTCCTGATCATTCTTGTTTGCCATACTCTTCCCCTTTAGTATGTTTTTTACGTTCTAGTACGTGAACACTGTTTCCGGATCCTGCGGGACATTGTCCTTGCTGATGGAATAGTGGAGATGAGGTCCGCTCGTGTTTCCGGTGTCACCTACGTAACCGATAATGTCACCCTTCGTGACGTTGGCGCCCTTTCGGGTCCTGATGGTCTTGAGGTGCGAGTAGGATGACTTGTAACCATTCTGATGGTCGATGACGACTGTATTTCCGAGATCGCCGCTGTTTCCGGCAAAAACGACTTTTCCGCTACCGGAGGCAAAAACCGGATTGCCCTTGCGTGCCGAAATGTCGATACCTAGGTGCTTGTTTTCGAGTGAGAACTTTTTGCTGATGATGCCGACTGCCGGAATCACGTTAGGGATTCTTTCCATTCGGATTTTTTCGTCGGTGGTAAGCCAGTTGTGGATACCTTCGAAGTCGATGCTGTTCTTGCTGGAGGGGACGTGCGCAAAGCGGTTGCGCTCGATGATGCTGTTGATTTTGTTGGAGTCGTTTTCCAGGAATGTCTCGAAAATGTTCTGGATGCGGTTTTCCATGATCCAGAGGGAGTCCAGTCGTGAGAAGAGTTCTTCGTAGTTCGCGTTCTGTTTCACCAACTGGGCGTTATGGACACGCATTTTTTCGTAAGTCGCAAGCGTTTTGTTGATTTTTGCAATATGAAATATGAACAATCCGAGAATAATGGCGATGACGGCAAGCCCGATGTTGAAAAGCTTGAACTGCTTACTCGAAATGCGGAACTTCCTTGCGCCTTCCGGATTTTCCGGAATGATTTGGATGGTGTAATACTTACGACTCACGATTCTACCACTAGCGGTTTTCCATGATTTCCTGGATTCTGGTCAGGTCGTCCATGGAATAATAGTTGATCACGATGGTACCCTTGGTCTGGTCCTTGGCGCTCGGGTTAAGGGCGACCTTTGTGCCGAAGAATGTTTCGAGTCTGTTTTCGAAGTTCTTGAGGTCGGCGCTGAGTTCGACCTTCGGCTTGGGTTCGTTGCTGCCGTGAACTTCCGGAAGTTCGTCTTCAACCGTTTCGAGAGAATTTTCTTCGGCTGCCTGTTCCTGTTGGGCGGAGGCGTCGTTCTTGGATTCGAATGGATCTTCGCCACGGCTGATGGCTTCAATCTGGCGGACGTTCAGACCTTCGGCAATGATGCGCTGGGCGAGAGCCTCGGGGTCCGAAATCTTTTCACTGCAGAGAGCACGGGCTGCACCGCTCGAAAGCTTGCCTTCCTGGATCCAGACCTGCACCTGGTTCGGGAGCTTCAAAAGACGGAGCGAGTTCGTGATGGCGGAACGGGACTTGCCCACCGTCTTCGCGAGATCTTCATGAGTATAATTGTGGTTGTCGATCAACTGCTGGTAAGACTGTGCAATTTCAATCGGGTTCAGGTCCACGCGCTGGATGTTCTCGATCAAGGCCCATTCGCTCATGGTCTTGTCGTCGAGATTTTCGTAAACCTGTGCCTTGATGGTCTGGCAGTTGGCAAGTTTCGATGCACGGGTACGGCGTTCACCGCTAATGATCTGATAACGGTCACCCACCTTGCGGACGGCGATCGGCTGGATAAGTCCGTGCTTTTCGATCGTTTCGGCGAGTTCGACAAGTTCGTCGTCGTTGAAGAACTTACGCGGCTGGAACGGGTTCGGGTCGATCAAGTCGATGTTGATTTCGACAATCTTCTGGTTGTCAGTTGCAGCATTTTCCGGAGCTGCAGAATTGTTGATGGCGTTGTCGACAGAGTTGCCGAGAACATCGTGTGCCTTAAAAATTGCAGAGAGACCGCGACCAAGTGCTTGTTTACCCATAATAGTTTCTATTTGTTAGTCAATGGTTATTAGTTAAAAGTTTATACAGTTGTCGTTCTGAGCGAAGCTACTATTTATCCTTATTCAGTATTTCTTCGGCGAGCTTCATGTATGCCTGCGAACCTGTGCTCTGGACATCATAAAGGATGACCGGCTTTCCGTGAGACGGAGCTTCGGAAAGTTTCACGTTACGCGGAATCATCGTCTGGAAGACGGTATCGCTCAGGTTTTCACGGACTTCTTCGGCGACCTGCTTCGAGAGGCTCAGGCGGGAGTCGTACATCGTGAGGAGGGCGCCTTCGATTTTCAAGTTCGAGTTCAGGTTTTTCTGAACTTCACGGATAGTCTTGAAAAGTTCGGTCATACCCTGCAAGGCGTAGTATTCGCACTGCACCGGAATGAGTACGCTCGTTGCTGCAGTGAGCGTGTTAATCGTGAGCAAGTTCAAGCTCGGAGGTGCGTCGATGATGATGAAGTCGAATTCCTGCTTCAACACGTTCATCACGCGTTCGAGTCTACGTTCGCGGCTCATGGCGTTCACGAGTTCGATTTCCATGACAGCGAGGTCCGGTCCAGAAGTAATGACCTTGAGGTATTCAAGCGACGTGTCCAAGATGGCGGGCTTGATATTCTCGAGAGTGAGGTTGTCCGGGTTTCCAGCCATGTCCAAGATTTCGTGGATATCCATATCCTGGGATTCCATGAAACCAAGACCCTGCGAAGCGTTACCCTGCGGGTCCATATCTAAAAGAAGAGTCTTCTTTTCAAGGGCTGCAAAACTGGCGGCCAAGTTGACGGCCGTTGTAGTTTTACCGACTCCACCTTTCTGGTTGCAAATGGCGATAATCTTACTCATTGTTACCTCGGGTGACTAAAGCGTACACCTGTTCTTCTTCTGGAAGTACATACTTTTGGATATGTACCTTGGGATCGTTTTCCAAATGGACGATATTATTGTAACTCTTCAGGGTGACGAACGTGCCACCTTTCTTGAGTCCGGCTTGCGCACGTTCCCAGTCGTTTTCGAAAGTCGAGAGGGCGCGGCAGCTGATAAAGTCAAGGTCTGTAAGACCGGAAGTTTCAAAGCGCTTGCCGACGACAGTCAAGTTGTCCAGGTGGAGCTTTTCCTTGACCATCTGCATAAAGTTCACGCGCATATGGCGTGGTTCAACTGCATAGAACTGCACATTCGGCATAGCAATCGCAAGCGGGAAAACTGGGCAACCTGCTCCGGCACCCATATCGGCCCAACGCTTTTTGTCATTCCCGATTTGATCGGAAATTTCCTTTCCCATAAATACAAACGGAACAAGGGAATCGGCAATGTGTCTGGACAAAAACTTCCCTGCATCCTTTGCAGAAATCAAGTTGCCAAATTCCTTGGTGTCCACCACCAAGTCTGCAAACTGGTAAAGCTTGTCGAGAGTATCTTCGGACAGTTGAACACTATGTTCTGCCAGGAACTGGTTCAAAAGGTCTTGCTGCGCTTTGTTGGTTCTGTAACTCAAGTTTTCTCTTTTTTAGTATCGGCAATGTTTGGACACTGCGTGTCCTACATGCTCATGCTCGGTCATGCCGGTGTGCAAGCACCCCGTCGCGACACTCGCTATCGTATGTTTGCTCCTTCGGAGCCAACTTGCTGCACCTCGGAAATGTCGGTAAACAGGTTTCCCGCCGCTTCCTCGGTTTGCAATTGTTTCACGTGGAACAATGATGATTATCAAGTTCCGAATTGAAATTTAGCATAACTTTTTTAGAAAATAATTAACAAACTCCCCCACCCTATAAAATTCATAAAATATATGTTGATAACATTTTGATAAATGTTGAAATGTTGTTAAGGCGAGAGTTGCGGAAAGCATGCTTGCATGCTTTCCATAACCGAGCCGACCAACATAGCGTTTGCGCAGAACTTGTTAAGGTGAGAGTCGCAAAAATATGCTTGCATACAATCCATAGCTGAGGCGCCAATTTCGGGCTATGCCCAAAACTTGTTAAGGTTTGAATGCGAAGACGTGCTTGTACCTATAAAGCCATAGATCCAACACGATTCGGAGCTTGTTCTTTCGGACGAGGACTATCCATTGGGATGGGGAGCGTAATTGCCTTTATAAACCATCCAACGTTGCGTTGCTTGTTGGTAATTTCAAAAGATACACCTGCTGTTACTTGTGCTAGGAAAATGCCAAATTGGATACCCACTTCTTCAATGAATCCAAATTCTTTAATTGAGTAATGTGATTTGTTTTCTTTTTGCTCATTTCTAAGAAACCATTCTATGGTATGACTTTCCGCTAACGCAACTCCAGAAAGGTTGTTCCCATATAAGATGTATTTTGTTGTTCCGGTTGAAAGCCACATTCCTCCAAATGCTATTTTCTGTAAAGTGCTTTCTTCAGGAGCAGCCATTCCGAGAAAAGCGAAACCTAAGAACGATACCGCACTTCCGAATGAAAACTCGTTGATTTTCGTTTCGCCTTCAGTTCGTTCAAATCTGCGGTCGAATCGTAAAAGTGTATAGTCAGCAAGTAACCGGTCGATGCCGAAAAGTTTTCTCCCTAGGTCTTGTGCGCTTATGCAGATGACATCTATTTCGAATCTTTTTGTAGATGTATATCCTATCCCTCCCAAGAATAATACATCGAAGGGATTGTATTTGTTATTGTAGATGTTGCTTAGTTCTATGGATGCAATGGTGGAATCCTGTACTGGATCTTCCAATGCAGATATATTTGCAAAAGCAAAAGATATAGAGATAAGGAATATGGTAAGTACTTTTTTAATCATAATGTTCCACGTGAAACCTTATGAGGCGAGTGAAGCAGGAACAAATATATTTGTTCCTATTTCCGAGCCGATTAAGGTAGGATTCGAAGAGTCCAAACATAATATAAGTCGAGAGTTTCAACATTATACAGTAATCTCTATTCTGTTCCCTTCGGGGTCGAGGACTACGCTTTCGTAATACCCGTCACCGGTAGTTCTCGGTTGATCTATGACAGGAACCCCTTCGGAAGACATTTGCTTGGTCAGGTGATCCACTTCTTCTTTTGAACCGACAGAAAAGGAAAGGTGGGTGAAACCCAAATGTTGGGACACTTTGTGCCCTACCTCTTGGGGCTCAGTAATGCCCATACAAGTATGGGCGCTACATTCGCCCTGTAGAGGTTTCACGTGAAACACTGCCGAGGTCAGAAAGCGAAAAAATGCTCGCATTTTTTCATTTGCTGACCGATGGGTGTCGGACTGTAACGAAGTTACAGTCCAAACATTTTTTCCAAAATCAATATCAAGGCGGTGCATAACTTCCAGGCGGGCACTGTCGTCAAAGGTAATGAACCGGCTGGTGAACTGTTTTGTCGGGTTATGGTAAATTGGGTGTACTACCCCACCGAAGTATTTCCGGTAAAACTCACACACCTTGTCAATATCCCTGACCCAAATGGCAATATGTTCAATCTTCATAAAACCTCTATAAACAATATACCTAATTCAAATAAAAAAGACCCCCTAACTCGTGAATATGTTTCACGTGAAACACAATCAAGGATACCAAGCAAAAACATACTAGTATGTTTTTATTTGGTATCCGCAGAGTGTAGGACTACGATGTAATCGTAGTCCCAACACAATATGAAGCGAGTGAAGCGGAAACAAACATATTTGTTTCTATTTCCGAGCCGATTATGGTAGGACTACTTCATTACCCTGATTAAATGTTCATTCCTTGCAGGCCTGCCGAGGAGGTCAAATGTTTTTGCCTCCTTAGGAGTATTACCCGGGTGGGGTTTGCAAACAATACCTAAAGTTGGTTCTACATTGAAGGGTACGTAGAAAGTTCTGCTCCAAACGCTGTCGGTTTCTTTACTGTGTGCGGTGGGGAATCCTACGTTTCCTACCAATGCTCCATAATATTCTATGAGAGTGTCTCCCCTAGATTCGTATTCGTATAATACCTCATATTTACCACCGTTCAAATACGTTTCATAGCATCTGTTTTTGAATCCAGGGTCGTATGTCATTATCATTGTAGATATGGATTGCGGTGTTCTGGATCCATCCGAATCTGTGGTGTCGCTTTTGACCGTTACCTCATAGAGGGTGTCGTTTTTTATATGCCATATTTTTTCGGTGATTTCAGATGAGCTTTTATATTTTTTCTCGACATAAACGGAATCTTCCGTATGGAAAACTCTGTATGTTTCAGGATCACGGTTATATATCTTGAAGTCGCCTTCTTGTGAAATCTTTGCCTTGTAACTCAACTTTTCGGGATCCCTTTTCTCAAATTTGCTGTTTGGGCTTAAGCGTGCGTATGAGGTCCATAAATAGGTGTGGTCATCTGAAAAGGTAAACTTGTTTTGGGTGTTGTCGGTGCAGGTGCTGTCTATAATCAGCCCGTGATAGTTATCGTTGAGCGCTTCATATTGTGCAATGAATATCTTTAACCTGGCGCGGAGGCAATCGACGTCGGTCGAGGCGTTCGCTATGGCTGCTATGAAGCTGAAAATGAGAATAATCCTTTTCATATGGATTAATATAATAAATGGTTTTGGATAAGGTAAAAAAGAATGAGCGATAAAAATTACGCCTCATTAATATATATTTGATTTTGTGAGGTTTTTATGATCGATATTGAAATTATCCAGGGTGATATTACCAAGCTTAAAGTCGATGCTATCGTGAATGCGGCGAACTGTTCGTTGCTGGGTGGCGGCGGAGTCGATGGGGCTATTCATCGTGCGGCGGGGCCGGAACTTTTACAGGCGTGCATTCCTCTGAACGGTTGTGAGACGGGCAAGGCTAAAATCACTCTCGGGTTCAAGCTTCCGGCGAAGTTTGTGATCCATACTCCTGGACCGATTTATCGTGACGGCCTGCATGGCGAACCTAAACTTTTGGAGTCGTGCTATAAGAGCTGCCTTGCACTTGCCGAAGAAAACGGCTGCGAAACTGTCGCCTTCCCTGCTATCTCTACCGGCGTTTATGGTTACCCTTGGAAAGAGGCAACCGAAATTGCCGTGAAAACGGTCCGTGAATATCCTGCACGGAATGTCAAGAAGGTCATCTTCTGCTGTTTCAGCGCGGAGATGGAACGGATCTACCGAGAAGTTATAAAGCGCTTTTAGTAATACAACCAGGGTTACGGAAAGTCGGTGAAAAAAGACGCTTCGTCGGCAAGTTCAAATATTCTCCGTTTAATACCCTACTCTTTTTATATATTGTTCACTGTAATTTCATTAAGGAGTATATAATGGAAGAAGTCAAAAACTTTATTAAAGAATGTGGCGCCTATTTCCTCGCAACTGTCGATGGCGACGAACCGAAAGTACGCCCGTTTGGAACCATCGAAATTTTCGAAGGCAAACTCTACATCCAGACCGGCAAGTCCAAGAATGTCTCGAAGCAGATCCAGAAAAACGGCAAGGTGCAGCTTTGCGCTATGAACAAGGCCGGCAATAAGTGGCTCCGTTTGAGTGGAACTCTCGTCCGCGATGACCGCCGTGAACCCAAGGTCCATATGCTCGAAGCCTACCCCGAACTCAAGCGTATGTATTCCCCGGATGACGAAAACACCGAAGTCCTCTACTTCAAGGATGCCACTGCCACGTTCTGCAGCTTCACTGAACCGCCGCACACCGTGAAATTCTAGTCGAAAAATCTAAAAAATTGACAAATGCCGAGCTTCCGTAACGGGGCTCTGTTCTTTTTTAGGATTCTCTTTGTTGATAAAATGGACTGTGTTTATAAACAGTGGATTAAAATCAAGAATTAAAAATGGCTGAAACATTTTTTTTTGTTGATAGCATATGTTCATATTTTTCCACGATAAAATGTTTCACGTGAAACAGAATGTGATTTAAGTGGATAAAATGTAAAAAGTGGCGTTAAACTTGTTGAAGTGTATTTATAATATGTACATTCTATCAACACACCCCAATATATGTACTATGAGGAATCTTGGCCCATTTTTATGAAACTTCAATAACGAAAAATCTTTAAATGTTATATTTTGAGTGGAGGACTTATGCAGGATAATACGAAACGCGCCGACCGTGTGATTTTTTGGATGAAGGTTATCTTTATTCTTTTTGTCGTTTTCTGGTTGCAGTTTGTTTTTATGGTGATGGGCGTGTATCTCCTGTTTGGAGATTTGTTGGCTGTATTTTCGGGGATGCTTTTTATGGTGTTTGCCTTTTGCATCTGTGCTGGTATATTCATGTCGCTTGTGGCTTTTTGCATTAGCTATTTGTCGTGGCTGCATCGAGCGATTTCGAATTTGCGGTTGTTGACGATGACATCATTTTCGCCGATGGGTGCGGTCCTTCTCACCTGCGTTCCGTTTGTCGGTTACTTTTTGAATTATTTCATTTTCAGCGATATGGTCAAGAGGCAGGAAGGGTATATGCAGCAGCGTGGCATTCTCAAGGAACGGTTCCCGAAAAGAATTCTGAATGCCTGGATGATTGCTTCGCTGTTGTTGCTGGTGCTTGTTTTTATGGATCCCAACCAGCTTGGATTTTTGACCGTCGTCTTTACGACGTTTGATATTGACCGAGGTGTCGCCTTCGAGTTTTTGGAAAAGACGCTGATTCTCGTCATCCCCATTTTGTACATCATGAGTTTCTCGGCATACGCCAAGCAGGAACGAGAAATTTTCCGAATTCATACGGAAGAACTTTTCAACAAGCACGTTGAAGAAATCATACGCGAACGAGAAATTATTCGCGCCGCCGAGAAGCTCCGCGAAAAACAGTAGTCATCTTCGACCGTTAGGGAGGAGATCCATTTTTTAATTGTCATGCCGGACAGAGTTTACCCCGGACAAGTTCCGGGGTTCCGGCATTGCCTTAAGCGGAATCGATTTACAAATACGTCGCCACGAACTTTTTGATGTATTCCGGATCTTCGTGCGCCCAGTGCTTTTCTTCCATCGCCTGGTACTGCCAGTTGATGGCCTGCATGTAATGTTCCGGTTCGCAGAGATGTGCAAATGCTGCGTCGAGGTCTTCGACGGTTGCGTTCGCGCCGATCAGCTGTTCCTTGGGAGCGTAGCTGTAAGGACTACCGGCAAAGTCGCTTCCGATGAACACTGCGCCGAGAGCGGCCGCTTCCTTGAGCTTCAAGTCGCTCTTTGCTCTGTTGAAGTCATTGCTTGCAAGCGGGGCCAGGAAAAAGTCGGGTTTGTAGCTTGCGACCGTCGATGCGAACGGGAAAAACGTCGTGTAAGGAATCTTCGTGTATTTTCCTTCGAGGTCCTTCAAAAAGTCCGGTTCGCCAAAAATGTAGAAGTCGATGCTTCCGTCGGCAACGTGCTTGCGGATCCAGGGAATCCAAGCACCGTCGAGATCGCCCTTGACCCCATCGGCAAAATGACCGAGGCTGCCAGCGTACATCACCTTGGGGACGCCCGTGAAAACGGATGTTCTCTGGTGGAGTCCGAACAGCGACTTGGAAACTCCGTTTGGCATCACGACCGCGTTCACGCCGAGATCCGACTTGATGCGGCTGGCAAGATAGCGCGTGGAGCAGACCACCGTATCGAAAAGCGGTAGCACCTGTTTAAGACTCGTGAGCATCATCTGGTCATGATTTTCAATGTGCTTTGCGTACGATGCGATGATCGGCGAAAGACTCCACAGAAGATCGTCCATGTCGGTCACGAGCTTGAAGCCGCATTCCTTTTTGAGCTTTGCATAGTATAACGCAATCTGTGCGCGGCCTGGCGCCGTCGGTTTCTGCAGGATGACAGCACGCGTCTGCTTGAGCGCGTCCTTGTTGGTGCAGATAATCTCCGTGATGGACGGGATGATTTGGAAGTCGTTCTTGCCCATGAACTGGAGGCAGGGCAAAATGCAGCGAACCCAATCCGGTTGCGCCATGTCGTATGGATGCACGATAACTTGCGATCTATTCATAGCTAGAAAAGTAGTAAAAATTTTTTCGAAAGTGCACGAGATGTGAGAAAGGAATGTGCTGAATGTTGAACAAGAATTCTGCAAGATGCAGAAGGCAAAGCGCGTGTTTTGCTGTCATTCCGGCCTTGTGCCGGGATCGCCTTTCGCATTGTCATCCTCGGAGCGTGTCATCCCGCACCCCGTTGCGGGATAACCTTTCACTGCAGAAATAAATCGCGCCGAGAGCGTTCCTCCCCCAATCACCTTTTCTCCCCTGCCTTCTTGAGTGAAGTCGAAGTATTATGTGTTTTCATCGTCATCATACGGACAAAGGTCTTTCCCGGATTTTTGGGAACAAATGTTCCGTCATATTACTGGATTTAACTGCTGTCTATAGCGGATAAAATGATGAATTTATAAAAAACTTACACTGTGAAAGTTTGTTGACAATGTGTTGATGAAAGTATAAATTAGGCGGGAAAAATAAAAAGGGAATTATTATGGATAAAATTGTAAAAATTGAAAATTTAAAGTCTATAAAGAAAATTGAATTTAAATTACCAGAAAGATCTGGAGTATATTTATTAACAGGTGCGAATGGCGTTGGAAAATCGGCTTTACTTGGTGCACTTTATAGAATTGGTTGTTCTAACGCATTTCAGAAAAGTTTTTTTACATGTAAGTCAAAAAAAAATATAGATAGCTTTGCAAAAGGTAAAATAACATACTCTGTGGGTGAAAATTCCGTTTCCTATAGGCATAGTCAAGAGCGATGGGCTCCAACACCTAAAAAAAATAGCACAGTTTTGCAGGATTTTGGTTATTCTTCTGTGTCTTTTTTTGCTGTTGATGAACGTCGAATTGTTCCAAGCAAGAATGAATTTGAAGCTAGATCTTTAAGATGGAGAGATGTTGATCAAAAGATAAAAGATGGAATAAAAGAGATATTTGATAATAGTAAGTATGAAAATTTAAAATTTTGTAAATCGTTGAAAGGAAACGCTTTTTCAATTCCGATAGGAAGTAATTTCCGATATACTGAAAAAAATTTTTCATCAGGTGAAATAAATATTTTAAGATTGTTAAGTGGTTTACATTCATTGAATAATAAAGCACTTATATTAATTGATGAAGTTGAAATGTCGCTTCATCCTAAAGCTCAATTAAGGTTACTTTCGTATTTAAAAGAGTATGCAGAAGAAAAAGAATCTACGATTATTTTTTCAAGCCATTCAGAAACTTTAATAAAGAAATTTTCATATTCAAATATCATTTTAATGTATCAGGAAGGTGCAGAGTCGAAAATTCAGGTAGGATGTTTTCCTGAATCGGCTCTAGAACGGATATCTGATAGAAATGCGATCAGTTTAGATTATCTTGTTTTAGTTGAAGATTCGAAAGCGTTATCGCTTTCAAATTTCTTACTTGATAAATATTTAAAATTAGATAATGCAAAAAATCCTAGAGTTAAGATATTAGCAGGTGTTAAAGGTCGGATGGGTTATTCTGATCTTATTGAATTGGCTGCTAAGTTAACAACATCTTTCCCAAATACTAAAATAAAACCTTTACTTGATAAAGATGCTGAAGAGTATATAAAAATTCCTGAAATAATGAATCCGACTGGAGATAATAATACATTAAGGGAAAATTTAGAAATTATAGATCGTTGTGTGACATATTTGCCTGTTACGCCGGAGCAAGGACTTATAGAGTGGCTTCTTAATAGTGGAGCAGAGAATTACAAAAAAATTGGTAGGAGCTTTTATAGGCACATTGATTGGAGTTCTTTAATTTTGAGTGATGAAAGGATGAGAGAAATTCAAGCAGGAGCAGTTGATTGGCAATCATTAAGTGAAGATGAAGTAAAAAGAGTGCAAAGACTAGAAGCAAGTAAACGTGATAAATCAAAGCAAATATTGGAAAGGGTAAAGACTAAGATAAAGGAACAGGAAGTTGGTTATTCAGATGATTTGATTGATGATGATTTATTTCGGGCATATGTAGAACATTGTGATCTTTACAATGAAGCTTTTTTGAGAACTTTATTTGGACGATTGTTTAGCTAAATGGTAGTATAAAATTTTTCTTTTTATTTCAGTGGTTATTAATATGACTATTGTTTATACAGTAAAATGTATTACTTGTAATAGTGTATTGAATGTTAAAATTTTTTTGTATGACAAAAAAATTGATATAGCTAAGTTCTTTTGTCCGTTTTGTAAAAAACTGAAGAGTATTCGTTTTGGGAAGAAAATGCAAATTAATGGCGGAATTGAATGTAGTGGAAATGGTGTTATCGTAGAATCTTATGGTGTTGAAGATTCTTTTATACATAAGCAATCTCTTGGCGAAAATGATAAGGTTATTGTTACGACCATTCAAGATCATTATCCAGATTTTTATCTAAGAGAAAAAAGAAAGATAGCTTTGCTATTAGACGATGAATCATCTAATGCCAAAATAAATAAAATTGCTAATATTCATTGCTCAATAACGGATTCATCATTGCAATGTTTGAATACTATTCCTTCTTCTATCATAAAAAAATGGAGAGATGAATATTATGGAACGGAATTTATAAGAAAAGCTGAAAATATAGGTTCAAAAGTGAGTGAGGCGGTTGGAAAACCTGCAATCGAATCTATTACAAATAAAACAAAACAAATATTTTTTTTATCGGATGTTCCTGTAGAATGGATTAGTTGTGAAGGGTGTCCTTTATCATTCGCTTATGATGTTTGTCGATTGCCAATATCTAATGAATCGTTTCATCGACAATATTTAGAAGATTTAAGCAAAAAGAATTTTCATGTAGACAAGAATATTATTGATAAAACATTGTTTTTAATGTGTTGCCCTGAAGATCCAATATTGAAAGTGGCTGATGATAAAATTATCGAATCATTTAAAGAAATAGAGTTTTCTAATTATAAGAAATGTTTAACAGTATCTGAGTTTAATGATATATTAGAAGGTGAAAAACCATTGTTTTTGGTTGTGGATTGCCATGGTAATTATGCTTACGATGAGGATGGTGATTGTTATTCCTATTTACAGATAGGAAGTGAGCAGTTGAAATCTGAAGATGTGGACGCCTTATCTTATGTCCCTCCGTTGATTTTTTTATCCGCATGTAATGTTAGGCCTCCTCAAAAGGTAAATCAATGTATTGCTGATGCGTTTATCCGTCGTGGGGCTTTAGCTGTTACGGCGTCATATGTTGAATTAGATGCGCGGCAAGGAGTATATACGATTTTTCGTCTCATTAGCAATTTAAAGAATGCTTCAAAGATGGGAGTCCACAGTAATTGGCTTTCGTTTGTAGCTCATTGCATGAGGACTTTTTTGCAGCAGACAGCGTATTCTAATAAACAGCACGATTTTTATAAAAAGGATATATCTGATTTAAGAGAAGATTTGGTAAAAATAAGAGAAAAAGATGAACTATATGCTAAATTTTATGATTCTGCAATAATGGATTTGGAAAGAATAGAAAAAATTGAAAAACAAAATATTAGTTCTTATGAAAATGCGATAATGGAGTTATTAACAATATATGATATTCCTTTAGAAATGTACAAAAAGAATATAGAGGAATTAAAGGATTTAAAACGAATAGGACGGTTAAGTGATGAATCATATAAATCGGACATAAAAAGAATATTTAATGAAGTTTATTCTGTGCTACTTTATAATATAGAGCATACACTAATATGTTATAGTGTTTGTGCTAGGAAATATTTTTATTCAGAATGGAAAAGTTATTTAAAAGGTAGTGTTGAAGCGGAATATCTTAGCTATACAAACTATGGACGAATGGATTTAATTCCTTTTGATTCCTATATAGAAAAAATAAATAAACGGATAATGACTCCTTCAGGATTCAAAGAAAAATTGTGTAAAGAAGCTCCAAAGTTATTATCAAAAATTTTGCCGGAAAAAGGAGCTTTAGAAAAATGTGATAAAAATGATTTATGTTGGTGTGGATCGGGTCGAAAATTAAAAAATTGTCATGGACAAAATAAGAATTGAGAAAAATAAAATATACTCATAGGCAAATTTGAGGGAAAAATTTTATCTTTATTTGCTGAATTATAGAATGAAAATAAAGTCATCGCTTTTAGCGATGACTTTTTTAATAATCCTTCTCTATAACAAAATGTTCATAAATTCTAAAAGCTCTACCGCCTAAATCTTCTACAGTAATAGTTTTTATAGTTTCGTTTTGGTCATAGAATCCTTTTTCTGTAGCATAAATATTACTGACTATGTTATCGTGTGCCATTGCGGGAAGACAGCGTTTGCAGGGCTTATATTTGATAAAGAAATTATATTTTTGTGCGTTGGGGACACAAGCAAGGAGCTTTCGTTCACAGCAAGTGTACTCTTTTCCTTGGGTTTGAATATCTTGATCATTTGATAGTTCTACGTAATTATGCAAAAAAGGATGGTTGTAATCTTTATGTGTAATGGGGTCAGTTCCCATATATATAGTGTATCTTAAGACATCTCCTGTCAAACGAGCATACTTGAACTCTGGCATTGATAGTTGTTGCCCTAATTCATAAATTTTATCGTCGCTCTCTGCTAAAACGTTTGTATCATCTAAGCCGCTTAATGTAAACCATTTTTCATTACCAGCTTGCATAATTGCAACACAGTTGCCGTTATTTTTATTACAGCAAGATTTTGCGAGACTATTGTTGGGTAGGTTTCTTAAACGATCTATAAGATTGTTGTAATCATCTATTAAATTGTTTGAAAAATGTTTAAATGGTTTGAAAGTGGAGAAATTATTTTGTAATTTTTCAATTTCTGAAAGATTGCTATTAAAAGATTCTGAGCTTTTGCTTAAACAGATCCAAAATTGTTTTATTCTTGAAATTTTTCTATCAAAGTCATTTTGATTTTTGAATCGACTTAATGCTTGTATATAATCTTTTAGAGTTTTAAAGGTAACTCCAAATATATTTTTTACAAATGTTTTATAGTCGCCATCCAAATAGGTAAGTACATCCCTTCCTGAATCTTCATACCAATTGCTTGCCATTTCAAATACATTTCGATTTCTGGAATACAATGATGAATCTACTATTGTAGTGCTTTCTTGATTTTCTAATAGACGTCCTAGCTCAATTAGTCGGTTGTCAACGAAATTACGAAGTAGTTGGTAGATTTTTCGATAATAAGATATTTGTGCCGCTAGTTCATCAGCGATAATAAAATATTTTGTACATATCTTTTTGTTTAATTCATTATTTAAGTCGTTGTTTAAATAATGATGAAAATCAAACAATGTTTTGACTGCTTGTAATTCCAGAACATAATCGCTTGGATAAAATTGACGATCTGTTTGTATTTTTTCATCAAATCTATCAATAATGGTCTCTTCATTCCATTTTAAAGAAATTGAATTTCTTAGTTTTTCTAAAGCAATCCACATATTATTTATCCTTTTTGGGGAGGCAAAATATATAAAATAACTTTATATAGAATGAAAATTTATATTGTAGATGTTATGTAAAAAGCCATCGCTAAGGCGGTGACTTTTTTAAATGTTCCGAATTACTGGATTCCCTTCCGCGTTTCACTTGGTCGAGAATGACGTGTTTGCCTAGGCGCCCCCGGCACAGTGGCCGGGGTGACATTTATTCTTATTTCACGTCAAACTGCACTTTCGGGGCTGCGCTTGCTCCTGCGTCAGCGGAGAAGAGTGCCTTCGGGGAGGCGCCTGCGAAACCTGCGACGATGTTTGTCGGGAACTGGCGAATGGTGGTGTTGAATGCCTGCACGGTTTCGTTGTAGCGTTTGCGTTCGACGGCGATGCGGTTTTCGGCGCCTTCGAGTTGTACGCGGAGTTCCTGGAAGCTCTTGTTGCTCTTGAGATCCGGATAGTTTTCGGAGACGGCCATAAGGCGCTGGAGGGCGCCACCGAGGGTGCCTTGCATTTCCTGGAAGCGTTTGAGGGCGGCTTCGTCGTTCATGAGGCTTTCGTCGAGCTTGACGGTTCCGCCCATGCGGCTGCGCATTTCCATCACTTCGGTGAGGGTGCTCTTTTCGAAGTTGGCTTCGCCCTGCACGGTGCTGACGAGATTCGGGATGAGGTCAAAGCGGCGCTGGTAGGTATTTTCGACTTGTGCCCACTGTGCCTTCACGCCTTCTTCGAGGGCGATGATGTTATTGTATGTGCCTATGCCCTTCCCTACGATGATGAGCAGGATGACGACGACAACGATGACGGCGATTAAAGCTTTTTTCATAAGGTCTCCGGTTTTACAGTGTCAATATACAAATTTCAAGATGATGGCTTGGAATGGGCGACCCCGCCCTTCGGCATGCTCAGGGACCTTGGTGCGGGGTGACATGTTGATTGCTTAGCGGCGGTAAATGTTCGCGAGTATCGCACCGGAAATGTTGTGCCATACGGAGAAAATGGCGCCGGGGACGGTGGCCATCGCAAGCGACGGAAATGCAGTGCCTGCAAGGCTTGTGGCAAGTCCGGAATTCTGCATGCCGATTTCGATGGAGAGCGCTTTTGTCTTGGAGGTAGAAAAGTGCAATAGCTTGCCGAGTCCAAAACCGCAGCCGTAACCGAGCAGGTTGTGGAGAATCACCACGGCAAAAACGACGGCGCCTGTCGAGATGATTTTTGCGGCGTTGTGCGAGACAACGGCGGCCACGATCATCGCGATGGCAATCACGGAAACGAGCGGAAGCACTTTCACGGCGCGAGTAGTCCACTTGCCGAAAAACTTGTTGATGACGAACCCGAGTGCAATCGGGACGATCACGACTTTCACGATGGAAAGGAACATCGCCATCACGTCCACGTTTACGGTCGTGCGCAGCAACAGGTAGGTAATCGCTGGTGTCAAAATCGGGGCGAGCAAGGTGTTTACGCTAGTCATGCCTACAGAAAGCGCGACATCGCCTTTCGAGAGGTAGGTGATCACGTTGCTTGCAGTTCCGCCCGGGCAGGTGCCCACGAGAACCACGCCCGCCATCAGTGCGGCGTCAAGTCCGAATGCTTTTGAAAGCAAAAATGCGAGTGCGGGCATCACGATGAATTGTGCGGCACATCCGATGGTGATTTCTTTCGGCCGCGCAAACACGAGTGCAAAGTCGCTTAGCTTGAGCGTGAGACCCATGCCAAACATCACGACCATCAGGAGGTAATTCACCCACGAAAGTTCTATCCAGAGTGTCGATTTCGGGATGAACAACGATAGTGCGGCAATCGCGAGTACGACAAGCGCCATCCACTTGCCGACAAATTCACTGATCTTTTCTAGAATACGCATTTGACTCCCCTACCCTACAATAAGTGATTTTTCGTAGATGTAGTCGATGTCTTCGGCAGATATGTTCCCAGGAACGAGATCGAGCTTGGAACGGTTCACTTTCATGGCCTTGGCGAACTGCTCCCTCTTTTCGCGGGTGGTGGTGCATGTGCCGATGAGGTTCCGGATCATGGCGGCGAATTCGCTGATGTTCTGGAGACCTAGAAGCGAAAGGATTTTTTCGACGTCTCCGGGGACGAACTTGGCGCAGACTTCGACGTAGGCGGCGAGGAAGTAACCGACGGCGGGACCGTGTGGGACGCCTTGATGGAGCGTGAGGTCATAGCTCATTCCGTGAGGTACGGCGGTGCTTGTCTGTGCGATGGACATCCCGGCGATGGTTGATGTGAACATGAGTTTTTCGTAGAGGTTCTCGTCGACGGCCTTTTCCGAAAGGAGTGCGCCTTTGCATTCTCCCCAGAGCCTGAGCCCGTATTCTGGGCACATACGGTTGAACAGGTTCGATTTAACGTTGAGGATGCTTTCGACCATGTGGGCGAGCGCATCGACGGCGGTGTTCACGATCAGCTGCTTTTTGGCGGAGGCGAGGTATTTTCCATCAACGAGCGCGAGCGCGGGGAATATCACATGCGGGATGCTCTTCTTGAGATTGATTTTGTGGTTCGTGATGATGGAAACGGGAGTTGCCTCGGAACCTGTTCCGCACGTTGTCGGGACAGCGACGACGGGTGCGTGGTCCAGTGGATGGCCTGGCATTTTATGGAGATCGTCGGCATCGACGTCCGGGTTGACAAGGAGCAGCGCCACTGCTTTTGCGGCATCGATGGCGGATCCTCCCCCAATTCCGATCACGTAATCGGCCTTGAATTCCCTTGCGGCCTGGGTCGCTTTCCGCACTGTGTCTGTCGAGGGGTTTTCTTCAACTTCGTTAAATACCTGGAATGGAATTTCGCCTGCCTTCAGGACTTCGGTCACGTCGTTCAGGGAGCCGTTAGCCTTGGCGGAGCTGTGTCCGGTGACAATGAGCGCGCGCCTCCCGACGGCGAGCAATTCTTTCGCGTGTCTTTTCACGCAGTCTTTTTCGACGTAGATATCGGTCGGTACGTAAAATCGCATAAGGTCTCCTTTACAACATGAGCCATGACTTGTTGAACCAATGATAGAGTCGCGCCTGTTCGCCGCGGTTCTTGAGGAGCCATTGGGCAAATGTCGGACGGTCTACCGGTTCGCAGAGGCTGTAGACAAAGGCGTCCAGGAGCCTTTCGTTGATCAGTTCCTGGTAAAACCGGCGTATCGGATCTTCGAATTCGTCCGTGAAGGCGATTTCCTTGACGCATCTTTTCAGGACGTGGAGCAGGAATTCGACCTGTTGAGCGGATGTCGAATCCGTGTCGTAGAGTTTTCTCTTGCCGAGAGAGTCCGTCGCAAACATTGTCTGGAGCGAAAGGATGAAGTTGTTGTTGAGCGTGGAATCGCTCCCCGTCTGCTTGATTTTTGGAGTGTTCAGTTCGACGGAGTTTCCTTTTTTGATGACGATGTACTTGGTCTTCCCGTAAAGTCTGGAAATGTTGTCGCGGATGATCTCGTCCTTTTTGGAGATGAACGTGGAGTACATCGTATAGGCGTAGAACGCGGGCCACTTTCCGATCTGGCTTGCCAAAAAACCGGCGTAGTAGTAGCTGCCTTCGTGAAGATTCGTGTTGTTGATGCTGCGTTGTACCCAGGCGTATGCGCTGTCGGCGTTGTTCTTGCGCATGTAGGTGATGGTCGCGTTGTACGGGATGTTCGACGAGTTCGGAACTTTCTTGAAGCCTTCGCGGTATACGGCCAGTGCAGAATCGGGCATTCCCTTTTCGTCGTAGATGGTGCCGATCAGGCTGTAAAGGTTTTCGTCGATGTCCTTGCTGTCAAGCTTTGTGGCTGCCCTCGCATAGGCGAGCGCCTTGTCGAATTCATGCTTGGCGTGGTACGAAAAGGCCATCTCGTATTTGACGAGTGCGTTTTTGGGCGCCTTCTTTTCGGCCTGCTTGTACTTGGCGATGGCTTCGTCGTATTGCCCTTGTTCGTGGAGCTGTACCCCTTGGCCAATGAGTTCGTCTACGACGTTTGGCGCCGCAGAGGTAGTGGCGTATGCGACAAGACCGAAAATGAGTGCAATGGATTTTTTCATGATAATTTAATTCTTGAGGAGGGCGCTATAGAAATTACGGATATCATCCCAGCGGTAGTACGGCGCGGCCGGGCATTTTTCAGAACACGGCACGGGCAATGTCTGTTCGATTTCGTTGTACAGAACCTTGACGAGGACGGGCTTGTTGGGCGCCTTGTAGAATACCATTTGCAGGTTTGCCGCCATCGGGATGATCCTGAAGTCAGTCCACTGTTCATGCAGCTTGGAAAGGTCAGAAACTTTGGCGCTTGCAAGCGGGAGTTGCATCAGTGCCGAGAGCGGGAGAAGCGTGGCGTCGTGCCCAAAGCGGAGCGTCGCGGCGATCGGCTTGGTTCCTGCGTTTGCCGGTTTGCGTGCGGTATCCACGGCGATCGCTTCGTCGGCTTCTTCCAGGATGTTCTGCAAGGTGGGCTTTGCAAAGTTGAGTCCGTCGGGGCGGTTGATGAGCGGACTTGTCCCCACGAGGCTATACCACCAAGCGTTCTGGGCCTTCCAGCGTGCAATCTTTTCTTCGGTCGTGAAAAGGTTCACGAAGGAGTCGGCGGGCACTTTGGCGGCCTGGGCGATGTCGTCGAGCAACGGCTTGTCCATGCCCTGTAGCGATGTCGCAATTTCAAAGAATCGGTTGTAGAATTTGTCTGCTTCGATGTTTTTTACAATGTAATTGCTGTCGTTAAAGAGCTTTTTCAGGAACGGTTGCGGGTTCACGTTTTTCCACAGCTTGTCGCTTTCGTCCGTGTACGTCTTGACTTTGGAATAGTCGAGCTTGCCCCAGTCAAAGGCGCTGATGAACTTCATGTAGCTCTTGCCCGAGACGAGTTCCGGCTTGATTTTCGGGTTCAGCGCACGGAGTTCCCCGATGAAGGCAGCCATGCTCACGATGCAGCGTCCGCTTGTGCTTGCGTAGGATCTCACGTACGGCGTGACCTTTTTCCCGCCGATGTTCCAGTCCTTGAAAACCTCTCCAAAATTCTTGGACATGCGACTTGCAATGCCTTCGTGCTGCTTGACGCCCACTTGCGTGAGGTCTCCTTTGCGCGGGGCGGCATCGGTGGCGAGGATTTTGGCGTAGGCGAGCGCCTGTTTTCCGAGCTCGGTGAGCTTTTGGGCCGAATCGGCCTTGGCTAGCGTTTCGAAGAGGTAGGTGTACTCTTCGCCGCTGTGGTGGTAGCGGCTGCCGTGACGTCCGTAATGGCTGATATAGAACGGCTTGTAGCCGGCGGGAACCTTTGTGTATTTGATATTTATGGGTTCCTGGTATGTTAAGTAATTACTGGAAGTGTATTCCGGATGCTTTGCCAAATCGGCATCGCTTACTTGCGCATTCACGGGTGCGACAAGGAAAAATCCCGCCGCGAGTACAAAAATCCCTTTTGCAAAATCCATTTTTTTCATATTGCTAATATAACATTATTGATGTTTGGGTTTATTCAAGTAAAAATAAAAATGAGTATCATGACTATAATTATTTAGTATTAAGTGGGAAGTTAGCTTGTTATAAAGAAATGATAGGTTGACATTGCGAGAATGGAGGCGTCGGCCAAGGTATTGTCTTCGCAGTAGCGTGCAAAACGAGAGTCGCGGGCGACTGCTTGCAGACCGGCATAAATCAAAGGCGAATGCTGCGGTTGCACTTGTGCAAACATAGCTGAGCCGTAATTGCTGATGCTGAAAGCATCCACTCCGAGCTGGGGCCCCGCCCGCATAATGTACTTTCTTAAAAATATGGATTTTAGGCGTTTAGCCTATATTTCAACTTGAAACAAAAATAAATTTGGCACATCTTTTGCTAATTTTAACCACGTTTAATTTTAAATCATGAGCCGCGGTATGTCCACGGCAATTATAAAGGATAACCATGAGCATTGTAGATACAGTACTCCATAAAATTTTTGGTACACCTCATGAACGCAAGGTGAAGCAACTCCGCCCGGTGATTGCTAAGATTCACGAAGCCTGCAAGGCTCTCGAAACACTGGACGATGCGGAACTCGCTGCAAAAAGTGCGGAATTCCGCGACATGCTCAAGAACGGCTCGACGCTCGACGATATCAAGGTTCAGGCATTTGCTGTCTGCCGCGAAGCTTGCGACCGCCGTCTGGGTATCTTCAACATCTTCAAGCCGGAATTTGGCTTTGACTTCAGCCGCCTCGGCCCGGAACTCCAGGAAGCCGTGAATAAGGCCAAGGCCGAACTCGAAAGCGGAAAGAACGAATGGGAAGTCTACCTCCCCGCTGCCCTCTACGCCAAGGTTCGCGAACTCTATCCGGATTCCGTCAAGCCGTTCCGTATGTTGCCCTTTGACGTGCAGATGATCGGTGGCCTCGTACTCCACGAAGGTGCCATCGCCGAAATGGCTACCGGTGAAGGTAAGACGCTTGCTGCCGCCCTCCCGGTTTACTTGAACGCCCTTTCTGGTCATGGCGTGCATGTGGTGACCGTGAACGACTACCTCGCTGGTCGTGACGCCAAGCAGATGGGTCTCGTCTACAAGTTCCTCGGCCTCACGGTGGGTCTCATCATCAACGGCCTCAATCCGGAACAGCGCCGCGAAAGCTATAACTCCGACGTGACTTACGGTACCAACAACGAATTCGGCTTCGACTACCTCCGTGACAACATGGCTGTAGAACCGAACCAGCTGGTGCAGCGCGAACTCAACTTCTGTATCGTCGATGAAGTGGACTCCATCTTGATCGACGAAGCCCGTACCCCGCTCATCATCAGTGGTCCGGCCGAAGACGCTACCGAAAAGTACGCCAAGGCAAACGAAATTTCTAAGCAGCTCGTCAAGAACAAGGACTTCTCCGTCGACGAAAAAGACAAGAACATCCAGTTTACCGAAAAGGGCGTGCTCCACATCCAGGACTTGATGCACATTACGAACCTCTATGGCGAACATGCCGACTGGGTTCACTTCCTCGACAACGCTCTCCGCGCTTGGTATCTCTTTGAAAAGGATGTCGACTACATCGTCCGTGACGGCGAAATCATCATCGTCGACGAAAATACAGGCCGCTTGATGGAAGGCCGCCGCTATTCTAACGGTATCCACCAGGCTATCGAAGCCAAGGAAAACGTGCCTATCCGCCGCGAAAACCAGACGCTTGCGACGATTACGTTCCAGAACTACTTCCGTATGTACAAGAAGCTTTCCGGTATGACCGGTACGGCTGAAACCGAAGCTACGGAATTCATCAAGATCTACAACATGAACACGTGGGTCATTCCGACGAACAAGCCGTGCATCCGTAAGGATTTGCAGGACTTGGTCTATAAGTCCGAAGGCGCCAAGTGGAAGGCCATTGTCGAAGAAATCAAGGAACGCCATGCCAAGGGCCAGCCGCTCCTCGTGTCCGAAATCCTCCACGGCATGCTCGAAAAGGAAGGCATCCCGCACGAAGTCTTGAACGCCAAGAACCATGGCCGCGAAGCTGAAATCATCCAGTACGCTGGTCACAAGGACAAGGTGACGATTGCAACGAATATGGCTGGTCGTGGTACTGACATTGCTCTTGGACCGGGCGTGACTGAACTCGGCGGTTTGCATGTGCTTGGTACTGAACGTCACGAATCCCGCCGTATCGACAACCAGTTGCGCGGTCGTTCCGGTCGTCAGGGTGACCCGGGTTCTAGCCAGTACTTCCTCTCCCTCGACGATAACCTGATGCGTATCTTCGGTGGCGACAATGTCAAGAACTTGATGAGCCGTTTTGGCGTGGGCGAAGACGAAGTGATTACCCACCCGATCGTCTCCCGCTCCATCCGTGGTGCCCAGCGCCGCGTGGAAGGCCAGAGCTTCGATATCCGTAAGCACTTGCTCGACTACGATAACGTGATGAACGAACAGCGCAAGGTGATTTATGGCCTGCGTCGTCGTATCTTGAACGGTGAAGACATCCGTGACGAAATCATGAACCGCATCGAAGATGCTTGCGATATCAAGGTTTCGCAGTATGTTCCGGCAAAGACTTATCCGGAAGAATGGAAGCTCGAAGATTTGCATGCTGACTTGCAGCGCACGCTCGGCATGGAATACAACTTGACGCTCGAAGATGCCGTTTCGAAGACTCCGGAACAGGTTCTTGATGAAATCATCGGTCTTTGCAAGGCCCGTTACGACAAGCTCACGAAAATCATTCCGGATGCCGACTTCCGCAACATCGAACGCCGCTTCCTCCTCATGACGATCGACCAGGTTTGGAAGGAACACTTGTATGCCATGGACCAGCTGAAGGATTCCATCCGCTTCCACGGCTACGCCCAGAAGGATCCGCTGATGGTCTACAAGAGCGAAGGCTTCAAGCTGTTCGAAGGTTGCCTCGAAAAGATTGCAACGCTCACGGCTCTCCGTATCTTGAACATCCGCATCACTCTCCCGAACGGCGTGACGGTTTCTCCGGACCAGCTCCAGCTCAAGAGCCAGGAACAGATCGACGCCGAACGCAAGGCCGCCGATGGTTCGACAAGCTCACCAACCGATAAGGTCCCTGAGCCTGCCGAAGGGACGCCTGCTGAAGCCCAGCCGTCTCAGGAATCTGCAGAACAGCTGAGTGCCGATGGCGCGAAGGCCGCAGGCCTTGCCGGTCAGGCTGCCGCTTCCGAAACGAATGCGATTTCTGAAGACCAGGCTGACGGTCAGCCGATGCCGCAGAGCGCCCTTCCGGGAACTCGTCCGAATCGTGTGAATCCGGCCCTCGCTGCCGCTGTGAAGCGTGCCCAGCAACAGGCTGGTGCAAAGCTCGGTCGCAATGACCTCTGCTGGTGCGGTTCTGGCCTCAAGTACAAGAAGTGCCACGGCAAGGACGTGGAATAATCCTTATCTGTCACCCCGGCCATTGTGCCGGGGTCGCCTATTAAAAAATTGAAAACTGCGAAGAAATTTTTCAGCCTCGAAGGCATTGACGGTTCCGGCAAGTCGACGCAAATAGACTTGTTGGTTTCAGCACTTGAATCCGAAGGTTACAAGGTTGTACGCTTGCGTGAACCTGGTGGCGCAAAAATTTCTGAGCGCATTCGTGAGCTGCTGTTGGACCCTGCGTTCAAGGGTGTCATGGCTGACGATACCGAACTCCTGCTGTACAATGCGGCTCGCGCCCAGGTGATTCACGAAATCATCCAGCCAGCACTTGATGCAGGGAACATCGTCATTGCGGATCGCTTTGCGTGGAGTACGTTTGCCTACCAAGGTTATGCCCGCGGGCTCGGTGCCGACAAGGTACAGCGCCTGACGGAACTCACGTGTGGCGCCTGCTTCCCGGAACTCACGATCGTGCTTGACTTGACCGTCGAAGCTAGCCGTGCCCGCATGGCGACGCGCGGCGGAGCGCCCGATCGCCTCGAGAGTGAAAAGCTTGACTTTTTTGAACGTGTCCGCGAAGGTTACCTTGCAGCGGCCCGCGATTACAGCGATGTCGTGACCGTGGTCGACGCGGCCCGCACTCCCGACGAAGTCCAGTGCGACGTCCTTTCTTTGATACATGCGAAACTGATATGATCTTTCTGTTTATACTCATTTTCGGTGTTGTGTTCCTGTTCGTGAACGTGAGGAATGTTGCGCCAGGAATCAAGGGCAGCCTCATTGCAGGTGCTACGGTTATCCTCCTCCCCCTCTGTTTCTTATTTAGGACAAATTACATATCGTCGCTTGGCATGTCCTTCCTTTCGGTTTGGCTTGCCGAAGCGCTGCTGGTTTATATCCTGTGGTGGATCGCCCGCATTATCCGCCGTATGGTCGTGAAGAAGCCGATTGAACAGCGTCTTGTCGTTTCGGTCTCTAGACTTCTGCTTTTTGTCTCGGTCGTGATGACAATCGTGATCGTGGCGATGGGGGTCGGCAACAACGAGAACTTCAAGGTACGTGAGTTCAAGGTGGCCGTGCCTACGGAACGTGAATTTACGGCGATGTTCTTTAGCGACCTTCACATCGATCCGCTTTTCAACCGCGAAAAAATGGAACGCATCGTGCATGTGTCCGACAGCCTCCATCCGGACTTTGTGCTGTTTGGCGGCGATTTTGCGGACGTGGTCGACTCGACGCTTTCTGCCTGGGAATACGACTTCTTGGTACAGAAGCTTGCCGCGACGGCCAAGGTGGCCGCTGTTGCCATCGACGGGAACCACGAAGGCTTCGTGGAACGCGAAGGCAGCGACTACAAAAAATGGATGCAGGACAACGGATTCGTCGTCCTCGAAGACTCTACGGTCTGTGCAGATTTCGTCTGCATCACCGGACGCGTGGACCACAGCGTGGCAAAGATGCGCGATGTCGAACGCAAGCCGCTTTTTGAACTCCGTCCGTCGACTGCCGATGCAAAGCTCCCCTGGCTCCTTTTGGACCATCAGCCCCGCGGCATCGAAGAGGACCATGCAGGAAGACGCCCCGACTTTGCAATGTCCGGCCACACGCACAATGGCCAGTTCTTTCCGGGAACGGTCATTATCAACTGGGTCTGGCGCCTGGCATACGGTCTTGGCGAACTCGATGATGTGAAGTGGCTCGTCTCTAGCGGTGTCGATTCCTGGGGACCTCCTGTGCGCGTGGGTAGCGAAACCGAGGTCTGGTTCCTCCGTTTTGTACCTAACGACCTGTAATGTCAGTGAGTGTCAAATTTCATTAACTATATTTTAACGAACTATGGCTCTTTGTTTAGAATCAGATCAGTTAGAAACCGTACAGAGAATCCTTGGGCTCCATTTTGAGGGCTTTGAAGTATGGGCGTACGGTACACGTGTTACGGGTGTGGATTTGACCCCGGATACCGAATTGGAATTGGTCGTCATCTCGGACTCCCCCATTTCTCTCGATGACATGACTTCGGTGGAAAAGGCATTTGTCGAAAGCGGACTTCCGTTCCGTGTCGATGTTGTTGACTGGTCCAAGCTCCCCGAATCTCTCCAGAAGCAAATCAAGAAAGAACATTCTGTCATTCAGGAAGCTGCCGATAGCTTCCAGTAACGGCGAGGTTAAAATATGAATCGCTTGTTTCCCGCAATTTTAGTCGCTCTTCTCTCCACCGCAGTATTTGCCCAGGACGACGTAGAACGTATCAAGCCGATGGTCAAGGGCGGACGCTGCTCCGAGGCCATTGCTCCGCTCAAGAAGATTTACGCTTCTTCCTTCCGCAAGATCGAAGGCGAAAAGGCTGCTGTGATGCTCACGGAATGCTACCTGCGTGAACATAAGCGCGCCGAAGCGCACGACATTGCATCGCGTTTCCTGGAATTCCATGTGAAATCCGCTTACCGCGAACGTATGGAACTTGCCCGCGCCATTGTCGATGTCGAAAACGGCTCCGTGTTTGACGGTGTCGAATCGATGCTCAAGGTGCTCTCCTATTCCACGAACCCGGCTGCAAGAACTCGCGCCAAGGACGTGGTCATCCAGACGCTGGCCGCTTCCCTCCTCAATGCCGAACAGCTCCAGTCCCTCCTCGAAAAGTATCCGGTGGACCGCGACGTGATCGGTTGGCTTGAACTCCAGATCGGTCGCGAATGCCAGAACGTCAAGCGTTACAAGGCTGCCAGGTACTGGTACAAGAAGGTCTTGAAGAGCAGCAATTCCGAAAGCTTGCAGAACACCGCCAAGAAGGGCCTGAGCGCTCTTGAAGGTCTTGGCGCCGGTCTCCCCACGGTTCTTGTGCTGGCTCCGCTTTCCGGTGATTTTGCCGAATTCGGTGCCGCTGCTGTACAGGGAACGGTTCTTGCTTATGAACAGGCTGGGCTCAAGGACAAGGTCAATATCCGCATCCAGGATACTCACGCCGATGCCGCCATTGCCCTGATGCGTACCCAGCGTGCCGTGAACCAGGATAGCGTGATTGCCATTGTCGGTCCTATCATGAGTGCCCCGGCGACGGCCGTGGCTGCCTGGCTCGGTGCCAACTACCAGCATGTGCCGATGCTTACCCCGACGGCAACGGATGGTGGCATTGCAAAGCTTGGCCCGAATATCTTCCAGGTGAACATCACTATGGACATTCTTTCGCAGACGATTGCCGACTTTGCCATCAAGTGCCTTGACATTCGTGAGTTTGGCATCATGAGCCCGCTCGGTGATTTCGGTTCGACGATGTCCGAAGACTTTACCCGTGCCGTTGAACGCCGTGGCGGTTCTGTGGTCGCCTTCCGCAACTACGAAGAAGGCCGTCCGGACTACAAGACCGAATTCAACCTCTTGCGCGATGTGCGCTTTAACCAGGAAAACCGCCGCCGCAACATTGCCCGTGGCGCCGATGACCTGAACTCCGTGAATCCGAGAGACCGCAAGGCCTATCTCGCAGACTCCACTGTCGAAATCCCGGGCCTCTTCATTCCGGCCACGAACCCGGCGGATGCTGGTGCTATGGTTAGCCAGGCTGCATTCAACAAGGTTTCCGGTACGTATCTCGGCACGTCGGGCTGGTACGGTCGCGAACTCTTGATCCAGGGCAAGCGCCTTGTCGAAGGTTCGTTCTTCAGCGTTCCCGATCTCGATATGGACAAGGGTAATTCTGCCTATACGAATTTCGTGAAGAACTTCAAGGAACGCTGGGGCGTTGAACCGAGTGAAGACAAGGTAAGCGGTCTCAGCTTCGATGCCGCCAACATCATCTTCACGACCTTGGATGCTATTTCCGGCAAGCAGGACGACATGACGCATTACATCAATGCGACCAAGGACTTCAAGGGCATTTACGGTGATATCAAGTTCCGTCGCGGCGCTAACGCCAACACGAAAATCGTGACCGTGAAGAAGGGCAAGTTCGAAGTGGTGACGACTTGCGAAAAGCAGGACCTCAGCAAGGAAAAGGAATCCAAGTCCAAGAAAAAGAAGTAACTGAGCAATGTCACCCCGGGCTCCGTTCCGGGGCCGCCTTAGAGCGGACACCTCCCTCTCGTATGCGAAAGACAATTTCAAATGGAGAGAGTGACTGTCTTAAAAAAGAACCCTGTGGCCTTTAAACCACAGGGTCTTTCTTTTTGTGTTAGGAGGAGTTCCTTTTTATTAGCAGCTTCCGGCGCAAATGCAGGCGGCGACAAAGTCCGCCGATTCGCCCTGCTGGTAATAGGCGTAGAGGTTCGAATCGTCCATGATATCTTCGAGATTGATACCGCTCGTCAAATTCAGCTCGTCTTTAATCCGTTCCTTGAAGGTCTGGAAACCCGGATGGAACAGGTAGTATAGAGCCGCAGTCTGAGTTTTGTGGAACAGCTTCATAGAAACCTCCAGTTTAAAAGTTTAGACTTACATCTATTTTCGTCCTTCTTTCGTTGGTTCGCCGGCTTTGGGGGTTGTCCCGTAGTGTGGCGCCCAACTTGTTGTAACTTCCCTTCTATCAACGACTTAGCTTCATTTTAGTTCTAAAATTGTTGATAGAATGTTTACTTCTTATTGATATCTATAGTATTTATACATTTTTTTATAAAAAAGGACAAGGTCTGCCATATTCCAAAATGGAACAAGGCGTGGGAATATGAAATTTTCTAAATTGGTTTTTGATGCTTTCGAGAATTGTTGCACCGATTTTAGTTGTTGCCGGCGTGTCCTTTGCAGGTACGCCTTCTTTTGAACTTCCGCCGACGCAGAAAGCTCTCGCCGAAGAGATCACCCAAAAAACGATGCAGCTCAAGTACGCCGACGCGTTCTCGGTTGCCCGCAAGCTCCGTTTGGAAAATGACGGCATCGGCTGCGTTTTCCAGAACATCATTCGCGTCAGTCTTTACGACGATAAGGGCGATACCACATCGCTCAAGGTTGCCGCAAAAAATCTCGAATCCTGCAAGACCGAAGGGCTTTGGGACGCTCTCCGCAATTTTGAAATCGGCTACGTGCTTACCGAGACGGGGCATCCTGTCAAAGGAGCCATGCAGACGCGCTCGGCCGCAAACCAGTTCGAAGATGCCGAGGATTACGAATCCAAGGCTTTCTATGCCATTTATGCCTACTACGTCGATAACAGTCTTGGCTGGCTTCCGTTCAAGTCGGATAACCGCGAAGGGTACCTCAAGGCGCTCGATGCGGCATCCATCAAGTCGGAGCGTTTTTGGCCGTTGTTCTTGACGCCGCTCATTTGGATGCACTACGACCGCAAGGAATTTCAGAAGGGCTTGGAACTTGCAGAACGCGGGCTTAAAAAAGCCCCGAACCATCCGGTCATGCTTCAGATCAAGGCGGATATGCTTTACAGGCTAAAGCGATACGACGAAGCCGCCGCCATCTACGAGAAGAGCGCCGCCGATTATTTGGAACGTACAGGGAAGTCCATCCGTTACTGGTGCTCGGTCTTGAACCTCATCCGCATTTACCACGATGCTGGCGATGCAAACAAGGCATCAGAACAACGTAAAAAAATCGACGATCCTGAATACGGGAAGCTCAAAAAGTGGATGCCGTCTTCCCTTATGGACGACCTTAAGGACCGCGGACTGATTTGACATTTCTCTGTTGACGTTTGTCTGTTAAAAACGTTAACAAAATTTATCATAAAAATACCCGGACAACCTCCGCAAAAAAGCGTGTTAATAAGTAGAAGCTCGTTAACATATCAGGAGGTTTTCTTATGTCGAGTCATGGTTCCGTATTGCGGGTCGGCTTCTTTCTGGACGGCTACACGTTAAAGAAGGTGAATGAATATTATTCCAAGCACCATCGCTATCATGCGCGGCTGGACTTCAGGGCGCTCAAGGATTGGGTTCGCGATTACACCACGAAACTTTTCGGGAAGGATGGCTGCATTGTCGAAATCGAGGCGCATTACTATCACCCTTATGTCAGGTTTGAAGATACCGACCTCTCTGTAATTGATACGGGGATGGGGCGCTTTGAAAAGCAGCTGATGCTTGCCGGTATCGAGATGCACTACAACTTGCCCGAGGAGATGGGCAAGATGGGCCCAAACATGCAGCTTGTGGAAGATGCGTACCTTTGTGCGTTCTACCACAAGATCGATGTCCTTGTTCTGCTTAGTACGCAGGGGCAGTACTCGTCGCTGCCGGAACGCATTCGCAAGGAAAGAATTCCCGTGTTGCTTTTGGGGTGGAACTTTATGTACGAGAAGGAAAATTCGACGGTGTATTGGAGGACGGACGCCAGCTTGCGTGAAATGTGCGGTTACTATGTCGCGATGGAAAAGGTAGCGGAAATGTATCCGCCTGACCGTCATTCCACAAAGAATTTGTTCTTGCTGCCGTACAGTTCTCGCACGTCGCAGGGGCAGGATGTCTGGAATGCGTACCTGCAGAAGCTCATAGCATCGCTCGACGAACCGAAACCGGGTTTCGAAAAAACAGGGTACAAAAAAAGCCCCGCCATGGCGAGGCTCGGTTAGCAAAGTTGTAAGCTAAATCTTGTTTTGCTGTTTCTTGTCCCACGGGCTGAGGAACATCCAGGTGAAGCGGAGACCTGCATACCAGGTGTCGCCAACGTTGTCTGTACCGTACGGATTCGGGTCGATGTTGAATCCTTCAAGTTCCAGTTCGCTGTAACGCACGACGCGGTAGCCGCCGTAGGCACCGATGGCGAATTGATCGAATTCGAGACGGAGTTCAAGTTCGGCGGTAAAGGTAGAGGCGAGCGTGCTATAGAAGCGGTCTCGGAGATTTTCGTACTTGGTGCGGTCCTGGTCCGTGACGGTAAAGCCCGATGCAAAGTGGAAGTTGATCAGGTTGAAGCCGATACCCACGGCCGGAATCAGGTTGAAGAATGCGTTTTCGCCAAGGACTTTCCAGCCGAACATCCAGTCTGCGCCGTAGGAGAACCATTCGACGTCGTACAGGTTGTAAGAACGGCTAGAGGGCGTTGCGTCGGCGTACTTGCTTTCGATGGTGGCTACATAGGAGCTGGCCTTGCGTTCGGATTCTTGGTTCGGCATGAAGTTGATGTCGAACCAGGTCATGAACTGCTTGTACTGTGCGCCGACAATGAAATGTAAGCCCAGGTAGTAGTCGTTGAACTTGTTGTAGCTGTAGTTGCCGTAGTATTTGGCGAGGACGGTATCGGCCTTACCGCTTGTGTCGGTTACGATAGCCTTTGTCATGTGGCCGATGTCGGCAAAGGCGATATTGTTCACGTACCTTTGGAATTCGCTGCGCATGCCGCGATAGTCTGCACCTACGGAAATAAATCCACGGATGTGGTCCTTGTCGTAAAAACCGGCTTCGGCGGCGTGTGAATTGGAGGCCAATGCCAGAATGCCAAACACCGCAGCCATGCATAAAGAGGCTATTTTTTTCATCATAAAGACTCTCTCCTAATAGGAATCTCTAAAACAATACTATGTCAAATAATAAAATACATTATCTTCTGGTTTTGTGCATTAGTTTTTGCTATAGATTGCCTGAAATCAACAAATTAAGGCAGTTTTACCATTCGTTCCGCATGCCGAGGTTTAATTTTTCCGGAGTTTTGCCGCTATGCGTTTTGGTTTGTGCCATTGGTTTTTGGGGATGCCGCGAAAAGGGGGACGATAGCTCGGCTGTTGCTGAGTGCAGCGAAAGTGCGCAAATGGAGCCGGTCGGGAGCAGTTACTTTTCGCTGGGCAAGCTTTGCGGAGTCGACGTGGCGGAGCTGCGTTCTGTCGTCGGGAAGGATACGCTTGTCCACAAGTTCGTGATGATGGATTCTGCGGCGGCATCGCTTGGTACGGACTTGCGCCGTCGCGGTTTCCCGGAGGAATGGCGGTCTGCTTTTGTGTTGCAGGTTCCGCTCCGTAGGGTAGTGGCGCTTTCGACTTCACAGGTCGGCTATCTGCTGAGGCTTGGACTTCGCGATAGGATCATCGGCGTTTCGGACGGCAACTACATTGCCGATAGCATCCTGTATTACCGAACCCAGCGCGGTTCTTCGCGTGAGCAGACCCAGGCTGTTGCGGGGGCACCGGAATTCGTGGAAAGTATCGGTTACGATGCGGGCGCCTTGGAAAAGCTTATGGCGCTCAAGCCCGACCTGATCTTTGACTTTACCACGGGCGGCGACTACGATAACTACGAACAAATTGCACGGACGAGCCTTCCGCTGATGCTCACGTCCGAGTGGCAAGAAAGTAGTCCTCTTGCAAAGCTGGAATGGATTAAGTTGTACGGAATACTGTTCGGAATCCGTCCACTGGCTGATTCGATTTACGAAGACGAAAAGAGCAAATACGAAACCCTAAAAAAACTGATCGCCTCTTCTGCAAGCGACCCACTTCCAACTTCCTACTTCCTACCGTCTACTAAATCCTGCCCGCGCGTTTTGGCTGGTATGTCTTACGGCGGCGTGTGGCATGCATCCGGCGGAAGCAGCTTTACGGCGAACCTCGTTCGCGATGCGGGAGGCTGTTACCTGTGGGCGTCCGATACTTCCCGTGAACTGACTTTTGCGTTCGAAGAAATCGTGGCGCTTGCCGATAGTGTCGACGTGTGGGTCAATCCGTCTATGTTCGGAAGTGTTGAAGAGATGCTTGCATTGGAACCTCGTATCGATAACATCAGGGCCTTCCGGGAAAAGAAGATTTTCCAGAATGACGGTCGCAAGGGGATTGGCGCCGGTAACGATTTTTACGAAGGGGCGGTCACGCGGCCGGCGGAACTCCTGTGGAATCTTACAAAATGCATAAAAGGCTCCGTTCCGGGGGTAAATTCCTTGGATACCAGTTACAAATGGTACAGAAATATCTATAATTTTTAGCGTATGATGTCACACACAGGTATTGGAGATTGGATCGTCGCTAAGTATGACCTTGGTGTCCCGTTATTGCAACTGGTGCCGAGGGAATATGCGGACTTTCTGCTTTTGAATGCGCAGATCCGCGAATACGATGCTGGCGAGATCATCCTCCAGGGCGGAGTCGAAGGCGAATCCTTCTGCGTCTTGCAGAGCGGGCGTGCTACGATTTGCGGTCAGATTCTTCCTGACGGCCATTACAGCACCTTGACGACCCTGGAAAGTGGCTCCTGCTTTGGTGAAATGTCCATCTTGTGCAACGAGCCGACGAGCAATACGGTTATTGCTGCCGAGGACGGTTGCACGGTGCTTCATATTCCGAAGGCGGAATTCGTGAAGTTTCTGGACAAGAATCCGAGCATCATGGTATACCTGTACAAGGTGATGGCGGACCGTCTCCGCGCGAAGAACCAGGCGTTGGACGAATTTGAACGTTTGTCGCTCCTGGCTTCGGCGAAGGTGCTTCCGTTTATAGATTTTGCGCAGACGATGGAAAAGAGTCGTATTACGGGAACAGTCATTTTTGAATGTGCCGGGGAGTCGGGCTTTATCGCCTTCCAGGACGGTCGAATCTGCTGTGCCAAGTGCGGCAAGCTTGCAGGTCCGGACGCTCTCGAAAAGATGCTTTCCTGGGGTGACGAAACGCTGTTCAAGCTGGACACGCACGTGATGCCCGATGTGGTTAACATCAACCAGATGTCGGATACGACAAGCCTTATTCTTGATGCGCTAAGAAATATTGATGAAAAACAAAGTGCCCGTAAATAGGGCCCAATCGCTGCCCGCTCGTAGGGCAAAGGAAAAAAGATGAATTACGCAGACGCAGGAGTTTCCTTGGCACGTGCCGATGAGGCAATGGTCGGTGTCAAGAAGTCCGTCCGTACCACTTTCAACGAAGGCGTTCTCGGTGACGTTGGCAACTTCGGTGGCCTGTTCACTCTGAACCACCTCGGCATGAAGGATCCCGTCCTCGTGAGTTCCGTGGATGGTGTCGGCACCAAGCTCAAGGTCGACATCGAAATGGGCACGCACGAACTGCCGGGCCAGGACATCGTGAACCACTGCTGCGACGATATCCTCGTGCAGGGCGCACGTCCTTTGTTCTTCCTCGACTACGTGGCCACGGGCCGCTTGGAACCGGGTGTCATGGACAAGCTCGTTGCCGGTATGGCAAAGGCTTGCCGCGAAAACGGTCTCGTCTTGATCGGTGGTGAAACTGCCGAAATGCCGGGCTTCTACGGTCCGGGCGACTACGATATCTCCGGTACTATCGTGGGTGTCGTGGAACGCGAAAACATCATCGACGGCAAAAAGATCAAGCCGGGTACGATCATCCTCGGTCTCCCGTCCACCGGTCTCCATACAAACGGTTATTCTCTTGCTCGTAAGGTCCTCTTTGACGTGGCCGGCTACAAGGTCGACACGGTCGTGGACGGCATGGACAAGTCCATCGGCGAAGCTCTCGCCACTCCGCACCGCAGCTACTACCCGAGCCTCATCGATCTCTGCAACAAGAAGATCATCCAGGGCCTCGCTCACATCACGGGTTCCGGCTACCAGGGCAACATCCCGCGTATCCTCCCGGACGATGTCGACGTGATCATCGATCGCACCACGTGGGATCCTCCGATGATCTTCAAGCTCATCCAGCAGGCCGGTTCTGTCGAAAAGGACGAAATGTACTCTACCTTCAACATGGGTATGGGCATGCTCGTATTCATCGACCCGAAGGACAAGGACGAAGTCGTTGCTCACCTCGAAGCCAAGGGCGAAAAGTGGGTGCAGATCGGTGAAGTCGTGAAGGGCACCAAGCAGGTGAAGTTCCGCGACTAATCGCTCACTGTCATCCTGGAGCGCAGCGACGGGATCCAGCACTAGATTCCCTCTCTTCGGTCGAGAATGACAGAGTCGAAGGATCTAAAAAGGCTTGCACGCAAGTGCGGCCTTTTTTTTGTTTCAACTCACATATCAGCTTTCAAAAAACTTTTTTTTGTGCATTTTTAGTTAAGAAAATCTAATTTTAGACAAGATGTGGAAAAGGAAAATTATGAAAAAACGTTTATTGAGCACCATTCTTGCTGTTGGTGCGGTATCGATGTATACCGCCTGTTCGGATTCTGAATCGCCGCTTACGCCGGCTACGCAGAATTCTTCGTCTAGCGTTGTTTCGAATGTCGAAAGCAGCTCGAGCGGTATTGCTCCGAATCCGGGTTCTAGCTCGTCCATTGATCCGGGCTTAGGTGGCGGTTCTGAACCGTCTTCGAGTTCTTCTGCGGTTGCCCCGAATCCGGGTTCCAGCTCCAGTGTTAATCCGGTTCAGTCTAGTTCGTCTGTGAATCCGACGTCTAGCGCAACTCCGGGGTCGTCTGCTGTCGAAAGTTCCAGCAGTGCCGAACCGCAGCTGGATGCAAGCGGATTCCCGACTCTCGAATCTTACGGTCCGCCTCCGGCTGAATACACCAAGGACATCTTGAGCAACGGAAATAAGGGCTGGAACAGCCGCTATTGGGATGCTTGTAAGCCGCACTGCTCCTGGATTAGCAATGGTCAGGAAGGCAAGACCGATACGACTACGCAGGAATCCTATGAGAAGGGCATGACGACTGCCCGTAACTGCAACATCCACGACGTTGAAGTCCCGACCTTTACACTTGGCCATGCTGTTCAGCAGTACTGGTATGGCTTTGAAGGCACGAACAACGCTTGCGGCAATGCTAAGGAAAAGGGCGTGTTCACTTGCACGGATATGGCTCCTATCGCAGTAAATGAAAATCTCTCTTACGCTTATGTGGCTGGCCCTGGTTCCCAGACGACCTGCGGCAAGTGCTTTCATCTCCAGTACGATGGTAGCTTCAAGGACGCAAGTGCTAACAATGCAGCGAAGGAAACTCACAAGGCTCTTAAGGGCAAGCACATTGTCGTGATGACATCCAACATCGGTCACGATGTGGAAAACGGCCAGTTCGACCTCATGGTTCCGGGCGGTGGCGTGGGCGCTTTTGACGCTCTCTCTACGCAGGTGAACGGTGCGAATATCAACTGGGGTGCAGGCTTTGGTGGCTTCCTCACGGAATGCCAGAGCAAGCACGGTTACGACAACAAGCTTGAAGTTTATCAGGAATGCGTGAAGGATATGTGCGATGCCGCATTCGGCTCCGCTGGACTTCCGAACTTGCTCCGTGGTTGCCATTGGTTTGCTGACTGGTATATGGCTGCCGACAATCCGACCTATCACTGGGAAGAAGTGGAATGTCCGCAGTACCTCATCGATCATTACATGACGCGTATCAACAAGACCAAGGATAACCGTTATAAGTGGCACGATGACTGGTCGACCTACAAGGAAGGCGATCCGCTCGAAGAGCAGGAATGCCTGACGGAAGAATATCCGAACGGCTGTAAGCCGTAAAACCTCTTACAATGTCATGCCGGACCCCGTTCCGGCATCACCTTACACGCTTGTCATCCCGGCCTTGTGCCGGGATCGCTTTTCTAAAACGCCCCGGAAGCACCGCTCCCGGGCATTTTTTATGCATTGTCACCCCGGCCTTACTGTCATGCCCGCCTCCGAGCGGGCATCTCCTTACACGGTTGTCACCCCGGACCCCGTTCCGGGGCCACCTTACACGGTCCCCCTTACAATGTCACCCCGGATTCATTCCGGGGCCACCTTACGCGGTTCCCTCCCGACTGTCATGCCCGCCTCCGAGCGGGTATCTCCCTTCCCCTCCCAAAAGATTCCTGTTCACAGAATGTGAATAATGTGTAGCACCGGCGGCATGCATCCCGTTTTTATCGAAAAAAGTGAAAAAAAGTGAATTTTTTTCAGAATTACCCCTTGCAAAAGTTCCTGAAAATTCTATAATTGGCGCCGTTCCTGAGAGACGAGGCCGAA
>CACZAD010000036.1 GCA_902779055.1 Fibrobacter succinogenes | reverse complement strand
TTGCGACCCGAAGGCGGATTCTACTCGACTCCTGCTCGGCGGCCTCCACCAGAAAACCGTGCTTGACACCATTCGCGACAACAAGACCGAAATCCAGCTCTCTGACCTTGAAAAGGTCGGCTTCAAGGGTGTCCGCTGCGTGGAATCTGGTGGCCCGGAACCGGGCGTGGGTTGCGCTGGCCGCGGTATCATCACTTCCATCAGCATGCTCGAACAGCTGGGCGCTTACACCGAAGATCTCGATTACGTGTTCTACGATGTGCTCGGTGACGTTGTGTGCGGTGGCTTCGCCATGCCGATTCGTGAAGGCAAGGCCAAGGAAATCTACATCGTGGCTTCTGGCGAAATGATGGCCCTCTACGCTGCAAATAACATCTGTAAGGGTATCGCAAAGTATGCCGAACGCGGCGAAGTTCGCCTCGGCGGTATCATCTGCAACAGCCGTAACGTCGATAACGAACTTGATTTGCTCCGCGCATTCACCAAGGAACTCAACACGCAGCTCATCCAGTACGTGCCGCGCAACAACATCGTGCAGCAGGCCGAAATCCGCAAGAAGACTGTGATTGATTTCGAACCGAATTGTAGCCAGGCCAATGTGTACCGCGAACTTGCGAAGAACATCGACGAAAACGAACTCTTCACTATCCCGACTCCGATGACGCAGGACCGCTTGGAACAGATTCTCATCGACTACGGCATGATGGAAAAGGACTACTCCATTTAGCGAGAATCGGCAGGAGGTAAAAATCTATGGCATCAACTAACATTAATTTAAATATGACCTCGGTCGAAAACCGCGAATATCGACTGGGTACAATTATCGGTTGGGACGGCAAGGCCAGCGACTTGATCAAGGAATCCGCTTACGACGAACGCAGTGCTAAAAAGCACGGTGGCTGTGCAGGCAAGGGTGGCGGCTGTAAGCTTTGCGAACTCGCTTCTCCGCTCAACCAAGAAACGATGTGCTCCAATGCTATTGTCCAGTGTCAGGTGGGAAACCTCACGGACTGCGCCTTGATTGACCATTCTCCAATCGGTTGCAGTGGCGAAAACTCCAAGTTTAACCTTGCTATGCATGTGGGCCTTAAGCGTCGCGGCAAACCTCTACAAAATACTTTGAACATCAGCACCAACCTGAAAGAACAGGACATGGTGTTTGGTGCTTCCGAAAAGCTCCGCCAAACAATTCGCGATACAAAGGAACGCTATAATCCAAAAGCAATTTTCATTGGCATGGCTTGTGCTACAGCTATCATCGGTGAAGATATCGACTCTATTGCCGAAGAAATGGAACCAGAAGTTGGCGTGCCTGTAATCCCGCTGCACTGTGAAGGTTTCCGTTCCAAGCATTGGTCTACCGGCTTTGATATTGCTTTCCATGGCGTTCTCCGTCAAATTGTGAATCGCCACCCGACTAAAAAGCAAAACGATTTGCTGAACATCGTTGCCCTTTGGGGAACGGACTACTTCTCTGAAATGCTTGCCCCGCTTGGGCTCCGCGTCAACTACCTCTTGGATACGGCCTCTTACGATGAAATCCGCCAGGCTTCGGAAGCTGTAGCGACTGCAACCTTCTGCGATACGTTGGGTGGTTACATGGCAACGGCTCTTGAAGAATCCTTCGGCGTTCCGCAAATTGATGCTCCGCAGCCTTATGGTATCAAGGGTACTGACGAATGGCTTCGCGCTATTGCAAAAGTTGTCGGCAAGGAAAAAGAAGTCGAAGAATACATCGAAAGTGAACATAAGCGTATCGCTCCGAAGCTTGCTGAACTCCGCGAATTTTTCAAGGGCAAGAATGGCATCGTGATGACTGGTTCTGCTTATGCTCACGGCCTTATCAGCGTTCTTTCGGAACTTGGAATTGGCCATGATGCGGCTCTCGTGTTCCATCATGACCCGATTTACGACGGTGCTGGTAAGCATCAGGATACTTTGAAGGAACTTGTGGAAACTTATGGCGACATCCCGCACTATACGGTAAGTAAGACTCGTGCCTTCCAACTCCCGCAGCTTTTGAAGCGCGCCAAGACGGACTTCTTGCTTATTCGTCATCCGGGCCTTGCATCTGTTGCTGGTCACCTTGGTTACCCGACCCTCACTATGGGCGACGAACATATTCCGGTGGGTTACGAAGGTATCCTCCGCATCGGCGAAATGCTCAAGGGCGTTCTTTCACGTACAAAGTTTAACCAAGTTCTCAAGCGTAATGTGAAGCTCCCGTATTCTGATTGGTGGCTTTCTCAGGACGATCCGTTCTACCTGACGAACCATCCAGAAACACTCAACGATTTGCCGGAACCGAGAAATCTTAAGTTCAGCAAAAATAACGAAAAGGAATCCGAATCGGGAAAAGCATAATAAGGGAGTTTAAAAATGTCAGAAGTTCTTAATATTGCTAAAAAGAAAAAGAGTAATTCTATTTCGGATCCTCGCGTTGGTTGTGCTGTTGGTGCATCCAATACGGTTGTCGGCATTAAGAGGGCTGTTCCTATTGCCAACTGCTCTCCGGGTTGCCAGCTTAAGCAAACGGCATTCCTCACTTTTGAAAATGGCTTCCAGGGTAGCACTTTTGCCGGTGCCGGTAACATGCCGAGCGCAAACTCTACCGAAAACGACATTGTGTTCGGTGGTGTCAAGACTTTGGATCAGTTGATCAAATCGACGCTCAAGGTTTTCAATGGCGATCTCTATGTTGTTCTCACGGGTTGCGTGGGCGGCCTCATTGGTGATGACGTTCCGAGCTTGGTGAATGAATATCGCGATATGGGTTACCCGATTGTCGCTGTAGATACGGCTGGCTTCAAGGGCAACAACCTTTTCGGTCACGAAGAAGTTGTGAATGCCATCATTGATCAGTTCGTAGGTGATTACAAGGGCGAACGCAAGAAGGGCCTGGTGAACCTTTGGTTTGAAGTTCCTTACTACAACCAGAACTGGCGTGGTGACTATCAGGAAATCGCTCGCATTCTCCGTGGCGCAGGTTTCGAAGTCAATGTTCTCTTTGGACCTGAAAATAACGGTGTCAAGGATTGGCTGCGCATTCCTGAAGCTCAGTTTAACTTGGTGCTTTCGCCGTGGGTGGGCGTGAGAAACGCAGAACACCTTGAAAAGAAATATGGTCAGCCGTTCCTCCACATTCCTGAAATTCCTATCGGTGCAGAAGCGACTGCTGCGTTTATCCGCAAGGTTGTTGATTTTGCCGGAATTGACAAGGAACAGAGTGAAAAGTTCATTGAACAAGAAAATGGCATCTATTACTATTATCTTGAACATTTCTCTGAATTCTTCGCTGAATACTGGTATGGTATGCCGAGCGAATTTGCTATTACGGCAGATTCCGCTTACTCTCTTGCCTATACCAAGTTCCTCGCTGACCAAATCGGTCTTATTCCGCGCAAGGTCATCATTTCGGATGATCCTCCGCAGAAGTTCCGCAAGGGTATCGAAGACGCATTCCATAACATCAGCGAAGGTGTCGATGTTCAGGTGGAATTTGAAGAAGACGGCTACTTGATTGAAAAGGCTATTAAGGAAGTGAACTTCTCTTCTGGAAAGCCGTTGATTCTCGCCTCTTCTTGGGAAATTACTATTGCCAATGAAAAGGATGCGTTGTTCTTCGAAATTACGCCTCCTTCCAGCGAAACTTTGATTATCAATCGAAGCTTTGTCGGTTACAAGGGCGCTCTCAATCTGCTTGAAAAGATTTACAGCGCTTCCGTTGGCGGAAAATAAGTTACTGCTTCTTCACTATCATCAACAATAGTGCCGACTGATTCATCAGCCGGCATTTTTTATAGTCTTTTGCTATTTGTATATAATGCTCATAAGATTATCTTATATGTAAAGACAAACCTTATATCAAGTGATAAAAATAAAGTATTTTACAAATAGTTATTTGTTTTCTAATTTATGCACCGCAGTCGAGGACACTGTGTTCCGATGTACAAACAAATCAACACGAGGATACCTATATGTGTTGTAGCTGTAAAATCCTTCAGTAAATAAGCCGCTACCTTTTTGATGGCTGAATGGCGGTTCTAATTGTGCGCAGAATATTGCTCTGCGTGGTTTCCCAACTCATAAAAAATTAGGAGATTTTTCCATGAATTTCAATATTAAAAAAACTATAACTCAAGTTATCCTTTTGTCTTCTTTTACCGCTTTTGCCGCTGAAACTATCGCGGTTACCACGAAATCTGGCGTAAGTGCTACACTCTACGGTTTTGCATCCTTGAATGCCGCCTACGAAGATTCCAAAAGCAATAACGGCAACTTTGCAAACTTTGTTGCTGCATCGGACATTACCAATAAAAACGATGGCGGCTGGCATTTTACGCCGAACTTGACTCGAATCGGCTTCAATCTTTCGAGCGGTAGCGATACATCGTTCTTCAAGGCGAATGGTAAGATCGAAGTAGACTTTTATGGCGGCGGTTCCGGCAATGCTCCTAATCCGAGACTCCGTCATGGTTACGGTGAAATTTCCTTTGGCAAGTCCGGCTTCTCCATTTTGGGCGGTCAAACATGGGATTTGATTTCTCCGTTGGTGACTCCGACGCTCAACGCGGGCGTTCTCAACAACTCTGGTGACGCAGGCCTTCGCAGAGCACAGCTCCGCCTCACTGAAAAAGTTCCTGTTGGTGATGGCTCTTTGGATTTTGCCGTGGCTCTTGTTCGCACTATTGGCGAAACGCAGCCTTACAACACTTCTTCTGCCTCGGAAACTGGCGTTGATGCTGACATCCCCACGATTCAGGGCCGCATCGGCATTGCGCTTCCTCTTTGGGTTGATGGCAAAAAGTTCGGTTTAGGTGTTTCGGGTCATTACGGTCAAGAAGAAGTTGACTTGGATGCCACTGGCGATACTAAGGATATTCCCACATGGTCATTCAATGTGGATTTGACGCTCCCCATCACAAGTAACTTTACCTTCCTTGGTGAATACTTTATCGGCGCAAATCTTGATACATATGCTGCAGGTATTGGACGCGGACTTGCTGCAAATGCTGATGATCCCGAAAGCGTAAAGAGCATTGGCGCTTATGGCGGCTGGATCGCCTTGCAGGCTAAGTTTATTCAAAAGTTGGCCTTTAATGTGGGTGCCGGCCTTGACAAGCTCAAGCGCGAAGATATCAGAAAAGTCGGCGGTCGCGAACAGAACTTCTCGTTCTTTGCGAACACAACCTACAATTTGACGGATGCGTTCTCGCTTGGCTTTGAATACCTTCATATTCAAACGGATTACTTGACCGCAAATGCGGTAAAGGAAGCTGACTTGAACCGTTATCAACTTTCTGCAACTTACGCATTTTAACAATGGAGAATTTAACAATGACTCAGATTAAATTATACACCCGAATTGCTACGGCTTTCCTCTTTGTTCTCGCCTGCGTATCATCTACGATTGCCGCAGACAAGCTTTCCATCGGTTATCTTTCTTCGACGGGACATGCTAAATTCTACATCGCGAAAGATGCTGGCATTTTCGAGAAGAACGGACTTGATGTGACCTTGGTGGAATTCTCGAATTCCGGTGACGGCATTGCTGCTGTTCGCGCAGGTAAGCTTGATGCTGGTGCATTTGGTTCTCTCGCTCCGCTTATCCACATTTCGCAGGGGGCTGACATTCGCGTTATTGGTGGCATCATGGGTGGCGACCAGGCGGTCATCACTCGAAAGGAAAATGCCGGTTCCGTCAAAAAATTGAGCGATCTCAAAGGGAAGAAAATCGCTACAATCCGATTGGGAACTGCCGACGCCATTGTTCGTGGCGGTCTTAAAAAAGAAGGTATCGATTGGCGCAAGGAAGTCTCCATTGTAGAACTCAAGAATCCGCCTGCCGTTATCGAAGCCGTGAAGAACGGTAGCGTTTACGCTGGTGTTACCTGGGGTCCGCATGACCTCCGCGCCGAAGAAGCAGGCCTTTCTGTGGTGCTCCGCAGTAAGGACATCAATCCGGGGCATATCTGCTGCCGCCTGATTGCATCGCTCCGCAAGCTTGAAGGTCGTGACGATATTTACAAGCGCTTGATTAAGTCACTTTTGGAAGCCGAGGAGGTTGTGCAGAATGATCACAAGAGGAGCGTTGAAATCATTGCGAAGTGGATCAAACTCGATACGGCGCTCGTCAACAAGGCTTTTTATAGCGGTTATGTCACGCAGGATACCGACCCGAATGTTAAGGGCGTCGAATTTTTCTGGGATTTCTTGAAGGATGCTGAATTCATCAAGTCCGACAAGAAGGTCTCTGAATATGTCATCACGGACTACTATCGCAATGCGCTTACCGAAATTCGCAAGCAAAAGCCGAAGTCTGAATTCTACGCTCAGGCAGAAAAAATATTTAAGTCTAGGAATTAAGGAATTTCAACATGAATCAAACGCAAAGCGGTTTTGAAGTAAAAAATCTCGTTTTTTCCTATGATGGCAAGCCCATCCTGAAAGACATCAACTTGAAAATCAAACCTGGCGAGTTTGTATGTCTCCTAGGCGAAAGCGGAAGTGGCAAGACTACTTTGCTGAACCTTCTCGCAGGGCTTACCAAGCCAAACGAGGGGCATGTCTATTGGAACGGAAAGGAAATTGAAAAGCCTTCCGCAGAAAGGAGTGTAGTCTTTCAGGACTACACCCTTTTTCCTTGGCTTACGCTCCTCCAGAATGTTTCGCTCGCAATCAAGAAGACTAAAAAGGTCAATGGGCGTTTTGCAAAACATTTGGCAGAAGAATATCTGAACTTGGTGGGGCTTTCGGGAAGCCTCCATAAATATCCCTTTGAACTTTCGGGCGGTATGCGTCAACGCGGAGCCATTGCTAGAGCGTTAAGCGTTGGGGCGGATGCCCTTCTTTTGGACGAACCTTTTGGAGCGCTTGATCCTGTAAATCGTGCGAGCCTTCAGGATTTGGTCCTTGAACTTTGCCGTGGCGTAAAAGACCGCCCGATAACAACATTGTTTGTGACGCACGATATTCGCGAGGCTGTTTATCTAGGGAGCCGAATTATCGTGTTGGGTTCGACACCTGGTCGCATCATTGCCGATATTCCTTTGGATTTCCCGGTGAAGAAAAGTCGCACCGAATGGTTCCGCAACGAAAAAGTCCAAAAAACAATTATCGAAATCGAAGAGGCCTATCACAAGGACATCCTTGAAAAACTTGGCCATACCGTACAGGAGGGCGCTAGCATATGAGAATTTTTGTGAAATACCTATCTAAATTTTCGGGATTTTTATTCCTGCTTTTATTGCTTGGAATTTGGACATTCATCAGTAGCGGCCCGGAATGGAGTAGCCAATACTTGTTCCCGTCGCCAAAGGCGATTGTAGATGCTCTTTTGAATTCGTGTGAAGAACTTTTGCGAAGTGCGGGGGCGTCGCTTCTGAAGCTTGTGCCTGCTTACTTTGCGGCGGCCTTCGTCGGGATTTCCCTTGGAATTGTTTCTGGATCTGTTCCTTGGGTGGGCAATATGTTAAAACCCATTTCCCGATTTGCTGCACCCATTCCGCCAAACGTTTACATTCCTTATGCGATTGCCATTTTGCCGACGTTCTATCTTTCTTCCACATTCATCATTTTTATTGCCGCTTTTTGGCCCATCTATTTGAACACCGCTGCGGGTGCCGCTGATATTCCTGAAAAGTACAAGCGTAACGCGGCTATCATTGGCATTGGGCGATTTGAATACTTGTGGAGAATTGCGTTTGTCGCAAGCCTTCCTTCCATATTCTCCGGGCTTTCCGTGGGCATGGGACTTTCATTTATCATGCTCACCGTTGCAGAACTCTTCGGCGAAAATACGGGGCTCGGACATTTTGTGCAATTTTATGCAGACTATTCCGATTACCCCAACATGGTGGCCGGAATCCTTTGGACGGGCATTGTGGTCCTTGCAATTATGGAACTTTTTGAATTCGTAAAGCGCAAGGTATTGTTCTGGACGAAGGCGAATTAATTTAAATGAGCTTTTAAAAGCGACTGTGAAAATCCCCTGATGTCCTAAACATCAGGGGATTTCTCGAATCAATCGTTAAACCAATATTTAATTACTTGTATAAACCCTTGCTAAAGTAGCGGTCGCCACGATCAGGGGCGATGAAGACGATGTTGCCTTTTGCGCCGGATGCAATCAGTTTCTTGGCCGCTGCGAATGCGCCTCCCGACGAAGAGCCTGCAAAGATTCCTTCTTTCTGGGCGAGTTCACGGGAGCCGCCAAAGGCGTCGTCATCGTTGATTTTGATGACCTGGTCGACAAGCGACATATCCATAGTGTCGGCGATAAAATCGTTTCCAATACCTTCGATGTTGTAATCGCCGTGTTCGCCGCCGCCCATTGTGGAGCCTACGGGGTCTGCCAACACACCCTGGATTTTCGGGTTGCGTTCCTTGAGGGCCTTAAGAATGCCGCTGTATGTGCCGCCGCTTCCTGCGCCTGCCACTACATAATCGACGTGTCCATCGAGGTCATCGTAAATTTCAGGACCTGTCGTTTCGTAGTGGGCGCGCGGATTTGCCATATTGTGGAACTGCCTGAGCGAAATGGAATTTGGGATTTGCTTGAGCAATTCTTCAGCTTTCTTCTCTGCGCCAAGCATGCCTTCTTCACGCGGAGTGTTGATGAGTTCTGCTCCGAGTGCGCGCAAAAGCGTCTGCTTTTCTTGCGAGAATTTGGTCGGAACAACGAAAATCACACGTACGCCTCGGTTGAGTGCGGCAAAGGCGATGCCAAGCCCTGTATTGCCCGCGGTCGCTTCAATGATCGTTCCGCCGGGTTTAAGCGTTCCCTTGGCGAACGCATCTTCGACCATATAAAGCCCAGCGCGGTCTTTTACGCTGCCCGAAGGGTTCCAAAGTTCGAGCTTTACAAATAAGTTTACACCTTCCGGGATGCCGACGTGCGTCAGTTTGACAAGCGGAGTTTTCCCGATCAAGGATTTCATGGATTCGTAGTAATGCATATCTCGCTCCTTATGCCTTGGCCGCTTCAATGGCTGCGTTTACATCCGAGATGATATCGTCGACTTTTTCGATGCCCACGGACAAGCGGATGAGTCCGTCGGTGATGCCGACTTTTTCGCGGATTTCCTTTGGAATGGACGCGTGCGTCATTGTGGCCGGATGGCATACGAGGCTTTCGACGCCACCTAAGCTTTCGGCGAGAGAAACGAGTTTCAGTGCTTTAAAGAATTTCTTGATGTCGTAGTTTTCGCGGAGTTCGAATGAAATCATGGCACCGCCATTTTTAGCCTGCTTCTTGTTGATTTCATAACCCTGTGCTGTCGGAAGACCCGGATAATAAACGTGCTTCACGGCTTCGTGCTTTTCGAGGTAGCGTGCGATGGTTTCGGCATTTTCGGTATGGCGATCCAGGCGAACGCCGAGCGTCTTGATGCCGCGAATCAAAAGGAAGGAGTCGAATGGTCCGAGGACAGCGCCGGTTGCGTTCTGCGTAAAGGCGAGGCGTTCAGCGAGTTCCTTGGAATTGACGACGGCAAGTCCTGCCACCAAATCGCTATGACCGCCTAAATATTTTGTTGCGGAATGCACCACGATATCGGCGCCGAGTTCCAGCGGACGCTGCAAATAAGGCGTCATGAATGTATTATCGACGATGGTCAAGATATTGTGCTTCTTGGCGATGGCTGCAACGCCTGCCAAGTCCGTTACGGTCAAAAGCGGGTTTGCGGGGCTTTCGACGAAGAACGCCTTGACATCGGGTGTAATCTTGGTTTCGAGCGTCTTCAAATCAGTCGTGTCTTCGATGGAATAGCTGATGCCGAGATTCTTGAAAACTTTATCCAAGACGCGGAATGTACCGCCATAAACATTGCTCGAAATGATGATGCGGTCGCCTTGCTTAAAAAGCGAAAGAACGGTCGTCGTGGCGGCCATACCCGAAGCGAACGCAAAACCTGCGACGCCACCTTCGAGTTCTGCAATTAAGGCTTCCAACGCAGCGCGCGTCGGATTTCCTGTACGGGAGTATTCCCAACCCGAGTTTTCGCCAAGACCGTATTGCTTGTAGGTCGAAGTCTGGTAAATGGGAACGTTGACTGCTCCGGTAACCTTGTCGCCATCAATGCCGCCGTGAATGAGTTTTGTTTCGATGTAGTTGGAATGTGCCATAAGATAATAATCTCCTGTGACGCTATTATGTGATAGCGCCTTTGTTTTTTTTGAAATTTTTTGAATAAAAAAATCCCGCTACGGAACATAAAACCGAGCGGGAATCTGTTTAAAAGAATAGCCTAAAAACTAGATGCCCGTCCGACATCGACAACAACACACGAAATTCAAGCTATTGAAAGAAAAATTCATTTTTATATCCTATTTCTTTTATAGGTTTTAATTTAGATAAAGCCTTTCGCTTTGGCAAGAGATTTCTTTATACTATTTTTCTGGAGCTGGCGATAACGATTTTCTATAATCACTTTATTGCTGCGATTAGACGCACGGAATCAAATGCTTTAAGGTTTCCCGTCCGAAAATAGCGCTGCTGCAATGCGCTTTCGCCAAGAAATTCATCGACCTTGAAACCGCTATGTTCAAGCGCGTCGAAAACTTCGCGATCGCGAAAACCTTCCGCCATCGTTTCTCCGCAATCGGCTACAATCTTTTTCAATTGCAGAACTGGAGCTGAGAACGCACCCTTTTGCAGATAGTCAAAGATGATTGAAATTCCTGTTGTTGCGATTTCCGAGAATTGACGAATGGTTTCAGCGAATACGGACAGCGGCAGATAATACGAAACGCCCAATATGCTGACAACCGTTGGCTTATTGCGATCGAATCCGTTTTCAACGAGCTTGTCTATAATTCGGTCCTTGCCGAAGTCTACTGCTACAAAATGGACATTCTTTGCAATGTTCCAGTGGAGTTCTCGAATGCGATTTTTCTTGTAGCTTTGCGTGGCAAGCAAATCAAGTTCAAAAACTTCGACATTCGGATTCTTATTGCGAAACGAAAATGTGTCGACACCGGCTCCGCAAATTACATATTGGATTTTACCCGACTCTGCTTGGAGTTTCACGCGGTCCTCGGCAAAGCGGCTCCGAGAAAGCACAATCGGGAGAAAATATTTTCGATTGAAAAATTCAACCGAATTCTCCGACTCCTGCGGGAATCGCTTTAAGATGAAATTTGAAACCTTCTCGTATTCTTCTCGTCCCATAAAGTCCAATGCCAAAAAGTCATTGAAAACCGTATGGTCCGAATGGGACGAATGCCAGGCACGGGCAAAAGCGCAAAGTTTTGCCGTTAAACTTTCCATTGTTTTAATCCTTAAATTTTTTGAGTTGTGGTCAAAAGACCATAAAAAAGCCCGTGCAGGAGAACCTTACACGGGCGAGAAAATCATTCAATACCGCAATAAGCGCCCGTCAACATCGGCCGCTCAAACAACAAATATTTGCAAATTGAATATTCATTTAAATTCCTATAAAATTGGTAGGAATAAATATAAACCAAAAAATTTTTTTCGTCAATATATTTTTTAAACTTTAAAAAAAAGTTTTATTCTCAAAAAAAATCTCCTGCGGAAATAAATCCCGCAGGAGAACCCATGTCAAAAAAATTTTTTAATTATCTTGCGCCTTCCGGCTTCAGGAACTTGTCTGTTTCCTGCTCGTACCACCACTTGGTATAGGGCAACTTGATTCGAGCGGCAAGGCTCTTTTCAAAACTGCGGTTCTTGATGGTGTCGAGAATGCTTTTTGCAAAGTTGAGTGTTCCTTCGTAACCGAAGATCATGTATTCATCAGCGACGAAGAGAGCTGCGTAACCCTGCTTGATGGCCCATACTGTTGAACCTGGATGACGGCTAAAGTAAATATCCGGTTTGTGGTAGTTCAATACGCTCATCACTTCGTAGTTCTGCTGGTCGGCCACGGTGAGCTTGAGCCCCTTCGGCGATGTCTTCAGCAAATGTTCGAGTGCCGGCGGAATCTGACCGTTATCGTACTTGTAGTCGTAATGCCAGGCGAGTCCGTGAACCACTTCCATTCCAAGTTCCTGCAGCACGCGAGAAACTTCGTAGGTGTAGCCCGGGCCCATGCCGATCACGGCACGGAGTCCCTTGAGTTCCCTCTTGACTTCTTCGATTTGCGGCAGGTAAATGGCTCGCTGCTTTTCGATGTAGCGTTCCACTTCGGCTTCCTTGCCGATCGTCTTGCCGATGGCGCGGAACCAGGTTTCAAAACCGGTAATGCCGTTCGGGTTGATGGTGCGCACGTACGGGACGCCGTAAGTTTCTTCAAGGGCGTTGCCGAGGTAGGTGCCAAGCGTACCGCAAATGCAGACCATAGCCTGGGCTTCGCTCAAGTGCGAAAGCTCTTCGACGGTGGAGTTACAGTAAACGAATTGCGGTTCTGCACCAATTTCCTTGAAGAGTTCCGTAATCTTCGGGCGGGCGCTTTCAAAGAAGTTCTTGAAGATGATCTTGTTGTTCTTCTTCTCGGGCGGTTTCACGATTCCCTGCAAAACGGCGTGGTCCGCGATATCGAAACCGCTGGCCCAAATGCGGCTCTTGAAGCCTTCGCAATGGATCGGAATGATGGGAATGTCGTATTCGTCGGCGAGTTCGTCAGCGAGGCCGTCAACATCTTCACCAATCACGCCCGACACGCAAGAAGACGAAAGGAAGATTGCTTCCGGGTGGAACTTTTCGTAAGTGTACTTCGTTGCCTTGCGGAGTGCTTCGATGGCACCAAAGACGGTGTCGTTTTCGTTCAAGTCCGTGCAGACGTAAACGGAATTTGTCTTTTCGTTAATGCGTTCGGCAAGCTGGCGAAACTTGACATCTTCGCCTTGTGCAAGGGCGACGCAACCGGCAGGGGCGTGGTAGACGACAGCCACATTACGGATACTGATGAGCTGATCCAAGGCGCAGCCTGAAAGGCAAGAACTGGATTGGCTAAAGCAGCGTTCACGATTCTTGACGGAACCGCATTGAGAACGGTGTGCGAGCGTTTCCAAATCACCCGAAAATCCAGTGATGGATCCAAGACGGTTTTCGCGAACACCGACATTTGCATTTTTAAAATTAAATGGCATTAGATCCTCCTTAAATTTTCAGCATGGAAAGTGCGGCAGAGTAGATATCTTCCAACAGGTAAAGGCCGCCGGAATAACCCGCCACATGCGAGTTGATGACGATCTTTTCGATCATCGGATAGCTGATGTTCACAAAGTGGCCCTTGAGTTCGTGGGCGAGTTTCTTTTCCCAGTTCGAACCGATGATGAGCGGGGAGCCGCCAAAGTCCATTTTGCGAATTTGATTTTGGAGGTCGAAACCGTCCGTAGTGAATTCGACTTTTGTTTTAATGTCGTAATTCAGCGTGTTTGTTTCCTTGGTGACATCTTCGCGGAATGCTTCCGGCGTATCGTCGGTGACAAAAAGCTTTTGCGGGAAAAGTCCCATGTCGTTCACGAGGAACTTGGTCACGGCAATCACGTACTGCGCTTCGCTTACGACGGTAAAACGCTTGCTTACGATACGGCTTTCGAGAATCGTATCGGCGTAACGTTCAAGGTAGTAGAAGAACTGTGCTTCGTTCTGCTGGATGACCGATTCCGTGAGCTTCTTGTCTGCACCCGTGAATTCGGCGACCGTGCGGAGGAACTTGGTGGTTTCGGCAGCGCCAATCGGCAAAGTGGGGTAGTGCAACAGCGGAATGTTGAATTCCTTTTCCAGGTACTTTGCGCTTTCGAGACCTGCCCACGGCGAAACGAGAATCGTGTATTCTGCAGTCGGAATCTTCTGCAGGTTTTCAAGTCCGCGGCCAAAACCGAAAATCGTGTTCGTCTTGAGACCGATGGACTGCAAAAGGCGTTCGAGTTCACGCAAGTTGCCAAGCCAATACGGGTCCTGCTGCGGCACTCCTGCGAACAAGTTGACGAGTCCCTTTTCCTTCGGGGCTTCGCCCTTGTACTTTTTTACATACTGCTCGAAGATGCTTTTTAAAATCCAGTCGTGACCGATGTAGTTGTTGCCTTTGAAACCCGGCGTTTTTGCCCAGATGACCGGCTTTTCTTCGTCCTGGAATTCTTCTGCGACTTCCTGGATGTCGTCACCGATGATTTCGCCTGTGCAACCGGAAAGTACCACGAACAGGTCGGCGTCGATAATCTTGAGCGCGTTGTTGATGGTCGAACGCAATTTGTCCGCACCGCCAAAAACGACTTCCTTTTCGCTGATGCTAGTGCAGGGATAAATGTTGGGGCTGAATCGGCCACTTGTACCGTTGTTGTCGTTCAGCTTCGATGCGCATCCCGGGCCGGAGTGCAATACAGGAATTGCTCCGGGAATGGATTGCACGGTCTGCATTGCTGCCAAAGCGCACTTGTAGCGCGCCTGATCCAATATTTTAGCCATGAGAGAAAGTCTCCTTTACGCGGATACGGTCCATATAGATTTGAGAACCAACATCATAGACGCCGGGGACGCCGACGGCATCGGCTCTGCAGTGTGCGCAGTGCTTAAAGACGTTGATGAATACGCCAGCCTGTTCTTGGGCAATCGCGAGCCCCTTCGGAGTCGGGGCCGGAATGTCCTTGAATCCGTTTTGCGGAATCAGCGGAATGATGTTGTATATGATTGCGCCAGCTTCGCGGACGGTGGCGGCGACATCTTCGATATGGTTGTCGTTGATGCCCGGGCAAAGTACCGTATTCACCTTGATAAGTGTACCGCTCTTTGCCACCTTGCGAATGCCTTCCAGCTGGTTGTGAATCAAGATTTCAGCCGCTTCGACGCCCGTGTAGGTCTTGCCGTGGTAAAAAATCCTTGCGTTGATCATTGCCTCGATTTCCGGATCGACTGCGTTTACCGTTACCGTAAGCGTGTCGATACCCACATCGATGACTTCGTCGGCCTTGTCGTTCAGCAAAAGTCCGTTAGTACTCATGCAACGGATGAGGTTCGGAAATTCCTTTTTGACGAGGCGGAATGTGTCCAGCGCAAAAGGCGTTGCAAGCGTGTCGCCAGGGCCTGCAATACCCACCGTAGTAAGATCCGGTACGTATTCAAGTGCCTTGCGAATATAGCCGCATGCTTCTTCGGGTTTAATGACTTTACTTGTATTTCCCGGGACTTGTGCGTCTTCGTTGATGCGACGGTCGCAAAAACGGCACTCGATGTTACAACCCGGTGCGACGGGCAAATGGATGCGCCCTTTACGATTCTTGCATGCACCAAAACAGGGGTGCTCTCTAAAAACTGTCTCTTGATTTATTGCCATAAAACCTCACAAGGCAAAAGAATCGATAGACCGCGAAGGTGAAATTCCTACGAGGCTAAACTTCCGGCGTGCCGGATTAGTTTATGTGAAAGAAAATTGAACGGTTACCTAGCGTTCTGTAGTCTGTTAAATTTTTGCTTCTGTTCTGAAGTCCCGCATAATTTAAAAAGCGTAATAGGCAAATGCAATAGAAACCCCAGTTCGAAAAACAAAAAAAGTGAGTTTTATCGGTGTGCGATAGACGCGAGATAAATGGTGCTATAAAACGAAACTATAACAACGGTGCAAATCATAATTTTTTGAACGGAATGGGTTGAAAAAATATTGAAAAGGGTAGACTTTAATTCTACAATTGACGCTACCTAGCGTTTCAGTAGGTAATAAAATACCTAAGGAGACAAAAATGTCAAAGAAATTACGTCAGATTGCGACCCGAAGGCGGATTCTACTCGACTCCTGCTCGGCGGCCTCCACCAGAAAACCGTGCTTGACACCATTCGCGACAACAAGACCGAAATCCAGCTTTCTGACCTTGAAAAGGTCGGTTTCAAGGGCGTCCGCTGCGTGGAATCTGGTGGCCCGGAACCGGGCGTGGGTTGCGCAGGCCGTGGCATCATCACTTCCATCAGTATGCTCGAACAGCTCGGCGCTTACACTGAAGATCTCGACTACGTGTTCTACGACGTGCTCGGTGACGTGGTGTGCGGTGGCTTTGCGATGCCGATTCGTGAAGGCAAGGCCAAGGAAATCTACATCGTCGCTTCCGGCGAAATGATGGCTCTCTATGCTGCAAACAACATTTGTAAGGGTATTGCCAAGTATGCCGAACGTGGCGAAGTGCGCCTCGGTGGTATCATCTGCAATAGCCGTAACGTTGATAACGAACTTGATTTGCTCCGCGCATTTACCAAGGAACTCAACACGCAGCTCATTCAGTATGTGCCGCGTAACAACATCGTGCAGCAGGCCGAAATCCGCAAGAAGACCGTGATCGACTTCGAACCGAATTGCAGCCAAGCTAACGTCTATCGCGAACTCGCTAAGAACATTGACGAAAACGAACTCTTCACTATCCCGACTCCGATGACGCAGGACCGCTTGGAACAAATTCTCATCGACTACGGTATGATGGAAAAGGACTACTCCATTTAAGACTTTTTAATTGCCAACTATCTCTAAATAATAATCCTGCCCAACCGGGTAGGATTTTTTTGCAAATTTTTTACAAAAAATAGTAGGCCAAATCTCCGAAAAAAGCGTGTTAAGAATATAGAAGCCTAAAAAACTTCTAAAAAACGTAACGCTATATTGACGGATATAAAATTATATCCTAAATTCAAAGGAAATATAAATGCCGACATTGCTTATCCTCTTCGGTCTTAGATTCTATTTCTATTCTAACGATCATGAACCATTTCATATTCATGTGGAGAGTTCTGATGGAATAGCGAAATTTGGAATCGAGAATGGAGAAGTTTCATTGTTAAAAAATGAAGGGCTAAAATTAAAGGATTTAAAATTAGCAGAGTCCATTATCGAAGAGAATAAGGAAATTTTTGAAAAGGAATGGAATCGCTTTTTTGGAAAGGATGCGTAACATGCACAAAAGAGACATCGAAAGCGCTGAACTCGTGAAGGGCGGAATTTTGCTTACGGCAAAGGACGGGCGTACAGCCCTTTTGAAATTCCGTGATTCGGAACGACTTCGTTCCGCTAGCGCAGAACAGCGGGCTGCTTTCAGATTGTCTTTTGGGGGCTTGCGCTGGGATGAAATAGACGAAGATCTCTCTTACGATAGCATTTTTGAACCGCAAGTGCATCCGTTGCGTGGCTCGGCGAAATTTAAATCGCTTAATATGTCTGAGGTGGCAAGACGGCTAGGAATACAACAGTCGTTGATGGCTGCGTATATGAACGGTTCCAAAAAGCCGTCTGCTGAACGTGAAAAACTTATTCGCGAAGAAATCCGTAAAATCGGGCGAGAACTTCTGGAAGTTTGAGTTTTTACTTCCCGATGATCGCACTCGCGACTACGCCTTTGTTTGCGTACAGCACGAGCACTTGACCCGGCGCCGATGCAAATTGCGGTTCGTCAAACTGCACGCGAATTTTGCCTGTGGCGGTGTCGAGTTCCGTAATTCTGGCCGTTGCACCTTTATGCCCGAGGCGAATGTGTGCTGTGAGCGCTTCCTTCAGCAATGGCGATGTTTCCGAAACCATCAGGTTCAAGTCCACTGCTGAAACTTCTGTGCAGCTCAAAGCGCTTCGCGGACCGAGAACTACCTGATTGTGGTGCGCGTCGATCGCTACGACATAAAGCGGTTCCGCTTGCCCGCCGATGTTGAGCCCCTTGCGTTGCCCAATCGTGTAATGTACAATGCCCTTGTGCTTCCCGAGAACCTTGCCGTTCACATCGACGAAATCTCCGGGAACGTTGTCGCTTTCGTCAAACAGCACCGAGTAATCGCCACACTCGATAAAGTCCTGGCTTTCGCGTTTTGTTGCAAAATCGTCCCAGCCGATTTCCTTGGCAAGCGCCTTTACTTCGGCTTTCTGCATACCGCCCAGCGGGAAAATTACCGTCGAAAGTTGTTCCGCCGTGAGTCGCGATAAAAAGTATGTCTGGTCCTTGTGTGCGTCAAGCGCTTCGTACAAGAACGGAACATCCGGATTTATAAAGTCGAGTCGCGCATAATGCCCTGTCGCAAAATAGTCGAATTTAATCCCCATTTTGCGGGCTGCATGCAACAGCGCTCCGAACTTGATGTTCTGATTGCAGCGTACGCACGGATTTGGCGTTCTGCCGGCACGGTATTCCGCACGGAAATAGTCGAGAACCCGGTGCTTGTATTCTTCGGCGACCGGAACAACATAATGCGGAATCCCAAGGCGTTTTGCGACAAGCTTAGCTTCTTCGATGTTCTTGTCTTCGCTCGGACCGTAGCAACCTTCGCGCCCTTCGACGGCGGGCATGTTCACGGATCCGTCCCAAGTCGCCATCGTCATACCGATTACATCGTAACCTTGCTTCTTCAATAAATACGCCGAAAGGGCGGAGTCCACACCGCCCGACAATCCAACAGCGACACGCTTTTTCTGTGACATTTTTAAACCGTTCTTTTGATAATTGGCGATCCCGGCACTGGGGCCGGGATGACAATGCGCCGTGTAAAACACAAATAAACGCTAGGGAGGCGAATGGAACCTTCTAGCGTTTTTCACTCAATAATGAATCATCATAATGTTTTTCGGTTTCTACTGCGAGGCGAATGGAACCGCGAAGCACTTACCGAACAAATCTTATCTAACCACTTAGTCAGCGAAGAGCGGAGTGGAGAGGTAACGGTCGCCACTATCCGGGAGGAGTGCGACAATCGTCTTGCCCTTGTTTTCCGGACGCTTTGCAAGTTCGACTGCGGCGTGGAGAGCTGCACCAGAAGAGATACCGACGAGGATGCCTTCTGCCTTGGCGATTGCCTTGCCGGCGGCGAATGCGTCTTCGTTCTTGACCGGAAGCACTTCGTCATAGACGGAGGTGTTCAAGGTATCCGGGATAAAGCCTGCGCCAATACCCTGGATCTTGTGCGGACCTGCCGTGCCCTTGGAAAGCACCGGAGAGGATTCCGGTTCAACGGCGACAACCTTGACATTCGGGTTCTTGGACTTGAGGTATTCTCCAACACCCGTGACGGTTCCACCAGTACCTACGCCTGCGACGAAAATGTCAACCTTGCCATCCGTGTCTTCCCAGATTTCCGGACCCGTCGTTGCCTTGTGGGCGGCCGGGTTGGCCGGGTTCACGAACTGGCCCGGGATAAAGCTGTTCGGGATTTCCTGAGAAAGTTCCGTTGCACGAGCGATAGCGCCCTTCATACCCTTGGCACCTTCGGTGAGAACAAGTTCTGCACCGTAAGCCTTCATAAGCTGGCGACGTTCGATACTCATGGTTTCCGGCATCACGATGATGATGCGGTAGCCGCGAGCAGCTGCGACGGAAGCGAGACCGATACCAGTGTTACCAGAAGTCGGTTCGATAATCACGGAACCCGGCTTAAGCTTGCCTGAAGCTTCGGCATCGTCGATCATTGCCTTAGCAATACGATCCTTGACAGATCCAGCCGGGTTGAAATATTCAAGCTTTGCCACGATCTTAGCCTGGAGATTGTTTTCCTTTTCGATGTGGGAAAGTTCAAGAAGCGGGGTATGACCGATAAGCTGGTCAGCAGATGCGTAAATTTTTGACATGGTGGAATCCTTTTTTAGGTAATAGGTATTAGGTTTTAGGCCTTAGGTATTTTTGTTTTTGATGTCATCCCGGCCTTGTGCCGGGATCACCTTTTTTAGATTGCGTCCAAAGCCTGTGCGAGGTCGTTGATGATGTCTTCGTAGTGTTCCGTACCGATGGAGAGACGGATCGTTGCCGGAGAGATGCCTGCTGCGGCGAGTTCTTCCGGAGTGAGTTCCGAGTGAGTCGTGGTGTATGGGTGAACAACGAGGCTCTTCACGTCGGCGACGTTAGCGAGCAGGCTGAAAATCTTGAGGCTGTCGATGAACTTGAAGGCTTCTACCTGGCCACCCTTCACATCGAACGTGAAGATGGAACCACCGCCGTTCGGGAAGTACTTGGTGTAAAGTTCATGCTGCGGATGATCCTTGAAGCTCGGGTGGTTGACCTTTGCAACCTTCGGGTGCTTGGCGAGGAATTCGAGAACCTTCTTGGTGTTTTCCACATGACGGTCAAGGCGGAGCGAAAGCGTTTCAGTGCCCTGCAAGAGGAGGAATGCATTGAACGGAGAAATTGCTGCACCTTCGTCGCGGAGAAGAATTGCGCGGATGTAAACGATGTAGGCTGCTGCGCCAGCTGCTGCCGTGAAAGGCACGCCGTAGCTCGGGTTCACTTCGGTGAACTGCGGGAACTTGCCAGATGCAGCCCAGTCGAACTTGCCGCCGTCAACAATCACGCCACCGAGAGTCGTACCGTGACCACCGATGAACTTTGTTGCGGAGTGAACGACGATGTCGGCACCGTGTTCAATCGGACGAATCAGATACGGCGTACCGAAGGTATTGTCGATCACGACCGGAATCTTGTTCTTGTGAGCGAGTTCGGAGATGGCTTCGATATCCGGGATGTCGGAATTCGGGTTGCCGAGCGTTTCAATGAAGACGAGCTTCGTGTTGGACTTGATGGCGCCTTCGACTTCCTTGAGGTTGTGGATGTCGACGAAGGTCGTTTCAATACCGAACTTGCTGAGTGTATGTTCAAGGAGGTTGTAAGTACCGCCGTAGATGGAACGCTGAGCGACCACGTGGTCACCCTTGCGGGCGAGAGCCGTGATGGCGTAAGTAAGAGCTGCTGCACCAGAAGCGACTGCGAGACCTGCGATACCGCCTTCGAGAGCAGCGATGCGCTTTTCAAAAACGTCCTGCGTGGTGTTGGTGAGGCGACCGTAAATGTTGCCGGCATCCTTCAGGTGGAAACGGTCAGAAGCGTGCTGAGCGCTGTGGAACACGTAAGAGGTGGTCTGGTAAATAGGAACTGCGCGGGAATCGGTTGCCGGGTCTGCCTGTTCCTGACCAACGTGGAGCTGAAGAGTTTCGAAATGGAGCTTGTTCTGAGTCGTCATATTATTATAATTCCTTGTGCGCCTTTGCGCGAGATATCGCAATCGCCCGATCGTTTTTTTACTGTTGGCGTCGGGCGACGCGATTGTTAATGGGTTTGCTCAATCCTGAGCGTTAAATCTTTGCGGTATTAGGCCCGTCTGCCTTCGGCTAGTTTACACATTCGACATCGCATAGCGAAATCCTCCAGGCTTTTCTCTTTTCGAGGCGCCTCGTTCGTTTGACGGGTTTAATTTAAAAACTTAATCCTACTACTCCAATAGGAAAGTAGGGTGAATTATAAAAATTTTTAAGAAAAATACTCATCCTATAGTTTTACACTATAACAAGACGGTGTTTTTTGTAATAACGGGCTTGGGGAAACCGAAAAAATGACTATTTTTACCGAAAAAAGGTGAAAAATGGAAAAAGACCATGAAATAGCGCAAATGAATGGCGCGTCCCCTTTCCAAAAAGGGCTTGCAATTTTCTTTGTGATTGTATCGTTGCTTTACACGGCTTCGCCTGTTGATATGGCTCCTGACACGATTCCGGTATTGGGCTGGTTTGATGATTTTGGCCTGCTTGCGACAGCGACTCTGAATGCAGTCCAGCAATTTTCGTCGAATCAGAATTCCGCTATGGTGAAAATTGTGAAGTACGTGAAGTGGCTTATGATTATAGCCGTGGTTATCGCGGTGCTGCTTTTGGGTGGACTGATCGCTGCGATTGTCGCCCTGATAGTGAAATAGCGTTTTTTAGAGAAATAGGAACTTAGAAACAAAAAAGGATTTGATTGTGCTATCTTGTATATTGATTTTGTTTGTAATGCTGTTCTTTTTTGGCAACCCTTGGGATGATTTTCTTTTCATATTAGTCATTTTCTGCCTTAATGCTGGATTGTTCTTCTTTAATATGCTGAATCCCAAAGGCAAACTATTGGACACAGCTGCAATGGCGTTATGGACTCTCGGTGCGTCGCTTGTAACATCTGTTGTCAGTTGGGCTGTCGGTTTCTTGCTTTATTTCACCCGTCTTTGGGAATTGCTGATAGCCGGAGGCTACAAGCTTATCTTTGGTAAATCTCTGTCTATCGGTGTGTTCTATAACGCGGATCCTATAAATGGATTTATGATCTTTTTAGGCATCCTTTATTTGGCGTGGCTTATAAGAAATATTTATATGTTTATAAGGTTTTGTAGATGGTAATTTAAAATTTGGTATTGAATAAATTAAATAAGGATTGCATATGGAAATTACGGAAATCGAAAAAAATAATGCTCAGTCTAATGATCAGTCCCAAAATGTGATTTTGAAGGGAATTGACAAAATTTACGAAGCTGTGATCAGTGGCTCTGTTCCTGGAACGGCCTCGGCTTCGGAACTTGCAGAACAGTATTTGGCAAAACATGAAACTCCATTGGATGCGGCAAAATCGCTCGTGAGATGGCAAAGTACGAAGGCGGCTATTGATGGTGCCATAACAGGTTTAGGCGGCTTTTTGACGACTATTGTTACTTTGCCAGTTAATGTTGCCAGCGTGCTGTTCATCCAAATACGGATGGTGGCTGCTGTTGCTTATATTGGTGGCGTTCGTGATTTTAAAGATGACAGGCTCCAGATCGCGATTAAATGTTGCCTGTTGGGTGAGAGCGTTTCTAATGTCGCTAAAAAGGCTGGAATTGAAATTGCTCAGAAAGTTACGTTGAAAAAATTAATGCCGCTAATTACAGGTAAAATGCTGACAAAAATTAATCAGGCCGTAGGATTCCGCCTGATTACAAAGTTTGGCTCGAAGGGCGTCATTAACATTGGCAAGGGTATTCCTGTCCTTGGTGCTGTTGTCGGAGCCGTTTTTGATGGTGCAACGACGGGTTTCGTGGGCAAAAAGGCTATTAAAACTTTTATTGACGATATAACGAAGAAAGAAATCCAATTAGACAAGTAGGATTCCGATGCCTTCAAAATTCTATTGCAAACATTGCGGAATTGCATTCCCGTCGGTTTTTGCATTGGTGAACGCTCGCTGTGCAAAACAGGGCGGCGGGGCGAATCACGTGCTGTACGAAGGAAGCGAAAAATCCAAGTACACCTGCAAATATTGCGGGCTCCAGTTTCCGTCAATATTTGCAATGGTGAATGCGCGTTGCGTTAAAAGTCCCGTTAAAGGTGGACACGAGCCGGCCCTGTAAACCTAGCCGAATGTGGCTAGGCGGACATCTTCTGGTGAAATCCGACGACATCTATTGTCGCGCGACAATACTATATTTCTTTCTATGCCGACCTTCACCAAGTACATCCAAAACGAAGAACACTATTCCGAAGTGATTTCCCGTATCGCGACAGTCCGCGAAACGCTCTGGATCGGCACCGCCGACATCAAGGATGTTTATGTGAAGCAGAACGGCGAATCAATGCCGTTGCTCGGACAGCTCGCAGGTTTGCTCAAGCGTGGCGTGGGTGTGCGGCTCATTCATGCAAAAGAACCCGGCCCTAATTTTCGTGAAGATTTCGACCGCTATAAGATTCTCGCAACCGACTTGGAACGCGTCATGTGTCCGCGAGTGCATTTCAAGATGATGATATTCGACCTTGAAACCGCTTACATCGGCTCTGCAAACTTGACAGGCGCAGGCATCGGCATGAAAAGTTCCCTCCGTCGCAACTTCGAGGCGGGAATCCTCACGAACGACCCGCAAATCGTTGAACCCGCCATCGAACAATTCGACACGCTTTGGATGGGCGCCCACTGCGAAAAATGCGGGCGCCAAGAATTCTGTAGCGATAGAATTAAATAAATATTCTTATTGAAGTCAAATGAATTTATTTTACAAATAAGTTACGGAACTGCGCTTGCCACTATATCCAAATATTGGTACATTACTGCATAACCCTTGAAATGGCCTCAGACATCCGAAAAAATCGGATGTTTTTCTTTTTCCAAAACCAGGAGGCTAAATGAGTCAAGAAAAAACGCGCTCACGTGATCACGATGGATTCTTCCGCTATGTCTATAGCGTTCCCAAGAATGCCAAGGCGCTGTTGAACATCTGTAGTAAAAACAATAGCGATCTTAATAGGGTACTTGCAGGCGTAAACTTGGATACGCTTGTGCGTCTGCCGGACACTTATAGCGAAGTTGGGGAACGCGGCGAGGCGGACATTGCGTTTAAGGCACATCTCTCGGGAGGTGGCGAAATTAATGTCGGTATCCTTTTAGAGCACAAGTCTAAACAGGAGAAGAGCGTACTCAATCAAGTCGGGCGTTACGCTCTTCGAGTCATTATGGATCACGAAGACGAGGTTTTCAGTTGGATTCCGACGAAGGCTATTATCATTTATAACGGCCCTACCGGATGGGATCCTTTGGCTGAATTTCGCAAAAAAGCGCGTGCTAAATTCCAGGGAAATGAACTTCCTTTTGAGTGCGTACTTGTGAATCTTGCCTTGGCTGACGATATTGCCTGTGTTGAATCTGATTCCCCTGCGGCGGCAGTCGGGGCAATGGCGATGAAGTACGCTTTCAGTCCTGAAGGTTTTAAGGCCGCTATCCCGAATGTTGAAACTATACTTCGTAAAATGCCTAGCAATGAGCAGTCTACCCTTGTCGAAAAAATCATATTATATTTACAGAAAACCCCTTCGCTTCGGCAATGTGAAAGCAAGCTTTCACGCTGCTCTCAGCTTGAAGGTTTTTTGGGAGAGTATATTGACGAAAGTACCGTGGAAGAACTTCGGATGGCATGGAAAAGTATCGGACAGAGAATGGGCTTTGTAAGCGCCGGGGATGCCCGCCGTGCCGCTGAAAAAGCTGGTGTTGAAAAGGGGTTCGACAAGGCATTGGATGTTATGCGCCAACTTGGAATTCCTGAAGAAAAGATTCAGGAAGCCAAAGCGATGCAGGAAAAAGCGTCAAAAAAATGAGTCTGTAACAAAAAAGGTAGTCTTTCGACTACCTTTTCAATTTTCATATATTCCGTTTGGATTATCTGAACAAGCGTAATACGCGTTTAATCCCTGCGACAAAGCGGTCGATGTCGCGTTCGAGCGTGTAGGCGCCAAAGCTCAAGCGGAGCGTGGCGTCAAGCCCAAAGCGGTCCATCACTGGCTGAGCGCAATGGTGTCCGCTGCGTACGGCGACATTTTCTTCGTCGAGAATCATCGCTGCATCGCCGACGGCAATTCCGTCTAAAGTAATGCTGATGAGAGCGCCGCGTTCCTTCGGGTTACCGAGGACTTTTACTTGCGGGATTTCGGCGAGCTGCTTCAAGGCGTACTGCGTAATTTGTGCTTCGTGCTCACGGATGTTTTCAAGGCCTTTTTCGTTCAGCCATTCTACAGCCTTTCCGAGACCGATGACTTCGGCAATGGCGGGCGTGCCAGCTTCAAAGCGTGCGGGGACATCGGCGTAGGTCGTCTTTTCGAAAGTCACATTCTTGATCATTTCGCCACCGCCGTGCCAAGGCGGCATGCTGTCGAGTACGTCGTACTTGCCGTAAAGCACGCCGATACCGGTCGGGCCGTACATCTTGTGGCCGCTGAAGGCGAGGAAATCGCAGTCCAGCTTCTGCACGTCAATCTTGATGTGGCTGGAACTCTGGGCGGCGTCAATCAACACTTTTGCCTGCGGGGCGAGCTTGCGCACCGTGGTGATGATTTCTTCGATCGGGTTTACCGTACCGACGGAGTTGCTCACATGGGCGACGGCGACCATCTTGGTGCGCGGCGTCAAAAGTTCCGGGAGCTTGCTCAAGTCCAAGTCGCCATCGTCCTTGACGGGGATGACCTTGATTTTGGCGCCCTTCATTTCGGCAACGAGTTGCCAGCTCACGATGTTTGCGTGATGCTCCAATGCGCTGATTAAAATTTCGTCGCCTTCGTTAAAGAACTTGCGTCCGTAGCTCCAGGCCACGAGATTGATGCTCTCGGTGGTGCCGCGGGTGAACACGATTTCGTCTTCGGTTTTGGCGTTGATGAACTTCGCAATATCCTTGCGCGTCTTTTCGAACGCTTCCGTGGTGCGGGCGCTCAGGCGGTACACTCCGCGTTTTACGGAGCTGTAGTGCTCGCGGTAAAAATCATCCATTGCGTCGATGACGCAGGCGGGCTTTTGTGTTGTTGCGGTGCTGTCCAAAAAGGCGAGGGGCTTTTGCTCCTTGTCGCCAGCGACTAGCATCGGAAATTCATTGCGTGTGAGTTCTGCATTAAACATGGTGTCAAAGATAGAAAACCTATATGATAGGTGGCTTACAATAGTAAAATATTATTAGTGTGCAACAATTTTTTTGCTTCTGCGTTAAGTATTGGTTATAATTCGTAATATATTTAAACTATTCAACAGTCATCCCGAGCAGTCATCCTCGAAGCGAAGCGTAGGGGAACCATTATTTCTCGAATGGCATTTGTTGAGGGATCTAGTAAAGGAAAAAAGAGGTTTAGATGAAGCATTTTTTCGTGGCGGGTTTGATTTCCGCATTTTTGGCTCAGGGTGCTTTTGCGCAGGATGCGCTCCGCAAGGCTGTCGATTCGAACAACTGGAAAAAAGTGCGCAAAATTGTTGATTCCGGCGAAATGGAAGAAATTTATTGCGGCAAGATGTCTGCAAAGAACGCGTCGAATATTTACGCAAAAGTTTTCAAGCAGATGCCGGACGAAGCCTTTGCGGCCTGTCCGTCGCAGTTTGCATATGGATTTGGAACAAAAGTTTGCGGAATGGCAAATGCGGCCAATGCTTGCACGGGAGTGATCAATTATTTGTTCGCTGATGCAGAAAAGGGGAGTGGCAAGGCTCTCAAGACGCTTGACGAAGTGGCTAAAGTGGCAACCAAGACGAAGGCTTTTGGTAAGCAGTCCCTGGTGAGTGTCGACACGACGGTCTGGAAACCGTGCCCCAAGAAGGGTGCCGCTCGAACAAAGTGCATAGCCCAGTGCAAGGTGGATGCCAATTCTCTGATGGCAATCAATCACGATGTCAACTGCAAGAAGAATCCTGAACAGATGGTTGATAAGACGATCAGGATTTATAAGCCGTCGCCGGTTTTTGCGGCTCTCCGCACGGGCCTTACGGATGGCTTCTGGAAGGCTCCGATGTCTGTTGCCGGAACGTATGCCGCATTCACGAGCAAGTATGCCAAGGTCCTTTCAATCCCAGATACTGCTGTGACTGGCGTGAACTATGTGAAGACTTGGGCCGCGAAGCACAAGGCCGAAAAGACATCTCTCCCGGGCGGCCAGCTGTTCCGTTTCTGTACGGCCTGGAAGGGGAAGGTCGATCCGATCCTTTCTGCCGAAGGTTTCAGCACGCGTTGCCCGGTGTTCAAGAACTTTGTTGATAAACGCGACAAAAAAGTTTATAAGGTCAAGGAAATTGGCGGTGTAAACTGGTTCGTGGAAAACCTGAATTACGATGCCAAGGACGGCTCGATGTGCTATGACCGCGATGACGGAAATTGCAAGACCTTCGGTCGACTCTACACGCAAGAAGCTGCCAAGACGGCCTGCCCGGATGGCTATCATCTCGCCACGGATGCAGACTGGAAAAAGCTCGAAGAATATGCCGGTGGTGCCCGCGAAGCCGCTCTCAAGCTCAAGAGCAACGGCAGCGACGATTACGCATTCACGGCCATGTTCGGTGGCTATGCCAACAAGAGCGGCGTCTGCACGACGATGGGTGACGGCGCCTACTTCTGGACGGCTGATGTTGATACCGATTCTCGTGGCAAGGCTCGCACGATGTTTGCATCTGATAGGGATGTCGGCTCAATCACGGTGGATCCGAGTTTCTATCTTGCGGTCCGTTGTGTCGCCGGAGCTGAATAGATGGAAAACCTGAAGTCGGGCGCATTTGCGCCCACCTGTTCGCGTGAGACCTGGATCAAGCGCCAAGCGCTGATGACCAAGGTCCGTGATTTCTTTGTTCGTCGTAATGCGCTCGAAGTCGAGACGCCTGTGCTTTCTGCATATGGCGGAACGGATCCGCAGCTCGATTATTTTGAAATCGAAGACCCCAAGCGGTTTATGATGACGAGCCCGGAATTTCATATGAAGCGTTTGCTTGCCGCGAACTTCGGGGACATTTTCCAGATTACAAAGTCGTTCCGCAAGGATGAATTCGGCGGCCACCACAACAACGAATTTTCGATGGTGGAATGGTACCGCGTGGGCATGCCGCAAGAAAAGCTCATGGACGAAGTCGAAGACCTCGTGAGCGAAATCATTGGAACCAAATTAAATGCCCGCCGCACCCGCTGGATTGATGCGTTCAGGAATTATGCTGGAATCGATCCGTTCTGCGAAAAGCTTTCGGATTTTGCGGATGCTTGCGCATCGCGTGATGTTCCCGTGCCTGTAGGCAGCGAGGCGCTCACTCGCGAAGAGTGGTGGGATTACATGATGGTATTCTTGGTCGAGCCCGCGCTGGCGAGTAACGGCCCCGAGTTCATCTTGGATTATCCGCCATCGCAGGCTGCGCTCGCGCAGACCTACACCGACCAGGATGGTCGTGTGTGGGCTCGCCGCTTCGAGCTGTTCGTGAATCAGGTGGAACTCTGCAACGGTTATACGGAACTCACGGATGCGGTGGAACAGCGTCGCCGCTTCAATGCGGACTTGGAAATTCGCAAGGGGATGAACAAGCCTCTGCCTCCGCTGGACGAACGGTTCCTTGCAGCGCTGGAATCGGGAATGCCTGCCTGTTCCGGTGTGGCGCTTGGACTTGACCGCCTGTTCATGCTCGCCCTCGGTAAAGAAGAAATCGCTGACGTGATCCTCTTCCCAAGTCCCATCGCTTAAACTGTCATCCTGGCCTGTCATCCCGGCCTTGTGCCGGGATCGCCTTTAGCATTGCTTCTGCATTGTCACCCCGGACACTTTGCACTGTCACCCCGGCCTCTTTGTCATCCCGGACTCCGTTCCGGGATCACCTTTAACATCGCCTTTTAATTACTTCCCCAGCAGTCTCTTGAGCTCGTGCCGGACTCTCAGTTCGTTGAGCGTCCCGACGTCCACGTGCTGGATCTTGTCGTCCTTGTCCACGACAAAGCTTACGGGAATCACGCTCGGACTGCCGAGAGCCTTGAGGGCGTCGTAGTTCCAGTGGAGCATCGTCCACGGCATTTCCGTACTCTTCTTGTACTTGCGGGCGACCTTCTTTGAATCGTCCTCGTCGATCATCAAGATCTTGAGCCCCTTGGGGCCGAATTCCTCGTGGAACTGTTTGAGTGTTGGCAATTCCGCCCGGCATGCCGGGCACCAGGAGGCGGTAAGGACGATCAGCGTTGCGGTTCCTTTTTCGCTTGCGTAGTCCGACTTTCCCCCCATGACATTGTCGGCCGTGAAGTTCACGACCGTTTCCGGGAAGTTGAATCGTCGGTCTTGCTGCTTTCCGATAGCGAATAGCGCAATAACTAGGAAAACGATTCCCCCGATCAAAGCCAATAATTGGTAAGTGGATAAACGCATTGTGTAAAGAATTTATGAAATTTTTGGGCTTTTTAAATTATATTCTAGTGCATGGCATATAACATTCAAGATCTTTTAGCAGAAATGGTTAAACGAGGCGCGTCCGACTTGCATATTACGGCCGGCGCACCCCCTCTTATTCGTCTTTCCGGCAAGCTCACCCCCATCGGGGAGAACAAGCTCAAGCCCGACGAAACCATGCGTATGACTTACAGCTTGATGAATGAAGCCCAGAAAAAGACTTTTGAACAGCAGAAGGAATGCGACTTTTCATTCGGCATTGCAAATCTTGCGCGTTTCCGTGCGAACGCCTACCTGCAGCGTGGCTGCGTGGCGCTTGCCCTCCGTATTATTCCGCTTGATATCAAGACCTTTAAGGACCTTGGTCTTCCGAAGATCATGGCCGAATTTACGACCCGACCCTCCGGACTTGTCCTGGTGACGGGTGCTACCGGTTCCGGTAAGTCGACGACCTTGGCCGCAATGATCGACAAGATCAACAAGGAACGTCACGACCACATTTTGACGGTCGAGGACCCGATCGAATTTTTGCACAAGCATCAGGGATGCATGATCAACCAGCGCGAAGTCGGTAGTGACACGCACAGCTTTGCCCAGGCACTGAAGATGGCCCTCCGTCAGGACCCGGACGTGGTGCTCATCGGCGAAATGCGTGACTTGGAAACGATCCGCGCCGCGCTTACCATTGCAGAAACCGGTCACTTGACCTTTGCGACGCTTCATACGAACTCCTGCGTGCAGACCATCAACCGTGTGGTCGACGCTTTCCCGAAGGGCGAACAGCAGACCGTGCGTACGCAGCTCTCGTTCGTGCTGCAGGGTGTCATTTGCCAGACCCTTTTGCCGAAAATTGGCGGTGGCCGCGTGATGGCGTACGAAGTCATGAACGTGACGCCGGGTATCCGTGCGTTGATCCGTGACGACAAGGTCCACCAGATTGAATCCATGATTGAAATTGGTCAGAAGTTCGGTATGAACACGATGAACATGTGCTTGTGTGATCTCGTCAAGAACCACAAGATTGACCGCTTCGATGCGCTTGCTCGTTCGTCTAGCCCGGACCAGTTGGAACAGTTGTTCGTAAAGGAAGGGGTGTAACCGATGGCTGAATTTTTATACAAGGCGCAAAACTCGCAAGGCAACAGCTTTGAAGGAACCCTCGAAGCAAAGGACAAGGCCGAGGCCGAAGCCCTCTTGCTCCGCCGTCGTCTGGTCATTACGAGCTTAAAGAAAAAGCCGACTGAAATCAAGATCAAGATCGGTTCCGGCATCAAGACCGAAGACATTACCCGTTTTACGCGTATGTTCTCGTCCATGTGCTCGGCTGGTCTTCCGATGTTGCAGTGCCTGAACATTCTTGAGGCCCAGTGCGAAAACCCGGAACTCAAGAGCGTCGTGCATAAGCTCACGCAGTCGATTAACGGTGGTTCTTCGCTTGCCGACGCCTTGTCGCAACATCCGAAGGTGTTTGACTCCCTTTACTGCAACATGGTGGCCGCTGGTGAAGCGGGTGGTATTCTCGAAGGCATTCTTGCTCGTTTGGCCGAAACACTCGAAAACAACCAGCGCCTCAAACGCAAGGTGAAAAAAGCTTTGACGTACCCGATCATGGTTATCATCGTGGGTATTCTCGTGGTGATCGCCCTTATGACGTTCGTGGTGCCGACCTTCGCTGAACAGTTTGCAGCCCTTGATGCCGAACTCCCTGCTCCGACGCAGGTGGTGATGAACATATCTGATTTTATACGAAATAACGGTGCGTTCCTGTTTATCGGACTTGTGATTATCATCTTTGCCTATAAGATGGTGATGCGAATACCTGCGGCGCAGTTTGCGATGGACAAGTTTACGCTCAAGGTTCCAAAGCTAGGTGACTTACAGATTAAATCGGCAACGGCAGGCTTTGCCCGAACGCTCGGTACACTTTTGAATGCCGGTGTGTCCGTGATGGATGCCTTGAAGGTCGTCGCATCGACCGCAGGCAACAAAGTTGTGGAAAAGGCAATCCTTAAAATTTCGATTGGTATTGCAGGTGGTAAGTCCATTGCCGAGCCGATGGAAGAAGTGGGCATCTTCCCGCCTATGGTGATCCAGATGACTGGCGTCGGTGAAAAGACCGGTAACCTGGGCGGCATGCTCTTGAAACTCGCCGACTTCTACGACGAAGAAGTGGACGCCGCCGTGGACGCCGTCGTGAGCATGATTGAACCGATCATCATTGTGTTCTTGGGCGGTGCTGTCGGTGGTCTCTTGATCGCAATGTATATGCCGATGTTTAGTATGGGCGACGCAATTAAAGGTTAAAAGGCTTCGCATTACGGCGTTGCAGAGCTCCTCACGTACGGGGTGTACGCTACGTCGCTCTGCGCCTTGTCCTGCTCGCCTTTAAACCTTTACATAATCAACCTTGTTATGCCCGCCACCGAGCGGGCATCTCCTTTTTTTACTGTCATCCCGGTCGGAGCCAGCCCCGGACTTGTTCCGGGGTTCCGGGATCACTTTCTCGTATAACGATTCCTTCCTACTTTCTACCGTCTACTGCTATTCTTTCCAGCCGGTGTATTTTGCGGTTTCAAGAATCTCGTTGGCGTTTTGGACGCGTTCTGCGGTGGGCGTTTGCGTGTCCTTGAGCGCATAGTCGATTTCGAGTTCCTTGTACTTGCTTAGCGCAAATGCGTGGTAGGGGAGGACTTCGACGCGCTTGACGTTATGGAGCGTGCGGATGAAATCGCGGGTGCGCGTGAGCGCTTCGTCGTTGTCGCTGATGCCCGGGACCAGCACATGGCGGATCCAGATGGGCTTCTTGATTTCGTCCAGATAGCGGAAGAATTCGATGATGTTCTCGTTGCCGAGTCCTGTGAGGCTCTTGTGGGCTTCGCCATCGATGTGCTTGATGTCGACGAGTAGGAGGTCGGTCGCTTTCATTAGGCGTTCGATTTTTGCGAACGCGTCACCGGTGCGCCGGAACGTGATTCCGCATGTATCAACGCAAGTATGCACGCCTGCAGCTTTTGCGGCTTCGAAGAACTCGATCATGAAGTCGATTTGTGCCAGTGGCTCGCCGCCGCTGACGGTGATGCCGCCGTTGCTTCCCCAGTAGGGCTTGTAGCGGAGGGCTTTTTTCAGCAGGTCTTCTGCCGAAATTTCGAACGAGCCGTTCTCGGTTCCGTTTGCGCTTTTGGTGCCAAAGTCCCAGGTTTCCGGGTTGTGGCAGAACTTGCAGCGCATGGGGCAACCCTGCGTAAAGACGACAAATCGAATTCCCGGTCCATCGACCGAGCCGAATGTTTCAAGCTTGTTGATTCTTCCGAGCGTCATGCTGTAAAAATAAAAAAGTCTTGCTCTGTATGAAAGTGTTTTTCTCTATATAATACAAACCTCGAAAAAAAATCTAATCATGGCTCATCAATACGCGATATTGATTGAAAACTATACATCTTTTGATAACGAGTTCGTCTATATTTAAAAGAGTGTTTAGGAGGAAATCTTTATGAAGAAATCATTGCTTGTTTTGACGGCTTTGGCTTTTGTTGCATTGTCTGCCTGTTCCGATGATTCTGGCGTTGAAAATGGCCTTGCCGGTTCTGCGGGCGTGAACGTGGAATCTCAGAAATCTTGTGATTATGAGGTAGGAATGGGTTCGTGTGGCGGAGGGCATTTGGAAAAAAGAGCGGAATGGGGCGATGAATCCGTTGATTTCGTGATGGGCGAGGACGGTTCTGCTGTCTTTTGGCTGAATACGTTTTCGGTGTGTGACGATTATGGTCGTGTTACTGACGTAAAGTTGGAGCGTCAGGAAGATACTTTATTTGTTCAAGATTATTTCGAATATTATCCAGAGCATAATCAAGGTGTCGTGCGTAATTGTCTTTGTTTTGCCGATTATAGGATTAAAGTCCCTGCGGAGTACATGGGTGTCAAATACCTGAAATTTAACGGTGTCTACACCATCGTTTACAAGGATAAAGAGTAGGGAAAATTTTTATCTTTGACGTGTGCCAAGAATTGTTAAGCTTAACGACAGAATCCAGTATTTGCAGGTTTCGTACGAGCCTCTGAGTGCAGATGTCGTCACCGTGCGTGGCGATAGCGCGTGGTGGATTTTTGATGTTGGCGCCTGCGACATGGCGGTCGATTTTATCAACGCCTTGCCGCGCAATCCCGCAAATGATGATGCGGTTCCGCTCAAAAAGAACATCGTCATTTCGCATTTCCATCGCGACCATCTGTTGAATGTTGTGCGTCATTGCAATGGCGAAGTTTCACTAGATTTTGATACGCTTTATGTTGGTTCGCATGCCTCAAAAGTCGTTGGCGAAATTTCTGGTCACGAAAAGATTACAGTGTCTTCACCGCTTTCTTTTGATGATGGTATGCACATCGAAATTTTGCCGATTCCGAACAGCCATGCCAAAGGTTCGCTCATTCTTGTCGTAGATGATTTCGTGTTCTTGGGTGATGCGACTTATCCGATGGTCGGTCACGGAGAGCCTGACGTGTACAATGTGCAGATTCTCGAACAACAAATCAAGATGCTCAAGTCGCTTACTGCATCGCGCTTTTGCCTGAGCCACAAGCGTGGCCTGGTGCGCGATAAAAGCTCTGTCATCCAGTTCTTGGAATCAGTGCTTGCCCGCCGCCAAAAGAACGAAAATTACATCGTGGCGTAGAACCGGCGCTTTCCCATTTTTGCGCCTTTCGCTGCATTTGACGTTTTTGAAGGGGCGAAATTTGCAAAATATGCTACTAAATTGATTGTTTTTACCGTTTAGTAGCATAAAGTTGAAATAAAGTAATTAAAAATTTCTTTTAATCCCCTTTTGAACTCAGGTCAAATGCTACAAATTGATGGAAAAATCTGATTTAGTAGCATAAAAATGAGCAAAGTAGCTTCAAAAAGAATCTTCTGAATACGAGTAAAGTAAAAAATATGCTACTAAATGTGAGATTTGCTCGTTTTTGTAGCATAATTTGCCGGAAATTGCCCTTGTACGCGCCATACCCCTAAAACAAAAAAGGTTCCCTTTCGGGAACCTTTTTAAGCTTTTTCCAAGCGATTAGAGAACGCCGTGTGCCTGGCGGGCAATCACGTCGAGCTGCTGTTCGCGAGTGAGCTTGATGAAGCGCACGGCGTAGCCAGAAACGCGGATCGTGAAGTTCTGGTATTCTTCCTTCTCCGGATGTTCCATAGCGTCCTTGAGCTTTTCGACACCGAACACGTTCACGTTCAAGTGGTGGCTGCTCTGGCCGAAGTAACCGTCGAGAACCTGCACGAGCTTGTTGGTGCGTTCTTCGTCGTCGTGACCGAGAGCATCCGGGTTGATCGTCTGCGTGTTGCTGATACCGTCGAGAGCGTATTCGTACGGAATCTTGGCGACAGAGTTGAGGGATGCCAAGAGGCCGTTCTTTTCGGCACCGTAGCTCGGGCTTGCACCCGGAGAGAACGGTTCGCCCTGCTTACGGCCATCCGGGAGTGCACCCGTAGCCTTACCGTAAACAACGTTACTCGTGATGGTAAGGATGGAAGTGGTCGGTTCAGAGTCACGATAAGTCGGAGTCTGCTTGATCTTGGCCATGAACGTCTTGAGGAGCCAAACAGCGATGCTGTCTGCGCGATCGTCGTCGTTTCCATAACGCGGGAAGTCGCCTTCGATCTGGAAGTCTTCGGCAAGGCCCGTAGCCGGGTCACGGATGACCTTGACCTTGGCGTACTTGATTGCAGAAAGGGAGTCGACAACGTGGCTGAAGCCTGCGATACCCGTAGCAAACGTACGACGGACGTTTGTGTCGATGAGGGCCATTTCGGCAGCTTCGTAGTAGTACTTGTCGTGCATGTAGTGGATCAAGTTGAGCGTGTTCACGTACAAGTGAGCGATCCAGTCCATGTAGAGTCCAAACTTGTGGACGACTTCGTCGTAGTTGAGGTATTCGCTGGTGATCGGCGGATATTCCGGGCCAACCTGCGTACCCTTCACGAGGCATTCATCCTTACCACCGTTGATGGCGTAGAGGAGTGTCTTGGCGAGGTTTGCACGAGCGCCGAAGAACTGCATTTCCTTACCGGTCTGAGTTGCAGAAACGCAGCAGCAGATGCTGTAGTCGTCGCCCCAGATCGGACGCATCGTGTCATCGTTTTCGTACTGGATGGCGCTGGTCTTCACGGAGATTTCTGCAGCGAACTTCTTGAAGCTTGCCGGGAGGCGCGGGCTGTAGAGAATCGTGAGGTTCGGTTCCGGAGACGGACCCATATTCACGAGCGTGTGCAAGAAGCGGTAGTCGTTCTTGGTCACCTGATGGCGACCATCCTGGCCGAGGCCAGCAACTTCGAGCGTAGCCCACACCGGGTCACCACTGAAGAGTTCGTTATAGCTGGTGATACGGGCGAACTTGACCATGCGAAGCTTCATCACGAAATGGTCGATGATTTCCTGAGCTTCGGTTTCGTTGATGACGCCGTTCTGCAAGTCACGGGTCATGTAAATGTCGAGGAAGGTCGAAACGCGGCCGACGCTCATGGCGGCACCGTTCTGCGTCTTGATGGCAGCGAGGTAACCGAAGTAGAGCCACTGCACGGCTTCGCGGGCGTTTGTTGCCGGCTTGGAAATGTCGTAGCCGTAAATCTTGGCCATGACCTTCATGCCTTCGAGGGCCTTGATCTGTTCGGCGAGTTCTTCGCGCTGGCGGATCACGTGTTCGCGCATATCCGTTTCGTCGGTCAGAGCCTTGTCGGCCTTCTTCTGGGCGATGAGGTAGTCGATACCGTAAAGGGCAACGCGGCGGTAGTCACCGACGATACGGCCACGGCCGTAAGTATCCGGAAGACCCGTAATGATGTGGGCCTTGCGGGCCATGCGCATTGCCGGTGTGTAAGCGTCGAAAACGCCCTGGTTGTGGGTCTTGTGGAATTCCGTAAAGATGCGGTGAAGTTCTTCGCTCGGCGTGTAACCGTAGTTCTTGCAAGATTCTTCAGCCATCTTGATGCCGCCGAACGGCATGAATGCGCGCTTGAGCGGCTTGTCGGTCTGGAGACCTACGATCTTTTCGAGATCCTTGGTTTCTTCGGAAATGTAGCCTGCCTGATGGCTTGTGAGAGTGGAGACAACGTCTGTGTCCATGTCGAGGACGCCACCCTTTGCAATTTCTCTCTTCTGTAGTTCCTGGAGTTCTGCCCAGAGTTTGTTCGTAGCTTCAGTAGGTCCCTGCAAGAACGACTTGTCGCCGTCGTAGGGAGTGTAGTTTTTCTGGATAAAGTCGCGGACGTTAATTTCTTCCTGCCAGCGACCGCCTTTAAAGCCTGTCCATGCTTCCTGCATATAGCCTCTTTTGCTCGTGCAAAATCATTTGTAATCACTGAAAAATCACTTAATTTTTCTAGTTGAAAAAATGGTTTTGCCTCGATTTATCATTTTTTTCTTCATTTTCTCAATGTAAAACGCAATATACATATTAAAAAAGGGGTGGGCAAGGTATAAAATGCACCAAAAGATGCCAAAGCGACCTTTCAAAAAGCTTACGGAAATATTATCTGGTCAAAAAGTGAAAAATGTCCTTTTTTATGTAAAAGGGGTGCCAAAAAGTGTAAAATACGGTTGATACAGATGATTTTAAAATTCCTTTCACTAGACGTGTTTTGTTCAAAATTTAAGCTATCTTATAAACAAGAAAAATGAGGTCATTATGAAAAAGATTATTCTCCCGTTGGTCACTGTAGCTTTCATTGCTGCATGCTCCACTTCCGAAAACGAAATGAATGCTATCGCCCCGCAGACGGGTGCAGCATCTTCTAGCTCCGAAGCAACGGTTGCTCCGGTCGATCAGTCTAGTTCTGATGCCGTGATTGCTCCGGTGGACCTTTCTTCGAGTTCTGCTATCGTGGCTCCGGTCGAACAGTCCTCTAGCTCTGTTGCTGGTTCTGCCGCATCTCAGTTCACTTATGCCGTTCCGACTTTGACCGAACTCGATCCGAATAAGGCCTATACTTTCTATGGCGCAGAACTCACTGGTTTGGACCAGTTCAAGTATGGTCGCTTTGAAGCCCGCATGAAGATGGCTGCAATCTCGGGTTCCGTGAGCTCCATGTTCCTTTACTATGATAACTCTTGGGAAAAGGAAAACCAGCCGTGGAACGAAATCGATATCGAAGTTCTCGGTAAGGCACCTTCTTCTTGGCAGTCTAACATCATTACCCGCGAAGGCGACCCCTCCATCAGCAAGAATACTTCTTCTGAAAGCAAGCCGCTTCACGACTTTGGTTTTGATGCTACGCAGGATTTCCACCTTTACGCTATCGTCTGGACTCCGGAATACGTGTCCTGGGAAATCGACAGCGTCGAAGTCCGCCGCGATACGCTTGGTATGAGCCGTGGTTCCCACGCCGATGCTGATCAGGTGGCTTTCTTGACTGAAAATCAGTCAATCCGCTTTAACCTTTGGGCTTCCAAGAGCGTTGCTTGGACGGGCAAGTGGGCTGATGGTATTGGCCTCCCGGTTGAACAGCAGATTGACTACGTCCGTGTGTACTCTTACGATGAAGCTACCAAGGGCTTCACGCTGTCTTGGCAAGATGATTTCGATGGCGAAGATGTTGACCCGCAGCACTGGGCAAGAGGTGACTGGGAAATGGAGCGCGTGATGCTCCGTTCTAACAACGTCATCGTCGAAAACGGTGTTTGCCGCCTCATCTTGGACTACGAAGCCAACTAAAAAAACTTCTAGAATTGTGGTGTATAGAGAGGAAGGCCCACGGAGTGATCCGTGGGCTTTTTTTCTGTAGTGAATAATTGTATCTTGTTTTAAAAACGATGAGGTTTACTATGAAAAAATTAGCAATGGCAGCTCTCGCCGCGGTGTCGCTTGCCTTTATGGCTTGCGGTCCTTCTAAACTCGAAATCCAGGAGGCTTCTGTTGAAAGCGATGTGCTGATCGAAGTGCGCCAGGTGCTCAATGATTCGATAAGCCTTTTTGTAGGGAATACTTTTTACCTGAATTCCAGACAAATTGTCGCTGACGATATGTACCCACTGTATGCGAGTACGCGTGACCCGGCCGAGTTCGAAAAGCTCACGCCTACCGACGAAATCAACAGCGACGAAGAGTTCCTGAACTATTTGCGCCGCAAGTCTCCGGACCTGATCAACGTGGGGATTGTGATTGGCGAGACGGCTTACGGCGAAGTCGGTTTTGAAGAGGCTGCCGCCGTCGAGAAGCTCACCAGGATTTTCCAGAAAGTCCAGGGCGGTTCGCTTAAGCTCTTCCACGAGAAAAACGGCCAGCTCACCGACATGAAAAAACTGTACTAAATGTCATCCCGGACTCCGTTCCGGGATCGCCTTACGCAGTTCCTCCTTCTGTCACCCCGCACTTGTTGCGGGGTGACCTTTTTTATATGCCTTTTCTAAACTCAAAATCCTTCCTACTTCCTACTTTTCTATCTTGGCGCTCCTTCGGAGCGCATTTAGCTCGGCTCAGCAATGTCAAAACAACAAGTTGTTTTGACGTCTACGACGTCCGTGGCTTCAGCTAGAAAATGCAAAAACAAGTTTTTGCGCTTTCTAGCTTTGCACACTTTTGCCGCTGCGTTCGCCTTTGACACACTTCGAGTGTCTTTTGCTAGGCTCGGAAGTGGGCCTGTAAACAGTCCCGTTTCACTCGCCTTACGCAAAAGTTGCTAAATTTGTGCCCGTAAAAAATCAAAGGAATAGCTATGTCCGAAAAAATGACTTCTGCGCAAGTGCGCGAATCCTTTATCAAGTTCTTCGAATCCAAGGGCCACCTCTTTGTGCGTTCTTCGCCGGTGGTTCCGCATGACGACCCGACGCTCATGTTCACGAACGCGGGCATGAACCAGTTCAAGGCC
>CACZAD010000035.1:797-94160 GCA_902779055.1 Fibrobacter succinogenes | reverse complement strand
GCGCATCATCTGTTCGAAGAACCCCCGTCACAAGCAGAAGCAGGGATAAGGAGATCGTATGGCACGTATCGCTGGTGTCGATTTACCGAAAAACAAGACTGTTGAATACGGTCTGACGGCAATCTATGGTGTCGGTCTGTTCACCGCTAACAAGGTCTGTGCTCAGTTGGGCATTGACAAGAACAAGAAGTGTGACGACCTGACTGAAGAAGAACAAGGTAAGATTCGTCATCTTTTGGAAGATGAATATTCTGTGGAAGGTCAGCTCCGCGCAGAAGTTACCTTGAACATCAAGCGTTTGCAGGATATTGGCTGCTATCGCGGCATCCGCCACCGCAAGGGCCTCCCGGTCCGCGGTCAGCGTTCCCGCACCAATGCCCGCACTCGTAAGGGCCCCAAGAAGACTGTGGCTAACAAGAAGAAGTAAGGAGACTCATCGTGGCTGAAGAAGAAATCAAGGAAACTGCTGCCGCTGCTGAAGCTCCGGCTGCTGCTGAAGAAGTCAAGATCAAGAAGGGCAAGAAGCGCATTGACATCCAGGGCATCGCCTGCGTGTTCGCTTCTTTCAACAACACAATCGTTTCTATCACCGACGCTCGCGGTAACGTGGTCGCTTGGGGTTCTCCGGGTAACTCCGGTTTCAAGGGCTCCCGCAAGAGCACGCCGTTTGCTGCCCAGCTCGCCGCTGAAACCGCTGCCCACAAGGCATTCGATCTCGGCATGCGCAAGGTGGACGTTCGCGTTAAGGGTGCTGGTGGTGGCCGTGAATCGGCTGTCCGCGCTCTCAAGAATGCGGGCCTCGAAGTTCTCTCTATTCGAGACGTGACGGGCATTCCGCACAATGGTTGCCGTCCTAAAAAGAAGAGAAGAATTTAATCCAAAGAGGTATCGCCAATGATGTGGAAATCACTTCAGATGCCGCGCAGCTTCCAGAAAGTGGAAACCGGCGAAGATGGCCGCTACGCCAAGTTTGTCGTAGAAGCCTTGGAACGTGGCTGGGGTATCACCCTCGGTAACGCTCTCCGTCGCGTTCTCCTCTCCTCTCTGCAGGGTGCGGCTATTGTCTCCGTGAAAATCGAAGGCGTTGACAAGGAATTTTCGACGATCCCGGGTGTCAAGGAAGATGTCACTGACATCATCCTGAACCTCAAGAGCATCCGTGTAAAGCTCCTGTCGGATCATGATGAAACCCTTCACCTGGACATGTCCGGTGATGGCGAAGTCACGGCTAGGGACTTTATGGACAATCCTAATGTCACTATCCTGACTCCGGATGTTCACATTGCGACATTGAACGGCAACGCTTCTTTGTCGATGGACGTGAAGATCTCCTGCGGTCGTGGTTATGTTGTTGCCGACGAACTCAAGGACAAGGACGCTCCGATTGGCGTTATCGCCATGGATGCGAACTTCAACCCGGTTCAGAAAGTCGCAATGCACATCAGCGATACCCGCGTTGGTCAGAAGACGGACTACAACCGTCTGGAACTTGAAATTACAACAGACGGTTCCATTGACCCGGAAGATGCTCTTGCATATGCTGCAAAGCTTCTTGTGGATCACTTGGAAATCTTCATCAACTTCGAAGGCGATCTCGAATCTCCTGAAGAACTCGAAATGGATGAAGAACGTCAGCGTATCGCCAACCTCCTCCGTATGCGCGTGGACGATCTGGAACTTTCCGTTCGCTCCAGCAACTGCCTCCGTATGGCCAACATCCATACCATTGGCGAACTTGTTCGCAACAAGGAAAACGATATGCTCAAATACAAGAACTTCGGTAGGAAGTCCTTGGTTGAACTTAACGAGGTGTTGACGTCGATGGGCCTCTCTTTTGGCATGGACGTCGATGATTACTTGAAGGATTAAACATGAGACACGGTGTAAAAAACAAGAAACTGGGCGTTAATGCTCAACACAAGCGTGCCATCCTCCGCGCCCTCGCCACTTCCATCATCGGTAAGGGCATGGAAACGGAACAGAACAAGCGCTATGTGCGTACAACCCTCCACAAGGCAAAGCTTGTCCGTAGTGCTGTTGAACGCATGATTACTTATGCAAAGAAGGGTGACCTTTCTGCACGTCGTGAAGCTGCTCGCTTCGTGATGGATCCGAAGGTTCTCCAGGATTTGTTCAACGTTATCGGCCCGCGTTATGCTAACCGCAACGGCGGTTACACTCGCATCCTCAAGCTCGGCCCGAACCGCGCTGGTGACGCCGCTGAAATGGCTTTGATCGGTCTCGTCGAAGACGAAATCGTTGCCAAGGCCAAGAAGGCTGCTGAACCTGCCAAGGCTGACGCTGCTGTGGATATGGTCGAAGGCGAAGGCAAGTCCGCTAACTAACGGTAACCCCGCTTTTGAAAAAGGGACTCGGTTAATGCCGGGCCCCTTTTTTTGCTTTATATTTACTTTTGCGTGTGTGGATTGTCGGAGTTTTTTTTGTATTATTAAGTAACTTAGATATCCCATTTTCAATTTGCAGATAAGTTTTTATATGCGATCTTTCTTTGCCTATCTTCTTTTGGCATGCGTCTGTGCTTTTGCTTCGGACTCCATGTTCGGTAATTCGACTTCAGCAAGGAATTTGGTTCTTGGCGAAGGTTCGTCGACGCGCGGCACGGCTGCGCTCACGCCGATGTATGCCGAAGTTACTGTGGATTCCAATTACATTATCGGTCCGGGTGACTTTCTGGACTTGATGCTCGAAGACAGGTACCTTTCGATCCAGGTGTATCCGGACGGAAGCGTGGCGGTCGAAGAATGCGGTGCCGTCAATGTGGGCGGAAAGACTTTTGCCGAAGCGCAGAGGCTCATTTTGGATCTGGTCTCCAAGCGCTACAAGCGTGAATACTGCTTTGTCCAGCTTGCCGCTCTCAAGAAGTTCCGTGTGAATGCGATGGGTGCCATCGGACAGGTCGGGCAGCATGTGATTGACCCGCAGACAAGGCTTAGCATGTTCATCCGTGCTGTGGGCGGTACGCTCCCGAATGCGAATTCCGAAGACGTGCAGCTGATCCGTGGCAAGGATACGACCCACGTGAATTTCATGGCGATGACCACGAACGGCAACTTTGAAGATGACATCATGCTCGAACAGGGCGACAAGATTTTTGTTCCGTTCATTCCGATGGGTGACAACGTCTCGCTGGTGTTCCCTGGGTACAGGACTAGCGTCTCCTATCGTGCCGGCAGAACCCTCCAGGAATACTTTGACCTTGCTGGCGCCAACAGGATGCACAACCTTGGTTATAAGTCCGTGTGCATTCGCGAACCGAACCAGGATCCGCGCTGGATTTCGCTTGCCGAAATGAGTACGACGACGGTCGTGCCGAATACGGAAATCGAGTTCTTTGTCAAGGAACTGTTCGTGTATCTGGGTGGTTCCGTGAACTACATCGGCCGCTACAATTACAATCCGACGTGGCATGCGATTGACTATATCTCCTCGGGCGGTATCAACCCGAATACGGGCTCCTGGAGCCAGGTCAAGGTCTGGCGTGGCGAAAAGCCCGAGCCCATTTCGGTCAATGTGGCGACGGATCCGATTTTGCCGGGCGACTACATTGAAATCCCGAAGAGCCATTACGAATCGTTCAAGGACTTCACCTTGTTCATGGCATCTCTCCTGAGCGTGATTTCTTCTGCGTTCATCATTTACGTCAACTACAAGTAATTTATGGAAAAGCAAGAGTCTATCGGTTTTATCGAATTCTGTCTGCGGGTCTTGAACAATGACTTGAAGCATACCAAGTTCTTCACGATCTTTGTGCTTATCCCGACCCTTGTCGCCTTTGTTCTCGTGATGTGGGTCATTAAGCCAAGATACTCGGCTACCGCGGTTGTAACACCTCCTGCATCGACGCAGTCCATGTCGGGTACGTTGAGTGGTCTGATGGGCGGAACGGGCATGAGCTCGCTTCTTGGGCTTTCGATGGACAACGACGATGCGAACGCGGTGTGGACGATTCTCAATTCCTGGGAATTGCACGACATGGTCATCGACAAGTTTGAGCTTGCGAAGCATTACAAGTTCAAGGGCAAGTTCCATGCGGACTTGCTGAAGAAGTTCCGCAAAAATTTCGGTATCGACTACAACAAGGAAGACATGTTCTACCTCTTTTACAAGGATACCGATCCGAAGCGTGCCGTGGAGGTGATCCAGTTTATGCTCGTGAAGGCGGACTCCGCGTTCAACGCGTTCAAGACGAAGCAGGCGCGCCAGTCCAGGCTGTATTTCCAGTCGAGGCTCGATTCGTGCGAACACGTGCTGGATTCCCTGCTCAATGCCTTTGTCGACTTCCAGGTGGCGAACAATGTGTACGAACCGAATGTGCAGCTCGAGGCTACGATCAAGTACCTGAGCGAGTTGCAGGCGATGCGCGAAGAAGTGGGCATGGAGATGAACTTCGAAAAGCTCGACCGTGGCGAGAACAGCAAGCGCTACCAGGAACTTTCGAAGCGTGCGAAGGGCATGAATACCGCTCTTACTGGCGCTTTAAAGGGTAGGCACAGCAACATCGGCCTTTTGGAACTCAAGAAGTCTCCGGAGCTTTATGCAGAATACCTGAAACGCGAAACGGAAATCCGTATCCAGGAAGCGATGTACAAGATCTTGCGCCAGCAGAGCGAACAGATGCGCCTGGAAGAAGCGAAGATGCTCACGAACCTCCATGTGCTTGAACCGCCTTGGGAAAACAACAAGAAGATTTACCCGCTCAGGGGCGTCACCCTGATATTCGTGTTTGCCGTGGCTTGCCTCTTGGCGACCATCATCTGCAATGTGCGTGAATATCTCGATGCTGAATCTAAACGGGATACGGCCGTTGCCCGTGAATGGAATACATTCGTAGGCTTTTTTAGAAAGCGCAAGGTCTAGTTTTGCTTTTCTGGTGGGTGAGTCTATATCCGGTCAGTACCGCGCTTTTTCTGGTAGTCATTTTTTGTCTGTTCCAGTCGTGGTACTTCAAGAAGGATTTCTTTAGCCCGCTGAATGTCTACTGCTTTACGCAGTGCATCACGCTTGCCATATCGTACTTCCAGCTGGACAGGGCGATGTCTGATTTTCACCTGTACACCTGGGGCGTGTGGCTGATGGGCATGCTCTCGTTTGCGGGGGGCTGCATTGTCGCAAGGCTTTATGCGAAGTCGAAGTTGCTCTCCGTCCAGATCATGCCGGCCACCTATCCCAGCCAGTATAACTGGAACTACCACCTGATGCTCTCTTTTGTGGTGTTCCTCATCTTCATGGTGGGCGTTTACGGGGTGGTGAGCAAAGTCGGAAGCCTGATCATCTTTACGGAAAGCCCGGCGAAGTGGATGACGAAGTATGTCGACTACGGCTACTATTCGCTGCTTTTTAACAGTGGCCCGCTGTGCGTTCTGCTTTTTGGCGTGGCGTCCTTCAAAAAGTTCAACAACATTACGTGGGTGCGCCGCGTAGCTTTTGCGATGGTGTTCATAACGATTGCCATCAACCTCATGGCGTATCCGAACAGAACGTCGCTCTTCTTCAATTTTGGCTTCTTCCTGATTTTCGTGAACTACCTGTACAAGCGGATTTCTCCGATTGTGATTGCGTCCCTTTTGGTGATAGCCATCATCGCCTTCATTACGATCGGAAGTTTGCGTGACCAGTATGGTGGCGGTTCCGTGCAGGGCAAGGCTCTGGACGTGGTGGTGGAACTGCCTTACAAGTACTTGGCGAACAACTACTGGAATCTGGACTACGTGCTGAACCCGCCGAACGATCGCGAGATCCATCCGCATACCTACGGTATCGATTTCTTTAACGGTATCTTTGAATATGTGATGGTTTCCGGTGCGTTCAGGAGCAGCTTCAACTGGGACAACGCCTTTAACGACAGGATCCAGAAGGTTCCGGGATTCAACACGGTGAACTACCTTTGGGACGTCTACAAGGATTTCCATCTGCTTGGCGTATTGTTCTTGCCGTTCTTGAGCGGGCTTGGCCTCACGGTGCTGCACTTGCGCCTGTGCAGGCCCTTTACTCCCCGGCAGATCCTGATGTACACCTACTTCATCTATTTTGTCGGATGGTGGTTCTTTACGTCGGGCTACAAGCAGGGCATTTACTGCATCTGGGGAATGGTCATCTTTGTCGTGTCGACGGTATGTTCGACGAAGAGGCTGAATCTTAAGCCCGCAGCACCGGCCCTAGCGGATCCTGTGGTTGTTGATAAAGTAAACGAACAGGAACAGGCTTAGGCTTAAATTTCCGGTGAGGGGAGTCTCGACAGAAAAATTTCACGTGCGTTCTTTATGAAAAAGCAAGAATCTATTGGTTTTGTTGGAATTTGCTTGCGGATCTTGAATAACGACTTGAAGCATTTCAAGTCCGTTGTATTGTTTGTCCTTATCCCGACGATTATTGTATTCGCTACGGTTATGTGGATCGTGAAGCCTAAGTATGCGGCTTCGGCGGTTGTAACGCCTCCGGCGTCGACGCAATCTATGTCGGGTGCGTTGAGCGGCCTTATGGGTGGTGCGGGTATGAACTCGCTTCTTGGGCTTTCGATGGACAACGATGACGCAAACGCGGTGTGGACGATTTTCAATTCCTGGGAATTGCACGACATGGTCATCGACAACTTTGAACTTGCGAAGCATTACAAGTTCAAGGGCAAGTTCCATGCGGACTTGTTGAAGGAGTTCCGCAAGAATTTCGGTATCGACTACACCAAGGAAGACTTGTTCTACATCTTCTACAAGGATACCGACCCGAAGCGTGCCGTGCAGGTGATTCAGTTCATGCTCGAGAAGGCGGATTCCGCGTTCAATGCGTTCAAGACGAAAAAGGCTCGCCAGTCTAGGCTGTATTTCCAGTCTAGGCTCGATTCGTGCGAAAATGTGCTGGATTCGTTGCTGAAGGAGTTTGTCGACTTCCAGGTGGCAAACAATGTGTACGAACCGGGCGTGCAGCTTAGTGCGACAATCAAGTACTTGAGCGAACTGCAGGCGATGCGTGAAGAAGTCGGCATCGAGATGAATTTCGAAAAGCTCGACCGTGGCGAAAACAGCAAGCGCTACCAGGAACTTTCGAATCGCGCGAAGGGTGTGAACTCCGCTCTCGGTGGGGCGCTCAAGGGTAAGCACAGCGATATCGGTCTCATGGAACTCAAGAAGTCTCCGGAGCTTTATGCGGAATACATAAGGCGCGAAACGGAAATCCGCATTCAGGAGTCGATGTACAAGATTCTGCGCCAGCAGAGCGAGCAGATGCGCCTGGAAGAAGCGAAGACGCTCACGAACCTCCATGTGCTTGAACCGCCTTGGGAAAACAACAAGAAGTTTTCTCCGAAGCGCGGTCTTATTCTTGTGTTTACGGTGTTCATCTCGTTCTTCCTTGCATCGTTCTTCTGCAACTTTGTGGAGTTTATGCGCTCGGAAAAACGCGCGAATACCAAGATTGCTGCCGAGTGGAATTTCTTTGTCCAGAAAGTATGCTTCTGGCGAAAGTAGTTCTTGAGGCGTAACCATTATGGAGGCGTTGCTCGCTTATCCCGAATCAAGCGTGATGTTTACGCTTGCCATAGTGGCTATTGTACTTGTTTCGGTTTTCAAGGAAGATTTTTTTCGCCCGTCGACGCTGTACTTTTTGGTGCAGATGATCATGCTTGGCGTTTCGTACATGAAGTTCTTGCCGATGATGTCGGACTTTAACTATTCGACATGGCTTGTGTGGGGCGGTGGCATGTTCTGTTTTATGGTGGGCTGTTACATGACCGATTTTGCGTGGCGTTCTTATGGCGGGCCTCCGCTGCAGAAGACGCTTTCGGTACATGGCGAGTACGATTGGGTCTGTCATTTCCTTTTGAGTTTCTTGGCGTTAGCGTATTTCCTTGTCGGCGTTTTCGGCGTCATTTCGGTGACGGGGAACCTTGTGCTTTTTACGGACAACCCTTCGATATGGCTCACGGGCAAGGATAATGAAGTGCTCAAGTATGCGGACTTCTTTACCACGGGAGCAATGGTCGTTGGACTTTTTGCGGTAGCGTCTTTCAAGTCGATGAACCCGGTGCGCTGGGTGCGCTATGCTTCGCGCTTTATGGTCGTGTTTACGATTGCGCTTTCGTTCATGACGTATCCTAGCCGTGGCATCAACATGCTTTGCATCGGTATGTTCATAATTTTGTTCAATTATCTGCGTGGGCGTTTCTCGTGGCCGTCGCTTGCTATAGTGACTGTGCTAGTCTGTGTATTCTTTGTGGCGGTCGCGTCGCTCAAAGGGCAATACGGAAATTCCGACATTACCGATGGCAAGAATGCAAAGGAAGCGGCGCTTCTCCTGTACAGGTACGTGGCGAACAACTATTGGAATCTGGATTATGCGTTCAATCGTATGAGTGACATTCCCGAACATGAATGGACTTACGGTATAGATGCGTTTTTCGGAGTGACGCACTTGATGCACATTGGTGACGGTATCCAGCAGAGTTTTGGTTGGGACTCGCCGTTCAATGAGAGTGTGATAAAGTGTACCGGGTTCAATACTATTCCTTACCTTTGGGATGCGTACAAGGACTTTGGACTCCCGGGAATATTCCTCTTGCCGTTTTTCTTTGGCGTGCTCTTTACATTCTGCTATCACAAGATGGCTGTTGCCAAGAGCCCTTTCATGTTGCTCTTGACCGCAATGTCCATGATGTGGATTATCCTGTGGAATTTTACCACGGGGTACAAACAAAGTATGTACTGGGTGTGGATGTTCTTTTTCTTTTTTGTCTGTACGGTGAGCAGTGGCCGCACTATTTTGTCGCCTGACTCCGACGACGGCGATAAATCTACATCACCACTTCATTCTCTTAATGCGGATGAAATATCCGAATAGGATTGCGGTCAGCAAGAAATCACCGGTAAGGGCAAATAGGGGGATGAGCTCATTTTCCAGGTACATCCCTGCAAGTCCGCAAACGATGATGTTTACAATGCCACCGACGCTTATCATGAGTGCGTAGGTGGGGGTGGCGTGTTCCTTGAGGAGCGTCGAGATGAGCGTTGTGCGGGTTGCCTGGAATATCAGCGAGAAGGAGAGGATTTGAAGAATGTGGGCGCTAGTCTGGAGTGTCGCTTCGGTCCAGTTTGCTGCAAAGAAAAGAATCTGTAGAATCCACGACGGGAATATCCACAGCGGGGAAGAGCAGATGGCGATGAACAGCGTAAAGATGGCGATGTCTTTAAGGTGGATGTCCTTATCGTGCGTGGAGTGTAGCGTGATGAGGTTCGACGAGATGAAGTGAACCATGATGCTGGAGCAGAGCAATAGGATTTTGTGTCCGAAGTTGTAACACCCCAAAAAGTCGTCGCTTGCGAATCTGTCGGCAACGTAAAGGCCGAGGGGGAGGTAAGCAAATGACGCAAAGCTGGAAATGGCATAGGGAATGCCGGCCTTGATCATGAGGGCGATAAAGCGGAATGTACGGCGCGTGATTTTGAGGAGCTTTGCATTGAAGGCCTGCGTCACGCCATAGAAGAAAGCGGGGAGTGCGGCAAGGACCATGGCAAGTGCGATCAGCTCGATTTTATCGACCCTGAAATAAAGGAGCGTAATTCCCATGACGGCGGAATACGAAATCGTGTGCAATAGCTTCGAGACGAAGAGGCGTTTCCAGAATTTGCCGCAGATGAAGTACCAGTCGAAAAACGCGTGCTGGAAGACGAGTCCGAGCGTGAAGATGAGCTCACCGTAAAAGATGGGGTGGCCGTGGCGGAATATGCATGCGAATGCGGTCATGAGGAGGGCTGCCCCTATGGCCGCGAAAAGCCGCAATTGGAGGATGTTCCTGAAAAGCGATCCGACTGTCGCGCGGCTCCCGAAAAAGGCGAGAATGAGCGTCGTCATCCCGAAATCGGCGATGGCACAGAAAATGGAGTAGTCGGTCTGGAGGAGGCCAAAGAGTCCGTAAGAGGCTGTTCCGAGGTTCCTTGCGATGAAATTCTGGACGAAAAATGAAATTCCCTGGATAAGGAGATTTACAAATGCAATAAAAACACCGATTTTAATATTGCGGAAAGCCTGGAACATGAAAATAAAGTTAGAATTATTCTCCATTTCAAAGCCATTTATTGAAATCGCGAGAGTGGCGGAATTGGCAGACGCGCCAGACTTAGGATCTGGTACTTCGGTGTGTGGGTTCGACTCCCACCCCTCGCAGTTCTTTTTTTCACCTTTAATAACCGTTTTCCGGAGTATATATGTCCGCTGAAATTAAAGAAACTAGCGCAACCGTGCGCACCCTTGAAATTACAATCCCGCAGGCTGATCTCAAGGCTCCGTTCGAAAAGAAGCTTTCTCAGTACAAGAAGCAGGTAGCTTTGAAGGGTTTCCGCCAGGGTCAGGTGCCGAAGGCCATGATCCTGAAGCAGTTCGGACCTTCCATCCGTCACGAAGCTGTTGATGATGTCGTTAACGCCATCGTTCAGGACTCCCTGAAGAAGGCTAACATCATCCCGGTCGGCAAGATGGTTGTTAAGGAATTCAACGACGATCAGAAGAGCGACATCACACTTAAGGTCGAAGTCGAAGTTGATCCGGAAATCGATATCAAGGGTTACGCAGATACGGGCATCACTGTTCCGGCTACTGCAGTTCACGAAGAAGAAGTCCAGAACGAATTCAACCGCCTCATGCAGATGTGGAGCAAGGACGAACACGTTGACCGCGAAGCCAAGAAGGGCGACGTTGTCGTTGGCGACTACATTGAAGTTGTTATTGATGGTGAAAAGCAGGAACTTCCGGAAAACAAGGAATTCCGTTCTCTCCTCGGTGAATCCGCTTCTCCGGGATTCGACGAAGGCCTCATGGGCGTCAAGGCCGGCGACAAGAAGGAAATCAACTTCAAGTATCCGGATGACCACAAGGACGAACGCTATCGTGGCAAGACTGCTCAGTTCAACGTCGAAATCAAGGACGTTCGCGAAATCGTTCCGCCGACTTTGGACGAAGAATTCTGCAAGCAGGTTGGCGTGAAGGACGAAGCTGAACTCAGAAGCAACCTCGCCGAAAGCCTCGCCGCTCAGAAGACCGACGCTGCAAAGAACAAGGCTATCAACGAAGCTATCGACAAGCTCATCGAAGCTAACCCGTTCGAAGTGCCGAAGGCTCGCGTGTACGACCTCATCAAGTGGACGCTCAACCGCAATGCCCAGAGCGAAAAGGACGTTGTCGAACCGACCGAAGAACAGATAAACGAACTCTCTGCCGAAGCTATCCGCGAAATCAAGAAGCACCGCATTCTCGAATTCGTTGCAACGAAGGAAAAGATCAAGCCGTCTCAGGCTGCCGTTGACGCTCGTCTCCAGGAAATCGCCAAGGCCTACCACGTTGAATTCGAAGGCCTCAAGGCTCACTTCCGTCAGTCTGGCCGCGTGAACCAGCTCCGTGACGAACTTCGCTTCCAAATGGCCGCTGACTTCATCGTCGGTATCCGTCCGGCTGCAGAAGAAACAAAGTAATAAGAGGAATAAATGATCATCCCTACCGTCATTGAAACCACCGGGCGCGGCGAACGTGCCTACGATATCTATTCCAGACTTCTCAAGGAACGTATCATTTTTTTGGGCACTCCGATTAACGACGAAGTTGCAAACAACGTTATGGCCCAGTTGATTTTCCTTGAATACGAAAATCCGGAAAAGGATATCACGCTATATATCAACAGCCCGGGCGGTTACGTGTCGGCAGGTCTTGCCATTTATGATACCATGCAGCATGTGCGCCCGAATATCGCGACCATCTGCATTGGTAGTTGTGCTTCGATGGCTGCCGTGCTCCTTGCTGCAGGAACCAAGGGCAAGCGCTATGCGCTTCCGCATTCCCGCATCATGCTGCACCAGCCGTCGGGTGCCGCTACCGGTCAATCTACAGATATTCAGATTACCGCTAAGGAAATTCTCCGTACAAAGGATACTCTTGCCGAAATCGTGGCAAAGCACACGGGCAAGTCTATCGATGAAGTACGCGAAAAGACCGATCGCGACTTTTACATGGGTCCGGAAGAAGCCAAGTCCTTTGGCGTCATTGACGAAATTTTTGTGCCGCGTAAAGAGGGTTAGTTTTAATGTATCGTAGCGGGAAAAACCATCCGTCGGTAAGTTGCAGTTTTTGCGGAAAGCCGGCAGAACAAGTCGAAAAGATGATTACCGGTGCCGGCGTGCATATTTGCAGTGACTGCATTCGCATGTGCAACCGTATCTTGGAAGAAGACTTGGCCCGTACGAAGCAGGAACAGGAAGCTAAGGAAATTGCATCCAAGCCGCTCCCGCTCCCGACCGAAATCAAGGCCCATCTGGACGATTTTGTCATTGGACAGGACCGTGCGAAGATGGCTCTCTCCGTGGCCGTTTACAACCATTACAAGCGACTCCGCTACAAGCAGACGCACAAGTCCAAGGACGACGTCGAAGTCGAAAAGTCGAACCTGCTCCTGGTCGGTCCGACCGGTTCGGGAAAGACCTTGTTGGCGCAGACGATGGCCCGCTTTTTGGATGTGCCGTTCACCATTGCCGATGCGACGGTTTTGACCGAAGCTGGCTACGTGGGCGAAGACGTCGACAGCATCATCGTGCGCTTGTTGCAGGCTGCCGATTACGATGTGGCGAAGGCTGAACGCGGCATTATCTTTATCGACGAAATCGACAAGATTGCAAGGAAGACCGCGAACCCCTCCATTACCCGTGATGTGTCTGGCGAAGGCGTGCAGCAGGGCCTCCTGAAGCTCTTGGAAGGCACTGTGGCGTCGGTTCCTCCGAAGGGTGGTCGTAAGCATCCGGAACAGCCGCTTGTGCAGGTGAACACGAGAAACATCCTGTTCATTTGCGGTGGCGCCTTCGAAACGCTCGACAAGATTATCTCCCAGCGCGTGAACCAGGGCGGCATGGGCTTTGGCGCCGACATCCGCAGTGCAAACGATTACAGCTTGAGCGAACTCTTTAAGCAGCTCGAACCCGAAGACCTGATCAAGTTCGGTCTTATTCCGGAAATTGTCGGACGCTTGCCGATTGCCGTCGCTCTCGAAGAACTCGACGAAGCTGCGCTCCTGAACATTTTGACCCAGCCGAAGAACGCCCTCGTGAAGCAGTACAAGAGCTTGTTCGCCATGGACAACATCAAGCTCGAATTCGAAGACGAAGCCCTCAAGGAAATTGTCCGTGAGACGATGACCCGCAAGACGGGTGCGCGTGGGCTCAGGTCCGTGATGGAACGCGTGTTGCAGCAGGCGATGTTCATGATGCCGGGCTCTGGCGAAAAGAAGATGACCCTCACGGCCGACATGGTGAAGGACGTGCTTGGCGCCCATAAGAGAAAGTCCTAGACTTGCAAATCCATTGAATTTCTAGCAGTTGCCGAAAAACGGTGACTGCTTTTTTGTTCCCTCAACTTTCAAAATACTATCTTTGTATTGTATGGCTTTTGACTTTAATAAAACGTATCCGTTGCTCCCTCTGAGGGACGCTGTAGTATTCCCGTTTACGACAAGGCGCATTCTGGTGGGCCGCGAAATGTCGTTGCGGGCTTTGGAATTTGCCGAAAACCACAATAACGAAATTATCCTTGTTGCCCAGAAGAACGTGGAACAGGAAACGCTCGACAACCCGATGCTTGACCTTTATTCGGTGGGCGTGATTGCGCGTGTGGCGAATGTGACGCCGTTCCCGAACGGTTGCGTGAAAGTCGTGCTGGAAGGGGACTCCATCGTGGATCTCCGTTCGATTGTCTTGCGCGATGGCTTTTTGCAGGTGACGGTTTCTCCGAGGGAACATGCTGTCAAGACCGAAGACAAGTGCGCCAAGTTTGAAGACGTGCTGAATGTGTTCCGCGAATATGCGATGCATAGGAACATTGCCGAGGGTATGGTCGAGGCTCTCTTTACGATGGACAGCCACGTCAATGCCTTTTACGGGATGATTCCCTTCTTGTACGTTTCGCTTTCCGAGAAGCAGGCGCTTTTGGAAGTGGAGTCTATCGATGCGTTGGCGGACCGTTTGATTAGCCTGATGCAGCTTGCTCAGGATAACGAGAACGTGCTTGTGCGCGTGCAGCAGAATGTGCGCCAGAAGATGGCGCAGCAGCAGAAGGAATGGTTTATCTCGGAACAGATCCGCCAGCTCCAGGACGAACTGGATGCCGATAACGGTGGCGCCTCGGAACCGGACCAGCTGCTCAAGAAAATCAAGGCCAAGAAGTTTAGCCAGGCCATCGAAGAAAAGCTTGAAGAAGAAATTGGCCGCATGCGCATGATGCAGCCGACGTCTCCGGAATATGCCGTGAGCCGTAACTATGTGGACTGGTTCCTCGCCATGCCTTACGGCGTGTATACCGATACCGTCCTGAATATGAAGAAGGTCAAGGCGGAACTCGATTCCAAGCACTTTGGCCTCGACAAGGTCAAGGAACGCATCATGGAATACGTGGCCGTGCTGAAGCTTACCGGTACGGAACGCCGTGCTCCGATCCTTTGCCTCGTGGGTCCTCCGGGCGTTGGCAAGACGACGCTCGTGGAATCGATCGCGACTGCCATGCAGCGTAACTTTGTGCGTATCACGCTTGGTGGCGTACGCGACGAAGCTGAAATTCGTGGCCACCGCCGTACGTATATCGGTGCGATGCCGGGCAGGTTCATCCATGCCTTGCGCCGTGCAAAGTGCATGAACCCCGTGATTTTGCTTGATGAAATTGACAAGATGGCAAGCGACTTTAGAGGCGACCCCGCAAGTGCGATGCTCGAAGTCTTGGATCCGGAACAGAACCATGACTTTACCGACCACTTCATGGAAGTGGGTCTTGACCTTAGCCGCGTGCTGTTCATTGCGACCGCGAACAACGAAGGCGAAATTCCGGAAGCGCTCCGCGACCGTCTCGAAATTGTGCGCCTGCCGGGTTACTACCCGCATGAAAAGATTCAGATCGCAAGCAATTACCTTTTGCCGCGTATTTGCGAACGCACCGGCGTAAAGCTCAATGAACAGGTGAGCTTCGATGACGAAATCATCTCGTTCGTGATGCGTGGCTGGACTCGCGAAGCGGGCGTGCGTGAATTGGAACGCGTGCTTGAAAATGCGGTGCGCCATCGTGCAAAAGACATTGTGATGGGCAAGAAGGTAAAGCCCGAAGTCTCGAAGAAGCAGATCCAGGATTACCTTGGCGCTCCGAGATTCCTCGATAACCAGCTGCCGGAACCGGGCCGCCCGGGCGTGGTGACAGGCCTTGCCTGGACGAGCGTGGGTGGCGAAATCTTGTTGCTCGAATGTATGCTCTTGAGCGGCAAGGGTCAGCTGATTTTGACGGGTAAGCTTGGCGACGTGATGAAGGAATCGGCACAGATTGCCGTTTCGCTTGTTCGTGAACGCTTGCAGCGCTTTGGCATTGACCCGGCGATTGTCAAGAAGACGGACATCCACATTCACGTGCCGGAAGGTGCCGTGCCGAAGGACGGACCGTCTGCTGGTATCGCTCTTACGCTCTGCTTGCTCAGTGCGTTTACACGTCATCCGATTCCGCCTGATATCGCGTTTACGGGTGAAGTGAGCCTCACGGGCGCCTGCCTCCCGATTGGCGGGCTGAACGAGAAGGCGCTTGCTGCACTTGCCGCTGGCGTGAAGACGCTCCGCTTGCCCGAAGGCAACAAGAAGGATGTGGCGGAACTTCCGGAACCGGCAAAGAAGGGCCTCAAGATTTACACGCACAAGCACATCGACGAAATCGTGAAGATTTTGTTTAAAGATGTAAAAATTGCAAAAACTGCAGAAAAGGCTACATCTACAAAATCCAAATAAGCTAATTTGAAATAGAAAAATAGGAGGACGCATATGTGTCGTAAAGAACGGTACATTGCTTTTTGGCGTTTGACGGAAAAATATGTTTTTTTGTACTTTTTCATAAGCGCCTTTTTCTTGGCCGCATGCGGGGATAGTGATTCCGGTGTGGGGGCTAACGAACAGCAAGCTGAAGAAGAATATGATGACAGCTCTAGTAGTAAGAGTGTGAAGAGTAGTTCGAGCACAAAGAGTGGCTCGATTGCAAAAAGCAGTTCAAGTAAAAAGAGCAGCTCCAGTACAAAAAACAGTTCGAGCTCAAAAACTAGCTCAAGTTCAGTAAGTAGCTCCAGTGAAAAATCCTCCAGTGAAGGCTCCGAGATAAGCTCGTCCAGTTCTTTTGAACAAAATTTGTCGAGCGATACAGAAACGGATGAGGATTCCTTGTATAAATCCTTGACGTGTTACCGCGGCTTGGATATATCGGATGCGTATCTGACAAAATGCGAAAAGAGCTTTTTTGAAAGTTGCTTACCTCAAAGGGATGTGTATGTTTCCGAAGAAACAGGTGAAAAATTCATGTGTTATAAAACAGGATGGATACCCTATATGGATTCGCTTGAGATCGGATGCGGTAAAGAAGAAAATGGAATAGTTAAGTATATGGGTGGTTCTCTAAGCGGAATCTATGGTTGCAGAAATGGCGATTGGTCTCTATTAGACTTCAATGATAAAGTTTATGGTTTCTGTTGGGATGGCAGACTTGCTGACACAATTGTGACTACTGGTGATTATCGTTATGTGTGTGATGGAACGAAATGGAAAATGTTGAGTGCTAATGAGTACTTGGGAAAAAACTGTTCCGATTTGGAAGTTATTGAGTTGTATGGTCAAAAGGAATACAAATGCCGAAAATCCAGATGGACTGAATTGACATCGTTGGATTCTTTGTATGGGCTTTGCTTAGAAGACAGTTTGGGAGTGATGAAAGTTAAAGATGACTTCTATCATTATATCTGTAAGGACTACGAATGGACGAAGGCGACTACAGAAGAGGTCCTAGGTGAATGTACTGAGGATCGGAACTTTGAAATGCTGGAGGTGTACTCTTATTACTACATCTGCGATAGTGGTGCTTGGCGTTCTCCTAGTGTATTGGAGTCGATCTTTGGTGTATGTAAGCCGGAAAGATCTAAAGAATGGGATACTTATCAAAACGTTTATTACGAGTGCATTGGACCTGAATGGAAATGGACGGAAATTACTCCAGATCGAATCGTTGGCGAATGTATTGAAGAATGGCAGGGAATGACTTTTGGCAAACCCTACTCGTATATTTGTGATAAAGAAACGTGGCGAAAATTCACTGACGTAGAAAAGAAACTGAAGATGCCTTGCATTGAGGAAAATGAAGGGATAAAGAAATCGTACACGCTTAATTCTGATACTAAAACAGAATATTACCAGTGCAAGGATGGCATGTGGACTAAAATCACAGAAGAGAAATATTTGGAAGAATAGGGGGAATTATGAAAAAATGGATTTTGGCAATTATTTGCTTGTTCTATGCTAGTTTTTCTTTTGGACGTCTGGATGGACAACCCGAAGTCACTGTAATCGATAAGAAGTTTTTCTTCAAGCTGACCTCTGTCGATGAATTTATGTGGTATGTCAAGCAGCTGAGCCAGAAGTCAGATGCGATAAACGCCGTGCTCGAAATCGATATCGATTTTGCTGAGGAATTTGATGCGGATAGCTTGAATGATATTTTCCCAAGTGACAGAAAACTTTCAGGTGTATTTGACGGACAAGGCCATACGCTATACAATTATCGTTCGACCGCAGTAGAGGATGCTCCTCTCTTTAAATTGATTGATACGTCGGGTATTGTGAAAAACTTGAATATGGTGCATGTTGGCGTGGTGGATTATCGTCCTGGGGGAATTGCTAGCGTAAATAAAGGCTTGATCGAGAATTGTCATGTTGAAGGTTACGTGGATGCAACTCACAATAATGATGTTGTTGGTGGAATTGTCGCGATAAATGCAGAAAAAGGCACGATAAGAAATTCATCGACGGATGTTCGTGCAACGTCTAGATCGTATGGAGCTAATGTAGGTGGCATTGCTGGCTGTAACTGGGGAAAGATTCAGAGATGTTTTGCTAATATCTCTCTTGATGGAGGGAGTCATTCTGCAAAAGTCGGTGGTATTTCCGCCACTAATACTGGTTTAATAGAAATGTGCCATACAGAAGGGATTGTGAGATCGAGCTCTCATTCTACAAAGGCCGGTGGCCTTGTTGGTATCAATTCGGGATATGTGCTTGATAATTACAGTTCGGCTCTTGTGATTATGGAATCGTGGGGGAATTCGGCTGGAGGCATTGCGGCGAGAAATGAAGTCCAAACGAAGTCTTCTGGTGTAATTATGAATAATTATATCATTGCACCCCGTTTGAACGCGTTTGCATTGGTTGATACAAATAAGTCGACTCTTCAAAATAGCTATTACGATGCTACGATATTGAAACCTTACTGGTCGGCAAAAGATGTGTACCCTGCGGTAAATAAAGATTTCGATGGACCTTCTTGGTACTATTCTTTTTCAACCAGCCAAATGCAATCAGATTGGTTTGCGTGGACATTGAATACTCAAAGAGGAAATGCTGAAAATTCTGGACGGTGGAGCCGCTATGGAGGATACCCGATTTTTGCGGATTCGACGCATCTCCCAATTCAGAGAATTATTTTTGTAGGGGATAAGCTTATCCGTGAACAGTTGAGTTCTTATACCGGGGAAACGACTATTCCTGACAGTGTCGATGTTCCTGAGGGAAAAACCTTCTTAGGATGGTATACCAAGGATGGTGTTCGTGTTACGGCAAATTCTCATTTATTCGAAGGCGATACCGTGTACGCCAAATACGGTGAAGAAACGGATATGAAGTGGCTTGTTTGTTATTATAACAGCGATATGCTCAAGACAAAATTGGGCTGTGATTCTGTAGGAACGGGTGAAGCTGCGGCTTATAAAGGTGAAACTCCGACATTGGAAAAGACGATTGGGTATACGTACACCTTTAAGGGATGGAATTTGCCCGAAAAGATTTTTATGGATCGAATGGCTTATGCGCTCTATGATTCTACGCTAAATGTTTATACGGTAAAAATCTGCAATTCTCCGGATACGGCCAAATGTAACGTGGAACAGGTGAATGCCTTTGATTCGGTGTGGGTGAAATACGGATCGTCGACTTCGTTGTATGTGACCTATGGAGAATGGTATGACCAAAATCAGAATGAAATATCTATGCCTAGAAACCGCTATGTAAAGGTTATATCGGATACAGTGTTATATCAAAAATATGAATTGAGGGAATCCTCGTCTAGTTCCGAGGAGGCTAAGTCGTCGTCAAGCTCTGTTCAGGCAAAATCCTCATCATCGAGTTCTGTAGAGAAAAAGAGTTCTTCGTCTAGCTCTGTAGAAAAAGCGAAGTCGTCTAGCAGTTCTTCGGAGAAGCATGACGCAATAATTTCCTTGACAAGAGCGCATATGGAATTGTCGGTGAATTCTGTTTCAAGAAGCATTCTGGTGACGGGGGCGCCTATGGGTTCGAGTTATACAATTTTTGATATGCAGGGCCGCGTGTTGCAAAAAGGACGCGTAGCATCGGAAAACTTCAATATCGCTGTTCCCTGGGTGGGCGGTTATATTGTGCGCGTTGGTAAACAGACTTGGCGGATTGACTTAAAATAAGTTTAATGTTGAACGGCGACTCGTTGAAATGGGTCGCTTTTTTATTGTATGAATAAAATTGTCGAGAATACTGTTCCTTTGGAAAAAGAAAATTTTCTAATTTCTGCTTGATAATTAACCTTAAAGTGCCGCAGGCGCGACCCCATAGCTCAAAGGTCGTGCAAGCGACCGACCTCATAGCTATTATGGAATTCACACTTGATGAAATGCGCGAGCACCTTGCAGCTCTCGAAGCAAGGATTGGCGAGGCTTGCAAGATTGCAGGCCGCAGCCGTGAATCGGTTAAGCTTGTGTGGGTGAGCAAGTTCCACCCGGCAGAAGCTGTGGAAAATGCGATTGCTTTGGGCGCAACGGACTTTGGCGAGAACCGCGTGCAAGAAGCGGAACTCAAGTTCTCCGAGCCGCTTACGGCGAAGGACGGGAGCCGCGTGCGTTGCCACGTGATTGGTCCTGTGCAGAGTAATAAGCTCAAGAAGGCGGCACTCGTGGCCGATTGCATCCATTCCATTGCAAGTATCGAGGCAGTGGAAAAGCTGGAAAAGGTCTGTGCGGCAGCTGCAAATGGTCAGGGCAAGGTTCTCGATATTTTGTTCCAGGTGAATGCTGGCGAAGAAGAAACGAAGAGTGGTCTGGATGTTCACGAAGCTGAAGCGTTCCTTGAAGATTTAGAAAAGCGCGCAGGCGCTGCCACTGATGGTAAGAGTGAAAACTTCCCGCATCTGCGTTTCCGCGGTCTCATGACGATTGGCAAGAACACGGGCGTTCCGGAAGATAGCCGCGAATGCTTTGCGTTCTTACGTGGGCTTCGCGACAAGTTCCTGGCGCGCGGTGGCACCTTTGCTAAGTTCGATCAGCTTTCGATGGGTATGACGCTTGATCTGGAAGTCGCGATTGAAGAAGGGTCTACGATGATTCGCGTGGGAACGGCCTTGTTTGGCGAACGCGATTACAGCAAGCCGGTGAACGATCCGGTGTAATTTTACTTTATTATACAAATTTAAAACCCTATCGTTATTGCGATAGGGTTTGTCTTTTATAATGGAATTTAGTGTAGTTATTGCGGCTGTTTGCTTAGAAATTAAATGCGAGAGCGATGCCGCCCTGTTCGGTCGGGACGATGCTCAAGTTGACCGAGTCGTTGCCTGTGATTCTGCCGATTTCCCTGTTGTAAATATCGACAGCGCTATCTTTTTTGGAGTTACCGATGTGTTCGATGATCATTGCGACAACGATGATTGCTCCACCAGCAATTAATTTGATTTTATAGCTATCTGGAGCTTGATAGCCGGATCCTTCTACAATTCCATAGCCTAACAGGAATCCACCGCCGAACGCAGCACCCCAGGAAATGTATCTCATCGTATTACCTGTATTCCACTTACTGATGGCTTCTGGAACATTGGTGAGTTCTCTTTCAAAAGCGTCACCATCGACTTCCTGACCGTCAATGGTGTAGTCTGTTGTAAAGAATCCTCTGTCCATAGTGAGTTTGTGCGCCTGAGCCTGAGCAAAGGAGAGTGTGGTGGCAAAGAGGATGAATAAAACTGCAAGAAGTTTCTTCATTTGTGGATCCGTATTGATAAATGTTTGTTTGATATAACAAATTAGAATAAATAAAAAATGTTATTTGTTTTCGATGATATTTACACTTCAATTTCCATACCGGTGTGCATTTGTGCGACCTTGTCGCCGAGCACATCGTGCAAGATTTCGTAGGCGCGCTGGCCCGTGCAGTGGCCTGTGTAGATTTTTTGAACATTTAGAGCGCGGAGACGTTCGGCGAATGCTTTGACGCGGTCGTCGGGCGTACGGAAAAGGTGGAATCCGCCGAGGATGGCGTAAATCTGTTTGCCGGGGAATGTCGCTTCGATTTCCTTGACGATGTTGTCGGCTCCGCCGTGGCTGCAGCTGTTCATGATGAACAAGCCTTTTGGTGTGTCGAAGACTAGGCTTTGTTCGTGGTCAAAGCTGTCGGGGTGGTACTTGCCGTTTTCCTTGACGCTCATATGGGCGCGTTTGCCGATTTCATCGAGGTTTGGAGTCTTGTGGCCGACGAGAGTGACTCCCGGGAGAATTTCGCAGTCGCCGTTGACGAATACAATGCGGTCGGCGTTCTTTTTGATGGTGCCTTTGCGGATGCCGATGTATTCTTGGTATGTGAAAAACTTTAAGAATTTGTGCGTGTGGTAGCAGTTTTCGCGGGCGGCGTTACGCAAGTAGAATTTGGCGTGGTCACTCTTGTTGAAGAATTCCTGCATGCCGTCGGCGTGGTCATAATGCGCGTGGCTCAAGACGCCAGCATCGATTTTGGAAATGTCGATGCCCATAAGTGCGGCGTTCTTGGCGAATTGCGATGAGGCCCCTGTGTCGAGCAGAATGCGCTTGCCGTTGAATTCGGTGTAGACGCAAAGTCCCCATTCGCCCTTTAATTGCTTTTCGGAACCGCTGATGTTGTCAATGAGAATTTTGATGATCATTGTGTGATTGTGTAAGATGATCCCGGAACGGAGTCCGGGATGACAATAAAAGGGAGTGTTTTTTGCTATAGGTTTGCGTTATTACGGTTCGTCTTTAAAAGCTTTGTAGAAATTCAGGAACTGTTCGGGGCTGAGTTCTTCGGCGCGGATGGTCGTAGGCCAGTCCAAAAGTTCGATGGTTGCCTGGATTTTCTTCTTGTCGTAATTACGACCGAAGGAATTCGCGAGTGTCTTGCGCTTTTGCGTGAATGCAGTACGCACAAAGTCAAAGAATCCGTCAGGTGCCTGGATGGCGTCCTCGCGCGGTGTCAAAAGCATCGTGGCGCTGTCGACGTTTGGTTTCGGCGTAAAGTGTTCCGGTCCGATCTTGCGCAAAATCTGCGTGTTCGCGAATGCGGAAACCAGTACGGAAAGGCTCCCGTAATTGCTGGAGCAGGGTTCGGCGCAAATGCGCTCGGCGACTTCGAGCTGCACCATTCCCATGAATCCCTTGGTCAAGTGCAAACGCGGCATGAGCCCTGCGATAATCGCTGTACTTACGTTGTACGGCAGGTTGCCGGTGACCCACGGCTTGGCGTGCGCATCTAAAAACGCCTGCAAGTCAAACTTTAAAAAGTCGATGTTAACAATGTTGAAGTTCTTGTAGTCCTTGAACTTTTCGTTCAGAACTTCGACGCATTGCTCGTCAATTTCGACGGCGGTGAGTTCCAGCCCGCGGTTGAGCAAATGTTCGGTGAGGGCGCCGTGGCCGGGACCAATCTCTAAAACGAATTCGCCGGCTTCGGCGGGTAAGTCGCCTGCGATGGCGGTGGCGGTTTCGACATCCAGAAAGTTCTGTCCAAATTTGCGACGGCGTGCTCTATCCATGACGGGGAATATAGAAATTGATAATGTATATTGAAAATATGTGTTCTCTATTCTTTGCTATTATTATCACTATGCTCCTCTATTTCTTTTACTGCTGAAATGAGGTCCTCATTACGTTAAACGGTTTTTAGTATCTTTTACTATGTAAAATCATTTGGCGGTTTTAGTGAGCGTTTGGAATTTTTGCAGCTGAAATGACTGCATCCTTCCTACTGTCTACTTCCTGCTGCCTACTAAACAGAGGTTTAATATGTCCGTTGCTATGCAAGATGTTATGAAACAGTCCGGGGTGGCGTTTGGTACGAGCGGTGCCCGCGGTCTCGTGAGCGCTATGACCGACCGTGTGTGCTATGTGTATGCACGTTCCTTTATCAAGTACTGCGAAGCGTCTTACAAGTGCGAACATACGATTGCGATTGCAGGTGACCTGCGTCCGAGTACGGAACGCATCTTGAAGTCCCTTGTGCAGGCTGGCGCCGATGCAAACTGGAAGGTGATTTACTGCGGCCGCATCCCGAGCCCGGCGATTGCCATGTACGGTATCGACAAGCATTTGCCGACCATTATGGTGACGGGTAGCCATATTCCGGCAGACCGTAACGGTATCAAGTTCAATCACCCGAATGGCGAAATCACGAAGGCTGACGAACAGGGAATCGTGTCGCAGTCGGTCGATTTTGACGAAGCGCTTTTTGACGACAAGGGTATGCTGAAGGCTGCACCGGAACTCCCGGCGGTCGAAGTGGAAGCCGAAGCAAATTACTGCAAGCGTTACCCGGACTTTTTCGGTAGCGATGCTCTGCACGGACTTACGATTGGCGTTTACCAGCATTCCGCTGTGGGCCGCGACATCGTGGTGAAGGTTCTCGAAAGCCTCGGTGCAACAGTCAAGCCGTTTGGCCGTAGCGACGTGTTTGTGCCGGTCGATACCGAAGCCATCCGCAAGGAAGATGAAGAACTCGCCCGTGAATTTACGCACAAGGATTATGTGGACGCCGTGTTTAGCACGGATGGCGATTCTGACCGTCCGCTTTTGGCTGACGACGTGGGCATGTGGCTCCGTGGCGACGTGCTTGGCATTCTGGCCGCACAGGCTCTCGGCATCAAGCGCATCGCGACTCCGGTGAGCTGCAACACTTCGCTTGAAAAGTCCGGTAGCTTTGAAAAGATTTGCCGTACGCGCATCGGTAGCCCTTACGTGATTGCCGGTATGGAAAGCCTGGTCGATGCAAACGACAAGAGCCTCACGGTTGCAGGTTACGAAGCGAATGGCGGCTTTTTGCTTGAGACGGATTTGACGCGCACGAATGCGGACGGCAAGACGACTACGCTCAAGGCCCTCCCGACGCGTGACGCACTCCTCCCGATGATTGCCGTGATGGTCATGGTCCGCGAAGAACGTATGTGCGTTGTGGACATTTTGCGCAAGCTGCCCAAGCGCTTTACCGTGAGCGACCGCCTCAAGGAATTCCCGACTGAAAAGTCCAAGGCCAAACTCGCCGAAATCCGCGAAAAGAATCTCGGCGAAAAGCTGTTCGGCGCTCTTGCTGCAAAGCCTTCGAAGTTTGCAAAGGACAAGACGTTCCAGGGCAAGATCGTCTCCTTGAACGAGGTCGACGGCTACCGTATGGAATTTGATTCTGGCGACATTATCCACTTGCGTCCGAGCGGTAACGCTCCGGAATTCCGCTGCTACGTGGAAACCGAAGGCAAGGACCGCTCTGCAGAACTCCTCGCCGAATGCCTCAAGATCATGGAAGGCTGGCGGAAGTAACATTCTTTGGACTGTCATCCCCGACTCCGTTCGGGGATCTCCTTTTGAGTTTTTTGTATCTTATTAACCGTATGTTCAAAAAGTTTCTTGCGTTTGCGCTTACCGTAGGTTCCCTTGCGTTTGCCGGGGAGTATTGGCATTTGGATCCGGGCGGCGTGACGATGAAGTTCTTGTCGATGCAGGTTTCGCCGCGTGCGGCAGCCCTTTCGGGAGCCGGTGTCGCTGATCCGGGTCGCGTTTCGGAAGTTTCGCGTAATCCGCTAGCGATGAGTGTCGCAAACGAAGCTGAATTCGGCCTGAGCCAGGTGATTTTTGGCGAAGGCGGAGCCGACAATTTTGTTTCGGCCTATTACGGACTGCCTATTGCGGACAAGTTTACTCTCGCATTCGCGGTGGACTTTTTGGGTTACGATGACATTGAAGGCCGTGACGAGAACGGTCTCAAGACTTCGGAATACGGTTCTTACGCCTGGTCGCTTTTGGCGGGTTTCGGTAGCCGTTCCAAGATTTTCAACTGGGCTGCATCCGCACGTTTTGCGACGCAGACCATCGATGACGAAACGGGCTTCTTGTTCTCGGTCGATGGTGGCGGTTCCTTCCGTGTGAACCAGTATGTGGCCTTTGGCGCAAGCATTACGAATCTCGGTTTTGCAAGCAAGTACGATGATGTAAAGGAAGCAGCTCCGTTAGCTCTCCAGGCAGGCGTGACGGGATTCATTCCGGTGCTTGATCGCTGGATGGTCCATCTCTCCGTCGATGCTTACCGCCGTGCCGATACCAAGGCGCAGCTTTTGATCGGTGGTGAACTCGTTTACTTCGACATGCTTTCGTTCCGTATGGGGTATGCCTTCCGCCCGGACACCGAAGATGCTATTAGTGGCGGTCTCGGCGTGACGTTTGGCATGGTCGTGTTCGATTACGCTTACAGCCCGCGTCCGGCGTTCGAAGGCGGCAACCACTACATTGCTGTCGGCGTGAAATTCTAGGCGGCAGGATCGGATCGCCATTTACGCTAGCGAACGTTCTGAAATTTTCTCGCACGAGTCCCACTCCTGGAACTCGTGTTTTTTTATCTGGTAGCAAAGGCATCCGCGGCTGATGTTTAGCGCCCTCGCGGTTCGGCATTTGTTCCCGTTGTTCTCGCTCAGTGCTTTTTCGATGAACGCCCAGTTGGGGGCGGAGGCGCGGGGCGGATGGTATCGATCCATGGCATTGAAGTCGTTGACCGCCCTCTTGGAAAATTCTTCGGCGAGGACTTCATCTAGCGAGACGTCGTGCTGCTTGAGCAGCGCATAGCGCTGGAGGACGTTTTTGAGCTGACGGATGTTTCCCGGCCATTTGAATTTGGACAACGTAACCATCTGGTCGTGGCGGAGCGGAAACTGTTCTGCAAAAGTCCTTTCCGTAATGTCGGCCCATACGTTTTTGACGATGTCGTCAAAGTCGTTGCGTTCACGGAGTGGCGGGATGACGATGGGGAAGGCGTTCAGCCTGAAAAACAGGTCCTTGCGGAAATTACCGTCCCGGATTTCGCTTTGCAGATCCCTGTTCGTGGCGCACACGAGCCTAAAGTCGACGAGCTCGCTCTGCGTCGCCCCGAGCGGGAGGACGGAACGTTCCTGCAAAATGCGCAGCAGTTTGCTTTGCAGGTCGATCGGCATTTCTCCGATCTCGTCCAGGAATAGCGTGCCCCCGTTTGCCGCTCGCACGATGCCCTGCTGGTCGTAGGACGCTCCGGTGTATGAACCTTTCTTGGCGCCTTCCAGAAGGCTCTCGGCCAGGTTCCGCGCGATGGCTCCGCAGTTGAGTGCAACGAATGGCCCTTTGCTCCGCGGACTGTTCTTGTGGATGAACCTGGCGGCGATTTCCTTGCCGACGCCGGATTCCCCTTGCAAAAGGACCGGGATGTTCGATTTGGCGGCGATGAGCATTAGTTGTTCGTGTTTCTTCATAGACCCTCTACTTATAAACACGCTTTTTTCGCCAAATGTTTCGGTAAAATTTTATTTAAATGAAAAGGCTCCTTGCGGAGCCCTGTGATCATTTCTCGATGTATCCCAACAGTTTTTGGTTGAGCCTTTCCACGTGGTCATCGTAACCGGATTTTGGGGTGGTTGCTGGGGTGGTTGCCTTTTTCGTCAGGTTTAGATCGGGTACGTTCGTGATTGGCAGCGCGATGCCGCTGAGGCATTCCTTGAAAGCTTCGTGGTTTGTGTTCTTGTATGTCGATACGTAGTAGAACGTGTTGCCGTCTTCATCTTCGTCATCGTAGACCTTGAAATATTCAAGGTTCTCCGTTTTGCAGATATTCTCGTCTGCCGTCCTGTAGATGGCGTAGCTGCTGCAGACGGTGGTGCCGTCGGTCACTTCGAGGTTGACCTCGCGGTTGGTGCGTCCGGAAAAGTGGAGTGTAGTTTCCGCTTTCTTGACGGTCACGGTGTATGTCTTGTCTTTAATTTTGAAGGTCTGGTTTGTCTTGGTGCCTTCGATAATCTGAACGCCGTTTGTTTCAATGCTTAGGGCGATGCTGCTTGCCTGGTCTTCGTTGTCCATGACGTAGATGACATCATCCATGTGGCTCCTGCCGGTCAGGTAGCCATACAGTTCCGCCATGAAGCTCGATTCCATGTAGCCTCTCTCCTGTTCGTCGGCGACGTAGAGATCCATATGGTATTCGACACTGATGGTCACTTTTCCAGGAGCGTATGTGTAGGTTCGGGTCACGTAGCGCGTGTTTGTATGGCGTTCCTGTTCGCCAGTCTGTCTGTTGCGTTCGTAGCCGGTATAGACCCAGGTCCCGTAAATGTTGCCTGCCGTGCCACCCACGTACAGGTCGCCGTAGTTGTCGCTTGTGCCTTCGTAATAATCATAGAGGACTAGCGTATCGCCGATGAATTCGTATTCGGAAGAATCTGTTATGGCGTCTTTTTCTATGCTCTTCCAGATCAGGTTGTTGTCTTCCAGCCTGCAACTGTTCCCGTGGACGTTTCGAAAAGTAGTGACCAGCAGGTGCTGCGATTCGTCGACGTAAAGGGTTCCTGTTGCCGTATTGGGGTCGTCGTTGGGGACGGTAATGGCGCCTGACGGGTTTTCTTCGCTGCAGGCGGCGATGAGGAATGCGGATGCCACTGCCGTAAGCAAGGTGTACTTCATGATTTTCTCCTTTTTCCTAAAACACTGTTCTTTATGGAGTTGAATATAGTAAATGGGGCTTTTTTAGACGTTGTTTGCCCCCTAGCCAGTCGCATTTTAAATTTCTACATTGTGCCCCGCGGCGGTAAAGTGCCGCTGCTACATTGCACAAAAACCAAGTGGCTGGCCAGATGGGTAGGCTTGGGCACGACAATCGCGAGGAAAGCGGTTGCGCTCGAAGCTGAGAGGTTTGGTGGCCCAAAGGAACAAAATGTCTAGAATCGTTTGTAAGTTCGGCGGCTCTTCCGTTGCCGATGCAGGTCAGTTCAAGAAAATCAAGGCCATTGTCGAAAGCGACAAGAACCGCAAAGTCATCGTCGTTTCTGCTCCGGGCAAGCGTAACCCGAAAGAAACCAAACTGACCGACCTCCTCTACAGCACATACGACCTCGCTTCCAAGGGACTCGACTTTTCGACTCCGTGGAACTTGATCCGTCAGCGCTATGACGAAATCTGCAAGGATTTGGGTCTTGAAGACAAGCTTACCGAAGACCTCGATAGTCTCGAAGACAAGCTCAAGAACCATCCGGAATCCGTGAGCACCGACTTCCTCGTGAGCCGCGGCGAATTCCTCTGCGCTCGTCTCATGGCCAAGTACCTCGGTGCAAACTTCGTCGATAGCTACCCGCTTATCACTTTCGATGACAAGTATCGCATTGCTCCGAGGACCTACGAAGAAATTGCAAAGGTCCTCGGCGACGAAAACCAGCTCTATGTGTTGCCGGGCTTCTATGGTTCCAACCTCCGTGGCGAAGTGAAGACCTTCAGCCGTGGCGGTTCCGATATCACTGGCGCTATCCTTGCTAACGGTATTGACGCTGCCAAGTACGAAAACTGGACCGACGTTTCGGGCATGCTTATGGCTGACCCGCGCATCGTCGAAAATCCGCTTCCGATCGAATATGTGAGCTACCGCGAAATTCGCGAACTCGCATACTCCGGTGCAAGCGTGCTCCACGACGAATCCATCGCTCCGTGCCGCGCCAAGAAGATTCCTATCAACATCCGCAACACGAACCGCCCGGAAGATGCCGGCACCATCATTGGCCCGACTCCGGAAAGCGCAAAGCTCCCGATCACGGGTGTTGCAGGCCGCAAGGGCTTCTCGATGATCTACATCGAAAAGTCCATGATGAACAAGGAAGTTGGCTTTGGCCGCCGCGTCTTGGCCGTTCTCGAAAGCGAAGGACTCTCCTACGAACTCTGCCCGAGCGCTATTGACTCCATGAGCATCGTCGTGGATTCCAAGGCTCTCGACGCCGTGCAGGACGTTGTCCTCGAAGACATCACACAGCAGATGCGTCCGGACCGTATCAAGATCTTCCCGGGCATCGCTCTTATCGCTACCGTGGGTCACGGCATGACGAACAAGATCGGTGTTGCTGCAAAGCTCTTTACGGCTCTCGCAGAAAGCAAGGTGAACGTCCGCATTATCGACCAGGGTTCTTCCCAGATCAACATCATCACTGGTGTTGACGAAGCCGATACCGAGAAGGCCATCAAGGCCATCTACGCCGCCTTCGTGAAGTAAAAAATGGCGGGGCACGCCCCGCTTAATATAACGCGCGATTGTCATGCCCGCCACTGAGCTCTTTGATCACTTAGTGCTTTAGCACTTATGTGAGCATGATCCGCGTATGGGGAGGGCACCTCCTTACGCGAAGAATCCAGCCAATTTCAAAAACGACTCGGAATGAAATCCGGGCCGTTTTTTTGTATTTTTAGAACGAATTTGTTATTTATCAAATGAAATAGGGGAGTTATGAATCTCGCTTTGCTCAGGGTTTGTGCCGTAATATTTATTGTGAACATACTCGGCTTTATTACCAATATGCTGCTTTTGGCTGGGCATAGCGGTGAATTGGCTTCACTGTGGAGCGCGCTTACGAATTCGTCGTTTGAAGATTTGCTTGGAACGGGCGGACTGTTGATTGCGTCGGGTGTCCTCGTCCCGTTTGCGCTGGGAACTTTGGCCGTTGTGATTGCCTTGTCGTTGGGAGTATTTGCGCTTGTCAAAAAGAGCGTGAAAGCCTTGAAAATTCTGGCGGTACTGATGGTTGTTTGGATTGTCGCGTGGCCGGCCTTTCTTAATTGTTTAGCGGGACTTCAGATTTCTGCCGGTGCTGTGATTGCTATGGTTTTTAACGCTAACCTTGTTGCTGTTGTGGCGGCGTTCTTTGTCGCTCCTAAAAAGCGTGCCGAAGAAAGCGTTCCAGCAGCTGTTCAACATAGCTTCAATTTAGGCCTGTACCGTTTTTGCGCGATATATTTCCTTGTAAGTGGGATTGGCGGAACTGCGGGGATGATAGTGGGGCGCTGGTCCATTTTGTTCGTGGCTTTGTTCAATTTTGTGGCGGTTCTGGCGGGAATTTTTGCACTGGTGAAAAAGAACACGTATATCTTGATGTCGTGTGCATTGCTGATGATTGTCCAAGTTTTTGGGATGTCGTTCCATGCGCTTCATATGGAAAGCTTTGGCTTCTTTATGACGGCGAGTGCAGTACTCCATTCCCTTTTTAATTCGATGACTGTGGTTGGCGTCGCGACGTTCTTTATCGAACCGGAACGGACTAGACGTTTACTTTTGTTACCTTTACAACATGCCTTTAAAAATCGTTCGTAACGATATTTCGAGAGTCCGCGCCGACGCCATCGTCAATTCCGCAAACAAGAATCCTGTTTGTGGCGGTGGCGCCGAATATCATATTTACGAGGCGGCGGGGCGTGATGAACTTTTGGCAGCGCGTGAAAAAGTCGGTCCACTTGAAGTTGCCGAAGTGGCGGTAACGCCTGCTTTTGCGCTTTCTGCAAAGTACATCATTCATGTTGTGGGTCCGAAGTGGAATGGTGGCGAATCTGGTGAACGGCTTGCGCTTGCGAACTGCTACCTTAATGCGCTCAATAAGGCTTTGGAACTGGGCTGCAAGTCGATTGCGTTCCCGTTGATATCGAGCGGCGTGTTCCGTTTCCCGAAAGACGGAGCGCTAAAAATCGCATTGCGGGCGATTGGCGATTTTTTGCAGTCGCACGAAATGGAGGTGCAGCTGGTCGTTTTTGACCGCAAGTCCTTCGATGTTTCCGAAGAACTTTGCAGCGATATCCAGGCGTACATTGACGACAATTACGTCCAGGAAAAGCATGATGATGTTGAAGGGCGTTTTCGCAGAAACTGGAACGGGAATTTAAACAACGTAGAAGAATCCGAAAAGGTTTACGAAGCTCCTCGTATAAGGTTTTGCGATTTCGAAGTCCGGAGCAGTATTGAAGACACGAGCCTTGAAGAAATGCTTGCGACTGCAGGCGAAACTTTTTGCGGCAAGCTTTTTACGCTCATTCGCGAAAAGCATCAGGACGATGTCGAGGTTTACAAGAGGGCAAATCTTGACCGCAAGCATTTTTCGAAAATCCGCAGCAATGTGAACTACAAGCCGACCAAGAAGACGGCGCTTGCACTGGCGATCGCTTTGCGTTTGAATCTGGACGAAACGAAGGATTTGCTTTCGCGCGCCGAGCTTGCGCTTTCGCCATCCAACAAGGGCGACCTGATCGTCTCCTATTTTATCACCCATCAAAAGTACGACATCTGGGAAATCAACAGTATGCTGTTCAAGTTCGGACAGCCGACTCTCGGTGCTTAATTCGCAAGCAAATTCCTAAAAAAATGCCTTTGAAAATGTCGCCTGCCGGGCGACCATTTTTGCTTTTGCGGCATCTATTATTGTTTCCGTTAACCATCAAAGCCGCACTGATAGCGGCACGGAGGCAATCATGAAAAAAGGACTTACCGAAATCGTTTTCATTCTCGACCGCAGCGGTTCCATGAGCGGGCTCGAAAAAGACACCATCGGGGGATTCAACAGCACCATCGAAAAGCAAAAGAAAGAAGAGGGCGAGGCTTTTGTCTCGACCATTCTCTTTGATGGCAAATCTGAAGTGCTTCACGATCGTGTGCCGCTTGCAAGTGTTGCTCCGCTCACCGAAAAAGAGTATTATGCCCGAGGCAGTACCGCTCTTCTCGATGCCATTGGCGGTGCGATCCACCATGTCGGTAACGTTCACAAGTATGCTCGCGAAGAAGATCGCCCTGAAAAGACCATCTTTGTCATCACCACGGACGGTTATGAAAATGCAAGCCGTAAATATACATCTGATCGCGTGAAGCAGATGGTCGAACGCCAAAAGCAAAAGTACGGCTGGGAATTCATCTTCCTGGGCGCAAATATTGACGCTATTGAAACGGCAAAAAATTTTGGCATCTGCGAAGAGCGTGCCGCAAATTTTGTCAATGACGAAAGCGGCATCGAGGTTATGTATCGCGCACAATGTTGTTTGATGAGCGATATCCGCAAGAACCGTGTGAATGAACGCTCGTGGAAAGCGAACGTCGATGCAGACTATAGGCGTCGCGGCAAGCGAAACGCGTAGGTCGAAAAATGCTGCCGATGGATTCCTAGTTTTCGAACGGTCTTACTCTCAGCGTTACGCCGAGTTCGTTGCAGATCTTGCGGCACTGCTCGATTTTTTCTTCGGACATAACCTTTTCGACAACGGTCAAGACGACGTTCGGCACGTGGAATTTTGCAAGTGCTGCAAATTCCTTCAGCGCGTCAAACGACTTGATGCCGAATCTGGATCTCGTGAGGGCGAGGAATTCTTCGGCGGTCGGCGCGTTCAGCGAAATCGAAACGGTGTCGAAACGACCTTCGAGTTCCGGCGTAATGTCCTTGCCGTGAATCAGGTTGGCAAGCCCGTTCGTGTTGAGGCGGACCTTCAATTTCGGGTACTTGGCCTTGAGCTGGTCGATCACTTGGCAGACGTCGTGCAAGCGTTCGAGCGGCTCGCCGTATCCGCAGAACACGAGTTCATGAATGACCGAAAGATCGTAGGGCGCAAAAAGTTCCATGACCTTTTCGACACTCGGTTCACCGCCCTTGAGCCAGAGCGTGTTGCCTTCCATCATCTTCTTTGTCTGGCGCAGGCAAAAAACGCAGCTGCACGGGCAGCGGTTGGTGATGTTCACGTAAATGTTCTTGCCGGTGATGTCGCCGCTGTTGGCGATGTCGAGGTAGCCGGCTTCACCGACATTTCCTGTCACAGTGTATAAAACCATTTTAATCCTCCATCAGGTCGCGTAGGAACATTTCAAAGCAAAGCCCCCAGTGCGTGGGAACGTTGTTGTCTTCGCAGTAGCGGATACACTTGGATGCAAATTCTGCGGCTTTCTTGACCGACTCGTAAAAATCGTGACCGTTCAAGTACATGCCTGCGATAATCGAGCTGAGAACGTCGCCGGTTCCGCTGCGGTCGCCGCCAATGCGGTCTACCATCACGATGCGCGGTTCTTCGCCTCGGCTGTACACGTAGTTCATGATTTGCTTGGTGTTGTACGGAATGCCGGTCACCACGATGTGTTCTGGCCCTTGTTCCGTCAGGATGTGGCACATCTCCGCAAGTTCGGCGTCGCTAAAACCTTCGTTGCGGTACTTTGTATCGGTCAGCGTGCAAAGTTCCGTCAGGTTCGGCGTCAAGATGTCGGCGTAGTGGACGAGCTTCTTCATCTTTTCGCACATCTTGGGCGTATAGGTTTCGTAGAGTCGTCCGTAGTCACCCATCACCGGGTCTACCAGGGCGAACGTGTCGTCTTTCTTGAATTCCTTGAAAAAGTCGATCACGATGTCGACTTGTTTTGCCGAGCCCAGGAACCCAGTGGCGATGGCGTCGAACTTCATTCCCAGATCTTTATAGGTCTGGATGTAGTCGCGCATTTTTGAAGTGTAATCGTCAAAGTAGTATTCCGGAAACTGCGTGTGTGCCGAAAGAATCGCAGTCGGTATTGTGACCGCCTGGATCTTCATTGCCGAAACGATCGGTGCCATGACGGCTATCGAGCAACGGCCAAATCCTGTAACATCGTTGATTAACGCAATTTTCTTCTGTGGCATGGCGAACTAAAAGTTAAAAATCTTTCTTTTCCGAGAGTACACGTATTGAGGCAAATGCCGCCGAAACGATCACTGCAAGGAGTGTGGGACCGAGGAAAACGGAGTCGAAATGTTCTGCGACCTGGTAAGCGATAAAGCCTGCAAGCCAGGCGAAAATGTTCCAGAGCCAAGCGCCGAGCGATTCGGTGCGTTCCTTGGAGAAGTAGAACGAAACCAGGAGCACGGCGGCCATCGGGGCGAACACGGAAGCGATCAGATAGAGGAAGCTGATGTAGTGGTCCATGATTCCCGAAATGGCGAGAGCGGCACTCAAGAAACTCACGACGATACCTGCAATTTTCGGATTTATTTTACTGTAAATCGCCTTGGATGATTCGCCTGCGGAGTTTGCCGCGAGGAAGTTTGTCGTGACGGTTGAAAGCACCACGATGATTATTCCCGGAATGCCGAGGCCAGCAAGGAGAATGGCTTGCGCAATGTTGTTCGTTGCGCCGATGTCTGCGATTTCAATACCGATGATGTACATCCAGAGGCTTGCGAATGTGTAAGCGATTGCAGAAATTGCTGTTGCCTTCACGGGCTTTTCGGCGTCCTTCGTGTAGTCCGAAATCACCGGGAGCCAAGAAATCGGCATGGCGATGGAAATCTCGAAAATGTTCCAAAACTTGAGCGCGGTTGCGGCTTTCCCGATGGCGTCTGCAGACGAACTGTCGAGCCCGAACAACTTCACGGAAAGAATAGCGAGCAGAACGGTGAGTGCTGCCATCACGACTGTCGTCAAGTTGGCGGAACGGCGAATGCCCACATAAACCCAGGCGGCGATAAGTGCGGCGAGAATCACGCATGTGAGCGGGAACGAAATTGGCAAGTTGAGCCCTGCCAAAGCCGAAGCGCCTTGCGCGTTCAAAACGGCGACCCAGGCGAGCAACTGGAACGTGTTCAGTGCGGCGAAAAACTTGGAACCGTATTTGCCGAATGAGGACTTGGTCGTTTCCATGGCGTTCAAGTGAACGCGTGCGCCGATGAGGCCTACGAAAAAGAGCAAGATGCCGCCCAGAATGTGTCCGAGTACGAGCGGGAGCCAAAGCGAATCCCTTGCGGCTGCCGCGCCAATTTCAATACCCGCCTCGATTTCGGAGACGGAGATGGCGACGCCAAACCAGATAATTCCATTTGCAAAAAGTCCTGTGCGTTTTTCCCGGACTTGTTGCGCAAGCGCAACACCCTTCGGCTCAACCATGCCAAAATGCAAGCATTTTGTCGCGGCACTCGCCTCGTATGTTTTTCCGGGACGGGGGCACCTTTCTTTCAAATGCGGCACAAAGATAGAAAAGGGGTATACCTAGAACAAGGCTTACTCTATATACTACTTTTTTATGCTCTGTTATAGATTTTTACTATATAAATAGCGCGGTGATAGAATTTGGTTAGAAGATGTTTTTTTTGATGAAAGTGGCGTATAAATGAAAAATCCCCGCGGCGTTTTGCACACGGGGATAAGCGATAGACTAGAGCGAACTTAGAATCTGTCTATCAATGAATGTGGTTGTGACTTTTAGACTGTCACCCCGGCCACCATGTCATCCCGGACTTGTTCCGGGACGGGGTCGCCTTTTTTATTCTTCACGCAGTTTCTTGGCGGCGGCGACGAGGTTCTTGAGGCTTGCCGTCGTTTCGGTTTCGCCACGAGTCTTGAGACCGCAATCCGGGTTCACCCACACATTCTCTTGCGGAATCTTCGCGATGATCTTGTGGAGCGCGTCAACGATTTCCTGTTCAGACGGTACACGCGGAGAGTGGATGTCGTAAACACCCGGGCCCACCTGCGTTTCGAACTTGGCGTCGTTCAAGGCATCGAGCAGCTTGAGGTCAGAACGGCTGGCTTCGAACGTGATCACGTCGGCGTCCATGTTATCGATATCGCGGACGATGTCGTTGAATTCGCTATAGCACATGTGCGTGTGGATCTGCGTTTCGGGCTTGACCTTGGCATGAACCAAGCGGAATGCCGGAATGGCCCAGTCGAGGTATTCCTTGTGCCAGTCGCTCTTGCGGAGCGGCAACTTTTCGCGGAGAGCGGCTTCGTCAATCTGGATGATTCTGATGCCGTTCTTTTCGAGGTCCAAAACTTCGTCACGGATGGCAAGGCCGATTTCTTGAGCCTGCGTCTTCAAGGAAACGTCTTCGCGCGGGAAGGACCAGTTGAGAATCGTAACAGGACCCGTAAGCATACCCTTCACCGGCTTCTTGGTGCAACTTTGTGCGAAAACGGACCATTCAACCGTAATCGGAGCGCTGCGGCTCACATCACCCCAAACGACAGGCGGCTTCACGCAGCGGGTGCCGTAGCTCTGCACCCAGGCGTTCTGCGTGAATACGAAACCGTCAATCTTGGAACCGAAATATTCCACCATGTCATTGCGTTCAAATTCACCATGAACAATCACATCGAGGCCAATTTCTTCTTGCAGCTTGATGCATTCTGCAATTTTCTTCTGGTTGAATTCCACATACTGTTCCTTGGAGATTTCACCCTTGCGGAATGCGGCGCGGTTGGCGCGAACTTCGGCAGTCTGCGGGAAGGAACCGATTGTCGTTGTCGGGAATGCCGGCAACTTGAATTCGGCCTTCTGTACTTCGCGACGTTCGAGGCGGCTCGGCTTGCGTTCGAAATCAGCAGCAGAGAGGGCGGCGAGTTCTGCCTGAACCTTTGCGTTTGCCTGAACGCGAGCGCTTGCGAACAATGCCTTGTTCTTGGCGAGAGCGTCTGCGTCAGCGCTTGCGAGTTCTGCAAGTTCCACGAGCTTTTCTTCGGCGAATGCGAAGTGCTTGAGAATGTCAGCCGAAAGCTTCTGTTCTGCAGCGACCGTGTACGGCACGTGCAAGAGAGAGCAAGAAGTGCCAACCACAACATTTTCTGCAGCGACATACTTCTTGATTTCGTCGAGGATGGCGTTCTTCTGTGCGTAATCAGCGCGCCAGATGTTCTTGCCGTTCACGACGCCAGCCAAGAGGAGCGTGTTCTTTGGGAAACCAGTCTTCAAAAGTTCGAGAGACTTAAGGCCTTCAACGAAATCCAAACCGATAGCGTCAAAGCCGAGTGCGGTCACATCCTGATAAACATCGCGGATGTCGCCGAAGTAAGTCTGCAATGCGATCTTGAGGTTCTTCTTTTCACCGATCTTTCTCAAGAGTTCGGCGTAAATTGTCTTGAAGAGTTCGCGTTCTTCTGCGGTCACGTCGAAAACGAGAGCCGGTTCTGCGAAAGAAATCCACTTGGCGCCTGCGGCAGCGAGCTTTTCAGCGAGTTCTGCGTAAGCGTTGACGGCTGCTGCTGCGAAGTCCTTGGCCTTCTTGTTGCCGTTGTAACGGGCGAGGCGGAGGAATGTGTATGCACCAATCAACGTCGGAATGGATTCAATTCCGGCCGATTTGGCTTCGTTGAATTCTTCGACAGGCTTCTTGCCGACGAGTTTGAGCTCGGTAGCATCGTCAATTTCAGGAACAATGTAATGATAGTTCGTATTGAACCACTTCTTCATCGGGAGAGCCTTCACATCGCCCTTTGCGCCCTGATAGCCGTGGGCGGCTGCGAAATACTTTTCGAGCGTGCTCAATTCGAGGCTGCTGTAGCGTTCCGGAATGACGTTCAGCAAAAATGCAGTGTCGAGAACATTGTCGTAGAACGAGAAGTCGTTGGACGGGATAAGGTCGATGCCTGCGGCCTTCTGCTTCTGCCAGCCGTACTGACGGATTTCTGCGGCGACCTTCTGGAGTTCTGCTTCGGAGATTTCGCCCTTGAAGAACTTTTCGCTGGCGAACTTGAGTTCACGATTCTTACCGATACGCGGGAAACCAATTACAGATGTTTTAATGCTCATAGTGTTTTACCTACCTTTTTACTTTGTTTTTTTTGAACGCTCCAAATATACCTCACTTTTTATCATCGGTAAAATACTATTTTTTATGCGTTCACCATAGATTTTTTCTATGGTGATTTATAACTAGCGATAAGGAAAACTTATGACTCTACAACAACTTAAATATGCCATTGCCATTGCAGACACGCGAAATATTACTGAAGCGTCCAAGCGAGTCTTTATCTCGCAACCAAGCCTTACCGCTGCTATCCACGAACTCGAAGAAGAAATGGGCGTGACGATTTTCAACCGCTCCAACAAAGGCGTGACCATTACAAACGAAGGCGATGAATTCCTTTCGTACGCAAGGCAGGTTTTGGAACAGGCGACGCTTTTGGAAGACCGCTATAAAGGTGGCAAAGGCGGCAACATGATTTTCTCCGTCAGCTGCCAGCACTATTCTTTTGCCGTGAATGCGTTTGTCGATGTTATCCGCAAGTTCGGTGGCCCGAGCTACGATTTTACGCTTCGCGAAACGCAAACTAACGAAATCATTGACGATGTCGCCAAAATGAAAAGCGAAATGGGCGTGCTTTACCTCAGTGACAAAAACGAAAAGGTCATCACCAAGCTCATCCAAAAAAACAACCTCGTATTTGAACCGCTTTTTGCAACACCGCTGCACGTGTTCATGTCATCGAAGAACCCGCTTGCAAAAAAAGAAAAAATCACGCTTGCGGATCTCAAGCCATTCCCGTACTTGACTTACGAACAGGGCGATTTCAACTCGTTCTACTTTGCCGAAGAACCGCTCACCGCTATCGATTTCGATTGCCCGCGAAACATCAAAGTCCGTGACCGCGCTACACTCTTTAACCTGCTCATCGGCCTTGACGGCTACACCATTTGCTCCGGCGTCATCAGCCACAAACTCAACGGCAAGAACATCATCGCAAAACGCCTTGATGTCCATGACAAAATGACTGTCGGTTATGTTATGCGCAAAGGCGTCACCAAATCACGCTACGCCGAAGCGTACATTGCCGCGCTCAAGAAACATTGCAAGTAGGGGTGTCTTTAACTTAATTTTAACTTTTTAAGTTAAAAAGTTAATTGGGAGAATGGCGCTTAAAATAGGCGCTTATACTTGCATCAACTCACGACCGATTCGATGGAATTCGTCGTTGATCTTTTTACGCCTAGCTGCGGATGGCTTCCTAGATCCATTGACATAGGCCGCAAAAAGTGGTTGCGGAATTCCCAAACGACGCGCGAATGCGGCTGCGTTCAGTTCGGGGAAAAGCCAAAATATGCGACCAACGGGATTTGTTTTCTTGGGCGAGAAAAATCCAGATAGCGCAAGCCCTTCGTCTAAATCGTCAAACCATACGCCATCGAGATCGACCCTGCAATTTTTCAACTGTTCTCTGGTGGCTTTTTTGAGCGGCTCATAATCGCGAATGAGTTCTTTCCCTATGCGACCGTCCTTGAGCTCGACGCAAATGGCATCCTTTTCGACCCAAACCCTTTTTACGTCTTTTTCCGTTATATCGTTCATAAAAGCTCCTATCCGAAAATTTCAAACTTTAATGTAGGTTATTGTTTAATCGCTATCAATAGGTCGGAATTTTATGAGTTTATCAAGGAAAAATTGGGCTTTTCGACCGCCTTGGTCGTATTTGCAGAATCTTTTGGCAACATTTTCACTTTCTTCATCTTTACCTCCGACCGTCTACAAGCAAAAAAGGCTGATCTTGAGTTTTCTATTTCACCATAGCAAGCACCTGCTCCTTGGTGATGAAGTTCAGCACCGAAAACGCGGTCATTTGATTTCCGAGGTCTTTGAAAGATGCTCCCACATGATAAATCACATCATCGACGATGACGAAACGATCGTGGACCTCGCGCATGTTCTCCAAGCGAACTGTCGGAAATTGCCTATTCAGCCGAGCCTCTTCTTCCCGCATGGCGGGGGTAATTCGGGCGGAATAGATGGTCGCATTCACCCCCTCGGCACGTTTTGCCATAAGAGAAAGAACCATATCGTTGGCAAACGGGTCTATGATAACGAGTTCATTTTTCGCCGAACGCACCAACTGCACGGCGAATTCGTAGCCGCTCCAATGCGCGTGTGCGGGTAGCAATCCCTCTCTTGGCGGCAAGTTCGCCTTTACAAAGAAATCCACCTGTTTTTCGAGGTTGATTATACGAGAATCGTGATTCTCGAGCCTATTTTCATGAGAAATCAATCGCTGGTTGATGCTACAACCCCGAAGCAAATGCTCTTTCAGAACCTGATTTGCCCAACGGCGAAAGCAAGTCGCATTTTTACTATTTACCCTATAGCCGACGGAGAGAATCGCATCTAGATTGTAATATTTGGTCTCGTAAATTTGATCCGAGTCTTTACCCATATGTTCCAAAACGGAACATGTGGTCTTTTCGTCAAGTTCTTGAGCTGCATAAATGTTTTTGAGATGCTTTGTGATTGCAGGTCTCTTTGTTCCGAACAGTTCCGCAATCTGCGCCTGTGTAAGCCAAACAGTCTCGTTTTCTACTCGGACTTCGATGTGGAATTCCCCGCCTTCCGGCTGATATACGATAATTTCATTTTTATCGATATTTTCTGGCATCATTTCTTTCTTCATCTTTACCTCCGACTGCCTACATACAAAAAAGGCAGACTAAAAACAATCAAAATTCAATTTAAATTATTGCGGTGACAGAATGTGACATTTTGGGGATTTTTCGTATTTTTGCTAAAATCCGTTGAAAATTTTATCAAACTAATGATTTTTTTTGTAGTGCAAACAACCCACGCACTGTTGTGCATCCCTTTGGTTTATTGTTTCGGCTTTTGACCTTTTAAATCTTTTTGTTTGTTTTAATTTGGCATAAAAATAGGCTATATTTACAAAAAAAAGCCCATTATTATGTCCTACGAATACAGCGAAAACATTCTTGTTCAAGAGAGCGCCGGAAACTTGCTGCAGGAGCTAGGTTGGCGTGTTGTTTTTTGTATGTAATCATATTTTATTAGAACGTTGATTGAAACTGGAAATTTATGAAGTGCTTTAATAGCTTTATCCCCAAACTCATGAACAACGAAATTGAGATGTAAAAAAAGGATTATTATGTCTCAAAACAAACATATAGATGATTTTTTAAATTATTACCTTTTTAAGTGTCTTGAACCTAATTATGCTGTTTTAATTAAAGGAAAATGGGGTTGTGGTAAATCGTATTATATAAAGAATTATCTTAATTCGCATGGATTGAGAATCATTGATAATTTTACGGATAAACAGAAAAATGTTGTTATTTATTTGAGCTTATATGGAGTTTCATCGAAAGAAGAAATAAATGAAAAAGTACTTGCATATTTGTATCCGATTATTTCTTCGTCAAAAATAGACTTGTTACAAAAAGTTTTAAAAACAGCTCCAGCTTCAGCTGTTTTGTCGGCATTATCTGCTGCGATGTTCAATTCTACAATACCTGCAAAAGGGGTTGTTGAAGGATTGGATATATTTGTTGATCATTATCATTCCGAAATAAAAAAGAATGGAAAGAAAAAGTTAGTTCTTGTATTGGATGATTTTGAACGTGCTCATATGCCGGTAATTGAGTTACTTGGTTTTGTTAATGAATGCGTAGAATTTCTGCATATTCCATGTATAATTATTGCTGAAAAAGATGTTTTGATTAAGGCTGTAAATAAGCAGAAAGATGAATCTACAATGTATGGTTTGTCCGTATCATTGGAAAAAGTAGTTGGTAAAGAACTCCAGGTGGAGACTAGTGTAGAGAAAGTTGTTGATTATTGGGTTGATAAGTGTTATGCTGTATCCGATGAGCCAACTACATTGATTTCAAATAAAACTGTATTTGAAGCGAGTGACGATGCGAGAAAAATACTGAAAAAAAATCGAGACTTGATTGTTCTAGTTGTTAATCTGTTTGGCCAGAATAATCTAAGGGCGATGAAACATGTTCTTGTGGATTTTGATAGGTTTGTTAATTACACAAATATTGGGATGATGTTGAATGGCAAAGATGAATTTGCAAGATTGTTATTGGGTGATTTTTTGATGTATCAGTATGCTCAGGAATTGGGCTTGATAGAAGGGAAAAAATTAGAAATTACATCCCCTTTTCTTAGGGCCGCTGCTAAATTAGCAGATGAAAAAGATCGGGATTCTGAACAACAGAAAAATAACAAGGAATGGCTTCTTCATTTAGATGAGGTCCCATCAATCAGAAATAGGCTGAACGATGGTTCGTATGAAAGAGATTGGCTCCCTTTGTGGAGTGCCTGGCTAATATCAAATACAATTGATCAAAAAAAACTTAGTAGTGTTATAAAATCCTCTATTTGGTTCGGTGGGGAGGATGATTATCTTTTAAATAAGCTGTGCAATAGGAAGGAACTGAATGATGCTGAATTACAAAAATGTTATAATAAGTTTGATGAAATTTTCAAAAATCCATCTGAACAAAAGAATGTAAATAATCCTGTTTTATTGATTCATTTATTCGATTCTCTTCTAACTTTATCAAAAAATAAAAACATTATAGATACTCCTGAAGAACTTATATCGAGAATGAATAAGTATGTTTTGGAAAATGCCGAATTTTTAACTCCGGTGGATAATGATGTTCTTATATTTGACAAATCAGAGAATGTTGAAACATCTGCATTTGCAAATGTAATTATGCAGAATATTAAGCCTCAAAGAGAAGTGAGGCAGAAAGAATATGCGACAAATTTCTTTGAATATCTGAAAAGTGATGATGCTCAAAATGTTGAAGAAGCCAGAATTGCATTGGCGGGTCAAGAGCCCGCTCTTGATGTCCTTGAATTGAAAAAAGAAAATGTTTTACAATTTATTGATGTTGTTTTATCTTCTTCAAGAGAGGAGGCTGCAAGATTGATTCGTGTTTTAGGCCATCGCTATACTGGTGAAAAAATGTTAGAAAGGTTTGAAAGCGAAGTAGAATTTCTTGAAAATTTAAAAAATGAAGCCATAAGACAGCTAAAGGAAACTCCAAGACCGCAGTCTTTAAGTATGGATAATTTAAGGGTTTTAAATAAAAGGATAGAGGGTGTCTTTGATACTGTTAATCATATAAAGATGATTGATAAAGAGTGCCCACCATTTACACCAGAAAAAGAAAATGAGAAAAATGCTGATTCTGTTAATTTAGGGCCTCAAAAAGGAGATGTTATGGTTGAAAATGCTGAGATTTATACTACTTTTTCTGCAGATAATCAGGCTACATCGCAAGAAAAACATGAACAATGAAATAGAGATATGACGAAATGAGTTCTTTCTTGGGAAATATATCAATGACTGTGGCTGTGTCGGCATGTTCGATGCTCATATCGTTGCTAGCTTTATTTTATGCACGTAAAAATTTAAAAATGCAAAAATACATTGATGTGGTTACGACTCAACGCATAAAATGGATCGGTGAATTACGTGCCGATTTTTCAGCAATACTTTCATATGTATATTTATCAACTTATGTTGAAGATGTTGCTGCTAAATGGCAATTGAATTTTGATGAAAATGTTGAAGAATTTTTTGGGGATGATGAAGGGTATTATTCTGTGCAAGATAATCTCAAACGTTTTCGCCAAGTGAAAATATCTGAATCAACCCCCGAAAATTATGCAGAATTTATAAGACGAATTGATTTATGTATTCTTAAATTAAATCCTTCCGATTCAAGGGATGAAAAATTGATTGAAGAACTTGAAAAATTCAAGTTGCTTCCCTACGATCATCAACCGGGAACATTAAATGAATTATTGATAAAAATCCGTGATATGATGGGTGAAATTTTAAAAAGTGAATGGGAACGAGTCAAAAAAGAAGTTCGAAAAGGAGGATTAGTTAATGGAAAACGGAAAAACATATTTGACTAACATTTGGGTATATATTGCTGTTATTGTACTGATTTGCTTGGGGTGCGGAATCTCTTTAATTGTAATAAATATTTTCGATACGATTGAAAAGCAAATTCTTGCTCTTGTCGCGTATGTAGTTGCCTGTGCAACAATTAGTTGGATTTCTTATTTGGCTTGTAAATTAGAATATGTATGTCGGAAAAAATAACATGAATATCTTTGAAATGCTGGAAAAAAGAAATATTAATCCAACTAATGAGTTTGATCGTCTTTCGATGTTGTTTCTGAAGGAGTGGAGTATTTATGGAATCAAGTATTCGTTGAAACGTATTATTAATAGAGAATTTTATAAAATTCCAGTAAAACTTCGACAAACATTTTTGTCTGTTGAAGATCTTTTAAATGAATTGGGTATACCAGAAGTTTCTTCCTATGGCAGGGATTGGAATGAGTTGTTTTTGTATTGTGAAGTGCTTTTGAATTTGATAAATACCACAAAATTTTATTTAGATAAGGATGAAACAGCAAAAGAAACTGCACAGCAAATAATTGCAAATATAAAGGTGATTCTAGAAAAGACGAACCACGAATGGGCCCAAATAAAAGAAGGCTATATCATTGTCGATAAGAACCCCGCAACTACAGAAGCCATCGAATGCCTTGAAAATAATAAGGTAGATCTTGCTCTGAACATGATTGAATACAATAGAGTTTTGTTGAAAGGTAATCTGACAAGAAAACGTGAAATTCTTGTGGCTCTTGCGGATTATACAGAACCAATGAATAACGATTTTAAAGGAACGCAGTATGCTGCATTGTATAGTGATTCTCGGTTCTTAGTAAATGCTATTGACATAAGGCACAATAATTCTGGTAAGGGCGATTTGCCCGAAAAAGCCAAATTATGGACTTCGCGGGAAAAAGAGGATTGGTACGATAAAACATATCAAGTGCTTCTGACCGTGATTCTGACTAGAAAGCACATGGATGTATCAAAAGAAATTCAAGATTTGAAACCGAATAGAAATTAAAAAATCATCATATAAATGTCCGAAGATTTCTTTAAATGGATTACATATAATAAGCATTCGGAGTTGCACCAATACCATATGTTCCAAAGGGCAATGCCCATTTTGGATTCTTTTGATACGGCGAATAATTACGACTTAAACCAAGTTGTTGAATTAGAGAACATAATTCGGATTGTCAAGTCAATAAAGTGTCCCCCAAATATTTCTCCCGAAAAATTTAAGGAATATCGTGAAAAAACGAGTGAGATTTCTCGTTTTGTATTTTCGTATTTCCAAAAACTAGATTTAAGTAATATTGAAAATATCTTTCAGAGTATATGGATATATTTCTCTTTAGATTTGTTGGAATTATTGGAGCGGTTTGATCTATTACAAAAAATCCCTGGTTCTAGCGTTCGGGATTTACTTGACAAGAAACTAGTTTCTTTGCTCAATATTTTAAGATGTAAGGGATGGGTGAAAAAATTCGGTCAGGTAATAACTGATTGTATGATGAATAATAAGGATGCAGCCGAAATAATCATCAAATACTATTTGGTAAAAGGATTTGCCGAGAAAGAAAATATTGCGTTTCCCAAAGCTTTAACTCAAGAAAAGAAAATAGGAATCCTAAACTATTATGTTGATGATTCGTTTGAACCGCATCCAAATTATTTAGAATTGATTGAAAACGCTCCCGTAATACAGGGCCTTAATATTGATGCTAGATTGCGTTTAAGGGCTAAAAAAGCCAAGGAAAAATATTGGGAAAAACATTTTTCAGAAAAGCCCTCGTTTTCTTATGGTTGCATAGCATCTTTCCAGGAAATAGATGAAGAGCTGAACGAATCGTATAACGAAGAAGATCATCATGTCTATTGCGTTTACAGCAAGAAATGGGTAAGAGAACATCACGATTTCCCGACTTTACTTAACAACTTCATCTTCCTGTTTGATTTCTTTGACTCGGAACTGCGTTGTCAATTTGTATTGAAAAAGAAAAGTACATTAGATGAATTACTCGCAAAAAGTGAAGGAATAAAGCACTATCCTATACGCTCTCAATTTACAACAGATAGAATGATTTGCTACACGATTTTATCTGCATATAAGAGAGAACTTGAAGATTACGGGATAAGCATTGAAGACTTGTTTGATTATTTCTTTGGTGATTATCTGAAAAAGAATTTTGGTATTTCGGATTTTGAATTCAAGAAACCGTCAAAATCGGCGTTGTTGTCGGAACGGATAAAACTACTCTATATTGAAATGGACGGAATCCTTAAGCAACTGAAATATTATGTGGAAGACGGTTACGTTGATAAGGAACTTATGGCTATTTCTTCTAATCCTGTTCATATAGGAGAATTGAAGAGTTTTTTAAATCAGAAGTATGCTTATGTTAAAGGGGACGATCTTAAAGAAGAAATGCGGTTTCTCTTTACCTTTAACTTGATGTTTGGGATGAGCTTTGCTTGGAACGGTTATGACTCCTTAGTACAGATAATTGCCAAAGAACACCTTTTCATAACCGATTTTGCAGAGCAGGCAAGAGAGTGGATAAACTGGCTGATAGAAAGAGGGGCTCTACTTTTGAAAGCCGATCATAGTTTGGGGATAAATGCTGCTAGATGCACTCTCTTATACAACCTGTATGAGAACGAGGTTGTTTGTTTTGCTCATCAAAAGGGTAAGCATAAGGAAATATTAAAAGCGCTAGTAGAAAAAGAAGAAGTTGAAGTTGAATCAACTGTGTTTTCTCGCCAAGAACGCGATTACTATAATTTTGTGTTGAACAAGAAAGAATTTTCAAACAGCTTAGATTTGCGCAATGCCTTTCTGCATGGATCTTTCTATGGATCAGAAGAAGAGCTGCGACAAGCATATATTGAAACCCTAAAAGTTTTTATAATGATTGTTGTTAAAGTGAATGAGGAATTCTGCTTGAAATATTTTGGAAAATGAATTTAGTCTCTGTTGCCGCCTGCCCCAAAAAAGATACTTCGAACATTTTTTGCTGAAATTGCCCAGAGATTGCCCTGAGAACGACGTAATTGCCCAGAGAAATGGCAAAAAATGCCCAGAGAATGTCCTGAGGTTGCCTTCCGATTGCCCAGAGAACAGGCTAAAGTGTTGCTGCAAATGTATTACTATATAACTGTGTTGATGGAGTATGTTTCCCTATAATTGATACTCAAGTGTTCGGAAATTCCGAACAGTTGGCTCTATTGCATAAAAAATTCTCAGAAGGTATATTAGGCATTAAATTGTAAGGAGTTCGAATGCCTAAGAAATCAACAAAGTCGTTTTTTAAGGAATATATCAATCAAGACGATCCCGAAAAGAAAGAGAGGGCCATTAATTGGCGGACAGCCATTGGCTTGCAGGCTGTTGATGGCTTGCAAGTCTCCGATTTCTTGTTAGAAATTGCACGGCGCAATATCGAGGGCGAAATTACGATAGATGAGGCACAAAAACTTATTAGGGCTCATTATCAAAAGATAAGTCCTGAAAATGGCGATAAATAAAAGAGGGCTGGGCGACTGTAAAGGCGACTGCAAACCGGAAAGGCGACCACAAAGGCGATTGTAAAATCATCAAAGAATCAAATGAGTATTTAGGAAAATTTATATTCTCTCCATGCATCTCACTATCCAATCTTCTTTCACTCTTGCCGCCTTAACTTTCCTCCTCACCTCTTGTTCGGAGTCGTTCACGGATTCGCGTGACGGGCAGTCTTATGGTGTCGTGAAAATCGGCGAGCAGACGTGGATGGCGGAGAACTTGAATTTTGAGACGGCGGGGAGTTTTTGCCCGGAGGGTGATTCTCGCAATTGCAAGCGGTTGGGGAGGCTTTATTCGTGGGCGGAGGCAAAAACTGTTTGCCCTGATGGTTGGCGTTTGCCTACGAAAGAGAATTTCGAATCGCTAGTGGTCGCGACGTCCAAGGATGCTGCGCAGTCTCTATCACCATTCCTCGCGCAGTCATCTTCGCTGTCTCGCGCGGGCGCAGCTTTAAAAGCTAGCGATGGTTGGTTCAAGAAAGGTAATGGTTCGGATGCTTTGGGCTTCAGGGCGCTTCCGGCGGGGTATCGTGGCGCGGATGGTAAGTTCGATGGTATCGGCGGGTACGCGTACTTCTGGAGTGCGACGGAAGATGCTGAAAATCGTGAGTCGAATGCGTTCTATTTGTTCTTGTCGTTCAGCAGTGATGTGGCGAGTATAAATGCGTTTGCGAAAGAGGACTATCGTTCGGTGCGGTGTGTAAAGCCATAAAGGAGATTCCGGAACGGAGTCCGGGATGACAGTAAGGGGGCTCCGCTTTACAGCAGATAATCCATCCTAATGTTTCGCATGCTTTCGAACAGGTTTGCCTTGAGCGTGGAGCTTCCTTTCGTCAGGCTCTTGATTTCTTCGCGGATGGTCTTGCGGTGGCTTGCTTTCGAGAATTCGCAGGTGCAGGTGAACTTGCGGATGTCGGCGTCTTCGGCGTAGGCGATGATTTCGCTTTCTTCGCAGTAGCAGAGCGGGCGGATGATGCTGCACGGATACTTTTCGTATGGGACCATGGGCGGCATACCGCTGAACTCGCCTTTGTACAGCATGTTCATCAATAGCGTTTCGACAATGTCGTCCATGTGGTGGCCGAGCGCGATTTTGTTGAAGTTGTTTTCGCTTGCGAACTTGATGAGTTCCGTGCGGCGCTGTGTGCTGCACCAGTAACAGTTCAGTTTGCGGCCTTCTTTGAGGCGGGCTTCCACGGCGACATCTTTAAAGTAAAACGGCACTTGCGGGTATTCTTCTGCCATTCGCTGCAAAAATTCGCGGGGAGCCTTGTCTGCAAAATCGCTTTGGATATGGATGGCTGCAAGTTCGCACTTGGGCCCGAATTTGCCGAGTCGTGCGGCAAGCTCCATCAACAGCACGCTAGAATCCTTGCCGCCGCTTGTGGCGATGAGCACGCGGTCTCCGTCTTCAATCAAGTTGAAGTCGTGAATGGCTTTCGTGATTTTCTTATTGACTCGTTTACGAATTTGACTCGACATAATTTACTTTATCCAAATCGTGCGGCAGTACCCATTAAACTTGGCACGGTTTCACTAGCATTAACGGTTTCCATTCCAGGCACAGTTCCCTTTGCTTACACAGTCCCACGGAATAAAAAAGGCTCTCTCGCGAGAGCCCTTAAATCTGTCCGAACTGCGGTTAGTTGTCCGTCAGGTGCGTCGGCATCAACAAGAACGAGAAGTTCAAGTTTTCGCCAACCGGTTCGATGATGCAAGCGCCGAGCGGGTTGTTCATCTTCATGATGACTTCTTCGCTCTTGCACATGCCGAGGATTTCTGCGAGGAACTGGCCGTTAAAGCCAATGCAGAAGCTGCCTTCGCCGTTGTGCGTGATGGCGAGTGCTTCGCGAGAATCGCCGCCGACATCCGGGTCCGTGGCGCTGAGTTCGAGGATGTTGCCGTCGAACTGCAGGCGGATCTTGCGGGTGCGTGCGTTGGCCATGGAAATCACGCTGCGGATCTTGTTCTGGAATTCCGTGGTGTTGGCCTGTGCGGTGCGTTCAAACTGCTGCGGGATCACGGAGCGGTAGCTCGGATACGGTCCTTCGTAGAGCTTGGAAATCACCTGGATGGAACCGGTGTTAAAGAGGATGTGCGTTGCGGAGGTGCGGATTTCGACAGTGGCGTCGCCCTTGGCCATGTGCAAGATGTGCTGCAAGGCCTTGTGCGGGATGATGACGCCGTTCGAGAGTTCTGCGCCTTCCTGGTCGATGGCTGCGCGGCCCAGACGGTGGCCGTCGGTAGCAACCATGGAAACCTTACCGTCCTTTGCTTCGAGGTACACGCCGTTCAGGCTCAAACGGGTGGAGTCGGTAGAGGTTGCAAACAATGTCTTTTCGGCGAGGAATGCGAGTTCGCTTGCGGCGATGTTCAAGGTTTCGCCATTTTCGACTTCTGGGAACGGCGGGAAGTCGTTTGCGTCAAAGCCGATGATGCTAGCCTTGCCGCGTTCGCTCCACTGGATCTTGACCAAGTAGTCCTGTGCGTCGAAAGTGATGCTGGTGATGCTCGGATCCACGAGGCTCTTCACCTGGTCGAACAGCTTGCGGGCGTTGATGACGACTGCGCCATCACGTTCGCCTTGCACTTCCACCTTGACCCTGATGCCGAGGTCTAGATCGGTTGCACTCACTTCGAGGAAGTTGCCTTCGAGGCGGAGCGCAAAGTTGTTGAGGATCTGGATGGTGGACTTGTTAGGCACGGCACTGATTGCCGCTTGCAGAACGTCCTGCAATACATTCTTCTGGATAGTGAACTTCATTAATTAGCCTCTCTGGATGATCATTGTTCCTACGAAAAACACAACGACAATGATGGCGAGGAGTACGATGACTCGTTTATCCAGCGCATTTGACTTCTTTGGGACGAATTTTTTTGCATTTTGCTTTGCTCTTCTGCGATCGCTGCGACTCATAGAAAAATCTCCGTTGTTTTATATCAAGAAATCTACTATTTTAAAGGACAGGTCGGAAGATACTATGAACGAAAAAACTCTAAATAAGCTTAAAATCGCTGCAAAGGACTGTGCGTCCAACGTTCTTTCCCGCGTTGAATTGACGATGACGGAATCAAAGCTCAAGGCTAAGTACCAGTTGCTGGGCCAAAAGGTTTACGAGGCCATCCAGGAAGGCTGTCTGGAATCCATCAAGGAGGATCCGTCCGCAATCGAGGCGGTGGGCGCCATTTTCGAAATCAAAAAACAGGTCGCCGAAATCGAAAAGAAACTGAACAAGAATGCGTAGGTCCTAGTGAAAAAGATCGAGATCCATCTCTATCCGAGCAAGCACGCGCGGAGCCGTGACATCACGTTCTCCGTCAAGAAAGTTGTTATTTACTTGGTTCTTGGAATCTGCGCTATCCTTGGCTTTGTGCTTTTTTCGCCGGTCCAGATTGTCGAAAACCTCTCGAACGGAAACCTGATGGACGTGTACCACCAGAACTCCGTCATCAGGGACGAAATCAAGAAGATCCGCACGGTGGTCGATACGACTATCCTGAAGATAGAAGAGACCCGCGTGGTTCGCGATAGCACCCTCAAGCTTGGCGGTCTTGGTTTTACGCTTGAGAATCCGGTTTTTGAAGAGGACGGTGCGCCTAAAAAGAATTTGTTTGCGATCAAGTCGACGTTCCGCAATACGCTCAACAGGCTCGAGGCTGATTCGGCGCTTGCGGCCCATATCCCGGTTCTCCATCCGCTCAAGAACCATCACGACATCAAGAGCCGTTTCGAGATGGTGTTCGATGCTTTTACGGATCAGGAATTGCCGCACAGAGGTGTTGACTTTTTGGCGGCCGAAGGCGATACTGTGTATGCGCCAGGTGCCGGCACGGTTGTCGAGGTTCGCAAGCATCGTGGCTTTGGGCTCACGATGAAGATTGAACATATGGAACACGTGAAGACGTTCTATGCGCACTTGGGCAAGACGCTTTTGGACAAGGGCGATAAGGTGCGTCGTGGCGATCCGATTGCCATTATCGGGCGTAGCGGTCTCGAATCGAGTCTTGGCCTGCATTATGAAATCCGCGTGAACGGCGTCCCCGTCAACCCGGAAGATTATTTTATAACAAAGTAAAACGTTTCTTACTGTCATCCCGGACTCCGTTCCGGGATCACCTTACACGGTGTCCTTTACTGTCACCCCGGATTTATTCCGGGGTCACCTTTTAAAGTTTCGGGTTACCTTACACATTCAAAAGGCGATGCCGGCACAACGGCCGGCATGACAAACGCTGCCGCTTTGCTTACACGCTTGCCCTTACTGTCATCCCGGACTCCGTTCCGGGATCACCTTACACGGTGTCCTTTGCTGTCACCCCGGATTTATTCCGGGGTCACCTTTTAAAGTTTCGGGTCACCTTACGCATTCAAAAGGCGCTGCCGGCACAACGGCCGGCATGACAAACGCCGCCGCTTCGCTTACACGCTTGCCCTTACTGTCACCCCGCACTTGTTGCGGGGTCACCTTACACGGTGTCCTTTACTGTCACCCCGGATTTATTCCGGGGTCACCTTTTAAAGTTCCGGGTCGCCTTACACATTTGTCCTACTTCTCTCTACATTTCCACTAACCACTAACTACTAACCACCGATATTTTCCTAGCATTCCCCCTTCCTACTTCCTACTTCCTATTTCCTACTTGTTATATTTATAGTCCCCAGGCCTTGCGTGGGGATATCTATCAAGTTTTGCTTTACCCTTTAGGAGTTTTAATGGCAAATAAGTGTAAGCGCGGAATCTTGATTAGTAAAACGCCGTACGAAAAGCGTATCGCTATCATGGAAGATGGCGAACTCGCAGAATTGGTTGTTGAAGGTGTTTCGTCTAATCGAGTTCTGGGCAATATTTATAAGGGTGTCGTCCAGAAGGTGCTTCCCGCACTCAAGGCGGCATTCATCGACATTGGTCTTGAAAAGGCTGGCTTTTTGCATCAGGAAGATGCCATGGATCGCAACGAACTGTTGCGCCGCGAATATGGCGACGATGATGACGAAGGCGATGCTTCTAAGGAAATTTCGATCGACGAAATTCTCCAGGAAGGCCAGGAAATTATGGTGCAGGTGGTCAAGGAACCGATCAGTACCAAGGGTGCCCGTTTGACGACACACTTGAGCTTTGCTGGCCGTTTCTTGGTCTGCATGCCCGGTACAAATTTTGTGGGCGTCTCCAAGCGTGAACGCGATCCGGTCAAGCGCCGCGAGTTCAAGAAGGTCGTCCGCCGTCTCAAGGGCCGCGATGTGGGTTACATTGTCCGTACTAACGGCCTCAATGAATCCGAATTCGAAATCAACAAGCAGATGCGCGAACTCGAAAGCAAGTGGGAACAGACGAAGTACAACTTCGAAACCATGCCTGCCGAAACCTGCATCTACGAAGAATCCGATTCCATCGAACAGACTGTCCGCGAATACTTTGGCGACAACACGGACTACGTGTACATCGACAATCGCGACGAATACTTCGCCCTCCGTGATTATCTGAAGGTTCTTTCTCCGGATAAGCTCGACAAGGTGAAGCTCTGGAGCTCCAGCGAAAGCTTGTTCGAATACTTCAAGATCGAAAACGACTACGCTCGTTCTTTGCAGCGCCAGGTCCCGCTCTCTCGTGGCGGCAACCTCGTGATTGAACAGACCGAAGCCCTCGTGTCCATCGACGTGAACACGGGTCCGAAGGTCCACGGCAAGGACCAGAGCAAGATCATCCTCGAAACGAACCTCGACGCTTGCCACGAAATTGCAAAGCAGCTCAGACTCCGCGATGTGGGCGGCCTTATCATCATCGACTTCATCGATATGGAAACGGACGAAGACCGCGAAGCTGTCTATCAGGAATTCCGCAAGGCAATCCGCCGCGACAAGGCTCCGATCAGCCCTGCTCCGATCAGCCAGTTCGGCCTTATGGAAGTCACCCGTAAGCGCGTCCGCGTGAACCTGATGACCGAAAAGACCGAATGCTGCCCGGTCTGCAACGGCAGTGGCCGTATCGCAACGCTCGAGTCCACGCTCGGCATGATCGACCGCTGGCTCGCCCGTGCCCATACAAAGGCCCGTCTCCGCGAAGTGACCCTCGTGGTCAGCGCTCCGGTGATCGACGTCCTCTGCAAGGACCTGAACCGTATGTTCAACTATCTGGAATACAAGCATAACATCAAGATTTCTCTCGTGGAAGATGAACATGCTCACGTCAACCAGTTCTGGATGTACGACAAGAACAACAACGACATTACGGACTTGTACAACTTCGCATAAGTTGCTTCCGCAATATGTGTAAAAGAATTCGCCGGCTACCACCGACGAATTCTTTTTTACGAAAAATTTATCCATAAAATTCCGCACAAAAAAAGACGCCTGCTTTGCAGGCGCCTTTAGAGAGAACGAACCCATCCGATTACAGATTGTTGTCAAGCTCGATCGTAAAGCCCTTCGTTTTTCCGTGGCGAACGCCCCAGATGAAGTCCTGCGTACGGTCTACGACAACCCTTCTGCCAATCTTGATCTTGTACGAAAGTCTTGCGATGTAGACGCCCGTGCCGACCAGTCGGCCGTTCTTGGATTTCATGTTCCAGGCGAGGAATATCTTTCCGTCGCTGTCGTTGTCGAGGCAGCTGCCGTTATAGAGCGTGTCGACGCAGGAGAACGAACCCGAGGTGCTGTTCACGAACACGCCTAGGCTCGTGAAGTACATCGTCTTGTATTCGAGCTTCGTCTTTTCGGCGTACTTCCTAGTCACCCTTTCGATGACGGCGGAACTGCCGTTTGCAATGCCCGTTACGTCCGAAGAGGAGATGATGCCGTCCTTGTAGGCGTTTACGATTTCGTCACCGAGGTGGTATTCCCTGTTGGCGGCGTCGATGCTCTTCGCTCCGGATTCCACTTCTGCGAGTATGTCCTCGACGTGCTTGCCGCCCTGTTCGATGCTCTTGGAGTTGAACCTCTTGATGGCGGATTGCAAATCGGTGACTTCGTCATTGACCATACTCGATAGGCTCAGGTCACCGAGGAAATGGCCCTGCGCTCCGTATTCGGCAGCGACTTCCTTGGCCGTGATCGGATTGTCGGTGTGGACGATCTTGGGCACGGTCGGGGTCTGGCTCTTGATGATAGACCTGGAGGAATCAGATTCGCCGATGGTGACGACCGGAGGGCTTGTCACGACGACGTTCTGTTCGCCGGAGATGCGGACAAACGGGTTCCTGGCATCCGTGCTTCTGTGGAGAAGGTCCATGTGGACGCCTTCGACGAGCCTGATGGAGTCGCCCATGACCGGGATGTGGCTCTTGTCGGTGGTGGAGCTTCTAAAGAAGAGTTTCCATTTCGCCTTGGAGTCCTTTGACACGAGATCCGGGACGATGTCCGTGCGGACTTCGCTGGTTTGCTTGAAGTAATAAATGAAGTACTGGGCGTCAATGTCGCTTTCGCAGTCAAGACCTTCGCTGAACGTTACCGTAAGCACCGTAGAACCGTCGTTGCTGTAGGCGATGTCGGCCGACGTGATGACCGGTCCGATGGAGTCGATGACGTCGCTTGTGAGGCTGATGGTCGTCGGGGCTCCGCCTTCGGTATACTTCCAGAACGGTGTGATCTTTCCGCTGTAGACCTTTTCGGCGCCACCGGTGAACGGCACGGTTCCGAAACCGCCCTGCGGAGAGGTTATGGCGATGGAACTGTCAAGGTCGTTGTGCGTGATGGCGGTGTTTGCCGTGGTTATGGTCGGGAACATATCGCCGAATTCCAGCTTGATGGAATCCATGCTCACGAAGCTGTTGTTTAACGTGCTGCCGTACGGCTTGGAAAGCTTCGCGTAAACGCTATCGCCGCGTCCGTCGCCGTTTCGGTCAAAGATGTAGGCGAATACCACCTGCGGGACCGGCGGTTCCATGAACGAGATGTGTCGCCATGCGGCCGTCTGCGTTTCGTCACTGCTGCCGACGATGAGCGTTACGTCCTGAACCGGTGCGGTAGCCTTCACGTAGAAGGTTGCCTTGCCGTTCTTCATCGTCACGGTCGTAATCTTGTTGCCGTTTTCGTCGCAGGCAAAGAACAGCGGGTTCGAAGTGTTCACGTAGACCATGTCGTCGAATGTGGCCCAGTCTTCGGCAAATGCGATATTGACCGTGTAGCGGGTATTGACCCACTTGCCGAGCGTATCGATGGTGCCGTCGACTTCGCTACCGATGAGCGTCCACTTGTTCTGATTGTCCACGTGGGCAAAATTGATGGTGGGCGAGTCGTACTTGTCGATAGTGAACCAAATGTCGTCGCTCTGGGATTCGTCCTTTTGCAAGGAGAAGCGCAACTGGTAGGTTCCCGGCGGGAGCGTTCTCAACTGCCTGATCAGTTCGGTATTGATGGTGAATCCCGTGTAGCCCGGCTTGATGGTGATGCCGCCAAACCAAGTGCCGACGCTGTCGAGGGGAACGCCCTCGGCGTAGGCGCCGCTGCCGAACAGCGTAAAGTTCGACGGAGCTTCGACGGTATCCTTCGTGGTGGCGTTGGACGAGAAGTCGCAAGCCAGGGCCTGTTCACGGATGATCTGGTAAATCTGGTAATCCAGGAGTCCGTTTGCGGAGAGGTCCTGGTAGAAGAGGCTTGCTTCGGTCTTCAAGTCGATCGAAGTTCTCATCATAAAGTTGGACTGGGAAGTATGGCGTTCGGCGTAGAAGATGTGGAACGGATAGTTCTTGCCTTCGGTAAGTCCGAGCGTGTCGAGGTCGACGGAGCCCAAAACCTGGGTGTGCTGGCCGCCAATGTCCACGACGAGGCGGTTGTTGATGAACACCCAGACGTCGTCGTCGCCAAAGAATTCGAAGTACTGGCCGGGAACGTATTCGAACGTTGCCTGGATCTTCATCGTAAAGCCGTAGTTGTGCCTTTTGCCGTTGGCGGAGATGTTGTCGTAGAACGGGTTCTTGACGGTGTTTTCGGCATCGAGGTACTGGAAGTCGTCGAGCAAGAATAGGCCGCCTTCGGGGCTCTTGTTGTCTTTTTGACCAAGCCAGAGGCCGTTGTTGTCAAGATTCAGTTCGATGGAGCGGCAGGTCGCGTTGGAGTAGTCCTTGCCGTTCTTCTGTGCCACGACCTGCGGCAGGAACCAGTTGTCCAAATGTTCCGTAATCTTGCATTTTTCGGGGAAGTTCGCTGCGCGGACGGGGACTCCGTTGGGTCCGAGGTATTCCTCGACCATTCCCTTCATGTTGCCTTCCGGAGAATTGCTCCCGGCGCATCCGCCAGAACCGAAGTCGTCACTGGTAGCGTACATAGGGCCAAATTCGGGATCGAGATCCTTGGCGCCGTTGGCGTAGGACGTCGTCACGGAAGAATCTCGGCGGTTGGTCGATGTCTTGATGTCGCCATCGCCCTTGGTGCCGTGCAGCCAGTCGAACATCATCACGGGGAGCTTTTTCGTCGGGCAGTCACCCAGAATTCCGGGATACTTTGCAGAAACTGCCGGTGCGCCGGCCTTGTTTGCCTTGACCCAGATGGTGTCCGCTTCGATGGCGTCGTCGAGCGAGAGCCAGATGCTCTGCGTTGCGGGATTGATCTTGTAATAGACGTTGTCGCCGACGTATGTGCTGCCGATGGTCTGCTTGAAGTAGACCTGCAGGGATCCCGTGGGCGGTTCAATGCGGGCTTCGAACCATCCGCAGTAGTTCTTGACCGTCGTCATCATGGCGGAATCGCCGCCAGCGACGTAGATGATGGCCGACGTGTTTGTCCACGGGGCAAAGAAACGCACTACCTTACGGCTGCTCTGGACCGGATTGCGCGGGTTGTCCGGGTTTGTTGCGCCGGGGTTTCCCGGATTTTCTCCAGGATTGTCGCCCGGTTTTTCTTCGGCCTGGGCTTTGCCCGGTTCCGTAATGGGGTCGGCGCTGTTGACTTGTGTCGCGCCAAAGTCGTTGATGGTGATAATCAGGTTGTTTGCGACGGGTATTTCTCCGTCAGAAAGCGGAGAAATGGTGGCCAGGGCGGTGCCTCGGCAGCCCTGCGTCGTGTAAAAGGTGAATGTCGGCCTTTGGGAATTGTTCAAGGACTGTCGGGTATAGAACGAGCCGTCGCCGTAGCTTTGGAGTTCTACGCACCTGTCCATATTGCCCTGTCGATGGACTTTGACATAGAGGCTTGAACCACTATTTGCTGTGGTCCCATTTATGACTAAAAAGTTGTAATCGGCCGCCAAAGATGGCGTTGCCATGCACAAAAGGGTAAAAATTGACCCTAAAACTGTTTTTTTAACCCGCATCCACGACTCCCTTTGCAATTTTGTCCATAACCTTATTGAAAATACACTCAATCTTGTGATTTTTATCAAATTTTTTTTACTGGATTGTAAAATAAATTGAGAAGACTGCAACACAACGGACTAATTTTTTGGGGGTGGGGGAAAAGTTCCGTTTTTTCAGTATGTGTAAAACGCAAAAAAGGCACCCGGAGGTGCCTTGAAAGTTTTTTGCCCGAAATTACTTGTTCAGGTCGAAGTCGGTAATCACGAGGTTTCCGTGCCTGAATCCCCAGAGGAAGTCCTGCGTGCGCTTGGTGATCTTCTTGCCGTTCACGACGAGGCGGAGCTCGAGGCGGGCGATGTAGACTCCGGTGCCGGCGAGGCGGCCGTTCTTGGAGCGCATGTTCCAGGCGAGGTAGAGGTGCCCGTCGTTGCCGAGGCAGTTCTTGGCGCCGTCCTTCTTGAAGATGTCGTCGTTGCAGGCGATTATGCCGGCATCGTTATTGACGAAGTGCCCAAGGCTCGTGTAGTAGGTGGTCTTGTAGCTGAGTTCCGTCTTGTCGGCCATCGATTCGGCGATGGTCTTGATGTCTTCCTTGGTGCCGTGCATGTAGTTGTTCAGGTTGTTCTTGTTCAAAAGGCCGTTGTTGTAGGCGTTTGCGATGACATCGCTGAGGCCGAACCTGTTCTTGGCTTCCTTTAGTGTGATTTCCTTGCGGTCAAGCATCGCGATGACGGTCTCGAGCGAAACTGTGGTCGTGGCGCTTCCGTTCTTCGCGGCAACCTTGTCTTCGAGCATGGTGGAGGTCTTGACGGCCTTCGAAATTTCGCTGATTTCGTTTTCGACGAGTTCGGACATGTTCATGTCGCCAAGGTAGTGACCCTGGGTGCCGTAAATGGTACCGACCTGGTCTGCCGTGAGCGGCTTGTCGCTGTCGACGAGTATCGGCACGGTGGCGGAGTCGCTACGGACGATTTCCTTGGTCTGGTCGAAGTTGGGCGATTCCTTGTCCATGGTGACGACTGCCGGGCTCGTGACGGTAATGCGCTGTTCACCGGTGATGCGTACCCACGGGTTGTTTTCGTGAGCCGGGAGACCGTTGAGGTCGACGGCGATGCCACCTTCTGAAGGAGGCTTGATGCGCACGGAGTCGCCTACGACGGGGACGATGTCCGAGAGGGACGTCTTGGAGAAGGTGAGCTTCCAGCGGTATACCGGTATGGTGGTGACGTATTCGGCTTCCTGGATGACGGTGGACATAACGCCTGCGCTGTAGCAGCGGAAGGCGAACAATGACGAGCTTGCGTTCTTGTAGTCGAGACCTTCGCTGAACGTGAGGGTGAGCTGAGTCTTTCCGTCTTCGGTGTATTCGATTTCGGCGGCCATGATGATGGGGCCGATGCCGTCGCCGAGGAGTCCGTCAATGGCGAAATTCGAGACGATGTGGTTTTCGGGGTTCGTGTAGGTGTACCAGACGCTGATCTTTCCAGTATAGGGCTCAGAAGCGCCACCCGTAGAAATTGCAGTGCCGAAACCGTCTCCGGGGGCGACGATCGTGAGTTCCGTGTCACCGTCGTTGTAATTGACCTTGGAAAGTTCGTAGTGCGTCGAGCCGAACGTGAACTTGAGCGAATCGAGGACGCTGCTTCCGCCAAGGGGCTTGTTGAAGCGGATCCAGACGCTGTCGCCGCGGCCGTCGCCGTTGCGGTCGTAGATGTAGGCGGTTTCGATCTGCGGAACTGGCGGTTCTTCAATGTCGATGCCTGTCCACTTGATGTTCTTGTTCTTGGAGGCGAGGGTCGAAACTTCGATGGTGCCGTTCGTTACTGCGCCGGTAGCCTTGACGTAGAACGTGTTCTTTCCGTTGACGAGTGTGAACTCGCCGTTGGCAAGCGGGGTGCCGAGCGAGTCGCAGGCGATAAGCTTGGTGTCGCTGGTCTTGACCGTTGCAGAAATTCCGCTGTAGTTTGTCGCCCAGTCTTCAACGTAGGTGACGTTGATGGGGTAGATGCGGCCTGCCCAGATCTTTTCGTTCTTGTTCAGGTTGATGGGGAGCGTGTCGCTGCTCACGTTGCGGCTAGCTTCGTTTCCGAGGGGCTTCCAGTACTTGTCGACGCAGACCGTGTCTTTCTCGATGATGTCTGCGATGTAGCAGTAGCTCGAGTCGATGATGTTTGCAAAGGCGATGTTCGGAAGTTCCGTCGGCGGGATGGTGAAGTAAACGTCCTTGTATTCCTTCGGATTGCTCTTGAGCGAAACGCGCACGTAGTAGGTTCCCGGCGGGAGTGCCTGCATGCGTGAGATGTTCGTCGTGTTGATGGTGAGCATCGTGTAGTCGTTCGTGATCGTGATGCCGCTGTAGTAGAGGGAGTCCTGCTGGCTCAAGGCGACGCCTGTCAGCGGGAGGCTCTTTCCGAATAACGTAAAGTTCGAAGGACCGCGTTCCGTGCGCTTCTGTTCCGAGTTGGCGGAGAAGTCGCAGGCGAGCGTCTTTTCGCGGATGTTCTGCCACACTTCCTTCTTGATGAGCGTCGTGTCGTCCGAGAGGCTCGTCAGGAACATGCTGGATTCGGCCTTCAAGTCGATGGACGTTCTCATCATGAAGTTCGACTGCGTGCGTTTGCGTTCGGCATAGAAGATGTGGAACGGATAGGTCTCGCCCGGCGTGAGTCCGAGGTCGTCGAGGTTCACGGAGCGCATGACTTTCTGGTGCTGGCCGCCGATGTCCACGACGAGCTTGTTGTTGATGAACACCCAGACGTCATCGTCGCCGTTGAATTCAAAGTACTGTCCCTTGACGTAGACGAATTCGGCCTGGATCTTCATCGCGAAGCCGTAGTTGTGGTAACCCGGGATGTCGTTGCCACCGCTGATGGAGTCGTAGTGCGGGTTCTCGATGGTGTGGGCACTGTCGAGCCAGCGGAAGTCGTCCAGCAAGAACAGACCGTGTTCCGGGCTTTCGTCATCCTTCTGACCTTTCCAGAAGCCGTCGTCCGTGAGCGTGAGTTCCAGGTCGCGGCAGGTGACGTTCGTGTAGGAGTTCACGCCGTCAGTGTAGAGGACTTCGGGGAGGAACCAGTTGTTGAGGTGCGTGGCGTTCTTGCAGTTGCTGGGGAAGTTTGCTGCGCGTACCGGGACGCCGTTTGCACCGAGCTGCTTTTCGACCATTCCGGTGACCGGAGAGCCTTCGCAACCCTTCTGTCCAAAGTCTTCGCTAGTGCCGGAGCCGTACATGGGGACTCCGCGCATGTCGAAACCTGTGCGTCCGGCACCGCCCTTGGCGCCGTAGTTGAGTCCGTCTTTTGAACCGTCGGAGTTGATGGAACCGTCGTACCAGTCGAACATCATCACGGGGAGGATTTTGGGGAGGCATTCGCCGAGGACGCCCGGATATTCGCTGTAGATTTCGGGTGCGCCGTACTGGAAGCCGGTAATCCAGGCCGTGTCGGTCAAGTCAAAAATGGAATCCAGGCTGATGGGGAGGGCCTGGGCTTCGTCTTCGGTGAGGCCGTCGGCGCCGAAGTAGTTGACGCCGATCGTCTGCTTGAAGTAAACGCTTGCGCTGCCGGACGGAGTCGGGACGTTGCTTTCGAACCAGCCGCAATACGGGGAAGGTGCGGTTGTCATGTAGCTTTCGGTGTCGTTATAGAACATGACGGCGTTCGTGTTTGTCCACGGGGTGAGGAACCGGATGTATTTTCTCGGCTTGGGCGCAATGTAGGGCTTTGTGTCGGAAATCGTCAGGGTCTTGTCGTCGTTGATGACGATCCAGATCTCTTCCTTGTTGTACATGTATTTCCCGTCCTGGATGGAGTTTTCCCTGTATCCGGGGAACAGCTCGCCAAGAGTCGGCTTGTTGTCGGGGCTCAAGTCTGTGCGGCATGTGTTTCCGCTGCAGCCAAGACCGAATTGCAATCTGCGAACGTCCTTCTTGCCGTTGGCAAGGCGTTCGTCAGTGAATTCGATGGTGAACGTGCCATCGTCATTTTTTTCGATGGACTTGTACACGAAATTGCTTTCGTTGTCGGCATAGTACAAAACGTTGCCGTCGTAAATGATGTGTGCTACAGCAACCGTCTGCGCGAAGGCACAGGCACCGAATACTGCCAAACACACCAAAACCCTTTGAAAAAGCGCACTGATCCTCATCCGTGACTCCTAAGATTAGTGTTAATCCCCTATCCCACAGTGTTTTTCCCATACACAGCGCCAAAGATAATAATAAAGTATTGTTTGCAATGGGATTTTTGTGGGAAGGTAAGGCTTTTTTCGCGTAGCGGAAATGAAAGAAACTGTAAGAGCGGAATATTATGATTTTTTTTCTTCAAAACAGGTGCCTGATTGGGTCTAAAATCCTAATTTTACACCTGTAAATTCAAAATTGGAGATAAAAATGAATCGTGTATACTTAGTTGCAACGGCTGCCTCCAAAATGGAAGCCAAAATCCAGGAAATCGTCGATGCCGTTACGAAGGCTGGCCTCATTGCCTCCGTCTATAAGCCGCTCAGCGTTGTGAACGCTGCCGATAGCGTCGAAGAAATCAAGGCCGGCAAGTCCGCCGTTCTTATGGAAAAGATCTGCGCCGACTTCCTCGCTCAGGATTTTGACGCAGTCGACGCCGTTGTCGTCGAAGGTGCTACGGGTATGAACGATGTCATTGCACACAAGTATAACGACGATCTCGCTTCTGCTCTCGATGCCAAGATTTTTGCCGATGGCGAAGATGCCGAACTCTTCTGCCCCAAGCGCTTGCTCCGTTGCGAAAAGTGCCTCGCTGGTGACCTCGCCGCTCCGGCTGCCGAACGCCGCGTGAGCCAGGCCATGTTCCGCGCAAGCCTCCTCTCTAAGGCTTCCAAGTGCGTCAAGCGCATCGTGCTCCCGGAAGGCTCTGAACCGCGTACCGTCCAGGCTGCATGCCTCGCTGTCGAACGCAACATCGCCGTGCCGGTTCTCATCGGTAAGAAGGCAGACATCGAAGCTACCGCAAAGTCTGTGGGAGTCAAGCTCCCGGCCAACATCGAAATCATTGAACCGAGCGCAGAACTTGCCGAAAAGTATGTGCCGACTCTCGTGGACCTCCGCAAGGCCAAGGGCATGACTCCGGAACTTGCACGTGCAGCTCTTGCTGACAACGTAATGCTTGCCACGATGATGCTCAAGTTCGGTGAAGTCGATGGCCTCGTTTCTGGCGCTATCCACTCTACCGCCGACACGCTCCGCCCGGCTCTCCAGATTATCCGTACCGCTCCGGGTGTCAAGTCCGTGAGCTCCGTGTTCTTCATGTGCATGAAGGACAAAACTTACATCTACGGCGACTGCGCCATCAACCTGAACCCGCTCGCCGAAGAACTCGCCGATATCGCCCTCCAGTGCGATGACACGGCAAAGGCCTTTGGCCTCCCGAGCCGCGTTGCCATGCTTTCTTACAGCACCATCAATTCGGGCAAGGGCCCGGATGCAGACCTCGTCGTGGCCGCTACTGCCGCTGCAAAGGCTGCTCGCCCGGAAATGCTCGTCGATGGCCCGCTTCAGTACGATGCCGCAACAGTTCCGAGCGTTGGCGCCCTCAAGGCCCCGAACAGCCCGGTCGCTGGCAAGGCTACCGTGTTTGTGTTCCCGAGCCTCTCTGCCGGTAACATCGGTTACAAGGCTGTGCAGCGCAGCGCTCACGGCACGATCGCTATTGGCCCGATGCTCCAGGGTCTCGCCAAGCCGGTGAACGACCTTTCCCGCGGCGCCCTCGTCGAAGACATCCGGACTTGTTGCGCAAGCGCAACACCCTTCGGCTCAACCATGCCAAAATGCAAGCATTTTGTCGCGGCACTCGCCTCGTATGTTTTTCCGGGACGGGGTCACCTTTAAAAAAAGACGGACTGATAAGTCCGTCTTTTTTTTATGCATCGCGATTCTTGTTTTTCTGTCACCCCGGCTTGTCACCCCGGATTTATTCCGGGGTCGCCTTTAAAAAATAGAGACCTTATTTTATAAAAAATGTTGAATTTTTAATTTATATAAATCTTACGATAACGTATTTATATATTTTATTTGATATGATTGATAAACTTTATTTGATATTCTTTGGAGTTTTGACATTTGCAATGCTCGCTTGCTCAGACGATTCCGTTACGGGTTCGTCTGATGTCGAACTTTCAAGCTCATCAGTGGATATGCCCAGTTCGTCTTCTGTAGAACTAGAATCTTCATCGAGTTCCTCTGAAAATTCTTCAATTCTCTGCAAGACCAGTGGAAATTGGGGTTATGACGGATGCATCGTGAATATGCCTTCGGGACGCGGCGATTTGTGGTCTAACGGCGATTCTGTGGTGAGTACAAAAGCCTATGTTGGTGATACTTCCAAATTTGGTAAACGAGCTGGAGAATGGTTTTTTGAGAAGGATTCCGTTGATGAAAAACAGGCCGAAATATTGTGGACTTATGGCGGACTCATTCCAGAATTTAAAGGTATTCTTGATGCCGTAGTTTTGTTGGACGGGTCTTATAATTCTTTTATCAATGTCGGTTTTTACACCGCTGGCTTTGATTCTGACGGTGCTGCGTTATCTGTTGATGCTTCAAACTGGAATGGTTTGTGTGTTCTTTATCGCGGTTCCATTATGCCAACTTTGCAACTGGATCTTGGGGATTCTATCAATAAAAAATTGGGTAATGTTTTGCCTTCAGTTGCCCTGGAATCGAAAGAAGAGTCCCAATGCTTTGAGTGGAAAGATTTTAAGCAGTCTGATTCAGAGAATGCTATCGAGAGCATTTCAGGTGAGGATGCCGCAAAGCATGTAGAGAAGATTGTATTCCATTTTCAGATTGAACCCTATGAAGATTTTGATGGCCATGAAAGTTTTACGATATTGGCTGTCGGAACCAATCGCGACGAATAAGGATTCAAGATTTTTGCTTTATTTCTTCTTGTTCGCGTTCCGCATCGCTTCGATTTCTTTCCGGATCTTCTCTCCGTCTTCGAGGTGCTTTGGCGAAAGCTTGTCCTTGTGCTTGCGGTCGATAATCTTCCACAGCTCCTTCAGGTGCCAGCGGGCGCGCTTGTCTTCGAGAATGTAGCCGGGACGGACGCCCTCGTCAAGCCCCTGTACAATCAGTTCCATCGCGTCGTCATAACGCTTCTGGTCATAGCGGAGGTCTGCAAGGAAGTAATAGTTGTAAATGTCCTTGCGGTTCTTCTCCAGTGCCATCGTCAGGTACTTGTCGGCTAGCTTTTCGTCGGGCCATGAGAGGATCAGTGGCACGTACGGCAGCAAAAAGTGCGCGCGTCCAAGAATCTGCCAGTCTTCGGCGGCAGTGGCGACATCGCGGACTTTGCCTGCAACGCCTTCCTTGAGCGACGAGAGCGTGTTCCGTTCGGAACCCCACATCGAAAGCGTCGAGGCATAAACGTGAGCAATCTCCCTGTTGTTCGGGAATTTTTCGTAGGCGCTCTTGCTTGCGTCCATCAAGGAATCCAGATGGATCTGGCGGTCCTTTTCTTCGAATGCGACAAAGCGGAAGCAAAAGTAGAGAGTCTTGACGTAACCTTCCGTGGCGCGCTCCAAAACGGTGGAATCTTCCATCGCCTTGCGGTACGCTTCCTTCATGATCCTTGCGTTCTTGGCGTCAGCCTTGTCGCCATTGGCGCGTAACGCTCTTGCCGCATAACAAGAGTCCGCGACGTGCAAATAGCTGTTTGCACTTGCGAGGCTTGCTGCAAGCAATAACGTGGCGACAATGTGCGGTGCAAACTTCATGAAGACGATTAAACTTTCCAGTTCTGGAGCAGTTTATTCACCGTGGCAATTCGGGTCTTTTCTTCGTCGGTGCCATGGAACGTCTTGAACAAAAGATTGCGGTATTCCATCAAGGCTGTGCGGATAATGACTTTTTCTTCTTTCTTGAGCATGATGAATAAAATAATTAAAAGTTACTTGCTGCGCTTGCCCTTTCCGGAGAAGTAGTCCTGCTGGCGGGTTGCACCGAGGACGGCGTGCCAGAGTGTTCCGTTGGGGTTGATCTTTTTGCGTTCGTTGACCGCGTATTCTATAGGAACGTGGGCAAATGCACCGTTCATGCTGCCGACGACCATGTCGGTCTTGCCGGCCATGCCGGCGTGGACAGCACTTTCTGCAAGCTGGAAGCAGAAAATGGCGTCGGTACCCTTGGCAGGAATGCTACGGACCATGTAGCTCGGGTCAAAGTACTTGATGTTGATTTCCTTGCCGACCTTGTCGAAGTGTTCCTTGATCTTGCGGGCGAGGAATTCACCGATGTCGTTTTTGAGGATGTTGCCGCTTGCGTCGCGGCGTTCTTCCTGGTCCTTGAACAGTTCTTGTCCGGCACCTTCGGCAACGGCGATCACGGCGTGCGTCTTGCCGCTTGCGTAACGGCTTTCGAGAGCCTTGAAGAGGCCTCCTTCGCCTTCGAGTTCAAACGGGACTTCGGGCACGAGGCAGAAGTTCACGACGGTCGTGGCAAGCGATGCGTATGCGGCGATAAAGCCGGAGTCGCGACCCATGAGCTTCACGAGGCCAAGGCCATTGTAGGCTCCGTTTGCTTCGATGTGGGCGCTTGTAATCACGTCTGTAGCGCTGAGGACTGCGGTTTCGAAACCGAAGGTCCTGTCGATGAGGTTCAAGTCGTTGTCGATCGTCTTCGGGATGCCGATGATGGAGATGGGCTGGCGGCGCTTCTTGACTTCTTCGGCAATGGCGTGTGCGCCGCGGAGGGTGCCGTCACCGCCGATGCAGAACAGCACGTTGATGTTGAGACGCATGAGCGTGTCGACCATGACCGCCGGGTCCTGCGTGCCGCGGGAGCTGCCGAGGATGGTACCGCCGTCTTCCTGGATGGAGTCGACGACATCCGGATCGAGAACGATGGGGGAGTAGCCGTATTCCGGGTTCAGGCCGCGGTAACCGTAAGGGATACCGAAGATGTTCTTTACGCCGTAGTCGAACCAGAGTACCTGAACGAGGCCCTTGATGACGTTGTTAAGACCGGGGCAGAGGCCGCCGCAGGTCACGATGCCTGCACGGGTCCAGGCCGGGTCGTGGAAAATCGTTTCGCGGGGACCAGCTACTTCGAGCGAAGGGATCTGGATGCCCTTCGCGGCGTAGTCAGAAATGAGCTTGACGTCGGTCGTGAGGCAGACCTTGTCGTTTTCGGAAACGAACGGGACTCCTTTCATCGGGGACTTGAGCGTCCCTTTGCCGACCGTTTCGATGGAAAGATCATAATCCGCAGGATTTTTGATGATATCGTCTTGAGTCATGCCACGTCTCCTTAAAAATTTGGGGTTCTCGCACTACTGGCGGGAACACCCAAAAAATACATAATCGAAGCTTAAATGGACAGGGACGGGAAGTGGATTTTTGTGCGCAGACCGGGGTTTGCGTTTTCCAATTCTATGGTCATATTACATAATGTGCATAATTTCTTGACCATCGAAAGACCAATGCCCGTACCGCTTGTCTGCCTTGTCATTTCGTTTTCGACTCGGTAGAATTCCTGGAAGACTTTCTTCATTTCGGCAGGCGGAATGCCCGGACCGTAGTCGCGTACGGCAAGGTACATGTCGGTGCCCTTGATTCTGAGTTCGACGTTGATCATCTTGTAGTCGGCATTCTTCGAGAACTTGAGCGAGTTGTCGACCAGGTTCATGAGAATCTGCATGATGGCGTCGCGGTCGATCATGAGGCTGATGTTGTTCGCGTCGGTGTCCGAAGAAACAGTAAGTTCGAACCCTTGCTTTTCGACGTTCTTGCTGTAGGTCGAGATGAAGTCGTCCAGCACGTCCTTGGGCTTTGCCATGCGGAGCTGCACGTTCCAGCGGTTTCCGTCGAGCTTCGAGAGGTTCAGCACGTTCTGGATGAGGCGTGAAAGTCGGTCGGCTTCGCTTGCGATCTGGCCGTAATACTTCTGCTTCTTTTCTTCGCTTGCGACCCAGGAGTTCTGCAGCAGTTCGGCATACATCTTGATGGCGGTGAGCGGAGTCTTGAGTTCATGCGTAATGGCCGAGACAAAGTCCTGACGCTTGGCGGCAAGCTTCACGCGGCTTTGCGTCACGTGGTAAATCGAGATGAGACCGATGGCGAGTACGGCTAGCATCAGGAAACCGATAAAGAACACGAATTCACCGCCGGGAGCGCGCTGTGTCGTGTACATCTTGAATGTGATGTCCGAAAGCGGGGACTGCAGGGGTTCCGAGAGGAGTTCTGTCGTGATGTTGTTGCGTTCGCCAAAGGCGACAAACTGCTTGCCGTTGTGGATGAACGCCAATACGAGCGGGTCCTGCTGATTGCCTTTGGTCACGCCCTTGTATTTTTCGATTTCGTTCTTGACGAGGTTCGTGAGGTAGGCACGTGCATCAACAATGAAGCCCTGGATGAACACGTCCATGCCACGGCGTACCGTGCGGTGAAAGATGATGTAGTTCGAGTCGACGATCGTCTGGAAAAAGTCGATTTCGGCTTCCATCGAGTGCGTCGATTCCGTCTTGATAAGGCTGATCAGAAGTCCGGTCGTGTCGAGCTTGGTGGATTCCACGCCAAAGGCGAAGTCTCCGGTTTCGGTAATTTGTTCGACACGGGGCTTGTTGTTCTTCTTCTTTTTGCGGACGCTCGAAATGTCGAGGTCCTGCTTGTAGATCTGGTCGATAAGCCTGCTGTCGTTCTTGTGTGCCGAATCAAGCGGTTCGGAACTGCTCGATACGATGGCCGCCATCGAGGCAAGAGTCGGCGGGATGGCCGGAAATCCTGACGAGTTGAGAATCTGGCTTATCTTGTTGCGGATGGCCACGCGCTTGTCCCTGTCGACCATCGGGATCTTTTCGAGTACGCCATCGGGAAGCACCGGCGTGCTCAAGTTGCCGGACGGGTCAATCTGGAAATGTCCGACAAGACCGATGTAATGGCTGCGGAGCGGGAACTCTGCAAGCTCGGACATCGTGATCTCTTCGCCACCGAAAACCGGGACGGAGCGGATGAATCGATAGTCGGCATAAGAACGCCTGTCTTCGATCGCCAAGTCCGCTGTGATGCTCTTGTTCAAATTCTGTAGCACAGAAAAGGCGTGTTCCTTGTAACCAAAGAGCGACGACGCCTGCAACTGCGCGTAGGAATGGCCTAAAAGCATTATTACGGGAATCGCAATAATGATAAAAATCGCCACAAAAATGAGACGATCTTTGGAGGCAAGGATCAGGCTCCGGAGAGCCTTGATCTTGCTAGAGAGGTATGTAGATAACTTAGTTATACTGATTTCTCGCATTCTGGAGCCGAGCGCATCTGGTAACCTTCGCCGCGGAATGTGACGAGGAGTTTCGGATGTGCCGGATCATCTTCGATCTTCTTGCGCAGCTTGGTGATGTGAATGTCGACGGTACGCGTATCGACGGATTCTGCGTTTTCGTAACCCCAGACCTTGCGGAGGAGTTCGGAACGCGGAATGGCGTGGTCGCGGTTGTTCCAAAGGTATTCAAGAATTTCGATTTCCTTGCGGGTGAATGCAAGTTCTTCGGTACCGCGGACGCCCGTGTATTCACGGAAGTTCACGCGGAGGTTGCCTGCTACAAGCTTGCCTTCATTTTCCATCGTCTGGCGGCTGCGGCGGAGCACGGCTTCGATACGGGCGAGGAGCATCGGGACGGAGAACGGCTTCGGGATGTAGTCGTCGGCGCCGAACTTGAGACCGTTGATGATGTCGTCATCGGAATTCTTTGCAGAAAGGATGATGATCGGGAGGCTCTTGTCCTTTTCGCGGATCTTGTCGCAAACGGTAAAGCCGTCCATGCCCGGGAGCATCAAGTCCAGGAGTACAAGTCCGTACTGTCCGGAAAGGGCTTCGGCAAGGCCAGTTTCGCCGTCAACGACGTGCTTGACGCGGTAACCGTTGAGTTCGCAGAGATCTACGAGACCTTCGGCAATGGCAATTTCATCTTCGATGATGAGGATGTTGGTGCTGCTTGTATTTTGTGTCATTCTTGGATACCTACTCTCTTCTAACCAATTAATACTAAACTATGAAAAAATTAAAGGGCGAAACCACCACCGATTTCGAACGCAAAGTGGCTCGGATCGATGTCGGCATCGTAGTCACCACCGATGTAGCACTTGACGTTTGCGTATGCGGCGATCGGGATGATCGGGAGCTTGAAGCGTGCGCCTGCGAGCAGGTGGAAGCCGATGCTCTTGTTGAGGCCTTCGTCAGCGGCAAGTTCGGTAACCTTCTTGGCGAGCTTCTTGGCGAGTTCGTCCTGGCTTACCGGGAGGTTGCCTTCGTCAGCGAGCTTGGAGATTGCCTTTGTTACGAACGCCTTGTTCAGGACGAACGTGTTGAGGTGCATCGTGATACCTGCGCCGACATACGGGGTGATGGGGAAGAGCGGTATAGGAATTTCGAACGGGTAGTTGACGGAGAGGTCACCGTTCATGCCGACGTACTTCGGAGTAGCCTTTGCAAACGGGGTGCCGCCGAGTTCAATTTCGAGAGGGATCTTCTTGGCATCTTCGCCACTGCCTGCCCAGAGTGCTGCATTGTAGGAGGCGAACTGGATGTTGAACGTACCTTCGATGTCGATGAACGGGAGAATGTCGACCCAGGCCTTGAAACCGAAACCCTGGATGAACGTGAAGCTGCCGTGGCTAAAGCCGAGCTTGTTTTCGTAACCTTCGAAGTCGCTTCTGTCAGCCTTCTTCAAAGAGGTTCCCACGTCCGGGGTGTAATGGAAGCCGATACCGGCGATTGCGAATGACTGGGTTGCAAGCAGGGCTGCTGCAGCAAAGATGAGTTTGAAATTCATGGATACTCTCCTAGGATGTTTTGCTCTTGAAACTAAATAATTATTTAGAAAAATGGAGTTTACAATTCAGAAAAAGATGCTTTTTTAGCATCTTTTGTGATTTGCCTACTTCACGGCGGGCACAAAGATAAACTTCTTCTCGCCTTTTTTCACACTCACGTTGTCAAATTTGAATTCCTTGACGGTGTTGTTCGCGGGACCTTCGGCGGCGACTGTCACTTCGTGCGAACCCGGTTCAACGGGGATTCGGGTCATCTGGAAGGAGTTCGGCAAAAAGAGTGCGATGCGGAGGTCGGCCTTTTCGAGCTGCGTCTGGGCGACGTCCGTGCCGAGACTTGTAAAGAGGTTAATGAGCGCATTGTCGGTCTCCATCGCCTTCTTTGCCGCCTGTGCCGCAATGGTGCGGAGTACGACGCGGATGGCGGTGCGAGTCATAGTCGCTGCAAAGTCGTCCTTGAGGTTCATTTCGAGTTCCTTGTCAAGCGCCATCACTTTTTCGGGGCGTATTCCGGACTGGTTGTCGACAGAAACATTGAAGTGGTCGACCTTGCTCTTGAACGGGTGCGCTTCGGGGAGGGCGAAGCTGATGTGGAACGTTTCGCCGTTACCCGCTCCTGCGACAGACGGGGCGATTGCTGTGGTACTCTGCATTCTGCCGGTCTTGCCGTCCTTGTAAGTGAGGTTCAGCGCGCCGCCGCTCACGTAGGTACCGGACAGGTAGAGTTCTCCGAGGATGGGACTGTGTCCTGCGTAACCGATGACGACGATTTCCTGGCCTGCGTCGCGGACGGCCGTGGCCTTGGGCGTTTCGGCAGAAGCGTTGAGGCCGAGTTTCTGGAGGTCGTCTTCGCGGTCGCTCCGTTTGAGGTATTCAATGATGAATTCGCGGACTTCTTTCGGGAGGTTCAATATGTTTTCGTTATAAGCCTTGACCGTCTTGTAGTAGGCGATGGCGGCTTCGTCCGGCTCGTCCGCCATTTCGTAGACAAGTGCCGTGAGATAGCGCAAGAATCCGTTGTCGTTTGTCTTGTCGTTGTCCTTCTGGTAAAGTTCCGTCATCGCTTTCTGGGCACGGTTCACTTCGACCATGGCTCCGTCGACATCCTTTTGGGCGAGGTAGTTCATGATCTGGAGTTCATGGAGGACAAGGACTTCGAAGGGGCGGGCTCTGTACGGACGGATGTTGTCGTTCGTGACGATGGCGGCCGCTTCGTTCGTGATGGAGCGCGTGTAGAGATCATCATAGACCTTTTCGGCCTTGGCGAAGTTGTCGGCACTTTCCTTGTAGTTGCCGTTGTAATGGTAGAGGACGCCCAGGTCAAAGTAGTAAAGGAATTCGGTATTGTCGCCGTAGAGGTCTTCTTGCTGCTTTTTGACTTCGGCGATGGCGGCTTCGCAACCCTTGTGTTCAAAAACGGGGGCGAGCGCTTCGTAACGGGTCATGGACTTGTTCGCACAACCTGTGAAAAGGACTGTAACGGTCGTAAGGAGTAAAAGTAGACGTTTCATATACTGTTGTGATAAAAATATTGTTTGTATTTAAATCTACATTAAAATAATGTTATGATTGTCTGTTTTGGCGCGAATATATGCAAAAATCTTGTCCTGTTCCCAAAAAATTTTTTTCTACATTCATTGTCATGATGTATAAACGAATTTTCCTTTTGATTTTGACAGCAACGTTCTTGTTGTCCGGTGTCGCCTGCGAATCGTCGAAGCCGGATGTCGATGTCAATCGAATGAAGATGGCATCGTGGCCGGGATTCTTTTTGAAGGTGGCCGTGGACTGGTACATGCCGGATGCCGTCTGGACGGTGAAGGATTCCCGTTCCGTCGATATTGCGGGCAAGGTCGTCTTTAGGAACAAAACTGTGGAACTTGTCCTGAAATCAAGATTGCCCAAGAACGATTCCCTGTGGAATATCGGAGTGTTCATCAATGGCCGTGCGGCAGATTCGGTAGCTACAGCGGAACTGTACGACAATATGGCGAAGGTGGTGGCGCAGAACATTTATCAGGTGATGCTGGAGAACCTGTTTAATCCGAAAGAGCAGAAGTTCAGCGATGTTGCCCTCGACAGTCTCGATGTCGTCCGCCGTAAGTGCGAACAGTATGCGACGAACCCCAAGTTCTTCAAGGAGCTGCCGGTCGTAAGGCAGTCCGAAAAGACGATGGACTTGGCCGAATGCATGATCGGCAATACGAAGAACGAAGAAATCATCCGTTATTACTCGAATGCCGAAAGGCTTGCGCGGTGGGGGCTTGCCTATGAATACGCCCCGAAAAAAGTTCACGAATACGTCAACGGGATGCTCATGGCGGATTCGTCGCTGATGTCGTTTTTTAAGATCAAGAACGAAAACGGCATCCTGAAAAAGGTGGAATAGAAGAGTAAAAAAAAATGGCCCGACAATGTCGGGCCTTTTAAATTTCTGGACTCTGAAGATTACATCTTCACGCTGCTCTTGGCAACGTACTTCTTGATCTTCTTGTCACCGATCCAAAGCTTGCGATGGCTCTGGATGTCGGTGAGTTCCATATCGATCTGGTAGAAGACCACCTGTTCGCCGCCTTCCTGGTCGATGACGGAGTTGATGGTGCCCGTGAGCATGAGGTCGGCGCCGATTTCCATGCCGGCGTCCTTCTGTGTTTCTTCGGTGACGTTACCCTGCTGGTCAGCAAGTTCGTCGCGGAGGTCGGCGCGTTCGTTGGCGTTTGCGACAAATTCAGCCTTGCCGGAGTTGATGAGGGCGCGTTCGATGTCCTTGATGAACGTTTCGACGCGGATGTGTTCATGGCTCTTGTTGCGGACCTTGCCGATCACGATGGTCGGGACGGAACCCTTCTGCTGGGCGTACTGGCTGTACCACGGACGGCCGAGGCAGTCGTTGATCATTTCGTCGGCGACGAGGCGGGAGTCGGTATCGTTCCAGCTACCGGAAAGGTCGGTTACGGTATTGGCGTCAAGACGTGTGACTTTTGTATTGGTGCCACTGGAGCAGGCAGAAAGGAGAGCGACGCTAGCGCAAAGGGCGAGAATCCAAATTTTAGACATTGTGTACTCCTGAATTGGAAAAATATGTTATAAACATACAAAAAAAAGCAAAAAAAAACTCTCCCGAAGGAGAGTTCTTTGAAAAAAGTCGTCTTTTCCGATTAGCGCTTCTTCTTTTTCTTGGAAACCGTTGCGTCGAGGTGGAGGTCAACCGTTTCTTCACCGACAACTTTCACGATGTCTTCGGCGTTCTTGCGGTTGCTGCATTCGGCGCGGATCAAGTGGTCACCGGCATCGAGGCTGTGGATGACGAGTTCGGCACCGTCGGTCTTGTCGGCGAGATCGCCATCGACGTAGATGCGGCAGCGCGGCGGATTCGTCGTCACCTTGACGTTGCCCTTAGGAATCTTGGTGCTGAAGTCGAAGTTGTTGCGGCTGTCGTTACCCGGCCAAATGTTGACGCGCTTGTTCACGAGTTCGAAACCCTGGTCGATGACGACGAGCGTCTGGCGACCGGACTTGACCTGCATGTCCTTAATCGGGCTCTTGCCGAGAGGTTCACCACCGAGGAACACTTCGCTGTTAGGCGGTTCGGTGATGATGTTGATCGTGGCGGCCTTGCCGCGCGGAGGTGGATCTTCTTCGTCGGCTACGACGGACGTAAAGAGGAATGCCATCATCAGGGCAAAAATATACAGCTTCTTCATTGGAGGTACTCCTGGTTTGCTGGTAGATTTAAACTAATACTACTAGAATTTAATCTTTTTTCGTTTGATAAATGTTAAAGTGCCGTAAAAAGTGCGTAAATATTCGCACTATATTAACTACTTTTGTTCGTATGAAAGCTCTCTACCAGAAAATTCGCAGTCTACAGGGTAAAAATTACGGTCTTTACAAGTCTCTCGCCGAACGTTCGTGGGATTTTGGGGACTTTTCGCTGGAGTTTCTCCATGTGCAGGGGGATCCGTTTGCTCCGGCATCCCGTGTACTGATAAAGTCAAATTTGCAGATGCTCGGGTATCCGAGCGAGTGGAGCGGCTCTTTTGAACGCCGCCTGGCCTTGAGCGATTTTCTGTACCGTAGGCTTGGCGCCTTGGTGCGTGAGAAGTATCCTGAGAGGGATGCCGCCGTTGTTTTTGATACCGCTGGACCTGAAATGCTGGTGCGGAACTCGCTGTGGGTCGACAATGGCGAGCTGAGGGCCTGCCTGCAGGTGCGATTGCCGGGTGAAGGTCGCAAGATCCAGGCCGAAGATGCCGCCGAAATTCTGACGATGGTGCTGCCGGACTTGGTGTCGGCGGGGCTTTACAATTCGGGCAAGTCAAAACCGGAGGGAGTCGAGCCGGAACTTCTGGAACATTACCGTGTCTTGGCCGAACGCAAGGCGATTCTTGAAGAACTTGAAAAACGAAACCTGGTCGCATTCGTGCCGGATGGCGCCGTGCTTCCGCGTGCGTCTGGTCTCAGCGAACTTCCGATGGATGGGGCCATTCCGTTTACCGCTCCTGCCGAAATGGAAGTGACGCTTGACGTTTGCGGCCGCAAGATCCGCGGAATGGGTATCCCGAAGGGAATCACGGTGATTTCGGGCGGGGCGTTTCACGGAAAGTCTACGCTGTTGCAGTCGCTTACAAGGGCCGTGTATCCGCATATCCCGGGCGATGGCCGCGAAGGTATTGTCATAAACGAATCGGCCGTGCGCGTGGGCGTCGAAGATGGGCGCAGTGTCCGCGGAATTGACCTTTCGCAGTTTGTGCGTGACCTGCCGGGCGGAATCTCGACAAAGAACTTTACGACGGCCTGTGCGTCGGGTTCTACGAGCGAAGCCGCAAACCTTGTCGAGGCGCTGGAATCGGGGAGCGAAGTCTTTTTGATTGACGAAGACTCTTCGGCCGTGAACTTTTTGATTCGCGATGTACGCGTGCGCAAGTTGCTCGGCGACGGCCGCGAACCGCTGATTCCGCTGACGGACCGCATCCGTGAAATCCAGGGCCGTAGCTTTATCTTGGTGGCTGGCGCCTGCGGAGACTTTTTGGACTTGGCGGACAACGTGATCATCATGGCGTCTTACAAGGCGGAATGCGCGAGAGTCAACAGCAAGTCGGTATGCGAAAATTGCACGGACTTGAACGAGGCTGCCCTTGCCGAGGCCAAGGCGGTTGCTAATGCGGGCGGGACGCTCTCTCCGTTCGTGGAACCGAGCCCGCGTAACTTTGCAGAATACGTGAAGCCTCTCCTTCCGGGGTTGCGCCCTGCTTCGGCTGTAGAACGCCAGGTCAAGGTGAAAATTTCGGGCGAAACGTTGTTGCAGATCGGGTTTCTCGTTTCGGATACGTCCAAGGCGGGGACGCTGATTGACAAGCAGCAGCGTTTTGGCGCAGGCTTTATGCTCTTGAACCTTTGCCAGAACGTCGCCAGCAACAACGATTCTGCAAACGGGGAATCGTCTAAGCCTGCGACTATCATGGAATGCGTGAATGCTCTTTGCGAAAAGATCAAGAATGTCGGATTCCGCAACTTGCCGCAAGGCTTGAGCCGTGAAATGAGCCTCCCGCGAGCTGTGGACATCGCAAGCGTTTTGTATAGAATGCGCGATGGAAAAAGATAGAAGGCTTGTTTTTTATAATCTACTTTGGATTAAACGTCCTGTAATTTATATAGATCTTGATTGCTATATTGCAATTATGAGTTTGTTGAAACCTGTCGTTTGCGCCTTGCTGGTGTTGGCTCTTGCTGGATGTTCCGTGAGCAAGAACCCGAACCCCATGATTCGTTATGGGGCGAATACGGCGGCGACTTTGGCGACTCCTGGCTTGGTTGTGGCGGGCGCGGATGCGCATGGACGTCTCCATACTGTGGACCCACACTTGCTTCCGCTAGAACTTGTTGCGCTGACTGCAGCCGGAGTGGGTTATGTTACAGGAGCCTTGCTTGGCGGGACTGTGGGTTTCTTCAAATGGATGATCAACGGTTTTGAAAATGACAACCTCCATTATACCGGAGATTTGCCGGAATCCGTGATGCCGCCCGAAGAAGAGGCTCTGGCTGCTGATTCGTCTAGCAATTGGAGTTACTGGTGATTGGTCTGAGGTGAGTTTATGAAAGTGCTGAAAACCATAGTTGGCATATTGCTGCTTTGCTCCCTTGTGGGCTGTGCCGTGAGCAAGAACCCGAACCCCGTGATTCGTTACGGGGCGAATGTGGGTGCATCCTTGGCGCTGCCGGGTGTGGCCGTGTTGTGCGTGGCGGGAGCCCTGGATGACGATGACGAGTCTAGCGATGATATGGCTAGGCTAGGACTGCTTGGCATTGGCGCTGCCGGGATTGGCTATGCCGTTGGTGCCGTGATTGGTGGAACGGTTGGATTTTTCAAGTGGATGTTCAACGGGTTCGAAAATGACGATATCCCGAGAGCGGAGCCTTTGCCGGAGGAAGTTCTACCGCCGGCGCGCGGTATGGAATACGGTGGCCGATTGTAGTTAGCGGGCGTGATAGCGCTCGCTTTTTTAATGCGCCAAATGCAGCTTGCGGAGAACCTTTCCTAGGAGCTCGTTCAAAATATCCTTGGCATCCTTGCTGCCGAGGTAACGCTGAACGATGAGCGTAAGCGTAAAGAGCGCGATGCCTGCGGCGCAAGCGTAAACGACAAGCGTGACAAATCCAGCGTTGCGGACGAAGTCCCCGGAAATGTGATCGAGTCCGATGGCGGCTGCAATCATGATGCCAAAGGCGACGAGGGCGCGTGCCATATTGAGGAGTGCATCCTTCATGCCGTCGGTGCCGTTCTTTTTGGCCCACATGAAAATCATCGAAATCACTTGGAGAATCGCGCCTGTGGCGCCGATAATCGGAACGCTCTTGATGCCGAGCCCCACTTCGGGGGCGCCAAGCAAAATGTAGGCCGGGATGGTAGCCGCGAAAATGCCGGTATTCAAAAGTGTGGGAACCCACATGCGTTCGCAGGCGTAGAAGCTGCGGACGAGAACCGCTTGCAGGCAAAGCCCAAGGCTCACGGGCAGGTACCAGCGGAGAATTTCAGAAATCGCTTCGGTCGTTTCGCGGTGGAAGGCGCCACGTTCAAAGAGGATGCGCACGGCCGGGAAGCTCAAAGCCCACACAGCGACAACCGCCGGAATCAAGATGCAGAACATGCGCGAAAGGCTCTTCCAGATTTTATGGTTGAGCTGCGGGAAGTCACCTTCCTTGACGAGACGTGCCATGTCGGGGTAGCTCGTGACACTGACCGAGAATCCAAAGACGGCAACGAGCGTGTACATGACGCGGTAGGCGTAGTTGAGGCTCGAAATGCCGCTTGTGCCAAAGTTTGCGCCGAAGCTACGGATGATGAATTCAAGGCCGAACATGGAACCCACGCCAAGGGACATCGGGAGCATCATCTTGAAATAGCGGATAATGTCGGGGTGCTTGGGCTCGCAAATCAGTTCATAATGGACGCCGCCACGCTTGGCGCCAAAAATCTGGAGGGCAAAGAAACCGATGAATGCACCGATCGGAACGCCCCAGGCGAATCCGGAGAGACCGTAATCGTTGCCGGTGTAGTTCGTGAGCGCGAGTCCTGCCGCACCGCCGCCCACGATCGCGATATTGTAGATGAGACCGGTGAGCGAAGGAATCAGGAATTGTTTGCGAGTGTGTTGTACGGCAACGAGGATGCTACCGACAAAGATGAAAATTTGCCCCGGAAGAATGATGCGTCCGTAATAAGTTGCACGTTCCAGGAGTTCGGGCGTCACGCCGTCGACCGTCAACAGCGCGATGAGTTCCTTCATCCAGATGAATGCCGGAATCACGAGAATGAGGAGGGCAATTCCAAACGTGTTGAGTACGTTGCTGAAAAACTTCCAGCCACCACGCTCGTCACCTGCGACTTTGTAACCCGTAAAGATCGGAATGAAGATGATGGACAAGAAACCGGTACTCACGACGTGATTCAGGATGTCCGGAATCATGAACGCAAGGTCAAGGGCGTTTTTTTCGAGCGACACGCCGGCGGCGTGGGCGAGGAGCATTTCGCGGAATATGCCGAGTACGCGGCTCACGAGCATGCTTACGGCGACAATAATGGCAGCTTTATTCATGGATGTTGTAAAATATAGAATGCTTAATTGTTCTTTGCGCCGGTGGCGTAATCTTTTTGTATATTTCGGATTATGAAAAAGATATTAGTCCTCATTTCCTTCCTCGCTCTGGCCGCTTTTGCACAGAGTAACACCATCGAACCGGAAAGAGCCCTCCAGCGCCCGGTTTATAATTTCAACACCTTTGCAATGGGCATTTCGTTCTGGAGCAACTACGAAAAGTCCGGTGTCAACGATAAGAAGGACCACGAAACGGGTTTCCTTTTCCGCTTCGGTCGCATCTGGGAAATGACGAACCATGGTGCCATCACGGCTCTTTCTCATATCAATGCCTCCTTGGGCGATACCTGGGAAGTGCACGGCAATATGCTCCTGGGTGGCCGTTATTCGATTCTTGAATCGGACATTTGCCCGTTTGTCGGTGGCGGTGCCGGTGTCGGTTTGCAGTTTGACTCTCACTTTGATGATTGGGACTTTGGCGAAAAGTATGCTGTCGGCATGAGCTTCGGCTTTGAAGTCGGCGCAACCATTTTCCACAATTCTTCCCTCCAGTTGGAAGTTGGCTTCGGTTACGATATCGTTGCTTCTGGTCTTGACTTCAAGAAGAGCTTCGATAGCTTCAACCTGTTCTTTGGTTTGAACTACTAATAAGCGCGAAAGCGTTGAAAACGAAAAATCCGGCTTGACCGGATTTTTTTTGTTTTTGCCAAGTTGTCTTCTCTTTATGAGTGCGTCTTAAACGGCAATCTTGAAATCGTTCAGCGGGGAGCCGCGTTTGATTTTACCCTGTTGCTGCAGGCGCGCGACGAGGATTCCCGGGCGCACGTGGAAAAGCCCCGAAAAGTGCTGGATGCAACGGCGTTCGTTAAAACGTCCGCAGCAGATGAGTTCGCATTCTTCGGCTTCGGAAAGGAGCGTGTCCTGGGCGAAGGCGTCGGCTTTGATTTCGAATGGATGGGGTGCTGTTGCGGGGTCGCATTTTGCGGTTCCTGTTTGCAGGCACATCGTGCGCAAGGGGTGGTAAAGCAGGTGACCCACTGCGTGGAAAATAGCTTCGAGGAACTTGGCGTCGTCCATCCTTGATGTTGGAACCTGGATGACTGGCTGGTTTCCTCTCCAGTAAAAGGCGCTAGCCGGAGTCGGGGCGGTAAGGAACGGTTCCACTTCGATAAGCTTGATTCCGCAGTTGTTCAGCGCTTCGCGGGCAACCTTGCGCAGGTCCTGACCGTGGAGGTACACGTTTGTCCGCAAGAACTTTAGGTTCGAAAGGATGGCTTCGCTGTCCGGCGTGTATTCGGTGGTGGAACGTTCGATGCTGAGTTCGCCAAGGCGGATCCAGGCGGCGTTCGTTTGCGGGTTCGTGGCTTGCAGCGTGGCGCTGTAGTAGTTCTCGAAACCGGCGGTGCTCCCGACGTTCATGAAGCGGAACACGGCGCGTACGAGGTCGGCGTCCTTGATGTTGGCCGGAATGAGTCCCTTGTTTTGCAAGGCGCGGATGGGGAACTTGCGTGCCCAAGGGAGGAGCTTTTCGAGTTCCTTGGATTCGCGGGAGTCCTTGCGGATTTTGACGGCGTTGCCGGAATCGTGGATGGGAGTGCTTCCGAATGCGTAATCGAATGCGGCTATGGCTTCGGCTGAAGGATTCTCCATAAGGCTGCTGCGGGTGCAGCCAAGACGGCGAATAATCTCGTCTTGCGTGATGTGCTCCCGTTTTTGCAGTTGCTTAATGGAATCTTTCAAGCTCATATCTATAAAATAAATACTAACAGCTCGAAGTGCAAATTTTATTTCAGCAATTCTTCGGGGACGCATTCGGCCATAGCTTCGTATGCCTTCGCGCTTGGGTGCAGATGGTCGCCAGAATCGAATCCGGCTGCAAACGCTTTTGGATCGTCGTGGCCGCGGACGGCCTTGTCAAAGTCTACGCAACCGTCAAAGTCTGGTGCGGTGCGGAGCCATTCGTTGAATGCCGTGCGGATGATGTCGCGGTTTTCGTTGTAGGTGCGCCAGCCGTAAATCGGCAGCAGCGTGCCGCTGTAAATCTTGAGTCCGAGCTTGCGGGCGTGCGTGATGTAAAGTGAACGTACACCGTTGATGAGGTCGTCGGCCGTGGGCATATCGCTCCAGGGACGGAACTTGTTGACTTCGACACCGACCGGATGGATGATGTCATTGATGCCGTGCTGCACGATGACTGTGCGGGCGCCTGCGACGTTCATTTCGATGGGGAAGCGGGTGGCGCCCTTGAGACCGTAGGCGGCGTACGTGATGCAGCTGTACTCGCGCAAGATGCGAGTGCCGCTCACGGCGCGACGGATAATCGAAACGTTGTTGAAGCCTTCACGTGCGCAGCGGAGCGTAAGGTAGTCGGGCCAGTCCTGCGCCGTGATGGAATCGCCAAAGCAGACGAGTGCGAAGTTCTTTTCTTCGGTAAAGATGTCGATGGTGTTGAGGAAGTAGATCCAGTTGGTTTTGCGGGTGAGGTCGTCGGGGAGTGTTTCGCATTTCGCAAAGTTGCCGTAGCTGTACTTGCCGCCAGAAAGCGGGCCCGTGATTGCCGTGCCTGCGTTCATTTGCGTAAAGTCTGCGAAGTACATGCTCACGTCAAACGTTTCGCCTGCGGTCACGTCGAATGCGATTTCGTCGCTCAGAATTTCTTCGCCTGCGGGAATCGTGGCGGAGGCCTTGCCGCTAAAGGTGATGGCCTGCGGAGCGTGGGACTGTGCGGATTTTGCGACGAACGCTTCGCTGATGGTCACGGGTTCGGTGCCGGTGAGATTCGAAAAATGAAAACGCAACTTGTTTCCCGGAAAGCAGGCGCGAATCGGATAGCGTAGCGTTAAGTCCTTTGCGTAAGTGGCTTCCTTGCGATCCGTGATGGATGTAGCGTTGCCCCAGCAAGCGACCCATTTCGAAAACTTTTCTGACATATCTACTCCGCGGAATTATGACGATGCGACAATAATAGATAATTTGAGGCCACTTTGCTAGGTGTTAAAAAAGAATTTTAGATATATAGTTTATTATAAATATTATAGATAAAATATTTTAAAACGTCTTGAAAACGGCTTGTGTAAAGCTCCTGAAACAATGAAAACGTTTTTTTATGAAAAAACATTTACTCTTTTTCTGTGCAAATTCGTTGGTCTGTCGCAAGTGGGTTGTGGTATTTTGATTAAAAAAAGGAGGACATCATGAAAAACATAAAATACAAACTGTTCGTTCTGATTGCTGTGATTGCGGTGACTGGCACTTTGTTGGGTGTGTTGTTCTGCGGTGATGGCGACCATGAAAAAACAACTGACGATGAAGCCACCAGTGTCGATGAATCGGATGATGGACGCACGGAAGTGGCTTCGGTGTACACCGTCAAAAAAGAGGAATCCCCGAAGCCGGAAGTTGGTACCGCAAAGATGTTGGCTGATGCCAAGTTTGCCGCGGATATTGACAAGATGCTTAAAAATGTATCCGGATTTCCCAGTGCCGGGAAAACGGTTCTTGGCGGAAGGCGAGGAAAACCATCCGGTGCCTTTAACTCAGGCGCTGGTTCAGGTGGCATCGGTGATGGCTTGGCTGGTCTGCTTGGGGGGCGCGCTTTAGCCGTTCGTTCGAGCAAGGCGAAGGTTGGTGTGGCGTCACGATCCATTGAGATCAGTCGAGATGAATCGTCTCCGAGAAAGAGCAAGACTAGAGTCTCGGAACGCTACGCAAGCGGTGATGACGACGATGACGGACCTGCGTATCGGAGGGGCAGAAAGGGCGGCAAGTATAATGGCCGAAAATCGGGATTGCTCACGGCCGGTGAGTGGAATGACCTGGACCATTGGGGCTTTTGGGCAGACCTGATCGACGACGAGAATTATAGCGGAAAGACGGAATACTGGGAATTCTATCCGGAAAATCTCGTAGTGGTAAAAGTGGTAGACGGTAACAATGTCGGCATCGCGAACGTTCCTGTGGATCTCTTTAACAGCAATTCCCTGGAGTTTGCCGCAAAGACGGATAATGCAGGGTATGCCTACTGCTGGATAAACCTGTATGGCGATAGCAACCGGAAAGTCCGTGCGAAAGATTTTTCGTTGAAGGTCGATGGCGATTGGGTCAAAAATTCGATAAGGCTCACGACCCGGCAAGACAAGAAACTCAATGTCAACGTCGTTGTGGACGATGGCATCAGGCATCCAAAGGCGAAAGCGGATGTGGCGTTCATTGTCGATGCGACAGGTTCGATGAGCGACGAAATTAAATTCCTCAAGTCGGATCTCAGCTACATCATTGACCATGCAAGTTCAGAAAGCAAGGTGGCATTGCGCACGGCGGCCCTGTTCTACCGCGACGAAGGCGATGCTTACCTCACTCGAGCCAATGACTTCACATGGGATGCATCCGATACGCAGGAGTTTGTTTCAAGGCAGGATGCCGATGGCGGTGGCGACTATGCCGAGGCGGTGCATTCTGCTTTGGAGGCGGCGCTGGAAGACCTTTCGTGGAACGAGTCGGCGCGCTCACGCATTGCGTTCTTGATTCTTGACGCCCCTGCGCACCACAACTCAAACGTCATCGAGAGCCTGCAAAGGTCCATCAGGCTTTATGCCATGGAAGGCATCAAGCTGATCCCGGTGGCGGCAAGCGGCATCGACAAGGATACTGAATTTATGCTGAGATTCTTTGATCTTGCGACTGGCGGCACGTACGTATTCCTCACCGATGATAGCGGAATTGGCAATTCCCACATCAAGGCATCTGTGGGAGATCACAAGGTGGAAAGTCTTACTGACTTGATGGTAAGGCTTATCAAAAAATACGTGAAATAAGGAGGTGACTAGTCCAGATACAATAACATAACATCATTAACATTTCCCTTATACATTGCAGTCGCTCCGGCCTCCGTGTCGGCAGCGACTTTTTGAGGTTGTGTCGATGAACGGAAATGCGGTCTGTGCGCCTAAGGTTATGGAAAAAATGTATCTTTATGGCATGACAGAGTCATCTAAAGAAAAACAAGATGCCAACTTGCAAAAAAAAGAAGAGCGCATCAAGAGGATGCGCAACTGGCTGGGTGTAAAGGAAACGTCGTCGCTTGGCGGTTATGCCGATGATAGCGGTGGCGTCGTTTACGGCGATGGCCATTCCGGATGGAATCGATAAGTTTAGCGGAGCATCTCTTCGAGGAGACGAGTCCAGTTGTCCCCAATTTTATCCGGGGTAAATGCCAGGGATCGTTTCCATCCATTTTCCTGGACTTGCTTGCGGTATTCTTCGTCTTCGATCATTCTTGAAAGCGCATTTGCCAGGGCTTCTTCGTTTTCGCATTCTACGCATAAACCCTGAGAATCGTTCTGGATGATTTCTCTTTGGCGGCCCTTGTAATCGCAGGCGATGCAGGCTGCACCCTGTGACATGGCTTCGATGAGAACCATCCCGAATCCTTCATAACGGCTGCTGAGGACGAATATTTCGGAGTCGTTGAAGAAGTCCTTGATGTTCAGGTGGAATCCGGAAAGGATGACCCGGTTTTCCAAATGATTTTCGGCAATCATGTTTTCTAGGTACTGACGGCCTTTATCTCCTTCGCCCGCAATTTCGACAGTCCAGTCAGGATATTTTTTCTGGATCCGTGCCCAGGCCTTGATGAGAATGTCAAAGCCCTTGCAGTGCCAAATGTTGAGGCGGCCGGCGGCAAGGATTCTTTTTTTCTTGTTCGGCTTGAGCGTTTCGGCAGGCGCTATGGAAAGCGGGTTCGGCATGACCACCGTTTTTTTAAATCTCTTTGCGACGATGTCGTGATCCGTTTTTGTGAGGACGGTGACGCAGTCGTAAACGGCGTTGAAATAGAACTTGAGAAGGTAAGGGAAAAGATGCCTTTGCGAATAGGGATTCTTTTCGAAGGAGCTGTGATCAGACGAAATGATTTTCTTGTGGAGTCCAAAAGCCGCGAGGTAAGTGTAGAAGGTGGAATCCGGCATGATGCCGATGATGATGTCGGGATTCACCCTTTTGATGGCGCGACGGAGGCTGAAAATTTTCAGGGGAAAGTAATGACGGAAACAGGGAAGGATCTGGACTTTTTCTTCGATGGGATAGAAGTCAGAAATGTTGTTCCGTTCTTTGTTGCTGACGAAAAAAACGGTGTGCCCCATTCGGGAAAACTGGTTGGCCAGCTGAACGGCTACGTTTTCCCCGCCACCACGGGCGATTCGGTTAAGGACGATCATTATTCTCATAAGGGTAAATCTAGTAAAAAAGAGTCCGTACAAATTTTTTATATATTTCGTACGGTTACAAAGAAACGCGTCCTAAAAAAGGAGTAGTTGCGTGAAACCCATCGAGATATACCGTAGCCTTATGCAAGGTGTCTGGAATATCGGCTTTGTCGAGAACACCTTGGACGAAGTCATTGAAGGTAAACCCTTAAAGATCAAGTGGCTGAATCATGAATGCAAGGATCGCTGGTTTGCGGATCCCTTCATTCTCGATGTTACGGATGATAAGATATATGTCCTGGTCGAAGAATTCTACTATCCCCACAAGAGAGGCCGTCTGGCTATGCTCACGGTCGATAGGGCTAGCAACAGTCTTGTCAAGGTCGATACCATTCTTGAGTTGGATTCGCATCTCAGCTTTCCGGCGATTATTCGTAGGGACGGTAAGATTCTGGTCTACCCCGAAAATTTCAAGGGCGGTGGCCTGAAGCTGTATGAACTGGACTTGGAAAAGCCGGCATTGGTGAATGGAAAGAACGTTAGTGACGCTCTCCTTACGGATGCCATCTATACGGAACTGTTCGGGAAGAAACAGATTTATTCCACGGAAATGCCGAAGCCTAATGGATCCACGTTGGGTGTGTACGAAGTGGACGGATCCGGAAAGTACACCAAGGTGAAGGAATACCATTTCCCCGAAAATATTGCCAGAAATGCTGGCGACTGGTTTGAACATAAAGGGAAGATTTATCGCCCCGCCCAGGAATGCAATGTGGAATATGGCCACGCCATTTCCTTCCAGCAGGTCGAAGAAACTTCTGAGGGTCTTGTGTTCAAGGAACTGTGGAGAAAGTCGTCGCCGCACCCGACCATGAAAGTGGCCTTCCATACGTTCAATATGTACAAGGGCGTGATGGTTGTGGACTGCCGTGGTTACCGCTACAGGGTTCCCGCCGGCATCATCAACTTCTTTAGGCGCTTGTTCGTAAAGGGTTAGTCGCCCAGTTTTTTAGTGCTATTACAGACCTTTTTCCAGGCTGTAATCCGAAATTTTGAGCAGTGTATCGAGAGTCGTCGAAAGACGGCTCTCTTCGTTTTGGCGCTTGCCTGTGAGTTCGGATTCTTGGCGGAGATCGTTTTCTGCAAAGAGGTGCGTTTCGTCTTGTGCGGGGTATTTCGCGATAAAGCGGTATCCGTCGAGTCCGATGGCGGCATAGCCGGAGTAGGCGCCGAGCGAGAGTCCCGTACTTTCGCCCCTTAGCAGGTTGTGTCCCATGAAAACGTTCGGCACGGCGAATCCGGCCAGTTCAAGTATCGTGGGGGCGATGTCGATCTGTGCGGCCGTCGTGGTGTCGCGGGTGGCCTCCATGCCTTTGCCGTGGATAAAGAACGGTATCCAGCTGATGTTGGAATATCCGCCGCCGCTTATGGTAGAAACTCCGTTTTCGCCGAGAGGGAATCCGTGGTCGGCCATCACGATCACGTAGGTGTTCTGGTACCAATCTTCGTTTTGGACGGCGCGGATAAAGCGGGCTAGCTGACGGTCGGCATAGTTCATCGTCACGTTGATGCGTTCCTGCAGGGGCCTTGACTTTTGTTCGTCGGTCATGCCTGCGGCAAAGTTGAAGGGGTAATGGTTGGAACGCGTCATGAGGGTCGCAAGGAAGGGCTTGCCTTCTTTCGAAAGCGTGTCGCGCACGTATTCGATCGCGTGGTCCATGAAGGTGGAGTCGTCTTCGCGTTCGCGGTTGTAGTGCTGTGCCGTGTACCACTTTGCCATCCATACGCCCAAGTTATCCCAGGCGGGGTCGGCGGCCGACATGTAGTGCGTGGTGTATCCGGAATCGGTAAGCGTCGAAACAAAACTCGGAAGCGCGATGTGCGCCAGGTCCGTCGCTTGCGAAAGTCGCGTGTGGTGCGGGATGCCGATATGGGTAGAAAGAACTCCGCCGGTCGTGGGGACGCCGCTTGTGTGCATACGCATCCATGCGTGAGAGTTTGCGGCGAGAGAATCCATGAAGGGTGTCGGGGAGGGCTGAATCTGCGGATTCATATAACCCGTGTTGAGGCCGCGCTGTGATTCCATCAGCACCAAAATGAAGTTGGGTTTCATCTCGCGTTGGGCCTTGAGCTTTTCGCTGTTCAGGAGTTTTGCGGTGGGGGTGCGGTAAAGCGGAAGTCCGTTCCCTTCGTTGGCGTTGGAAAATTCCCATAAGGAATCGCCTTCGACTTTTTGCCACAAATTTTGATAGGAGACCCGGTATGCATCCAGATTCGATTCTGCAAGTCCGTTATTGTTCTTAGCGACAAACAGGTCGTTGTAAATCAGCGAAACGACGGGACGGAGCTTTGTCATGCGGGAGCTGCCGGTCCATATGAAATACACGTACGAGTACGAGGCGATGTAGAAGATGACCATCGCGATGACCGATTTTCTGACATAGAAACTGTTCGTAGGACGGTACCATTTGCAAAGCAGGCGATAAACGGCGTAGGTGAACGGAAGCATCAAGACAAGAACGACGAACTGCAAGTAAGGCACGGACAAGTCGTTTGCCACGTAGTCGTAGAAAACGATGATGGACGAGGCGTCCTTGTAGGTATCCACCAGTCCGAAGGTCAGGTGGCCGCCCAGGAATCGATGGGTCTCGTTGTCTAAAAGGGTCAGTAAAAGGATCACTCCGTGAAAAACCGCATATAGAGTCGTCAATGTTTTGACGGCGACATTCTTTGCCTTGTCTTTTTGGGCTAAGCTTGCGATTTTTATGGTGATGGCGCCGATGATCAGGAAAATCACAAGGGCGTTCACGATCCACATAAAGTCTATGCAGACGGCGTGGAAAATGAACCAGTCGGGTTTAGAGACGAATGGGAATCCGTAAGGGTTGTTGCGGAAAAGGAGCAGCAGGCGCAAAATGATGTGCGTCACCCACGCCGCAAGAGAAATCAAGACCAGTTTTTGCAAGGGGATGAGCCCGGTCGCTATATTCTTCAAAGATTCTGGAACACGGATTTTCATACGTCTAAAATAGAAAAAGGGTTTTCGATAAAGAATTTTTATAGCATAAAACCCCGCATTTGAATGCGGGGCTTTTTCGATAAAAGGCTGTTTAACCTATTAGTATCTGTAGTGGTCTGCCTTGTACGGGCCTTCGACCGGCACGCCGATGTAGTCGGCCTGGGCCTGCGTGAGGCGGGTGAGGTGAACGCCGAGCTTTTCGAGGTGGAGGCGTGCGACCTTTTCGTCGAGGATCTTCGGGAGCGTATAGACGACGCCGCTTTCGTACTTGATGCCGGCGACGGTGTCCTTGCCCTGGGCGTTGAGCCAGAGGTCGATCTGTGCGATGGTCTGGTTCGTGAAGCTTGCGCTCATCACGAAGCTCGGGTGACCGGTAGCGCAGCCGAGGTTGAGGAGGCGACCTTCGGCGAGTACGAGGATGCTGTGACCGTCGGCGAAAATCCATTCGTCGTACTGCGGCTTGATTTCGTTGCGCTTAATGCCCGGAATCTTCTTGAGGCCGGCCATGTCGATTTCGTTGTCGAAGTGACCGATGTTGCCGACGATGGCGCGGTTCTTCATCTTTTCCATCTGGGCGGCAGAGATGATGCCGGTGTTGCCGGTGGTGGTCACGAAGATGTCGGCGTAGCTGACGACTTCGTCGAGGGTCTTGACTTCGTAGCCTTCCATCACAGCCTGGAGTGCGCAAATCGGGTCGATTTCGGTGATGATCACGCGAGCGCCCTGGCCGCGGAGGGACTGGGCGCAGCCATCACGTCGGTGGCGCGGTTGATGCCGTCGATGAGGGAGTGGCGGCAGCCGTAGAGGTTGTCGAACTTGGACTTGGTCACGGAATCGTTCACGTTGATGGCCGGGAACTTGAGGCGCTTGGCCTGTGCCATCTGGTACAAGCGATGAACGCCGGTCGTGGTTTCTTCGGAAACGCCGCGGAGAGCTTCGCGGGCGCGGGTCCACTGCTTCGGATCCTTTTCGAAAATCTTGCGGCAGGTGGCGAGGAACACGCCCCATTCTTCGCTGTCGGTTTCCGGGTTGAATTCAGGCACCGAGCCCGCGTCTTCGAATTCGGCACCGCAGGTCACGAGCATGGTGGCGTCGCCACCGTCATCGACGATGAGGTCAGCGGTCTTGCCGTCCGGCCAAACGAGTGCTCGGGCGGTGTTTTCCCAGTATTCTTCCAAGGATTCACCCTTCCAGGCGAAAACAGGCACGCCCTGCGGATTGCTCACGCTGCCGTTCTTGCCAACCACGACGGCGGCTGCGGCGTTGTCCTGCGTGCTGAAGATGTTGCAACTGACCCAGCGCACGTCTGCACCGAGGTCCACGAGCGTTTCGATGAGGATGGCGGTCTGCACGGTCATGTGGAGGCTACCCATGATGCGGGCGCCTGCGAGCGGCTTCTTGCCAGCATATTCCTTGCGGAGGGCCATGAGGCCAGGCATTTCGGTTTCGGCGAGGTCGAGTTCCTTGCGGCCTTCGATCGCAAGGTTGATATCCTTAATTTTGTATTCCATAATGTTTCCTTTTGGCGCGGTTTTTGCGTCCGCGCAATTTTATCAATCTTATTTATGCGTAAATATAGTTATATGCATAGATTTAGTCAAGCTAAATCGGTCGCGTAATGCCCCTAACGGCCAATTTACTCTGTAAACAACAGTCCCTTGATGCGGAGCGAGCGCCCTGTTTTGGACCATTGGCCCGTATGCAGTTCTTTGATCCCGATGGCGGCGTGGTCTGTGGTGATGGACTCGAGCGAATCGTTCAGTTCTTGCTTTGTCGTGTAGAAACTGTAAACCTTGCTTTTTGTTTTTGCGGAATCTGCGACGGTCGCATCACTTGAAGCCGTGGCGCTTGAATCTGAGGCGTTTCCGGCTTTTGTAGAATCGGCGCTTTCGTCATCTTCCGAGATTGTAATCTGGAAGGTGAGCGTGTCGCCATTGTACTCGAATTCGTCTTTATCAAAGTGATGGTTCAAGATGATAACTTCCTTGGCGCCTTCGGGAATGATGAACGAATTGATCTCGGAATTCATTATGTCCACTTCGAAGGTTTCGAATGCTTTGGTCGTGTCGGATTCGGCGCTGCTGGATTCAGGTTCGGCGTACAGGGAGATTTTTCCTGTAAAATAAGATGTTAAGTATATGTCATCTATTTTCTTGATTCTTGAGAAGACCGTCTTGGAGTTTTCGTCATTGCTTTTTCTGAGCTTATCGATGAATGCTTTTTTGTCTTCTTCGTTCAGCGGGAACTGCGTGTAGCCTTGCTCGATAAGCGCGTCTTCAATGCTGTTGAGCCATATATGGCGGGTGATGCTCGGGGCGTTCAAGGGCGAGTCCGTGCAAATGAAGAACAATGCGCAGAAGGTCAAGGCTATGTATCGGAACTTGCGCTTGATCTTGCCTGCGAGCAATATGGCGAGAACAGCGTAGAAGTAAATGTTGACGGCGATGATGTAAAAGAATTCTTCTTCGATGTCGCTGTCGCGCATGATCGTCGCAATGTCGATGCTCATTAGGACGGCAAAGGGGATGCAGGCGGCGGGGAATACTTTTAGAAGTCGTTTTTCGAGAGTTTCGCTTGATGCGAGGTGGTGCGGGTACATCGCAGTGACGAGCGCAAGCATGTAAACCATGAACCCGGAAACAAAGGCCGAAACCACGCCTTCGGGCATGTCCCATTGCGCGATGAACTTGACGATGTAGGCGTAAAAGAGGAGTATGCCGATGGCGAGCACCGGAATAAAGAGGAACCGGATGGTGCTTGTTGCGAACTTGTTCAGCGAAGGGACTTCTTCAAGGCATTCGTCAATCGAAGGGATTCCTGTAAAGTACAATATGGGGAGTACCGTGCAGGAGCAGAAAAGGAATGTGTAGAAGTAGATTTTTTCATCAAAGAATGTATCGAGTAGGCCTGCAAAACCGAGTATTAGTCCCTCAATGGCGCCGAGCAGGACTGCGGAGATAATGACTGCGGTTATAAAAGCCTTGATGTTCTTTTGTAGAAAATTCCAAATGCCGTTTTCGTCTTTTTGCTTCCAGAACGGTGCAAAGAAAATGCTGAAGATGGCAACGATGTAAACGAGTGCGACGGTGCTTGTGAAGTAAAAAAGATTGGATTCGTCTTCGCTAAAAACATAGGTCGTCAAGACCGCTGAAACGACTAGCCAAATGCTGCCGGTGATGATTTGCGGAGAGTAGCTTGTGCTTTTTCGGGCTTCCTGGAAAAGCGTCGTGGCGACGGCGATGAGCATCGCCGCGATGGGGTAGATGCCTAGCCATACGAATGGCTTGACGGAATCGTTGGAGTGGGAAGGACCCAGTTCGCAGATGGTGGCGAAGGCGTAGAATGTGAAGATGGCGAGTGATGACGCTAGCGGGAACCGCTTGAACGCCGTCGAGATTTGACTCGGGTATTTCTTGATTTTAGCAAAGTCCATTTTCCCTCCTCTTTTGTTATTTCGTCATGCTGAGGCGAAGCCGCAGCATCCAGTCACGTTTTTTTCGCGTTTCTTGTCATGCCCGCGATTCTCGCGAACTACTTTCCTTCTCGCTCGTTGCGTTCCTTTTTAAGTTGCTTCAGCTGCGCAAGGCGTTCGCCGAGAGCCTTCTCGCGTCCGTAGGGTTTTGGTTCGTAAATCGTCGTGCCGACAAGTTGCGTGGGCAGGTGTTCCTGTGCGGAGTATCCGCCCGGGCTGTCGTGGTCGTATTCGTAGCCGTTCCCGTAGCCGAGCTGCTTTCCGACGCGGGTCACGGAATTGCGGTAGGCGCGTGGCACGGGGAGCGTTCCTGTCTGCTTCACGATGGCGTCGGCCTTCATACCCGCAAGTTCCATGCTGTTGCTCTTGGGCGCGAGTGCCAAATAGACGGCGAGTTCGTCAAGTGCAATCAAGCCTTCGGGAATTCCCATGAAGTCGTAGGCTTCGCGGGCGCTCGTCGCAAGTAGTAATGCGTTCGGATCAGCAAGTCCAATATCTTCCATGCTCATTCGCATGAGGCGGCGCAAAATGAATCGCGGGTCTTCGCCGCCCTGGAGCATTCTATGCAGCCAGTAAAGGGCTGCGTCCGGGTCCGAGCCGCGTATGGACTTGTGCAGTGCCGAAATCAGGTTGTAATGTTCTTCGCCGCTCTTATCGTAACGCAGCGGCTTCTTGTACTGGAATTCTTCGAGAAGCTTCTCGTCGATTTTCTTGTTGCTGCCGAGGTTCTTGCCAATCCATTCGAGCTGGTTCAGCAAGAATCGTGCGTCGCCTTCGGACTGTGCAATGAGTTTGTCGATGACGGCTTCGTCAATTTCGATGTCCTTGAGCTGTAAACCGCGGGGGTGGTCGCGGAGCGCGCTGAAAATCAAAGTGCGCAAGTCTTCTTTGCTTAACGGCGCAAAGAGAATCAGCTGGCAACGGCTGAGCAGAGCCCCGTTCACTTCGAATCCCGGGTTTTCCGTTGTTGCACCGATGAGCGTCACCGTGCCGTCTTCCACGGCGCCGAGGAGTGCATCCTGCTGGCCCTTGTTAAAGCGGTGGATTTCGTCGATGAAAAGGATCGTGTCCATGAACGCCTTCTTCATCTGGCGTGCGTCCGCAAGGACTTCCTTGACTTCCTTCACGCCGCTTGCGACTGCCGAAAGCGCTACAAAGCGCTTCTTGGTGTGCTGCTTGATGACGTGGGCGAGGCTTGTCTTTCCGCAGCCTGGAGGACCCCAGAAAATCATGCTGGGGATCGAGTCGTTTTCAAGACTCTTGCGAAGCAGGCTCTGTTCGCCGAGGATCTTGTTCTGTCCAAGAAACTCGTCGAGGTTTTGCGGGCGTAAACGTTCTGCTAAAGGGGCGTCCATGGTTTCCTAAATAATACTAGTCGCTAAAAATTTTGTCTTCGACTTTCTTGATGCATTCGGGTTTGTCGCGGGTCGGGACTCCGCCTTTCGTGAAGACGTGGACGGAATATCCGGTCGTGCAGACTTCGCCGTTCAAAAGGACTCTGTAAAGGAACTTGTATTTGCAGCGGCCTTCGTGGACAAGCTTGGTTTCGACATCGACAAAGTCGCCAAAGCGGCAGGCGCGCTTGTACTGTACGTTCAGTTCGAGGACCGGGCTTGCGAATCCTTCACGTTCGACTTCATCGTAGGGGGCTCCGACAGAGCGGAAAAAATCAACACGGGCCTGTTCGAACCAGATGGGGTAGGTGGCGTGGTGCACGACTCCCATGGCGTCGGTTTCTGCGTAGCGGACTTGGATGCGGGTTGTAAAAGAATAGTTGTTGTCCATATCTGATTATATATAGGGGTGGGTATAAGTTCGCACAACAAATTAGTAAAGCTGAAAGGATTTGCTTATTGTACTCTGTCATGCCTGCCGCCGAGCGGGCATCTCCTTGTGTTAGTGTAATTTACGAGGCAAATATAGAAAAATATTGAAAAATTAGTGAACATTTTTGCACTTAAAAATCTATCAACAATCAATCAACGTTCTTTTCGCTATTCTGTTTACGTCTTTTTTGAAAAAATTCAATTTTTTTTCAAGAAAAACGCAATTCTTGTTGACAAAACCACCTGAATCTTGTTAAATTTGCCACGCTTTAGTTCCTTAACGGATTAAGCAAAGCGCCAAAGTAGCTCAGCTGGTAGAGCAGCTGATTTGTAATCAGCCGGTCGTAGGTTCGATTCCTATCTTTGGCTTACATATATGGGTCGTTGCCCGAGTGGTTAAAGGGGACGGACTGTAAATCCGTTGGCTTACGCCTACCGTGGTTCGAAACCACGACGGCCCACGACAAAATAGCCCTACGGTGTCTAAAGGCATCGTAGGGCTTATGCCCAGGTAGCTCAGTGGTAGAGCACTTCCTTGGTAAGGAAGAGGTCTCGGGTCCGACTCCCGATCTGGGCTCTCACTAAAATGGAGAT
>CACZAD010000035.1:0-767 GCA_902779055.1 Fibrobacter succinogenes | reverse complement strand
GCTAAGGGTCTCGCCGCAGCAAAGCGTTTCGATGAAATCGACAACGCTCCGGAAGAAAAGGCTCGTGGTATCACGATCAATACTTCTCACGTCGAATACACCACTGCTAACCGTCACTACGCACACGTCGACTGCCCGGGGCATGCTGACTATGTGAAGAACATGGTGACCGGTGCTGCTCAGATGGACGGTGCAATCCTCGTTGTTGCCGCTACTGACGGTCCGATGCCGCAGACTCGCGAACACATCCTTCTCGCACACCAGGTCGGCGTGCCGAAGATCGTCGTGTTCATGAACAAGTGCGACATGGTTGACGACGCCGAAATTCTCGACCTCGTCGAAATGGAAGTCCGCGAACTTCTCTCCAAGTATGACTTTGACGGTGACAACACCCCGATTATCCGTGGTTCCGCTCTCAAGGCCCTCGAAGGCGATCCGGAATACCAGGACAAGGTCATGGAACTCATGAACGCTTGCGACGAATACATCCCGCTCCCGCAGCGCGATACCGACAAGCCGTTCCTCATGCCGATCGAAGACGTGTTCACGATCACTGGCCGCGGCACTGTCGCTACTGGCCGTATCGAACGCGGTGTCGTTCGCTTGAACGACAAGGTCGAACGTATCGGTCTCGGTGAAACCACCGAATACGTGATCACCGGTGTCGAAATGTTCCGCAAGCTCCTCGACGACGCTCAGGCAGGTGACAACGTTGGTCTCCTCCTCCGCGGTGCAGAAAAGAAGGACATCGTCCGCGGCATGGTTCT
>CACZAD010000034.1 GCA_902779055.1 Fibrobacter succinogenes | reverse complement strand
GCCGATCCACCGGGATAGCCGAAAATTGTATCAACGCCTTCACGCTTGAGGCATTCGATAATCACTTCGGCACCACTTAAGGTCTTATTTGCCATAATTTATCCTGTCTTTTAATGAATAGATGAAAATTTAGATGGACTGAAATATAGGACTAATTTTTGAGGGTGGCAAGAGGTAGAACCTGACTTTTGTGAAAATTTTTGAAATTTTTGGTAAAAATTTTAATTTTTAAAGTCTAAAAAATGTAAAAATTGACGATTTTTGTTAAAAGTTCGACTTTGGTGAATTGTGGTAAAGTAAAAATTGAAGGTTTTTGAGTTGAAATTTGTTGTTTAATTGATTTTATATCCAAAATAATGTGAAAAATTTGTTGAGTATGCAAAAAATATGTCCGTAGTCCGATTTGTTTCAGCAAATATCCTCCGTGCTTGTTCGCATTGTCATTCCCGGCCCGGATCGAAGTCCGCGGTTAACTTCAGCGGGAATCTCCCTCTTATTATATGGGCGTCGCCCCTAAAATTTTCTAATTTATTATTATGATTAAAAAGATTTTTCTCTCGCTGATTCTTGCGGCTGCATTCGTGTTCGCCGCCGACCCGATCACCATTGAAGGGCGTTTGACCGAAATTCCGGGAAAAATGCCGAGCAATGACTTATATAGCTATGTCTATGTATTTAAGTACAAAGTTTCCAAGGTGGTTTCGGGCAAGCTCGACGCCAAGGAAGTTCTTGTTGGCGTTTACAATCCGCTAATCGCCCGTGGCAAGGTCAAGGACAAGATGGCCGACAAGTCCAAGGGCAACGTGGGTGAATTCAAGGCCAAGGCAAAGCATACGCTCAAGCTCGTTCCGCTCGAAGGCAACTGGGACGGCGCAGTCGAAGATGAATACTTTGACGACGAATCCCCGCGTTACCTTGCTATCGAAGTGAATGAGTAATTAATGGTCTTTTCTTCCCAAATTTTCCTTTTCTATTTCTTGCCGACGTTCCTCGTTGGCTATTTCGTTTTGTTGCGTTCCGGCGTTCGTCATTCGGGACTCAACTTCTTCATCACCATTTTCAGCTACATCTTTTACGGGTGGCTGGAGCCGTGGCTCGTCTTCTTGATGTTCGGCTGCACCTTGGTGGTGTATGTGGCGGGGCGTTTTATCTCCGCTCCTAACGCGAACTCGTTGCAACGGAAGGTGGCGCTGTGGACTGCCATCGGCGTGAACCTCGGTGCGCTCGGCTTCTTCAAGTATTATATGTTCGGCATGGAAATCGTGAACGATTTTGCGGCGATGCTTGGCTGTGAACCGTTCTCGATCATGACCGTTCTTTTGCCGGTGGGCATTTCGTTCTACTCGTTCCAGTCGATGAGTTATGCGATTGACGTTTATCGCGGCTCGGCTCCTCCGGTCAAGAACTTCGCGACTTTCGCTTGCTACGTGGCGCTTTTTCCGCAGCTTGTGGCGGGTCCGATTGTGCGATACAATACTGTGGCCGAAGAACTTGAAACCCGTACGCATACGCTTGAAAACTTTGTGCGTGGCATTATGTTCTTCTGCTTTGGCTTTGCCGAGAAGATTTTCCTCGCGAACCAGGTGGGGATTATTGCAGACCGCGTTTTTGCTGCAGACGCTCCGGGTGTCCTCAATACATGGTGGGGCGCAATCGCCTACATGTTCCAGATTTACTTTGACTTCTCGGCGTATTCGAATATGGCGATAGGCCTTGGTCTTATGCTTGGGTTCCATTTCCCGCGCAACTTCAACGGCCCGTACCGTGCGGTGAGCATTACGGACTTTTGGAAGCGTTGGCATATTTCCCTCACGAGCTGGTTCCGCGATTACCTCTACATTTCGCTTGGCGGAAACCGCGTTGGCGTAAGGCGTTTGTACTTGAACTTGTTCCTCGTGATGTTTGCAAGTGGCGTTTGGCATGGCGCCAACTGGACGTTCGTTTGCTGGGGCCTGTACCATGCGTTCTTTATGATTGTGGAACGTGCGAATAACAAGAATGCCTTCTATTATAAGGCTCCGAAGCTTGTTCAGGTCTTGATTACACAGGTGATTGTGCTCTTTGGCTGGGTGCTGTTCCGTGCGGACAATATCGGCGAGGCTTGGCGTGTCTGGAAGGCGATGCTTGGACTGATGCCGGTAAGCGCTTTTGACACAGTGCTTTCTGCCGAAATTTTCACGCCGACGACAATTACGTTCATGGCTTTTGCGGCGCTGTTCTCGTTTTGGAAGTTCCGCAGTTACGACTGGTGCGAGCGAGTCTCGTTCAAGAAGTCGTTGGTGGCGCTCGGAATATTTATCCTGGCGACGCTTGCGCTCTTTACCCAGAGCTACAACCCGTTCCTTTATTTCCAGTTCTAGTCCTTTACTATATTTTATTCGTTAAAATAGGACTGGATTCTTCACATTCGTTTTGAATGACGAATGTGATTTGTTTGGAAATGATGTGTATGAAAATTGGCTTGAATAAAATATTTATCTCGTTCGCTATGATTGCGGGTGTTGCTTTGGCTGACCCGATTCCGACGGAAGCCTTGTCTCAGGGCGGGCTTCAAATGCGCGACAACCACCTCCGTGATATCGGACTTGTGATGCGCAGTGGGCGAGGGGGCTTTGTCGATATCGGTTATACGTACACGCCGTCATCCGAGCAGGTTCAGCTCAAGAGCAAGTTTGGCGTTCACGATGGTTTTGTGTTCCGTCATCATTATGGTATGTTTGGCAGCTGGCTGCTTGACCAGAATTCGCATCTTGGTTTCTTGACTTGGTTTGACCGTGCGGGTTGGGATACGCAGGATTTTTTCTTCTTTCCGCATTATGGTGAACCGGCGCATATTGCATCGGTGTTGACGTGGGGCTTTTCTTACACGAATACGGCTCACGATTTTACAGCTGCTTTGGGCTTGCAACACCAGAATCTGGAACTTGCATCGGAACGTTACTATGCGAATGAAAGCGATTCCTTGCTGTTTTATTGGGGCCATGCTCGTTACAAGGCAGTGAGCGTCCAGGGTAGTTTTTACGGCAGCACGTTCCAGACGCTCCGTCTTGCACTTGACTTGGAATCGCGTGCGCTTTATGGTGGTGTCACTTCTGGATTCAAGACGTACTTGCCCAATTTGGCGGCTACGGTTTACCGTCGTAAGGATGGTGAAGACGATAAGAATTTTGTCCGCCTTAACTGGGAACAGAATTTGTATAAACAGATCCTTTATGCCGATGTTTCGTACGACTTTCCGAGCGGAGGATTCCGTTCTGCTTTGCTGAAGTTTTATCCGGTGCCGTCGCGCTTGGTGGCGATTGAAGCATCGTGCTTGCGTCGTAACGAACTTGGTGGCTCTAAGGAATTGCTTTGGGGTGGCGCTATTGATTTGTGCATTCTTCGTCTTGCGTATAATTCGGCGTATGATTACGACAATATGTTCCGTACAAAGGGTACGTTTGTTGTCGAACTGCATTTGAATTTAGGTTCTTTGGATGGGCAACTCTTTGGACGTGGTGCTCCTCAGGCAGCTCCGATGGAAACGACCACTAGCAGGTCTGATCTTAAAAAGTTTTTGAGGAACTATACCGATCAAACGCAAAATAAGACGACATTTGACGCTCAAGGAAACAAGGTCATTGAGGCTAAGGGAATCCGCTATGAAAAAACGGGTTCGACGTCTGCAGAAGGAGGCAAATAATGAAGTACTTGCGTTTATTCCTTTGTCTTGTGGCGTTCTCCTTGACCGCTTGCATGAGCCATGTGTTCTTGGACACTTCGACAAGGCTCCAGGTTGAAAACAAGACCGATGTCACGATTCTTGGGCTTGATATTATTTCTGATGACGGATCTACGGTTGTGCCGTGGATTAGGGAATCGGTTCAGCCGGGTGAAAAGAGCAAGGTCGTCGAAGAAGACTGGGTCGGAACGTTTAAGGTCCGCGTGCGCTTTGACAAGTGGAATGGCAAGTTGCTTGCAAGTGTAGGTAAGGTTTGTGCAACTTATAGCACTCCCGTTAGAGTGTATGCTTTAGCCAAGCAAGGCGAACCGAACGTATTTGAAATAGATGTAAAAGGCTGCGGCGAAGAAGATGTTCATATGATCTATACTGAAACAATTCTCGACTTCGATGGCGGCAGCCAGTACCTCGTAGTCTCGCAAGACGATGATGGAAATGTGGTGTTTAAAATGAAATAGAAAAATCAGCAATGGGCTAATGCTTTTACCTCATACCTCAAAGCCCGCTTTAGCGGGCGACCCCATAGCTCATACCTCTCCAACATCTTACTTTTTTCTTTCGTCTCTCGTCTTTTGTCTTTCGTCTAAGACCTAATAATTACTACATTTCGCTTCAGTGCAGATAACTAAGTTAAAGATTTTTGGTTTTAAGTCCTTCGCGCAAAGGACCGAAATTAACTTCCCGACGAAGGGTCTTACGGCTGTCGTTGGGCCGAACGGCTGTGGCAAGTCCAATATTACGGACGCCATCCGCTGGGTGCTTGGCGAACAGAAAGCAGCCGCTTTGCGTATGGGCAAGATGCAAGACGTTATCTTTAGCGGTACCGAAGAACGTGCCGCTATGAGTCTTGCCGAAGTTTCTATCGTCATCGACAACAGCGATGGCACTCTTGCTTCTGATTATTCCGAAGTCATTGTGACGCGCCGTGTGCATCGCGATGGTTCGGGCGAATACCTCATCAATAACCAGGAATGCCGTCTGCGTGATGTTCATGCTTTGCTTTTTGACTCGGGTCTTGGTTCCAGTACCTATTCCCAGATGAACGCCGACATGATCAAGGCGGTGCTTTCGGACAAGGCCGATGACCGTCGCGTGCTCTTTGAAGAAGCTGCCGGCGTGAGCAAGTATAAGCAGCAGCGCAAGGAAACGCGCCGCCAGCTCGAACGCGTGCAGATGGACATGGAACGTGTCGAAGACAACTTGCGCAGTGTGCGCCGTTCAGTCCGTCTTTACGAAACGCAGGCCGAAAAGGTCAACGCCTACAAGAAATTGAATACGCGCCTCCGCGAACTGGATTTGTCGGTAAGCCTCGATAAGTTTGAAGATTACAAGGAAGGCCTCGCTACGCTTGATTCGACGACCAAGCGCATGAACCACGAAGTGGAATCTTCCAAGACGCAGGCCACCGAACTCCAGGCGAAGATTGAAGAAAAGAAACTCGCCATCAGCGAAGACGAAAACGCCTATCGCGATTTGGAACGCGAAGTCCAGGCCGCAACGATTGCGTTAAACGACTTGAACAACAACATCGTCCGTTTGCGCGACTCCATGTCGACGCTCCAGTCTTCGAACGACAAGGCTCAGGGCGAAATTGAACGCAGCGAACTGAAGGCCCAGGAACTTTCTCAGGAAAAAGCTCGCCTCGAAGAAGAAATTGCCGTTCTCGGTAGCGAAAACGACATGGACGAGCTGAACGAACTTTTGGAACGCGAACGCGAAACGTTGCAGGTCATGCGCGACAAGGTCGATGATTTGCGTACGCAGTCCCGTGAACTTTCGAACGAACGTTTGCAGGCGACGAACCGCGTGAACTCCCTCCGCGGACGTTTTGAACGCATGGATGCCGAAGTCAACATGCTCCAGTCGAACATCGCGAAGTGGCAGACCGAAATCGAAGGTCTCGACAAGCAAAAGTCCGATGCCGAAGCGAACATCGCCGAAATTCAGGCGGGTATCGAAGACACAAACCGCGAAATCGAGAATCTCGAAGAACAGCGCGCCACTCGTGAAGAACGCTTGGAATCCGAACGCGCCGAACTCACCGAAGCACAGCAGAAGTTGCAGGGCTTAAAGAACGAAGAAGCTCGTTTGCAGTCTCGCATTGATGTGTTGCAGAGCGTGATGAACGAAGGCTCTGATGCCAACCGTTACCTCAAGGAAAACAAGGCGAACCTCATTGGCGGCCTTGTTTCGGAACGCATCGAGGCAACGCCGGAATACGCATCGAGCGTCGAAGCCGCTCTCGGTGAAATTCTTGATTCTGTTGTCGTGAATGGCGACAGTGCCGTGAACGAAATTGTAGATGCCCTCAAGAGCGAAAACGTGGGCAAGGTGCTCATGTCGCTTGTTTCGAGTGCCGCTCCTGCTTATGACAAGCCGGTGAACAATCCGGGCGTCGTGGGTTCGCTTAAAGATTTTGTCAAGACGGATGACGAAGTTTCTCCATGGCTCTCGGGAATCCTCTCTCGCTATTTTGTTGTGGACTCTTTGCAGACCGCGCTTGCCCTCGCGAAGGAATACCGTGGCGAAAACTTGAATTTTGTCACATCCGATACGATTGTACGTACAAGCGGCCTTGTTTCGTTTGGCGTTTCGACGTCGGGCGCGCTCTCTCGCAAGAACGAAATTGCAGATGCCGAAGCTCTGTTAGAGAAGGTGCTTGGTGATATTTCTGCCGGCGAAGAAAATGTCGACCGTTTGCGTGAACTGACCGAAGAAGATGCTCAGATGCTTTCGTCCTTGGTCGATGAAATCCGCGAAAAGCGCGATTCTCTGCGTGGTGGCGATGCTTCTATTCGCGTCCAGCGGAATACGGTTGAGAACTGCACTCGTCGCCTGACGCAATTGAATGGCGAAGTGACGAACGCGCAGAATCGAATTGATGCGGCGGCGCAGTCCAAGAACAGCGATGCTGAACTTGCCGAAGCCGAAGCTGAAGTCGAAAAGGTCGAAGAACGTTACCAGACGATTTCGGACCAGCTCGGTGAAAACGAAACGATGCTCCGCGAAAAGGAAGAAGATGTCCGTGAACTCGAACGCAGTGCGCAGGACAAGACTTCTCGCTTAAAGCAGAACCAGAACCGCTTGGTCGCCATTGCCGACCAGATGGAATTCTTGGACAATACGATTCGCAACCGCCGTGACGAAATCGAAAAGAATACCGTTTCTATCGAAAAGTTCGAGACCGATTGCAACAAGCTCGCCGACGAAGCGCAAGTCAAGGACAATGCGCTCCGCGAACTTGAACGCAACCGCGACCTCGCTCGTGAACGCTACGACCTCGTGAGTGGTGACCTTGAAGGTTGGCGCGACGAAGTCAACCGCCTCCGCGATGACATGATTGAAAAGATGAAGGAACTGAATGACGTCGGCCGTCGTCAGGAATCCCTCCAGAACAATCTCGACCGCCTCCGCGAACGCATCACGAACGAATGGTCCGTTGATCTTGATAATCCCGAAAATGTCGAACGCGTGGAATACACGCAGCCCGAAGCAGACCGCGAAATCCGTGAACTCCGCGGCAAAATCAAGGAACTCGGCCCGATCAACGTCAACGTGATGGAAGACTACGAAGACGAAAAGAAGCGCCTCGAAGAAGTCGAAAAGCAGTTCGACGACCTCGATCGCGCCCGCGCGTCACTTGACCGCACCATCACAAAGCTTGACGACATTGCCCGCCAGCGCTACCTGGATACGTTTGCCCGCATCCAGAAGAACTTCCAGTTCGTGTTCAGTAAGCTGTTCCTCAATGGCGAAACGAAGATGAGCCTCGTCGAAAAGGTTGATGAAATGGGCAAGCCCATGGATATTCTCGACGCCGACATCGAAATCAATGTTCGCCCGACCGGTAAGAAGATGCGTGGTATCAAGGCCCTTTCGGGTGGTGAACACGCGCTTACGGCAACGGCGCTCCTGTTCGCTATTTACATGGAAAAGCCGTCTCCGTGCTAACGTCGGTCGCTTTATGGCGCTCCTCCGTGAATTCAGTAAGCAGACCTTGTTCATCGTCGTGACGCATAACAAGCGTACCATGGCCGAAGCCGATATGCTTTACGGTGTGACGCAGGAAATCAAGGGTATTTCTCGCATCGCTAGTGTGCAGCTTGCTGACGCTACTAAGTTCGCGATATAGTTTAGTAGGCAGTAGGAAGTAGACAATAGACAGAATTGCTAAAACTATTTAGGCGGCTCTATAATCGACCTTATACTAAAAAAAGCCAGTTCATCACGAACTGGCTTTTGACTTATAGTCTTATGATGGCTTGGTCGCCACACTCTTACTTGATCGTAGAAGTCAAGCGGAATGCGAGTCCGAGGTCGGTGAACTTGTTGCCGTTGTAAAGGCTGAACTGGAGCTTGGACTGACCGATGTTCTTTGCCCAAGCGACGGTCCATGCCATGTCGTGCATCTTCTTGTCGGAGTAGCTGATCTTTTGACGGTCGCCAACGCGTTCCAATTCGAGGTAGAGGCTGCTCATGAGTGTGTTCATGATGCCAGAAGACGGGGCGAATTCAATACCGACGTAGAACGGATTGTAGGTCTTGTCCTTGATGAAGTACTTGGATTCCGGTGCGATGTAGTTGTCTGCTTTAGTATTGACGTTCTCGTTCATCGTGGAGAGGTGAGCTAGTTCACCGTAGAGACGGAGTTCCGGAATGACGTTATAGCTGATGTATGCGGCGTAGCGGTGGGTGAGGACTGCGGTATGCTTGAAGCGGTCAATGGCGTTGCTGCGGTATGCGAACTTCATTTCGAGCGGGAAGCTGAACTTGAGGTCTTCTTCCACGCGGATGTAACCCGTATTGACGTGGCTATCCTTGGTGGCGAGCATCACGTTGAGAGTGGATATACCAAAGCACTTCCAGCCGAGTTCCAAGGCGTTGTGGCTGTAATCGCGCATCCAGAGGCCACGGACGGTGAGATCCTTATCGACGTAGGTACCGAAGTGGGTAGACTGGGACCAGTCCGTTTTCCAACGACCGATCTTCAAGTTCATTTTGTTGTTTTCGCTGATGCTCCACTTGTAGTTAACCCAGTAGAGGTCGGCGAGAATCTTGTCATAGTTCTTGTTCTTATTGCCATCGGAGAGGGAATTGCCGAATTCCGGGGCAAAAATGCGCAACATGACAAGTCCGTCGAGGTTGTCGCTCTTGTATTGGCCACCGATGTTGGCGCGGATCCAGAATGAACTGAAATCGTTGTCGTCATCGGCTACCATTTTGGTGGCCTGTGTCTGGACGTTACCTTTGAGGCTGAATGCCTCATCGGCAGCAAAGGCTGCAGTGCACATGCCTGCAACCAACAGCGTGCTGGTAATTTTTTTGAAGTTCATACTTTTCTCCTTGTAAAAATAAGTATACTCTTTAATTTAGCAATAAAAAGAAATTTTAGGTGAATTTTTTGAAATTTTGTGAATCAATTTTTATTTTTGGGCTCGAAATTTTATCATCATTTTTTTGGAGTACAAAAATGAAGATTTCTCGCATCGCCCTTTCGGCTTTGGTGGCCGGATCTTTTGCTTCGGCTGGGCAGCTCGCCCCGAACAAGACGCACGCCGTGCTGAACGTGACCTACACAAACAATGAGGACGTTCCGCATGCCAAAAAGAAGCTCACGTTCGTGGGGCAGAACAAGGGAAAGAAGGTCGTCATTACGACGGACATGTATGGCGAAGCGAGCTTCCACATTCCGCGTGAAGATACCTACACGATCCTTTGCGAAAGCTTGACGGGTCCGTTTGAATGCGGCGAAACTCCGTATGTGTCGCGCACCGCAAGCACGGGTGGAATCACGGTCGTATTTGACGATACTCGTTCTGAACTTACGGGTGTAACGTTCAAGGCCGGCAGTGCAGAACTTGTGCCGAGCTCCTTGAAAACGCTTAACGCCGCCATTGCTGGCCTCAAGCGCAATCCGAAGGCAAAGATTGAAGTGGAAGGCCATACGAGTAGCGATGGCTCTGCTGAACTCAACCAAAGACTTTCTGAAGATCGTGCGAACAGCGTCCGCGATTACATGATTGAACAGGGCATCGCTGCAGAACGCGTGACTGCCGTAGGTTATGGACCGAGTCGTCCGAAGGGCGACAACTCGACTGAAGCTGGTCGCCGTGCCAACCGTCGCATTGAACTTCGCGTCTTGAATAAGGACGAAGTGAATTTCGGCGACGACGAATAGTTTGTTGCTGAATCGACATCAAAAAGAAAAAGCCGCTTTCGAGCGGCTTATTTTGTGTGTGCCATCCACGCATCAGCCTTGTCACCCCGGACATAGTTCCGGGGTCGCCTTTTTCTTTAAACTGCGCGGATCCCGTCTTCTTCGATGACGATTTTGCCTTCGCGGAAGAGCGTTCCGATAATCTTCTTGAACGTCTTCTTGGACATGCCGAATTCGCGACGGATCGATTCCGGATCGCTGTGGTCGCCGTAGGGGAGGAATCCACCAGCGGTTTCGAGCTTCTGCAAAATGGCGGCGGGGCTTTCGCTGTGCATCACGCCCTTGTATCCGATCGGTGTCAAGTTGAGCGTAATCTTTCCGTCGCTTGTGAAGCGCTGGATAAATCCAGGCATCGTATCGCCGATGTAGATGCGTTCCATGCCGGGTGTCATCATGAGGCGGCCCGTGTAGCGGTAATCGACGAGGCAGTCGACGTAATCGGGCGTGACCTCGTAAGCGGCAAGTTCAACGCGCTGGCCGATGTGCAAGTCGTTCGTGTCCGGATCGATAAAGCTCTTGATTTTTTCTGTGGCAACGACACGTCCGCTCTTTTCGTCTTCGAGCACAAAGACGACGCAACGGTCGCCCTTCTGCAATTCGCCGAGCTGCTGTTTGAAGGGGAGGAACAAGTCCTTGTTCAGGCCCCAATCCAGGAATGCGCCAAAGCGGTTGACTTCTTTGACCGTGAGTACGGCGAATTCGCCGACTTGCGCTAGAGGCTTTTCGAGTGTGGCGATCGGGCGGTCTTCGGAGTCCGTGTAAACGAACACGTCGATGATTTCGCCTTCGACGAGCGTGAATTTGTTGCGGTTGCCGGGGAGAAGCACGCTTCCGCCGGTTTCGAGTTCCAGGTAATAACCTTGCGGTGTAATGGACTGCACGCGTGCGCGGTTAATTCTTCCAAGTTCCATAATTTGCCTTTCCGTTCAATTGTTTTACTTTTATCCTGATGTCTTTCGGAGTGAAGACTACCCTAAAGGCGAGTGTCGCATCCATGCTTGCATGGATATGACCGAGCCGAAGGGGAGGGGCGTTAGCCCCATCCTGTGACCTTTCATTGTCACCCCGGATTTGTACAAGTACAAAGCCCTTCGGCTCAGCTATGAAAATGCAAGTATTTTCGCAGCGTTCGCCTTGGTTGCTTTTATTCCGGGGTCACCTTTAAATATACTATTCTGTCGGCAGTTCCTTGCAATGCCGCATAAACCTAAGTGTTTCTTTTTCGCCATCCTTTGCGAGTTTTTTGAGCAGGAACAACAACTTCTTGTAAGTCGTTTCCGTCATCTTCTCGTGGGCCGTGCTTTTCGTCAAATACAGGAGCGGTGCTTCTTGCGTGTACGTTTCCTTGTTGTACGTCTTGGAGGCTGCCACGCGGTCGCAGAACATCTCCTTGATGTATCGGTCCGGCATGTCCATCGGCACGATTTTTCTGGTTTTCATATCGTAATCGTACCAGAATTCAAAGTGGTGCTTGTTGCGCCCTTTATGGTGCATCCACGCAAGACTGTAGCCTGTGGCGCGGCGTTCGCCGTTGTTTGGCGATTCCTTGCCCGTGTAGTATTTTGCGCCCGGAATGAATTCGGTTGGGCTGTATTTCGAAAGGTCGTGCAGCAAACCCTGCAACCCGATACCCGCTTTAAAACAAAGTCGCATGACTTCGTTCTTGTGCTTGGTAATCGTGATGAAGTGACGTATCGGATGCATTTTTGATGTTTGAAGGGGCGCGCTAAAGCGCACCCCGTACTCATACGTTGATTTACTTCTTCTTGGTCTTCTTGCTTTCGAGCCATTCGTCGAAGGTAATGCTGCGGTCAACAACACCGTTCGGCGTGAGTTCCAAGACGCGGTTTGCGACGGTCTGGACAAATTCATGGTCCTGAGAGCAGAAGATGACCGGACCCTGGAATGCCTTGAGGCCGTTGTTCAAAGCGGTAATGGCTTCCAAGTCGAGGTGTGCCGTCGGTTCGTCGAGGAGCAAGCAGTTTGCGTTCGAGAGCATCATCTTCGAAAGCATGCAGCGCACCTTTTCACCACCGGAGAGCACGTTTGCGCTCTTGAGGGCTTCTTCGCCGGTAAAGAGCATGCGGCCGAGGAATCCGCGGATGAACGTTTCGTCCTGTTCCTTGCTGTACTGGCGCAGCCAATCCACAAGGGAGAGGTCCGTCTTGAAGTAGGCGTCGTTGTTCTTCGGGAAGTAGTTGTAGCTGATGGTGTTGCCCCATTTGAGCACGCCTTCCGGAGCCTTAGTTTCTTCGGCAATGAGCTGGAAGAATGCGGTCTTGAGCGTGTCGAATTCACCGACGAGAGCAACCTTGTCCTGGTTGCCGAGCGAGAAGTCGAATCCCTTGCAGATGATGCCGTCGCCGCCATCAACGGTGGCGTTCTTGACTTCGAGCACGATCTTGCCCGGTTCGCGGTCCATCTTGAAGTTGACCCACGGGAACTTACGGCTGGAGGCCGGCATTTCTTCGACGGTCATCTTGTCCAAAAGCTTCTTACGGCTGGTGGCCTGCTTGGCCTTAGCGGCGTTCGAAGCGAAGCGGCGGATGAACGCCTTCAATTCTTCGATCTTTTCTTCGGCGCGGCGGTTCTGGTCCTTGCGCTGCTTTTGGGCGAGCTGGCTTGCTGCGTACCAGAATTCGTAGTTACCGCCGTAAATGTTGATCTTGCCGTAGTCGATATCGCAAGTGTGCGTGCAGACGGCGTTCAAGAAGTGACGGTCATGGCTCACCACGATCACGATGTTTTCAAAACGTTCGAGGTAGTCTTCGAGCCAGGAAACCGTTTCCAAGTCAAGGTGGTTTGTCGGTTCGTCCAAGAGCAAAATGTCCGGGTTGCCAAACAGAGCCTGGGCGAGAAGCACACGGATTTTTTGACCACCGTCGAGGTCGGACATCAAGTTGTAATGGAATTCTTCGGGAATGCCAAGACCCTTGAGGAGCACGGCTGCGTTGGAGTCGGCTTCGTAACCGCCGATTTCGCCAAAGCGCGTTTCGATTTCCATGGCCTGCATACCCTGTTCTTCGGTCATTTCCGGGAGCGCATAAAGTTCGTCGCGCTTCTTGCTGAGTTCATAAAGTTCAGGGAATCCCATCATCACGGTTTCGAGAACCGTGTTGTTTTCGTAGGCAAAGTGGTCTTGCTTAAGGACGGCGATACGTTCGCCCGGGTCCTTCGTGACTTCACCCGTATTCGGTTCGAGTTCGCCAGAGAGAATCTTGAGGAATGTGGACTTGCCGGCACCGTTTGCGCCGATAACACCGTAGCAGTTGCCGCGCTTGAAGGAAAGGTTTACTTCCTTGAAGAGGACTCGGCTACCATATTGAAGACTGACATTAGAAACATTAAGCATGGCGCCAAAGATAGTAAATTGTAGGTGGGGATTGTAGGGGCTCCTTGTGGATTCCCGTGAAATGAGCTTGTTATGCCCGACTTGATCTCTTTGATCGCTTAGTGCTTTGACGCTTTGCGTCAGCATCTTCGGTTCAATCATGACAGTCTGCAAGCAGCCTGTCGCGACACTCGCCTTGAATGCTACTAGCACTTATGTGAGCATAATCCGCGAATGGGGAGGGCTTCTCCTTCTTGGAAATACTATTATTAACTCGATGTTACATTTTAAGGTTTATTATGAAAATTAATTTGTTTAAAAATATGGCGAGTCTAGCATTTGGTGCATCACTAGTTTTTGCCATGTCGGGATGTTCCGAAGAATCCGGTCATATTACAGTTGCTGTAGGCGAGGATCCTGCACGGAGTTCATCGTCTGAAACAGAGCCTAGTTCTTCTTCGAAAACATCTGAAAGTTCTTCGTCTATAGTGCGTTCCTCCTCGGCAAAAGCTTCGAGTTCATCTTCCGAAACAGCGCCTGAATCATCTGCTGCGTCATCGTCTTCAGCTGAATCGTCGTCTTCTGCGAAATCTTCTTCGTCTACGGGAAACGCCTTCTTCAGCGAGAATTGGCGCGAGTCTTGCCTCGATAAAATCAATGAATACCGAGCTACCGAAAACTTGGAACCGTTGACGCTTGCGCCCGAAGAAAAGCAGACTTGCACCGACAAGGAAGCAGCCGATGATCTCGCTTCGAATAAAGCGCACGCACATTTCGGTGATTGCGGCGAAGGCGCCCAGAATTCTGGTCCGAACTTCAACACCTCCTGGCGAAAAACCGCCGTCGAAGTCTCTGACGCTTACCTCAAGATGATGTGGGAAGACGAAAAGGCACTTGTGACAAGCGGTGAACGCGATCCGAATAAAGACGAGGATTATTCCTACATCGGCCATTACCTCAATATGAAGGGCAATTACAAAACTGTCGCCTGCGGCATTGCGCTTTCCGAAGACGGAAAGAAGGGCTGGTTCAACGTGAACTTCTTTAGAAAGTAAATCGGAATGTAAAAACGAAAAAGTCCCAGTTCATAAAGAACCGGGACTTTTTTTAATAGCGATAAGCTATTGCAGCTGGTCCAGAATTACAGCGGAATGTTTCCGTGCTTCTTCCAGAGAACAGCCTTCTTCTTGTTCTTCAGGTTTTCGAATGCAGAAACAAGGCGGTCACGAACGCTCTTCGGTTCGATGACTTCGTCGATGAATCCGTTGCCGGCGGCAATGTACGGGTTCAAGTACTTTTCTTCGTACTCGGAAATGTACTGTTCGCGGAGCTTGGCCGGTTCTGCAGAAGCGGCGATTTCCTTTCTGCGGAGGATGTCAACAGCGCCTTCAGCACCCATAACGGCGATCTGAGCGATCGGGAGGGCGAACACGCAGTCTGCACCGAGGTTCTTGCTGTTCATGGCGATGTATGCGCCACCGTAAGCCGCAAAGAGGAGCTTTGCACCGTGGCGGATAATGCCGTTGTGTTCCTGCTTCGTGCCCGGCATGTAACCCGGAACGTCTTCGAGCGTAAGGATAGGAATGTTGAAGCTGTCGCAGAAACGGACAAAGCGTGCTGCCTTGTCGCTAGCGTCCACGTCCAAAGAACCGGCGAGGTACTTCGGCTGGTTGGCGACAACGCCAATCACGTTACCGTCGAGGCGGATAAAGCCGATGACAACGTTCTTTGCAAATTCCGGCTGGATTTCGAGGAAGGAATCCTTGTCGGCAAAGCAGTTCAGCACGTCGCGAACATCGTAAGCGCGCTTGAAGTTGTCCGGAATGATTTCTTCGATGTCTGCGGACTTGTCTACGATCGTACCGGCCTGAGCGACGGACTTGTCGACGTTGCTCTGCGGGAGGTACTTGAGCAAGTTACGGACACCTTCGAGGCATTCTCTGTCATCCTTGTACACGAAGTGTGCAACACCGGATTTGGAGGAATGAACGCCTGCGCCACCGAGCTGGTCCGGGGTCACAACTTCTGCCGTCACAGCCTTCACGACTGCCGGGCCCGTGATGAACATCTGGCTCGTCTTTTCGGTCATGAAGATAAAGTCCGTAATAGCCGGGGAGTAGCAAGCACCACCTGCGCACGGTCCGAGAATCACGGAAATCTGCGGAATCACGCCGCTTGCCCAGGTGTTACGGGCAAAAATGCCGCTGTAACCGTCGAGGGAGCTAACGCCTTCTTCGATACGTGCGCCACCGCCATCGTTGATGCTGATGAACGGCACCATAGAATCAAGGGCGAGGTCCATCACGTGGCAGATCTTCTTCGCGTGTGCGGAACCGAGAGAACCGCCGCTCACCGTGAAGTCCTGGGAGCAGGCGTACACCGGACGGCCATTGATCTTGCCGTAACCCGTGACGACACCGTCACCGTAAATGCGCTTGGATTCCGGGAGTTCGATGCTCTGGGAAAGGCGCATAGCGCCGATTTCCTTGAACGTGCCCTTATCGAAAAGGATTTCAAGGCGTTCACGAGCGGTGAGCTTGCCCTGGGAATGCTGCTTTTCTACACGAGCGGCGCCGCCACCGGCCTGAGCCTTGGCGTTGCGTTCGCTCAATTTTTCTAAATACGATTTATCCCACATAAAATTCCTGTATATTATATATAGCGTGATTACTTCTGAATACGCTTGATAAGGTTGGTGAGAACTTCGCCGGGGCCAAGTTCCTTGAATTCGGTGGCACCATCAGCAATCATGTTCTTGACCGTCTGTGTCCAACGGACGGGGGAAGTGAGCTGAGTGAGAAGGTTGGCCTTGATTTCGTTCGGATCCGTGTGCGGCTTGGCGTCCACGTTCTGGTAGACCGGGCAGACCGGCGTCGAGAATTCAGTTTCTTCGATAGCCTTTGCAAGTTCTGCACGGGCGCTTTCCATAAGCGGGGAGTGGAATGCACCACCGACCTGCAGCGGAACGACGCGCTTGACCTTACCGGTGAGGTAAGCGGCAACTTCGTCGATGCCCTTCTTTTCGCCAGAAATAACGACCTGTCCCGGGCTGTTGAAGTTAGCCGGAACAACTGCGGCGTCCTTGACCTGGGCGCATGCTTCTTCGACGAGTTCGTCAGAACCACCGAGAACAGCGGCCATCGTGCCCGGACGGAGTTCGCAAGCCTTCTGCATGGCTTCGGCACGCTTTGCAACGAGCTTGAGGCCTGCTTCGAACGTGATTGCGCCCGTGGCGGTCAATGCAGAGAATTCACCGAGTGAATGACCTGCGGCCATGTCCGGCTTTCCACCCTGGACCTTAGCCATGGCCACGGAGAGCAGGAACACTGCCGGCTGCGTGACTTTCGTCTGCTTGAGGTCTTCTGCGGTGCCATTGAACATCACGTCTGTGATGTTGAAGCCGAGAATTTCGTTTGCCTTTAAGAACATCGACTTGACGTCGGCGTTCGACTCAAATAAATCTTTGCCCATTCCTGGGAACTGAGAACCCTGACCGGGGAATACATATGAAATCATGGGCTCAAATTTAGTAAATAATGTTACTGAATATGGTATTAAAATGTTACAGAAAACATACTTTTTGAAAAAGTTTGCCATACGTTTGGGGGCGTTGTTTTTAATTAGATCCATTTATCCCCATATTTTGCATTTTGTACGTTTTTTATAAAATGAACAGTTTCTGAAAGAATAATTTTCTATCTTTGTGCTAAAATTTTATCAAAAGAGGAAATAATATTATGGCAAACGAAGAAATCAAGAGCAAACTCAAGGCATTCTTTATGTCCGATCTCGGCGTAGATGGCGATGTTTTGAACTACGATACTCCGCTTTTCGGCGAAGAAATCGGTCTTGACTCCGTGGACTCCCTTGAAATCATCTCCTTCGTCGATGACAACTTCGGCGTTTCCATGACTGGCGTTGCAAAGGAAAACTTCCAGAGCATCGACACCATCGCCGCTTTCATCGAAAAGAACAAGGCTTAATCAAGCCTTTTCTATTGTTCTAGCATTTTTGGAATTTCTATGACTCCTAATAATCGTCGTTGTGTTGTTTCGGGCCTTGGCGTTATTTGCGCCGTAGGCAACAATGTTGAAGAAACCTGGAAAAACGCCCTGAATTCTGTTTCTGGCATTCACAAGACCACTTCGCTTGATACCAAGAACTGCTATGCAGACCTGGCTGCCGAAGTCAACTGTGATACTCTTGACGAAATTGAATCTCCGGACGAAAAGGACCGCGCCTCCAAGCTTTGCATCAAGGCTGCTAAAGAAGCCCTTAACGATGCTGGTCTTGCTGATTTTGCTGATGATAGCCGCGTAAGCGTCATTATCGGTAGCTGCGTGGGCGGTGTCCTCAGCATTGAGAAATACCACCGTGGCGGCAAGGATGCCAACGAAATCCCGAAGATGCCTATCGCTGCAATTGCATCCCAAGTGGCAGAAGCCTGCCATGCGGGCGGCATTGTTACAAACGTGGGTAATGCCTGCGCTGCCGGTACGATCTCCATTGCCGTGGCTTGCGACTTGATTCGCGCTGGCAAGGCTGATGTCGTGATTGCCGGTGGTGCGGATACCTTCGCTTCTGTTCCATATTCCGGATTCCTTTCTCTCCATGCATTGGACGAGAATGGCTGCTCTCCGTTCAACCACTGCAACGGCATCACCCTCGGTGAAGGTGCCGGCATCGTGATTGTCGAATCTCTGGAACACGCCGAAAAGCGTAACGCCAAGCGTTATTGCGAAGTTCTCGGTGCTGGCGTCACTAGCGATGCCCACCACATTACGGCTCCGCGCGAAGATGGCCTCTGCCTTCTCGAAGCGATGGACCGTGCTGTCAAGAATTCTGGAATTAAGAAGTCCGACATCGGTTACTTGAATGCTCACGGTACGGGTACCGGCAAGAATGACAATGCAGAAATCAATGCATTCCACAAGTTCTTCGACGAAGAAAATCCGACCTTGAGTGTCAGTTCAACTAAGGTGATGACGGGCCATTGCCTCGGTGCCGCCGGTGCTATCGAAGCCGTGTTCAGCATCAAGGCCCTTACAACGAACACTGTCCTTCCGACGCTCCATTACACCGCCGAAGATTCCGAAGCCCTCAAGGCCAAGGTCGGCACGATGGACTACGTGCAGAACACCCCGCGCGCTAAGGAACTCGAATGCGTCATGAGCAACAACGTCGCCTTCGGCGGCACGAACGCAAGCATCGTGTTCAGCAAGAAGCCGGGTGATGTGCAGAGCCAGGTCGCCAAGGACAAGAAGATTGCCGTGACGGGTATCGGCATCGTGAGCCCGATCGGTAACAGCAAGGAAATTTACCTTGAATCCGTCAAGAACGGTAAGCTCCCGGAATCCGCTTCCATTTGCTCTACCGTTACGAACGACGATTACAAGGAACTCGGCATCAAGATGGCCTTCTACCGCAAGCTCGACAATCTGGGACAGCTCCAGACCGTGTCCGGCATGCGCGCCCTCAAGGATGCCAATTTGACAGTCACCGAAGACAATGCCAAGCAGATCGGTATCATTGTGGGTACTAGCGAAGGCGGTCTCGGTGCAACATACGATTTTGAAGAACTCATTGCCGAAGCGGGTAACGCCGGTGGCAGTGCTTTCAAGTTCCCCCACACTGTTTATAACGCTGCTGGCGGATACCTCTCCATCCTCTCCGGTATCAAGGGCTACGGCGTGACGATCACGACGGGTCCGCTTTCCGGTCTCGACAGCATCGGATACTCCATGAACGTCATCCACGACGGTCAGCAAGAGGTCATGATGGCTACGGGTACGGACGAAAACCTTCCGATCATCACTGAATTCTGCCAGAAGTTGAACGTTGCTGCAGATAAGGTCGTCGGACCGTATTCGAACTCTAACGGCTTTGTGGTGGGCGACGGTTCTGTTTCGATCATCATGGAAACGGAAGACTATGCCAAGGCTCGTGGTGCCAAGGTCTACTGCTATGCCCTCGGCTACGGTAACGGCCGCAAGAACGTGAAGTTCGGCAAGGTGTCCGGTTCTGGCGACGCTCTCGACATCGCCATCAACGCAGCCCTCAAGGATGCTGGCGTTTCTGCAAACGAAATTGACGCCGTCTGCGGTTTTGCTAACGGTCTCAAGACGATTGATGATATCGAAAAGGCTGCTTACGCACGCGTGTTTGGCGACAAGCTTGCAAGCCTCCCGCTCTTCCAGGTGAAGGAACGTGTGGGTGAAGGCCGTGCCGCTTCTGCTGCACTTGCCGCAGCCGATGCCGCTCTTATGCTCGGTGGCGAACTTGCCGAAGAAAATGCTTACTTTGTCGCAAATGACGGTAGCGTTTCCAAGAAGAAAGTCGCGACAGCCGGTTTCAAGAAGATTTTGGTGACCTCGTTTGCTACGGGTGGTTCTTACAACGCCGTAGTTCTCGGAAAATAAAATAACGTTGGAGATTTTATAATGAAAGTTGCAATCGTTACTGGTTCATCCAAGGGGATTGGCAAGGCTTGCGCCCTCCGTCTCGCTCGTGACGGCTACACGGTCGTCGTAAACTACTCCAGTTCTGATGATGCTGCACTCAAGACGCTTGAGCAGATCAAGGCCGAAGGTGGCGATGGCATGGTCTACAAGGCCAATGTAGCCGTGCTTGCCGAAGTCAAGCAGATGGTGCGCGATGTTTTCAAGGCTTATGGCCGTATCGATGTCCTTGTGAACAACGCCGGTATCGTCCGTGACGAATATCTTTTGATGATGAACCCGGATACGCTCGACAAGTGCTTTGACTTGAACGTGAAGGGCTACTTCTACTGTGCCCAGCAGGTTGCCGTCAAGATGTACAAGCAGAAGTCCGGTGTTATCATCAACATGTCTTCTGTTTCTTCCAAGTTCGCTCTCGCCGGCCAGGCTGTTTACAGTGCCACGAAGGGCGCCGTGAACTCCTTTACGCAGACGCTCGCCAAGGAACTTGGCGGCTACGGTATCCGCGTGAACGCTGTCGCTCCGGGCTTTGTCGCTACAGAAATGATCGAAGCCATCCCGGAAGAAACCCGCAAGGGCTACCTCGAAAAGGTGCCACTCAAGCGCTTTGCCTCTGCTGACGAAGTCGCAAACGTCGTTTCCGCTCTCGCTTCTGACCAGTTCGCCTATGTGACGGGTCAGGTCATCGTTTTGGATGGAGGCCTTTCCCTGTGATGAACATTTACCAGATCAGCGAAAAGATTGCCCAGCGTCCGCCTTTCCAGATGATTGAAAAGGTCACGGAACTTGTTCCGAACGAATCTGCAACGGGCATCAAGAACGTCTCTGTAAACGAACCGTACTTCATGGGCCACTTCCCGGGTACCCCGATTATGCCGGGCGTCCTCATTTGCGAAGCCTGCGCCCAGCTCTGCTCTCTCGTTATCGAGAAGCCGGCTGAAGACCTCGAAAAGAACTTGTACGTTCTTTTGAAGATTGACGGTTTCAAGTTCGTGAAGCCTGTGATTCCGGGCGACCAGCTCGAAATTACGGTCAACAAGACGAAGGGCGGTGGAGTCATCGTCGGCTTTGATTGCGTTGTCAAGGTGAACGGCAATGTCCACGCTAAGGGTTCGCTTACGTTTACGAGCATCCCCAAAGAATCTCTGGGCAAATAAATTAATTGTCCTTTGTGTGTCTTCCCGGCCTTGTGCCGGGACGTGACGGCATCTCCTTATAAAGTATTGCGTAGTTGATGATTGAGAAAGCGAAAAATATAATTGCTGAGTTGTTCTGGAAGTTTGTGCTCATCCTTGTTGTTTACGGGGTGCGCACATACTTGTTAGTAGTTTATCGTCCTAAGGTGACCTATTTAGGAAAGTCGGTCCAGTCGACAAGCCTTAAGGAACCGATGATTATTATTGCTAACCACACGAGCATGCTCGATCCGTTGATGGTGCAGTCCTTGTTTTTCCATAAGCGCAGTATCGTTGTGGCTAAGGATCAGGTCGAAGACCCGCATTTCAGTTGGGCTTTGAAGCGTTTCAAGAATGTCATTCCTTGCGACCGCTTTAACCTCGATACCGAATGGGCGCTGCTTGCTAAGAAGGAACTTGAAAAGGGCAATTCTGTCATCATATTCCCGGAAGGCAAGTGCCGTTATGATGGCCTCTTGAACGAGTTCAAGACGGGTTTTGCTTTCCTCGCCCGCAGTACGGGCGCACCGGTTCTTTCGCTTGGCATTGATGGTATTTACAAGTGCGGACATCGTACGCAGATTGTCATCAGTGAACCTGAGAAGATTGAGCGCGTCAAGGGAATTCCGTCTTCCAAGCATCTCGCTGAACGTAGCGAATATTTCCGCCAGAAGGTCTGGGAATTGAAGCAGATGGCTTTGGGTACGACAGGAAAGGTTCTCCCGGTCGCTGCTGAAACTCCTGAAGAAGTTATCCCCGAGGAGAGCAAGTAATGAAGGTTGGCTTGGCTCTAGAAGGCGGTTCCCGTCAGACGATCTTTTCGGCTGGTGTTCTCGATGCCTGGATGGACGAGAATATTTACTTCTCGTATTTTGCGGGGGTCAGTGCAGGTTGCCATGCGGCGATGAACTTCATCACGCGTCAGCGCGGGCGATTCCGTTACATTATCCAGCCGACCAAAATCCAGCAGGGTAGAGAAAAGGCTCACCGCATTTTTGATGGTATCCAGAAGGAATGCCACGCCCTCCACTATAATGCGGCCTATGGCGATATGCCGTTCGATTTCCACCTGTTCTTTGGTTCGGGTGTCGAATGTGAATTCGGCCTCACTTGCTTGGAAACGGGCCGTTCTGAATTTTTCCAGGAATACATGAGCGAAAAGCGTTTGCTCGATATCGTGAACGCCAGTAGCGCCCTCCCGATGTTGTTCCCGATTGCGCAGATTGACGGCAAGCATTATGCAGACGGCTGCGTCACATCTCCGATTCCGTACCAGCGTGCGTTCGAAAAGGGCTGCGACAAGGTTGTCGTTGTTTCGACGCATTACCCTGGCGAAATTGTGACGGACTTCCGCAAGTACCGTATGATCTTGAATCCGATGTTCAAACGCAAGTATCCTGCGTTTTTCCGTGCGCTCATGTTGCGTTACAAGCGCTACGAAAAGATGTTTGCTGAGATGGAAGATCTCGAAAAGAAGGGAAAAATCCTGATATTCCGCCCGGAAAAAGCGGTTTGCGACCTTTTCGAGACGGATCGTGACAAGCTGGACGAAACCTATATGATGGGTTTTGACTACGCCAAGCAGCGTATGAACGATCTCAAGACCTTCCTCGAACTTTAAATCGATTATGGATATAGCAAAAAGCCTCGCTTATGCGAGGCTTTTTACTTTCACAGTTTTTCTTTATCTTTATTCGGATTTGCTTTCGGCGTTTTCGGCTGTGTTTTCCGAAACTTCGCCTTCCGCAGCTGTACCGTTTGCGGCGTCCTTGTCGCGGATCGTTGCACGGCGGATCTTTCCGCTGATCGTTTTCGGCAGTTCCGTCACGAAGTCGATGATGCGCGGGCTCTTGTAGCTTGCGGCGATGTTCTTTGCAAAGAGCTGGATTTCCTTTGCAAGTTCCTTCGACGCTTCGTAGCCTTTCTGCAAAACGACTGTCGCCTTTACGGCCTGGCCACGGGACTTGTCCTCGACGCCCGTCACGGCCACTTCCAAGACGGCGGGGTGCTTGTGCAGCACTTCTTCCACTTCGAAGGGGCTGATGCGGTAGCCGGAACTCTTGATCAGGTCATCTGTACGGCCGACGAACCAGTAGAAACCGTCCTTGTCGCGGGTGGCGGTATCGCCTGTGTGGTACACGCCGCCTTCGAACACTTTTTCGGTGCGTTCCGGGTCGTTGTAGTAACCGCCGAACATGCCGAAAGGCTTGCCCTGGTCAATCTTGATGATGAGTTCGCCGACTTCGTCGTCTGCGCAAGGTTGGCCTTCGGCGTTCACGATTTCCATACGGTAGCCAGGGGACGGCTTACCCATGGAACCCGGATGCGGTTCACTAAAGCCAAAGTTGCCTGTGGTCAGCGTGAGTTCGGTCTGGCCGTAGCCTTCCTGCATTCGGATGCCCGTCTGCTGGTAGAACTTTTCGTAAATGTCCAGGTTCAAGGCTTCGCCTGCGGTCGTGCAGTACTGCAAGCTCGAAAGATCGTACTTGCCAATCCCGTGCTGCAAGATGTAGCGGTAGACTGTCGGCGGAGCGCAGAACGTCGTCACCTTGTATTCGGCCATCTTCTCGAGGAGCTTACCTGGGATGAACACCGTCATGTCGTAGGTGAACACGGCACTTCCGGCAATCCACTGCCCGTAAATCTTGCCCCAGAGCGCCTTTGCCCAACCCGTTTCTGCAACGGTCAGGTGGCGGCCTCCGTCCACCACGTGTTGCCAGTATTTGGCGGTCACGATGTGTCCGAGAGGGTAGGTGTAAGTGTGTGCGACCATCTTCGGGTTCGAACTTGTTCCGCTCGTGAAGTATACGATCATGATGTCGTCGTTCTTGATGGCGTTTTCGCCAGACGGACGATCAAAACTTGCGGGATAAATTTCGTAGTCGTCGTAGAAGCTGATCCAGTTCTGGCGGGCGGTTTGGCCGACTGTCACGAGCTTTTCGACAGAACTGCACTTGGCCTTTGCCTTGTCCACTTCTTTCTGCAAGGAGGGATCGTCATACGTTACGACCATTTTGATTTCGGCGGCGTTAAAGCGGTATTCCAGGTCTTCCGCGGCAAGCATGTTCGTTGCCGGAATGGCAATTGCGCCAATGCGGTGCAGAGCCAGCAAGAAGAACCAGAATTCGTAACGGCGGCGGAGAATCAGCATCACTCGGTCGCCCTTCTTGATGCCTTGGTCTGCTAGAAAGTTTGCCGTACGCTGCGAGGCAAGTGACAAGTCCTTGAACGTAAAGATATGGCTTTCGTCATTGTCGTCGCACCATACAAGGGCTTCGCGCTTGGGTTCTGTACGCGCATACTCATCAACGACGTCATAGGCGAAGTTGAAGTTGTCCGGGATGGTTATCTTGAAATTTTTGTAGAGATCTTCGTAAGAGTCGTAATCTATTTTCGAAAGAAACTTGTTAAGTATCATGCTCTAATTCCAACCTTACAGATCCTTGTACATAATTTTTTCACGTAAAGTGGAGGCGTAACGAACCATGTTCAGGATTCGTTTTTCACCAATCGTTCTAAAGTCTTTGTCGTGGAACACCAGACGATGGACGCCACCCGGCAAAAGCATCTTCAGGCAGGCGTAAGTCTGGGCCACGCCGAGAATGGCGGATGGGAGGATTGAAAAGCTGAGTGTACTCGAAGGAGTCTTCTTGATCTTTCCGTCGACCTTGTGGTAGATCCCGTTGAAGTCTTCGTAGTAGTCGAAAATGTTGAGAGCCTGTTCCTTGAGGTATTTGTTCCCGAACCAGATGGGCGGGATAAAGCCAGACGGCTTGCCTGTGCCGTGAGCCTTCCAGAGTGCGAGGCTACGTTTAAGCAAAGCCTGCGTAAAGCGTTCGTCAATGCCCGCAAATTCGGCTTCGTTGTTCGAAACAAGGAGTGCAATTTTGCCTGCAATGCTACGGTTGATCGAAAGGTCTGCGCGGTGGCGAGCCCCGTGGAGCATAATCTCATAGCCTTCGTTGACGAACTTTTCGAGTTCTTCACGGAACTGTTCGGCTTCGGATTCCGGTGCAGCACCGAATGCCGGGATGACGGCGATGCTGATCGGGGAGCCGGCGGCTTCTGCTATTTTTCTGATCTGGACAGAAGCCTTCTTGAAGTTGTTCACGCTAAAGCTGTGGTAGCACAGGATGAACTTCTTCTTCTTTTGGAAGGTCGCTTCGGCAGCCTGGATGTCGGCGATGTCTTTGTTCTGTTCCATAAAATATCCTTAGTTCTTGTCCTTTTCGGACGGGATGCATTCTTCTTCGAGTTTCTGCGAGATGAAGAGGTGGTAGAAGAAAAACAGGATAACCGAGACAACGGAAACCTTGATCCAAGATTTGAACAGCCAATCAGCCATACGAAGCTCCTTTGCTTTTGGCCCCGGCCCGGCGCGATTGCCGGTAAAGTTTAGGCGGGGATATGCACTATGAAAAAATATAAAAATTGCCGAAAAAAAGAAAAAAATGGCAGCTCAAGTCCGCCATTTTTACATTTGAACGTTCTTTTGTCGTTCTATGCCTTGTATTTCTTGATCACGACAATGCCGTTGTGACCGCCAAAGCCGAGCGATGCCGAAACGGCAACGTCGATGTTGCCTTCGACGCCCTTGTTCGGGACGTAATCCAGGTCGCAGCCTTCGTCCGGATTGTCGAGGTTCATCGTGGCGGGGTAGAACGAGTCGCGGATGGCGAGCGTGCTGATCATCGCTTCGATGACGCCTGCTGCACCGACGCAGTGGCCGGTCATGCTCTTGGTACTCGAAACCTTGATCTTGTAGGCGTGTTCGCCGAGCGCAATCTTGAGCATCTGCGTTTCGGTGAGGTCGTTCAGGTGCGTCGATGTGCCGTGGGCATTGTAGTAGTCCACATCCGTCGGGGCGATGCCAGCGTCCTTCATGGCCTTGATCATGGCCTTTGCGCAAGTTTCTCCACCCGGGCGCGGGCTAGTGATGTGGTAAGCGTCGGCAGAAGATCCGTAACCGGCGACTTCAGCGTAAATCTTTGCACCGCGGGCCTTGGCGTGTTCGAGTTCTTCGAGCACGAGGATGGCGCCAGCTTCACCCATGACGAAACCACTGCGGTCCTTGTCGAACGGGCGGGAAGCCTTTTCCGGGGCGTTGTTGAACTTGTCGGTGAGGGCGTGCATGCCCGCAAAGCTCTTGATGGAGTAGTCCGTGATGGCGCTTTCGGAACCGCCGGCGAGGCAGACGTCAAGCCTGCCCGAGCGGACGGCGTCGAGGGCTACGCCGATGGCGTCCGTGCCGGAGGCACAGGCGGTGCAGACGGTCCATGCGGAACCCGTAATTCCAAGGGCGATGGAGACGTTGGCACAGGCTTCGTTTGCAATCAGTTCGGGCATGGCGAGCGGCGAAACACGGCGGCGGCCACCTTCGAGATACTTGCAATATGTTTCTTCGACGACGTCCATACCGGCAAGACCGTTACCGGCAACAATGCCAGTGGTGTCTTCGGCGAGCATTTCGCGGCTGAGGCTAGCGTCCTTGACGGCTTCGTTCGCGGCGGCGACGAGGAACTGCGTGAAGCGGGCCATGCGGCGGGCTTCCTTCGGGTCGATGCCGTGTTCTTCGGGCTTAAAGTCCTTGACTTCGGCTGCAATTTTTACAGGGCAGTTAGAGGCATCGAACAACGTGATGGGGGCGATCCCGCTCTTGCCTGCCTTGATGGCGTTCCAAAGTTCAGGGGCGGACTTGCCTACGGGGGTCACGGCTCCCATACCGGTAATAACGACTCTTCTTCTGTTCATATTTTTACAAGTTTTTTGTTTAAATTGGAATGATTTCTGTATTAAGATAGCATTTTTGGGGTGACACTGGCTATTTTCTTTTTTTTATTTTATCTTTTAATTAAAGTAAAAAGGGATTAAGCTATGAAAAAAATGATTCTTGCTTCCATGGTTGTGGTGGCTACCATTTTTACAGGGTGCGAGGTTTCGTCCTCTGAAGATGAAAAAGTCACTTCCTGCGATATGAACTCTGCTTTCTGGGAGATTTCTCGCCATACGTGTATCGAGTCCAAGGATCAGTCTTACATATCCAATTATTGCCGCGAAGAAATGGCTGACATTAAGGATGCCGATCAAGAAGACCAAGCCAGTGCTGTCACGGGTACTGGTTGCTCAGGTGGTGCTAAGAAGACATGCGACAACATGCTTTTAGATGGCGTTCCCATAACCATCTATGCTTACGACGAATCCTCTGCTAAGGACGCTTGCGAACAGCTGTTGAGCAGCCTTTAACTAAGGGTCCATTCAATCGTTATTCATTAATACGATTGTAGTTTAGATTTGCTCGGCCTCTAAGCCGGGCATTTTCTATATTTGCGCTGTCATCTCCGATTTGTTCGGGGATCGCCATACACGGTATTGATGACAGATACTTTTTCGATGGCAAAATATTTTTTATGAGGTCTATGGCATGATCGTCTCTTGGATGACAACGAATAAGTGTAACTTGACGTGCAAACACTGCTATCAGGATGCTGGTGAAAACAAGTCGGCAGAACTCACGACTTCAGAAGCGCTCAAGCTCATTGACGAGATTGCGAAGGCCGGATTCAAGATCATGATTTTCAGCGGTGGTGAACCGATGACCCGTCCGGATATCGTGGAACTTGTGGCTCATGCCCGCGAACGCGGACTCCGCCCGGTGTTTGGCACTAACGGAACGCTCATCACGCACGACCTCGCGTTCAAGCTCAAGGAAGCGGGCGCCATGGCGATGGGTATCAGTGTCGATAGCATCGACCCTGCTCGTCATAACGATTTCCGTGGTCTCCCGAACGCCTTTGAACTGACATTGATGGGCATCGAAAACTGCAAGGCGGCGGGCCTCCCGTTCCAGATTCACACGACCATCATGGACTGGAACCAGAACGAAATTTTTGACATCATGGATTGGGTCAAGGAAATCGGTGCCGTGAACCATCAGATTTTCTTCCTCATCCCGGTGGGCCGTGGCAAGGAAATCGAAGGACATGCGCTCCGCGTTGCCGAATACGAAGGACTTCTCCGCAAGATTATGGAAAAGAGCCGCACACTCGGTATCCCGGTGAAGCCGACTTGCGCTCCGCAGTTCCTCCGCATTGCAGACCAGCTCGATATTAAGACGCGTTACAGTCGCGGTTGCCTTGCTGGACTTGACTACTGCATCGTAAGCCCCATCGGCAAGGTGCGCCCCTGCGCCTACATGATGGAAGAGGCGGGCGATGTTCACGATACGCCGTTCGACGAAATCTGGGCCAATGCCGAAATCTTCAAGCAGTTGCGTACAAAGGCCTACAAGGGTGCTTGCAGTAAGTGCAAGTTCAATGACCGTTGCGGCGGTTGCCGCGCTCGTGCCGCCTACTACCACGATGGCGATTATATGCAAGAAGACTCTTACTGCGCCTACGGAAGAGGAATTAAGTAGACCGTAGACAGTAGAATCTGTCATCCCAAGCGAAATAAATTTAGTAAGTGATTGTATATGAATAACGTAACTGACAACAACGCAAATTCCACGTCTAGTCTTGACGACGAACGTTTTATGCGTATGGCGCTTCGCCAAGCCCAGGCGGCATTTGTCATGAAGGAAATTCCTATCGGCTGTGTTATCGTTAAAGATGGAGTTGTGATAGGGAAGGGCTACAATCAGGTTGAACAGCTCAAGGACGCGACGGCTCATGCCGAAATCATTGCCATAGGAACGGCGGCAAGCACACTCGACAACTGGCGTCTGGATGGTTGCACCTTGTATGTGACGCTCGAACCGTGCCCAATGTGTGCAGGGGCTATTCTCAACAGTCGCATCTCCCGAATCGTTTATGGTTCTCCGGATTCTCGTTTTGGCGGCTGCGGAACCACGATTGACGTGATCACAGGCAATGCCCTCAAGCGCGATGTGCAAGTGACTGGTGGCGTTCTTGCCGACGAGTGCCTCGGTCTCCTCAAGGGATTCTTCCAGCAAATGCGTCTCGAAAAAGGCGATACTGGCGCAAAACCGCAAACTCCGTAATATTTTTTACTTAAATTTACGGTATGAATTTTATCAAGTTTGGCGCTTTTTCGGCGCTCTCCATTGCTTTATTGACTCTTTGCTCCTGCGAACGGAATGATTTCCATCTCGTTTTTAATACGCAGACGATTTCTCCGCAGTCTTTTATCCTCGAATCCACGTTGAATGCGAGTGTGCCTGGCGATTCCGTCACAATGCCAGAATCTATGCGGACGCACGTGAGTGTCCGTAGTACGATGAATCTTTTGATGTCATACGATGATGGCTCGGGCCGTTTCGAAATGAAGATTGACTCCGTCGACTACAATAGTGACAAGCGCTCTGTCGACGAATTCCGTAATATTCAAAAATATCTTTCCATTCAAAATTTCCAGTTCAAGATGGACCAGGACGGCGTCGTTTCGGATCCGACTATTGAAAACGCTTTGGACATGCCTTCCGAAGACGAACTCAATCTGATTCCGCTGTTCCTTAAGGCGCAACCGCTTTTGCCCGAAAAGCCGGTTCAGCTGGGAGAATCCTGGGAACGTCAAATTCCGATTCACGGCAAGGGCAACAGCACGACTACCGTTTACAAGACCTTCACGCTTCAGGATGTGTACCTCAAGGACGGCGTACGTATGGCCAAAATCCACATGGGTATGAAGTACTTGGAACTCCCGGATACGACTGCGAATTTCCAGCTGAAGAGTAAAGACTATGTCGTGGGCGATGGTATGGTTCTTTTTGACGTGACCCACGGGACGCTGACTTCAGCCGAAATGACCATTATAGCCCAGCTTGATGTGTGCGACCTCATCGCAGGCGACACCATTCCGAGTATGAACGTCAACCAGAAAATCACCTTGAGGAACTTGCAATGATTTGTATGAATAGTTTGATCCGTTCCTCGTTTAAGGTCTTGGCTTCCGTGGCGATGTTTGCGGGGGCTTCGTTTGCTTCTGGAATGCCGTTCCCGGCTGCCGAAAATGGCAAGGTGTTTCTGGAAGCCAAGAATAGCCCCTACGAACTTGAACAGGGCGTGGTTGTTGCCGCAACCGATTCGTTCGTCGTTGAACCGGGTGTGACGGTCCTTATGGGCGAGTTCGCTAAGCTTATGCTTCAGGGAACCGTAAAGATTCTGGGTTCAAGTGACAAGCCTGTTGTATTTTGTGGAGCCGATTCTGCGGTGAACTGGAATGGTTTCCATGTTATGTCCAGCGCAAGTCCTTTTGTTATCAAGAATCTGGTTGTCGAAAACGCTTTCCGCAACACGGTTTTCCGTTCCAGCGGTACATTCGAGAACGTCCGCTTTGTTAATAACTACTACGGTCTCTGGATTGACGAAAGTCCTGATGTTTCCTTGAACCGCTGCAATATGTCCAACAATCGCTATGCATTGTCTGTCCGAGCCAGTCGTGCTGTTCTGAACGAGACGAGCATTTCTCAGAATGTCTATGGACTTTATATCGAAACCGAGGGTAAGATCGAAGGCGATACGGATTTGATTCGTAACAACCAGGAATCGGATATTCGCAGCGAAGTTTCTGATTTAAAGACGAGCAAAAAGCGCATTCGTCGAAACGTCTGGCATAACATCGAGTCTTTCTTCTAAGGGGTATTCGTGGAAGAAGCTTTTCGTAGAGCAATCCGTAAGATGACTGGGGCGAGCGTCCGCTTGGCGGTTCGTCCTAATCGTTCGGCTATTGTCGCGACGCTTTCGCAGTCCATGATGGTCACGTGGTCGATCGCCCTTTTTGAACATCTCGATGCGATGCTCAACAATCCGTCTGCAAATGTCGGCGGCTCTGAACTTATTTCGTACAGCGAATCGGCGTGGAAACTTTGCGAGTCCGGGTTCCCGCAGATTTTCAAGGATTGTGAAAAACTTTATAACGAGTTCCGCGCCAAGTGGATCCAGCGCTTTTCGACCGATGAGGTTCTCCGTCTTTTGCTCGAAGGTGGTGACTTCTTGGTCCATGACGAAGAAAAGGGCTGGGCTCTCACGGTCAAGAACAACAAGCAGGACATAAATAACTTCTATTCGGCGACTATCCACTTGCTCGTGAGCGATGCCGAACCGTTGTTTGTGCGTATGCACGGCCGCGTGATGCAGTTGCAGGAAAAGCTCTGCAAGTACTGGCTCTCCGAAAGTGCCGTGGATCCGGTATCCAAGCTCTTGCCGTGTCTCGAGGCGTCGCTTCGCGAAAAAGAAAATGCGATGGTCGTCTCGCTCCGTTCGTCCCTGAACGCCCTTGCCAAAAAGCGTTTTGCGGCTGCGTTCTCTTCGAAAGGTCCGGTGCGCTATTACTCGTCTGCTATGTCCTGTGCAAGGAACGTCGGGCGTTACTGGAACCCGCATTACGCCTATGAAAACTGCTTCCTTGCCTTTACGGATGACTTTTGCGATTATGCGCAAGGGCTTACGACGCAGATTATCGAATGGTACCAAAGCAAATGGTCCTTGTTCCTTCGCGGATTCTCTCGCGGCCAGTTAAATTTGTTTGAAACAGTTGCTCCTTATCAAGCTCAGAATGTGTAGGTAAAAAATGAAAAATGCATTCAATATGATTCTAGTTTTGACGGTGGTGGGTTTTGCAACCCTTATCGTAGGTGCCCTTTACTTTGGCGCACCCGCATTTGGTTGGATCATTATGATCGCCATCATGGCCGTTTATCTGGTCGAACAGTTCTCTGCCATCCGCAAGATGAAGCAGATTATCGCCGAAAATGAAATCATCGACTCTTGCGAACAAGGAAACGCCTATCCTGAATCGGGAACGGGTGTCGTTGCCAAGAGAATTGATTTGGCAAAGCGTCTCTTGCAAAAGAACATTCGCCTGGATTCGCCGATTGCCTTTGACGTTCTCTCGTCGGGCTCCACGATTCCGCTCAACCGCAGTGTTGGTTCGACGGTCATTCTTCTCGGCTTGATGGGTACGTTCTTCGGTCTTATGCAGTCCGTGGCGACCGCCGGTGGCGCTATCGACAACTCGACGACGCAGGGCACACTCGATACGATCCAGGTGCTCTTCCAGAACATGAAGGGCATTTTTGGTACCAGCCTTTGCGGTTTGTTTGCAGCCTTGATTCTGGGTGCTAGCCGCACGATTTTGAGCGCCCGCCGTGACGATTTCATGGCTCACCTCGATGCCTTTACGCTTGACATGCAGGGGGATCAGAATGCAGAGGGCGTGATTGAAGAAGATAAGAACGAACTCGAACGCCTCTTTGATTCTGTTGAAAAGAATTTGTCCGTGATAGCATCTTCCGTGAAGGAAGGCTTGTCTGGTGTCGTTTCGATGGTCGGCGAAGAACTTTCTGCTATGACTTCGAAACTCAACCAGGATGTCGTAGATTCCGTTCAGAAGGTTTCTACTGAAATGTCCGCTTCCATCAAGACGGTTAACGAATCTCTCGCGGGTGCTGTTGCCAACATGAATGAGTCGACACAGAAGTTTGGCGAACTCGTTGGCGCTTCTGTGACGAACGCTTTCAACCCGATTAACGAAAATATCGGTGTACTTTCCAAGTCTGTCGAAGCTATTCCGTCGAAGCTTGACGATAAGCTTAATGGTATTTCTGCTGCCTTGAATGCAAGCCTCGATGGTCTTTCTGCTGGCGTCAAGAACTCGCTCGACGGTGTGGCTTCTGATGTCAAGGCAGGCCTTGACGGCGTTGCCGCTGACGTTAAAGCCGGTCTTCAGGATGTGGCAAAGGGCACGATGGATGTGGCATACCTTACCAAGGATGCTATGGACGAAGCTTCCAAGAGCATTGGTGATTCTGTTGCTGAACAGGTCAAGCAGTCTAGCGAACAATGGGCGGACTTTATGCAGCGCCTCGAAGACAAGACGACTGCCAATGTCGATTCCCAGCGCGAAGGTCTCGAAACGCTCAAGAACGTGGCTCTCCAGGTTGCCGAAAAGGCTCAGGCCGGTTCTGCAGAACTTTCGCAGAACGTCTCCGAAAAGCTCGGTACTCTTTCTTCCGATATTCTCGGTGCCTTCCAGAAGCTTTCCGAAACTTCTTCTGTGCTTCTCGAAGCCCAGAAGGCTCTTACCGAAAGCATCGACAATCGCGTGGTCAAGGAAAAGGAAGCGACAGACGCTCTTGGCGGAAACATCGTGGAAACCGCAGAACTTATGCGCGTGAACCAGTCCGAACTCAGCGCGAACCTAGAAATGCTGCGTAGCGGTCTCGAAACAATTCTCGAAAAGCTCTCGGGCGATACGGCTGAACACGAAGAAGAAGACAACTTTGTCGAACACCTCAACCAGTCTCTCGAAGCCTTCCACGAACGCGCAAGCGAAGTGCTTATGGAAAATGCGGTCAAGACTCAGGAAATCTTGCTCGAAGTTCTTGAACAGACCCAGCGTTCCGCTATTGCTCAACAGCCTAAAGCCGAAGGTTAACTATGCGTCGCAATAGAGACGAAAACAGTAATCCCTGGATGGCTTACACGGACTTGGGAGTTGCCCTTGTGTCGCTATTCATCCTTGCGTTTGTAGCGATGGCCACTCTCAAGGAACAGAAAGCCGAAGACTTGACGCGTACCGAAGAGGAAGTTCTTACCTGCCAGGAACAGATGCGAAAGATTGCGGCCGAACGCAATGCGCTTTTGTCCAAGAGCTTGCAGACCTCCATCGAAGCGGGGCTTATCGCACTCGAAGACGGTAAAATTCAGATCCAGGCTAGCTTCTTGTTCCCGATCAATGGAGCAAACCTCACCAAGGAAGGCGAGGGCGTGATTCGTGGCATCAGCAAGGGCCTTTTGGAAGCTTTGGATTCGACCGATGTGATTATGGTCAGCGGTTTTACCGACGACATTCCGTTTAGCGGCTCCACTTCTTATACGAACTGGAACTTGTCTACAGAACGTGCCGTGAACGTGGTCAAGATGCTCGTGAAAATGGGCTTCCCGCCCGACAGGCTCTTTGCCGCAGGCTTTGGCGAACACCGCCCCAAGTATCCGAACGATAGCGAAGAACATCGCCGTCTGAACCGTCGCGTGGAAATCGGTGTCACACCGCTCCAGTCGAATACGAAGGAAACTGCAAAAATTGAGGTAACTCGCTAATGCAAGAGGCGTTCACCGAAAAACTGTCCGAAATCAAGGAGCGTATAGATGCCATTCGCAAGACTGGCAAGCTTTCGCATTGGCGGATGGTTTATGCGGATACGCTTTATACGCGAGGTCAGGAGTATGTGGCCGTTGACCGCTATCCCGAAGCGAATCTGGTCATCCAGAAGTTGGAACGCTGGATCAAGGCGCACGAGCCCGCTCTGGTGACGAATGCGGGTGATTCCCGCCCTCCGATGATTTTCTGGAACGCAGAGCTTTTGAACAAGATTGTAGGCCGCATCCGTTCGACGCTTTTGGCCAAGCAGATGCTTGTCCCTTCGACAGAACGCGAGTCTATCAATCGTCGCCTGAATATTGTCGAAAGCTGGATACAGAAGGGTGAATTCCTTGTCGCTCACGATGAACTCTTGGCGCTCCGCAGTGCTTTGATTGCACGACTCCGTCGTAGTTATAGAGCCCGCATTGTCGCATCGTCCGCTTATGGCGGTAGCTATGTGCAGCCGACAAGCTCGATGGTCGGACTTTACAACTCTCTCCACACGCTCGAAGAGACGTTCCACATTGTTGGCGAACATGACCCGATCTGGATTGAGGATTTCCTCGAAATCTACAACAATTTGTTTAGAATTGTCGATAGACTTGTTCCGCAAGATAAGAAATAGTATATATTATAATACTGGATATTATAGTTTATAAGGAGAATCTATGCAGTTTATCTCTGGTAAATTGTGTTTTGTTGCCGCTGTTGGCGCTTTTTTATCTTTGACGGGGTGCCATTCTCAAGAGCTTTTTGGAGCCAACGAAAAGACTTCGGATTATATTGATATCAAGGACGGAAAAATTACCGATTCCCGTGATGGTCAAAAATATGGCGTCACTCTGATCAATGGTGTTTATTGGATGAACGAAAATCTTCGCTTTGCGGATTCCTCAAAGGTGAAGAATCTCAAAGAGAATTCCTGGTGCCATGAAGATGACAAGGACTGTTCCAAGTTTGGCCGCCTGTATTCTTGGTCTGCCGCGATGAATGTTGATAAGAAATTTAACTCATCCGGTTTGAGTCGTAGTGCATATAACGTACGCGGAATCTGCCCTGAAGGTATGCGTCTCCCGAGTTTGGAAGATTGGGCCAATTTGCAAATTTATGTGAATATGTTTAATGCTGGGGAAGGTGCAGCTACAAGTATCAAGTCCTTAAAGACATGGGACAAGTCCGACAAGGTGAATGCACCGACGAACCGCTTTGGCTTTAACGCAAAGGCCGCCGGACGCCGCAATAACGATGGTGAAACATTCTTGAGTTCGGGCCGCATCGCGTTTTTCTGGACATCGAACGAAAAGGATAAAGGCACGGCTTCTGGCGTTCAGCTCAGCAACGAAGTAAATGATATTCAGGTTGGTGAATTCTATAAGGATCATGGTTTGTCTATCCGTTGCGTTGTAGATAGGGGTAACGCCGATGTTTCGGGCGATTTGGATTCTTCGTATATCGATGAAATCCCGCATGACTTTGGTTCTTTGAAATACGAAGGTGAAACGTACAGAACCATTCAGTTTGCAGGGCTTGAATGGATGGCCGACAATATGAATTACGATGCTGATGGAAGCCATTGCTACAATGACGACAAGAAATACTGCGAGGAATACGGCCGCCTTTACACGTACGAAACGGCAAAGACAATTTGTCCGAAAGGCTGGCGTTTACCTACGGCAAGTGAAGTTTCTGGATTCTCTTCTTACGCTGGAATGAGTGCCGTATTGCGTTCTAGCACTGGCTGGACAGACAAGGCTTCTAGAGGACTTGATTTCTGGGGCTTTGACATTAAGGCAGCCGGTGGACGTGATGGCGGTGATTACTTTGACTTGAAGTCCAGCGCTTACTTCTGGCTGGATGGCGATGTCAAGAATGATAATGCTTCTGTGTGGTGGGTCAACTACTACGACAATTATCCGAAGGTTGTCACAAAGAAGACGACCAACGAATTCTCCGTCCGCTGCGTGAAATAAGCTGATTGACCTGTCACCCCGCACTCAATGTCATCCCCGGATTTGTACAAGTACAAAGCCCTTCGGCTCAGCTATGAAAATGCAAGCATTTTCGCAGCGTTCGCCTTGGTTGCTTTTATTCCGGGGCGGGATCCCTTACACGGTATTAAAAAAAGAGACCTTTACGGTCTCTTTTTTTGCATTGTCACCCCGGCCTTGTGCCGGGGTCACCATACACGGTACAACCTTGCGCTGTCACCCCGCACTCGTTGCGGGGGCACCTTTCGCAGTTCCTCTTACTTCTTGAGCTTCTTGAGAAGAGCTGCAGCCTTCGTGAACTGCTGCTTTACGGACTTCGGACCCGTACCGCCTTCAATGTTGCGCTTGCTAACGCTATATTCGAACGTAAGCGTCTTCTTCATCTTGGCGACGTCCGGGACGCCTGCGGCGGCCCAAGCCTCGTCAGAAAGTTCCGTGAACTGCTTGCCCTGGCGTGCTGCATCGCCGACGAGGCTTCCCACGACGTGGTGGGCGTCGCGGAACGGAACGCCTGCTTCCACGAGCAAATCTGCAAGATCGGTTGCAAGGAGTGCCGGGAGCATCTTGGCGTGCATTGTCTCGAAGTTGAAACGAGCCGTTTCCAAAGCTTCCTTCATCACGCGGAGAATCACCTTCACGTTGTGGACGCTATCGAATACCGGTTCCTTGTCTTCTTGCAAGTCGCGGCTATAGCTGAGCGGAGCGCCCTTCACGAGCGTGTAGAGTGCGGTGAAGTTTCCGAGCATGCGGCCAGACTTTCCGCGGATAAGTTCCATGGAGTCCGGATTCTTCTTCTGCGGCATCATCGAAGAACCGCTGGAGAATGCATCGTGCAACGTGAGGAATCCAAATTCGCAAGAGCTCCAGTTTACAAAGTCTTCGGCGTAGCGGCTCATCGTGTTTGCGATGATGGCGAGGTCCGCCTCGAATTCGAGCATCATGTCGCGATGGCTTACGGCGTCAATGCTGTTCGGGCTCACGTCCTTAAAGCCAAGGGCTTCGGCGACGAGTGCGCGGTGGTACGGGAATGCAGAACCTGCCATGGCGCCACTGCCAAGCGGAAGCTGGCTATGCAATTCCAAGAAGTTGTCGAGACGCTTCACGTCACGGCTCACGGCAAAGAACATGCTCATGAGGTAATGGCTAAAGTAAATCGGCTGCGCCTGCTGCAAGTGTGTGTAACCCGGCATCATCTTGCCAAAGTACTTCTTGGCAAGGTCCAGAACCGTTTCCATAAGTTCCACTTCGAGGGCGCGGATTTCTGCGGCGCGGTGACGCATGTAAAGCTTGAAGTCCGTGCAGACCTGGTCGTTGCGGCTACGGCCCGTGTGGATTTTCTTGCCGAGTGCGCCGATGCGTTCGGTAAGCACGCGTTCCACGGCCATATGGATGTCTTCGTCGCTGTCGCACCAGAGATTTTTGCCGGCGTGGTAGTCGTCGAGGATGCTCTTGAGGCCATCGCAAATCTTCTTGTAGTCAGCCTTCGAAAGAACGCCCGATTCCACGAGACCCTTGCCGTGACCGATGCTTCCTTCGATATCTTCTTCGATGAGTTCTGCATCAAACTGCAAGCTGAAACTTAAATCGACCATGCTCTGTGCCATGCCACTAGCAAAGCGACCTGTCCACATGTTAGTCTGGGTATCTTTCTTCTTAGCCATTATAAACCTCAAATAAAAAGCCGGGAAATCGGCTGTGATTTCTCGGCTAAAGATAAAAATTTTTAGAGTATTTTGTTAGTCCCAAACGCTCTTCTTGCGAACTGGAGTGGGGGCCGCATCTTCGACATCTTCTTCTGTTGCCAGATTCTCGTTGTCTTCGTCCTGCAATACTATCGGCTTTTCTTTTTTCAGTTTTTTAGAATTGAATGGCCTGTCCCAAACGCTGACTTGACCTTCAGGGAGTGTTTCCCTAAGAGCCCGATCATTTATCTGGATTTCGATATCTTCGGGGAACGCTCTATAAAGCCAGTACGATGACCAGTACGTGAAGGGCATCCACAAAATGGAGGCTAGCGTCACATGCCTGGAAGTTCGTAAATCCCCGACCTTTTCACCATCCAGGAACGCTTCGATGTAGATTTCGTTGTACGTTCCGCGAGTTTGGATGGTGCAGTCGTTGCCAGAACTCATTTGGCAATACTGCTTTCCGTTGATGTAAATCTGGTACGGCTTTGAGGTGTATTGGCTGGCTGTAATGCTAGTTTGCCCCGTAAAACATCCGGACAATGTGAGTGTTGCGGATGCTAGCAGCAATGTGTGGATTATCTTAGCCATTGTTTAGAAACCAAGAGCGAGTCCCAAACCAAACTTCAAACCGTTCAGGTAGTAGTTGTTCTTCTGCAGTACGGATTGTCCGTTATCTGTTTTCTTGTCCGTTTTCTTGTAGAACGGAGTCGTGAAGAAATCAAAGAAGTAATCGACCTGCGCAATGAACATAATTCGGCTTGCACGGTTGAACACAACGCCGCCACCGATCTTGGCCGAAAGACCATCAGATTCCTGGTCCGTACCGAAATCATAGTCCGAAGAAGATGTGGTTCTCCAGCTATAGGCGAGGCCACCACCGGCAAACGGAGTGATGTTGGAGGTTCCAAACGGGTAATAAAGCGAAAGTCCCAAGTCGAAGAGCGATGCCTTGTCGTTTTCGGAAGATCTGTTTTCGCTCATATTGCTCATTGTCAAGTCGCAGCTAAAGAAGAAGTCCCTTGCATCGTAGAACATGAAGAATCCGATACCGGCGCTCAAGTGAGTTTTAGGTGCGTTGATAGGAACGTCTCCGAGAATCTCTACACCGTAGTAAGAGGAAATACCTTTCTTCCTGGGTGCCTTTGTTTCTTGTTCCGTGACGCTGTAAATGTCGTTATCGTTGGTCGCTTTTCTTTTGGTGCCAATGTTTCTTGCGACACGCTGGATAATAGGATCGAAGTCATCCGGATTCTTGGCCTTGAGACGGTCGCTCCAGATAACGGCGTCTTTATTGACGTCGTAGAGCTTGAAGGATGTGATGACGTTTTCGCCGAGGCGTGTGAATTCTGCCATAAGGTATTTAGAGCAGTTGTGTGCAATGGCCTTTTGGTTGGCTGATTCGCGGTCACCGACCTTAACGGAATCTTCTTCGGTGTAATTCACAAGCACAAAACGCCCATCATCTTCGATGTAGGCGTTCATGATTCTTTCGGCTGCTGTTCCAAAATCCTCATTTAAACCGACCATATTGAACGGGGCGAGGTAAAGGCGTTCGCTTGCGTAAATTGAAGCCGCAAGTGCAAGGGTCGTTGCTAAAATCTTTTTGGCATTGGCAAACATAATCAAGTTCCTTTTTTTTTATCCTATATGACTTAATCTAGCAATTAAGGTAGAAAAAGAACAGTTTTTTGTGTGTAATTGTGGGATTTGGGGGATAAATGGAAAAAATCACCTGTTTATGGGCTAAAACAGGTGATAAAATACGTTGTACCGATTGTTTCTTGTTTAGTTTGAAAGCCGTTTTTCGACTGTAGCGATAATCTTGTCGCGTTCGCCGCACCAGTTGGGGGCTATAAGCATATCGCTTGGACTTTCTCCGCTGAATCGTTCGATGGCAATTTCAGGACCGATGATTTTGATCATTTCGGCAACGGCTTCACAATACTGTTCGAACGAAAGAAGCTTGAATTCGCCGTTGATGTAGTCCTGTGCCATGTCCGTACCCACGACAATGTGGAGCGGGTGGATTTTGACTGCGGCCAGTTGCAAGTCATGGACAACTTGTGCTGTATGCTTGAAGTCGTCCATGGTTTCGTTGGGGAGTCCGACGATGACATGCGTCGTGACGGTAAGGCCAGCAGCCTTGCAACGTTTGACGGCGTCTTCGAATTCGGCGAGTGTGTGGTGGCGGTTGATGCCGGCGAGTGTCAAGTCGTTTGCCGTCTGGAGGCCGATTTCGACGATGATCGGCTTTTGGCGATTGAGTTCGGCTAGGTAAGCGACCTTGTCGTCTTCAAGGCAGTCCGGACGTGTGCCGATTGCAAGCCCTGCTATTTCCTTGTGCTTGATAATCGGATCGATGATTTCGCGCAAGTGTTTTAGCGGTGCGTGCGTATTCGTGTACGGCTGCAAGTAGGCGAGGATGCCTGCATTTGGATACTTGTCGCGAAGTTTCGGAACAAACTTTTCGAGCTGTTCCTGGATAGAGACCTTTGCCTGGTCAAATACAGGGCTGAAGCTGCGGTTGTTGCAGTAGCTGCAGCCTGAAAAACCCTTGGTGCCGTCGAGGTTCGGGCAGCTCATGCCGCCATTGAGCGGGAGCTTGCGTACCTTGAGGTAGTTGGGGAATAGTTCCAAAAGTAAATCGCGATAAGGCTTGTAATGCATGGCTATAAAATACAAATAAATCAAGGGTAAAAGAATTACTTTTATCTATTTTAGTGAAATACACTTGCTACACATTTTACGATGTTTGTGTTATAGTGGCGGTAAAACAAGCCTCAAAACACTCGAAAAATGCGGTTTGAGTATATATTTAAACCGTAAACAAAATTGAGGAGACCTCATGAATTTTAAAAAGAATAAAGCTCTTGCGATTGCGGCAACCGTTGCCATGGCGCTTTCTGTGCCGTCTTTAGCACAGTTGAATAATGGTGATATGGAGTATGGTGACGGCGGCTGGTATCTGTGGAACAATCCTGATGGTCCAGCTGTAGCCGAATCGCAAATTGCCGTGCAGGGGCTCGGTGTCGACGGTTCCCAGGGCGCAAAAGTCGTGGTGAAGGATCTGCCGAATCCGTGGTGGGGCTTGCAGCTCCAGCCGCCCAAGTGGCTTGCCGATTCTGGTTTTTATAAGCTTACCTTCAAGGCTAAGGGCAATATGCCCATCAATTCCGTGGTGCAAGGCGGTCCTCCGGACTATCGCCAAAAAGAAAGCGCTTCGTTTGACTTGACGGACAATTGGCAGACTTATGAAATGATTTTCCTTGCCGACCAGAAGGGTTATGGTCTCAACAACATCACATTCCAGATTGGCCTCAAGAAGGGCTGGATGCAAATCGACGATGTGGATGTCGAAAAGATGGACGAAATGTCTGACCCGGCATGGTATAATGCAGCCGACGCTCGCATTGATAGTCTCCGCAAGGCTGATTTCGTCGTCAAGGCGAATCCGGGCGAAAAAGTCCACGTGAAGCTGTTGCGTCATTCGTTCCCGTTCGGTACGGCACTCGCTCTATACGACACCAAGGACAGCACTGAAAACTGGTACCGCAATGCCGCCAAAAAGTACTTCTGGCACGGCGTTTCTGAAAACCAGTTCAAGTGGCCGGAATACGAACCGAAGAAGGGCAAGATCAAGCGTGAAGAAATGAAGGAATACACCGACTTCACGGCTCAGAATCATTGGAAACTCCGTGGCCACGCTCTTATGTGGAGCCATCAGGGCTACGGTTTCGATAAGCACTACAGCAACAAGGGGAGCTGCGAAGATATGGCCGAAAAGCTCAAGGCTCGTATCTATCGCGACCTCAAGGAATACAAGGGCAAGATTACGGAATACGACGTATGGAACGAACCGATTCACGAATCCTGGACGTTCAACAAGTGCGGCTGGGAAATTCTCGATAGCGCATTTGTGTGGGCTCACAAGGCTGATCCGAATGCATTCCTTTACATCAACGACTATAACGTTGTTGCCGCTGGTGAAACCGACCGCTATTATGGCTTGATCAAGGGCATGCTTGATCGCAAGGTGCCTGTGATGGGTATCGGCGTGCAGTGCCACTTTGGTCTGCGTCCGGTGATTCCGGGACTGATCAAGGCTCGTCTCGACAAGCTCGCTTCTCTTGGCCTCCCGATTAAGGTTACGGAATTCGATGTGGGGGACTGGCAGGCCGGTATGAACGATACCGAAGAAGTCCAGGCCGAAAAGTTCGAAACATTTATCCGTACCGCCTTTAGCCATCCGGCAGTCAACGGCATTGTGCTGTGGGGCTTCTGGGACAACCGTCACTGGGTCAAGAATGGCGGCATGATCGCTTCTGATGGTCGTGAAAAGCCTGCTGCAAAGCGCGTTTACGACTTGTGGCACAAGGTTTGGACGACGGACCTCTACGCTACCGCCGATGAAAATGGCGAAGCCAAGTTCCGCGGTTTCAAGGGCTACTACCAGGTCAACGCTGGCGACAAGAAGTTCCAGATTACTGTGAAGTAATACTGCGTAAGTTGACCCCGGAATGAATCCGGGGTGACAGGCTCCGCCTGCATTGTCATGCCGGACACCGTTCCGGCATCACCTTTTTTACGGTCATTCATGTTTTGCTTTGTCATCCCGGCCTTGTGCCGGGATCACCTTTTACAAGTCGCGTGATGCGGCTTTTTTTCTATCTTGCTTTCTATGAAACAGAAAATTCCCGGAATCCTCTTTTTACTTGCCATGCCTCTTTCCGTCCTCCTGTACATCAAGGTGGAGGCTCTCTCGGGTTCCGAAATCCTCGGGCTTTTTTCTGCTGTGGCGCTTTACGTCGTAGTTGCGCTTGTGATCGCTCTGCTATTCAACAAAAAAGATTAATAGCTGAATAAGCAAAATCCCGTGGCTAGGCACGGGATGATTGTGTTATTGCTGTTGTTCTGTTGGTTGCTTGAATTCGTTGTGGGGGAGGAGTCTCACTCCGACGGGGTTCAGCTTGGTGTGCCCACGAACATCAGACGGAAGGTGCAATCCAAAACCGGTTGCCTTGAGGCGTTCTTCCTTGATTCCTTTATTGACAAGGTAATCGTAAATCATCGTGGCTCGAGCTTCGGAAAGCGCTTGCGGGTTGATGGCTTCGCCCGATTTGACGCTGCACTGGATTTCGATGACGATCTCCTTGTTGTGGCGCATAATGGATACCACATCGCTTAGCGCCGTATATGAGGAATTCAGCGGATTGTCCGTTCCTTTGTGGAATTGCACGCGTCTTGCGATTTTGTCCAAATTAAGCTTTTCACGAATCGGGCAACCGTTTCCGTCAACTTCGGTTCGTTCCAACGTGTTGGGACAGTTGTCCAAAAAGTCAAAGACGCCGTCGTTGTCAGAATCTAGTGGACATCCTTTTTCGTCGACCGGGGCGTGTTCTGGCGTGAACGCGCATTTGTCGTCTTCGTCGAAAACACCATCCTGGTCTTGGTCCAGCCGGCAACCGGTACTATCTACAACAGCTCCTGTTGGCGTGTTGGCGCATTTGTCCATGAAGTCAGGAATGCCGTCTTCGTCAGAGTCCACTGGGCAACCGTACATGTTCACAATTTCGTTGGGGGCGCTATCGGGGCACTTGTCCCATTCGTCCGGAACGCCGTCCTTGTCCATATCGATAATGCAGCCGTATTGGTCGACTGTGAGTCCTGCCGGAGTGTTGGGGCAGGAGTCTTGTGCATTCAACACGCCGTCTTCGTCCATATCCAACTGGCATCCATCGTCATCAACTTCCAGACCCTGCGTAGAACCCGGGCATTTATCAATGCCGTCGTGAATGCCGTCTCCGTCTTCGTCGTGGATGCAACCGGATTCATCAACGGGATCTCCCGGTCGCGTCGTTGGGCATTTGTCCATAAAGTCGGGAACACCGTCGTTGTCGTGGTCTTCCGGGCAACCGTGAACGTCAATCAAAATGTCTGCCGGGGTTTCTGGGCATACATCCAAGTCGTCAGCAACGCCATCCATATCGGTATCGACCGTGCATCCTCGCTTGTCTACTTTGTACGAGGGGTTAGACTTGGGGCACAAGTCCCGGCGATCTTCAACACCGTCGCCATCGCTGTCGTTCCAGCTCAAGTCGAATGTACGGCTGAGCTTGATGGTTGTGGCAAGGTGAGGACTGCCAGGAACGGTATAGGAATACTTATGCTTTTCGTTCTGGACCGTGACTGCATGCCCGCGGTGAATTTTCCTTTTTCTGAAAAGGTCCATGCCGAGGTCTGCGCTGATGGCAAGCGTCGTGCGCTTGGGGAGCCTTAAGCGGAGCCCTGGAGAAAATCTCAACTGGTCGTTCAGGAATCCACTCATGATGGCCGATGGCTTGATGCTTGTTTCACCAGAGGCTTCAAGCACCAACGACACCCATTCGTAATGGAAAATGTTTAACCCCGATCCCCAGATAAAGACGTTCTCTCCGTTTTCGATCGTCCGGAGGTAGCCGCCATAGTTGTTCCAGCTGATATGCTTGTTGAAGTTTATCGTGAGGTAGAACGTTAATGCAACGGCAAAGTCGGCGGAGGAGTAGGCGTGAGTGATCTCGTTCTGGTGGATGTACCAAAGATGTCTGGGACGTAGTCCCTTCTCGTTTGTACCAGTGGGGATGAACAGTTCGAATGCAATGGCCGTGTGGACGATGTCCCTTATTTTCTGCTTGGGGAATCCTCCTTTGACCATGAGCCCGAGATCGCCGAAGCCAAGACCTTTGAGGTGGGTGTTGGCCGCGTTGCCATCGTAGTGAAAGTTCAAGTTCAATCCCAGTTCCAGGTTCTGCATCAGGCCGTACCCGACATAACCGAGGACGGAGTTAGACGGTGAGTCCTTGTCCAGTCGCTTTTTTTCTCCGGATTCATCGACGATGTAACCTTCGATACTTGCGGTATTGTTGCTACTGGCCATCTCGAAACCGCCCATGACGAACAGCTCGCTACGGTTTAAAATTCGTGCTTCTGGAACGTGGATTCCGCTTTTGCCGGCGGAAAAACCGGGCTGCGCAAACAGAATTGTGGCGCAAACGAGAATGGTGAACAAAAAATTTTTCATTTTCGTAAAGAATTTAGACATTTTTTTGTATTAACTGTTTGCATTTTCAAATTTATGTATATATTTCACTTCCGAAGTGAGAAACATGAACTCCGCAAACAAATTGCCCTCTTGGCACCGTAAGTCGCAAAAGGCGTACAAGATTAACAGAATCATTATAATTCTGCAAATCGTGACCGCACTGGCGATGTGTGGAGTCATTCTATATGGTATGAATAGATTAATGCAATAAATCGGAGGAATAGCTAATATGAGCATTGCTTTCTATTGTGGCCGTCGTCCTAAGAATGATAGTTTTGATGATACGCCGGATCCGTCTTTTTTGGGAGAAGAAGACGATCTGAACAAGGAAGAAGAAGAACTTCCTGAAGAAGAAGTTGACGAAGAAGTTGATTTTGACAAGCCATCCTTCGGTCGTAATCCGATTTGGTCCGACTACGGCGAAGATATGGACTTCGACCAGTGATATGGTCGCATAAACTTTTTAGATTCGGCTTCGTTCTTGTCTTTTTGATTTTGTCCGCCTGTGCGTCCAAGCAGGCGAAAGTTGCCGCGTCTTCACAAGGGAAACCTCTCCAGGCGGAGAAGGTTTCTATTGATGTACCTCAAGTCAATCCTGGAAAAGAAATTGTCGGTGATTCTACAAGGCCTTCTTGGGTCTATTATCAGTATGGTCTCCAGGCAATCGATAACCATGAATGGGCTGTATCCAAGCATTATCTCGAAGAATCGCTCCGTCTTTTGGTGACCGAAAAGTACGATTCTTTGAAGAGCGGGCTTACGCGTTCCGAAGATTCCATATACAAGATGCAGATGCCGCTTCGTATTGTGCAGGCCTTGGAAGATGTCTATCCGAACCTTGCCGATCGTGAAGGGGCCGATTCCACTTCTGCCGATAGCGTTTCGATTGATGGTGTGGATGCCTACGACGAAAATGTGGCAGACAGCGCCTCGATGCGGGTCATCGAAAACTTCCTGGATACTGTGGATGCCGGGCGTTTTTCTTTACCGATTCGTTTTAATGAACGCGTCATGCAAGAAATCTACTACATGACGACATCGGCTCGATCCTTTATTACCAGGTCTCTCACTCGCAAGACGGCCTATGATTCCCTGATTTATACAAAGCTTGCCCAAAAGCGCATGCCGCGCGACTTGATCTACCTTGCCTTGGTGGAATCCGGTTTTAACGTCAAGGCCTATAGCCGCGCCAAAGCAGGGGGTATGTGGCAGTTTATCCCCGAAACAGGTATCCGCTATGGTCTTGAAGTGGATTTTTGGGTCGATATGCGTCGCAATCCGGAACTTGCAACGGATGCCGCTTTGAGTTATCTCTCCGCATTGTATGATGAATTTGGCGATTGGCTTTTGTCGATGGCTGCCTACAACTGTGGTGAAGGTCGCATCCGCCGTTTGGTCAAGGCCAAGCGCGAAGATCCGACTTGGGGACCTGATCGACCTGTGACCTACTGGGATTTGGAACTCCCGCAAGAAACGATGCATTATGTGCCGCGAATCCTTGCCGCAATGGTGATCGGGCATTTCCCGGATCATTACGACGTTGCCATTACCAAGCGCCATCTTCCGGCTTATGATACCGTAACGGTCTACGATTCGTTCTCTCTTGATGAAATTGCCAAGTTCCTCAAGGTACCCGAAGATACGCTCCGTACATTGAATATGGAACTTTCGATGTGGTGTACTCCGCCGAACAGGGATGCCTATTTGCTCCGTTTGCCGGTCGGGACCCGTGCCGCCTTTGTCGAAAACTACGACCGTATGGAAAAGAACGGCTTTTCTAGCTGGAAACAGCATAAGGTCCGCAAGGGCGAATCGCTAGGGAACATTGCCCAGCAATACGGCGTTCGCGTATCCGAAATTCAGCGAGCCAACGAAATGAAGAAGAACGCAAAGCTCAAGGTCGGGCGTACGCTCCTTATTCCGATCAAGGTGGCTCCACGTCGTTCAACGGGTAAAAAGCCGTCCAAAGTCCGTACGTACGTGGTGCAGCTGGGCGATAATTTGGCGTTCATCTCTCGCCGTTTTGGTATTTCTCAGGAATCGTTGCGCGTTTGGAATAACATCGATGTGTCTTCGAACGTGAAGTATGGCGATACAATTTATGTGTCTAAACCGGATTTGAAGCCGACTAGCTTTGTGCAACAGCGAGTGGCTATCAAGAAAGGCGAAAAGTACGTTGTCAAGGCAGGCGATACTTATGCCATGATTGCCAAGCAGTACAAGGTTCCTGTATTCCTTTTGCTGCAGGCGAACAAGGGCTTTACCAAGCGCTTGACCGTCGGTGATTCGCTTGCGATTCCGGCCTATGTCCGTCCGCCGCGCAGAATGTCGGGCGTTGTCGACGATGCCTCTCCGGTTGTCGAATCGAGCAAGAATGCTGACGCCAACACGAAATCCAAGAGCAGCTCGAGTTCCAAAGGCAAGGCGGAACAATCCGAAAAGTCTGCAAAGTCGGCCTCCAGTTCGTCCAAGGCAGCGTCAAAGACTTCAAAGAACACGACGACCATCTATACTGTGGCCGCTGGCGACAACCTCTTTGCGATTGCAAGGAAGTTCGAAACGACGGTCAGCGCCATTCGCGAAATGAACGAAATGGGTTCTTCTTCGAACATCCTCGTGGGGCAAAAACTCAAGATCCCGGGAACAGCGGCTCCGCCCAGTTCGCCGAAGGTTGAAGAAGTTGTTCACGTTGTCAAGAAGGGTGAAGGCCTTTGGGATATCTCGCGCCAGTACGGTGTTACGATCGAAGAAATTGTCAAGTGGAACGGTTTGAAGGACACAAAAATCAAGATTGGCGAGAAACTTAAGATAAAGACAACGAAGAAAAGCAAGAAATAAGCGATTTTTTACGAAAAAAAGTGATAATTCGTTATTTTTTTGTGAATAAATTGAAAAAAATTGTATAGTTTTAATTTGAAAAATCATAAAATTCATTGGAGCATAATATGAATAAGAAACTCTTGGCTCTCTGTGCCGCTGCCGGTCTCCTTTTTTCTTTGACTGGTTGCGAAGAAACCATGGACCCGAACGACCCGCAGTCTGTCCGCAGGTATTTGACGAAAAAGCAGATTGGTTTTACGCCTAATCAGTTCGTCTCTTACGCGGTTAACAGTGATACTGCCAAGATGACTCTTTTCCTCCAGGCAGCATTCGAAATCGACCAGCCGGCTGATAATGGCAACAACGCTGTCGCCATTGCAGCAAACAAGGGCAACCTCATGGTTCTTGACTACCTCTTTGAACATGGCGCAAAGGCTAATGTCCAGAACGGTAATGGCGAACCGGTTATCGATAACGCTGTCATGATGGGCAATAAGGATGTGGTGAACCGTCTCCTGGTTCAGTTGAAGAAGGAAGGCGTTGATCCGCAGAACCTTGGCACGGCTGTGCTTATCGCTGCAAAGACGGGTAAGGCCGATATGCTCGAAATTCTCGCTAACGCTGGAGCTCCGCTCGAAAACCGTAGCCCCGATGGTTACCTGCCGATCCACTGGACTGCAAAGTCTGGCAACTACGACGCTATGATGTTCCTCATCAGCAAGGGTGTCGATGTGAACGCCAAGTGCGCTCAGGGTTACTCTGTGCTTGACTGGGCTACAAACGAAGGCTACACTCGTTTGATCAATGCCTTGAAGAAGAAGGGCGCAAGAAACACGGCTAAGTATAAGATCGACTCCAAGTATGGTAAGTAAGAGCTCGCTTAGGTAGCTTGTTTTGAAGGACGGGTCGCAAGCCCGTCTTTTTTTTACGTGTCGTCCCGGCTTCAGTGCTGGGAGCAGCTTTATTTTTTCTACTTTTATCTTCAAAGATCAACAGGAGATTTTATGTCTATTCAAGTGATGGTAAATGGTATTCCGGGTAGCATGGGCCGCATCGTGGCTGAAACTTGCGTTGCCCGCGGTTTGGAACTTGTCCCGTATTCTTTGACGGGCGAAATTATCGTTGAAAACGAAGCCGAAGTTGCAGGCAAGACCATCCAGCTCTTGAAACCGTCCAATCGCGAAGCCCGCATTGGCGAAGTCCTTGCAAAGTATCCGCATATGATCTGCATTGACTACACGCATCCGACGGCCGTGAACGATAACGCTGCATTTTACGTGAATCACAAGATTCCGTTCGTGATGGGCACGACTGGCGGCGACCGCGAAGCTCTTGCAAAGCTCGTTGCCGATGCCAACCATCCGAGCGTCATTGCTCCGAACATGGCTAAGCAGATTGTCGCCTTCCAGACGATGATTGAATTCTTGGCTAAGGAATTCCCGACCGCATTCGAAGGCTACAAGCTCTCCGTTGTCGAAAGCCACCAGAAGACTAAGGCCGATACGAGTGGTACGGCCCGTGCTGTCGTGGGCACCTTCCAGAAGATGGGCTTCAACTACACACCGGACGATATCGAAAAGGTGCGTAACGAAAAGGAACAGATGGAACGTATGCACGTGCCCGAAGAATACCTCGGTGGTCACGCATTCCATACCTACAGCCTCGATAGCGCCGACGGTACTGTCCACTTTGAATTCCAGCACAACGTTTGCGGTCGCAAGATTTATGCCGAAGGCACTGTCGATGCCGTGAACTTCCTTGCAGAACAGATTGCCGCTGGCACTGCAAAGCCGTTCAATATGATGGACGTCCTGCGCTCTGGAAAAATGAGATAAAATAGTAGACTGTAGACGGTAGGAAGTAGACAGTTTTTGCGTCCTTCCTACTTCCTACTTCCTACTTCCTACATCCTACTGCCAATGCGATCTTATATCCTTCGTCGTTTGTTGCTGATGATCCCGACGCTTATCGGGATTTCGTTGGTGTGCTTTATCTTGATTCAGCTCTTGCCGGGTGGACCTGTCGAAGAGCTGATTTCTCGTGCGCAGCAGGCTGCTTCGATGAAGGGTGGGGTGGATGCCTCCAAGGCGCTTTCGCCCGACCAGATTGCGCAAATCCAGGCTTACTTTGGCTTTGACCAGCCAGCCTGGAAACGTTATCTGACCTGGTTGTGGAACGTTTTGCATTTGGATCTTGGCGAAAGCTATACTTACGGACTCCCGGTGTGGGACGTTATTGTAAGCCGTTTTCCGATTTCGTTGTTCTTTGGTGTGACGTCGTTCTTCTTGAGTTACCTTATCTGCATTCCGCTGGGTTTGTGGAAGGCGGTTCACCACGGTAGCAAACTCGATTCCTTTTCGAGCGGTTTGATTTTTTCGGGTTATGTGATGCCGGGTTATGCGCTTGGCATTTTGCTCATCATCTTCTTGGCGGGCGGCTCATACTTGGATATATTCCCGTTAGGCGGGCTCACGAGCGATAACTTCGAGGATTTCTCGTTCTTTGGCAAGGTCGTGGACTTGGCGGAACACTTGACGCTTCCGATATTCTGCTATATGATTAGCGAGTTTGCGTTCCTCACGTTCCTTATGAAGAACTCCGCGCTCGAAGAACTGGGGAAGGACTATATGCGTACAGCCCTGGCCAAAGGCTTGAACTTTAACCAGGCGTTGATCCGTCATGCGCTCCGCAATGCGCTTATTCCGATTGCAACGCGCCTTTCTGAAATTTGCACGCTCATGTTTGCAGGCGCACTTCTTATCGAAAAGGTCTTTGACATTGACGGTATGGGGCTCCTCTATTACAATTCCATGGTGAACCGCGATTACAACGTGGTCATGGGGATTATTTTCCTCAGCAGCCTTATGGCGATGATTGGCCGCCTCTTTAGCGATATCCTCTATACGCTAGTCGATCCAAGAATCAAGTTCTCGTAATGAAGTGCTGAGCTCTTTTAACTAAAAAGCTCCTGCCTACTGTCTACTTCCTACTAATTTTTCTTTATCACTTTCCTCTTTCTTATTGTATATTAAAAGTATGCAAAACGATTTAATACAAATATCTCCGAAAATCCACGAGTTCCTTTTAACTCATGGTTATACTACGAATTTTTCGATAACTCCCATTGCCGGTGCCGGTTCGGGGAGGCGTTATTTCCGTATTCAAGATGGCGAACGCACGAGTGTCTTGCAGGTCAGTTCCGAAGTGAATGAAGATTTCAAGCATTTTGTTGAATATTCTAAAGCTTTTAGAGAATATGCCTTGCCGGTGACGCGCGTTTATTGCGTCGACGAAGACACTTGCCAGATCTTGCAAGAAGACCTGGGCAAGCGTACCCTTCTGGACGAGGCCTATCCTAACGGAAGCAAGGTGCTTTCGGGTAGCGTCCGCATCCTTTATCCAGAAGTGATTGATGCGCTTATCCAGTGGCAGAATGCAAGCCAGCCGTTGTTCAGCCATCATACTGAAATTTGGCTCCGTCGATTCGACTTTGCCGCGCTCAAGTGGGAAACGGATTACTTTACCGAAAACTACCTGAAGCTCCACAAGGGTATTATGGAAATTCCGGAATCGGTTCGTAATTTCTATTCGCTTATTGCGGTCTCTGTCGAAGCTCAGACCAAGGTGCTTATGCATCGTGACTTTCAGAGCCAGAACATCATGATCCGCCCGAATTCCGAAGTCGCCTTTGTGGACTTCCAGGGCGCTCGTCGTGGTTCGATGTTCTATGACATCGCTTCTCTCCTTTGGGATCCGTACGTCAACCTCCCGCTTCCGATGATCAAGGACTTCTTTGAATACTGGCGTAGCCAGTACCGCGGAACGAGAATTTATACGAAGGACGACGCATGGGATGGCTTTGTGCATGCCAGCTTGCAGCGCTTGATGCAGGCTCTGGGCGCATACTGCTACCTCTCCAAGGTCAAGAAGATCGAAAAGTTCGAGCAGTACATTGAACCGGGTAAGGCTAAGCTCCGTGAATTGTTCGAAGAATTCAGGAAGGTCGTCAAGGCTACCGATCCTGAGGTCTTTAAGTTTATGGATTGGGCTTTGCAGTAATGGTTCCATTGTACACGCGTATTTATACGCAGCCCGTTGAATTCAATCGTGCCTTGGGGTATGCCTATGACGCTCTTGTAAACGGTCCTTATAAGTTTGACGCTATGTCTGCTTGGAAAGGCCTTTCGGAGCGTGTGGCCCAGGGCATTTATATGGGGCAGGGGCTTTTGCTCCCGCATACGCGCATTCCTGCATTACCGGGACCGCTGATGGCATTTGTCGTTTGCCGTGACGGTATTACGGGAGTCAAGACGCGTAACGAGGAAATGGCGCAGTTCATGTGTGTGCTGCTTTCGCCCGAGGAATCGGCGATGGCGCATACAACGGCGATTGCGAACGTTGCAAAGCTCCTGTTGAACCCTGAATGGAAAGAGAAAGCGCTCGCCGCAACAGACGAGGAAATGTTAAAGAAATTGTTCTGAGTTGCTGGATACTGTCAACTTCTAACTAATTGCTTACCACTGGAGGCTACCTGCTGCATAAGTACGGTAGCCTTCATAATCTCCGAAGAAACGGGTATAGCTGCATCTAAAGCTGAACCAGTCCCACGGCGTGACGCTGACATTAAAGCCGAGTTCCTTGTAGCGGATGGTCGTCTCGTCATTCAGGAACTTCTTGTCCATGGCACTTTCGGGAGTGTGCAGGTCGTTGATGTTTCCTCCGAATGCACTGTCTTTTGCGACGGCTCCGAAGAACAGCGTGGCTTTGATAAAATCGTATGTGGCGCTGATTTCGGTATGGACTTCCTGGCTGTTCGGACCGAGATCACTACCAAGACTCTGGGCGTAACTGGCGTACGTGTAGCCGGTTCCTTTGTGGTGTGTGTAGACCCACGGCTCGATTCGAGTGTATTCAAACATCCAGTCCAAATTGACCGGACCAATGACTAGGTTGTCGCGAGCGACTCCAATTGTTGCGGCCCACTTGTTGCCCCACCAGGAATCGTCGAACATGCTTGACGGGGATTTCATATCGTCCCACAACAGTTCTCCGTAGAATTCCCAGTTAGGGATGGTCCTGATGCTTAAGTCAAAAGCGAGCGAGATATTGTCCTGGTCCCCTTGTAAATGTTCCTGGAAAACGTAGGGGATGAACGGGAGGGTGTAGGCCCATTCGAATTCGCGGCCAGTGCTATCGCTGTCGGGGTTCGGGTTTGTGCCGGCAGGTTCGGTGGTTGTGCCATAAAGCGATGTCTCGGAAATCCCGAATGTGATGTCCAAGGGGAGGTTCATGTTGAGGCGGTGGGCGTGGAAGTATTTGCCCAGGCCTTTTTTCTCAAAGAGCTTGGCTGCGTATTGCGTGTATTCGAGAGGGCCTAGCGTAAAGCTGTAGCCAAAATAGGGTGTGGGGGCTGCATCCGGGATGCGGCTGGAGCTGTCTTGCCACGGACGGTTGAAATTGCGTTCTCCGCGTAAGATGACGTGGTTGCGGCGCGCAGGACCCCATTCGAGGAAGTCGAATCCGGCAAGGAGCGTCACGGGCTTGAGTTTATAGCTCAAGTTGGCGGCGAACAAATCCCAGGTGCGTTTGTTTTCGCTTTGCTTGTTGAACGGGATGCCTTCGTCCGGGTTGTAGTAGTTGAAGTTTATGTAACGGTTGGTGTAGTCCGTGCTGATTTTGACTCGGGAACTGAACTGGAAATCGTCCGTAAGATGGCCATTGAGGAAAAGACGGATGGACATGGAATTGTCGTAATGCGTTTTGTCGTTCGTGAGGTTCGTTACGACGACGGAATCCATGAGCTGCACGTTGATGGACAGCTCTTTTTGGTGCGAGGAATCCGAAAATGTGATGTGTCGAGGCATATCGACCGTGTTTGCTGGGCAGACTAGTGCCGTGCCGAAAATGAAGCTGAGGAACAGGGCCGATTTATGCCACGATTGCATTACTGAACTTCCTTCTTGTCTTTTTTCCAGATGCCGATGAGGCTCTTGTTCTTGCGGAAGGCGAGCCAGAGTGTCGGCCAGATGAGGATGAGGTCGCGGATGAGACTTGTCCAGGCTTCTGCCTTGTCGTGGGCATTGCCGTCTTCGAGTTCAAAGCAGCCACAGGTGATGCCGAGGTCGTTCCAGAGCGCCCAGGCGAGTGCGATGATGAAGCTCACGAACATCCAGAAAATCGCAAATGCCGATTCCTTGACGAACGGCGAAACGATCATCGCGAGACCGAACCAGAATTCAAATTGCGGGTACACGAGCGCGAAGAAGTTGTTCACGAAGTCCAGGTGCAATGCCGAGAAGAACTGGTACTGGGCAACGAGCGTGGCAAACTGGTGCGGGTCCTGGATTTTGTAGACCGAAGCAAAGATGAACATACCGCCAATGCCGACGCGACAGAGCGTTTCGAGAGCGCGGGTGGCAAAGTCCTTTTGAAGCTTGAGAGCGGGATGGATGAGTGCGCAAGCGATGATGACTGCGCCAACACCAACGTGGATGTTGTAACGGTATGCCTTGGGCCAAATGTTGAGGAGCCAGTCCTGATCCGTGAAAGTGAGGAACGTTTCGGGGAAGCTGATTTCGGCAACGCCAATGGCAACAAAGAGAGTCGCAATAGCAAGGAGAATGCCTGCAATGATAGTCTTTTTCATGGTTGCTCCTTACAGGACATCTGCCGGTTTTTCGAGAATTTCTTGAGAGCCAATCCAATCAACGGACTTGGCGTCGTCGACGCGGATGTTGTTGATGATGGCAAGAGCGATGCTGAATGCAGCAATGCCGAGCAAGACAATCCAATTTAAGGATTTGAGGTAGGCGAGGCCGTCTTTCTTGATTTTCTGAATGAATTCTTTCATATTGTTCAATATACAAAAAAGCCCCAGCACATAAGGCTGGGGTCTTTAATAATAAGGCGATCCCGGCACTGAGGCCGGGATGACATCAGTCGCTTAATGAATACCATTACCGTCAGCGACGTCGCAGGTCACCGGTTTGCCGTTCACTTCGAGAGCGATTTCGCCGCAGAACACAGCGCCACCCTTTGCGGTAAGGGCGATCTTTTCGAAGTCCTTGACCTTGAGTTCGCGCGGTTCGCTCGGAACAACGCCCTTGAACAAAGCGCGGTCACCCGGCTTGGCGTCGGCAGGGACGCTCACGAGTCTGCACTTGTGCGTTTCCGGTTCGAGGTCGCCAGCAAAGAGCATACCCTGGCTCATGATGCCACGGAGAGCGTTCGGCTTAAGGTTTGCGAACAAGAGAATCTTGCGATCCTTGAGTTCTTCGGCCTTGTAGCTGCTCTTGAGGCCACTGCAGATAGTACGCGGTTCGCCTTCGCCAGCGTCGACCTTGAGGACATACAAACTATTTGCATCCGGATGGTCAGCGACTTCGACAATCTGAGCCACGCGGAGGTCCATAGCGGCCGGAACATCGGCGGCCATAAGCGGCTTGTTCTGCTTCGGCTTGGCCTGCTGTTGCGGCTGCTTCTTGACATCTTCTTCGATGCGCGGGAAGAGCGGCTTGCCTTCGCCAAATTGTTCGCCACCCTTGAGAATGCCCCAGACGAGGTCGTTCTGGTCGGTGAACTTGCTGCCGATCATAGCGAGACCTTCTTCGCTCTTGCCCGGGATGACCGGCCAGAGCATGCTCAAAGAAAGACGCACGGCTTCAGCAGAAACATAAAGCACAGTGGCGAGTTCGTCCTTGGCGTTCGGATCCTTGGCGAGCTTCCACGGAGCCTTGATTTCGAGGTAGCGGTTCACGCTGCGGACAAGCGTCATTATTTCTTCGACGACCTGAGATAGCTTGACCTGCGGAATCCATTCCATCACGTTCGTGCGGACGCGGTTGGCGATGGAGATGACTTCGTTGGCGGCGTCATCAAGTGCGGTCGGAGCCGGGAGCTTGCCTTCGAAGTTCGTGAGAACCAAGCGGTGTACGCGGTTCAAGACGTTACCGAGGTCGTTGGCAAGGTCGCTGTTGATGCGGCGGACAAATCCTTCGTGCGTGAAGTTGGCGTCCTGACCGACAACCATTTCGCGAGCGAGGAAGTAACGGAAGGCGTCGATGCCATACTTTTCCATGTAGTCCATCGGATTCACGACGTTACCAGCGGACTTACTCATCTTTTCGCCTCCGTTCACAAGCCACCAGCCGTGGGCGAGGATGTGCTGCGGAAGCGGAATGTCGAGAGCCATGAGCATGGTCGGCCAATAGACGCTATGGGTCGTCAAAATGTCCTTACCGATGAGGTGGTAAGAGGCGGGCCAAATCGGTGTGCCATCGGCATAAGTCTTGTGGAAGGCGGTGGAGGCGCTCACATAGTTGAGGAGAGCGTCGAACCAAACATAAGTCACATAATCCGGATCAAACGGCAGAGGAATGCCCCAGCTGAGGCGGATCTTCGGACGGCTGATGCAGAGGTCGTTCAGCGGCTGGCGGAGGAATCCGCGGATTTCGTTCCAGCGGTAGTCCGGCACAATCCAGTCCTTGTGGCTTTCCAAGAAGTCAATCAACTTCTGCTGGTAAGAACCCATCTTGAAGAAGTAGTTCTTTTCCTTGAGCCATTCCACCGGGCGGTGGCTGATCGGGTCGCACTTGTTTTCGTCGAGTTCGTCTTCGCTGAAGAAGCGTTCTTCGCCAACGGAGTACCAGCCTTCGTATTCCTTCGAGTAAATTTCACCCTTGTCCCAGAGCTTCTGCAAACATTCCTGCACAAAAGCCTTGTGTTCCGGCATCGTGGTGCGGATGAAGAAGTCATTCTGGATGTTCATCTTCTTCCAGAGGTCTTCGAAGCGGTGGTAGTATTCGTCCACGTGTTCCTGCGGAGTCACATTACGCTTGGCAGCGGCGCGCTGCACCTTCTGGCCGTGTTCGTCGGTACCAGTCAAGAAGAATGTCTGGTAGCCGATGATCTTGTGGAAGCGGGTCAGGATATCTGCGAGAACGGTCGTGTAGGAATGCCCGATATGTGGGGCATCATTGACATAATAAATCGGAGTGGTGACGTAAAAATTTTTCATGACTGCAAATTTAGTAAAAGGCGAGCGCCGCGGCAAAAGTGCGCAAAGCTAGAAAGCGCAAAAACTTGCTTTTGCATTTTCTAGCTGAAGCCACGGACGTCGTAGACGTCAAAGTAACTTGTTACTTTGACATGGCCGAGCCGTACTAAATGCGGCCCGAAGGGGCGCCAATATAGAAATTAGACGAGAGACGAGAGACGAAAGACGAAAGATGGAGAGTCTATGCAAGCATAAAGTGCGCGGCAATCTCTTATAAACGTGTCTTTTTTACATCTCTAGTAACTACTAACTATTAATTGGTAACTCAATTTGCTTATATTATTACTATAAAACCAGAGGTACTTATGTCATTTATTGAATTGGCCAGAAATCGTTTTAGTTGCCGTGCTTTTAGCGAAAAAGAAGTTGAACCCGAAAAACTGATGCAGGTTCTCGAAGCAGGCCGTATCGCTCCGACAGCCGTAAACGGTCAACCGGTGTTTATCAAGGTTCTCCAGTCCCCCGAAGCACTCAAGAAGATTCGTGGTCTCACGCGTATGGCGTACAACGCTCCCGTGGTGCTTATGGTCTGCTACGACGACAACAAGGTTTATACGCCGGTGACTTATCTCGATGACTTCAAGAGCGGCATCATGGATTCGAGTATCGTAACGACGTCGATGATGATGCAGGCAACCGACCTCGGGCTTGCAACGCTTTGGGCTCGCGGCTTCAACGCTTCTCACATCGAATATGAATTCGGTTTCGAGCCGAACATCAAGCTTGCCTGTCTTTTGGACATTGGCTATGCCGACCCGCAGAACGGAGTGCCGTCTCCTCGTCACGATGTGCGTAAGCCGATGAATGAATTTGCCGAAAAGATTTAATACGGCGAAAAGAACCGCAATTTTGGAGGGGTTATGAAAAAGCTAAGGTTCTTGTTGCCTTTGGTCGTTTTTGGCGTATTTTCTTGTTCAGGGAAACAGCCTCAAATTGAAGACCAAACGAATGCTTTGGCTTTGCCCCGAAATATCGTTATCGTTTACGAAAACGATGTTCATTGCAATATGGATGGCTATGCAAAATTTGCTGGTCTTCGCGATGCGATTGCGGATACGGCGGATGTTTTGACGGTTTCGTCCGGCGATTTTTTGCAGGGCGGTGCGATGGGGAGCATTTCGCGTGGCGGCTATGTCGTAACGCTCATGAATGCCGTCGGCTATGATGTCGTGACGCTCGGAAACCACGAACTGGACTATAAGATTCCGCGATTGATGGAACTTTCGGACTCAATGAACGCAGCAATTGTTTGCGCAAACCTTGTGCAGAAAGGGACATCGACGCCGCTGTTCAATCCTTACATTCTAAAGCAGGTTGGAGCAAAGAAAATTGCATTTGTAGGTGTGCTGACACCGCAAACTTTAGTGGGGGAGTCTTATGCATTTACGGATGAATCGCTAAAGACTTTGTATGACACTCCTGCAAAGGATATTTTCAATTTGGTGCAGTTGGCAGTTGATGATGCGCGTAAGGCGGGGGCGGATTATGTGATCCTGCTTTCGCACTTGGGGCTTGTGCCGCCGGTGAGTTCCGTTGAAGTTGTTCAGAAAACGATGGGGATTGACGCTGTGCTGGACGGACATTCGCATAGTATCGTTAGCGAAGAGTTTATTGCAAACGCCAATGGCGACAGCGTTCTTGTGTCGCAAACGGGAACGAAATTCCAGAATGTCGGGGTGCTGGATATTACTCGCAATGGGAAATTCCACTCTCGGTTGATTCCGATGGATAGCGTCGTTGCAGTGAACCAGAAAGTCGCGGCTGCTCATGATAGTTTGCAAACGCTTGTCGCCGCCGATTTACAGAAGGTTGTCTCGAATACGAAATTTGAATTGACAATCAATGGCGATGACGGAAAGCGTTTGGTTCGCAAAGGCGAAACAAACTTGGGCGACTTAGCTGCAGATGCTATGCGTTTTGCAGTGGGGGCGCAAATTGGGATTGAAAATGGAGGAAGCGTCCGCGTAACAGTTCCTACAGGCGCTGTGAAATATCAAGACATTCTGAACATAATGCCTTTTGGGAATGGTATGTGCTTGATTCGAGCGACAGGGCGTCAGATTAAAGAGGCGCTTGCCCAAGGTGCTTCGAAATTGCCTGAGGAATCCGGTGGATTCCTGCAAGTCTCTGGCCTGCGCTATACAGTCGTCGTAGACGCGAAGAATGGTGGTGGTGCGGCGCAGGTGCGCATTGAAAATGTGCAGGTCGAGACAGATAATGGCGTTGTCGCTATCGACGAGGAGGCTTTATATACGGTCGGATTGTCGTCTTATGTAGCGTATGAGGGCGGTGAGATTACAGCCTTCCGCGAAAGCGAAATTGTTATGGACAAAGTGATGACCGATAGCGATGCTATGGTGAAATTTTTGAAAAGCTTGGGTGACGATATCCCTGAAGTCTATCGCAAACCACAGGGGAGGATTGCGGTGAAATATGATAGGTAGGGGGTGAATTTCCCTACTTGACTTTATATAGCGAATATGCTATATTAAAAATATGAAGTTTAAGTTCTTTCCTAATGTTCAACCTTTTGATCCTAGTAAATCAAATCCCAAGGATGAAGTGGGGGATGTTGGAAAAGAAATTAAGGAATTATCGAAACATCGTCCTGATTTATTTCTGCGGGTTAAAAGCTTTTTAAATGTTTTGTCAAATGTTTTGGATTTAAAGCTTTTTTTGCGAAATGAGCAAATATATAAGTTCCCGAAGGAGTATGAAGGACTTTATGAAATGAGAATTCCTAAACAGGCACGGGGTGGTGTTTTAGAATTTATTTTTGTATGGCGATAAGTGAATTGAACACTTTTATTCTTTTGTGTGCCGAATTGAAACACAAAAAAGAACCGATGAAACTTGATACAGCTTTTGCAAAATTGAAACAATATAGAGAACTTGTCAAGAAAGGGATAATGCAATGAAAAAAGATCAGGTCTTAAAATTCATGGATTCGCTTGAAAACGAAGATGGCAAGTTAGATTCGTATGTAAAAATGTACGAGGCTTTATCGGCTTTCTTGATGGATTTTGATTTTTTGAAGGATTCCTTGGGGCTTACGCAGCAGGATGTGGCTGAAAAAATGGGAACTACACAGAGTGCCATTTCGCGTATTGCATCTTTGAAGACCAATCCCTCGTATAAGCAGTTAAAAAAAATGGCAGAGGCTGTTGGCGGAGAATTACTTGTAACGCCAATGAAATCGATGACTGTTCAAGTTCCGTACGATTTGCAAGAATCGGTGCGTAAAATTGCCGCTAGTGAAGGAAAAACGACTAACGATTATCTAGTCGGTGTTTTGCGAAATGCTTTAGAAATCGAACGATTTAGTTTTATGAACCGATCGCTTGTTTTGAGCAAGGTGTGCGAACCCGGAGCAAAGTATAATCAGAAAGGCAAAATTTCAAAACCAAAAAAATAGTTGGCTTAAAATTTCTACATTTGCCTTTGTAAAACTTAAAAAAGGATAGAATCATGCGTGATCAATTCGAAAGCCCGCTTATCAAGCGTTATGCTAGCAAGGAAATGAGTTTCATCTTCAGCCCGCAGTACAAGTTCCAGACTTGGCGTAAGCTGTGGATTTATCTCGCCGAATCCGAAATGGAACTCGGCCTCCCGATCACGCAGGAACAGGTGGACGAACTGAAGTCTCACGAAAAGGACATCAACTTTGAAGTTGCCGAAGAAGAAGAAAAGCGCCGCCGTCACGATGTGATGAGCCACGTTTATGCTTACGGCGTGCAGTGTCCGAAGGCTAAGGGCATCATCCACCTCGGTGCAACGTCTGCTTTCGTGGGCGACAACACCGACCTTATCCAGATGCAGCAGGCTATGATCCTCGTCCGCAAGCGTCTTTGCCGCGTGATGGACAAGCTTTCCAAGTTTGCTATGGAATACAAGGACATGGCTCAGCTCGGTGCAACGCACTTCCAGGCCGCACAGCTCACGACTGTCGGTAAGCGCGCTTGCCTCTGGCTCCAGGACATGCTCATCGACCTTGAAGAATTGAACTTCCTCATCGAAGTGCTTCCGTTCCGCGGCGTGAAGGGTACGACCGGTACGCAGGCTAGCTTCATGGACTTGTTCAACGGTGACGAAGAAAAGATCATGGAACTCGACCGCCGCGTGACCGCCAAGGCAGGCTTCAAGCGCGTGCTCACCATCACCGGTCAGACCTACACTCGTAAGTGGGACAACCGCGTGAATCAGGTACTCAGCTCCATCGCTCAGAGTTTGCACAAGTTCGCAACCGACATGCGCCTCATGCAGGGGGTGAAGGAAGTCGAAGAACCGTTCGAAAAGACTCAGATTGGTTCCAGCGCCATGGCTTACAAGCGTAACCCGATGCGCAGCGAACGCATTTGTTCCCTCGCTCGATTCGTGATGGCTCAGGTCAACAGCACCGCCTTTACGCAGGCAACGCAGTGGTTCGAACGTACGCTCGATGACAGTGCAAACAAGCGCTTGGCAATTCCTGAAGCATTCCTCGCTATGGACGCCATGCTCATCATCGCTGAAAACGTCACGAACGGTCTCGTCGTTTATCCGAAGGTCATTGAAAAGCGCATCATGGCTGAACTCCCGTTTATGGCTACCGAAAACATCATTATGGAAGGCGTGAAGAATGGCGGCGACCGTCAGGAACTTCACGAAGAAATCCGCGTGATGTCCATGGAAGCAGGCAAGGTCGTGAAGGAACAGGGCAAGGACAACGACTTGCTCGAACGCGTCTTGAAGAACGAAAAGTTCCAGAAGCTCGGCATCACCGAAGAAAAGCTCAAGGAAATCCTCGACCTCCGCAAGTTCGTGGGTCGCGCTCCTGGTCAGGTCGTGAAGTTCGTGAC
>CACZAD010000033.1 GCA_902779055.1 Fibrobacter succinogenes | reverse complement strand
CTTTAAATCATGAAATGTTTCCAAAGCCTTGGCGATTTGATCTTCGGTAAAATGCATGATGCGTCCTCTAGTTGTGTCCAACTATTCGTCCGCATCCCCAAATGCGACCTTAGAGAAGGAATCTGCTAATCTGAAAGGAAAACATTCAAAATACCGGTCTTTGGCGTTCACGGAACAAGGTATCGCGATGCTCTCGTCTGTCCTGAAAAGTGAAACGGCCATCAGAGTGAACATTGCCATCATGCGTGCTTTTGTCGCAGCACGGCAAATCCTGATGCAAAACGGCGGTTTGGTCAACCGCCTGTCCAACGTGGAGTCCAAAATGCTCGAGCAGGACGCGCGTTTGCAGGAACACGACCATAAATTCGACACGATTTTCGAGGCGATGGACCGCGGCGAGCTCCAGTCGAAGGGGCTGTATTACAACAATCAGATGTTCGATGCCTATGTGTTCGTGTGCGGGCTAATCAGGCAGGCGAAAAGGCGGATTGTCCTTGTGGACCGCTACGTGGATGAGAAAGTGCTCGCGATGATGCTCAAGCGCAGCAAAGGCGTGTCGGTAACAATCTACACCTACGATAAGAGCAAAGTTTTCGAAGTGGATTTGGCAACATACAACGCACAGTATGCGGACAGTCCCATTGAAATTTTACCATGTTATGGAATGCACGATCGATTCCTATTCATAGACAATATAGCTTACCATTTTGGCGCATCCCTGAAAGACCTGGGAACAAGCACATTTTTCTTCAGCAAAGAAGAATTCACACTAGATGAAGTGCTAAAGAAATCAGAGGAAAAGCGACAATTACAAGAGTTCTTAGCAACCGAACCGTCACGGAATACTTGAGTGTTCAGACATTATACAAGAAAGTAATAAGCAGTTTTTGCATATTACTCTTTCAAAATTCAATCGGATAAAGTCCCAAAAGTGATATTTTTCACGAGATTTTAGGAAATTATCTATCAAAAATAGCAGATATTTCCCCAAATCTCAAAATTTTAGCACGATTTGGGGAATTATATATCTTTAGGAAAGTTCCTCAAAATTCAAGCAGTTTTTAATAGCTCTTGCTATTTATTGGACATTATTGGACATTTCCACAATGGCATATGGCGCTCCACCTTAACACCCCCGTCTTATTTCTATATTTCAGCCCAATGGTAGATTCCGAAGTTCTTGAACAAGATGACTACGAGGTAAAAATCGGTTCGTTTAACGGGCCGATGGATTTGCTTGTCTATCTCGTTCAGAAAAAGGAAATGACGCTGGACCAGATTCCCATTGCAGAAATCGCAGACGACTTTCTCAAGTGGGTGAACGAGTATTCCGAAACAGACCTTTCCAAGGCGGGCGACTTCTTGTTCATGGCGAGCCGCTTGATGGCGCTCAAGGTGCAGGAGTTGCTCCCGGCCGAAGAACGCGATCCGGAGATGGAAGAGGAATACAACGAAGACCGCGAAAAGCTCATGAAGGAAATGTTGGAATACCAGCGTTTCAAGCAAGTGGCAAGCGGTCTCCAGGAAATGGAAGCGAAAAACTTCGGTACGTATTCCCGTGGGCGCCTCGAAAAGACGCAGAGTGACGACGACACTCTCGCCGATGCAAACATCTGGCAGCTTTTCCGCGCCTACCAAAAGAGCTTAAAGACAAAGATTTCCGAGACGATCCACCATATTGAATTGGACTACGTGACCATTCAGGACCGTCAGCAGGCCATCAACAATTACCTGAACGTGCATGGACGTGCGCTTTTTGAAGACTTGCTCGACAACGACAGCCACCCGATTGTGGCGGCTGTGACGTTCATGGCCATGCTCGAAATGATCAAGACGGACGATATCGTTTTCCGTCAGAGTGAATTGTTCGGCCCCATCTGGATTTACCGCAAGAAGAACAATCCCGAGTTCGCCGACGAAATGGCGCACGAGACCGTATTCTTCAGCAAGGATCCCGAAGTCAAGTCGGGCCTTGTGGATACCATCCGCAGCCAGGCGATCGCACGTTCCAAGGAAAAGAGCGTGGGCGACCTTGCCGCGACGATGCGCGAAGCCGTGCTTTGGACGGAACGTGGCAGGAACGTCACCGAAGAAGACCTCAATGCGATGTTGGAAGGTCGCGAAGACATTTCCGAAGTGCAGGACAATCCGTTTGCCGATATGATTGCGGAAGCGGACGCAGCCGAAGGCGCACAGCAGGCAGCAAGCGCACCCGCAGGGGATGCACAGTCCACAGCTCCGGAAAATGCAGAAACCGCAGTTGCCGAAAACGCAGAAGCCACGCCGAGTCAAGATTCCGCGCCTGCAAATGACAACGCTTCGGCTCCGGTCGAAAATGCTGAAACTATTCCGGCTCAAGGCTCCGTGCAGTCCGCAGAAGCATCCGCCAGCGAAGACGCCACAACTCCGGCGCAAGACAGCGCGGACATTCCGACGTTCGAATCGACAAGCATCGCAGACGAAGCCCCGGTGCTTAGCAAGAGTTCGATTCCTGAATTCGGCGACAACGACGAAGATGATTCCGAAGAACGCGCCCACACATTTGAGCCGGTGGACGAGCCTGCCGAAAGTTCATTCCAGGGATTGAACGAACAGGCTGTACAGCAGATGAGTGACGAAGAGTTTGCCGCCTTCATGCAGAAGGCCCAGGCTTTCTACAATAACGCAAGCTCCACGCAGTCTAGCGACGCGCAATCGGCTACCAACTTCACGCAGTCCACCGCAACATCCGCGAATTCTCGCAGCACTAGTTCTTACGATTCGTACAAGTCCAACGATTCTTACAGCAGCTCCAGCAAGAGCGCTTGGAACGAACCCACACCGACGGCAGTTCAAAAAGAAGAACCCGAAGAAGACCGCTATTCCTCATACAGTTTCGGCAACGAAATGACCGACGAGGAATACATCGCTTACTTGAACCGCAGCGCCCGCGCAAGCCGCAAGGAAGAATCGAAGCCCGCGGCATCCACATCAAGCGCAGCTCCCGAGAAGCCAAAGAAAAAGTCCTTTATGCCCGAAGATGACGAAGGCGGAATGACGGACGAAGAATACCAGGCTTACCTCGCCGAACATGGCGACGACGATGAAGACGAAGAAGGCCCCGTAGTCTACGGAGCCGACAAAGATTAATTTTCATTGATGGACTAAAGCGATTTCTTCACGCTCCAGCTTCCCATCACCGTTTTTCCATTGACAACTTCGCGATAGTCAAAAACTTCAAATTTGCGATTCTTGTAAAACGCAAGATTTTTTTCCGAGTTTGTGAACAACGTCAGTTGTTTGCCTCCACGTTCACGGATGTATTCTTCCATAAAAGCGATAAGCCGTGTACCCACACCTTGTCCTTGAAATGGCGGGTCCACCGTCAACGAACTACAATACCAAATATTTTCGCCATCGTGCTGATAATCGTGGCACGCTTTCCCAGCAGATTCATCCATATCAATCCAGGCATTCACTCGTTTTATACCGGCATTACAAAAAACCTTCCACCAGCCATAAAGCAAGAACTGAATATCCGAAGGTCTCTTGTAATACGGATCTTCAAGCACCGCCAAGCCCACGATTTTCCCGTCAATTTTAACCGTCAAGAAATGAGACTTTTGCATAACCGCACGCCACGTTCCGAACAAAACGGACCGTATCACCTTGCGCCTCATTTCTAAATCCGGAAAGGCATACAAAAAGTACTCATAATATTCATAAGCCCTAAACGAAAGCTCCACAGCTTCGCTTAGTTCTTCACGTTTCAGCACACCAAATTCGAATCCCATTACACAACTCCGTTCTATTTATATAAAATAGAAACTATTGCCGAAGTTGCGAAATTCGAAAAATATTATGTACAAAAATATTGGAACAACTTTATCCAAACAGCTTGGCGATGTACGGGAAAGCTTCATCCGGCAAACGGAAATTCCTTGCGATATAGAACATATAAGGAATCTTGACCCCTGCAAATGGCCAAACTCGCTTTGTAGCTTCGGCTAATTTTTGCGGATCCGTCGTTCCCATATAAGCCGGGAAGAAAATGTTCCAATGAGCTAAAAGATCTTCTTTATTCATATGGAAAACAAGATCAGCCTTTTGCTCATCCATTCTGTTCGTCATGCTCCACAACATTCCCAAATCCCAACCAGGGTCACCGTAGCCAAAATCGCCCATATCAATCCAAAGCGTTCGCTTTCCATCAGTGATGACATTGCTGATTTGCAGGTCGCCATGAAGGCAAGTCGGGGTGTCAGGAACGGTGTCGATAAACGCCAGAGCCTTTTGCTTGTAAAAGTCAGGCACCACATCCTTTTCGAGATAAAAGCGGCGGAATTTTTCCTTTGTCGATACAAGTTTCGTCGTATCCGCTTTTGTCGAATGCAGTTTCTTGGCCATTTCAGCAAAAGTCAAGGAAAGTTCCTTCAGTCGTTCTGGCTCTTGCGAGATGATTCTCGAAAACGAGCGTTTATCCCTGATAAGTTCATATTCAGCACCAAAACGTTCACCATCCGTTATCAATCGAATTGGTTTTGGAGTCGGAATTCCCAAATCGAAAGCCGTGCAAGATGTCAAGAAATCTTTTTTAGCACAGTCCGCTTCGAATCCGGGGTGATAAAGTTTCGCAATCGTATCGCGAGTCTTGTGCGTGTATGCGATTGAAGTCGCACCTTCACCGGTCGCTACATAATCATCTAAATTGATTTTTTCAACTTCTTCAGACATAACAGCCTCTCTTAATAAAACTTTTCGACCAGGGAATGAACCAATCCCGCAAACAACTTCTTATAAGCTTCAGGAGTCGGCATCAAGATTGAACGGATACAAGCATCCAAAGGAGCAAACTTGCCAGCAAGAGCAGTGAAGGCGGAAATGTCCTTATTCCCCGTGTAGGCCTCAGCAAACGCATTCCAGAAGTTTTTCAACTGTTCCTGCGACATATGGAAAATTTCCTGCGCTGCCGGGAACTGAGAATAAACTTGGCAAGTCATGAAAAAATGCCCTATATCGAACATCGGCGAACCGTGACTAAACCAGCCAAGATCAATCCAATAAGGTTTACCGTCACCAGAAATAATCAAGTTACCCATCTGGAAATCACCATGCAAGCAGGTTTTCTCGTCTTCTATACTCTGAACAAACGCCCGCATTTTTTCTCTATCATCATCTGCAACAAAATCAGACGCATCGATACCCTTCAGGGCAAGATCCTTGCGGCTTGGGAAAAACTCCGTATCGCAAATCGTCGCATGCAGTTGCAGGCCCAATGAAGCAAGCAACTTAGCCATTTCACTGATACGAGACGGTTCATCGGAGCAAATACGCGAAAGAGACTTTTTTCCCTTAATGATTTCTACAAGCTGACCGTAACCATCCCCCACGCGCACCATATCGAACATACGAGGAGTCGGGATTCCCAAATCAAAGACATGCTGGGCTGCATCACGTTCTTGCTTTACGGTTGCCTCATCACAACGAGGCGGGTTATTCACTTTCAAGAGGAAATCAGGATGACCGGGATGCACATAAGTTTTCCCGTTACCGCCCTCACCTACCTGCGTCCAGGTACTAATATCAATATTCTGGTATTCCATTTTTGCTCCCCAGAAAAAGTTTTCTCTTTATAAAGATATCACTTTTTCGGCAAAAAAGAACAAAAAAGCCCCGCCGAAGCGAGACTTAAAGAGACTTAAAAATAGGTGATCCCGGAACGGAGTCCGGGATGACAAATCGTTGGTTAATCGTCGTTGCGGCCACCCAACAGGCCGGCGCGGAAAGCCCAGTAGAGCAACTGCAAGATGGAAGAAATTGCAGCGGCAACATACGTGAGGCCAGCGGCAAAAAGCACACCCGAGACAGTATTGTATTCACGCCCCTGGGCGACAACTTCCATACGGGCAAGAGCCTTCTTGGCACGGGAAGATGCATCGAATTCCACAGGCACGGTCACCAAAGAGAAAAGCGTGGCAACGCCAAAGAGGATGACGCCCACAATGGCAAGGGACTGCCCCATCGCCTTGCCAAGGCTCATCAGCATAATGCCGATAATCACAAGCCACGGGCCGAGATTGGAACCGATGTTTGCGGCAGGCACAATGGCCGAACGGAGCCACAGCGGAAAATACCCTTCAGCATGCTGAATGGCGTGACCGACTTCGTGAGCGGCAACGCCCGCGGCGCTAGCATTGCGGCCATGGTATACTTCGGGCGACAAGTTGAGTGTCTTGTTCAGCGGATTGTAATGATCCGACAAGAAGCCCTGATGCTGCAGAACCTTCACGTCGGTAATGCCAGCTTCCATAAGGATGGCCTTTGCGACATCGGCGCCCGTGAGACCGCTAGAAATATTGACTTTCTGGCCAGCGGCAAAACGCGTCTTGACCAACAGAGAAACCGCGCCCGAAAGGACGAGCGTGATCAAAAGAATACCCATGTATAAAGGATCGAACATCATAGTTTTAATAATCAGTGGTTAGTGGTTAGTTGAGCTTTTTTCACTATCCAATTTACAAAAAGAATGGCGAAAGCGACTGTGACTTCGTCACTCTTTTTTGCATATCGTCGGCTGATTTTACATATCGCCCGTTTTAAAGGAGCTCTTGTCGCGCAAGTGCGTCAAAATCAACGCCAGGATCAAGTAGAACACCGACTGCAACGCAAGCAGGTAAAGCTTTGGAGCCACGTCGTAAATGTCGGCGCCCATCTGTTCGATCGAAAGCCATGCAGGCACGGCAAACGTACTCGGCAAGATATACGAGAGCCACACCATCCACTTGGGCATCAAGTAGGTCGGCCAGCTAAAGTTCGCAAGGAACAAGATAGGAATGGAGAGGTTCAGGAACAGCTGCATGCTGGATTCGCGACGCAAGAACACCTGAGAAAGGCACATACCAAAGTTGATGACCGACGTCAAGAAGACAATCGCAAAGACCATCATCGGCAAGAGTTCGCCACGACGCGGGAAGTCAAAGATATTGTAAATGACAAAATGATAGAACAGGATAAAGCAGCAGTAATGGAGGAAATACGCCAAGGCTCGTCCAAAATAGCGGTACGGCATATCCTCGTTCTCGACACTCGAATAACGGGAATCCTTGCGGAATCTGCGATGACCACGGGCACCGCCCATAATGCAAATACCGATAACGAGCGACTGTTGCAAAATCACGACAAGCACGCTTGGAACAACATAATTCGAGTAACTGCCCGTATTGTTGAACATCGTCTGTATCGATAGCGGCATCGGATCGCGCATTGCCATAGCCTTAGCCGAGGGCACCTTTTTACTAAGCGCAATCGCCTTCACCTTGCTGACAGCACCGAGCGTCAACGCACACGTCGAGAACGCCGTCCCGATGGAACCGTGGAGCATCACGTAGGCGCCATGCGTAAAGATGTTGAGCGTCACCGGCTTTTTGCTCAGCATATCTTTTTCCATATTCTCGGGAACGACTATGAATCCGAAAATTTCTTCACGGGCCATCGCCTGTTCGGCTTCGAGAATATCGTTATAGACGGACTTGAGTTCTATCTGCTGGGTCGCAGAAGCCATACGCGTAAGCTCACGGGACTTTGCCGAATGGTCCAAGTCCACAATGGCCGCCGGGATTCGCGTGACCGTCTGGTTCATATACGGCGTCGGATAGTAGAACGCGTAGAGGATGCCAGCAACGACAAGCAAAAGCACTGCCGCCGGGTCCGTCACGAACAACTTCCATTCTGTCAACGTCACATTCAAAAGGCGATGAATCATACTTTCACCTCCTTATTCACTTCGGGCACATCCAGGGCAACCGCCGGAGCAGCATCTTTTGGTTCTGCAACAACGGGCAACTGCGAAGCACGTTTGAGGCGGTACTTCCAACGATGGACAATGGCAAAAAGTCCAAGGCCCATCCAGAATAAAGCCATCTCTGACATAAGCTTAAGCGCATGCCAAGCCGACTCCAAACCCACCGGGCCCAAAAGCATGACCGACTGGACATAAAGCACGTGCGTGAGCGGAAGGACAAAAGCAAAGCAACGCACAGCAAAAGGCATGGCCATCACGGGGAACGTCTGACCAGCAAACGCAAAGGCAGGCCCCGCAATAACACCGGTAACGCCCGTCGCAATACGCATCACGCCGGTCACGCCAACAAACGTAAGACCCGCACCGAGGCAGCAAAGCAACATCAGCAACTGCGCCACAGAAACTATCACGAACTCTTCAAGGCTCATCGGCATCAGCATTCGATGCGTGTAAGCATAGCAGCCCATGAATTCAAGCCAGAGGATGATGGTCATCGGGACAAACGAAGCAACAGCAAGCGTCACCCACGAGCCTTCGACATCCTTGAAAAATTCCCTCACGCGCTGGTCGCGCAACGGGAACGACGCAATATAGACCGCCACAAGCATCCCAGCCAAGTGGAACATCGCAGAGACAAGCCCAAGCGCCAAAAAGCCCTGGTAGTTGCCTTCGATATTTCCGACCGAGTGGATTTCGGTCTTGACCGGATCATCGAATCCGGACGTGAAAAGCTTGGAACCGACATCCGTCACAACGGCACGGAGTTCCTTCATCGCGAACATGTTCGTGAGGTAGTTCTGGCCGCTAGAATAAACGGGAATCACCGGAGATTCAAGTCGCAAGGCTCGGCGTTCCAGGTCGTACGGGAAAACGACAAACGTCTGCAAGTCGCCACGGATAACCGCGTGTTCGCATTCACTCAGATCCAGGCAAATCATCTTGACGTCAAGCACGGGGCTTGAGCGGAGCGCCATCTCCAGCTTGTCCGAAAGTTGGCTATCGTCCTGCCTTAAAATGCCTATAGGAACGTGCTGCACGATTTCGGACGAGAACATCTCCAGCATAAAGACGGAGACGCCTACGGGTAGCACCGTAAGAATCATCCACAAGACAATGTTGTGGCTGAAGTAGATTTTCTTGATTGTCCACAAAAGACCTTTCAGCACGGCAAAAACCTTCTATCCAAGTTTTTTACTTGACAGCTTCGACCGGGAACAGAACGCTCATGCCCGGACGCAGATTGCGAACCTTGCTCGTCGGGCGCATACGGACTTCGAACGTCTTGAGGTCAAAGCCGGAGCTTTCCTTGGAGCTGCGCCACGTGGCGTAATCACCGACAGAAGCGATGTAGCTTACGACCATTTCGACTTCCTGGTCAAGTGCCGGGATGCGGACATTGAATTTCTTTCCCTTGTAGACGTGCTTGAGGAAATCTTCACGGAGGTGGAACACGGCCCAGGAATCATCCAAGTCCGTCACAGCGATGATCGGCATACCAGAGCCGACCACTTCACCTTCTTCTGCAAGTTTCAAAGAGACTTCACCGGTAATCGGAGTGCGGATCTTGGTTTCTTCGAGGTAGGCGTCAACTTCGGCATTGGCACCCTTGGCCTGCATCACGAGAGCGTTTGCAGCGGCCTTGTCTTCGATACGGGCACCGGCTACAGCCTGGTTGTACTGGGCGCGAGCTGCATCGGCTGCGGACTGGGAGGCCTTCATCTGCGTTTCGGCCTCATCTCGCTTCTGGAGCGGGAGGACGCCTTCGTTATAAAGTTTCTGAACGCGGTTGTAAGTGTTCTTGGCAAGCGTTGCAGCTTCCTGAGCGCGATCGGCCATAGCCTTGAGAGCAGTAATGTCTTCGCTACGGGCACCGTTGCGGGCCTTGCTGGCCTGAGCCTTTGCAGCACCCAAAGCACCACGAGCCTGCATCTTCTTGGCCTCGATTTCGGGGCTGCTGATCACGGCAATCAAGGAATCCTTGACAACCACGTCGCCTTCGTGGACAAACAAGCGTTCGATACGGCCAGGCACCTTCCCTGCCACAAGCACGCGCCTAGCTTCCATCTGGCCCTGCAGGAACTGTTCGCGGGGTTGCGTTGCAAACTGTTGGAGCTGGGAGATACCCAAAATAACCAACACAATCAAAGTAAGTACAACGAGAATCTTTCCTATCAACTTTAAAGCGTTCATTATTTATTCTCCGTATCTGAAGTTTTTTCAATGGGCTGCTTGGAAACAAGAACGGTCCCTGCGGTAGAGACTTCGCCAGCGGCTTCCAAGAGTCCAAGCCATGCCACCACGGCATCGTAATGCGCCTTGAGGTCAGCGACCTGCAAGCGAGAAAGAGCAAGTTCGGCATCCACGACGTCAAGACCAGTTGCAAGACCGGCTTCGTACGCCTTGTTCTGACTGCGCAAAGCTTCGTCGGCAAGTTCACGCGTCTTGGCAAGGCTCACGAGCCTACCCTTTGCGTGTTCGAATTCACGCCAACGCTTTTCGACCAAGAGCTTCAGGTTGTCCATCGTTTCTTCTTCGAGGCTACCCAACGAACGGTCCATCGCCTTTGCAGAACTCACCTTGGAGCGGGTGTCACCACCCTTGAAAATATCCCACTGCAGTTTTGCACCGAAAGCCCATTCCGGTTCCAGCAGAGTCAAATCCCTTGTATAAAGTTCCTTGTAGCCAAACAAAGCGACGGTCGGGTAATAATCGGCCTTAGCCGCCTTGATGGCATCATTGTTGCGCTTGCGTTCGATACGCAGTTGACGGAGTCCCGGGTGGTGTTCGACGGCGAGCTGCTTGAATTCTTCCATCGGACGGATTCCTTCCGGAGCTTCGACGGGCGTCGTCGCGGTAAGGCTTGTGTCCGTGTGCAACAGGCTAGCCAAGGCCATACGAGCCAGGGACTGGTCGCGGAGGGCATCTTCGTAAGCGTTTTCGGCTTCGGCGAGAGCGACTTCGGCACGGAGGCGTTCCGTCTTGCTGATCTGGCCGCCTTCTTCGAGCTTCTTGGAACGGTTCAAATGTTCTTCAAGGTCCTTCTTGGTCGTTTCACGCATTCCGACCAGCTCTTCGCAGAGGCGGAGCGTAAAGTACTTAGTCGCGACATCCATGAGGACGGTGTTCTGCGCCATCTCGAACTCGGCCTTGCGAGCATTCACGTTTTCCTTGGCGGCATCGTAAGCCGCAGAAATCTTGAAACCGGTAAAGATGGGCCAAATCACAGTGAGGCGGGCGTTAAAGAACCAGTCGTCCTGCACCTTCATGTTAAAGTCGGCATCGTTGATGCCCTTTGTCGCTTCCGAGCCATACTGTTCAGCGTTCTTCACGGCGGCGTCATTGGCATCCTTGCTGTTGACAACACCCGTCCAGATATCCGCCGACTTGGATTCCACATAGGCCTTGGCGGTCTTTTCGTCCATACCCGCGGCAACGGCCTTCGAGACGGCCTCCTGGTAAGCCTTGGAATAAGCACCGTTGTATGTGGAGAGGTAAGCCTTGGAATAAGCGGCAGCCCCCGCAATTTCGCTCAGGGGTTGCTGGATTCGCCCGAGGTCAATCGAGATCGGATCATTGATTTTAGTGACGCCAGCCGTAAGCGTCACCGTCGGGAGGAAACGGGCAAAAGCTTCGTCCTTGCCGCTTTCGGCAATGTTCACCTTCGCCTTTTCTGCCTTAATTTTGGAATTGTTTGCCATGGCCAAGTCCAACGCTTCCTGTAACGAAAGCGATGCGGCGTAAGACGCCATGCTGCCCCATAAAATAAATGCAAGATACCGTTTCATAGCTACTTTAATAATACAAAAAGATGTCAACAGTAGCAATTCCAAAACCGCGTATATAATGCATACATCAAAAAAAGTTCCGACTAAATGTCGGAACTTTTGGCTTAAAACTCAAAATAACAGGATCTCCTCCCCATTTCACTTGGTCGAGGATGCCCCTTTTGCAATTTTAATTGCCCGGAGTCGGTGTAAGTGCCTGCCAAGCCGTGGATTCGTAACCCATCGTGGTAAAGTCCTTGCGGTTAAGGCTCTTGCCCTTACCATCCGCATCGGTCAATCCAGTCCAGCGGTCGCTATAAAGCGTTGCATCGGAAAGTTCGTAGTACCACTGCTTGGTTCCATCGGACTTGTTCGTAAATGCATAAGGCTTCTTGATGGCAACCGTTTCACCGCGGTTCGAGAGCTTACCTGCGTAGAAACGAACCTGGACAGCTTCAGGAATGTCGTAGCGGGCACGGAGCAAAGCTTCCTTAGCCGAGAGGGAATCGTTGAACAGGACCATCTTTCCGCCAGCCGGGAGAATATCCGTTGCAGCAAATTCCTTGTTCACGCCTTCGATCTTCCAGCCCTGAGATGTGGCATTCACGCTTTCGAACAATGTAACAGATTCCGTACCCTTGTTCACAATTTCGATAAATTCCAGATCGTTCGGGTTGTTTTCGTCTTCGTGGTAATGGATTTCACTAATGAAAATCGGACCAGCCTTGAGGAGGGAGTTTGCCTCCCCCGGAGTTTCCGTAGCCATCGTTCCCTGAACGGTTGCACCGCCAGTCACATCGACTACGCCGCTGGACTGCTTACCGGCAGAGAGCAACAAGCTGGATTCCTTACCCGTACGGACACCGGCAGAGGTTTCGAACAGATAAATTTCATCGCCGTTATCGCTCAAGTAAAGGCCATCGCCAAAGACATCGGCCGTTGCAGGGAGAAGCAAGAAGCCATTGGCCGGAACAACCGTATTGGCGCCACCGACTTTCCAGGTCTTGCCCTTGTTCTTGGATTCGAGCTCCCAACCAGCAACATCGACAGGAGCGGAACCATAGTTGTAGAGTTCAACCCAGCCGTCCTTATCGGTTTCGGCATTGAGATTGTAAGGCTTGATTTCGTTCAAACGAACCGTCACGCCGTCAATAATCTTGTCGTTGCCAACGCACGGATTACCGTTTTCGACAGCACTTGCGCCCCAAGAAGACGGGCTAGCTTCGTTGCCAGAACCCTTGTACACAAGGCTACGGCCCTTGCCGTTAGCAAGGCTCGGCCAAGGCGGCTGGTTGCTGAATGCGGCACTCACGTCGCCTTCGCCACTGATCTTGACATCGACAACGTCGCCTTCGTTAACAAGCTTGGCGACAGATCCGGTCTTGGAATCCTTGTCCCACGGGCCAAGCACCTTGCAAGATGCGGTCGGATAAGTCTTCTTGAACAAATCGACATCGTTTGTGACGATAACGTATTCGCCCTTAGCAAGCTTTCCAGACGGGAACGAGAAGGATACGGCACCATCCAGACGGAGGTTGCTCAACTGCATATCGCTCACATCGGGACCGCTCTTGATGTAGACTTCGATCCATTCAAGGGCAGAGCCATCCGGAGCGTTGTACATAATTTCGGAGACACCCATATAGGTGGCATCGGGATTGGCGATGACATCTTCAGGATTGGAACTAGAAGATGCCGGATTAGAAATGTCCGAAGACGATGTCGGAACAATCGTCGAAGAAGACGAATTCTGGAGATCGCCAGCGCTGCTCCCCGGCTCAATAGCCGAAGAACTGGACGGATCCGGATCCACTGGGGTAACGCCATTTTCGCCGGAGTCTCCACAAGCGGAGAACAAACCAAGCGCAGATACACATGTGCCAACTGCAAGCCATTTTTTTGTATTCATGAGCGCCTTCCTTATAAAAAAAATGTTAAAAATTCCCCGCGAGAGAAGTCCAGTACGGACTCTTGAAACGTCGCGGATTTTCGTAAACGCGTTTCCATTCTGCTGCGGCATTACCGAATTTAGAAAAACCGGAGTTTTTCAGATTCAACGCACGGATCAAGTCGAACATCCAGTAAGGCATCTGGGCTGCCGGGCACTTGAGTTCGAGCACGGCGTCGGCACCGGGCTGAAAGAAACGCGGGATACCCGTCGAATGCATATAGTGCGGGTCGACGGTATAGTCAAAGCCATTCTCTTCGCGGAAGCGCATACCCGTGTCAATCGTCACACGGGAGTATTCTTCGCGAAGCCCAAACCATGCACGGCGCTTGTACTGCGTGAGGAGTCGCGGGTGGGCGTTGTGCAGTTCGGTCTTGTACAAGAAGTCCTTGAGGTACATACGATCCTTGGCAGTCTTGCACGGCCATTCTTCGGGCTTCATGTGCCAGACTTCGCCGGGATTGATACCCTTGATGGTAGCACGGCTCTTGTAGCAAATGTTGCGAATCTTGCGCTTGCACTCAAAGTGGAACGTGCCGTCCTGTGCCGGATGTTCCCCGTAAGTGCGGATGCGCATGTTGAAACGGTCCAAGAGCTGTTTCTTTTTCCAGCCCAAGAACGTCCAAGTCGGAGAATCCAAGTAGAGGTTCGTAATCCAGTAGAATCCACCCGGAGTAATCTTGGAATAATAGTCTTCTTCGCAGTACGGCGCCAAAAACGCACCAATCCGGTCCGCCCATTCGACGGGGATATGGTACTTGAGCTCGAAACGTTCGAGAAGGCTAAATCCGCGGGCTTCTGCCATAATTACCTGATTCCTTCACGAAGATGATTTGTCACGTCCTGACGGGCGAGAGCGCCGGAATAGTCCAGCAAGGACAAATAGCGGGCAAAGATATCGTATTCGAGCTTAGCAGCCTTCAAGTCGCTTTCGAGAGCGCTTTCACGAGCGCGGAGGAGCAAGAGCGGATCGGAACCGGCCTTGTGAGCAAACTGTTCCATGAAGCCGCTAGCGTTCACCTGTTCGGCATAATCCTTCAAGACCTTCCACTGGTCGATGAGCGTGAGCACTTCTTCGGTGAGGCGGGCGACCTTCTGGTTCACTTCGCGGACTTCGTCCAAGTACTTGCTTTCGGCATCGAGCTTTTCGACCTGTTCACGAAGAGAAGCATCCTTGTTGCTATCGAAGAACGGCAAACGGAACGCGAGGTTCACAAAGAACTTGTCCGCAGTCTTGCGGTCATCCGTTTCGGCAACAAGTTTGCGGATTGTAGCGGTATTATCGTAGCTAATGCAATCTTCGCCAATATAGCCACCGGTGCATGAAGCACGTTTCCATTCATCTGCATACTTGCTGTACTTTGCCTTGCTCACATCGCTATAGCCCAAATCCTTGTACTTTTCCATCAAGGATTCAACCTGGAGCGAGTAACCAATACCGACATGAGAAATGTAGTTGCGGTCCTTGCTTGCATCCTGTTGTGCCTTGGAAATATCGGAATCGCGCTTGCCCTTTGCAAGAGCCACGAGCGGGAAGTTTTCATCGACGGTCACGCCGTTCTTCAGGAATTCTGCAAGTTCTTCCATCGTCGGGAGGAACGAAGAATCCAAATGAACGTTGTCATAATCCGGAGCCCAGCTCAACATCTTGAGTTCGGCATCGCGGAGCGCCGTGCTATCCGAAAGCAGGTTTGCCTTAAGCGAGGCGCTTTTTTCGAGTGAAGTCATCAAGTCTTCGGCATTGAACGAAGCAGAACCGGACTTGAGGTGGAGCACCTCGATACGGTCCTGAACAACCTGCAAAAGCTGCTTGTTGATTTCGTTAATCTTCTGGCGAAGTACATAGCGCACGCCGCGTTCGTAACGGTCGTAAAGGAGGATCGAACGTTCAACGGCAAAAGTAGCCTGCTGGTAATTCTTAACGGCCTCATAGTGTGCCTTGTCGGCAGCGCGTTCGCCAAAAGCCTGCGGGGTCACGCGAAGTTCAAAGTCATGCTTGGCAAAGCTAAAACCGTCCAGCTGATAGCGGAGTTCCACCTTGTCCCAAAGCTTGAGGTTGCGTTCTTTCGCGGTTGCTTCGGCGCGTTTTGCGGCAGCTTCATACCTCGGATCAGCCTTAGCCGATTCGATCAGGCCGTCCCACGTAAGCGGGGTGGCTACAGCAGCTACAGAGAGCGCAAGTGATATTAACGATACGGATTTCATTACTTTTTAGCCTTTTCTTGCTGCTTCTTCAAATTGCGGATGCTGGTTTCGCTGATGACGACCATTTCGCCAAGCAGGAATGAGTTTTCTTCCGGAATCTTGATGGTCACTTCGCGGCCATAGACCGGCATTTCAGGAAGCTTCCACATACGGGTCGGGAAAGCCACGATGCGGCTGGAAAGACCAACCACTTCGCCGATAACGGCCTTACCGTTGCGAGCAAGAGTCGTGACCTTCACGGCTTCGCCAATATCCATATTCTGATAAATCTGTTCGTTGATGTAGCCACGGACGAGCGTCGGAGCCTTGTGGGCAAGCGTTACAATCGGAGCAAAGCTGGAGACCTTTTCGCCATCGCGAACGTTCACATCACCGACCACCCAGTTTTCCTTGGCAATCTGCGTGAGTTCGTGCTGCTGCTTGCGGAGTTCGGCAAGTTCCTTGCGGATGTTGGCGGCTTCGGTCTTGCCGCTCGTCTTTTGAAGACGGCTGCTACCACGGAGGAGAGCAATCTGTTCGTTGGCGCTCTTAGTTGCAACAGCAAGTTCGTTCTTGAGGCTCTTGATGCGCATCGCCATAGCGTCGTTGCCATCGGCCTTGGACTTGGAGTTAGAAAGGCTCTTGAGCTTGGCGGAAATGGCCTTGTTGCTTTCGTATTCTGCTTCGAGGTTGCGGATTTCGGCAGAAAGAGCGAGACGGCGGGTTTCGAGGTTTGCCTTGACTTCGGCCACCTTCTGGTCGATTTCGGCAGAGCTCAAGTTGCTACGGCCTTCGAGAGCGTCAAGTTCGCGAGTGAGTTCAGCAACGCGGAGCGTGAGGTCCGGACGGTTGAGAACCACGATGGTATCGCCGACCTTGACTTCTTGACCCGGCACCACATAGACCTTCACAATTTCGGTCGGGGACGGGAGGCTGATAATCGTTTCGCTCGATTCCGCAATGCCGCGGAACATGACCATCTTGCCCTGGTAGACAAAGCCAAGGATAATGGCGATAATCACACAGGCAATCCAGGCGAGAGAGAGCTTGTGGGTGTAGACATAGGCGACACCCGCATTGTTCTTGTGGGTATTCCAGAAATTGTCGAGAAGATCTTCAAGCTTATTCATTTTTCAAATCTCCTTACATTTCCGTCGTAGCGTCTTGCATCATAAACTGGACATCGGAAATCCCTTCGACCTTGGAAAGGAGCGTGAGGATTTCGGCTGCGGGTCGAGTTGCACGGAGGCGAATCTGGTAGGCGACGTCCAAACGGGCACCGCCATCGACTTCGCGCATGGTAATTAGAATGAACGTCTTTAAGTTGCCCTTCATGATATCTTCGATCTGGCCACGGACCTTGGGTTCGTTCGGGAGAGCAAAGCGGAGCATACCGTCAAAGAAGTGCTTGGTGCCAAGACCCGTGCGAGAAAGGAGGAACGCAACACTGCAGAACGCAATGGTTCCACCCACAGCAGCGCCCCACGCATAGACACCGCAACCGATACCGGCGCCTAGCGCCGCGAATATGAACATAATATCTCGGGGGTCTTTAAAGCTCGTACGGAAGCGGACCACGGATAGAGCACCCATCATGCCGAGACCACGACCAACGTTATCGCCAATGGCCTGCATGATCATCGAAGCCGCAACTGCGCTCAAGACGATGCCCTGGACAAAATTACGGGAGTAAGAAAGTCCAAGGAACGTCTTTTCGTAAGTCCAACCTATCATAGAAGACAGGATGAAGGCCAAGATCAGGGTGTATGCAAGCGTAATGATCGTTGCGTTTGTTGTGCTGGACTGGACAGCAAGAAGGTCAAGCATAATAACTCCATTTAGATGTTTCTTTTACGGCAACTGACGTTCAAAATCTACTTAAAAACAAGTCATTCACACTCGCATTTATGTAAATAATGGACTAACAAAAAAATTACAATCCGCTTTATTATTTCGGATTTGGGCGAATTTCACCCAATTTTTTTATTCCAGGCTGTAGAACCCACGCTAAAAATAATAAAACTAGTTTTTTCATTCTTGAAAAAAATAATTACATGTTGGTTACTCTAACAACGCATTGAGCCAGTCGCAACGTATGTTTATTTTCGGTAACAGAAACGCGGTTTGTAGGCGGCAGATACCGGCCGTTCGCACAGTATGCGTTAATAGAAAATTACAAAGAAGTCCTTGTGGAGCAAAGGCGAACTGAATGGAGCAATTGAGGCATTCAGGAAAAAATCATATATTCTAAGTAGTCGGAGACGTTTATGCGAAATTTGTTCTTTTGTCTACTCATTGGGATTTTATTTTGAGGCTGTAGTGACGAAAATCCCTCCAGTTCTTTTGCAGCAATTTCATCAAATTCTACGATCGAAGCATATTCTTCTTCGATTGAAGACGTAGAATCATCGTCATCCGCGGCTATATCGAGTAGCTCCGAAATGATAATTTCAAGTAGTTCCGGCTTATCGTACGGAGAACTTGTCGACGAACGCGACGGACAAGTGTACAAGACCGTGAAAATCGGAAAACAGATTTGGATGGCGGAGAATTTGAATTATGCATATACAGAGCCCATTAAAGTTGGCTACACGACTATAGATTCTGCAAGTTTTTGCTATAACAATGAGCCCGATAGCTGCGCAAAATATGGAAGACTTTATGTTTGGGAGGCCGCAGTAGGTTGCACAAACGAAAACATAAAATCCAGAATGACCGATGAAAAATTCAATTCCCGCGGAATTTGCCCTGACAACTGGCACATTCCATCAATTAAAGAATGGGAAATTTTAATCGAATACACGAACGGTTTGACCATGAATTTAAAGTCAACAAGTGGCTGGGAACTCGAAGGAAATGGATCAGATACATGGGGATTCAACGTGTTACCAGCCGGTCTTTACGATATTACCAACTCTAAAAATATACACTTAAGGTACAACTGGTGGAACGAAGAAGAAGAGGAATGGAACCCAGCGGAATCCGCTGGTAAATACACATATTTTGGAACACATATGCCATTGGAATATTCATTAGACGTTCAACATCAATGCCATCTTTTTGATAGTTATGATGCGGTCTGTTTTTCATGTAAAGAACTCGATGTCATATACCCAGAAGAGATGGAAAACTTTTTTGCTTTTTCCGTCCGTTGCGTGAAGGATTCCTCGGAAGTGGAATGATAAAAGTCCTCGCGGAGCGAGGACTTTTGGGGGTGTTGAGGAGTGCAATATTTAAAGGCCGTTTTTGTTGAATAGCGTGTAGCCCTGCACAAGGCCATCTTGGAAAAGGCGAACAATGTAATTGCCGTTCTTGAGGCCTGCAATATCAATGTTAAATTCGCTTGCACCTGCGGGGAGCATTTGCGTGAGCTTGAGGCGCCCATCCATTGAATAGATCTTTACGTTCATCGTGCGGGCAAGAACGCTCGGAGATGCGATTTGCAGCGTTTGACGGTCTGCACGCACGCGGAGGCCCTGCTTTACAGCATCAACCGGCTTGATGCTTATCGGCGGGTCTTCTACGACGGGCTTTGGCTTGTTGCGGAGGAGGCGCACGCCAAAGATACCTCCCACCATTCCAGAGCTTGCCGAGAAGGAGATACGCACAATCTTTTTGCCCTTCACCATTTTATCCGGAATCGGGTAAGTCACGTTCACGAATTCATCTTTTTTCCAGCGGTTCGAAATGGTCTCGGTCGTGAGTTTTTCGTCGTCAATCTTGATGTCGAAAGTGCGAGTGCATCCTTCGTTGCCCCAGTAGCGCACCATGAGACTCAAGGAATCTTCGCTATTCGTCTCGAATTCGTAGCTGATAAGGCCGCCATCACCGCCCGAGCACTTACCAGCATCGCGGTAGAATTCGCCTTGGTGCGTGCCGGAAGTGGAATTTTCGATTTTCATCTTGTGGTCCACTTCTGGCTGCTGCTCGCCCGGAGCGACCTTATCGACAGTCTTTTCGTCAAGTGCCAAAGCCTCTTTTTGCTCCTTTTCGAGGCGTTCAAGAACGCTCGGATCCGTAAGCACCATCCAATACATCATGTAACGGGCATCGTGAACTTCGTAGAACGGCTGCAAAAGCAAATTCGCGTCCTTTTGCTGCGCAAAAAGATAAGGCGCCTTAAAGTGCAGCGGCTCGCCCTTCACCGGTTCCACCTTCGAGGGAATATCCTCTTTTTTGCTCGCAAGCATCGGCGCCTGATCGAGCGATTCCAGCGCTCCGGACGCGATATGACTCCAGCGGCCATCATCAGCAACAAGGCCGTTCAAGTTCGCCGTACCCGTCTTCGCAGAAAGCACAATCGGACCATGCAAAAGCGCTACATAGTCGGTGACGCCCGGTAAATCTTCAACGTGCGTGTACATCGGGTAAAGCACTTCGACGACATCGCCCGATTTCCAGGACTTTCCGGCAGAAACGTAACTTGACGGCGTCGATTTTTTCACGACGGTATCGCCATTGACGATGACCTTGAATTCACCTTCCTTGACCCAGTACGGATGGCGAATCTGCATATCGAATTCCCCGCTGCCAGTAATCGTGAACTTAGAACTTTCGCCCTTCGGGAACGCAGTTTCTTGTTTGATTTTCACGCTCTTGTCTTTCCAATTCAAGACGGACGCCGCAAAGAGGTTCACATAAAGCGAGTTACCATCCTTCGTATAAATAAATTGATTGTACTTCGCCGGATTTTCCATGCCCGATCCCACGCAGCACCACATACCCGCATTGACCTTGGAATACACGCGGTAATGGCGCGGACGAGCCGGCGTAAAGTACACGTAGCCGCCATGTGTCGGGTGGATTGTCGAAAGGATGTGATTGAAGAGGGCGCGTTCATAGAAGTCGCTGTAATGGGCATCGTGCTTGATATTGAACAGACGTTCCGTCAACTTGAGCATGTTGTACGTATTACAGGATTCTGGTCCTTCACGTTCTTCGATGAATTTTTTGTGATTGTTGAGCGCCGGAAAATGTTCAGAAATGCTGTTGCCGCCAATGGCGATACTGCGTTTGTTCACGACCGTCTGCCAGAAGAAATCGGAGCCCTTCTGGTACTTTTCATCGCCCGAGAGTTCTGCAATTCGTGCAAAACCCACAACTTTAGGCACCTGCGTATTGGCATGCACGTTCGTCAAGTTGTCATTGCCCTGCGACATCGGATTCAAAAGCCACTGATGCGACCATTTTTTCGCGGCATTCAGATATTTTTCGTCTTTCGTGAGCTTGTAGGCGTCGGCGTAAACTTCGGGCATGCCGCCATGTTCCGTGCCGAGCATCTGCTGCATCTTGGAATCATTCAGACCATTCGTTATCGTGATGCCCCAGTCGCAAAGCGCAAGGAACATCGTCTTTGCCTGTTCATAGCCCGCATAAACATAAGCGTCGCGCAAGCCCGCATAGAGCTTATGGATATTGTACCACGGCACCCAATAGCCGTTCTGCGCGCCGGCATCGCCATTCTTCATCTTGAGCCACATTTGCTTGCCGTTCGGCACGCCGCTAATGTAACCCTTGAAGTTATTGTCCTTGGAATTTTGGTCCTGAATCGTCTTGAGTTCTTTCAAGATGTATTCGAGGCGTTCCTTGACCTGAACGTCATCATTATCGGCGTAATGCATCGCCAAGGCGCTCAGGTAATGCCCCAAAACGTGACCGTCAAGGCCCGCCCAGTTCGGGAATTTGCTTGCCTTAGGCTTCATACCCGCTTCTTCGTAGAACGGAGCCAAAAGGCGATCGACATCGTAGCTGAGGAGCGTTTCGACGTTCAAATCCTGGCGTTCTTTCAAGACGCCGTCCAAAAGCTGCACATCCGACAACGCAAACATGTCGGGGTAAAGCAGATCCTGTGAAAATCCGAGACCGCACGCAAGCCCCGTCAAGGCGAGAGCCGTGCGAAAACGCTTACCAAACCATCCTAACTTCATAAAAGCCACCTTTTTAAAGGCTGAATTTTTCAAAATGACAGCACAGCTTTATCTTAACACGAGAAAGGCGATCCCGGCACAAGGCCGGGATGACAAACCAAGCATATCGATCCAGTCCCGGAATAAATCCGGGATGACAAGCTCAAAGAAAAAGCACCGTCCTTCTCTAGAAAATAGATTGGTGACGGTGCGTTAGGATGGGGGCTATTTCATTTAGTTTTGCTAATTTGACAAAGGGTTATTCATCGTCCATTACACAGCGGACATTAAATTCCCGATTTTCAAAAGGAGTATACATAAAATATGCATTTTCTTTTTCACTAAAAATCACATAATGTATATACCGTGCAGATTCTTGCCAAGAACTCCAAAAATATCCACTTTTCCCAATTTCATTATTATCCCAAAGTACTAGACCAACATATGGATCCTGACTGCTAGCCGGAATAACGGAAAAGCCAAAGGAATCAGTTCCATTTCCACCATCATTCCACCCACTAGTCGTTTTCAACTTCGCCCCAGCAACATCACGACCTCCGACATAATCAAATAAATTACTCCATTCCAACGTATCCGGCAAATGCCAACCTTTGGGGCATACACCACGCACAGTCTTCCCATCCGTTTGGCATCCAGAACCATAGCGGCAACTTTTACCCGCATCGCCAAATACCGCAGCGGCATCCATTGCAGCACCCCACATATAAAAGCGACCATACGTTTCGCACGAGTCCATAAGGAAATTAAAGCAATCACTTTCATCTCGTCCCACATTATAATCATAGTTCAAATTTTGAGCCATCCATACTTGATCACCGATTTTCACAGTCCTATACGTTTGGTTGTCACGAAGGTCCGTAAGTGTATTCTTTTTCGCATCATACTCGCTATCATCCTTAATGATTTTAAGCTTATAATCTGAGTCTTTAATACAACGCACCGAATATCCATAATCCATAAAGCGATACGCAACGCCCAAGCCTTCAGAAGATGACAACGTCCATGCATATGCATACGAGTAACTATCCTTTTCAGAACTCCAAAAAGCCGTATATTCTCCAACTTGTTTAAACTTACTATCCCAAAATTCGTGTGCATCATAATACCCAGCAGGCAAAGCGGAAAAACCAAATGCATCAGTCCCACGACATTCATCAATCCATACACTAGAAGACTTTAACTTTCCTCCAGCCGTTTTTGTTCCTCCAATATAAGCCGCCAAAAGGAGCCAATCCCTATCATTGGGCAAATGCCAACCATTAGGACATACTCCACGAACGATTTCATTTCCATCTGTTCCACTAGTACCACCTTCACCAAATACACCAACAGAATCCAAAGCCGCAGCCCAAGTATACAAGCGACCATATTTGGCACAAGAATCAGCTTCATTTCTATAACAATAGTTTTCGCCATTTTTTGTGTTATAGTAATAGTTCAAGTTTTGAGCCATCCATATTTGATCACCGATTTTCACAGTCTTGTACGTTTGATGATCACGAAGATCAGTAAGAGTATTGGACGAAGCATTGAATTCACTTTTATCTTCAACATCATAATCCTTTAGACAACGCACCGAAGCCCCCGTCTTCTTATCATAACGTCCCTCACTAACAGAACTTCGAAGAAAGTTCCAAGCATACGCGACATCATAATCATTTTCCATAGAACTCCAGAATAAAGCCTCTACACCAAAGTGACTGAAGGTTTCTCGATCTACTTTTCTACTACCTGAGGGTAAAACAGAAAAACCATAAGAATCAATACCTTGGGGATTATCCAGCCAATCCGTGACCGTTCTAAGATTTACACTAGCGGAGTTTTTCCCTCCAACAGCATTGATCAAAGTCAGCCATTCAAATTCACTCGGCAAATGCCAACCGCTAGGACAAACACCACGAACAACTTGACCTTTGGGATTACAAAAACTTTCCTTACTTTTTTTATCCTTGGATCCACAACCTTTACCAGCCTCGCTAAATAACGCAAGGGAATCCATTGCCGCAGCCCAAGTATATAGACGGCCATATTTGGCGCAGGAATCAGTCGTGTCGTTGTAACGATAGCAGAAAATACTGGAATCCAAGCCCTCAGTACCTTCGTAATCATAATTCAAGTTTTCCGCCATCCAAGTCTGTTTGCCGATAGACACCGTCTTGTAGGTTTTGCCATCTCGTTTATCAGTCATTGTTCCTTTCACAACCGTAGAAGGGTTTACGGCATTAGATAAATCATTCTTGCTGCCACTTGACTTGCCTTTGCTGCTACTAGATTTATTTTTGCTACTGCTGGATTTTACATCGGCACAGGCTTTGTTCAGCTTGGAGGCAATGACCGTTTCCCATTTGGAATCGATACATTGCACATAGTCGTCGTGTTCTTCGATGTAGATTTGAGCGCATTCGCGATCTGCATTACATTCGATATTCTTGATGTCGCTGAACTGTTCAACACTTTCGGGGAGATCATCATTAGCCGAGCTGCCGGAATCGCCACCACAAGCAGAAAAAACTAATGCAAAAACCGAAAAGACTACAAAAGTGCATGCAGAAAATTTAAAATTCAAGACTCACTCCTTTTTCTTTGTCTAAAAAATACAAAAAACATATACAGGACAAAATAAAGGGGCGGCTTACGCCGTCCCTTAATTACACCGAAGCGGAGACCTTTATTCAAAACAATGAAAGGAATGTCCGCGAGGTGGCTTTGTTAGCGGATTTGGACTTGCATCACCTTGCCCTGGCATTTTGCAATGTAGTTGCCTTGGCGGAGGCCCTGCAACTGCATTTCGGTCTTAGACGAAGCGGCTGCTCCGACGCTACGGACAAGGTTTCCGTTCATATCGAACAGCATAATCTTGCCGGAACCGTAAAGCACATTGCCATTGCGATGGAACTTGACGCCCGTGGCCCCTGTAATCGGGTGTAAGATGCCAACATTGCCACAATCCAATGATTCGCATAGGTCATTCCACGAGCTGGAAGATTCTGGCAGAACAGCCGAACTGCTCGATTTTACAGAACTGCTGGATTCAGCGACGGGAGTGTTGCTAGAACTAGACTGCGTTTCCATGCCGCCCGTGATAAAATCTTCAACGTGCGTGACACCATTGTTCACGTAATTGCCGAGATTATACACGCTGCGCATGGCGTTGATGACATCCGTTTCGAGGACCTTGCCCACCGGGGTACTTTGACGGCGAATGTAAGCCATATTGTCGTAGCTGGAGTTGCTTTCGTTGCCCATGTCCCAGAGAATCGGAGTGAGACCGTACTGTTTGGCAGCCGAAACGACATCCTTATGCCACTGCACACGACCCTGCTTGTGGAGATTCAGGTCGGAACCGCTCAATTCCGGAGAGCGGACATTGGCACCGAATTCGCCGACAATGACCGGATAGCCCTTGTCCACGTAATTCGTCTTCATCTTGGCAAACTGTTCCTGCGGATGCACGATGCTTCCGAGCTTGGAATCGACAGAGCCTGCCCAGGCGTTGTAACCGGCGTTATGCTTAGGTTCGCTAGCCTTGGTGTAATCGCCATAGTAGTACTGCGGCTGAATCGGTTCACTAGCGCCCCAGTCCTGTTGGCTCGTCATAAGCGTGTACTGGTACGGATCGTAGTAATGCACTTCGAACATCAGGCGGCCTTCGACCTTGTCTTTCGGGAAGGTGCTGACCGGAGCGCTTTTGACCGACTTGTCAATGTCGGTATTGAGGCCCTGGATAATCAAGGTACGCGTTGCATTGTTGCCGCCCGTAGCGCGGACAGCATCAATAAACGTCTGGTAGTAGTGCATGAGCGTCTGCACATGCTGCGATGTCCACGTGTTCACATTCGGGCCAGGTTCGTTTGCACCGGCGAAGATCAAGCGTTCGTTGTAGTTTTTAAACTTGTTCGCAATCTGCGTCCAGTAAGTCTTCATCTTGTTGTCGATAGTGTTATCGACGCTCGTGCCGATGTTGCTCTGGAACCAGCCACCTTCACCTTCGTGGTGGATGTTCAAAATCGTGTAGAGACCTGCACGCATGGCGTAATCGACGACCGTCTTCACGGAATCGAGCCAAGTTTCGGTGACCTTGCCGCCACTCGTGTGGCTATCCCAAGCGCAAGGAATACGCACCGTATTGAAGCCAGCCGCCTTCACGGAATCGAGCAAAGCCTGAGTCGGGAAAGGGTTGCCCCATAAAGTCGGGTTGTTCGGCACCTCCATGGAGTTACCAATGTTGAAGCCCATGCCCATCTTGGCTTGAACTTCTTTTGCCGTTGGAAGAGTGGCTGCAGAAACAGAGCCTGCTAAAAATGCAACGCCACAGGTGATTCCAAAAATTTTAGACCAATCCATAACATCTCCTTAAATGACCTTTCCTTTGAATATAATCAAAAGATTTTGAAAAAGACGATGTCTCAAAAAAGGATGGATTGACAAAAAGGAATGGAATGCAAAAAGGTGATGCCGCCCCGGAACACGTCCGGGGTGACATAGAGTCCGGCATGACAAAGCAAAAAGGATGGCTGAAGCCATCCTCTTTTTAAAGTACGTAAGGCGATTCCGGCACGAAGGCCGGAATGACAGTCCAAGCAAGAATTACTTCTTGAGGAACTCGTTGATGCCAGCAGCAGCACGACGACCTTCGCCCATAGCGAGGATCACGGTTGCAGCGCCGAGCACGATGTCACCACCAGCGTAGACCTTTTCCATGAAAGTCTTGTTGGCGGTTGCATCTTCGAGAAGGATGTGACCCTTCTTGTCGACAGAGAGTTCCGGCGTGGTGTGACGGCCCTTTTCGTCGGGTTCGCCGAGTTCGTACTTGTCGACGAGCATGCCGCGCACGTGGCCGGCTTCGTCGCCAAGAATCTTGGCCGGGTTCTGCAAGACGCAGAATTCGACACCTTCTTCCTGAGCGTGGAGAACTTCTTCCTTACGGGCCGGAAGTTCGTTCATGCTACGACGGTAAATGATGCGAACCTTTTCTGCACCGAGGCGGAGTGCCATACGGGCAGCGTCCATAGCGACGTTACCACCACCGAGGACGACAACGTTCTTGCCCGGCCACATCGGCGTATCGGCATTTTCCTTGTCGTAAGCGCGCATGAGGTTTGCACGGGTGAGGTATTCGTTGGCTGCGAACACGCCGACGAGGTTTTCGCCTTCGATGTTCATGAACAACGGAAGACCGGCACCGGTACCGACGAACACAGCGTCAAAGCCATCCTTTTCGATGAGGTCCTTGAGCTTGCGGGTACGGCCAATCACAAAGTTCGTTTCGAACTTCACG
>CACZAD010000032.1:973-68700 GCA_902779055.1 Fibrobacter succinogenes | reverse complement strand
CAGGCAGTCAACGGCCGTCAGAACGGCCGCTCCAAGTACGGTGTTAAGAAGAAAGGTGCCGCTCCGGCCAAGAAGTAAGGAAGTAATCTATGTCTAGAAGAAGAAAGGCTCTCCATCGCTCCATCCTCCCGGATCCGCGTTTCCACTCCACGCTCGTCACCGAACTCGTCGGTGTCGTGCTCAAGCAGGGTAAGAAGACCATCGCCGAACAGATCGTCTACACCGCTCTCGACATGCTCGACAAGAAGGTCGAAGGCAAGGAAACCCCGCTCGAAAAGTTCGAACTCTGCCTTGAAAACATCAAGCCGCGTGTCGAAGTCAAGTCCCGTCGCGTTGGTGGTGCAAACTACCAGGTCCCGATGGAAGTTGCTCCGGATCGCGCCAAGGCTCTCGCTCTCCGTTGGCTCCTCGATGCAGCTCGTAACCGCAACGAAGCCAATATGGCAGAACGCCTTGCTGCAGAACTCGTTGCTGCCAAGAACGGCGAAGGCAACGCAGTCCGCAAGAAGAACGATACGCACAAGATGGCCGAAGCCAACAAGGCTTTCGCTCACTTCCGTTTCTAATTCTCGCGCGCAAGCACAGAATTATCCTAGAGAAGGGCTCCGCTTTTGCGGAGCCTTTTCTGCATTTATGCGGAATGTCGAGTGTTGTCATCCCCGCCAGAGCCTGTCATTCGTGGCTCCGTTGTCATTGCGCTATCGCATGACTTGTTCGCCTCGGATATAGAAATATGCAAGCATATTTCTGCATCACTCGGCTCCTTTGTCATTCCCGCCGTCGAGCGGGAATCTTCATTATCCGATTAGGATTATCCAAAAAGGATAATCTTTTTTAGATAAAATTTTTTATTTATGTTGTGTATGAAATTTCTGCGAAATTTTTGTTTGCTGGCGGTGACGTTTGTAGCGCTCCTTTGCGGGTGCTCTGAGTCTAATGAAGATGATGTGAAAAACGCAAAGCGGTTTGAGGAGCTGAAGGTTCTGCCTCTGGATACGGTTCTTTCGCGTGCGTTTGCGTTTTACGAACAGTACCAGGCGACGAATGACACGTTGCTTCGCGATTCCATGGACGATTACAAAAGTCATTTCATTGCAAGGTGGAAAAGGTCTACGGATTCTCTTTGCGGAACGATTCCGGCAGATGATTCCCTGGCGGCTGATTTACGCGAAATCAATGAAGCGGTTTCGAAATATTTTTTTGAATATCATATTAAACACATGTATTGGTTTATGCTTGATACAGCAAAGCGTGAATCCCTTCTTGGGAAGGTAGATAGTACACAAAAAGTAGAACTGACGGCGCCTGGGTGGAGATGGGATACTAGGGAAGAAGATGAAGCGACGATTATGGGTATTCCGTTTGAAGAGGCTTTGTCGGTCTTGAAAAAGGATTCTACTAGTGTATTTAAAGTCGTTTATTTTATTCAAACGCTGCAGGTGCATTATGTTGATACTGTAGCCGCAGATATGAATGCTTTGCTGAAGATAAATCCGTTCGGTATAAAGCAGAGTGAAAGGAAAGAAGCGAAATCTGCCTGCATGGAAAAAACTCCGATAGGCCAACAGGTTCTTGTTTTAAACAAGGAATATGAATCGCTATTGAATAATTTTATGAAAACGAAAGCGCGCGGGGATCGTCGGTTCTTGATGTGGGAGATTCCCGTTTCGCCACGTTTTTGGGAAGATGATTTTTCCTTTCATTCTTACCCGACCATAGTGAGTGCGGTATTTAACAAGAACCATGATATGGTAACCTTGAATGTGAATGATGGCTACGGCCGAGGAGGCTTATACTACCTGTCCAAGCGCTCGGGAAAATGGGAAGTCGTGATGCTCCGGGAAGGCTGGATATCGTAGAATATCGATTTATCTCTTTTTGCTTTTGGAATTAGCCTTCATCTTATTGATTCCCTCTTTCCACGCATCGACTGCGGCCTGCGAGGTGTTGAGCGCCCAGTCGCCTTCGTAGTCCTTGCTTTGGCTGAACCACATTACGGCGAATACGCGTGAGTAGTCGGTGCGGAAATGCTCAAACATGTCAGCGATCCATTCGGCCTTGCTTCCGCCTTTTTCGGAGCTGGAGATTTCGGCAATGAAGAGCGGCTTGTCGATGCTTGCGAGGGCCTTGTAGGCGTCGTCAAAGACTTGCGCAAAGGACTTCCAGCTGGACCAGTTCTGACTCTTGCCCCAGTTGTAACCGTCGATGGAAATGTAGTCGACGTATTCGTCACCGGGATAGTTGCCTGTGAGCGTGGCGCCTTCGCCGTGGTTCGTGACATTCGTGGTCCATACCCATTTGACGTTCTTGACGTTTTCTTTGCGGAAAATCTTGACGATGCGGCGGAATGCTTCGGTGACATTAGCATCGGTATTCCCGGCGCCTTTTTTGCCCACGCCCCAGTCGTACCAATCGCCGTTCGCTTCGTGCAGGGGGCGCAACCAGATTTCTTCACTGTAATTTTTGACGCCCTTTGCGAATTCTCGGATGTAGTTGTCCGTCTTGCCGTTCACAATGTCTTGGGCGCTGTAGCCTTTGGGCATCCATGTGACGACTAGCGTGGAGCCGTTGTCCTTGGCGATGTCGGCGTAGGTTTTTACGTTGTTCCAATCACTCACATCAAAGACTGCAAAATAGCTGATGAGGTCAAGCTTGCTGCCTTGCAATTCTTGGAATGCCTGCACATTCTCTTTTGTGGGTTGCGGGTATTGTCCGGGGCCTCCGACCCAAGCGCCGATCTGGAATGCCATTGCCGCAGCCGGTGCGACGCAAAGAGACATGAAAAGCTTGTTGTTCATAAAGACCCCGTTGAGTTTTTGTTACGCTTAAAAGATACGCTGAATGCTCTAGAAGAGCCCGAACAAAAGCGCATAAAAAATTCAAAGTGTCACTAGTGTTTGGCTCTGCGCGAGTTTGGTGCTGCGGAAAATCTGAATTATTGGTGATGTTCCCTTTTGCGTGCATACAAATTCTAAGAGCCGTTTCAATCGGTCAAAAACTCGGCTCTGATTGATTCCATGAAGCGGCGATTATGGGTATTCCGTTTGGAGAAGCTTAGTAGGAATAAAAAATCCCCACTCTAGCGTTTTGAAGGAGCTAGAATGGGGGTTGTTCAAGGAGTTTTATGAATAAGTTTTGTTTAGCGCTTCACGGAGAGCTTGAATAGGCTTCGCGTACTTGCCTTGGGGGCGTCGATAGCGTGTACGCCCGCGGAGAAGTGCTGCACCGGGCTCTGCCACAGGACACGGCCCTGATAGTCAAACTGCACGACACTTGCCTTTAATGCTTTGCCGGTTTGCATGTAGAGCTTGCCGTCTTGCAGGCGAAAGGAACTGTTGGATGCCCTTCCGGCCGGCTTGAGTGCTGTGTTGTCGATGGCTTTCATCTTTGCAATGCCTGCTTTCCATGCATCAACTGCGGCCTGCGAGGTGTTGAGCGCCCAGTCGCCTTCGTTATCTTCCTTGCTCTGGCTGAACCACATCACCGCAAATACGCGGGAGAAGTCTGTAGCAAAGTGCTCGAACATGTCCGTAATCCATTCGGCCTTGTTGCCGCCGAGTTCGGAGCTGGAAATTTCGGCGATAAAGAGCGGCTTGTTGATTTTGGCGAGTGCGTCGTAGGATTTTTTGAACACCTGCGAGAACGTCTGCCAGCTAGACCAGCTCTGGCACTTGCCCCAGTTGTAGCCGTCGATGGAGATGTAGTCCACGTATTCGTCGCCGGGGTAGTTGCCGGTAAGTGTCGAACCTTTTCCTGCGTTCGATGCGTTGGTCGTCCAGACCCATTTGACGTTCGTAACGCCTTCTTCCTTGAAGATTTTTACGATATGACGGAATGCTTCGGCGACGTTTGCATCGGTGTTTCCGGCGTCAGCCTTGCCTACGCCCCAGTCGTACCAGTCGCCGTTTGCTTCGTGGAGCGGCCTGAGCCAGATTTCTTCGCCGTAGCCTTTAACGCCCTTGGCGTATTCGCGGATGTATTCATCGGCCTTGCCGTCCACCAAATCCTGGGCGTTGTAGCCGTTTGCCATCCAGGTCACCACAAGCGTGGAGCCGTTGTCTTTCGCAACATTTGCGAATTCCTCGGTCGCGTTCCAGTCGTTCATGTCAAAGAGTGCGAAATAGCTGATGAGGTCGATATGCGTGCCCTGCAAATCCTGGAATGCCTGCACGTTCTCTTGGGTGGGCTGCGGGTATTGGCCGGGGCCACCGACCCAGGCGCCGACTTGGAATGCTAAAGCAGTCATAGGCAAGATCCCTAATGTGAAGAGTAGTGATTTGAACATAGTAGCCTCGATATTCAAAGATTGTATTTTGTTTCCTTACATAAATTAGCTTACTAGGGGTTCCTTGTACCTGATATTTATGTATGTTTGTGCTATAGTGTATCTAGTGTTATAAAAGAGGCGGGTGAGTTTTTATGACAGTCGAAGATTTTTGCAAGTGGATTGAATCTGTTGGCTATAAGGATGGGGACCGGCTCCCGTCCGTGCGCGAGGTGGCGGCGTCTTCGGGGGCGTCGACGTTCACCATTTTCCGTGCTTACAAGAAGCTTGCCTCTCAAGGGAAAATTTATGCAGAACACGGCAACGGCTACTTTTGGGGGGCAAAGCCAAAAATCGAGGTGTCTGCGCATGAACTTGAAACGGAACGCGTAGAGCGATTGCTGCTGGAGGACTGGAAGTCGGGAAAGATTTCTGTTAATCGCCCGCTTCCATCAATCAAGGACATGTGTCAGTCTTATGCGACGACGTTGGGGACCATGCGGCGTACACTGGAATCATTGCATGCAAAGGGAATTTTGGAACGCAGGGGGCAAGGGCGTTATTATTTTGTCGATGCCCGGTTGGCGATTTCTAAGACAAAAGAAATTCTCCTGATTATGCGTTGCAACCCTAACGGGGATTTTAATTGTCTTGGCGAACGCGAACTTTCGTTTATGCAAAAAGTGTATGTGGAGGCGCATCGCAATAACTTAAACGTCAAGGCGCTGGGCTATTACGAGGATGAAGGTTCATTCTTGGATGCTGGCGGCAATCGCATCCGGCTGGAGGATTGCCGGGGCTGCTTTGGTGCTGCCGTCTCGACGATGCTCGTATTCGATATCAATAAACTATTTGCAAAACTTGCGACGACGCGTTTCCCTGTGGCTGTGTGGTGGGAGCACCCGCTGTACGATATTCCGCGTGCGCTGAAAAAAGAAAAGCGATTTGCGTTTTTCAACCTCGCCTTTGGTGAGTTCCCGGGACGCATTGTCGGGCGTTTTCTGAAGAAAAAAGGCTTGACGCGGATAGCCTTTGTTTCTCCGTATCACATGAGCATGTGGTCGAGGGACCGCTTGAAAGGTCTCAAGAATGTGGGACTTGAAGTGTTCGAGGCGACTGACGCATCGCATGCGAGTCCTTATGACTTTATGCAGGAACCGCGTGCGCATGCCCTTTATAGACAAATTTTAATGTCGCTCGTGAAAAAAATCCCGCCTGTGGACGCTTGGGTTGTTTCTAACGACAGGGTCGGTGTCGAGCTGATTTCGCTTGCGAACCAGGGCAAGATTCCGCGCCCGCCTTACATGGTCTCGTTTGACAACTCTACGGATAGCTACCGCAACCGCCTGGATTCTTTCGAGTTCAACGTGGAAACGCTTGCTGAACAGTCTGTGTTTCACTTGGTTTCACCGGGTATTACCTTGTATAAAAAAGGCGATTTCCGTGAGCTATCGGGGCATGTTGTCGAAAAGTAAAGATATTTTTGTTCTTATATAGTGCAGGCGAGATTATATTTAAAGTAAAGGACTTTTAATCATGAAAACCATAAAGAAATCCGTCGTACTTCTATTTTCAGCTTCGTTGCTGTTCCTTGGCGGTTGCGCCACGAATCACAACGATATCGTTTTGCATAAGACGACATCTTTTTGGACGGGGAGTCCGGCGATTGAATTGAATGTCCCGTATCCTGAACCGCTCACTTTTGAACTCCCGTCTGCTGAATGGACTCCTCTTAAAATTCAAAAGAAGGAAGGTGTAAATACGCGGGTCGAGCTTGCAGAAGGTGTGGCCGATTCGTATGTGAAACTGGCGATTGAAGGACAGACGAAATCTATGTTCGAAAGCCTCGAAACGGGAAGTGGCGTAGATTTTTGTCAGTCGGATTCTCTGGTGTTGATTGGGCTCTTTGACCATTACAAGACGATGACGCAGGCCGAAAATTCGGATAAGCCGATTCAATACGGTGAAACGAAATTCGAAAAGCAAGATGGCGATGCGTGCGCATGGATGGTAACCTCCAATAATACTTACAGTGTTGCCTATGCTGTGTTGAAAACAAAGAACGGTAATTATTTTACGGTTGAAGTGAACCAGAGTAATAGAACGACCGATATCGAAAAGACTCTCATGGATATCGTAAAAAGTCGAAAGTCCTACTAGACTTTAGAATTTCAAAAAAGGAGAAAAATGCGTTGTTCTATTTTGGCTAAAATTTTGGCATTGAGTCTTGCTCTTTCGGCTTTTGCATTTGCTAGGGGGAATACATCTCTCTATTTCGACGCGACTGTTGGCGGTGCCTATTCCTCGTTCTTGACGAAATTCGGGCATATGGATTATAAGGGCGATATTGAGATGGAACGAGTCCATTACTATGGATTTGGTCCTGCGGTTGATCTAAAGACGGGCGTTAATATTGACGGAATTGTTCCTTTTGTGGACTTGCAGTTGATGCATTCGGGAGGTACTCTTGAATCGTTGGGTGCTAAATATGACGAGTCCGCGAACCGTTTGATGCTGGGCGCCGGTGTGAACTTCTTTCCGTTCAAGAATCCTGAATCTGCGATGCACGGCGCCTATGTTGGCCTTTCGGTAGGGATGATGGCTGTTTTTATAGATCACCCGAAGCGTGTTTCGAAATTAGGGCTTGAAGAACAGGGCTTTAGTGCCTGTCTGGATTTGGGAAAACTTTGGAAGTTGAATGAAGGATGGAACGTGGGCGTTTCCGGCATGGCGACGGTCGACGGTCCGATCCGTTTTGGCGAAGATCCTCCCAGTAGTTATTTCTATACGGTGTGGCTCGGCGTGACGATCGCCAAGATGTAGCTATATGAATTTTTTGAAAAGAGTGAATTTGTTTGTGCTGTCCTGCGCCTTGATGCTTGCGGCGTATGCTTTTGCGCAGCCGTCTACGCAGGATTTGCAGGACTCGCTAGATGCAGATTCACCTTCGAAAATTTCCCTAGCGCTTGAAATTGATACGAGTGGCGTCACCGATACGAATGAAGATGGACATATCGATGCCGGATTTCAAAGGCGTGATTTATGGGTGAAGGATTATTTCCCGGACGGCTTTGTTGTAGAGGTTGCATATGCGGCGCCGACGGCGTTGCATTTGTCTCTTTGGGGTGTCAGGGATAAGTGGGATGGTCATAGGGACTTAAAGAAATATGATTTTTTGTTTGGCATCCCTATTCTGTCTTTGGATGTCGATGAAGGCATGGTTTCTGATGAAGGGATCCTCTCCTTGATACTCTTTGTTGCTACTGTGGGAAGTAGCGAGTCTGCGTTGAGAACTTTATCCAAACTGGATTATCTGTTGTTTGGCGATACGTATTTTTCTTTGTCGGACGATGGACGGATTGGCCTGTTTGAAAAGCACCGCATTTTGGATTATGGAATTTATAGCTTGTCGACTAAAGGCAAAGCCTGGGAGTTTGGATTTTCGGAGGCGCTCGGCTTGAGATTTGTCTTGTCAAAAAATTCTAGGCGTAGTGGGTATTATTTTGACTTGGGCGGTCATGTAAGAATTACGAACCAGCGCTTTCGTTATGGAATGTTCGTGCAGCTAGGATCGTTTGGTTCTTCCAAGTAATTTTTTTTGCGAACATCTACCTGCATTTTTATTAACGTTTTTCCAACTTTTTTTCTTCCTACTGTCTACTGCAAACTTCCTACTTTTCTATATTTTTTGCATCAAAATTTTTTCACTCTAACAGAAGGTTAATAAAATGGCTAAAATCGCTAAAGTTTGGGCTCGTCAGATCCTGGATTCCCGTGGCAATCCGTCTCTCGAAGTCGATGTCACTCTTGACAACGGTATCGTTGGTCACGCAGCAGTTCCGAGTGGTGCTTCCACTGGTGAACGCGAAGCTTGCGAACTCCGCGATGGCGACAAGAAGACCTATCTCGGCAAGGGCACTCTCACTGCCGTGAAGAACGTCAACACCAAGATCGCTAAGAAGATCGTTGGCATGGATCCGTCCAAGCAGACTGAAGTTGATGACGCTATGATCGAACTCGACGGCAACCGCATGCTCAAGAACACGCTCGGTGCAAACGCTATCCTCGGCGTTTCTATGGCTGTCTGCGTTGCTGCTGCTAAGGATGCTGGCCTTCCGCTTTACCAGTACATTGCCAAGCTCCATGGCACTGAAAAGCTCACCCTCCCGTGCCCGATGTGCAACGTGATCAACGGTGGTGCTCACTCTTCCGCTCCGATCGACTTCCAGGAATTCATGATCGCTCCGGTTGGCGCTAAGACTTTCTCCAAGGGTCTCCAGATGGTGACCGAAATCTTCCACGCTCTTAAGGCTGTCCTCAAGAAGGGTGGTTTCGACACGACGGTTGGTGACGAAGGTGGCTTTGCTCCGGGCGTTGCTATCAAGCCGGCTAAGAACAAGTTCGGTTACGAAATCAAGGACGTGATGACCCTCGAAAAGGCTCTCGCTGCTTTGAAGACCGCTACTGAAAACGCTGGTTACGTTTTCGGCAAGGACATCAAGATCGCTCTTGACGTTGCTTCTTCCGAATTCTGCGACAAGGAAACTGAAAAGGAAGGCTCCAAGGCTGTTACCTACACGTTCAAGAAGAGCACCAAGAAGACTGTCAAGTCTGCTGACATGGTCAAGCTCTATGAAAAGCTCATCGACAAGTACTCCATCTTCTCCATTGAAGACGGTCTCGATGAAGCTGACTGGGCAGGTTGGAAGGTTCTTACCGACAAGCTCGGTGGCAAGATCAACCTCGTGGGTGACGACCTGTTCGTGACCAACCCGACCATCTTCGACGAAGGCATCAAGGCTGGCATCGCTAACGCTATCCTTATCAAGGTGAACCAGGTCGGTTCTGTTTCTGAAACCCTCGCTGCTATCAAGCGCGCTCAGGTTGAAGGCTATGCTCCGATCGTTTCTCACCGTTCTGGCGAAACCGAAGACACCTTCATTGCTGACCTTGCCGTCGGTACTGCCGCTGGCCAGATCAAGACTGGTTCCCTCTCTCGTACGGACCGCGTCTGCAAGTACAACCGCCTCCTCCGCATCGAAGAAGAACTCGGCAAGGCTGCTGTCTACGCTGGCGACCCGCGCAAGAACTGCAAGGCTGCTAAGGCCCCGGCCAAGAAGGCTGCTTGCAAGAAGTCCAAGTAAGGCGAGAGTCGCATTAGCAAGTTTACTTGCTAATATGACCGAGCCGCTTGGGACTGCACAACGAAGTTGTGCAACGGTTGCAAGAAGGCCTAATCAGGCGAGAGTCGCGACGGCAAGCTTGCTTGTTTCTATGACTGAGCCGCTTAGGACTGCGCTACGAAGTAGCGCAACGCTAAGTAAGGCGAACGTCGCAACTGCGACCGTCTTTTTAGAACAAAGTATCAAAAAAAGAGCCTCGGCTAAAAGCCGGGGCTTTTTTGCATTTGGTGATTTTCTTGTCCTTAAACTTGAAACGTGGATAGATTCTAACTATATTTGGCAATAACACAAAAAACAACCCTTAAATCAAGGCTAGGAAAATGTCAGATCGTTTTATCGTGACCGGCAACTTTACCGATGATCCGTTTGCCATCGACATGGCTCAGTACATCGGTCTCCGTGAAGATATCTCCGACGTGGTCTCCCTGAAGACTTTCGCCAACTCCGAATTCTGCCCCCGCTACATGCTGGATATGGACGACTTGGAACATATCGGCAAGCGCCTGGAAGGCAAGATCGTCTTGATTTGCTCTGTTTCTAACCATGAACGTAGCCGTAACGACTACGCCATGCGTAACTGCATCCTCGCTCGCGCCGCCAAGGACAACGGTGCAGAACAGGTCGTCCTGGTTGAACCGGACCTCTTCTACAGTGCCCAGGACCGCGGCCCGCATCGCATCGGCGAACTCGAAAAGGATCGCCCGGACATCGACCTCAAGAAGTTCGACGGCCAGGCATTCACGAGCCTCCTCTACGCCCAGCTTTTGAAGACTGCCGGCGTCGATGCCGTTGTCACCTGCCACAACCACAGCATCAAGGTGCAGAACCTCTTCAACGAAATTTTCGAAGGCAACTTCCACAACTTGATTCCGACGGACGTTTACGCCCACTACATCAAGAACAGCAACTTTGTGCAGACCGGCAAGGACGGCAATAACCTCGTGATCGTCTCCCCGGACAAGGGCGCACGCCCGTTTATGAACGCCGTGTTCGACGCTCTCCAGCTCCCGGAATGCAAGCGCGTCGTGATGGACAAGGTCCGTACTGGCGAACGTGAAATCAGCATGACCTTCAACCCGGAACTCTCCGACATCAGCATCGAAGAAATCGAAGGCAAGGACGTGATCGTGTTCGACGATATGGTCCGTACCGGTACGACGATCGTTCAGTGCTGCGAACATATCAAGAAGGGCAACCCGAACCGCGTCTGCTTCGGTGTCACGCACTTCCACACCAGCGCCGAAGCCCGCGAAAAGCTCAACAGCCCGGCTATCGATGAAATCCTCACGACCTCTACGCTCCCGGATATCATGAACCGTGACTGCCAGGGCCGCCTCCGCAAGAAGCTCACCGTGCTCAAGCTCGGCAAGTGGATTGCTCGCCACGTGATGCAGATGTACGGCATGGACGATGGCCGCTTCGAGAAGGACTTCTACAAGATCGATATGTCCTCGAAGAACCCGCGTTGGCCGCCTGCATTCTTCTAATCGTTACCGTAATGTTTGAGTCCCGGACTTGTTGTCCGGGATTTTTTTTCGGATTTGTGCGGTTCGTTTGAAATATTGGATACAAATCGTATTATTTTTATAAGAACGAACAGAATGGGATTCTTTTATGGGTGAAGAAAACACAATTCCTCTATCGACAAATATCCTTGACCGCGTCGATATCGGCCTTTGGGCAGTAGAAATTGACGAAGGCTGCGCGCCGAGGATGACCGCTAACGGAACTATGCTTAAATTGCTCGGTCTTCCGGAAGGTTCTTCTCGCGAAGACGTTTTCCACGCATGGTTCGATAATATCGATCCTGACCATTTTTCCGAGGTCAAGTCCTATGTCGATAAGATGAGCGGTGGCGGGTATGCCGAAATTCAGTATCCCTGGCATTCTCCCGATGGTCGTGTCCGTTTTGTTCGTTGTGGCGGATCCCGCAATTATAGTTACGAAAAGGGAGTGAGGCTCGAAGGCTGGCACCGCGATATCACGGAACTCCCGATTATCCAGAAGGTGGCCGAGGGCGAGCTGCGCAATGAAATCAAGGGGATGGGGCTCGATTCCCAGCGCGAACGCCTGAAGAGTGCCGTCAACGAAAAACTGTATGGCAAGGCGATTCTTGACAAGGCGTACTGCTACTTCAAGGTGAACCTTTCCGAAGGGAAAATCTCTCGCCCGTTTATCCAGATTGTCGATGGCGAGTCGGTGGATGTGAGCGATTCGCTGGGTGGCATTTTCCCGTCGTACGATGCGGTTATAGAGTCCATTGCAAACCAGCTTGTCGACCAGGAATATAGGGACGATTTCATCCAGCATATGTCGGCGAAGTCGCTCATTGAACAGTTCAAGAGGGGCGACTCCATTCCGGAATTTACCTGCAGGTGCTATTCTCCGCACATCGGCTGGCACTATAGCCGTTTTGTATGCTACCTGTCCAAGGACGAGATCCTGAACGAATACCAGGCGATGATGGTGGCGTACAACGTCTCGGAACAGCAGAAACAGGAAGCCGCCATTCGCAACTGCATCGACGTGCTTTACATGGAAAAGCGCTCCAAGGATGCCGTTGAGGACTTGCTTTCGACGCTGGCTACGTTCTATGCGGCCGACAGGGCCTACATCCTTGAAATCGACAAGGACCGTCAGTTCTTGAGCAAGACGTACGAATGGTGCCGCAAGGGCGTCCGCCCGTTAAAGGCGGATCTTCAGCATATTCCGGCTGATGTTATCCGTCCGTGGGTCGAGGCCGTGGGCGACAAGGACGCCGTCTATCTGGATTCGCAGAATGACGAATCGGGCGTGTGGTCGCAGCTTTACAGCCTGTTGCCGATCAAGGACATCAAATGCCTCAGTGCCGCAACTATTGTTTCGAATGGCCATCGTAACGGCTTTGTCGTGATTGACAATCCGAAGGAATCGCTGAAGAACTTTGCCATCCTCAAGCTTGTCGCAGGGTTTGTCGAAAGCGAAATCAATCGCAGAAAGCGTATGGACGAAGATGCTGCCGTGACTTCGCTTTTGGCTTCGGACTACTCGTGCATTTTCTATTGCGATCTGGATGCGGACCAGGTGACAGTCCACAAGCTGCACAGCCGGTTTAAAAAGTTGCTATGCCATTCCCTGAATTGCCTGACCTACAGTGACGCCATCGAGTTCATTACCCAAAAGATCATTTCGCCTAAAAGCGCGGACGAGGTGCGTTCCAAGTTCTACGTCAAGAATATAAAGACGCTTCTCCAGAAAAATGGAGTCACCAGCTTTGAGTTTGTAAACAGCATCGACCATTTCTGCGAATGCAAGATTGTTGCGGTGAACAAGAACAAGAGCTCCTTTGTGATTGGCTTTGCCGACAAGGATGAGCAGATCCGCATTGCGCGTATGCACCAGAAAAAGATCGAGCAGGATCTGGAAATCATTGATATCCTGGCGTCAGAATACACGTCGGTCTATTACATCGACCTGGAAAAGGATACCATCACTCCGTATTCGATGAACAAGGAATCGGAATCGCTGTTCGGTAGCCGTTTCCGTTCGGGTGTGTCGTATTCCAAGGCGTTCGAGGAATATGTGGACCGCGTTGTCTGGGAACGTGACAAGCCTATGATGCGCAAGGCGGGTGCGCTTGAAAATATCAAGAAGCAGCTGGACGTGCAGAAGACGTTCTTGACGACTTACCGTGGCGATGTCGATGGCAGGCCGCATTATTGTGAAATGAAGTTCGTGAAGGTGGGTGATGAACTGGCGCGTCCGCGTGCGGTGGCCCTTGGCTTTGCCGAAAAGGACGACCTGATTCTCAAGGACTTTGTGAACGACATCTTGTACGATGACTACTTGTCCATTTACTTTGTCAACGTCGACGACAACTCGTTCCGTACGATCAAGGCTTCCAATGTTCCGTGGATCGAAAAGCGCCCGCTCTATAGTTTTTACTTCTACGAAATCAATAAGATTTGCGATATCGTCAAGGACGAATTCAAGGTAGAATGGAGCAGGCTCTCTGACGTGTCGTATGTGCGGCGTTTCTTGAAGGATGCTTCCCAGAGGGAACTTGAATTCAAGGTGCTGAGTGGTGAATGGGTGCGTGCGAAGTTCACGACCATCGAACGCAATGATGAAAACGAAGTGGTTTCGTTCGTGCTTTCGTTCATGCTTTTGAGCGATGAACAGGTCGAAAAGATCGAGCTTGATGCAAAGATTGCCGAACAGAACGACTTGCTCGAAAAACAGCACACCATGTTGCAGAAGGCCTTGTCGATGGCGCAGTCTTCGGACCGCGCGAAGACGACGTTCCTCTCGAACATGAGCCATGACATCCGTACGCCGATGAATGCGATTGTCGGCTTTACCGGTCTTGCGATGACGCATATCGACAACAAGGAACTTGTCCTGGACTACTTGAAAAAGCTGGGGCAGAGTTCAAAGCACTTGCTGTCGCTCATCAATGATGTGCTTGATATGAGCCGCATCGAATCGGGCAAGATGGTTCTTTCCGAAAATGACGAGGACCTTTCCGAAATCATCTATACGCTCAAGGACATTGTCCAGGCGGACGTGGATGCAAAGAACCTCTCGTTCGAAGTGAAGATGAATGACGTCCACAATACTGGCATTGTCTGCGACAAGCTGCGACTCAACCAGGTGCTGCTCAATGTGCTTTCGAACGCCATCAAGTACACGCAGGCGGGCGGTTCCGTTGCGCTGGAGGTGTTCGAGAAGGAATCGTTGAAGAAGGGTGCTGCTTTGTTCGAATTCCGTGTCCGCGATAACGGCATGGGCATGAACGCGGAATTCCTCAAGATGATCTACGATCCGTTTACACGTGCGAATTCTTCGACGGTGAGCGGTATCCAGGGAACTGGCCTCGGTATGTCCATCACCAAGAACATTGTGGAGATGATGGGCGGCAGTATCGAAATCTTCAGTGAAGAGAACAAGGGAACCGAAGTCGTTCTCGATATCGACTTCAGGCTGCACAACAAGAACGAAAATGCGGTGGATGCGCCTGCCGCTGAATTTGACGTGAAGGGTAAAAAGATCCTGGTCGTCGAAGACAACGAAATGAATCGTGAAATCGTGTGCGACCTTCTCAACGATTTTGGCCTTACGGTCTTTACGGCTGAAAACGGTCAAGAGGCTGTCGACAAGATCAAGAATTCCAAGCCAGGGCAGTACGACCTTGTCCTTATGGACGTGCAGATGCCCGTGATGGACGGCTATGCGGCGACGCGTGAAATCCGCAAGCTCAGGGAACCGTTCCAGTTCAACATCCCGGTTGTCGCGATGACGGCAAACGCCTTTGAAGAAGACCGCCGGGCGGCTCTTGATGCGGGTATGGACGAACATGTGGCCAAGCCGCTAGACGTTGAAAAATTGAAGTATATTTTGGCAAGATTTATTAAAAAGTGAAGATTTGATGTTTAGAAATATAGAAGGTGTCCATAACGAAAGGGTGATGCACCGCGATCACCTTATTTTTGCCATCGTTCTTGTTGTGTTGACCAGTTTGGCTTTTGTGCTTGCTTGTCAAAAGTTGTTGAAGATTGTCGAGGACGGGTGTTACGCCAGGATGCGCGAGTACGCCAATGTGGTTTCGCATGAATTTGTGATGAACAACCTTCATTATGGCGGAAATCTCCAGTTCGTGGCCGACGCCCTGAGCGACCGCGAGGATTATTCTGTCGAGGGTTTGCGGCCGAAGCTGGATGATATGCGGACGTTCTTGCAGAACCAGAAAATCCACATCCTTTTGCCTGGCGACACGATCATTATGCCGAACGGTGCCGTGATTGACGCCTCGTTGATGCGCCTGTCCTATAATGCGGAATATTCGCCGAATCCGCACGTGACGCTTCATCTCGAAAGTGAAGACCAGAACGAAAAGCTGATGTTCCATTTTGTTCCGGTCAAGAGTCGCGGGAAAACGGTGGCGATGGTCTTCTGGAACTTTAGCCTGGGGCTGATCCACCAGTATTTGCGCTCGGACAAGGGCTATGACCGCAAGATGTTTGTCAATGTCGTCAACCGTGATGACGGCCGCCTGATTGTCGATACCGAACACGATTCCCTGAAAAGCATTACGGATTACAGGAACGAAAAGGATAACGAAAACGGTGGATATTCCACGGTCATCGAAAATATCCTGATGGGCAAGGACGGTGAAATCTGTGTCGAAAATTACTGGGAAGAATCCAACTGCTTCTACTATTTGCCGATTGCGGTGAACCATTGGAGCGTGGTCATTTCGTCACCTGAAAAGCATGCGATGGCGGCGGTGCATCGGATCCGCTTTATTCTGCTTTGCTTTGGCATGGTGGTGCTGGCGTTCTTTATTGCCTATTTTGTGCTGTTGCGCCGCGTGGCGAGCCGCTGCTTTGCTGCCGAGGCTGACCGTACCAAGCGCGAGGATGTGGGCCGTGTCCGTTATATGCAGATGAAGATGCTCGGGCTTTTGTCCAAGAACTTCATTACCGTCTATTACGTCAACCCGGCTACAGGTTCGTATGTGGCATACACTAGCCCCAAGTCGGATCTGTACAACGAAATGACGAACCGTTTCGATGTGAATGTCTCGATTTACGACATCATGAACAACGACAAGTTGACGAAGATCCACAAGGATGACCTGGAACTTTGCCATAGCGTGTTCAACAAGGAATCGTTCCTTGAACTCTTGAATATGGGCGAGTCCCGGAAAGTCGTGGATATGCGCTGGTTCATCAACGGCAACTGGGTCTGGATCCGCCATACGCTGATTGGCTTTGGTGCCGGTGACGATGGATATGTGGTAATCGGTGTCGAAGATGTGAATGCCGAGAAGATTGCTGTTGAAGCCGAAAGGGAGAGACTTTCGGTAATCAACGGACTTTCGGAAGACTTCTCGCTGGTGAGCTTTATCAACCCGTCGACGATGGAAGACCACCTCTATTACGTCAAGAAGAACAACTGGGCCGACAACCCGAACTGGAAAAAGTTCGGAAATTTCGAGGACCGCCTGAGGCTTATCGGCAATACGCTTGTGCATCCGGATGACCGCCAGAAGTTCATGGAAATGACGGCCCGCGATGTCATTATGGAAAAGCTTTCTGCAAAGAACGCCTACTATGTGAACTACAGGATGATTATTGACGGTGCTGTTGAATACTGGCAGCTCAAGCTAGTGACGACGGGGAAGGGAACTGTCGCCCAGAAGCAGGTGGTGGCTGGCTTTATCAGCGTCGACGAGTCGACCCGCTTGCAGCTGGAACAAAAGGAACAGCTCGAAACGCAGGCCGAGGCGTTAAAGCAGGCGCTTTCTGCAGCGCAGGCGGCGAACAACGCCAAGAAGGAATTCCTGAACAGCATGAGCCATGAAATCCGTACGCCGCTCAATGCCGTGATCGGCCTTACGGAACTTGCGACTTCGCATATGGACGACAAGGAACGCGTCAAGGATTGCTTGGTCAAGATTGACCAGAGCTCTGATCGACTGCTCTCGATCATCAACGATATTCTCGACATGAGCCGTATTGAATCGGGCAAGGTCGACGTTCACGAAGCGCCGATGCGCTTGTTCGAAGTCCTCCACGAAATTGAACGCGACATCCGTACGGATTTGCAGACGAAGAACCTGAAGTACGAACTGGATTGCGTCGACATCAGCGACGAAGAAATCGTGTGCGACAGGGAACGCTTAAAGCAGACCTTGCTCAGAATCCTCTCGAACTCCATCAAGTTTACGAAGGAGGGCGGGCAGATTACGATGAGTGTCAAGGAAACGCACCTGTCCAAGTCCAGCTATGCGGCCTACGAGTTCAGCATCCGCGATAACGGTATCGGCATGGACGAGGAGTTCCTCAAGCGCGTCTACGATCCGTTTGCAAGAGCCGCTTCGGATTCTGACGATGTTCGCGGTATGGGCCTTGGCCTTGCCATTACCAAGAACGTGGTCGAGATGATGGGTGGCCAGATCGAAATCGCCAGCCGTCCGAATGTCGGTACCGAAGTGACGATGAATTTTGAGTTCAAGCTTGTGCAGTCTAAAAAGCAGGTTGCCGCAGGCTCGGATGATCTTGAAAAGTCGGGCTTTGCCGGCAAGAGAATCCTCTTGGTCGAGGACAATATCCTCAACCGTGAAATCACGATGGAAATTCTTCAGGATAACGGCTTAATCGTTACCGCCGTAGAAAACGGCGACATCGCGGTGAAGATGCTCTCGAAGGCGAAGGAGCGTCCGTTTGACCTGATCTTGATGGATGTCCGCATGCCTGTGATGGACGGTTACGAGGCAACGAAGCTTATCCGTGCGCTCGATAACAAGGATGTTGCCGAAATCCCGATTGTGGCCATGACGGCGAACGCCTTTGACGAAGACCGCAAGGCTTCATTTGACGCCGGCATGAACGAGCATATTTCAAAGCCGGTCAGTATCGAAAAGATGAAGGGGGTCCTGGGCATGTTCTTGTAAAATGGGTTGTTTGCTAGGTGTGTATTGATAGGGTTGATACAATTAGCATTATTTATGGCTTACAATTGATGTACAGCTGTAAAAAAATGAAAAAAGTTATTTATATTGGATAATGTATGTCAGCACGAGTAACTAGCAGCGATAAAATCGAAGAAATGTTCCCGGAAACTCCGGTCCGTAAAATCATAACCCCGATTGAACGCCTCATGAAGGTGGAAACGACTGGCGGCATAGTGCTTATCATTATGACGCTTGCGGCACTCCTTTGGGCGAACCTCAGTCCATCATCATACGAGCACTTTTGGCATTTGCCATTTATGCTGACCATCGGCAGCTGGGTGGGTACCGGTGACTTGCACTGGTTCATCAACGATGCGCTGATGACGATATTCTTCTTCAATATCGGTCTTGAAGTCAAGGGCGAAATGACCTATGGCGAACTTCACGACCCGAAGGCAGCGAGCCTCCCGATTATCGCTGCGGCTGGCGGTATGCTTTTCCCGGCCTTGATCTACTTGCTCCTTTGCCCTCCGGGAACTTCTCACGGATGGGGAATCCCCACGGCTACAGATATCGCGTTTGTGGTGGGCTGCATGGCGATTTTGGGCAAGAAGGTGCCGCATGCGCTCCGCGTGATGATCTTGACTCTTGCCATTGCTGACGATATCGGTGCAATTCTCGTGATTGCGATTGGCTACCCGAGCGGAGACGGTATCAACTTTGCCGCTCTTGGAATCGCTTTTGCGCTGCTTGCCTTGATTAACGTATTCTTCCGCATCGGTGTGCGTAACCTGCTTTTGCACGGTGTCCTCGGCGTTGCCATCTGGGCGTTCTTTGTCAAGTCTGGCGTGCATCCGACGATTGCCGGTGTGCTTCTTGGCCTTTCTGTGCCGGCAAAACCGGTCGTGGCGAAGGGCGTGGTGGCCCGCTTTGCGAACAGTGTCGGAAACGTGCTTGATGGCGATGCTAAGGTCTCTGGCGAAGAAAAGTACCGCGTGTTCAACTTGCTCCAGTGCGGTGCCCGTGAAAGTATTTCGCTCCAGGAACGTATGTACAAGCCTCTCGTGCCGTGGGTGAACTTTGCGATCATGCCGCTCTTTGCTCTCTCGAACGCCGGTGTCGAAATTAAGCTTGGTGGTCTTGACGTTCCTGTGCTGGGTGCCGTTGCCTTGGCCCTTGTGTTCGGTAAGCCGATCGGAATTTTCCTTTTCAGCCTCTTGTCCGTGAAGATCGGCGTGTCCAAGAAGCCGAGCTACTCCTGGAAGGTTCTTTGGGGCGGTGGCATGCTTGCCGGTATCGGATTTACGATGGCACTCTTTGTGGCTGGCCTCGCCTTTGATGACGGTGCGAACAAGGATTCCGCGAAGCTTGGCATTCTGCTCGGAAGCTTTAGCGCCGCCATCCTCGGTACCATCTACATGAGCATCGTATCGAAAGAGCATAAAAAGTAGCAGTAGGAAGTAGACAGTAGACGGTAGGAAGTTGACCGTCCGCTCATCCTTGATTTGTCATCCCGGCCGCAGTGCCGGGATCGCCATATACGGTTCAAATTGCGTTTTTCTAAAGGCTAAATGACTAACGACCAATGACCAAAGCTCACTTCGTCTATATGCTCCGTTGCAAGGGTGACCGCATTTACACGGGTTACGCCGTAGATGTAGAGTCCCGCTATAACGAGCATTGTAGTGGAAAGGGCGCCAAGTTCACAAAAGCGTTCCCGCCAGAATGCGTGCTGCGCACGTTCGAGCTGGAATCCCGCGAAAAGGCTCTCCGCCTGGAGGCCCGCATCAAAAAACTCAAGAGACCCCAGAAAGAACTTCTTGCCGCCGGTGACGAAGCCCTGTCCGCATCATTGCGCGAAGGCCTTGACGAACTCTTGAAATCCCGGCGGAAGCGCCCGACAAAAAAACGCCTGAAAAAGACCGCATAGTCGTTTGTCCGGGGTGTTGTCTATTGCTTTCGAAATAGTGTATTTTACTGAAGAACCTTTTTTGAAAGTAGACTATGCTATCTATCGAAGACGCCAAAAATCAAGAGGACCTGTTTCAAATAAAGGCTGCCATCATGAGCAAAAAGCTCGAAGGTGTTGGCGGCCGAAAGGGCGTGACCGAAATATTGGCATTGTCCCTGGATGCCCACCGTCACAAGGATTACCAGAAGTCCCTGAAAATTCTGGAACCGTTGGTTGAGGCGATAAAGGATCATCCGTTTGTATCAAGTGACGCAATGGACTATGTTTCCATTTCCGATGAGATGGAATGTGCGCTTCATCACAATTTCTTTCAAAAACCGTCTAGGCAAGTAAAGAACATTAGCGCGGTCTGCCCGATAGAGTTTGTTTGGCGCCAATATGGATTGTCCGCTTTGGAAGAGGGTGATTATGACAAGGCGAGGAGTGCCGTTCTGAAGGCCATCCAGTGGAATCCGGTATCTGCAAAATATCGACTGATGCTTGCTATGACCCATCGTGATGAGGGCACGTTAGATAACATACTGGAAGACATTCTCCCGGCGATGAAGTTTGTGTATAAACCGGGTGACCTGGTTTGCTGTTTCAGGTTGTTGCGGGATTATTATCTCCACAAAAAGATGTACAAGGAATTTTTGTATTGCAGCATATTGCGGTCGCGCTTCACGACGTCGGATGGTGACCTGAATGATATTTTCGTGGACATGGTGCAGTTTATCAAGGCCACTAAATTCGATTACGACAAACTGTCCAACGAAGATATTTTTGAGACCTGTAAAAGGTGTGGTTTTGAGCCGGGATTCAATCCCGAAGTTCTAGCCGTCGCCCAGAGGTGCTACGAAGAATCGTTCCTTGCCGGCGATTCTGCAAAGGCGGCGTATTTTGCAAGAATTATGGCCGACCTGAAAACCGTACAAGAAAAAAGAGATGCCGTAAATCTGCGGCAACTCTTCGAAAGTCATCGAAATCCGGTGAGCTAAATCTTATTTCATCACCAGGTCGACCACGAGCGCGATGGCCATGCCGACGCTACAGACGCTGATGAAGCGCTGGATGAACTTGTTGCCTTTCTTGCGCTGCGTGAAGCTGCCGAGGTAGCCGCCGAGCCAGGCGCCTGCCGCCATGATGATGGCGATGGGCCAGTCAATTTTCCCTGCGATGCCGAGTGCCACTGTGCTTACGATCAGGAACACGTTCGTAAGTGCATTCTTGACGGCGTTCACGTGAATCGGGTCAAGACCGGTGTAACGCGTGAGACTGAAAATTTGTACAAAGCCGACGCCCACCTGCACAATGCAACCGTAAACGGCGATCAAGAAAAATCCGATGGCGCCTTTGACGGTGAGCTTTTCGGGCGGGGTGGCAGGCGGCTTTCCGAGAATGTCCTTGCGCAAGTTGCTCATGATGACCACAAGGCAAATCACGACGGCGAGAATCGCCTGGAACAATTTGTCGCCAATGCGGACCAAGAAACATGCACCGAGCAGTGCGCCGAAGAATGTCGGCAGCAACAGCTGGAAGAAAATTTTCTTGTTCAAGTAGCCGTGACGCGCGAGATTGTATGCGCTGCTGAAGTTCCCGATGATGAGCCCGATGCGGTTTGTGCCGTTGGCGACTGTGGCGGGGAGCCCGAGGAAGATCATGATGGGGAGACTAAGCGTGGAACCGCCTCCGGCGATGCTGTTGATGAGGCTTACGACTGCACCCAAAATAAAGAATGCCGGGTACTGGGCGTAATTCCACCAGTCTGTCATTTGGCAAGTTCCTTTTCGATAAACTTCTTGTTGCTTTCGACCTTGTCGCGCTGCGTTGTTTCCGGGAATTCGGCAAGGCACTTGTCGAGCGGTGCAATGGCGTCGTTCAGCAGCTTCTTTTTCTTGGCTTCATCCGTTTGCTTCAGGGACTTTGCAAAAATCTGCGAAGTGACTTTGCGCTGCTTGTTACAGTAAGCGTCGGCGAGAACGATATACTTTTCGTTTGCTTCCTTGCGGAGCTTGCTTGTCTTGAGCTTGTTCAGCAAGTCCTTGGCCTTTTCGAACTTTTCGTTTGCGATAAGCGTGTCCGCCTGGGCAAGCGCTGCGGCGGGGTCTTGCTTTTCCCACATCTTGGCGGTTTCGGAGTCGAGCGATTTTTCGAGTTCGTCGACGTGCGTCAAGAATGCTTGCACGTGCAGCGTGTCTTCAAAATCGCGATAGCGGATGCGGAACGTTTCGGTTTGCTTGCGGGCTTCTGCAAACTGAGCCTTTTCATCGGCAAGAGCCTTGATTTCGTTGAATTCCTTGGAAGCCTTCTTGAGTGTGTTCGAATAAGCGACTTTCTTCTGGTCTTTAGCCCAGTTCGCAAGCGAGTCGCCCGGAGCGAGCTGCGAAATCAAGCTGTCGGCGGTTTCAGCGACCATGCTGTACGAGGCCTGCACGCGGTTCATGTTCTGGATCTGGAGCGCCATGGATTCGAATTCTTTGGCCTTTTCTTCACGGCGTTTGCCGAAGTCGTTACGTAGCGTATCCGAATGGGCTTGCCATTCTTGCCACATCGGCGCCATTGTCGAGAAGCTGTTCAAGATGACGGAGGCTGAGTCCGTTTGTCCTGCGCGACTGAGCGTGTCCGCGTAGCTGAACACGTAATTGGCGAGCGCCGGGAATGCCTTGTACGGATCCATCGTCGTTTCGAGTGTGCAGTGCGAAAAGTGCGTCTGGTCGCAAGGCGGCAGCATCATCATGACGGTATCGACTCTAGTTTGTACAAGAACCGTGGGCGTCACGTCTTGTGCCTGGTCCGGAGTCGATATTTTGAACTGGTCGAGAATCTGCGAGGCGCTGTCGCCGGTGACGACCTGCATCTCGGAGTAGGTTCCGGTCTGCGTTCCTGCCGACTGAACCGTATCCTGGCCTAAAATTACCGGAGATGGCGGGACGCTTACATGGGTCGCATCAGGTGCTGGGCACTGGTTTGTTCCGATACACGCCGTGAGCAAAAGTGCTGCTGCGGTTGTTGCCATCTGAACGAAAACAGTCTTTTTTGACATGAAGCATCTCCGAAAAAATGATGAAACCATCAACAAAAATAACAATTTACTCGCCGTCGACTTCGATGGGCACGAATGCGTTTTTGCTGTTGAAGTTTTCGGGCAAATCCCAGTCGTCGTCCTTAGGCATAGTGGCTTGCGGCTTTTGCGGCTGAACAGGCGTGAACGTCTGCTGCGTGTTAGGCGGAATCTGCTTTGCTGCTTCTTGAGCTTTCTTTATGGAGTCGGCCTTCATGACTTCAGAAACGGGTCGTGCATCAGCAGGGATGGCTTGCTGGGCTGCCGGCGCTGTCACCTGTGCTGTTGCTGGGGCTACGTTCTCGGAACCCGTCGAGGCGTTTGGCTGTGCGTTGTCCGGCGCAGAGGCTGCTGCGTTTCCGGTCTGTGTTTCCGTCTGCGGAATGGTGGACGGTGCAGACTGCGGCATTGGCAGGCTTACCACGATTCCGGACCTTGCAATCGTTTCGGCGGCAATCTTTTGTACCTGCGGCGGCGTGAATCCCGGCACGTCGAGCCACGGCAGCGGGCGGCCCTTTTCTCCGTTCACGAGCGCTTCGCCCGTCATCGGATCGACCGTGAGTTCTCCACGTTCGTTTGTCAGCATCAGCGGTACTTCGCCTGTGGCGAGCATCGAAATGTCAAGGAAGTCAATCTTGTTCGGAAGTCCGAGAATTTCCATCTCTTCCTTAGCAAACGACGCCCACTGCGGCAGGCCACCCGAGGCGCCTGCAATACGCGTGCGTCCCGATTTCAAAGGCTTGTTGTCGTCAAAGCCCACGTAGCTTCCGATCGCCACGACAGAATCCAGGGCAATCCCGTTCTTTTCGTTGACGTACGTCGGGAGTGCGCCCAGGAATGCCACGTTCCTGTAATCGTTTGTCGTACCCGTCTTGCCCATCACCGGGAAGCGGAGCTTCGTCTTTTTATCAGGGCTGTAAATGCTGAGTGCCGAGAGCTGGCTGTGTGCCGTACCGTTTGTGAACACGGAACGCAGCATCACGCCCACCTGCGTAGTCACTGTATCGTCAAGCACCGTCTTCGATTCCATCTTGTTCCTAAAGATGACGCGTCCGTCGCGGTTCTTGATTTCCTTGATGAAGCACGGTTCGGTCCAGTCGGCGTCCTTGCACTTGTAGATTTTTCCGGTCAGGAGCGTCTGGTAAGCGGTGCTGATTTCGGCAAGCGTAATGTCGTTCACGCCGAGCGGCATGCTGAACACTTTCTGCAACTTCTGGTGGATGCCGATTTCGTGGGCAAAGCGTGCGTAGTCGGCCATCGCAAGCGCGCGGCGATAATCGGGCCAGTAACGCAAATGAGCCATATCAAAGTAATCAGCTTCGCTATCGACCGGTTCGATCATGGCGTTCAATCGCTTAAAGTCGGCAAGCGTAAAGTTGTCCGCAAGCTGCACGGAATCGAGCGGCGGCAATTTTGCCGATTCGTCCGGGTCGAGTTCCTGGATCTCGCGGGTGCGCATGATTTCGGAATAGTTCTTGTAATTATGGTTGATGTACTTGACAATCTTCGGATCTCTTTTCGCTTGTTTCAAAGCGATGTCGTTGAACGTTCCGAAGCGGAGGTTCTGCACGGCGCGGGCCTTGAGGACCTTGCCGTCGTTCATGTAGCGTTCCACAAGGGCGTCTCGGGCCTTCGTGAATTCGATTTCACGCTTGACCTCTTCCTTCATCATAAGCCCGTGCTTGTCGCGCAGGCGTTCCACGAAGCGTATGCGTTCTTCGTCGGCTTCGCGGGCAAAACCGTTTTCGCGGGCGACGTCTTCGAATTCCTTGTCCGAAAGCTTGTCCAAAAGGTGCTCCAATAGCCAAATGCTTGCGATGTTCTCGGAACGTGTCGCCGCCCAGGCGATCGTCACGACGTCACCCTTGTTCTTGTGGTCAGGGCGCGGGAAGTAGAACTGGTTTCCGTACTGGAACACGTTGAATTCGTTTTCGAGGTTGTCGAGGTAATTCCAGTTGTATTGCAAGGCGAGGGCATAAAGGATGGGCTTCCAGCTGGAACCGAGCTGGCGGAGCGCCTTGAAGCTACGGTCAAATCCGGTGTTGTGGAAACCGCCCTGGCTTGCGAGGACCTTGCCGTTCTGGATGGCGACCAAGGCTCCTTGGAGTACCGGTTCCGTTTCGATTTTGCACGGAGCGTAACCATCGATCGGCGTTTCGTCGATGATGCTCACGAGGAGGATGGCTCCCGGCTTGAGCTGGGTCGCTAAAATCTTGTTCACGTCGCCACCGGCCAATTTGGCGAAGTCGTTGACCGCCTGTTCCGTGACGATGCCCTTGAGCTGTCCGAAGTTCAGCTTGAGCGACTGGAGGCGTCCGGTTGTATCGTAGAAAACGCTATCCACGGCGCCGTAGAGGTAATCGCCCTTGCGTGCGTTGCGGGCGCGGTTTGCGAACTGTGCCTTGGGGAGTACAAAACCGCCAAGTTGCAGCTGCAGGTTGCTGATGTTGGTCTGCAAGGCGCGCTTGGCGGCGTCCTGGGACTTGGCGTTCAATGTCGTCGTGATTTCGAGCTGGGCCTTGCGCCAGTCTTCAATGCCTTCCTGCTGGAAAATTTCGTGGAAGTAGTCGCTGTCGAGACGTTCTTCCAAACGTTCGAGCGTCGTACTCATCGTAAAGCGGAAGTTCCCGTGGTTAAATTCCAGCGGCTTTGCGACGGCGGCGTCCATATCGGCCTGCTCGATGTAACCTTCTTCGACCATGCGACCGAGTACGTACTGGAGTCGCTTTTGGCCACGATCAAGAGCCTTCTTGCGGCGTTCTTCGGAGCGCTGGATGAACGGGTCGTAGTTGAACGGTCCCTTGACCGAGCCTGCGATGAATGCGCATTCGGCAAGTGTCAGGTCCTTGAGTTCCTTGTTGAAGAAGTACTGTGCTGCGATGGCCACGCCCTTGCCTGTACCCGAAACGTGGAACTGGTTCAGGTAGAATTCCAGGATGTCTTCCTTGGTAAAATGCTTCTCCATGCGGAGCGCATTCAAAAATTCCTTGAGCTTTTCCTTGACGCTGCGTTCTTCGCGGCCGAAAATGTTCTTGACGGCCTGCTGCGTGAGTGAGGATCCGCCCTGACGGAGGTGCCCGGCGCGGATGTTGTTGAACATGGCGCGCATGAAGCCCTTGAGGTCGTAGCCGTTGTGCGTCCAGTAACGGGAATCTTCTGCTGCGATAAGGGCGTTGATCAGGTTGACCGGGATATCACCGTAGGGAACGTAAACACGGTGGTTCGCGTCGAAGAATGCGCCCAGCAAGTTCTCGCCATCTTCGTAGAAAACGCGGGTCTCGCCAGAAAGCACCTGCAAAATGGTCGTACGGTTAAAAATGTTGTCCGGGTCGCGTTCGGGGAGGATCTTGAACACGACTATATAGAATGGGATGTAGCAAATCAGGGCTACAAGAAAGACGGCAACAATGATTTTGGTAAGCTTATGCATATTTCTGTAAGTCTTTGACTGTTAACGAGTTACAAGATATAAAAGTTTTAGGGGCCTGTCCCTCCTTGCGGGGCGAAAAATGTAAAAAATAGGCTCTTTTTTGGGGAAATTGTTCGTTTTTGCCCGTTACCCCTTGAAATTTCGGCGAAAATTTGTTAAAATTAGTGTCCCCAAGATGGGAAGACCAAGATGGGAAGATGGCCGAGTTGGCCGAAGGCGCGTCCCTGCTAAGGACGTATAGGACTTAATCCTATCGCGAGTTCGAATCTCGCTCTTCCCGCTGAAAAGCCCCAAGTCGCAAGACTTGGGGTTTTTTCTTGCTGTCACCCCGCACTCGTAGCGGGGCCACCTTACACAATTACTTCTTGACTTCGGTCTTGTTGATGTACATGAACGTGTCGGCGCGCTTCAGCACGTCCTTGGCGCATTCGTCAATACGGCTGTTGTATTCCGCCATCCCCGCGGCAAACGAAATGCTTTCTTGCGGATTGTCCATTTTGCGGTTCACGGAGCGCTTCAACTTTTCGAACAGTTCCGAACGCCTGTCGTATTCCATATCCGTCAGGACAATGGCGAACTCGTCGCCGCCCATTCGATACACGGGGCTATGCTTGAACGTATTGCAGAACACCTTGCAACAGTTTTTGAGGTACTGGTCGCCCATGTCGTGCCCAAACGAATCGTTCATCAATTTCAAGTCGTTCACGTCGCATTCCACAATCGCAAACTTGACCGTCAGACCTTCCTTGATTTGACGGTCGAGCTGTTCGCACTTGACCTTGAACGCCGCGGCGCTTCCGACACCCGTGAGCGGATCCTTGATGGCAATGAGCATCGTCTGCCTCAAGTCTTTCTTGAGCTTCTGTGTCTTTTCGGCTAGCTGGTATTCCGCTTCGACGTTGATGATGCCGATGACGAATGCCTGGGTGTTCGTGCTGTCGCTTGCAATCTTGAGGCGGTAATGTTCTGCCTTGCCGTCAATCGTGGCGACGAACGGAACGGTGTAATACTGCACTTCCTGCAAAGTCTCAAGACATTTTTCGAGGTTTGTCTTTTCGAGGAATTCCTCAAGCTGGCCGGGATCGATGATCTTTTGCATCAGGCTGTCGAACTTCTTGATGTTCTGCATGCTGTCATCGAATTTCGAAAGGACCTGGTCGAACTTTTCGCTGATCTGGTAGAACGTTGCCTTGTTCTTCTGCGCATTCACGTACATCACAAGGTCGTAGTCCGAAGAAAGCCCCGCGATGATGACCGCCTTTTGCGAAAGGTCCCTGTTTCTGCAAATCTTTGAAACGTAGAACGCGTAAACGGAGCAGCAGCCAAGCGTGTAGCCGATGGAGTCGCAAGGAGCTAGTGGGAACGCTTTTTGCAAGAAACCGCAAAAGATCGGTGCGAAAAGGAATGCGAGCCCGGCGATATATTTCCGCTGTGTGTTCAGGTTGGTCGCCTTGCTGATCTTGAAGGCTGTTAAAATCCCGACGATAAAGAACGTAAGGTACTGGCTATAATAGAGGAGCGATCTTCCGGGGCAGGCGATGTAGGTGTTGTCGCAACCGATATCGAAAATGAATCGGGTCTTGAAGTTTACCGCGATTATGACAATCTGAAACAGCACGAGCGTCAACGACAGCAGCTTGGCGGGGACTGCGATTTCTTGCTTCAGGCCGATAAAGTTGAGGATGTAGCTCAGCCAAATGTAGGCCGAAACGGCGGCCAGCATGTGGAATGCCGATGTCGACAGAAAGTACAGCGTCGGGCAGTCTATGATGCCGCACCCGAACAGTCCCCAGATTGCATCCTGGATGCAGAATATGGTGGACCAGCAAGCCAAAAATAAAAAGTCCTTGTCCGTCTTTTCGCTTTTGTCGAAAAGCACCCTGAACTGATATAGGAATATCAGCAGTATGATGGCGCAAATAACGGCGATGACTATATATAATGGATGGGCCATAAACCTTCTGTGGGTATATCTTTTAGAAATATAAGATTTTTGTAATCATTTTGCAAATTTAAGGGGTTGTGGAGGCTTTTTAGGGGAAATCTTTTAAAATCTCTTGACTTTTGGGTGTTCAAAATGGATATTAAAGGGGTAACGAAAGGAGTCCGGTTATGAAATCACATACTTTTTTTATAGGTGCAATACTTGGTGCTGTTGCCACAATCGCTATTAAGAAGAAATTGTTGAGTGGCTGTTCTTGTGGTGATGAGTGCGATGTTTCGGATAACCCGGTTATCAAGGATGCCGACGATGCCGTCGAAAGGCTTCGCAATTCTGTGGACAGCCTCCGCAAGGAACTGAACGCTCGAATCGAATCCGAGCAGACTTTTGCGGCCAAGTGCGAAGACCTCAAGGACCAGGTGGCCAAGCAGAACGCAGAAATCAACAACCTCAAGAACATCTGCGAAATGCAGGACAGCCGTAACAAGAAACTCGAAGACGAACTCGCCAGCAAGAAGTAACTGGTGGCTTGTCACCCCGGATCCCATTCCGGGGTCCGGGAGCCAGTGACATTCTTTAAACGAAAAAGTCGGCCTCCGCCGACTTTATTTGCATTTTTTATGCAATTCACTTTCTCATTGTCACCCCGCACTCGTTGCGGGGTCACCTTTTTGTCTTGCTAAAAAGTTGTCATGCCCTGCTTCGACAGGGCATCGCCTTCTTGTAAAATAAACTACGCTTTCCCCAAATCCTTCGCGAATTCTACGGCTAGTTCTTCGAGCTTTGCGGCAGAAGTCTCGTCGAGGGCGGACTTGAGCGTGACCGTCGTTTCGCAGAATGTCACGTTCTTGAGCGTGTCGAGAATCTCGTGCATTTTCTTTGCGGCCATCGGCGCCCACGAACCGTTCTCGACAATGCCGACTTTGCGGTTGCTGTAGTTTTTCGCCTTGATGTGCGTGAGGAACTTTTCGGCGGCGGGGAAGAGCCCGGCGTCAAGCGTTGTTGCGCAAACGGCGAGATGGCTGTAGCGGAATGCCTGTGCGACCGTCTCCGAAGAATACGTGCGGGCCAAATCCATAATCGTCACGTCAACGCCTTTTTCGCGGAGCGATTCCGCGAGCTTCTTTGCGGCTTCTGCCGTGTGGCCGTAAACGCCTGCGTAAGCGACGAATACGCCTTGTGTTTCAGGCGCATAGCTGCTCCAGGTGTTGTACTTTTCAATGTAGAAACTTAAATTGTCTGTAAGAACCGGGCCGTGCAACGGGCAAATCGTCTTGACTTCAATGCCGGCGAGCTTCTTCAAAACGCTCTGTACCTGCATACCGTATTTCCCGACAATGTTGATGTAGTAGCGTCTTGCTTCGCTCACCCAGTCTTCGCCGAGTTTGCCAGAAAGTCCGAATGTGCCGAATGCGTCTGCCGAGAACAGAATCTTTTCGGATTCGTCGTAGCTGAGCAAGACTTCGGGCCAGTGGACCATCGGGGCGGCGATGAACTTTAGCGTGTGTTTGCCGAGCGAAAGCGTGTCGCCATCCTTGAGCGTGAACGTCTTTGTGCCTTCCGGGAGCTTGACGAACTGCGGAATGAATGCAAGTGCCTTTGCGGATGCGGCAATGGTTGCGTCCGGGTATTTTTTGATGAATTCGAGAAAGCCACCGGCGTGGTCGGGTTCCAAATGATGGACAATCAGGTAGTCGGGTTTTTTGCCTTGTAGCGCATTTTCAACATTTGCTAACCATTCATTTACTTTGTGTGCGTCCACGGAATCCGTGACTGCAATCTTCTCGTCAAAAATCACGTAGGAATTGTACGAAACTCCGTCAGGAACCTTGTACTGACCTTCAAACAAATCAATCTCGCGGTCATCCACTCCAACGAACTTAATGCTTTCGCTAAAATCTGAAACAATCATTTTATTCCTCTTTTTTTAATCCTAAACTTGTCATGCCCGACTTGTTCGGGCATCTCCTTTTTCGGAGTTTTATACATAGTTAAAACCTTAATAATATATAACAAAAAATTACTTCTTGTTTTCGCGTTTCTTGAAGTCCGTGCCAAGGATGCACAAAATAGTTTTTTTCTATATTGCAGTTCGTTTAAAAAACGATTAAAACAAAAAAGGAATATCATGCCAGCTTTTGATCCAAATGCGAAAAAGATGCTGATTTCGGGCAACGAAGCCATTTCCCTTTCCATGCGTCATTGCAACGTGCAGCTTGCCGCAGGTTATCCGGGAACTCCGTCCACCGAAATCTTGGAAGATTACTCTGAACTGGGTGGCTATGCCCAGTGGGCTCCGAACGAAAAGGTCGCTGCCGAAGTAGCTCTCGGTGCCGCTTTTGGTCACGCCCGCAGTGTTGTCACCATGAAGATGGTTGGCTTGAATGTGGCAAGTGATGTTCTCTATACTGCAACTTACACGGGTGTCGATGGCGGCATGGTGTGGATTGTTGCCGATGACCCGGGTCAGGGCAGCTCCCAGAACGAACAGGATACGCGTAACCACGCCAAGGCATCCGTTTGCCCGATGTTCGAACCGTCCAACTCCCAGGAAGCCTACGACTTCTTCCGCATCGCCATGCAGACGAGCGAAAAGTTCAAGATTCCTGTCATCCTCCGCATGACCACCCGCGTGGACCATTCCAAGTCTATCGTCGTGCCGAAGGAAGAACTCCCGGCAATGGTGCCGAACTTTGAACGCAATATCGCCCAGCACGTGATGGTGCCTGGCTTCTCGAAGCCGGCTGGCCGTCGCCTCCGCGCCAAGATGGACGAAATGGAAGCCTGGAACGTTGCCGAAGGCCCGAACAAGGTCGAAATGCGCAGCGCTGACTTCGGTATCATCGTGAGCGGCATCAGCTACCACCACGTCCGCGAAGCCGCCCCGGAAGCAAGCATCCTCAAGCTCGGTATGACCTATCCGCTTCCGATGCAGCTCATCAAGGATTTCGCGAAGAAGTTCGAAGGCAAGCGCCTCATGGTCATCGAAGAAAACGACCCGTGGCTTGCTGAAAACATCAAGGCCGCAGGCATCCAGTGCGAAAGCAAGTTTGACCCGATTTTCCGCTTTGGTGAACTCGACGTGAACCGCGTCCGCCGCATTATCGCTGGCGACAAGAGCCCGGATCCGGTTCCGGTCAAGGGTAAGCCGCCTATGCTCTGCCCGGGCTGCCCGCACCGCAGCTCCTTCGCAGTTCTCAAGGAACTCGACTGCATCGTCTCCGGTGACATCGGCTGCTACACGCTCGCCGCTCTCCCGCCGATCAGCGCCATGGACTACATGATTGACATGGGTGCCGCTATCGGTATGGGTATCGGTCTCCGTAATGTGCTTCCGCGCGAACAGGCAAAGCGCGTTGTCTCCGTGATTGGCGACTCTACGTTTGTTCACAGTGGCATCACCGGCCTTGTGGAAGCGGGTTACAACCGCCCCGAAACTGGCCACGTCGTCATCATTCTCGACAACAGCATTACCGCTATGACCGGTCAGCAGGAACACCCGGGTACGGGCCGTCACCTCGACCACACTCCGGCATACAAGATTGACTACGGTGCTATCGCAAAGAACGCCGGTTTTGACAATGTCTACGAAGTGAACCAGGTCAAGGAACCGGAAGAATTCAAGCGCCTCGTGAAGGAATCCCTCGAAAAGGACGAACTCACGCTTATCGTTGCAAAGAGCCCGTGCATTCTCGCTCTCAAGAGCATCCTCGCTTGGGACAAGGCTAACAAGGAAAAGGCAGAAAAGGCTCTCGCCGAAGCAGAAGCCGCTGCCAAGAAGAACGGTAACATTTAATAGAGAGGTTGAATAATTATGAGCGTAATTAACGTTAAATTTGCAGGCCTCGGTGGCACAGGTGTTATCAAGGCTAGTGACGTGATGGCCGAACTTGTTTTCGAACAAGGTTACGATGTGAAGAAGGCCGAAGTCCATGGCATGAGCCAGCGCGGTGGTTCCATCGCTTCTGACGTTCGCTTTGCAAAAGGTGAAGAAGTTCAGTCCCCGATGATTCCGTGCGGTGAAGCCGACTACCTCGTCGTCTTTGACGAAACGCAGGTTGTCGTAAACGAAGCCTACATGAAGCAGGATGGTGTGCTCCTCACGCCGGCTGACATCGATGTTTCCAAGCTCGAAAACGTGAAGGCTTTGAACGTCGCCATGCTCGGCAAGCTCAGCAAGTACTTCGACTTCACCGTGGACCAGTGGCTCGTCGCTTTGAACAAGCTCTTTGCCGAAAAGTTCCACGAAGGCAACAAGAAGGCATTCATGCTCGGCCGCGAAGGCTAATCGCCTGTCATGCCGGACTGAGCCTGTCCCGAACTAGTTGCGGGATTCCGGCATCGCCTTTCGCATCGTCGTCCTGACGCCGTAGGCGGAAGGACCCAGTAAATTCTCGAATTACAGTGTCACCCCGGCCATTGTGCCGGGGTCTCCTTTTTTATGAGGGGGGAGACGTCATCCTGAACCCGCAAGGGTGAAGGATCCAGTAAACTCTTGTCTTACATTGTCACCCCGCACTTGTTGCGGGGCCACCTTACATAGTTCCCTCAGCATTGTCATTCTGAGCGTAGCGAAGAATCCAGTAATTTTATGCTTTTATTTAGAACGGTAAATCAACATTGTCATTATTGTAACTTTTTCGGTCGGTTCTATTGTCTTCGTATTTGTTGTTTACATACTCGTTGTGCTTTTGTATGATATCATCTGATGCGTAAGAGTATTGGAGCATTTTTTGATAAAGGGCTTCTATTTGTGCAATTGAAAGGACTCGATCTTCGATTGAAAGTTTGTTTTCAAGTTTGAGTCTTAAATTATTCCGTTTTGTTATAATTCTTAAATCTGTATCAGCAGGAATTTCTTTTAGTTCGCATCTTTCGCTAAAAACAATTATTGAATAGTATGGATAAGAATTTCCTAAAATGCGTTTTAGCTCATGAATGTGGCCGTTGTTTTGTTTGATGGGGTTGTAGAATTGCTTTTTTGTTTGACCATTTAATACTTTGCACCATTGCTTGTCATTTTCGTTTCCGAATATCCAACCTGAAATATTTTTGCTCTCAAAAACATATATACCAGTTGTATGAATCCATACAAGGTCAATTTCACAATGTACTCCTATGTGGATGTTTCTTAAAATTTTATAGTAGTAATTAAAGTGACCTGATAATTTGACGATTTCTTTGAATGTCAGAAACTCTCCGTAATCTCCTAAATTTGATTGACCGGGGCTTATGTTGAACCAATCGTTGAAATTATAAGAACTTCTACTGACTACGGATTCATAGTATTCTTGGTTTTCTTTTTTACAATTTTTAGTTTTATTTATAGTTTGGGCGTGATTATTTGGTGTTTTTTTGTTTTTTATGTAATCAGAAAAAGAAATTATTGAGCCTGCAATAATGAGTATGATAAATAGTATTATTGCTGCTTTTGCAAGAAAAAATATTACGGATAACATTGTTTTGAACCCTTTAAAAAACGCCATTAGTGTTAGACCTTTATATTATATATCTAAAATCATCCACCAGAAAAATAATTTTCCTACTAAATATTTTCTGAAGTCTAAAAGTGTCGGCACTCGGTAGATCGTTTTTTGCCATATTTTGTTTTTCGCCCAAAATTCCCCAATTTTTCCAAAATTTCCCAATTCCCGCCCCTTTTTATTTGTAATTTGTATTCGTGGCACAATTTTTGCAGAACATAACGCAGCACATCCTCTCAACGACCCGCCTTTGCGGGGTTTTTGCCTGTGTCCTCTGCGCAATGCTTTTCCTCGGCTGCGAAGAAATCGAAGAACCCAAGCCCTGGATTCGCGTCGAGCGCCCGCAGATGCTCTTTACCGATACGACGCTTCTCGACAGTTACGACAAGGGCGTGCTCAACTGGCGCCTGAAAACCGCCTATCTCGAACGCTGGGCCGACAAGGAAATCGTGACGGTGTGTCCGGTCTTCGTCGACATTTACGATTCCATCGGCGAACGTGTCGCATTCCTGCGTGCGGATTCCGGTAGCCTCGACATGAAGTTTACCTATGTGTATGCATACGGCCACGTGTATGCCCTGACTCCCAAGGGCGCCTCGGTCCGTGCTGATTCGCTGCTCTGGAACAAAAAGGACAACCTCGTCAAGACGGCAAGCTATGTGCGCGTCGTGTCCGAGGATGGTGACGTGTTGCAGGGCGTTGGTTTTGAAAGCGATGCTAAACTCGACAACTGGAAGATTCTTTCGAACGTCACGGGTATTTTCCAGGATGCCGCCAAGCGCTTGAAGGACGAAGACAAAAAGCAGGCCGAGGCCGAACGCTTGAGCAATCCTCCGTCTTCTTCATCGCGGGCTGTTCCTGCCGCAAGGCCGGCATCGTCTCCATCTGGAAAGGCTCCACCTCGCGGTCTCCCGTTAAAGCCAAAGGCAGGAAAACCGTGAGAACGTCGTTCTTGAACAAATTTGTCATCCTTGCAGTCATCTTCTTGCTGTTTGCTGCAACTCTCGCTTTTGCGCAGTCGTCTCCGCTGATCATGCACCACGCCGATAACCTCGAAGTGGCTCGCAAGCGCGGGACTCTCCTCTTGACCGGTAACGTCCACTTTGTCCATGACAGCATCGCATTCAGGACGCAACGCGCCTTCTGGAACCGCAACAGCGAAACGGTTGAATGTGGCGGCGGGTTCCTCTTTACGCACCCGTCCGGATTTATCCGCGCAAGGAACGGCTCCTACCAGAGAAAAAATGAAATCGCCATTGCCTCGGGCGAAGTCAGCGCTGGGGACTCTGCTAATACGTACCTCCTGAGTGGCCAGTACCTAAAGTACGACCGCAAGGAAGAACTTTTGACGATGCCGATGGCGCCTCGTCTTTACCAGTACGACAAGCAGAAAGACGGAAAAATCGACACGGTGACGATCTCGGCGAAGACCCTCATTTTTGACCGCAAGAAAAGTTTTGCCCAGGCATTCGACAACGTCAAGCTCACGCAAAAGGATCTCGTGGTCACTTGCGACACGGGTTACTTTAATCGCAAGGATAACTGGCTCAGCATGAAGGGCCATCCGACTTGCGATATGAAGAATTACCACCTCACGGGTGATTCCATTTTCCTTGTCCTCGACGAAAGCGGCAAAATGCTCAAGTCTGCTCTCGTGATCCGCAATGCGCACGGTGTCCAGAACGAGGCTCCCAAGCGTGGCAATCCGGGTAGCGTGACCGAGGCCTTTGGCGATACGCTTTTTTGTGAATTTTCGAAAGGGAAAATCGAACGTCTTTATGTGAACCTGAACGCCAAGGGATTTTTCTACGAAACGGACTTGAAGGATTACCGCAACTTGATGGACGGCAACCGTCTCGATTTGTATTTTAAGAAAGGTCGAATGGACCGCGCCGTTGTATCCGGAAAGGCTCAAAGCACCTACTTTTATGTAAAGAAGGACAGATCCGTTGCCGGTAAAAACGAAGCGACGGGCGATACCATCCACATTCTTTTCGATGCGAAGAAAAATGCCGTGAAGTCGCTGAGGCTCATGGGCCGCACGACGAATGCGAGTGGGCGATACATCGATTTGGAAAAAGCGAACCGCATCAAGGAAAACGCAAAGCGGGATTCCTTGGCCAAGGCTGATTCTTTGGCAAAGCTTAACAAGCCCATCTTGAATGGTGACGAAACGCCGGGAAAAAAGAGAGGCTTTAGCCGCAAGACTCTGGACAAGTTTATTGGCCAGCGGAAAGAAAAGCAACGCGCCGAAGAAAAAGCGAAAACGGAGGACGCACAGTGAAAAATTTGGTCAGCACGATACGCACCGACAAGCTGCGCAAGATTTATGGTCACCGCCAGGTGGTGAGCGATGTCTCCATCCAGGTTTCGCAGGGCGAAATCGTCGGGCTCCTTGGTCCGAACGGTGCCGGAAAGACGACGACGTTCTATATGATCGTGGGGATGGTCCGTCCGGATGCAGGGCATATCTTTTTGGACGATGTCGAGATGACGGACAAGCCGATGTACAAGCGCGCCCGTCTTGGCGTGGGCTACCTTCCGCAGGAAGCTTCCATCTTCCGCAAGCTCTCTGTCGAAGACAACATCATGGCGATTCTCGAAACGCAGAATTTGAAGCGTGCCGAACGCAAAAAGAAGTTGGAACAGCTTCTCGAAGAATTCAAGATTACGCATATCCGTAAGACAAAGTCCATGAGCTGCTCGGGTGGCGAACGCCGCCGTCTGGAAATTGCACGAGCCCTGGCGAGCGATCCGTCGTTCCTCTTGCTTGACGAACCTTTTGCAGGCATTGACCCCATCGCTGTTGCCGATATCCAGTCCATCATTTCGGGACTCAAGGAACGTGGCATGGGCGTACTCATTACGGACCACAACGTGCGTGAAACTCTTTCGATTACCGACCGCGCCTACATTATGTACAAGAGCCAGGTGCTTACCGAAGGATCTTCGCAGCACCTTGCCGAAGACCCCGAAGCAAGGCGCATTTATCTGGGTGACAGTTTCCGTTTGGATTAGGAGTTTGTTATGAATCTTGGGATGCAGGCGAACATAGGGCAGACGCAGGAGCAGACTCTTTCTCCTGCGCTTTTGCAGTCTGTGAAGATGCTTCAGAAAACTTCACAGGAACTGGAAACGGCCATCAAGGACGAAGTCGAAGTAAACCCGCTCCTCGAAGTCGATGACGGGGACTTTGACGAATTGGAACCTCCGGTCGACAAGGATCCGGAAGAACTGGATCCGCGAAACGACAGCGAGGATTTTCCCGAAGACATCCAGGATCTTGCTCGCGGTTCTTTGGACGATACCGCCGAAGTCGACGGAAGTTATCTGGACGGTGACTCTGCCGACGTGAACTGGGATAGCTATCTAGGCGATGGGACGTCTTACGATGACGCTCCTTTCAACGACTTGAACGCCTCCCCGAAAGATTCGAATGACGAATGGGACCGCCCCATCAAGGACGTGGGCAAGAGCTTGCAGGAACAGCTCGAAGACCAGCTCCGCCTTTGGAACGGCACCCGCGAATTGCAGGAACAGCTCAAGGAATGTGGCGTGTCCGATGAACATTTCCGCAAGCTGGTGCGTTACCTCATCAACTCCATCAACGACGATGGATTCCTCTGCGACGCGAATCGCGATAACGCCTCCGAAGAAATGGTCGTGCAGTCCGGGAATGCCTACATCGACGAAATCGAACGTATGCTCCGCGGCGAGCTTTCCCTCGAAGAGGCTAGCCTCCCGGTGCGCGAGGCCGTTCACGTTCTGCAGTCCTTCAAGCCGAGCGGTATCGGTGCCCGCGACCAGCGCGAATGCTTCTTGATCCAGGCGTATGCCATCCCGAACTTTCCGAGTCTTGCCATCCGCATTCTCGAGGACCAGTACGAAAACCTTTTGCAGTTGCGCTATGCGAAAATTGCAAAGTCGCTCAACGTTTCTGCCGACGAAGTCAAGGCCGCTATCGCAAGCCTTGCGCGTTTGCGCCCGCATCCGGGATTCCAGCTATCGCATTCCTATTCGCATATTATCAATGCGGATATGAAGGTCGTCGAAAAGAAGGGAAACTTCGAGGTCGTCTGCTTCAAGACCAAGTTGCAAAAGTCCCTCCGCATCAACCAGACGTACAAGGCGATCCTTACGGATCCTTCTGCGACAAAGCAGGACAAGGAATACGTCAAGGCCCAGCTTGCGAAGGCGACAGACCTCATCAAGGCTGTCGATAACCGCTTCTCGACCATCGAGCTTGTGATGCGTGCCATCGTCAAGCGCCAGCGCGGATTCTTTGAAAATGGTCCGGCATTCCTCAAGCCGATGATCCTCCAGGACGTGGCTGATGATGTCCACCTGGCGGTGAGTACGGTGCAGCGCGCGACGGACCAGAAGTATGTCGAGACCCCCTACGGTATTTACGAGTTGAAGCAGTTCTTTACCTCGGGAATCAAGCAGGGATCCGCCCCGGATGCCGAAGAAGTCGGTTCTGCGCAGATTATTGACGCCATCAAGACCCTTATCGACGAGGAAGATAAAAGTTCTCCGCTCTCGGACCAGGACATCAGCGACGAGCTTTTGAAGCAGGGAATCAAGGTCGCAAGGCGTACTGTTGCGAAATATCGTGAAAAAGAACTGAAAATTTTGCCGAAAAACCAGCGAAAACGCTAGCATATTCTAAAATGGACGTATTTTTATTAAAAAAAGTCGATTAAGTGTGGACTTTTGAAAAAAAAAGATGTATATACTAAAAATGCGGAACGAAGGTTCCAATCGATTTTTTCTAAAACAAATATCATAATGGAGGTTCATCATGGATATTCAGTTTTCTGCTCGTCATTTTAACGCATCGGCAGGTCTTCAGGACCGCATTCAGGAAGAAATGGACAAATTGGCCAAATTTTACCCGAATATCACTAGCGCCTCTGTTATTCTCGATCACGAAGTCGAACACCAGCGTCATTGCGAAATCTCTGTCAACATTACAGGTTCCGTCGTGGTCGCTTCTGCCGACGAAGAAAATATGGGCAAGGCTGTCGATGTAACGCTTGAACGTATCAAGGTCCAGCTCAAAAAGGCCAACGACAAGCAGAACGATCACAGATCCCAGCCGGTTTCCGAATTGACGTAATGGCTGAGTCTAGATTACAAGATCTAAAAATCCTGCACCGAGAATGCTACCCGGTGCGGGACTTTTTTATTCGCTACGGTAAGGATTTGCAGCTTGTTTCGTATAATCCCGAAGAGGATTTGGAAGCGGCTCATATCATCGATAGCGGCCTTCACCGTCCTGGCCTTGCCATGGCGGGTTATACTAAAGTTTACAGCTCGACACAGATCCAGGTGATCGGGCATACCGAATGGAACTACCTCGAATCGGTCGGCCCCGAGGCCCGCGAAAAGATCTTCGAGAATCTTTCCGTATTCCGCGCCCCGATGTGGGTCGTGACGCACGCCCAGGTTCCGCACGAAGAACTCAAGGCGATGTGCAACCGCTTGCATATCCCGCTTTTTTCGACGACGCTCCATACGTTTGAATTTTTCAAGATGAGCCAGAGAATTCTGGATGAATTCTTTGCTCCGCATGCCATTATCCACGGAAGCCTCGTGGATGTCTACGGCGTGGGCATGCTCTATATTGGCGACAGCAACGTCGGTAAATCCGAGTGCGTGCTCGACCTTGTCGAAAGTGGGCACCGCATGGTGGCCGATGACGTTGTTCACATCAGCCACGTGGGCAAGTCCATTATTGGTCGCCCGGATCCGCTGATCAAGCATCATATGGAAATTCGTGGCGTCGGCATTCTGGACATCCGCTCGATGTTCGGTATCCACGCTATCCGCAAGGTCAAGAAAATCGAAATGATCGTGGAACTCCAGCCGTGGAAGCAGGACGTTTCGTACGAACGCACCGGCCTCAACGAAATGGAAGAATGCGTGATGGGCGTGAACATCCCGAAGGTGGTGCTACCCGTCGCTCCCGGCAAGAACATGACCGTCATTTCCGAAGTCATTGCGATGAATGCGCTTATGAAGATGAGCGGCCAGAACGTGGCGCGCGACTTCAACGAGTCGCTGATGCAAAAGATTAAGGCCAAGGCCAAGGGTGAATACACGGATGATTTACTAGATTTCAATCCGCAGAACTGGTCTTTCTATGAATAGTTTGCTGATTAAAGTCAAGAATAATTTTGTCGCTAGTTTTATCCTTTTGGCCATTGTGGTATCGTGTGGTGTCGCTGCCTATGTTTACCATCCGGCGAGCCCCTACCACAAGCGCTATACATTTGTCGTCAGGTACGAGTCCATCGGAACGCTTTCTCCGGGAAACCTCGTCCGAGTCCGTGGCATTGCCAAAGGTGAAATCGTTTCTGTAAAGTTGACGGACGAAGCTGTCTATGTGACGGCTCGCGTCCTTGCCGATGCAAAGATCCCGGTGAACTCTGAATTCCGCCTGGTAACGGCGGGCCTTATGGGCGAACGTGAAATGAGCATCATCACGGGGGATGCAAGCAAGATGGTTTGCGAAGGCGATACCGTGAACGGTCTTTATGACGAGGGCACTTCTGGAATTTCAAAGAACTTGTCCGCAATCTTCAGTGACATTGACGAAGTCAAGCAGACTGTTGTCGCCTTGGCCGATTCCTTGACCGAAGGCGAAACCGGCAAGCGCATCGACCGCGTGACCAAAAAGGCGAAAAAGTTTGTCCGTATGACAAAGGCCGATATCCGCCAGTGGAAAAAGAGCGCCGATGAACTGCTCGATGACGTTCACGAAATTGCCGCGAGGATCGACAGCTCCATGCAGGAAATTTCTGCCCGCGGTGGCGAAACCGCAGCAAAGGCGGATGAACTCATGGGACGCGCTCGTGCCGTGATGGACAAGGCGGATTCCTTGAAAGAGGCTAGCCTTGCTGTTGTGAAAAAGTTTGACGAAAGCAAGGGGACCGTTGGCGAATTCAGAAACGAAACCTCACTGCTGAACAAGGACTTTGACATTTTGGCCGAGGATTTCGACAAGATGATCACCGGAGTCCGGAAAAGCGGTCTGAAAATAAATCTGGATATTTTTTAAGTGATTTTGTTGCGATTTGTCAACGATTTTATTGAAAAAAATAAAATTTAATTTGATTTTTTTGTAAAAAAAAGATAATTTAAAGCGGTGCTTATCAACAGTGTAACTCACAAAGAAGGAGTTTAATATGGCTGAGAAGAAACCCGTGAAGATGAGCGATGCTGATCTTAAGTTTTTTGAGGACCTGCTTTTGGAAAAAAGGCGTGAGCTTGTGACCGCCCAGAGCGAGTCCGAAAAGGCTAACGTATTTTTGGACCAGAAAAACCAGTCCGGTGATGGTGGCGATTCTGAAGGTGCCGATTCTGCTACGGATATCAATTCGCTTGAAACCAACCTCTCGTTGGCTGCTCGCGAAGGCAAATACCTTGTTTATTTGGAAGAAGCTCTCAAGCGCATCAAGAACGGAACGTTCGGTGTATGCAAGATCTGTGGACAGCTGATTCCGAAGGCAAGACTTTTGGCAGTGCCGACGGCAACCAAGTGCGTGAACTGCAAGGAAGAAACCAAGAAAAAGGAAATCCTTGACAACCGCATGGAAATGGCCAAGATGTTTGCCGAAGCCCAGCGCAAGGAAATGCTCCGCAAGGCCGCAGACCGCTAACGAAAATGTCATGCCGGACTCCCGTCATTCTGGAGCGAAGCGACGGGATCCAGTGCAGTTAATTTGTCAAGCCCGCCACCGAGCGGGCTTCTCCTTTAAAAAAAAACGACCCGCACCTCGGGCCGTTTTTTTTGCATTTCCTGTTTACTAATCACTGAATTTCTTCGAAGAATGCGTCGGCAAGCGTGGCGCGGAATGCGTGGATGCGGTCGGCGTTTGGTTCGCGGTGCGGATAAGTGAAGTTGCTGAGGAGTATGATGGCGCCGCCCTTGTCCGGGTCGGCGACGATGCTTGCGCCTGTGAATCCCGTCTTGCCGAATGCTTGCGGCGAAATCTTTGTGCCCATGAACTTGCTTGCGTTCAGTTCCCAGCCGAGGGCGGTGCAGGCCTTGACTTTTTCGGGGAAGGCGTTGTGGCTGACCATCTCGAGAATGCCCGCGGGGACAATCTGCTTGTCCTCGAACTTGCCGTCCATCAAAATCATCTTCACGAACTTGAGCAGGTCGGGCACGCAGCTGAACATGCCGGCACTTCCGACGGGGAACAGCTTTTGCAGAACCCAGGCGCTTTCGTCGTGGACTTCGCCCTGGATTTCACGGTGGCGGAACTCGCAGAGTTCTGTCGCCGCGATTTCGGATTTCGGCACGCGCGTGAGCGGATTGTAGCCCGAGCGCGTCATGCCTAGCGGTGTAAAGAATCTTTCGTTGCCCTGTTCCTGCAAAGTCTTGCCTGTAAGTCTTTGCAGCAAAATTCCGAGCAAGACGCTTGCGGGGTTTCCGTAGTTGAATAGCGTACCCGGTGCTTCCGCAAACTGGTAGGTGTAAAGCGCTTCAAGGATTTTTTCGGGCGGGAGCGTCCTGAGCGTCTTCATCGGGACGCGGTAATCCAGACTGTGGGTGAGCAAATGGAAAATGCGGATCTCGTCGCGATAGTTTGTATTGAGTTCCGGAATGAAGTCGACGACTCTCGTGTCTGTCGAAAGCTTTCCTTCAAGAATGTACGAGAGCGCAAGCGTCGAAGTGGGGCAGACCTTTGTGAGCGACGCGATGTCAAAGACTGTATCTTCGGGAGTGTTTAGCGTAACGACGTGGCTTGTGCCGTCCGGGAGCAGGTAGCCTACCACAGCCTTGTCAAAAATGTCTTTGGATTCAGCGTCTTCTAAAAGTCCTGATAGCTTTTCGGAAATTTCCATTGTTGCCCCGGCAAATTTTGCACCAATAAAAAAAGGGCATCTCCTACGGTGCGAACACTCGAAACTACTTATCTTAAATGATAGCAGCGCCTCGGGGATTTGTTTTTCGCGTCAGAGCGCGCCTAAACTGAACCGCAAGAGCAACGAGCTTAAATATTCCTGTTAGATCGGGTGTAAAATCCGTGGGATGCCCATACATAATATATGTTTCTTGACGTCCAAAAACAAGGGAATAAAACAAAAAAAATCTCGGCAAATTTACCGAGATTTCTGAATTTTTAGTGCTTTTTTCGGTTTACACCTGATCGTCGGGTTTTGGAAGGGCCTCGTCCAGCTGGATCGAGAGTTCCCTAAGGTCCTTGTCCATCAGGTCGTGGTATGATTTGGCTCTGCGCAATTGCTTGCGTAACTCGATGATCTCGGAAGTGAGTTCCACAGCCAGCAAGGCGAGCTGCTTTTTCATTTCCAGTTTGAACTTTGACGAATTATCGAGACGACTTTCGATGAAATCGACAATTTCCTTCAAGTCCGTATCGGGCAAGTCCGTGCGGATATGGATGCGTTCTTGAGCGACGTTTATGCTAACTGATCTAAGTGTCTCGTTTGCCATATTATTTCATTCCTACGCCGAATGGGTCGTTATCCAACGCCCACCTTAGCCGAAAAAAGTTGGTTGCGAGCCTCCGTTACTCGCGAACAGGTCAGGGTTTTCTTCTTGATGGTTTTCTTGGGCAGGCTGAGCCGGGACTTCTTCGTTGGCCTGGTCCTTGATGTTGATTTCGGTATCCAGTTCGGTTTCGATCGTGGAGACAAGCTGCTGGAACTTGTTCTGGGCTTCGGCGATTTCGGTACTCTGGTTCTGGATCTGGTTGTTGAGGTCGTCAATGATGCCGTTCTTTTCGGCGACTTGGCCGTTCAGGCAATCGATGATGTTGTTCTTTTCGTTAACCTGACCGTTGAGGTCGTCGATGATGCCGTTCTTTTCGTTGACCTGGCCATTTCGTTGACCTGGCCATTGAGGGAATCGATGATGCCGTTCTTTTCGTTGACCTGGCCATTGAGGGAATCGATGATGCCGTTCTTTTCGTTGACCTGGCCGTTGAGAGAATCGATGATGCCGTTCTTTTCGTTGATTTGGCCGTTGAGGGAATCAATGATGCCGTTCTTTTCGTTGATTTGGCCATTGAGGGAATCAATGATGCCATTCTTTTCATTAATTTGTTCATTCTCGGAATTCAGGGCGCCTTCCTTTTCGGAGAGCTGGGCGTTCAGAGAATCAATGGCGGCGTTCTTTTCGGCGACTTCGGCGTTGAGGGAATCGATGATGCCGTTCTTTTCGTTAATCTGCGAGTTCAGATTTTCGATGTCGCGATTCTTTTCGTTGATGATTTGATCCTGTGCGACGGCCTGGTTGGCTCTTGCATCGAGGGCTGCCTGGAAGTCGGCGAGCTTTGCGTTTGCGGAATCCAGCAGGTTTTTCTGGTCTTCTGCCTGGGCAGATGCATTTGCAAGCTGAAGTTTAAGTTTGGCGTTTTCTTCGCGCAGGGCGCGGACTGTTCCGAGTACGCTATCTACCTTCTGAGATAGCAAGTTCATGCTTTCAAAATTCATTATTTCTCCATATTAGAATGTCGGGGGTTCGGTCTTACCTCTGTAAGATATATAAAATTTTCTTGTAACTAGAGTATGATAAAATGTAAAATGACCTTTGTTTTTTTGATTTTTTAATTCCTGGTTGAGAATAGGTAAAGGGTTGGTTTTATTGGGGGCGCGACAATATAAAAATTAAATAGATTTGAAATTACATGATTCCGGTGAGTGAACATATCGAGCGGCGACTGGCGGAACTCCCTCTGCTGCCTGGGGTGTACATTATGAAGAACGCCCAGGGTAAGATTATATATATAGGGAAGGCGAAGGTTCTCAAGAACCGCGTGTCGAGCTATTTTGACGGGAGCGACCATGCCGGTCACCGTGCGGCGACGCTTATGCTTCCTTATATCCGCGACATCGAGTGGATCATCACCGAAAGCGAAACCGAAGCGCTCATTCTCGAAGCAAACCTCATCCGCAAGCATACGCCCAAGTACAATGTGCTGTTGAAGGACGACAAGCACTTTCCGTATTTGGCGTTCTCCGTGAACGAACCGTTCCCGCGGTTGTTCCTGAGCCGCTCCGTGAAGAAGGACGGTTGCCTGTATTACGGCCCGTACATGAGTTCGCGTATGATCCGCCAGTTGCAGGATATCGCTGCTAGGTTGTTCAAAATCAGGGAATGTAAGCTCAAGCTTCCGCTCAATCGCCCTGTGCGTCCTTGCCTCAATTACCACATCGGTCGTTGCGAGGCTCCGTGTGCCGGGCTTGTGACGCGCGAGGAGTACCGTATAAAGGTGGCGCAGACGCAGATGCTTCTGGGCGGCAAGCGCGATGACCTGATTGACCTCTGGGAACGCGAAATGCTCGAAGCGAGCGAACGTATGGATTTCGAGACCGCGGCCAAAAAACGCGATGCGATTCAGGCGCTCAAGGCGACGAGTGCGCACCAGAAAACCGACGTGTCCGACGCAAGCCTCAGTATGGACGTGATTTCGCTGAAGCGTAACGGAACGATGGCCGCCGCCGTGATTTTTGAATACCGCAATGGCGTGCTTTGCGGACGCCGCCACTACCGCCTGGAATGCAAGCTCGAAGACGACGAGACCGAAATTTTCAGCCAGATGGTGGTGCAATGGTATATGGACGTGGAGTTCATTCCCGGTGAAATCGCGACGGATGTGCCCCTGCCCGAAGATTTGGCGGAACGTGAATCGATGGAACAGGCGCTTGCTTCGAAGACGAATCACAAGGTGGTGCTGACGAATCCGCAGCGTGGCGAAAAGCTCGGATTCCTGAAACTTGCCGCTGCGAACGCTGACATGATTCTCGTGGAAATGCGTGCCGAAGTGCAGAAGTACAGCGAAATCGACAGCAGCGTTTTTGAATTGCAAAAAGTTCTTGGCTTAAAGAAGACTCCGTTCCGCATCGAGTGCGTGGATATTTCGCATTTGTCCGGTACGAACACCGTGGCGAGCCTGGTCGCATTCAAGAACGGTCGCCCCGACAAGAGCAATTACCGAAAGTTTATCATCAAGACTGTAACGGGGGTCGATGACTTTGCGAGCATGCGCGAAGTGATGACCCGCCGCATCCGCCGCCTGGAAGAAGAAGGGATTCCGATGCCCGACTTGTGGGTGTGCGATGGTGGTAAAGGTCAGGTCGATGCCACGATGCAGATTTTAAAGGAACTTGGTCACGACAAGGACTTGCCGCTGATCGGGCTTGCCAAGCGTCTCGAAGAAATCGTGTTCCCGGATGACCGCAAAAGTATCGTGTTACACCGCACGAGTCCCGCGTTGAAGCTTTTGCAGAACGCCCGCGACGAGGCGCACCGATTTGCCATTACGTACCAGCGCAGCAAGCGCAAGAAAGATCTCGAAGTCGAATGGCTCAAGATGCCTGGCGTCGGTCACGAAACCCGCGTCAAGATTCTGAGCAAGTACAAGAGCGCTGAAGCGTTTATGGAAGCCCCGCTCGAAGACATCATCGATTTGCTTGGAAAAGTTCGTGGCACAAAACTCCGCGAACAAGTCGCTGAATACTGCGCCGGCGGTGACTCCGCTGAAGATGATTTTAGACAAGATAACGTGTGATTTGTCTTGCCCGCCACCTATGTCATGCCCGCCACCGAGCGGGCATCTCCCTTTCATAACGAAATGGAGAATCCCGATTAAATCGGGATTGACAAAAAGTGTGGCAACAAAGCCACGAAAGTAAACTTTTATAAATGTAAAAATTTGTTAAACACGGTTTGAAAAACATCAAGACTTTTTTTACTAAGTCGCAAAATTATTTTGAAATGGAATAATCTATATTAGGTTTTGAATTTTTCAATTAAAGGACCCCCGTGGGCCCTATTCTAAGAGGACTCAAATGATTGGACTGAAATCGATTGCTAGAACGGCCTTGGTGCTTTCTGCAACTGGCGCACTTTTTGGGTGCGGTAGCTCTTCGCAAGACGAGCTCGCCAGCGGTTCCTTGCCGCGTCAGGAAACGCTCTACTTGTCTGGGCAGCAGAATGATGCTCCTGGTACGTTCAACCCCCTTGCAGAAAGCTGGATGACAACCTGGCCTGTGAGTGGTCGTTTCAACTTGATGTACGAACCGCTTCTCACCTACAACTCCTTGACGGGTGAAATCGAATCCCTCCTCGGCACGCTCGTGAGCAAGAACAACGACTCTATCGTCGTCGACTTGAACCCGGCTGCAAAGTGGAGCGATGGTGAAAAGGTGACCTCTCGCGACGTGAAGTTCATCTACACGATGGGGTCCATCAACACTAGCGAACAGATTTCCGCAATCCATGTCGATACCGTTAAGTCCGAACCGGCAGGTGAGGTGGAACGTATCGCTTTCCTTGTCAACAAGGCTCAGCGTAACAACCCGCTTTCTGTGATGGACTTGTTGCAGGCCATCCGTATCGTTCCGGCTCACGTGTTTGAACCGCTCATCGAAAAGCTTGGCTCCAAGGACGAAGTCAAGAAGCTTCCGATGGACCAGAACCCGGTCGTTTCCGGCCCGTACGCTCTCCGCAGCGCCGACCCGAACAAGATTATTCTTGAACGCCGCGACGATTACTGGGGCAACGCTGCTCTCCACAATGGTCAGCTCCCTGCTCCGAAGTATATCGTTCACCCGATTTACAAGAACAACGAACACAACACCATCGCTATGCGTAGCGGCAACCTCGACGCATCCCAGAGCTACATCCCGCGTATCAACCGCAAGGCTGGTGCCGGCGTGCATACTTGGCTCTCTGAACCGCCGTACTTCTTGCCGGGTGCAATGCCGATGCTCATCATCAACACGATGAAGGAACCGCTTAACGACAAGCGCTTCCGCCGTGCTCTTGCAACCGCTATTGACTACATGGCTCTCCGCAAGTTCGCCGTGTCCGACTACACGGACCAGATCAAGCCGGGCCTCATCATGCCGACTAACCTCGAAGGCAAGTACATCAGTGACGAAGACCTCGCCAAGTATGGTGTCAAGCTCACCATCACCGACGAAAAGGAACGCGTCGAAACTGTGAAGCAGATGCTTTCTGAAGCTGGCTACAAGTCTGTCTGGACGCTCGACCACATGGAAAATGCCAAGGGCGAAAAGATCCCGACGATGTACATCACGAGCCCGAACGGCTGGACCGACTGGGAAGCTATGGTGACCATCGCTGTCGAAGGTATGCGCAAGGCTGGTATCGATATTCGTGAAGGCTTCGTGGATGGCGGTTCTTACTGGCCGGCTATGGGTCTCGGTAACTTCGACCTCATCATGCACAAGCCTGTTGCTGACGTGACTCCGTCTCTTCCGTGGAGCCGCTTCAACGAAATCATGGCAAGCCGCGACTGGCAGCCGCTTGGCGCCTGGGCTGGCGTGAACATTGGTCGTTACAACCAGCCGGGTACCGAAGGTTTCCGTCCGGAAGTCGACAAGCTCCTCAATGCTATCCCGCTCATGAAGAATGCCGATTCTATCGCAACTGCTTATCGCGAACTCAACAAGATCTTCATGGAAGACCAGCCGTCCATTCCGCTGGTTTACTTGCCGGAACAGTTCTACGAATTCAGCGACCGCGTCTGGACGAACTGGCCGACCGCCGAAAACCCGTACGCTCCCGCTCAGCTTCCGTGGGTAGCTTCGGGCACGAAGACCCTTTGGAACTTGAAGCTTGCTAAATAAAGGATAAAGGACTACAAATGCTTAAACAATATCCTATGCTACGTTATGTCCTGCAGAAGGCGTTCTGGTACTTGCTGACCTTCGTCTGCGCAGTGGCACTCAACTTCGCGTTGCCGCGTCTCGGCGACAACAACCCGGTTGATATCATCATGGGTCAAGCCGGTAAGGGCCTTTCTCCTACTGAAGCTCAGAAGAAAAAGGCTGAACTCCTCGTTTCCTTCGGTATGGCCGAAGTTGACGAACAAGGTAACGTCATTTACGAACCGGAAACCGATGCTAACGGCAATGTCGTGATGCAGAAGGTTCCGAAGCTTGACGAAAACGGCCAGCCGGTCGTGAACACCGTCAAGGTCTTCGACGAAGCTGGCGAACCGGTGATGGTCGAACGCCAGAAGCTCGACGAAGCAGGTAACCCGGTCTTTGTTGAAAAGTCTCCTGTCGCTCAGAAGGGCAAGAAGGCCAAGAAAGCAAAGAAGGTGAAGAAGGCCAAGAAGGGCAAGGCTGCTAAGGCTGTCGCTGCCGTCGAAAAGGTCCCTGTCATGGAAAAGGTTCAGGCCGAACGCATCGATACCGTTATGGTCGATCAGCCGGTCATGAAGACCGATCCGAAGCTCTCCTCCGCAGTTTCCCAGTTCTTCCGCTATGTGGGCAACGTGTTCCACGGCGACCTCGGTCTCTCTTACCAGAACAACGAACCGGTGACGAACGTTATCAAGAAGTCCCTCCCGTGGACGCTCGCTATCCAGGCTCCGACGATTCTTCTCGGCTGGATCGTGGGTAACCTTCTCGGTGCCTTCGCTGCTTACAAGCGCGGCGTCTTCGACAAGGTGTTCTTCCCGTGCGCCATGTTCTTGAACGGTGTGCCGTTCTTCGTGTTCGGTATGCTCTTTGCTTCAAGAGCGTCAGCTGGTACTACGTGCTCCCGTTCTTCTCTGTGTTCCCGATTCTTCTTTCTGGTCAGGCAACGGGTATGCGTTCCATGTCCATTTACGAACTCGGTACTGATTACATGAAGTATGCAAAGTGGCTCGGTCTCCGCGAAGGCAAGATCATCAGCTACGTGTTCCGCAACGCTATGCTCCCGCAGCTCACTGGTCTTGCCCAGAGCCTCGGTGCCATGGTGGGTGGCGCTCTCATTACCGAAATGATCTTCTCTTATCCGGGTCTCGGTATGGCAATGCTCAATGCCATTCAGAAGAACGACTACGCAACGATCCAGGGTTGCACCTTGATGATTTCTACTTGCGTTCTCGTTGCAAACTTTGCAGTTGACGTTTTGATCGCTGTCTTTGACCCGCGTGTCAAGGCCGGTCTCCAGATGGGAGGTAAGTAATCATGGGTAAGCTTTTAAGAAACCTTCTCAAGTCCCCGATGTTCGTGATTGGCGTGTCCATCTTTGTGCTCACGCTCCTCATCGCCATCTTTGGACCTTTGTTCTATAATGTTGACACCCACGCCCGTGACATCGTCGCTGGCCCGTATGCAGGTTCTAGCTCTGCTCACTGGCTCGGTACCGACCACCTCGGCCGTGACTATGTGTCCCTCTTGATTGCCGGTCTCCGTAGCTCCCTCTATGTGGGCTTCGTTGCAGGTATCATTGCTACGACGATCGGTGTGCTTATCGGTCTGTTCGGCGGTTTCCGCGGTGGCTGGGTTGACGAAGTGCTCAATATGCTCACCAACATCTTCATCGTGATTCCGCAGTTCGTGATTCTCGTTCTTATCAGCTCCGCTGTTAAGGATGGCCGTTCCCTCACCTTGATTGGTCTCATCATCGGTCTTACCGCTTGGAGCTGGTCTGCCCGTGCCGTTCGTGCCCAGGCTTCTTCTCTCCGTAGCCGCGACCACATCGCCCTTGCCCGCCTCAACGGTGCATCGACTTTGACGATTGTGATCAAGCATGTGCTTCCGTACTTGCTCTCGTACGTGTTCATGGTGTTCATCATGCAGGTGTCCTCCGGTATTCTTTCCGAAGCTTCCATCTCCATGATCGGTCTGTCGTTACCCTCACGGTGTTTGCTCTCTACCTGATCAACACTTCCATGGAAGGCGTCTTCAACCCGCGCCTGCGCAAGTAAGAGGTAAAAAATGTCTGAAAATGTTTTTGAAGTTGACCACTTGGGTCTTTATTACCTCGGCCGTTTTGGAGACAAGACTCACGCTGTAACAGACGTGTCCTTCTCCATGAAGCAGGGGGAAATTCTCGGTATTGCCGGTGAATCTGGTTGCGGTAAGTCTACGCTCGTTTCTGGTCTCATGGGTATGTGCATCCCGCCGCTTTACCCGGAAACGGGTGACGTTCGCGTCAAGAACGGCGACAAGATGGAATCCCTCATGAACCGCTCCATCGAAGATGTTCGTGCGAACGTCCTCGCTCAGCAGGTTTCCATGATTCCGCAGGGCGCATTCAACGCTCTTAACCCGGTTCGCAAGATCAAGGATATCGCAGCCGACGTGCTCAAGGCTCACGCCAGACCGGGCGAAAAGCAGGACGCTAAGCAAATCTACGATCGCGTCTATGCTCACTTCGACCGTATCGGCATGGATACCAAGCGCGTGCTCAATTCCTTCCCGATCAACCTCACTGCAGGTGAACGCCAGCGTTGCGTGATTGCAATCTCCACGATTCTTCTCCCGAAGATGGTGATTGCTGACGAACCGACTTCTGCTCTGGACGTTTCCACGCAGAAGGAAGTGATCAAGATGATCTTCGACTTGCTCGACAAGGGCATCTTCCAATCGATGATCTTCATTACCCACGAACTTCCGCTCCTCTACCATGTGGCCGATAACATCGCCATCATGTACGCAGGCGAAATCGTGGAAAAGGGTACTGCTGAACAGGTCGTCAAGGATCCGCGTCATCCGTATACGCAGGCCTTGATGGGCGCTATGCTCAGTACCGAGGCAAGCCAGCGTGGCCGTCATCCGGTGGCTATCGAAGGTGCTCCTCCTAGCCTCAAGAACAAGATTGTGGGCTGCCGCTTCGCTAATACCCAGAATCTCCGCATTGTCGGCGATCGTGACGTGAGGTGCGATTATGCAAAGTGATAAGCCCATTGTTTTTTCTGCCAAGCGCATCAGCAAGGATTTCGGTGCCGGCAAGAGTTTGAAGACTGCTGTTAAGGATGTTTCCTTTGACATCTACGACGAAGAATTCATCTCCATCGTGGGTGGTTCTGGTTGCGGTAAGTCCGTGCTTGCTAAGATCATGCTCGGCCTTTATCAGCCGACTCGCGGTCAGTTCCTCTATCGCGACAAGCCGATCAAGAACCTGAAGGACCACTGGAACGAAGTCCAGTCCGTTTTCCAGGATCCGTTTAGTTCTTCACGATCCGTAGCCAGCTCGAAGACGCTCTCAACATCCTCAAGGACAAGCCGTCCAAGGAAGAAGTCCGTCGCCGCGTTGACGAAGGTCTCAAGGCCGTTAACGTCGCTCCGGCAGATATCGAAGGCAAGTATCCGTTCGAACTCTCCGGTGGTCAGATGCAGCGTATGCTCTTGGCCCGTATCTTCGCTCTCCGTCCGAAGGTCCTCATTGCTGACGAAGCTACCTCCATGGTGGACGCCTGCGTGCGTGCAAACATCCTCGATTACCTCCGCAAGTTGAAAGACGAGCTGAAGATGACCGTGGTGTTCGTGACCCACGATATCGGTCTTGCAAACTACGTTTCTGACCGTATCTTCATCATGCACGACGGTAAGATCGTGAACCAGGGTACTCCTGCTGAAGTGCTCGACCACACGACGGAACCGAATACGCTTCGCTTGCTCGATGACATCCCGGAAGTCCACAAGACTGAATGGATCAAGAACAGCCATCGCAGCAAAAAGTAATTGACGCGTGTCATCCTGAGCGAAGAGGCGTAGCCTCGTAGTCGAAGGATCTAGTGCAATTCGAAAAGCCGCAGCAACCGCTGCGGTTTTTCTTTACAAAAAAAGCCCGACGTTTTTACATCGGGCTTCTTGTGAATTTGTAATACCTAATTAGTCAACGACGCAGCGGATGGCTCCGTAATCGTTGTCGTTGCGAGCCGGACCGGGGTAATATTCGTCGATTCCTCTGCCGGACCAGCGGTAATAATGGTAGTGATCGAAGTCGGAACCGATGTTTCGGGTTAGTCTGTTGATGTTGTGCCATGATTGACGCTGGGCTTCGTAAGCACCGTTTTCGAGCATTCCAAGGCCGCTTGCGTTGTTCAGCTTTTTGAAGTCGTCGTAGAAATCATCGTTTTCGAAGTAGGCGGTATAAGCCGTGAACAGCTCATCGAAATCGTATTTGTCCCACAGCAGTCTGTATTCCGTTGAAAGAGGCAGATGCGTTCCCTTGGGGCACAGACCCTGCTTTTTGTTGAAGTCAATCGTGTCTCCGTTCAGGGCCTGTACTATCGTGTACATTCTTCCGTAAACGTCGCAGTATTTTTCGTCATTGGCGGGGCAGACAGAGCCTTCGCTGGCGTAGTTCAGGTTTTCGGCGAACCAGACGACTCCATCGATATCGATGGTCTTGTAGTATTGCCCGTCTCTTTCGTCCTGGATCGTTCCATATGTTTTTTCCGGATTGAGCAGGAACCACGAATATTTAAAGACCTTTCCGCTTGATTTTTCGTAGAGCGTATTGTCCTTGCATTCGTACTTTGTGCCGTCATAGGTGCGGCCGCGGCAGATATCGTAGGCGATGCCGTCCTGGCAGAACTGCTTTGTGTTGTCGATTGTTTTCCCGCCGCAATCTTCGATATTGCTCAGGCATCGGATCGAAAGTTTGGTGCTTGGTTCTGCATTGGCAAAGCAGGCGAGCTTTGAAGGGTCGTTTACTTTATCGCTGCAGAAATATCCCGAGTTGTTCGTTTTCGGGTTGGAAGACGGGTGGGGATTGAGTTTTAGAAAGTTTCCCGTGTCATAGTCTCTGGTATTTCTTGTGGAACTCCAGAAGTTTTCGTCGGTGCCCGTGCCGTCACCGGTAAGGACTGGCTTTGCGTTAAAGCCGTAGTCGTCTGTTCCGTTCCAGTTTCCCTGTTCGTCGTTGGGCCAGCCGGTTGTGCTTTTTAGTTTTTGTGCGGCGACTTCGGCGCCGCCGGCAAAATTGACGAGTGCTTCAAGTTCCTTGAGCGAGGGGAGGTGGAACCCTTCCGGGCATACATCCAGTGCGTTTTCGAAGGTGTAAAGGCTGGAATCTCCGTAGCTCAAGTCTTCGGCCATCCATGTCTGGGTTCCGACCTTGGCGAGCTTGTACGTTTTGCCGTCGCGGGAATCGGTAAATGAACCTGTGGGGGCGACCAGCTTCTGGGATTCTTCGCTCGAGGATGATTCCAAAACGCTGCTGGATGACTGCTGTGCTTCAGAAGAAACAGGCGTGCTGGAAGATGAATTCGCTTCTTTGGATGCGCTCGACGAAGTGGTTGAGGATGAACTTTCGGATTTGTTCGTTTTTGACGTTTCGGACGAAGAAGATTCGGCCTTTTTTGAATCTTCCGAGGAATTCGGGGTGCCTTCTTCGGAACTTGATGAAATGTCTTCGAAGGGTTCTGCGCTTGCGGAATTGGGTTCTGTACAGGCGGTAAGCGCTATTGACAAAAATGCAGAAGTGCCTAATGCGGCGATCTTTGCAAGTGCTTTATTCATAAAAAATCTCCTTTATTGTCAATATAGATAATTTATATCCACAAAAAAAGCCCCGACATAAGTCGGAGCTTTTCAATTTTGCGCTTGATGCTTTGGCGGGGTGGCCGCCGCATCAGTTACTTGTTCGTCCAGCGGATGGAAGCCTTCTGGCTGCCCTGGCGGATGACGAGCGTGTAAGAGCCGTTAGCGAGGCTGTTCAGGTTGATGGCGTGGCTACCGGCGCTGAAGATGTCGGACTGCTGCATCACCTTGGCACCGAGGGCGTCGTAGATGTCGAGATTGACAAGGCCCGTGTTCTTGGTGGTGAAGTGGAGCGTCTTGCCGTTCATGTGAGCCTGGATGCTGCTTGCCATGATCTTGTGGGTCGGCTTGATGGCGACTTCCGGGTTGAGGAAGGCGTTGTATTCGGCCAGGTTCACGGCTGCATTGGCGTCACCGATGGTGAACGTTACCGTCATGACGAGCGAATCCATCGTTTCGGTTTCAGGAGCGCGTGCCGTTACGGCCACGATGGCGTTCTGGGTACCGGCGATGAAGCCTGCGCCATTCTTGGTCAGGTAATCCGAAGTGGCTTTGCCGTTATAGGTGTAGGTGATCGGAGCGCCCATGAGCGTTGTATCCGGAAGACCCGTTGTAGAGGTGGCGCCAAGGGCGACCTTCTGGTCCTTGAACTTGTTGGTGATACGCTGGGCACCCTTCTTGTAGGTGATTTCGAAGGTGTCCTGCATGGCGCGGTAACCCGGCGTTGCTGCAGCGGTTGCTACGATGCGGCCGGTACCGAAGGACTTGAGCTTGAGCATCCACACTTGCTGACCCTTCTGGGAGTTGGAGCAGGAGGTGCTGGAGCAGGTGGACTTCTTCACGTCGATAATCGTCGGATCGAGAGCCGTGAGCGTGAAGGCGGAACCTTCGTTAGTCTTGCTTTCGGTCGTGAGGAGGTAATCGTTGATGCCGTCGGCGTCAAAGTCGAGCGTTCTGCCGGTCTTTGTGGGGCTGGTGCAGGTGCCGGTGTAGTTGCAGGTGAGCGTTTCGAGGTTCGCGATGGTCTGGCCAGCGACCTGGGTGATGGTCACGATAGATTCAGAACCGTCATTGCCCTTCAAGATGGAGAAACCGTAGTTGTTGATGACAAGGTCACTACCGGAAACAGAAACGACCTTCTCGTTGGAAGAGGTGTAGGTACATCCGGACTTGAGTACGCCGGTGAGCGTTCCATCAGTCTGCTTTGCGGTTGTTGCCTTGAATGCGCAAGAACCGGTGTTCTTGCCCTTGGTGAGGGAGTCTGCCCAGGAACGTGCGTTCTTGGTGAGGTAGCTCTTGATGATGTTGCCCGAAGAAGTGTACGTTGCTGCGTCGAGGGCGGCTGCCGTGATGAGGGACTTGTCGCCTGCGAAGATGGCGGATTTTTCGCTCTTCTTGTCAACGTCGGAAGTCTGCTGGCGCAAGCTCCAGTTGCAGTTCGGGATGTTGTTCTGGTCCATGAACTGAGTCCATTCGTTTGTGGCGCTGGCGTTCGGTTCACCGTCACCGTCTGCGTTTGTGGTACCCCATTCAGAGATGAACACCGGGTAGCCTGCATTGAGGGCGTTCGTGATGTTTCCGCCGAAGGTGCCCTTGGAGTGGCTCGAGGCGTAGAAGTGCAAAACGTAGGCGATGTTCGTGGAGGCGATCGGGTCTCTTGCGCCCTGTTCCGGATGCTGGGACCAGTTCGGCGTACCGACGATGATCAAGTTCTGGGTGTTGGTACGGATGGTGGGGACGATCGTGTTGGCATAGCTCTTGATGCTGCCCCAGTCGCCACCGCTACCGCTGACCGGTTCGTTGTAAATTTCGTAAATGACGTTCGGCACGTCCTTGTACTTTTCGGAAACCGTCTTGAAGAACGGATTGGCGATAGCCGTTTCGAGGTGGGCTCTGTGGCTATGCCAGTCGATAATGATATAGACATCGTTTTCGATAGCTGCTTCGACCATCTTGTCGATCAAGGAAAGCTGTCCTTCCGGAGAACCCTTGTAGGAGTTGCCCGCGTCTACGGCGTTCTTGGTGCCTCCATTGCTATCGTAATATTCGATTGCCATGGCGTAGCGGAACACGTCGATTTTAAGATTGTCTGTTGCCCATGAAATGACCGTCGGGTTGTAATAAGAAGCACCCGTTGCGTCAGACCAGAAAAGGCTTACGCCGCGGAGCATTACCTGCTGGTTGTTCTTGGCACCGATGATTTTGCTTCCACTGGTATGAAGGGCTCCGTAGTAAGATACCGGACCCACTTTCTTGGGAGTTGCTGTTGCGGCGCTGGCGAATGCCGGAATGGCGGCACAAGCCAAGATGCCTGTCAGTAGCTTTGTCAATTTCATGAGAGTTTCCTTTTTGTTTTGACAAAAATTATCTAATTAAAAGCAATATAGTAAGCTAATTAGCTTAATTTTTTGTTTACCATTGGACACAAAGCGGATTGCCTTGCGCTTGCTGTACACCTTTACCCCGTTTTTCATTCCCGCGCCGATTCGGCTCCGGGGCCAGCTTGCGGCTGACCTTGATGGGTATGATTTATTACTATATAATGTAGCTTTCTCTATGCTAGAATGAAATACCTTGAATCGTAATAAAAAAGTTGCGTTTTCTTGTTGTGATGAAAAACACAGCGATTTTCGGAACGATTAGTTTGTTTGCTGCTGAATCGGCTCTAGGACGCTATTTTAAGGGATTCTTATGAATTGTAACTCGTTGTGTAAATTTTTTTTTCAAAGGCTTGCAGGTATAGCATTTTTTGAGAAAAAAAAATATATTGTTACCCAAATCACCCAAATTTGGGAAAACAATTAAAAAAGAGAGAGAATTATGAATAAGAAGCTTACTATTGCATCGGCACTTCTCGCTGCCTCTGCTGCTTTCGCATTTGAAACCTGGATCGGTGCTGATGGCGCCGCTCAGGTCGAAACGGGTCTCGGCAACGCTACCGAAACTCAGGGTTACTGGTTCAGCTACGGCGACGATGGCGACGGTGGTTTGTCCAAGGTCGTTTGGGGCGGTGAACTCGGCAACGAATACAGCGCTGACGCTCTTGACAACGTTATTGCTACTTGCGGCGGTGTCTGCGGTACTGCAGAACTCAACAAGGGTTCTTTGACCTACAACCCGTTCGTTGGTATCGGTTTCAACGTTGTTGGTGAAGCCTCTACGACTGACAAGACTCCGGTTGCTGGCGACGCCTCTGCTTGGGGTGGTGTTTGCATTACCTATACTTCTGATGCTGCTCCGTCTCTCGAACTCGGTCTCGGCGACGCTGTCGACGCAACGATCGGTTACGCAAACCCGGCTGCATCTCTCCCGAAGTCCACCACCGGTTCTAAGAAGGCCCTCGCATGGACCGACTTCAAGCAGCCGTCCTGGTACAAGGGTGCCACCAAGATCGATGGCCCGACCGCTTCTTCTCAGCTCGTTGCTGTCAAGTTCAAGATCCAGGCTACTCCGGGTTCCTATGCATTCAACATCTGCGCTGTTGGTCCGTATGATGGTACCTGCCCGGCTTCTTGCGCTCCGGGTAGCAGCATCAAGTCCGTCCGCGGTGCTTCCTCTGTGAAGGCTATCCTCTCTGGTCGTACTCTCGGCTTCACTGGCGTTAAGTCTGCCGCTACTGCCGAAGTTCTCAACCTCCAGGGTCAGGTTGTTGCCAAGGGTGACGCTTCCTCCTCTATGAACCTCGCTTCTCTCGACGCAGGTGTCTACATGGTTCGCGTTTCCGGCAAGTCCGTCAACTTCTCCAACAAGATCGTGTTGAAGTAATTTCGGATCCGAAAAGGATATTTGAAAAGGGTCGCGCAAGCGGCCCTTTTCCTTTTTTTTTGCTTTCATTTGTTCGTTGTCTATTTCCTTTGTATATATTAATTATGTGTTTTTACACAGGAGGAAAATATGAACAAGAAACATTCTATCGCGGCTATACTATTAGCCGCTTCTGCCACATTCGCATTTGACACCTGGATTGGTGCTGAAGGTACTGTCCAGGTCGAAACCGGTCTCGGTAATGCCACCGAAACTTACGGTTACTGGTTCAGCTACGCTGACGATAACGATGGTGGCCTGTCCAAGGTCGACTGGAACGGTCTGCAAGGCTCCGAATCCAGCGCTGAAGCTCTTGACAACGTTATTGCTGCTTGCGGAGGCGTCTGCGGTACCGCAATACTCAACAAGGGTTCCCTGACCTACCCCCCGTTCGTGGGTATCGGCTTCAACGTTGTCGGTGAAACCTCTGCAGCAGACAAGACTGCGGTTCCTGGCGATGCTTCTGCTTGGGGTGGCCTCTGCGTTACCTATACTTCTGAAGCACCCATGGCTCTGGAACTCGGCCTCGGCGACAAGGTAGACGCAACGATCGGCTTTGCTAACCCGGCTGCATCTCTCCCGAAGGCTACCGCCGGTACAAAGAAGGTTCTTACATGGGCCGACTTCAAGCAACCGTCCTGGTACAATGGTGCCACCAAGATGGACGGTCCTACTGCTTCTTCGCAGCTTGTTGCGGTCAAGTTCAAGATCCAGGCTGCTGCGGGTTCCTATGTATTCAACATCTGCTCTGTCGGTCCGTCTGATGGCACCTGCCCGGCCGATTGCGGCACTCCGGATCCGCATAGCATCAAGTCTGTTCGCGGCGCTTCCTCTGTGAAGGCCGTCCTCTCTGGTCGTACTCTCGGCTTCACTGGTGTCAAGTCTGACGCTACTGCTGAAGTCTTCAACCTCCATGGCCAGGTTGTAGCCAAGGGTGACGCTTCCACTGCCATGAACCTCGCTTCTCTCGACGCAGGTGTCTACATGGTCCGCGTTTCCGGCAAGTCCGTCAACTTCTCCAACAAGATCGTGTTGAAGTAATTTCGGATTCTAAACGGCGTTTGGGAAGGGTCGCGCAAGCGGCCCTTTTCTTGTGTGGAATCCGTCTGTGTTTGTACTCACAGGTAAACTTGATTTTTGCTTTCAAAGATTCCTTAATAGCTATATTTATATATATTAGTTTGGCATTTACCAATCCCCGTCTAGGGGTTCCCTTTTTAGAGAGGCTTTTATGATTTCCAAAAAAATCCTGTTGCCTATTTTGGTGGGATCTGCTTTTTATTTAGGCGCCTGCGGCGACGATAATCCGAGTTCTCCGGAAGCTCAGACTCCGGTAAGCTCTCCCGTAATCCTGTCTAGTTCGGCAATTGTACCGGGCAGCTCCGCTGTTGTTCCGGGACCGGTCAGTTCTTCTTCTGTGATCGTGCCGGTAAGCTCCTCTACTCCTGCTCCGGTCAGTTCTTCTGCAGCTCCGGTTCCGGCTAGCTCTGCAACTCCTTCGGCATACGCTCAATTGGCCTCTACAGCAAATACGGCTTATGCAGTCAACCACTATATGAGCTGGCAGTCCTACCATTTTGTGACCGAAGAAACAGAAATGGTGACCTACCCGTCTATTGCGGGTGATTTTGGCGTTGTTTTCTCTGCGGGTTACCAGCCGGCAGGTCGTGTGGTCTGGGCCATTCAGACGGGCTATTACAAGTCTCTCTGCACGGTGAATGATGCTACGGTCCAGGCGATGAAGTTCCGTGGTTGCACCGTGTCCGAAGGCATTGGCTACGGTATGCTCCTTGCCGCCTTCAATAACGACCTTGATACTTATAACCGCTTGTGGAACTACTCCCGCGCTTACAGGGCTTATCACAATGTGAAGCTTATGCCGTGGATTACCAAGTCGTTCCACTGGGAAATGGGCGACAATTCCAGCGCTACGGATGCCGACTTGGACATTGCAACGTCCTTGATCGTCATGTACTACAAGACCCAGAATGCAGCATACTTGCAGGACGCTCTCACGTTCATCAACGCCATTTGGGAACTGGAAGTGAATCCGACGAACATGCTCATCTACTCGGGTGACCAGGATGCCTGGAAGGGCAGCGATCCGGTTTACAACTTGAGCTACTTCTCTCCGGTGGCTCTCCGACTCTTTGCAATGGTAGACCCGAACCACAACTGGAAGGGCGTGCTTGATGCCATGTATACCTATATGCAGCTTGTGCAGTCGATGGGTACGGGCGTCTTCCCGGACTGGAGCAACACTGCGGGTAATGCCGTCGATCCGAACAACGGTTCTGCAAAGGATACTTACTGGACCTTCAATAAGGAATCTGTGCGTATTCCGTGGAGAATCGCATGGGATTACTACTGGTACCAGGATGCCCGCGCAGCATCGATCTTGAATACCTTGAACACCTTTATCGCAGGCAAGTCTAACAACAACCCGAACGATATGGCTTTGTCCGTCAACTACTCCTGGAATTTGTCCGTGGGTGCTGACTACACTAGAAACACTGTTGTTTCGGGCCAGTGGTACGGTGCTTGGTGCGCAACGGGTATCGCCGGAAACGCAACTTGGCTTAATGCTTGCACGCAGGGCTTGAACACCAAGACGCTCACGAATGGCGGCAACAGCTACTTCTCTGACATCTTGATCACGATGTACTCCGCCTTGCTGAACGGCTTGTTCGTTCGTCCGGCCGGAATCTAGTCTAGACGAACTTAAATTGTTCTTTATCTGTCGCCCCGCACGTTGTTGCGGGGTTGACTTTTTTTTAGGTGGAATTTGTATATTCTTCAATATGAAAAAGAACGCAAATACTAAGGCCGTAAAGCCTGTCAAGGCAAAAAAAGCGAAGGCCGAGAATCAAGAAAAAAATGTGGACTCTTTACTTGCTGTAACGACAAACGATTCGACGAATGTTCTTGCTGTTGAACCGGACAGTTTGAATGTGGACGGTGCAGCGGGTTCTGTTGATGGTGGCGATGTGGAAAATGATGCGGGTATGCCTGCACTCCCGACCGCTGAACAGCTTGGCATTTCGATTACGGCGGGAAACGCCAATAGTGCTGGCGGTACGCCGCTTACGGCGACCGTGGGCGATACGATCGACTTCCCGGTGACGGTTTCGTGGAGCGTCCAGGGCAGTGCCATTTTGGTAGTGCCGACAAGTTCGGCGAATGCAAAGGGTATTTTGCAGTTGGGTGTTTCGCAGGAATCGAGCCGTACGGTCAAGGACGGCAAGGAACTGGCGCAGATCACGTTCAACTACAAGCTCGTTATGCAGGATACGGGCAACTTGAACATTCCGGCGATGCGTTTTGAAATCCCGACGCCGATGGGGCAGTCGCTCGATTTGCGTAGCGATAGCGTGCCTATACGAGTCGATGCACCGTTTAACCCGCTCCCATTTATTGCTGGCGGTGCCGTGGGCGTTTGCGTGCTGTTTGCCGCTTTGTGGCGTATGCGCAAGCGTTCCAGGGAACGTACGAAGGCTGCCGCGAAGAATGCGTTCGAGAATGCGCTGCGCGAAAAGATGGTGGTGCTGAAGCAACGCGTGATGGTGGCAGACAGTCGTGAATGGCTCCTGGAACTTGAAAGCATTTGCAAGGAATATGCGTTGCACCTGTTTGGGTCGGATTCTTTGGATGCACTCGTGGCCGATGGCAAGCTTGAGGGCTGGAAACCATTGCTCGAAGAGTTTGCCCACGCCCGCTACGGCGGTGGCAAGCGCGACGGTTTTGAGAACAAGGAAACCTGGAAACTTGCTATGACGCTTATGGGCGTGGAAGAAGACGATTAGTAGTAAGTAGACGGTAGACAGTAGGAAGGGGACTTCATACTGGATGCCTCGAAGTCGAATGGGACTTGTGAAGTTGTCATGCCCGCCTTGTGCGGGCATCTTCTTTATTGAAAATAAATGTACCTTTGATATATGGTTATTGACGAAAAGAAGATTTCACGACGGATGGTGGGGCTCGACTTGTTCCGGGTGGTGGCGGCCTTGATGGTGCTGCTGTTCCATTGCCACATTCATCATGATTGCAGCTTTGGACCGCTGACGGGTTTCGTCTCGATGGGTGCGATTTTCATGACCGGATTCTTTATGCTTTCCGGTTTCGTTTTGTTCCGCACTTATCAGGAACGTGAACTTTTTAAGATGGATGCGCTTAGGAATTTTTATCTGAAGCGAGCCATTGGAATTTTGCCGCTGTATTACCTGGTTTCGGTGGTGTATGTTCTTAGCCTGGGCTCCGAAAGTCAGTTCCAGAATCTGGTGCTTTTGCCGATTGAACTGCTTGGCTTGCAGACCGTGTTTTCGACGCTGTTCCCGGTGAGCCATAATGGCGGAACGTGGTTCATTTCTTGCCTGCTGCTTGCGTATTTGTTTTTCCCGTTGATGCAAGAAGTCGTAAAGCAATGGGGGACCCGGGCAAAGCTTGTCGCTCTTGGCGTGAGTACCCTGATCTTGTTCTGGTCGCCGCTTGTTGTGCATACATTCTCGACGGACTCGATCTATTCCAATCCGTTTTTCCGCGGACTTGAATTTTTCATCGGTGTAGTTCTGGCGTCGCTCCCTGTGAATGCGAAGTGGATTACGTCCTGGAAATCATTTATCATTGAAGCAATCCTTTTGGTTGTGGGCGTTTCTGTGGCGGTAAAGCTGAACATCTTTGTCGGGAACTATATGCTTTACGATTGGATCGCGGTTCCGCTGTTTGGCTGTATGGCGTTGACGCTGGCGGGGCTCAAATCTCCGCGGTTGCAGAAATCGGCTGTGCTGCGGTATGCGAGTGCGGCAAGCTATGCGTTTTTCCTGGCGCAGACATTCAATACTGAAATTGAAAATTGGCTTTTCCCGTTGTGCGGGATCCAGAATAATGTGCTGCAAATTGCGGTGTCGATTGTGCTGTGCGCTGTCATCGCCATTGCGTTGCACGAGCTTGTCGAAAAACCTTGTACTCAAGCGCTGAAAAAGAAACTGTAAAGCGCGGCTTACCGGAGGGTGTTGTCCCGAAATTTGTATTATTTGTAATAAACGATTTGGAAGGAGATCCTATGAAATTACTGAATCTTGGTAGTCTGCTTTGCTGTTCTTTGATGCTTGCCTGTAGCGAAGGTGGCGAGTCTAACCCGGTGTCCGATAATTCAAGGGAAAATTTTGTGGGGATCAAGTACCCGTTGGTTTTGGATGAGGCGAATCGGAAGTTTTCGACTTATGAAGTACACAGTTATGATGTTTGCAAAGTTGATGATGACAAATACGAATTCGTGACGATGGTGGATACACAACATATTGATAGGGTGTATGATTTCAGAGGCGATACGCTTGTTATTTTTTATAGCGATGAAGATGTTAGAACGTATGGTCAAATATTTGTTGGTGGTAAAAATGGACAGATTAAGAATAAGTGGAAAATGATAAACTGTAAGTATGTTCAAGAAAGTAATTCTCTTGATTGCCGTGATGCAAGCGAACTGAACGGCTGGCTAAAAAATACAATCACATACTTTGATTTTACGCAGGATACTCTTTTTGCGTCTGTGATCGATTTGAAAGGAAATGCGTCTTTTATGGAAAAAATCTTTGATTTAATTATTTATACAAATGAAGGTGCCGTTGTGTCGGGATATGGAGTTTCCCCATGGACTGCATTCTGGAAAAATGAAGGCTTTGATGTATATGCGCAAAAAAAGAATGTTGTTATTAACAATAGAGATAAAACGCATATTTCATTTGTGATCAGTGGGCAGAATTTTGAGGTCGAGTTTACCAAGGCGAAGCGTTTGCAGTATAATGGTGGTAGTTATGTAGAAGTCGGTGCAACTTTGAAATCTGGCAATGGAGTTTGTATTTTGGATTATGTGTCCGATTCCAAAATGACACCGGAAATTTGCAAGGCTGAAAACGCTAACTTGATGGATCTTAGTTCAACCTATAATAGCAAGGACTCGCTTTTGTATTATGGTGCGGATAGCTACCATATTGGTAATGCTGGTGAATTTGGGAATTGCATCGTTAATTTGGTGAAGAATAAAAATGCCGAGTTCTGAAAAGTTTCGTGATTACGTCTTGGCGCAGTTCAAGGGTGAACTGCGCGTGACCACCCGCAAGATGATGGGCGAGTATATCCTTTATGCTGATGGAAAAATCTTCGGCGGGATTTATGATGACCGTTTGCTCGTGAAGCCTGTGGCTGCTGCGAAAGCGATGCTCTCGGATGCAAAATTGCAGTTGCCCTACGATGGCGCAAAGCCGATGTTGCGCGTCACCGCAGAACAAATTGCGGATAACGGCTTGCTCGCTCGTTTGCTCGACGCCATACTCCCGGAACTGCCCGCTGTGAAAAAGAAAAAGTAATATCATTTTCCCGGCGTTGGGAAAATGATTTTTATCCGAAAGCCTTGCTGATGATTTGCTCGAGGGCGGCTGCGAAAGCGAGCAATGTTATTCCGTAATTGGGGCGGAATTTTTTGATGATTGGATAAAATACATTGATGATGTACAAAGTAGATGAAATGAAGTAGCTTGTGCCGATGATGTATGCGGGGAGACCGGCGATGGAGTAGAACAGGCCTCTGTAATCGCCGCTGAAAAGTATTTCTAAGGAAAAAACGAAGAAGAATGTTGCGATGCTCAGGGCCAGCTTAAAGTGGTAAAGCCAATAACTCGGAATTTGGTAATCTTTTGAATAGTCGCCTTTGTTGTTGCATTTTTCGGAGAAATACCAAAAGAAGATTCCGCAGGCGGGGACGAATTTGAGAAGGCTTAAAAAGCGGACTAAGTCAAATGTTTCATAAAACTCCTTCGAAAAAAGTAGCCCGTGGTGGCGAGGACCGTTGCCCAGCATTAGCAATAGGAACATAACGCCAATAGCGACAAGGAACTCGATTAAACCGCTTTTGTCGGGGGTGGACTGTTTTTGATTGAGAATTTTTTGTCTTGTTGTCTCTTGCGCTTTTTTACGCTCTTTTTCTTTGGCGGCATTAATGCGTCTTTCTCGGTCTTCGAGGGTGGCGATGCGAGTTTTGACGATGTTCTTGCGTTCTGGAGTCGGATCGTTGATGACGCTTTGCAGTTCATCGTAAAGCATGGGGAGGGGCTTTTTGCGGATTTCTGCCTCGTAAATTCGCAGTTCTTTTTCGGTAAATGATGCCATATTTCGCAATAAATGTAATATACAAAAGGTTGGTTTTGCTTTTTTCGGAACGAAATTTGTATTTTAATGGGCGTAAAAATCTTAGAGGTAAAATAAATGGATATTCAGGAACTTTCGGAAAAGGTGAAGCAGCAGAGTTCTTTTTGCATGAACTTGCTGCGTGAAGTTGAAGATACGGTGATTGGTCAGAAGGCTATGGTCGAAAGCATTCTGACGGGTATTTTGGCAGATGGCCACGTGCTTTTGGAAGGCCTTCCGGGCTTGGCCAAGACGACTGCGGTGAAGGCTTTTGCCGATGCTGTTTCGCTCGACTTCAAGCGCATCCAGTTTACTCCTGATTTGCTGCCGGCAGACTTGCTCGGTACGACGATTTATAACGCCCGTGAAGCAAAGTTTGAAACGCGCAAGGGTCCGCTCTTTACGAACCTTGTGCTTGCCGATGAAATTAACCGTGCTCCGTCGAAGGTGCAGAGTGCTTTGCTCGAAGCTATGCAGGAACGCCACATCACGATTGGTGACGAAACATTCAAGCTTGACGAACCGTTCTTGGTGCTTGCCACGCAGAACCCGATTGAACAGGAAGGCACGTATCCGCTGCCGGAAGCTCAGGTGGACCGTTTCCTGTTGAAGGTGAAGGTGAGCTACCCGAACAAGGCGGACGAAATGAAGATTCTCGATGCTGTCTCGGGTGCAGGACTCCGCCAGCCGAAGGCTGTTGCGACGAAGGAAGATATCTTGAAGGCTCGCGAGCTCGTGAAGCAGGTTTATGTGGACGAACGCGTGCGCGAATATATCGTGAACTTGGTCTTGGCAACGCGTGATCCGGGTAGCATCAAACGTAGCGACTTGGTGGGCTTTGTGGAAGTGGGCGCTTCGCCGCGTGCTTCTATTGGCTTGGCCCAGGCATCGAAGGCTCATGCGTTTATCCAGGGCCGCGCTTACGTGACGCCGGAAGACGTGAAGGCTGTCGCTATGGAAGTGCTCCGCCACCGCGTGATTTTGAGCTACGAAGCTGAAGCGGAAGAAGTCACTGCCGAAACCGTCGTGCAGAAGATTTTGGACAGCGTTGAGGTGCCGTAATTTTTGGTGCTCGCGAACGAGATGTCGCGAGAGTCGCGGATCCTGTTAAAATGCGCCCCCGGTGGGGGCGTTTTTTAGTGAGCGTGAAATGCAATAATGATTGTGCCGACGAATATTATCAAGAAGGACAGAAAGAGGATAATTGTTTTGCGTTTCTCTGATTTCCAGTGTTGTTGTAGGTACTTAATAGCGATGTAGAGAATATAGAGAATGTCAATTCTAGGAATGTTCTTGAGTTTTGAGGCGTCTACTTTGTCGTACATATATCCCCAAACGCCTAGGAGGACAATACCCAATAGGAAAATGATTGCTATGCAAACGGCTGATCTAAGGTCTGCAATGTTCTCGTTTGGCATAGTGTCTAATATACGAAAAAAGCCCCCGGGCGGGGGCTTTGAAGCTTGTGTGTTATGGATTTTTGTATTCGCGCAGGAATCCGTCGTCTAGTGCCTTGACGGGGAGTTTTATAACGTTGTTGTCTGCATCGACGATGAGCACAACACCGGCGAGGTAGTTGATCCAGTAGTTGAAATCTGGTTGCCAGTTAATGTCGCGATCATGCTTGTGGAAGCGAAGGTCGTATTTGGAATTTTTAACGTCGTCGTGGATTTGTTTGTTGCTGATTGTAATGACGAACGGCACAAGGTACTGGTCGTGCGAAATGGCCAAGGTGTACTTATGCATTTTTTCGTATGTGAAGTACTTGCCGGTAAAAACATCGATCATTGAATCGATGGGGTAGAATGTGTTTTTGCAGTTTTGACGGTTGTTATCGTCATCGAATTCCTCATAGGCTATTTTGGAATAAGAGCTCCAGCCCCAGCTGGCGCTGCCCTTGCAGTTGTTTGCGTTTTGATAGGGCTTGACATACCAGGCTTCCTTCAGGTCCGAGGTGGTGTCGGTAAGGTTTTTGATGCTTTTTTGGTGCCAATCATTGAGGTTTGTTGGAACATCTTGACCTTTGTTGATGGCGATGATTTGGGCTGTTTCTGCAGTGCGCTTGACACTTGTGTACATATAATGGAAGTCGTCGAGGTTGAGTTTTTTCAGTTTTTCGCCGACTTGTTTTGCCTGTGCTCTGCCGACATCGATGAGGCCGTCGTTTTCACCGTATTTGTTGATGTCGCGTTGGGCGTGGCGCAGGATGATGGCGACTTTTTCGTCGGAGCGGGTGCAGCCGAGAACGTCATAGAGGGAATTGAATACGTTTGTTGTGGCGCGGAGCGTTTTGCACTTTTCGCTGAGCTGCTCGACGCTGGAGCTGGACGGAGTTTCGCTGCTAGAAGAAGCTACGCTGCTAGATGAGGTCTCGCTGCTAGAGGAAGCGACGCTGCTGCTAGATGGCGTTGCACTGCTGGAGGATGCTACGCTACTGCTAGAAGGTGTTGCACTGCTTGAGGAAGCGATGCTGCTGGAAGAAGGAAGGACTGCGTCCTTGCCGTTATGCAGTTCGCCGACTTTCTTGTCACCACAGTAGACGTCGAAACCGTCGATATCCTTGTTCTCTTCGACTCTGCAAGAAGTTCCATCCTTGCCGTCCTTGCCATCGGTGCCATTAGTTCCGTCAGCGCCCTTTTCGCCGTCCTTTCCGTTATGAAGTTCGCCAACCTTCTTGTCACCGCAGTAGACGTCGAAACCGTCGATATCCTTGTTCTCT
>CACZAD010000032.1:0-957 GCA_902779055.1 Fibrobacter succinogenes | reverse complement strand
GTTCGCCAACCTTCTTGTCACCGCAGTAGACGTCGAAACCGTCGATATCCTTGTTCTCTTCGACTCTGCAAGAAGTTCCATCCTTGCCGTCCTTACCATCGGTGCCATTGGTTCCGTCAGCACCCTTTTCGCCGTCTTTACCGTTGGTGAGGTATCCGATGAATTCGTTACCGCAATAGACTTCGTATCCGTTGACCTTTTCGTTCTTTACAACAGAGCAGGACGTTCCATCCTTACCATCCTTGCCATCGGTGCCGTTCGTTCCGTCAGCGCCCTTTTCTCCGTCCTTTCCGTTAAGGAGTTGGCCAACCTTCTTGTCGCCACAGTAGACGTCGAAACCGTCGATATCCTTGTTTTCTTCGACTCTGCAAGAAGTTCCATCCTTGCCGTCCTTACCATCGGTGCCGTTCGTTCCGTCAGCACCCTTTTCTCCGTCCTTTCCGTTAAGGAGTTGGCCAACCTTCTTGTCTCCACAGAAGACGTCGAAACCGTCGATATCCTTGTTCTCTTCGACTCTGCAAGAAGTTCCATCCTTGCCGTCCTTACCGTCGATACCGTTCTTGCCATCAGCGCCATCCTTTCCGTTAGTGAGGAATCCGATGAATTCGTTACCGCAGTAGACTTCGTATCCATTGACCTTTTCGTTCTTTACGACAGTGCAGGACGTTCCATCCTTGCCGTCCTTACCATCGGTGCCGTTCGTTCCGTCAGCACCCTTTTCTCCGTCCTTTCCGTTATGAAGTTCGCCAACCTTCTTGTCACCGCAGTAGACGTCGAAACCGTCGATATCCTTGTTTTCTTCGACTCTGCAAGAAGTTCCATCCTTACCGTCGGTGCCATTGGTTCCGTCAGCACCCGTTTCTCCATCCTTTCCGTTAAGGAGTTGGCCAACCTTCTTGTCACCGCAGTAGACGTCGAAACCGTCGATATCCTTGTTTTCTTCGACTCTGCAGGAAG
>CACZAD010000031.1 GCA_902779055.1 Fibrobacter succinogenes | reverse complement strand
TACTGATGAAAAAGGCCCGGAGGCTTTTGCCTTCGGGCTTCCAATGGAGTACTTTCTGAAAATTTTTCGGGGCTGGGTTGATAGTCCGCTGCTCTAACCGATTGAGCTAAAGCCCCAGCTCTCCCAAAATTAGTAAATATTTCGAGATTGTCTTAGCCCATTCGTAGTGGAATCCGCTGTAGGCATTGACCACGCATTTGTCCCAATCGGCAACTTCCGTGTTGTACACATTGATGGCGTCCTTGATGCGGCGCAGCATCTGGTGCGGTGCATTTGCATCGTCGACGAGGAATGCGTTTGCTTCGCCCGCGGTCTCGAGCGTGTAGTCGGTGAGCATGCTGGCGATGCCCACGTTGCGTCCGGTGAGCGGGAGCGTTCCTGCTGCCATGGACTTGAGAATGATCGAGGCGGACGGCTCCTGCAGGTTGGCGGCGAAGAGAAGGTCTGCTGCAGCGAGTGTGTCGCGGAGCTTTTCTCTGTTGTTCGCTTCTTCGGAATCGAACTGGAGGATGCGGACGAAGTTGCCGTACTGGCTGGCGACGTCCTGGTAGTAGTTCCATTCCGGATGTTCCGGGGAAATGCCTACGATGATGAGAACGTTCTGCTTGGCGATGTCCGAGAGAATCGTGGCGAGCGTTTCTGATGCGTTGCCCGATTCCATGTCCATGTGGCTGTAGATGATCAGCGTGTGCGAAAGGTCCATGTCGAACTGGCGCCCGAGGCTCGCTTTGGCGCCGCGCTTGGCTTCCTTGATGGGGCGTTTTGCCTGGTCGTTGAAGTCCCAGAACCTGTAGTTCACACCGAACTGGATGCCGATGAGCTTTTCGCTGTTACGGTTCAAAAATCCGCTGAGGCCGCCGGGGAGGTTCGAACTGAGCATGGCGTCACGGTAGCCCGTGGACGGGAACATCACCTTGTTGGCGTACAGGATGCCGGCCTTGAGGAGGCTGACCTTGCCCCAGAACTCGTAGCCGTCCATGTTGAAGTCCTTGCGGGGGAGACCGATTTTTTCGATTTCGCTCGGCTGGACGTGGAAGTCGTAGGTGATGTTGTGGACGTTGAAGAAGAACGGGACGTTGTGGAACTTTTCCTGGTATACGGTATGGCAGAGGGCTCCGACGAGGGCGCCACCCCATTCATGCCCGAGAATCGCCTGGAAATCGATGCCGCACTGGGCGCTGTAAGAAAGTGCCGCCGACGCAAGCAGGGCGAACCTCAGGTGGTTGTCGCTGTAGGGGAGGGCGTGCGGAGGTCCGTAAACGTAGGGGCGTCCGAAATACTCTTCGTTATAGATATAGGTGTGGAATGGATCGTCATCAGAGCGCCAGACCTCGAAAGGCTTATTTTGCAGGGCTTCAACCCCTTGGTAGACGCAGTGATACTTGTCGGAATCAATGATATGGTCTTTATAGAATGGCGAACAGGTAACGACTTTGGAACCGGCATCGGCGAATGCCGTTGTCATGCAGTTCACTGCGGTCGCGAGCGGACTAGGTACCTTCCAGTTCCCCGCTTCTGGAGTTACGACGAGTATATTCATTGATTTTATGCACTCCAAATAAAAATTTACCTACAAAAGTAAGTATGTATAAATTTATTTATTTAAATTTCAACCGAAAGGGTGTATTTTATTTTTTAACGTGATAAAGAGTCCTTTTCATCGTTTTCTAATATAACTTCATCTGAAGGATACAAAATGAAGAAAATTTTCATTGCTGCTATGGCTGCCGCCGTCGCTTTCACGCTGGCTGGCTGTAAGGGTACGAACGAAAAGCGCGGTGACGAACACCTTAAGGAAGGCCGTTTCCGCAATGCCATCAATTCTTATCTCGAAGCTAAGAAGAAAGGCAAAATGTCCGACGAATTCTTCGATAATTTCACCCTCGCTCTCGTGCGTGCAGGCGATATGGAATCCAAGAAGGACTTGAGCAGCGACCTCATCAACAACTACTTTGACAAGGCTACTATCAATATTCCGAATGTCAAGGAAGATGCCACCATTGAAGAATATGTGAAGACGCTCGGCGAAATCGGTAAGCGCCAGGCCGCACAGGAAGGTGTGGACTACGCTACGATCATCAACGCTTTTGCAAAGATCGACTCTGCAGAAAAGGTTGCAAAGACCCGTCATGTCGGCGAATCTGCCATCAAGAGCATCCGCGAAGAAACTGAAAAGCTCTATGTGGCCCGCAACCTGGGTGAAGCTACCGGTGAAGACGATCCGGTCGTGAAGGAATACTTGCTCCTCCGCATGGCTGCCATGGCTCCGACCAATGCTGAAGTCCAGGCCGCCTTGAACAAGAGCCGTAAGGTCACCCGTGGTTACTTCCTCATCTTCGGTGAAAACATTCCGGACTTGAGCGGCAAGCACAAGGTGGACAAGTGGGGTTACGTGATGGCTATGCCGACCCTCAAGATGACCAAGAATTCCCTCTCTGGCGAACTCCAGTTCTGGGCTTCTACGGGTAACAACACCGAACTCGATCCGTCTTTGATCAAGCTCGTGTCCACGGAAGGCAAGGAAGTCTTTGCCAAGGGCAACACTGGCTGGTGCGAAGCCGAAGTCCTCGTTGGCAAGAAGGGTGACGAAAAGATTGAAAAGAAGCAGAAGAAGTTCAAGGGCAAGGGCAAGTTGATGAACGAATTCCAGTGCTCTGTGAACATCAGCTTCTCTTTCCCGAACGGCTTTGTTCCGGACTACATCGAATACAAGGATAAGTTTGGTGAAGGCCGCAAGTACCTCGGTCACTAATTCATAACGGAATTAAAGAACGTTTAGGGCTCGCCGCAATGCGCGGCGGGTCTTTTTTTTGTAGGCAGTAGGAAGTTTGGATGCGCTTCTTGTCACGTGGGCTTGTCACCCCGGCATAACAGCAACAAGAGATGTTTGTGTCCTTCTTGTCACCCCGGCCGTAGTGCCGGGGTCGCCTTTGGGTTCTGCGTAAGGTGATGCCGGAACCCCGGAACAAGTCCGGGGCAGGCTTCGGCCGGAATGACAGTGAGGCAGGCATAACAGCAACAAGAGATGTCGGGTTCTTCTTGTCACCCCGGCCGTAGTGCCGGGGTCGCCTTTGGGACTGCGTAAGGTGATGCCGGAACCCCGGAACAAGTCCGGGGCAGGCTCCGGTCGGAATGACAGTGAGGCAGGCTTAACAGCAACAAGAGATGTCGGGTTCTTCTTGTCACCCCGGCCGTAGTGCCGGGGGCGCCTTTGGGTTCTGCGTAAGGTGATGCCGGAACCCCGGAACAAGTCCGGGGCAGGCTCCGGCCGGAATGACAAGGGGTCGGCATAACAATAAAAAAGTCCTCGACGGTGTCGGGGACTTTTAAACGCTTGTGTTTTCGTCGATTAGAAGTCGGCGTGGGCGCTCATACCGAGAGCGAACTTCGTCTTGCCGACCACCGGGTTCTTGTCTTCGCTAAAGTTGTAGCCGAACCAGAACACGAGATTCGTATTGAGCGTCGGGTAGACGTAGAAGTTCATACCGAGGAATTCGAATTCGTCATCCTTGATTTCGGAATCCGGATCGTGGTATTCAAAGCTTACGCCCATGGTGAACTTCTTGGAAATGTTGAAGCTCGGTTCGACGGAGAAGAGCATCTGGTCATCCGTGAAGAGCTGCGGGGCGGCTTCATAGTTCTTGTCGACGATCGTGTAGAAGTAGTCGAAGCCCAAGTTGAAGATGCCGTAGTTCAAGCTCGGTTCCACGAGGAAGGAGTAGACGTTGTGGCCCTTGTACGGGTGCATGCCGTAAACGGCGTAGATGCTGTAATTGAGAACTTCGTAGCTCTTGGAATAGTCGAGTTCCGTACCGAAGGTGTAGCCATAGCCACGGCCAAGTTCAGAACCGAATGCCCAGTCCACGCTAGGGGTGATGGTCAGGTGTTCGTCCGGGGCGTTCAGCAGCTTGAACGCATAGGAGGCGAATACTGCGATGGAGCTCTTGCTGTCGTCGGTGGCGCCGATGTAGGCCTTGCCTTCGCCAAACTTGCTATTGCCGAGTTCCACACCGAAACCGCGGACGCTTTCGGTCTTGGAGATCACTGCGTAGCGGTCGGTATCGCGCCAGAAGTAGTAATTGAATGCGCCTGCATTGTAGGCGAGGTCACCGAATACGAAGCTTACGTCCTGGAACGGATTCCAGCGGAGTTCCACGCCGTCGAAGTTGAATGCCGTGTAGCGGTTGTCGTTGTCGTTGATGGCGGTCGAACGGGCCATGCCGTGGCGGATTTCGGCGGTGCCATCGCCGTTCGAGATGTTGCTTTTCGTGTTCGTGTAGACCGTGACGGAGACCTTTTCGTCGAGGTGGGCCGTCACAGAAAGGTCGATGTCCTGGTTGGCGGCGTTGGTCGGGTCAAAATCCTTGTCGAAATAGCTGGCGTAGTCAAAATCGACGTTTCCGTTGATTTCGATGTCGGCGGCGGTTGCAAAACCGGTAGCGGCAAGGGCAATCGGCAAAATGAGTTTACGCATATAATCCTTCTAAAAAAGGTTTACTTGATTTTTACGTGCAAAAGATAGAAATATCTTTGTCGCAAGACCAATGTTTTGTTTCTATTAGACATAAAATAGGAATATGCAATATCTTGATGGTTGCAGTTTTGTAAATTTAATGGTGTCTTTAATAAAGGTGGATATGAAATTTTCCTCCCGTGCTATTCTTTTTTTGTCTCTTGCGCTTGCGCAAGGTGTTTTTGCGTTGACGGCTGACCAGGTTCTGGACAAGTCCAAGGCGTGGTTCAAGTCGGGTAAGGCCTGGAGCCTCAATTTCAGGGCGCAGATTTTCCAGACGGATTCTCCCGAAATGCAGACCCAGTCGGGCAGCCTCGTGGTGACCGAAGGGGACAAGTTCAAGCTGGATCTTTCGGGGATCAAGTTCTATAGCGATGGCGAAAGCCTTTGGCAGTGGAATGTGGAACAGAAGCAGGTTCTCATCAAGGCGGTGGAGGACTTGTCGAGTTCTCTGCACCCTTCCGAACTCCTGTTCAAGTATTTGAACTGCAAGGCGCTCGAAATGAGCGAGGCCGAATATTCCAAGCAGAAGCTCTGGGCGTTAAAGCTTGACCCTGCGAAGTATGCAGGACAGTTTACCAAGATGGAAGTCTGGCTCTCGCAAAAGGATTTTTCTCCGGTGCGCCTCTATACAGAAGACCCGTCAGGAAACAGCACCTGGTATAGCATTGTCAATCTGAAAGTGGTCAAGAATGTTTCTAACGATGATTTCAAGTACAAGCCTGTCGCAGGCGTCGACGAAATCGATATGAGGTAGCTTGTGAAAATGGGCATGACGAAAAAATCGTTCGCACTTGCCGCTAGCCTCTTTGTGGGGGGATGCGCCTTGTGCGGTAGCGCCTTTGCGGGTGAAACTCTGTTTGGCAACTATGTGTTTGCCGTTGCGCCGACGGGCGAAAACGGAAAGCTGTGGGCGTTTTCTCAAGACAATGTTTACAGCGGCGTGACGTATTTGAGCTTCAGGGTTGCCGAAAACGGTTCCATTGTGACGGAATCGACTAAGAAGGAACAGGTCTCGGATACGTTGACTGCGGTCCATGACGGAATGCAGTACGTGATTATCCAGGATGAACTTGCCGAACTGAGACGCCTCCCTGCTGTTTATACGGAATCGAAACTTGGGCTTGTGCTTCCGATGTTTGCGATGGATAAGGATGACCGCTACTTGCAACCGGCGGGATTCTTTGGATTCCGCAGCTTGGACAATCTCAACGAGTATCCTATAGATGTCCCTTCTGCTGCCGAAGATCTGGAAAAGCCGATGCAGTATGCGATGACGGGCTTTGCTTACGATGAATCGGCTAAGCGCCTGTGGGTGGCTCGTGGAGCCCTGGGCGTTATGGTTCACGATATGTCCGGAAGCAAAAGCAAGGATACGACGTTTGTCCTGAATCCGGAAACGAAAAAGCTGGAAGTGTTCAAGGAAAGTTCTTCGATCGACTTGAAGAAGAACCCGGAAATCTTCGATGTGCGTGTGCATCCCAAGACTGGCGACCTTTGGCTTGCGACTGCAAAGGGCATCTGGGTCAAGTCTTCTAGTGGGCTTACGAATGTTTCGGAAACTTTGAAAAGTTCTCGTGTGACGGGCCTCTGGATGGGCGGCTCTCCGCTCCAGGTTATTGCTGAAACGAGCGACAAAAAGGATCAGTCGGTCGTGGGCGGACTTTGGCGACTCTATGGCGAAAAGGCCAAGGATTTTGTCAAGGTGAATTTCTTGGATACCGCAGGCAAGGTCCAGAAAAAGGATATCTATGACGATGCCGACTACACGGTGGGCGATGTCGCCTTTATCGGAAAGACCGCCTATGTGTTGGTGAGTGTCGTGGGTGGCTCGATTAGCGGATTCTTTAAGATGGATTCTCTTGGTGTCAAGGCTTGGGAACAGGACGATGACGGAAAGAACCAGTGGCTGTATGGCTATGAAACCGGTGCCACGGATCGCAAGATGAGAATCACGTCGCTCACGTCGTTCCCGCTTTCGGATAAGCGGATGGGCCTTGCGATCGGTACGTTCGGAAACGGAATTTCTGTTTCGGCGGACTCGGGGGCAACCTGGACGGTCGTGTTGAATCGCGCCAAGCTGAACAACAATCTGGGCAGTGTCCGCATGGTGCCGTCCGTGATTACTCCGGGCGACGAATCCCTTGTCTCGTACAAGGTGGGCAAGGAGTCCAAGGTGACGATCGAAGTGTTCAGTTATGATATGCGCAAGGTGCGTACCATCGTGAAAGATGCTGTGCGTAATGCCGATGCGTCGCGAAGCACCAATCCGAAGGAAGATTTCTGGGATGGCCGCGATGACCATGGCAAGGATTGCACGATGGGCGTTTATTATATCAGGGTGAAGGACAACCACGGTCATATTGGTTGGGGCAAGGCGATGACGCTTGGAGGTAACTTCAGATGATCAAGTTGAAGAATCTTGTTGTTGCCGCCTTGGCGGTTGGTGCGTTTGCATCTTCGGCGATGGCTATTGGCTTTACCAAAAAGTCTGAGCTTGGTGGTTTTGACGGCTTTGTGGAACGTATGGGCGCTGGTGTCCGTGAACTTGGCCGTGGTAACACGGGTACTGCGGATACGGCTTCTATGCCGGCTGCTTACTGGAACCCGGCCTTGCTCGGTTTCCGTGAAAATCTTGGAATCACGATCAACGCCGAAAAGCGTGACCTGGACCGTATGGGCGGTTCCTTTGGTATCGAAGGAAAGGTCGGCAAGCGTATGGGTGTTGGCTTTGCGATGCTCTACCGTGGCGACTTGGACTTTAAGGTGATTGACGAGGATGACGAAACGCTTGGTTCGGCAACCCCGTTCTTTACGATGATGTACCTGGGTTTTGCTTATCGTGCCACGCGACAGGATGCGTTTGGCCTTTCGCTTTCGATGAGCTACGACAATCTGGACATTGCCGAATATTACAGTGGTGTCGAAGAATCGTTCCGCAGTCCGGTGACGATTAACCTCGGCTGGTACCGCCAGTGGAATTCTAAATGGACTTCGGCTGTTGTCATCCGCAACTTGAGTTTTAGCAAAAACTTGTCTGCGAAGTGGACGAAGAATCCGAGTTCCGATAACTCTCTGGCATCTACAGAAGGCGTGCGCCCGAAGGTGTTGCAGATTGGTCTTGGATACCATTCGACGATCAAGGGTAAACCGGTCCGTGCATGGCTCGAAGCGCTCGATTATCAGGTGGCCGATACGCTGCTTGCATTTGACCCGCAGCTCCATGTTTGGACGGGACGCGTGGGCTTTGAATGTGAAGTGATCCCCAATGCGACGGTTCGCGTGGGTATGGACGATTTGGACTGGATGATTGGTGCGGGTTACAAGTTCGATATCCGCATTGGCCGCAAGAAGTATCCGATTGAAGTGAACTATGCGTTCCTTTACGAAACTCGTGCGGGACTCTGGTCTCCGTTTAGCCTTGGCTTGAGGGGCTACATCCCTTGATTTCGAAGGTCTTTATTTCGAAGGTGCGCAGCCTGGATGCTATGGACTGCGACTTCGATGCGGGCATAAACGTGATTTGCGGCCCGAATGGTTGCGGAAAGACGACCATTCTGGAGTCCATTCATTTGCTTGCGCAGGGGTTCTCGTTTCGGTCGCGCGATTTGCGTGAACTGATTGCGTGGAAGAATAACGAACTGATATTGCGTGGTGAGTTTAATGACGAAGGGCGTTCGCGGATGCGAGCGCTTCGCGTGTATTCTCGCGGGAGCGAAGTCCGTGAAAACGGGGAAACGTTAAAGTCCCCGACCGCTTTTTTCGGGACGTGCCCGGCGGTGATCATGCAGCCCTCGGACATCGAACTTTTGCGTGGCGGGCCCGAGGTGCGCAGGCATTGGCTCGACGAAATTCTCTGTTACCGTTCGGCGTCGAATGCGCAGGTGCTGCGCCGTTACAAGCGCGTGTTGCAGCAGCGCAATAAATGGCTCAAAGAATTCAAGCAGAATGGAGCCGCGGTCGGTGGCGAGGACTTGTTCCGCGTTTTGACGCAGCAGCTGATTGACCTTGGCGCAAAGCTTTGGGCGGCGAGGCTTTCGCTATCGAAGGAAGTTTCCGAGATTATCACGCGGTATTACCGTAAGCTTTCGGGCGGTGTGGATGAAATCACTTGTGCGTACAAGAGTTCGATTCTCAAGACGCTGGATGCGCTCGATGTTGCCGACCCGCTGTCGGACGAGATGATGGATGAAATCCCGGCGGATGCTAGTGAAAACGCTGATGAAAATGCGCCGGGTTCTGATGCTGTTGATTGCGCGGAATGCGCCGGTGCCGAAAAATCTGACGATGATGTAGTGAGCGAGGAAATGCTCCGGAATGCGTTTGCGCGGAAACTTGCGGATCTGGAATTCGTGGAACGCTTGCAGGGCATGACGATGGCGGGGCCGCATCGTGATGACTTGTCGCTATGCGTTTCGGGCTACGAGATGCGTTCTGTCGGGTCGCAGGGGCAGTGCCGTTCGGCGGCGGTGGCGATGCGGTTTGCTGCGGTGGATGTGGCTTCACGCTATTTGACGAAACCGATTTTGCTGCTGGACGATATTTTTGCGGAGCTGGATGTGAACCGCCGTGATGCGGTGGCGTCGCTCATTCGCGAAAAGCAGTGCCAGGTGGTGATTGCAACGCCGCAGGCGGAAGACTTGCCGTTTAAAGCGGATGTGAAAATTCAAATTGGCTTTTAGCTTATCGCGTAAGGTGACCCCGGAATGAATCCGGGGTGACAAAAAGGCCGGGATGACAGCTGGGAAGGGGAAAGGTGATCCCGCAACAAGTGCGGGATGACAGTACAAAAAAACGCGCAAGGGTTTGCGCGTTTTTGCAACAGGGCGTTGCGGGGTGCCCCCGCTAGAGGGGGTGATGGATGGTTCGACAAGCTCACCAACCTTGTTATATGCGTTGGCTTGGCGAAACTGAAATCAGGGGGAGGCTTCCCCCTTTATATTACTTGTTCTTCAAAAGGTCGCGGATTTCGGTGAGGAGCTTTTCTTCGGCGCTCGGTGCCGGAGGTGCTGCAGGAGCGGCTGCGGCTTCAGCTTCTTTCTTCTTGCGCATGTTCTGCATGAATCCGAGGAACTTTTTCATCATGAGGAACACGGCGAATGCGACGATGAGGAAGTTCAAGATTTCGCCAATGAAGTTGCCGTACGGGATGGTCACGCCTTCTGCGGTCTTGTAGGCGAGAGTCTTGAGGCCTTCGCCTGCGTCCTGGCCACCGCACTTGGTGATGATGGCGGTGACGAGCGGCATCACGATGTCGTTCACGAACGAGTTGACGATTTTTCCGAAGGCGGCACCGATGATGATACCGATGGCCATGTCGACGATGTTGCCTTTGAATGCGAATGCCTTGAATTCATCAATAAGTGAAGCTGCTTTCTTTTTGAGGCTCATTTTTTATTTCTCCTTGTGGATTGTTTTATGCTTAAATAATAGGAAAAACCTTTAAAGTTTGGCATGCAATTTTTAAATTTGGCGCGCTATGTCATGGTTATTATTGGCTTTTGCCTCGGCTGTATTTCTCGGTTTTTACGATTTAGCCAAGAAAAAATCGGTTCAAGATAACGCTGTCCGTCCGGTACTTTTGCTTTGCAGTGTCTTTTACGCGCTCTTGATGTTGCCGGTGCTTTTGACGGGGCATTGCGAGCCGCTCACGTTCCACGACCATTTCTTTTTGATAGGCAAGTCGATTATTGTCGGCGGTAGCTGGCTTTTTACTTATAGCGCGATTGCGCATATGCCGCTCAGCATTTCGACGACGATTCGTGCGCTTGCACCTTTGTTTACAATCATGATTGCCGTGGGGTTCCTGGGTGAACGTCCGCAGGTGATGCAGTGGGCGGGTATCGCGGTGTGCGTTTGTTCGTACATTGGGCTCAGCCTGGCTGGCCGTAAGGAGATGGGACATTTCTTTAGCAACGGCTGGGTGGTGGCGATGGTCCTCGGGACGATCCTTGCGGCTTGCAGCGGTATTTACGACAAGCTGATTTTGCAGAGGATGAATTTTGAGCCGATGACGGTACAGGTGTGGTTCAGTATCTATATGTGCGCGGTGCAGTTCTTGACGACGATGTTCACTTGGTACCCGACTCGCAAGAAAACGACGCCATTTCAGTTCCGTTGGTCGTTTTTGGCGGTGGCTGCACTTTTGATTATTGCCGATCGTTGCTATTTTTTGGCGGTGAGCGATTCGAATGCGTTGATTTCGATTATCACGGTTCTGCGTCGCTCGAGCGTGTTCATCAGCTTCTTGGCCGGGATCCTCGTGTTCAAGGAACGCAAGAGCAAGATGAAGTTTGTGGCAATGCTTGGCGTGGTCATTGGCTTGTGCTTGATTTCGCTGGGCCGCTAATTTTAGAGGTTCTATGCTAAAGATTGGAATCACGGGTTCGATTGGGGCGGGCAAGTCGTTTTTGGGCGAATTGCTCCGTGAAAAGAACTTTCAGGTGTTGGATGCGGACCGCAAGGTGCATGAACTTTACCGTGATTCTCAGGCGCTTCGTCAGGACATGGCGGATTTCTTTGGCGCCGATTGCTTGACGCCGAAGGGCGTGAACAGTGCGCTTATTGCTGATCGCATTTTTGTGGATGCGTCGGCGCGCGAAACTTTGGAACATATTGTCTACCCGTACTTGACGGAAGCTGTTAGAAAGTTTTTTGACGAGGGTGAACCTGCAGTGTGCAAGTTCGTGGAGGCGGCTCTTTTTTCGAGGGCGCCGGAACTTGTCGAAATGCTGGATGAGATATGGATTGTCGGGGCGCCCGAGGAGGTGCGCTTGCGTCGCTTGGTGGCTCGCGGATTGAGCGAAACGGATGCGACTCGCCGAATTATGAACCAGCAGGGCGCTTGCGCTCCGGAGCTTTTCCCTGGAAAACGGATTCACGTTTTGACGAATGATGCGGACCGTTCTCGCTTGGAATTGCAAATAGAGAATCTGTTGAAGGGGATGATGTAGAGTATGCAGCCTTATATCCATCAGTTTGCCAGTTTTTTGAGAGCCCATATGAATTCGATTTCTGTGGGGATCGTCGCTACTGTCTTGATGCTCTACGGTGCCTGCATCAACAACTACTTTAAACGGATTACAAAAAGCATCCCGTTCTTGGGACGCTTTGTGCTGTTCGTGGTGCTGTGCAGCGTGGGCTATGCGTTTGCGAGTTCGCAGATGGTACGCTTTTTGAAAAAGTTGCTGTACCAGTTGCCGGATCTTCCGCTGATTGGTGTCATTGCAGGTTGCTTTGTGCTTTTGGCGTTCCTTGCTAAAAGTGGGAAAGACATTTAATTAAAATTATCGCGGTTGACTCCGTATAAAATAACGTCATCAATCCACATTTCGCTTTCGTCTACTATCCAGATGGTGATGGTCGTGACGCGGGGCTTTACAAAGTCCCAGCCCATATTTCCGAATTCGCCGTCGCCGGGGGTGAAGTCGCTTGGCTTAAAGCAGAATCGTTTCCAATCGGATTCCAGGTAGTCGACGTACTTTGTTTTGCCGGTCGGTTCGTCGAGAACTTCGATGGCAAAGCCGAGTTCGCCGGACCCTTTGGCGTAGAACGCGATGGAATCGATGCCTTCGAGGCTTGACGGGAGGCGGTTTAATCGTGTGCCGATCATCGACCATTTGCCGTATGTTTTTGATGTGCTTTTCCAATGGAATACATAGCCGTTGCGCTCTTCGCTCAGCTCGAAGGCTTCACTGACATTTTCGCTTGTGGGCGTTGTCGTGACATTGGAATCTTGCGGGGCGAAGTACCATTCGCGTTTGCCGTCGGCGTAGTCGAATGCTGATTCTAGCTTTTGGCTTTCGAAGTCGATGAGCTTGATGGAATGGAGTGCGGTTACGAGTGAATCGGGGAGGCCTTGCCAAATGTCGCTGTTGCTGTCGCTGCTTGCGTTACTGCTCGCGTCGAGGGCAGCGGTTTTGCCCCAGTACAAAACGATGCTTTCGACGGTCGATGTACCGTTGATGCGGATTTGCAGTTCCGCCTGCTGCAGGGAATCGTTCCAGAACGCCTTCTTGAAGGCAAGGCGGTTGCTGCTTTGGTCGGTGATGCGGATGTCGTTCCCGTTTTTCATCGCTTCGCTAAAGTCGAAGTTTGCGGAACTCAATCGTACAAAGACGACTGTGGTATCCGCGATGGGTTTCATCCAGTCCGAAATGGTGGAGTCGAGCGGAATGACGCGCGAGTGTGCCCACTGGTCTAGTTGCTCGTTTTCGAGTGTCGGCTTTTCGAGCGTTTGAATGTCGCTCTCGGTGCCTGCCAAAACTTGTGCGGAACCTTCGCCGATGGCAACCTGGTCATCAGAGATGATTGCGCGGATCTGGTAGCTTGCGGGTGGGAGTGAATCGAGCGTGAATTCGCCTTTGCTATTCGTCTTGACGAGCTTGTCCGTACCGTAGATTTGCACCCACGCAAAAGTTGCATTTTCAGGAAGTTCAGCTTTTCCCGAAACGGAACCGAGTGATTCCATTTGGAGTGTTGTTGCCTTGCTCTTTTTGAGTTCGCTAGATGAAATCTGCCTGAAGGCGCCTGTGCTTCCGTCGATGACCTCGATGTAGCCTTTGTCGAAGTTGTCGGCGTCGATGGCTATTGTGCCGAGCGAATCAGCGGTAAATTCCAGGACGTCGCCTTGTGAACGTTCCGAAGTGCCTTGCACGTACCAAAGCGGACGGACTTTGGCGACTGCGAATGCGGCCGGTTTTGAATCCAGGTTGACAACGTTGATCAGGCAAGCGTTTTCAGTTTCGACGGTGCTTGCGCCGGCGATTTCTTTGTCTGATGAACAGGCGAAAAATAAAATGCAGGAGATGAGGGCTAAAGACTTTTTCATACCTTCCTCGCATTTTCTTTTGAAGTTTTTTTGTCCGAAATGTCAGCGACCGGGTAGAGCGAAAAAATGAACTGCATGACTTTCTTTGGGGATTCTACTTCGGCAACGCGCTTTTGCACTTGCCTGCGGAATTCTTGTGTCATTTCGACGAGGTCTTCGAGGCATTCGTCATCGACGCAGGCGAGGATTGATGAAATGTTGCGCTCGGCGGGCGGAATGTTGACGAGGGCGTTCTGGGCCAATGTCAATAGCTGATTCTGGTAACTGCGGATGGCGCTTGTCTTGGAGGTTCCGGCCGAGGTGAAGTTTGCTGTCGTGACGGCGTATCGTTCGGAGGCGAGAGGCGTGATCATCTTGAGTTCTTTCAGGACTCGAATGGCTTCTTTGACCTGGTCCTCTGAAATGGCGGGCGTGATTTGCTTGACGAGCGTACGGACGTCCGCCTTGCCGCCGTTGATCTCGATGATGGAACGTACGACGGGGATCCACCAGCGGCTGAGAAACAGAATTTCGTTGGAATCCAGTTTGCGGAGGCTGACGTCTTGCAATGCAAGGGCCATCTTGTAAAGCTTGTCTTTTTTGGCTTTGGACTTGGTTCGCGAGGCGGCCACCAGGAGTTCGAAAAGTTCTCCGTCGCGCCCCTTAAGTCCGAGCAACTTTTTAGAAAGTGGGATGCTTTGTACCGGAAGATGGGATTCCTTGTTGAGAACACGGAAAACTTGGCTTGTCTCAAGACCGAGCTTTTGCCCCATCATTTTGTATGAAAATAGCGGAAATTCCAACTTTTTTTGAACAAAAAAGTTTTTTAACAGGTCTCTGTAATCACCAATTTCGTCAATGTTCAACATAACCACATCCCTTTTCTATGAAATAGATTTTTTTGCCCTTCAAAGGCGAGCGATGGCCGCTTTTTCTATGGACGGAATGTCAATATGACGAAAATCACGCTCGAAAAAGAAAAAAATTTTGTTTTTCTTACATCCTCACAATTTTGTACAATAAAATCTAACTTATCATTCAGAAACAAAAGGCGGCTAATTATGCAGAAAGAAGATCTCAATGTCCTCAAGCAAGTTGTGCTCTTTACGCTGATTGCAGTTGTACTTGGTTTTGTATATGGATAATTTTAAATAAAATTTGGTGTATATGCGTAAAGTCGGTGCGGATTTCCCTGCATCGGCTTTTTTGTTTGTAAAAGATTTTATATTGCAGTTGTCTAGACGAAATGTAGGGACTCGATTAAGGAAGGACTGTTAGATGCCTGCTGAAATAAAGATTCTTGAACGTGCCGAAATGTTTTTGCGTAAACTCTCCAGCGGAGTGAATCCTCTGACTGAGGAATCCTTGCCGGAAGGTGATGCTTGTCGACAGGAACGAATTAGCAAGTGCCTTGTGTATGTAGCCGACTATTTAAAGCAGAAAGTGATGCCTTCGATGGCACCGCAAGAAAAGGTGAAAGCTCCCAAGCCTGTGAAAGTTGTAAAACCGCGCCCGGTGCGTGAAGTGGCTGACAAGGAACTTGTCCTGACTCCCGAAATGTTGTCTAGATTTGAATTTTCTTCGAAGCCGGTTTCTGTTTCGGGGCTGATCCGTCGCTTGAATACTCTTATTCCGCAGGGGAGCGGAATGATTCCGTTTGTCTATGCAGATGTGGCGGAAGTGCTTTCGAGAGAAGGAATCCTTAAAAAAGAGGAAGGCGAAAAGGGCAAGGATTTGAATTTGCCGACTCCGTATGGCGAGGAACTTGGTTTTGTGCGTGTCGAAGCGGATATCCGCGGACATCATTCCATTTTTACGGAATGTATGGTTCCTGCGCAAAAGTTCATTTTCGATAATATCCAAAAGTGTGTGGCCCAGGCGAATGACCGCTTGGCAAAGCGTAAGGAACGTGCGGAGTCTGGCGAAATGGGCCGTAGCGGTAAGGAAAAGTTCCATGTGACGGAAGAGCAAATCAAGAATTATCCGACAGATGAAGCTCCTGTTCCGGTCAGTGAAATTGCAAGACGCTTGAACGACTTGCTTCCGCAGGATTCCAATATCGAAAAGATTTACTTTAAGACGATTCGTGATTGGTTCGTGTCGCAGAATTATCTTGAAGAACGCAGGAATGCGCTTGGAAAGATTTTCTTTGTGCCGACGGAAACGGGAGCGCAGAACGGCGTCGTGACGGAATCGCGTGTGGGCAAGAATGGCGAAAATTATGATGCTGTCTTGTACAATGGTGCGGCTCAGAAACTTGTGCTTGAACACGTGAACGAACTCGCTTAATTCGTCATCCTGGAGCATAGCGACGGAATCCATAAACAGTCTAATGAAAATCGCCGCCCGATGGGGCGGCGTTTTTGCTTCTGCTGTCAACGGTTCTATTTGCAGGCACTTATCTTAAACGGCGAAGCCCTCTTGGCATTGGGACTTCCTTGCCGTCCTCGCCGAGCAAGTAGATGTTGTCGAGACTGATGTATCCCTTGCCGCTGTGGCGAGCGCGGAATGCAAAGTTCTTGATCTTGGTCGGATCGAGCTGCGGAATGGTCTTGCCCCAGCCTTCCTGCTTCATGTTTTCCCAGATGAGCGTGTCGCGGACCCAGTTGCCGCGTGTGTTCTTGAGCCGGATCATGAATTCGTCGTAGTCTTCGACTTGGCTCGACATAATTTGCAGTTCGAGATAGCCCTGCGGATTGTTGTGTGTCGTGGAGTAATCGAATACGATACCGACGGACTTTTTGACTTCTTCGGGAACGTTGTAGTAAGCGCCGGAGTAGTTCGGCCAACCGAGATTAGGCGGCTGCTCGACGATGAAATCGTGACGGATGTAGCCACCGAGAGGCGGATTGCCCTTGATGATTTTGGCGCCCATCGCGGTGGCGTTGTCGCCGTTCACGACCGGGAACCAAGGTACGTCATCAATGTTGCCGTCGAAGTTCTGCATAACGCTTGTGGTGCGGTAGGCACCGCGGATGCGGAACGGAACCTTGAAGGTTGCTTTCTTTTTGTTCTTTCCGGTGAGTGTAATTTTGAGTTCCTGAGCGCCCTTGGTGACTTTATCCGTGACGGGGACTTTGACGTGGAAACTTTCGATGGATGAATTCCACTTGCCGTCATCCGGCGTGGCGTGGATGGTGAGAGGCTTCTTTTCCCACTTGTCGATTTGAACATCGGCTCCGGCAAGTTCGCCGCCATCTTGAACGGCTGTCACGAAGAGATCGAGCGTATCACCGTCGGTCATCACCTTCTTTTCGAGCGCAATGGCAAGAGCTTCCGGGGCGCTTGCGCTTTGCTGGGCGGGATTCATACGGACAACGACGGTTCCGAACGGCGGCACTTCGATGTCGCGGTTCTTGCCTTCGATACGGCGACCGCTGGGGCCCATTTTCGGGTACGGGTAAGCGTTTCTTTGGTCGCCAATCCACTTGAACTGATCGGCTCCAAAGACATCGACTTCGATACGGACGTTGTTCGGCTTTTTCTTTTCGCTCTTGCGGTCAATTTGGACAATCTGCTTTTCGTCGGTCATGTTCACGAGGAGCGTGTTGCAGCTTGCTCCCTTGCAGATGGCGTATGGCGTGACCGCTGCTGTTGTACTCTTGACGGGAACGACGGCGTAACCGCTTTCGAGGAATCGCTTGAATGCCATGTAGACGCCGTAATATTCGGCGGTAGGCTCAAGGCTTGCCCAACGGTTCCAGGATCCGTCTTTGACGAGAGCCGTCATGCTGATGGTGCCCCACGTGTGGTCCGGGCCTTCAAAGACGTTGCCAAAGGCATCCCACGGGAGAGCCTGGAAACGGTCGCCAAAGCGGACGGCGTACTGTGCGAAAATGTTGGCGACGCCAGCGGCTTGCGGGTAGTCCATCCAGATTTGAGAGCCTTGCACGGAAGTGCTGAATTCCGAGAGGAACACGCGACGTTTGCCTTCGAGGTACTTGTTCATCCAGGCGTTGAGCGTGTCGGCGTTCTGGGCGACATCAAGGCTTGCTTTGAGCATGTCCTTTGCATTCAAGTTTTCAGGAGCCCAGTACGGATAGGTGTGCAAGTCAACGACATCGAGGTAGCGCTTGCCATCGGCCTTTTCGGCTTCGCCGACAATGCGCAAGAATTCTGCCATCCAGTATTTGCCATCGTTGAGGCCTGCGCCTTTCTGCAACATCTTGTGTGTGCTGAAGAGCGGTCCGTGCAAGATGATGCTCGGGTCGACGGCCTTCATGGCGCGGGCGTATTCGATAAAGCGTGCTGCATAATGCCTTGCCGAGAGCGGACCTGATTCTTCCCATTCGCCGTCGAGTTCGTTACCGATTTGCCATTGCTTGATGTTGTACTTTTTAACCTTGTTGGCGTACTTGACCCAGGCGGCGGCTTCCTTGGATGTACCCGTGCCTGCGTTCACGCAAATGACGGCCTGTGCTTTTTGACCGTTCACGAGTTTCGGGAGACCGTTGATGTACGTCATGAATTCTTCAAAGTGCCACTTGATGTTTGTCCAGTCGGTGCGCGGCTTGTCGCCGTTGCGGGTGGACATCGCGAAGAACTTGTAGTCGTTTCCGGCGAGCAGATCGTCAGATCCGCTATAAAGCTTCATTTCGCGGATTTGCACACCTTTTGACGGAAGGTCGGTTGTCTTGAACTTTACGGCAACATAGCGGGCTCGCGTTGTCGGGAACTTGTACTTGGTTTGGCTGCCAGTGACTTTGACTGTGCCCCATCTCTTTAATTTATTTTCAGCATGCTGATGGACGCCCGGATAATCGGCATAGTCTTCGGTCCAATACGAAAGTTCAAAAGATTTCGGGCGGAGATTGCCCCAGTCGATTATGATGGAATCGAGGTCTTTCTTTTCAGGGAATTCGATGACAACCCAAGGCGGGTCCTTCGGATCCAAGATTTCGCCCCACCATATGGTGTTCATGTTGTTGTCGGCGAGGTGGCTGCGACGGATAAAACCGTAGTTGTCTTTGGTGGTGCCACGGTAAATTGTTTCGCCGAGGAATCCCGGAGCCCAGCTTTCTTCGCTAGGTGTCCAGAGTCCGGTGCTATCGTATTTGCCTGCGCCGTTCCAATGGTAGTCATTGCTCAAGCTTCCATTCGGGAAACGGAAAATGGTATAGCCGCCATCGACGAGGGCGGGCGTCATATCGTAATAGCGTGTGGGCGGATTCCAAATGGCTAGATCCGCGCCCATCATATTCTGTTTGTTAATGACGATGCCCGGATGTGTGTCGTCAATTTCGATGATGTTCTGTGCTGCCAAAACAGGCGCTGCAGAAAGCGCAAATGCAGTCCCGCACAAAAATTTTTTGATCCCAAATATCATAAAAGCTCCTCGAAAATAGGGTGGGGCTCATTTTTTTCAAATTTAATGAATTTCGAGTTTACTGAAATTCTCGTAATGATCAGCGGTGTAGTAAATGACGCAATCGCTTTGATAGACGAGTCGTTTGGTGCCTCGATTCTGGCCCGAGTAATCAACGTCGGCTTCGTGATAGGAACCTTCTGGCAATGTTGCGTGGTAATTGCTTGCGTTTGAGGCGAAGTTGTTGAACTTGTCGCCGCCAATCATCACGCCGATAGTTGTCCACGGATTAAAATTCCACTTTTCGAAAGTCTTGCCTGTTTTTGATTCGTAAATCTTTTGACCTTCGTCCTTGCTTGCATAGTTACTAGGCAACTTGTCGAACTTGCACAAGTATGCTGCAACGGAATCGCGGGTGGTGTACTTGCCGGATTCTTGGACGGCTTCGTATACGTTTGCGTGGTAGATGCTGTCTAAGGCTTGGAGTATGCTGTCTTTATTGTCTGGTGCGCAAGTGGCGTTTCCGCATTCGTCAGGAGGACCGTATGCCCAACATTGGATAAGAACGAGTTCGCATTTGTCTTCGTCGGAAACTGTTGGTGTTGAACAGGAAGCAGCCACCAAAATAGTGGCCGTGGCAAGGAATGATTTGAGTATGCTCTTGAACGTCATACTTTCAAATTTAATATAAATTACACCCCGCGCATATCCGGATTCCAGACAATCTTGTGCAACTGCACTTGGAATCGGGCGTTGTTGGCGGTCATAACTTTGCTTGTAATCATCCAGTTGACGATGTATTCGTTAGAAAGTTTTCCGTAAACGGGCGAGATGAAAATGCACGGCATAGAAGTTGCAACATTCCCAGCTGTATCTCCGTTGCGTGATGATTTGATTTGCGAAAGTGCTGCGACGACTTTTTCGGCTTCGTCAAGATCTTCGACGCTCCCGACAACGAACTTGAGTACATCTTGTGCGCCGAGAGTTTCCATATTTTCCATCTTCATTTTCGAAGACATTCCGCTGCTTTTGCATTTCCAGTCCATCGTGTAGAATAGTCCTGGCAACTGCCATTTGCAGGGAACTGTTCCGTTCGTTTCGACATTGACGAGAAATCCGGATTCGCTCAACTTTGTCAGCAATTCTTCGACGCCGGAATGCAACAGCGGTTCACCGCCGGTAAGCGTTACGCATTTTACGCCGCTTTCGTTACGGTAAGCTTCTACCGCCGCTAAAACTTCATCGACGCTCATCGTCTTGAAGTCGTTGCCTTCGACGGCGTACATGGAATCGCAGTAGCTGCAGCGCAAGTTGCATCCGTGGAGCCGCACGAACACGGCGGCCTGCCCCATACGAATCCCTTCGCCTTCGATGCTCTTGAATATTTCGGAGACTTTCATAATTTTAGTTGCCGACTTCAGGGCTTTAAATTTCGTACTCGACGATGTTGCCTTCGCTTTCTTGAATCTGCACTTTGTAGCAGTGCGGCACGCGTTCGCAAATCCAGCGGGCCATATTTTCTGCCGTCGGATTCATATCAATCACATCATTCAAGAACTGGTGATCGAGCTTGCCGTGAACCAGTTCCTTGATGCGGGAAAAGTCTACGACCATACCGTTTTCGTCGAGCGTTTCGGACTGACAAAAAACTGTGATGATCCAGTTGTGTCCGTGCAGACCTCGGCACTTGCTTTCGTAGGGGAGCGAGAGCTTGTGGGCTCCAGAAATTTCCATTCGCTTGATGACTCTGTACATAATTACGCTCCGTAAATGGTGGTGTCGTTGATGCCGGCTTCGGCGAGGGCTGCCTTGCGCTCGATGCAGGTGGCGCATTTACCGCAGTGGATTTCTTCGCCTTTGTAGCAAGACCATGTTTCGCTGTAATCGATGCCGAGTTCCTTGCCGCGACGAGCGATGTCCGCCTTAGAAATTTCGGTGTAGGGGGCGTCGATGGTGATGCCTGCGTAAGTCCCAGCGGCAATGGCGTTTGACATGTGGTCGATAAACGACTTGCGACAATCGGGGTAAACTTCGTGGTCGCCAAAGTGGTTTGCCATCATCACCTTGGTCAGTCCCTTGCTTTCGGCAAGTCCTGCGGCAACAGAAAGCATAATGCCGTTGCGGAACGGCACAGCCGTCGACTTCATGTTTGATGTGGCGTAACTTCCTTCGGGAATTGCGTCTGCGCCCGAGAGCAGCGACGACGTGAAGTAATCGTGCATAAACTTCAGAGGAATCGTGAGGTGCGGGATTCCAAGCTTTTTGCAGTGGAGTTTCGCAAACGGAATTTCTTTGTCGTTGTGATTGCTGCCGTAGTCAAAAGAAATGGCAAGGGCGATTTCGGATGCACGGTCATAGAGCAGAGTGACGCTGTCCATGCCGCCGGATAAAATCAGCAAAGCGTTTTTCATTGATGTTCCTAGTTTTTTTTAATGTCAGGATGGGTTTCGAACTGACATCGCCAAAGATAGAAATTTATGGAGCTTTTGAAAGGGGCTTTATACTTTGGGTTAGGGCCTGATGCGAATGTTCGTTTTTTTCGTCAAGAACCTTTTATTGACGAAATACAACGGGTACGATGCAAAAAGTGAAATCAGCAGAATCATGATGCAAGCGGAGTTCTTGTCGAGATAGTCCAGAAAAACATAGAAGAGCTTGTAAAGGTAGATATGGCACAGGTAAAGTTCCAAGGACATCAATCCCATAACCGTAAATATCTTGCTGATCGTATCGCATTTTTCAAAAAAATACGCCAATGCGATGCTCAAAACGGGAGTGATAATCATATAGGGTAAATAGGATAGGGAACAGGTCTGTAGTGAACTGGGCATAAAGTTCATAAAAGAAATCAGGGCGCCGATGGCGACCGCCGTTACAGTCCATACCAGTATTTTTCGTTGCTTGTTGAATTCAAAATTGCAACCGTCTTTTGCCCAATGACCGAAAACTGCGCCGATGAAGAATATCGGGAGCCTTGCAATCGTGAGAATGGTGAATCCTCCGAAGTTCTTGTTGTTGTAAGCAAAAACGCAAATCAAGGCGTAGATTAAAATGAGGGTAAGGCCTGCACCAATAAACGCGAGCGATGCTTTGATTCCGTGTTTTTTAAATAACTTAAAATACAGCGGAAATATGGCGTACAAGAATAGTATGCAGGAAATAAACCAAGTTTCGTCTTGACGTCCGATCCAATAGCCAATCGTCGACGCTCTGAATAACAAGGCGCTAAAATTCCTTGCGCTAAAGTCCATTTGAATCAAAAAGACGATGATTAGCACAAGCCAAAATTCGGGGACAATGCGGAAGAATCGGCTCTTATAGTATTTCTTTAAAATGAAGTTTTTTCGGGACATCGAAAAATAAAGACCGAACCCCGATAGAAATAAGAATATGTCAACGCCGCCGTAACCGATAGACTTGATAAAATCCAGCAGAAAAAGATCCGTAGGAACCGGAAAATGGTACAACATAATCCATAATATGGCAAAGCCCATTATGGCACTTCTGTGCTTAGACAATAATTGAAGTGATGAGTCCATCTTGAATCCGTTTTCCTGTAGCATTAAATCTACTTGAAAAAATGGATTTTGAGATGGCGGGCTTGTAAAAAGTTCTAAATTGATGAATAAAAAGCAGGTAACGAAATGGAAGAAACTTTCAAAACAAAGGGCACGTGCGCCACGACGATTCAATTTACGCGTGATGGCGACAAAATCCGCAACATCCGCTTTACGGGTGGCTGCAACGGAAACCTCAAGGCTATCGCAAAACTTTGTGAAGGTATGACTGCCGAAGATATCGCAGCCAAGTTGCTGGGCAACACCTGCGGTGGCAAAAATACATCGTGTGCCGATCAGCTTGCCAAAGCTGTCTTGGGTCGCGAACCGTAAATGTTCTAAGTAAAGTCTTATAAAAGGCGACCCCGGCACCGTGGCCGGGGTCGCAAATGAAAAAAAATGAAACGCCGTCGTAAAAAACGTACCCCGATGAATCGCTCGCAGATGATGCAGGCGATTCATTCCGAGGATACAAAACCAGAAATTTTGGTGCGGCGGGCTCTTTTTAGGGACGGCTTTCGCTACAAGCTACATCGCCACGATTTGCCTGGGTCTCCAGACCTGTTCATCCTCAAGTTCGGTGTGGTGATTTTCGTGAACGGTTGCTTTTGGCACCAGCACGGCTGCAAGTTTACGAGCCACCCCAAGAGCAATCTGGATTTTTGGAACAACAAGTTTACGAATAATGTTGCTCGTGATGTCAAGATTAATTGGGAACTGTCTTTGCTGGGGTACCGAGTGGCGACCATTTGGGAATGTTCCATCAGGAATGATTTTGAACGGACAATGGAACGGCTGAAAACTTTTATTGAAAGCGATGAAGAAACGATTGAAATATGAATGGCGCTTTCTTTAAAATTAGTTTATTGTAAACGTAAATAAATTTTATGGAAAAATGCTTTTTCTTTGAAAATTGCCGTTTTTTGCAAAATTTGGGCGTTTAATCATTAACAACGCAAATATTTTGACTTTATTGCATTTCCCTTGACACCTGTCTATTTTTGGGATATGAAAAAAATTAAATTTTCCTCTTTTATGACCGCCATGACTCTGAGCGCATTTGCCGCTACAGCTTCTATGGCTCAATCTACCACTTACGCAGCCTCTAGCTTCTTTGACGAAAACGGAGCCTACTTTGGTCCGGACTGCGATAAAGAAAAAAACTATTCCGGCGCATACTACACCGGTAATTACGAAAGCCCGTTCAAAAAGGTTTTGGGCAAGACTGACGAAGAAATCCAGAAAAAGATGGATGATCTTTGGAACCACTACTTTAAGGGTGATAACAATTCCAAGGTCTATTTTGATAAGGGTAACGAAGCTTACATTCTCGACGTAAACAACAGAGACGTCCGTTCTGAAGGCATGTCTTACGGTATGATGATTGCTGTGCAGACCGGCCACAAAGAAGAATTCGACAAGCTCTGGAACTGGGCCAAGAACCACATGTGGCACAAGAGCGGTGGCTGGGATGGCTACTTCGCTTGGCAGCGCAACGAAAGCGGCTCCGGCGGTGACGACAACTGCGCTCCGGACGGTGAAATGTATTTTATGATGTCGCTCCTCTTTGCAGCGAACCGCTGGAATGACAGCAAGTACATGGACGATGCCCAGTACATCTTGAAGAAGATGTGGGACAACGGCCAGCACAGCCTTTTCAACCCGCAGCATTATGTGATCACTTTCCAGCCGCAGGGTAACGAAAACAACTTCTCCGACCCGTCTTACGACTTGCCGGCATACGTTGACCTTTTCGCTCGCTGGTCCACCTCCAATCAGGATAAGTGGAGTAAGGCTGCAAAGGCAACGCGCGATCATTTGTACAAATCCTCAAACACGAAGTCCGGCTTGTTCTCGGATTACAACAACTTCGACGGTACTCCGCATGGCGTAAGCTACAATGGCAATGCCGAAAAGTACATGTACGATGCCATGCGCTGCGCAATGAACTTCGGCATGGACTACTACCTCTTCGGCGCTGATTCTGCTCGCCAAGAAGAAATGGCCCGCCGCATCATCGATTTCTTTGAAAAGGATGGCTACAAGCACGCTCGTTTCAACTGGGACGGCTCCAATCCGCAGGAACAGTACACCTTGGGCGAAACCGGTGCTAACGCTGTCGCTGCAATGGCCTTGATGAACGACTCGAAGTACGATGCTGCAGTCAAGAAGAATTTGCAGATGGCTTGGGATGGCCAGTTTATGACCGGTCAGTACCGTTACTATGATGGCCTGGTCCACTACTTGGCAATGCTCCACTTGAGCGGTACGTTCAAGATCTGGAAGCCGAAGCCGGAAATCGAAGAAAAGACGATTTCTGAAACCGAATTCAATGGCGTTACCTATAACGATGGCGATACGATCAATCTGTTCCAAGATTGCAAGCTTTACAAGGCAACGATTGCTAGCAGCAACAAGGGCCCTGAAACCCCGGATGCTTTGGGCACTCAGATGACTCGTATCAGCAATCTCAAGATGGAACGCAACTACAACCTCAAGGGTTGCAGAATGGACGGTTCCAATAAGGCCCGTGGTGCTTACTACGGAAAAATGGTGCAGGTCAAGTAACACCGATCATATCGTTCCTAAGTGTAGACTCCTTGTCCCCGACTCGTTCGGGGATTTTTTTGTATGTTATGTGGTATGAAGTTTAAGTTTGTTTTGAAAATTGTGTTACTTTTTTTGCTTGTTTTGACTGCAGGAATACTTTTCTTTCTGTATTATAGCAATCGTATTCCTGAAAATGCCTTGGTGTATTATCGCATTAAAGATCATAAGGGCGAAATTTCTGTATGGCGGGCATCTAACTGCGAGATCAAAGGGGATGAATTTCACTGTCATGCAGAACTGTGTCCTGACGATGAATTAAGAGGTTCTCCGCTTCCGCGGAAATATAAACCGGACACAAATACGTATCAAGATACGGCCTACATAAATTTAAATTTTGGTCTATTCAAGAAAACGAGTTATATCCCTCGTCCTGTATATGCAGAATTTGACACCGCTTATTTTAAAAAACAATTTGCTTCGGTAAAGAAACATTCCCTTGTTCTCATTCAAAAACATTCTCGTCTCCTTATGAGTTGACTGCTATTGGTTTGCCTAGTGGTGTATTTTTTTATGAGACAGGAAAGAAAAAAGACTCCCCAAAAACTGCAAAGTCAAAAGAAAAAATTGAACACAAGGATTCTTTAAGCTCGAATATCAAGACGGAGTCGGCAATACATTCTGTTTCTATTTCTTGTCCTGATTTTGGGGGGCGTGCGATTCCGCATTATAAATGTTATTGCGATAATTATCCAACATATTGCGGGAATCCTAAATACACAAATATGCCTGCACCTCCAGAACGTCATTTTTATGCGATGGACGTATTGTCTTTGAAGGATAGCTCTTTCACTTGGAAATTGATATACAAGACTCCGTACAGCGAAGCCGATACGCTGGAAGTTACAACGGCTGTCAAAAGAGAGTGATGTTAAATGGTATGAAACAGCATTTTTTTATTTGTCTATGCGTTTTGCTTTTGCCGTTCTATGCGGTTGCAAAAGATCTTACCGCGCTTGGGTTTGTGGAAGACCCCAAGGCGTATGAACATGATGGATATTATATCCGCTTGGCTGAATATTGAGCTTTTTAAGGTTTCTTTGAAAACGCGCAAAACCATTCTCGTATCCCGTGTCAATGAGAATGTACCCTTCATCAATTGCAAAAAGATAATTGTTGACGACCCGATTGCCAATGTTGTAAATGGTTATGCAAGAAATATAGTTATATAATAGCCCAGGGCTATCAGTGGACTAATTTGCAAATTGCCAGGTATCGAACAGCACATCACCCTTTATAATCAGATAGACCGTGTGGACGCCGCTTGAGATGTTGCCGCACTTCGCTTCCTGTTCCTTCCAGTCACTGCCAGCACTGTTGATTGTGGCTACGTTCGCGCCATCTCGCTTGTCAAGACGGAGCGTTACCGAGCCCTTGCCTTTCACCAGGGCCTTCAGCGTTTTTGCGCTGCTGAAATTCACATTGCGAACTTCGATGACGCCTTCTGTAGGTGCCGGGCCATCCTTGCTGGGAGTACCGACGGAAGCCACCATGTGGCCGGGTTCCTCCGTTGGCACGTAGCGAATGCCCAGGGTTGCGGCAGCCGTAGAAGCCTGCTGCACGGAATAGGGGTCAAGATTCTTGATGGCCTTTACACCCTTGTAGGTCGGTTTCGCTTCCTTGATAACGACATTTGCTTCGTCCACTTCAATTTCGTCAACCAGTATGCTGCGGAAACCGCCGTGGGAACCTATGGAAGCCTCTAGAATGGCCGCCTGGTAGAATATGTACCACTTGTCCTGATACTTATGGAGATGAGTGTGATTGTTGCCGTAGGTCATGCCATTCTCACCCATGTTCTTGAAGTAG
>CACZAD010000030.1 GCA_902779055.1 Fibrobacter succinogenes | reverse complement strand
GCCGAGCAGGAGTCGAGTAGAATCCGCCTTCGGGTCGCAACCGACAACGAGAACGTGCTTACCTTGTTCCACAAGGCCTGCGGTCAAGTTCTGGGTCGTCGTAGATTTACCAATGCCGCCCTTACCATAAATAGCGATTTGGCGCAAACGTTTTGCCATAATGAAATGTCTCCTTAGGTTTAATTACCTACAGAAACGCTAGGTTTGAGAAATTTTAGAATTAAAGTCTACCCTTTTCAATATTTTTTCAGCCCGTTCCGTTCAAAAAAATTCAATTTCCAACACCGCTATAGCTTCATTTTATCACCCAATTTACTCCGTTTCTATCGCCATCAAGAAAATCGAACTTTATTCATTTTGTACACCCGTTTCAATATTGCATTTAGCCTTTATGCTTTTTAAATTATGCGGGACTTCGGAACAGAAGCAAAATTTTAACAGAATACAGAACGCTAGGTAACCGTTCTTTTCATAAACAAAACCGGCTCGCCGGGGAGTTTAGCCACGCAGAAATTTCGTCTTCGTGGTCCATTTTACATTTGCGCAAAGGAGACTTTTTACATGGCTAAATACAAAGTAGCAGTTGCCACGAATGACGGAGTAAATGTCAATGTTCACTTTGGACACGCAGCCGCATTTGATATCTATGAAGTTGACGAAGCTAGCGGGAAATACGAGAAAGTCGAAGTCCGCTTAAAGCCGGAACATTGCGACGGATCTTGCGGAGACGGGACTTGCGGCCAGCGCGAAGTTCAACATTCGTCAATGTACGCAGCCGCCAAGAATCTGGCCGATTTAGATTATGTGCTTTGCGAACAGCTTGGCCCGCAAGCTATACAATCATTGGCCCGCTTCAATGTACGTGCATTCGATATCGCGCTCCCCATCAGCGAAGCCATTGCAAAAATCAACATTTACAGAAACAAAATCGCAGAACGCGCATTACGATTCAAATCAAATCACAACGACTAAAATGAGTCTAAGCAAATTTACGATAAGAAAAGCGACACTATCCGATTGCAATGCGATTGCCGCAGTGGAAGCAACATGCTTTCCGCCAGCAGAAGCTGCAAAACATGAAGATTTCCAAAAGCGTCTGGAACGCTATGCGGACTATTTTTTGCTGATGTTCGATGGCGACAAGCTGATTTCATTCGTAGACGGATTTGTAACGGACATTCCCGATTTGAACGACAAAATGTACGAAGACGCCGGTATGCACAATCCAAACGGAGCATGGCAAATGATATTCGGAGTCAACACTATCCCCGAATACCGCCATCAAGGTTGCGCAGAAAAGCTATTGAGATTATTCGTCCAAAACGCAAAAGCAGAAAGCAGACGTGGCGTTGTTCTCACTTGCAAAGAAAAGCTCGTACATTATTACGCCAAAATTGGTTTTGTCGATGAAGGTATTTCGGCGGATTCGACTCACGGAAACGTTGTCTGGAATCAAATGCGACTGACGTTTTAACAAAGAGAGGTAAACATGTCACATATCCACCATTCTATTACAGAACTTATTGGGCATACACCGCTTCTTGAACTTCACAATTTCGAAAAGAACCACAACGCCCAAGGCCATATCTTGGCAAAGCTTGAATATTTCAACGCTACAGGTTCTGTCAAGGATCGCGCCGCCCTCAGCATGATTGAAGCAGCCGAACGCGAAGGGAAACTGAAACCGGGTGGAGAAATCGTTGACCTCACGAGTGGTAACACTGGCATTGCTCTTGCCGCCATCGCAGCCGCGAAAGGGTACAAAGTCACTATTTTCTTTGAATCCGGTGGTTCCAAGGAACGCATTCAAGTTATCAAGACTTATGGCGCGCAGCTTTTCGATTACAAAGATATTCCCGAATTGAAAAAAGCCCTTGAAGACGGCACGATTTCGGACAATATCGTTATCGAGGCCATCACAAAGTACACCAAAGAACACAACGCATTTTTCATCAACCAGTGCGAAAACGAATACAATCCCCTAGCCCATTACAACACGACAGGCCCTGAAATATGGGAAGATACCGATGGCAAAGTAGATTTTGTCATTTCTATGGCAGGAACGGGTGGCACTTTGAACGGGCTTTCAAAATACTTCCGTGAAAAGAATCCGAATGTCAAAATCGTCGGCGTGCAAGCCACTCCGGACTCACGCTATTTCACACCAGAAGCCGAAAAGAATGGCGTTATCGACGGTGTCGCACCATTTGCAAATGTCGCAGAACCACCCACGTTCTTGACGGATTCCTCAATTTACGATGAATACATCGAAGTTTCTACATTGCAGGCAAAGGCCGTAGCACACGAGCTCGCCGAACACGAAGGGCTTTTCCTGGGCACATCAAGTGCAGCAGGCGTTTACGCAGCCTCAATTGTCGCAGCGCGTCCTGAAAATAAAGACAAGAACATCATCGTCATCACAGCCGACAACGGATTCAAATACCTTTCCACAAAAGTTTACGCTTTGGAAAAATAAGACTCATTGCGTAAAATCTCCTAACGCTCCTTCTCGTTAACGCGGGAAGGAGTTTTTTATAAGTTCCGATAACATAAATCAATACGTATAATCGCGAGCAATAGCGCCCAATACTCAAATAAAATTAGAACAAAATATTTTCGAATTATTTTGTCTTTTCACTTGATAAAACTCTTTGACTGCACAAAAGTGCTTTTTACCTTTAATCCGACATTAAAAAACAAAACAAAAAAGGAGTTTATCAATGAATATCAATGCAAAAAAAATTATTTCCGTTATTGTCCTTGCCACTGTCAGTTCATTTGCTGAATGGGATTATTACACTGTTCTCGACGAACATCAGGGACAAGCACGAATCAAGGCAAACTATTGGTACAACGGAGATTTCCATTCCACATCTTTAGACTTGAACGCCCGCTATACAGTCGTCAAAGGACTAGAATTGAGCCTCACCGGTCTCGGTTACCAGCTTTTTGCCGATCCAAACGACAAGACCAAGGAAGGTGACGGATTCAAGGACTTTAGCGTGGGTGCAAAATATGCATTCAATCCCAACTTCTCCGTTTTCTTAGACGCCAACATTCCCGCCGGAAAAAAAGAAATTTCCAGCCAGGAATTCAGCCTCAAGGGCGGCGTTCAATGGTTCTTGCCCATCTCTGAACAGTTCGGCATCGGTAACGAATTTGGCTTGACCGTTCCTTTCAAGCATGATGGAGTCCAACGCGGTCTCGTGGCTGATTATGGTTTTGAATTCTATTATGCATTCAGCTCCGGTGTTTCTCCGTTTACAGGCTTTGTATTTACGAGCCAGTTGACAGATTCAAAGAACGAAGACAAATCCGAATCCGGAACGGGAGCTTCCAACATTTCTTTCTGGGCCGGCATTTCTTACAACGTTAACAAGAACGTCAATCTGACGCTTTACACCGATGTTGAATACGCTGCACATGGCGCTTATCAATCCGGCTACATTTTCCAAACAACATTCAGCTTCTAAAAAAGGGGGCGGCAATAATGAATTTTAAACACCTCATTAAAACAACACTTATAAGCGCTCTGCTTTTCGGAGCATGCGCTTTCGCCGAAATTAAAACAGTTCGAATCGCACATTACACAGGAGTGTTGTGCAGTGCTCCGGTTCATACCGCATGGCTCAAAGGATTTTTCGACGAAGAATTCAAAAAGATCGGGCAGAAATACGAAATGGTACCGATTGCCGAAGGTTCTGGTTCCGTCAACGACTTGATTGTCGCTGGGAAAGCGGACGCAGGTAATGAACTTCTCGCCACTGAACTTCAGCCTATCCAAAACGGACTCCCGATTATCTTTGTAACAGGCGTACACACAGGCTGCACCAAGTTCTACGTCACAAAGCAATCGACCATCAAAAAACTCAAGGACCTGAAAGGGCGCAAAAGCAAAATTGGCGTCATTGGATTGTCCGACAGTTCAATTATGACATTTAAGCGAAAACTCCGTGACCTTGGTGTTGTCGCCGATGGCCCCGAAGCGGATGTCGAATTCGTTGTCTATGGCGCAAGCGACTTGCCGTTGGCACTCCAAAAGGGAGCCGTGGACATTATCGCCCTTCACGATCCGACCGCTACAACAGCCGAAGAAGAATACGATTTCCGTAAGCTTCTGGACACCGCCACCGATCCGAAATTTGCCGTAGAATACTGCTGCATCGCATTCGTGAGCCTCAAACTTTGGAAAGAAAATCCAGAAGGTGCAGCCGCATTCACACGTGCAGTCGCTCGCGGTTCCGCATTCGTCAACGCTAACCCGCGTGAAGCAGCAAGACTCCAGCTTGCAAAGGACATCGTCCCCGGAAGCGAAGATTTCAACACCAAACTGCTTGAAAGCTACACCCACATTCCATCCCGCAAAGCAACGATTCGCACATTCAGAACCGTCGCCACGGAACTCCAAAAAACGGGCGTACTCAAGAAAAAGTTGAACATCGAAAAGTTCATCACAAGCCACTTTGCCAATTTTGCGTCTAAGGGGATTCACGTTCCTGACGGTTACAAGTACGATAAGGATACAGGCACATTTACAGAAACGACCGAAGAACCGAAAACCTTAGCGAAAAATATCGTTGAGAACTAAAAAGTAGGATCGCAACTAGGTTTATATAACCATAGCCTATAGCGCCCAATATACGAACAAAATTAGAACAAAGTATTTTTGAATTATTTTGTTTTTCCATCTTCAAAACATCTTTGATTTAGAAAAAGTGATTTATACCTTTTCACAATCAAAAATAGGGAATCAAAAATGAATTTACGAAGCATCATTAAGACTACGCTCATAAGCGCCCTCCTCCTCGGAACAAGCGCTTTTGCCGATTTCAAACCAGTCCGAATCGCACACTATACTGGTGTGTTGTGTAGTGCCCCGGTTCATGTCGCTTGGCTCAAAGGTTACTTTGACGAGGAATTCAAAAAGATTGGTCAGAAATTCGAAATGGTTCCAGTTGATGCTGGAAAGAATTCTGTGAACGAACTCATCGTCGCAGGCAAAGTCGATGCAGGGAACGACTTGCTCGCTACCGAACTTCAGCCCATTCAAAACGGGCTCCCTATCGTCTTTGTCACCGGTGTTCATACGGGTTGCACCAAGTATTACGTCACCAAAAAATCGACGATTCAAAAGTTGAAAGATTTGAAGGGACGTAAAACCAAGGTAGGCGTTATCGGTTTATCCGATAGCTCCGTGATGTCATTCAGACGCAAGCTCCGCGATTTGGGCATCGTCGCCGACGGCCCGGAAGCGGATGTTGAATTCATCGTCTATGGTGCAAGCGACTTGCCGATTGCCCTTGAAAAAGGCGCTGTTGACATTATAGCCCTTCATGATCCAACCGCAGCAACCGCCGAAAAAGAATACGGCTTGCGCAAGTTGCTCGACACCGCAATCGATCCGAAATTTGCCGTAGAATACTGCTGCGTCGCATTCGTGACACTCAAGCTCTGGAAGGAAAATCCGGAAGGTGCCGCCGCTTACACGCGCGCAGTCGCTCGCGGATCCGCATTCGTGAACAGCAATCCGCGTGAAGCCGCAAGACTCCAGCTTTCGAAGGATGTCGTCTCCGGCACCGAAGAATTCAACGCCAAGTTGCTCGAAAGCTACGGGCACATTCCGTCCCGCAAGGCCGCGCTCCGCACGTTCAATATCGTCGCCGCAGAGCTTCAAAAGACAGGCGTCTTGAAGAAAAAGCTGAACATCGAAAAGTTCGTCAAAGGCCACTTTGCCGACTTTGAATCAAAGGGTATCAAGATTCCGGATGGCTACACCTACGACAAGACCACTGACAAATTCACAGAGACCTTCGAAGAGCCGAAATCTTTAGCCAAGAAATAAAAAGCATTAAAAAAAAGAGGTAACGATGTCCAATATTCACCATTCCATCACCGAACTCGTCGGTCACACTCCGCTTCTGGAGCTCCACAATTTTGAAAAGAATCACAACGCCAAGGGTCACATCTTGGCAAAGCTCGAATACTTCAACCCGTCCGGTTCCGTGAAGGACCGCGCAGCCCTCAGCATGATCGAAGCAGCCGAACGCGAAGGCAAGCTCAAGCCGGGTGGAGAAATCGTCGAAATCACAAGCGGCAACACGGGCATCGGCCTTGCTGCTATCGCCGCCGCACGCGGTTACAAGCTCACCGTTTTCTTTGAACCGGGCGGATCCGAAGAACGCGTTCAGGTCATCAAGACTTACGGCGCAACGCTCTACGGTTACGACAAGCTCCCGAATGTCCAAAAGCTCATCGACGAAGGTTCCTTCTCCGTAAGCGTTCTCCTTTCTGACGTGCAGAAGTATGCCGAAGAACACGGTGCATTCTTCATCAACCAGATCGAAAACGAAAACAACCCGCTCGCCCACTACAACACCACGGGTCCAGAAATTGTCGCCGATACCGACGGCAAGGTAGACTTCATCGTCTCCATGGCAGGTACGGGCGGTACGCTGAACGGTCTTTCCAAGTATTTCCGCGAACACAACCCGAATGTGAAAATCGTCGGCGTGCAGGCCACTCCGGATTCCCGCTTCTTTACCCCGGAAGCCGAAGAACACGGCGTTATCGACGGCGTCGCTCCGTTCGCAAACGTCCCGGAAGCACCTCCTCTCCTGAAGGATTCCTCGATTTACGATGAATACATCGAAGTCTCCACATTGCAGGCCACCGGCGTCGCTCACGAACTTGCCGAAAAGGAAGGTCTCTTCCTCGGAACATCCGGTGCAGCAGGCATCTACGCCGCATCCATCGTGGCCGCCCGTCCAGAAAACGAAGGAAAGAACATTGTCGTTATCACAGCCGATAACGGGTTCAAGTACCTTTCCACAAAGGTGTACGCTTTGAAGAAGTAAGACTCATTGTGTACAAGCTCCTTCCCGTGCCTCACAAGGGGAGGAGCTTTTTTTATTCAAGGAGTTTAAATGAAGGAAAAACTGATCAATACTTTAAGAAGATTTTTGCCCTTTTTAGGTGTCGTCATAGCATTCGCAGTCCATTTGCTCATCGAAGACAGCGATGAACACCCCGAAGCAGAAGAAGCTTACTACACCTGGATTTTGTATTTCTTCTTGGCAGCGACATTCATCCTTGGCATCGTCTCGATTTTCGTCAAGAAACTGCGAAAAAGTCTGGAGTATTCCGGCGCATTTTGGGGAGGCGTAGGAATCGTTGTCGCCATCATCGACATCGTCATCGGAAAATACGCCCTCTTCCCCGTCCTGTTTTTCCCGAAGTACGACAACATTCTCGCCCAGTTTTTCGAGGGCTACGAAATCATCCTCAAGTGCATTTGGCACTCGACAAAACTTTTGGTCACAGGGTTCCTTTACGGCGCTGGATTCGGCTTTGTCACGGGAGTTCTTCTCGGATTCAACAAAAAATTCAACTACTGGATCAATCCTTACATCAAGCTGATCGGCCCGATCCCTGCAACGATATGGATTCCGATTTCACTTACGATTTTTCCGACAACTTTTGGCGCAAGCGTTTTCATCATCGCGCTTTCCGTCTGGTTCTCGGTCGCCCTCATGACGAGTTCTGCAATACAGGCCGTTCCGAAAGCTTACTTTGAAGTTTCACGCACACTCGGCGCAAGCAACGCCTTCCAGATTTTCCGTGTCGGCATTCCGGCCGCCATGCCCTCTATTTTCCTCGGCGTCTTTTACGGCATCATCAGTGCATTCCTGGCGCTCATGACCGCAGAAATGTTCGGCGTCAAATACGGCATCGGCTGGTACATCTCTTGGCAAAAGGCCATGCTCGTCTACAGCGGCGTTTACGCAGGCATCATCGTCATCGCGGTCTACTGTATGCTCACACTCACCATACTCTTTAAATTGCGCGATAAAATCTTGAATTGGCAGAAAGGTACTTTGAAATGGTAACAGAAAATATCAGAAACGCAAAAGGCGCAATCCACATTGAAAATCTCGTAAAGACATTTATCAGTAACGAAGGTGAAACCGTCGCCGCATTGAACGGAGTCAACCTCGAAATACCCGCCGGTAGTTTCGTCAGCCTTATCGGCCCATCCGGTTGCGGCAAGACGACACTCCTGAGGCAAATCGCAGGACTTGCCGAGCCCACCTCGGGTGGCGTGTTTGTCGACGGCAAAAAAGTCACCAAGCCTGGAGCCGATCGCGGTTTTGCCTTCCAGCAGGCAACGCTTTTCCCGTGGCTCAACATCCGCGACAACATCTCGCTTGGACTCAGGGCCCGCCACGTGTACAAGGAACACAAGCAAGATGTCGACGAATTCATCGAAACCGTAGGCCTCAAGGGATTCGAAAAATCATACCCGCATGAACTTTCGGGAGGCATGAATCAGCGTGCAAGCCTTGCAAGAGCGCTTGTCGGCCACCCGGACATTCTCCTCTTGGACGAGCCCCTCGGCGCATTGGACGCCTTTACGCGAATGGCGATGCAAGATGAAATCCACCGCCTCTGGGAAAAGTACAAGACCACTATGGTGATGGTCACGCACGATGTCGACGAAGCACTTTACCTCAGCAACTACGTCGTCGTGATGAAAGCGCGTCCTTCAAAAATCGAGCAGGTCATCAAAATCGATCTCCCGTTCCCGCGCGTGCGTACGCAGGATACCTTCGTGCTTTATCGCAAGAAGATCCTTGAAATTCTCAATTTTGCAGGAAAGATTCCAGAGCCCGAATACTACTTGTAGTTATAGAAAAAAGCTATAAAAAGTGCTAGAAATATAATATTGGACAATAGTATCAATTCCTTCTATATTATGTGCCGGCGTGAAAAGCCTACAACTGCAAAGTTTTGCAAGGGAGACTCGCCATGTCAGAAGATATAGAACGAAATTTAGACTTTGATACCGTTATCGAGCGTCGCCATACGAATTCCCTCAAATACGATTTCGCGGTGGAACGACGTGTCGTAAAGCCGGGTGAAGATCCTTACAGTCTTCTCCCGCTTTGGGTCGCTGACATGGATTTCAAGACCTCTTCGTTCATCCAGGACGAATTGATTCGCGCAGCCGAATATGGAATTTTTGGATACAGCGAGCCTAAAGAGGACTACTACGAAGCCGTCAAGAGTTTCTACCGCCGCCGTCACAACTACAACATCGAAGACAGCAAATGGATCATCAAGGTTCCTGGCGTGATGTTCGCGCTCGGCATGGCCATTAAAGCCTTCACGAAAGAAGGCGACGCCATACTGATCCAGCAGCCAGTCTATATGCACTTCGCCGACGCCATCGTCAACAACGACCGCAAAGTCGTGAGCAACGATCTCATTTACGGAGAAGATGGCCGCTACCACATCGATTTTGAAGATTTCGAAAAGAAAATCGTCGAAAACAACATCAAGCTCTTTTTGCTTTGCAGCCCACACAATCCCGTTTGCCGCGTCTGGACTCGCGAAGAGCTTACTCGCCTCGGCGAGATTTGCCTCAAGCACAATGTCATTGTCGTGAGCGACGAAATCCATAGCGATTTCGTCTTTGAAGGAACGCATACCGTATTCGGTTCGATAAGCGAAGAGCTTGCAGACAATTCCATCATCGTCACCGCCCCGACAAAAACATTCAACTTGGCAGGCATCCAAATCGCACACGCCTTCATAAAAAATCCGTCCATCCGCCGTGCATTCCGCAAGCAAATCTTTGCCACTGGCTACAGCCAAGTCAGCATCCAGGGAATCGTCTCGGCGCAGGCCGCCTACAGCAAGGGCGAAGTCTGGCTCGACGCGCTCCTTAAATACATCAAGGGCAACATCGACTTTATAGACAAATTTATCAAAGAGAATTTGAAAGGCGTAAAGCTCGTACCGATGGAAGCGACCTACCTCGCATGGATTGACTTTAACGGAACAGGACTTTCGCCAGACGAAATTCAAGACCGCATCCGCAACAAGGCTCGACTGTGGCTCAACAACGGGATTTTTTTCGGAAACAACGGAGAAGGATTCCAACGGATGAACCTTGCCTGTCCACGATGTATCCTGGTCGAAGCACTCAATAGACTAAAAGCAGCGTTCGATTAATTCTTCTAATTTTAATATTCCTATAATACAAATAGGAAAGGAATGCAAAAATTTTTATATTTTCGCCTAGTCGCGAAGTTCACTTTATTTTAGGGATCAGAAAAAAAAATGACATTACAACAGTTACGCTACGCCATCGGCATCTCTAAAGTCGGTTCCTTCAACAAGGCTGCCGAGTCTTTATTCATCTCCCAGCCTTCTTTGACGACAGCCATCCACGATCTCGAAGACGAAATCGGTATCACGATTTTCAACCGCACGAGTCGCGGTGTCACGCTCACCCCCGAAGGCGAAGAATTCATCGCCCGCGCGAACGAACTTTACAACCACTACACTTCCGTTCTCGAACGCTACAGCAAGGAAGAACAGAAGAAGAAGCGTTTCGCCGTTTCGACGCAGCACTATTCCTTCGCCGTCAAGTCCTTCGTGAACATGGTGAAAAAGTTCAACATCGACGACTACGAATTCGCCCTTCGCGAAACAAAGACGAAAGAAGTCATCGACGACGTGACAAGCCTCCGCAGTGAAATCGGCATCATCTACTTGAGCGACTTTAACCGCAAGTACATCACTTACCTGCTGAGAGAACACGACCTCGTTTTCCAGAAGCTCATCGATTGTAACGCTTACGCCTACATGTGGAAGAACAACCCGCTCGCGAAAAAGCCCTACGTCAATCTCGAAGACCTTTCGGAATACCCGTGCCTTTCTTTTGAACAGGGCGAAAGCGGCAACTATTACTTCGCCGAAGAAATTTTAAGTACAAACGAATATCATAGAACCATCAAGGCGAATGACCGCGCCACCATGCTAAATTTGATGGTGGGCCTCAACGGTTACACGCTCTGCTCCGGCATCATCAGCGAAGAAATCAACGGTTCCGATTACGTGGCCGTGCCGTTCAAGGACGCCAAGGGCGAAAACGACCGCAAGATGGAAATCGGCTACATCACCAAGAAGAACTTCATGCTCAGCACGATTTGCCGCATTTACATCCGCGAGATGGAAGAATACCTAAGCGCTTACACAGCCGAACATCGTTCGGAACAGTAGCATTACCCCGGTTCTATGAACCGGGATTTTCTATAATTGTTTTATGTCTCTTAGCTCTAGCATTTTCAACCGTACATCGCTCCTGCTCGGCGACGATGTCATGGAAAACATCTATAAAAAGCGAGTCATCATTTTTGGACTCGGCGGTGTCGGTAGCTGGTGTGCCGAAAGCCTTATCCGTTCAGGAATACAAGAACTTGTTCTCGTTGATTCCGACAGAGTTTGCATCACCAATGTAAACCGCCAACTGATGGCAACCCCCAAAACCGTTGGCCAAGTCAAAGTCGAAGTCCTCAAGAAACGCCTTCTCGAAATCAATCCGCACGCCAAAATTATCGCGCTGCAAGACATCTACGAAGCTGCGAATACTGAAAAATTTGAGCTAGACACATTCGACTACATCATCGACGCCATCGACAGCCTCGAAAACAAGATGCAGTTGCTGTATCACGCGTCCAAAACTAAAGCAACCGTATTTTCTTCGATGGGAGCCGCCCTCAAGATGGATCCCACGCGAATCAAGGTCGCCGAATTCTGGAAAGTTTCCGGATGCCCTCTCGGACGCGCTCTCCGCGACAAGTTTAAGCGCAAAAAACTTTTCCCGAAAAAGAAAATCATGTGCGTCTATAGCGACGAACTCCTGAAAAATCGCGGGAAAAGCACCTCTTGCGGAACTGACGCTTGCATGTGCCCCAAAGTCCGTCACGAGCGTAGCGAAGCGGAACTTCAAAATGAAAACCTCGTCGATCACGAATGGTGCAGCACCAAGGCGCAAATCAACGGCACAATGGCACACGCCGTCGCCATTTTCGGATTCACTATCGCCGGCCTCGTGATGCAAGACATATATCAAAAAGCCTGCACTACATCCAACTCAATATAACGTCATCCCAGCCTGTCATCCCGGTCTCAGTGCCGGGAACACCTTACACGATTTCTTTCGTCCTGCGTTCCTTCTATAGCTTTTTTCTATAAAACGTCCTAAAAACAAAGTATTGGACAAACGCATAAACGCCTTCTATATTTGGCATCGATCAAAGACAAGGAGGTATTTATGACAAACGGCTTATTTTTTGGATCTATAACAGTTGTACTAGGCACCATCGTTTCGCTGCTCTCATTCGTTTTGCTTCCTTTTTGCAGACCTATGGAGGGCATCGTCATGCGTTGCCATTACACCTCCATCACTGACGGATTCGTGGGCATTGCCATTGCACTTGTCGGCATTGCGTACTTACTTTTACCCAAAGCCCAAAAGGTTTTGTCTTTCGCAGTCATCACCCTGGGAGTCCTCACGTCACTTGTCCCCACAGTCATTGTAGGCGTCTGTTCGCACCCGCATATGCACTGTCATTCCCTTTCATCCCCAGTCCTTCAGCTGGCAGGAATCGTTATCGCACTTTTTGGTGTGGCTAATATCGCCTACTTGGCAAGCCGCAACTTCGAATCGGAGGATTTTACTAATGAAACACACAACGCTTAAAATTATTTATACCAACTTTTGGAGCCACCCTGTTCGTAGCCTCGGCCTTGTGATTTTGACAGCCATCGCTTCGGCAACGCTTCTTTCCAGTGTCATTTTTTCCAAGAGTCTCGACACCGGATTCGAACAGCTTTCATCGCGAATGGGAGCCGATTTGCTCATCGTTCCCCGTGGAAGCGAAGCCCAGGAACAGTCCATTCTTTTGCAAGGCGACATGAGCCATCATTCACTTCCTCGCGAAGTTTTGGATTTCACCCGCAAACTTCCCGGAGTAAAAATTGCCTCCCCGCAATTTTACTTCACGACGCTCAGCGCAAGCTGCTGCGACAAGAAAGTCAACATCATCGGTTTCGACCCCAAGACTGATTTCACCATCAAGCCATGGATTCGCAAGACATACAAGAACGAATTCAAGCCTGGTTACGTCATCGCCGGGAGCGACATCGATATTGAAAAAGGCGGAATCATCAAATTCTTCGACAAGGAATTTACCGTCGTCGGAGCCCTTGAACCTCTAGGCAACAGACTCGACCAAGCCATATTTGCCGACATCGAGACAATCGAATTGCTTCGAAAGGCCGCCGCAAGCAAGGGCTACAACTTCATCTCCGAAGGAGAGCCATCCGCAATTCTCGTAAATCTCGAAAAAGGAGCCGACTTCGAAAAGCTTTCACAAACGATTCACGAACAATTCGACGACCTGCACATCGTCCCTCGCAAGAATATGTTTGATAGCGTCATTGCGACAGCCTCATCATTCAAAATTGCAGTCTGGATCATCTCCGGTTTCTTCCTGTTCATCGTGATTGCGGTCGTCTACATTGCATTCTCGGTTTCGACAAACGAACGCAAGCGTGAATTTGCGACTCTCCTGATTATCGGAGCCACCCGCAAAAAGCTCACCAACATCGTTCTCGGAGAATCCCTGATTGCAAGCGGAAGCGGAGCCTTCGCCGGTACGCTTTTCGGAGCCGTCGGCATCATTTCGTTCCGCTTCTTGATCCAGGACAACTTGCAGATACCCTTTTCACTCCCTAACGCATCCACCATCCTTTTAACGATCATCGGTTCACTCATCATCCCCGCAATCGCAGGCATCGGAGCCGCATACCACATCGCTAGAAGAGTCGGGAAAATCGACGTTTACACCGCATTAAAGGAGGACGCTTAATGATACTTAACGGAAACAACATAACAAAGCAATATACAAGACGCGGCGAAAAGTTTAATGCGGTCAACGGAGCTGATTTCTTCGCATGGTCCGGAGACTTTACGGTCATCTTCGGAGAATCCGGAAGCGGCAAGAGCACGCTTTTGAACGCACTCGCAGGCGTCACCGCGCCAACATCCGGCAGCGTCGAAATCGACGGCCAGCCCATCTTCAAGTTGAGCGACGAAGAACTCGCCTACCTGCGTAACGGGCGCATCGGTTACATTCCGCAAAATGCAGCCAGCCTTTCCGCATTCACCGTGGCCGAGAACATCACCTTGACATCGACCTTGTACAATAAAAAAGTCGACAAGGAACATATCAAGGCGCTGCTGAACAAGCTCGGCATTTCGCACCTGGCAAACGAATACCCTCAAAATTTGTCCGGTGGCGAATTGCGCCGCGTCGCCATTGCAAGGGCACTCGCCAACAAGCCAGACCTGATCATCGCTGACGAACCGACAAGCAACCTCGACGAAGAAAACAGCCGCAAGGTGTACAGCCTTTTTGCAAGGCTTGCACGGACGGGAGTCGCCGTCGTCATCGCCACGCACGACAAGGCCGCATTCGGATACAGCAACCGCGTTTACCATATGAAATCGGGATCGCTCGTTCCCGACGTCGGCGAATACGGCAACCTGTAAAATTTCTATTTTTGCGAATATACCGTTCTGCATTTCAGAAGCCTCTTTCTGCTCAAGTCGTCATCCCGGATCCATTCCGGGATCTTCTTACACGGTTCAAATACAGATACGCTATGGAATGCGGAATAAGATCAGATATTTGAGCAATTATGAAACTTCTCATCATCTACTTTCTGGTCCTTGGATTCATTTGCATCCGCGACTTGTTCAAGGTCAAGAATTTCGACGATTACGTCGTTGCAGGTCGTAAGCAAACGAGCCCATTCGTTTTCATGAGCCTCATGGCAACTGTCCTTGGGGCTTCTGCAACAGTGGGCATCGCCGCCCGCGCCGAAAGCATCGGCTTTGCCGCTTTCTGGTGGCTAGGCGTCGGTGCGATTGGCTTCTGGTTCCAGGCGGCATTCCTGAGCAAACCGGTTCACGATCTCGATGTACGCACGCTCCCCGAAATCGCCGAAAAGACGGTTGGGAAAACCGGGCGAAAGCTCGTCGCGTTCATCATTGCCGTTTCATGGATTGGAATCATCGCCGCGCAGTTTGCCGCTGTCGCCGGGTTCATCGGGCTTGTGCTTGGCCACGACGCTGGAACGCAATCGGTTTTGATTACCGCAGTCATCGTGATTGTCTACACGCTTTTGGGCGGTCAACTTTCGGTTGTCCGCACCGACGCACTGCAATTTGGAATTTTGACTCTTGGATTTTTCGCCGCAGCAATTTACTTGTTCGGCGGATTTTCTGACACAGAACATACGGCGCTACAAACAGCACATAACGTCGCAAACGAAACCGGCACAATTTCTGCAGGTCTCGCCACTTTCGGAAACTTCAATCTCTTGAATGAAAAATTTGGCTTCGCCGATTTAGCGATGATGCTATTTACCGTTGGCGGCGCCTACTTCCTCGGACCCGACGTGATATCGAGAAACCTCGTCGCCAAGGATTCTTCATCGGCCCGCAAGGCCGTCGTCATCGGCAGTTTCGCCATTCTCATCTTTAGCGTGATTATCGTCCTGCTCGGTATGTGGGCCGCCACCTACGCCCCGAACGCAGCTGGCAGCAGCGTGAATCCATTGTTCCGCCTCGCTTCCGGAGTTCTCCCGCTTCCGCTTGCAGCACTCCTTTCCGTCGGGCTTTTATCGGCACTCCTTTCATCGGCCGACACATGCCTCATCAATTCAGCCGCCATTTTCGGGAGCGATATCCTGAACACACGCCGTATTTCTGTAGTACGTTTGCTAGTCGTCGTCATCGGCATCATCGCTACATACCTTGCGCTCCAAGGCAAAGACATCATTGGCCTTTTGACGATGGCCTATTCCGTCTATACGCCGGGAATCGTCGCCCCGCTCGCCGTAGCGATCATCGCACATAAAAAGTCCAGCATCAAAAAAACACTGTGGTACGCAGGCGTCGTTGTCGGCGGACTTTTCGGGCTTATTCCCGCGATTCTCGCTTCGACCGCCAAAATTGCAACCCCCGCCTACCTCCCCCACATCGGCATCGCCGTTTCACTCGCATTTGCGATAGCTAGCTTAAAAAAAAGATAACAGGATCCCGTCGCAACACTCCAGAATGACATGCGGGCATAACACAAAAAAAGTCGCGAGGCATTTAACCCGCGACTTTTTTAATTGCAAATCAAACAAACAGAAACTATTCTTTCGTCTCTCGTCTGTAGGTGCGTAGCACCGTTCTTTCATCTAGTAGATGAACGCGCATATTAGCCGTGCACCTTTGCTTCGACAAGCTCAGCACAGGCTTGCACGGCTGATGCTTTTCATCAATAGATGAAAAGCATCTCGCGATACTTCGGCAGAGGCCAGAGTTCGTCAGGGACGATCTTTTCCAAGCCATCCACTTCCTTGCGGAGAGCGGCAATCGCATCGACAATGCCTTCGTGGAGACCGCTGAGCGATTTTTCCATCACATCAATAGCAGCCACCAAACGGTTCAAGCCTTCGCCAAGCGATTTTGCATAACCGTCAAGACCCGGGAATCCCTGATTCAAAGCCATTTCGTTTGTCTTGAGGGCGTTGGAATAGGCTTCCACGACCTTCGGCAAAATGATGTTCTTCGCCATATCGCGAGCGATTTCACCTTCGATGTGAATGCGCTTGTGATAATCTTCCACATTCACTTCGTAACGGGAAACCATTTCGGCACGGTTCATCACGCCATACTTTTCGAAGAGGGCGATGTTTTCTTCCTTCGTCAAAGCCTGCAAAGCTTCCATCGAAGTGCGGATATTCGGAAGGCCACGCTTTTCAGCTTCCTTCACCCAGTCTTCGGTGTAGCCGTTGCCATTGTACAAAATACGCTTGTGTTCCTTCACGATCTTTTGCAGAATCTTCTGCAAGCCCGTGTGGAAGTTCTTGTCATCGAGCTTTTCGAGCTGTTCCGAAATCATATCGAAAGCTTCCGCAACAATCGTATTCAGGACAACGTTCGGTTCAGAGCAGCTCTGGCTAGAGCCCGGTGCGCGGAATTCAAACTTGTTGCCCGTAAATGCAAACGGCGAAGTTCTGTTACGATCCGTAGCGTCACGCGGGAGCGGCGGGAGCGTATCAGAGCCAAGCTTCATTGCACCGGCCTGCTTGCTGGATTTGGGCACGCCTTGTTCGAGCTGTTCAATCACGTCGGTGAGCTGATCGCCGAGATAAATGGAGATGATTGCCGGAGGAGCTTCGTGAGCGCCAAGACGGTGGTCGTTGCCTGCACCTGCGCAAGTCATGCGGAGCAAATCGGCATGCGTATCGACAGCGTACATAATGGCACAAATGGCAGTGAGGAACACAGCATTCTGATGCGGGTCCTTGCCCGGATTGAGCAAATTGCCCTTGCCATAAGAAAGGCTCCAGTTGTTATGCTTGCCAGAACCGTTCACGCCAGCAAACGGCTTTTCGTGCAACAGGCAAACGAGACCGTAGCGGTCAGCCACGTTGCGGAGCGTTTCCATCACGAGCATGTTGTGGTCGCAAGCGAGGTTCACTTCTTCAAAGAGCGGAGCAAGTTCGAACTGAGCCGGAGCCACTTCGTTGTGGCGGGTCTTTGCCGGGATGCCAAGCTTCCACAGTTCCTTTTCCACATCGTTCATAAAGTTGAGGATGCGGCTCGGAATGCTGCCGAAGTAGTGGTCATTCATTTGCTGGTGCTTTGCAGGAGTTGCACCGAAAATCGTGCGGCCGGATTGATACAAGTCCGGGCGTTGCAGATAAAATCTCTTGTCGATGAGGAAGTATTCCTGTTCGGCGCCAAGCGTGACAGTCGTCTTCTTCGGGCCAGCCTTGAAGCAAGTCATAAGGCGGCGAGTCGACTTCGAAAGCGCCTGCAAGCTGCGGAGGAGCGGAGTCTTCTTGTCGAGAGCTTCACCCGTGTAGCTGCAGAATGCCGTCGGGATGCAGAGCGTTGCACCGTTGCCGTGGCGCTTGATGAATGCCGGAGAAGTCGGATCCCAGGCCGTATAGCCGCGGGCTTCGAACGTAGAACGGAGACCGCCGCTCGGGAAGCTGGAAGCATCCGGTTCGCCCACAATCAAGTTCTTGCCGCTAAAGGCCATAATCGCCTTGCAACCGGACGGTTCAAGGAAGCTGTCGTGCTTCTCGGCCGTCGAGCCGGTCAAAGGCTGGAACCAATGAGTAAAGTGCGTTGCACCGCGATCCATTGCCCAGCGTTTCATGGCGTGAGCCACGTCGCCAGCGATGCTCGGATCAAGAGCGACACCTTCGTCAATCGTTGCGAGAAGCTTTTCGCAAATGTCCTTCGGGAGGTAGTTGCGCATAGCATCGGCATTGAAAACGTCTTCGCCATAAAAATCAACATTTGCCGGGGCGGCAGGCAGCACAGCGCTCACCGGAGAAGTTGCGATATCGTAGATGGCCTTATTACGACTACTGTTCATTTTTTTCCCTATAATGTCTTCCCCGTCTTGTCATCCCGGACTCTTTGTCACCCCGGACTAGTTCCGGGGCGGGATCACCTTTTCAGAGATTTTTAATTAACAGACTTAAAACTAGCAATGGCAGTACCCCTTTGCACTGTACAAAATCACCTATTTTTCACGCATTTTATTACATTTTTGTAAAATTACAGTGCAATATTACATTTTTGTAAAGCCAGCAGCGAAATTTTTGCTATATTACAAGCGTTCATCTCTCCTAGAGCTGCGTCGGGTCGCCTCAAAACGGCCCGATGCAGCAACAGAGAACCCCAAACGTCACAAAAGACGTTCCAAAAACAGCATGGATATAGAAGCCCTTGAAAACACGACTTTCGCGGCCATCGTCGAGAAAATCCAAAAGGTTCGCAAGCGTGGCGAGCTTCTTGAAAGCATTCAGGGCATTTTAAAGAAAAACTTCGAAACCGTCGAAGCCGAACACCAAATCGAGTGCCAAAAGATCCGCAACATCATCGAAGGCATCCCAGGCGAACTCATCGGCAACACCCGTGAAATGCGCGAGGTGAGCAAACTCGTACGGCAAATCGCCCCCACCAACGCAACAGTCCTCATCCGCGGCAAGGCCGGTACGGGCAAGGAATACGTCGCACGTAGCATCCACGAACTTTCAGAACGCCGCAGCAGCCCGTTCATCGCCCTCAACTGCGACGCCCTCAGCGAAGGCACCAATTCCTTCGAAAGCGAACTTTTCGGTTTTGAACGCGGAGCCTTCACAGGCGCCACCAACAGGCACATCGGCAAGGCCGAACAGGCAAACGGCGGCACACTCTTTTTGGACGAAGTCGCAGACTTACCGCTGACCGCCCAACTGAAACTTTTGCAGTTCATCCAGGAGCAACGCTTCAACCGTCTGGGCAGCAACATCGTGCAGCCCTCCAACGTGCGCCTCATCGTAAGCACCGGCAAGAATCTCGAAGCGATGATGCAGCAGGGAACATTCCGCGAAGACCTTTACTACCGTCTGAACATCTTCCAGATTTCGCTCCCCGAACTGGTGCAGCGCAAGACGGACATTTTACTTTTGGCAGACCACTTCATCGAAAAGATGAACTTGAAATACGGCAAGAAAATTTTGCGTTTAAGCACGCCCGCCATCGACATGCTCATGAGCTACCATTGGCCGGGAAACGTGCGCGAACTCGAAAACTGCATCGAACACGCGTGCCTTGCCACAACGGACGTGTGCATCAACGCCTACGACCTGCCACCCACATTGCAAACCGACGTCACCTCGGGCACATCCGTACTCCCCGAAGGCAACAGTCCTCTCGCAACGCTGATGGACAGCTACGAACGCGAAATCTTGAGCGAAGCGCTCCGCCGTCACGACGGCAACATGAGCGCCGCCGGGCGCGACCTTTCCGTTAGCCCGCGCATGATGCTATACAAAATAAGGCGGCTAGGAATAGCCGCCTCGAACTAAACGCTTTGTCATCCCCGCTCCCGTCATCCTCGACCGTCAGGGAGGGAATCCAAAAACACTATTTCACAATAGCGATGCTATACGGCGGAAGTACATCAGCCGATGCAGCAGCAATCTTGGTGACAACGCCAGCTTCGTAAACGTAAGCAGCTTCGGTACCATAAGAGCGGTCGCCAGCATACAGGACACCGTTTCCATCAAGAGCCAAAGAACCTTCGGCATCATTGATGCTCAGCATTTCAAAGGAGCCGTCAGCAAGGTTCACCTTGGCAATCGGAGCGCTGCCATAGAACTTATAGATAACGGCATATGCCAAGGCATTCTTGGAATCCACAACAAAGTCATAGATGCCACCACCAAGAGTTTCACCGCCAACAAACAGAGAAGACTTCTTCTTGGACAAATCCACCAGTTCGATACCGCGGGTATTGTCAGCATCCGTACCGTAGCTGTCGTTGTATTCACCCATAGAAGCCACATAGAGCTTGCCCTTGGCAAAACCCATAGCCGTCGGGTTCTTCGTTTCAAGCCAAATAGTATCGAGCAAGTCGCCATTGTTCAACTTGTACATGGCAAGGAGGCCCGGAACTTCAAAAACAGAATTCCAGCCTTCAGTATAGTAGCGCTGGAAGAGAGCGAACAACGTATCGCCGCTGACTTCAAGATCAACGAGGTGCGGAGTGCCGGCATTATTCACAGAGAAATCGCCCGTCTTGACAGTCTTTGTAATCTTGCCATCCTTCACGGCAACCTTCACAAAGTTTTCAGCACCATCCAGGGCAAGCCAGATTTCATCCTTGTTAGCCTTCACGACATCGGTCGGGTTGGCATTGGCGCCGAGGTCAATCTGCCACTTGACGGTCTTCTTATTTGCATCGATCAACGCAAGGTTGTCTGCGGACAATCTTTCAAGCACAAAGAGGTTTTCGTCAACAGAACGGAGTCTGGAATCCTGGTTGAATTCGAGCTTTTCTTCAGAAATCTTGCCATCCACGATCCAGCGGAGTTCGCCGACCATGTAGTTAGAGCCAAAGACGAAAGTCGTTGCGACTTCTTCGTTCGAAGAAGATTCAGCAACACTGGAAGAAGAAGCCACGCTCGAGGAGCTTGCCACGCTAGAAGAAGACTTGGCGCTGCTCGAAGAGGACTTTACCACACTGGAGGAGGACTTCGCCTTGCTCGAAGAAGAGGCGGCCACACTGGAAGAGGACTTGCTCTTGCTATCAGAAGACTTTGCCACGCTAGACGAAGACTTAGCCTTACTGGACGAAGATTTTTCCTTGCTAGATGAAGACTTGGCCTTGCTCGACGAACTCTGTTCGTCCTTCACGCTAGAAGAGCTTTCGACTTCTTCATCACCGGCTGCAATAGATTCTTCCAAGCAGCCCTGCATATAGAATGCAAGTGTAGAAGCTGTAATAAGGGTCAGTAGCTTTTTCATTCCATTACCTCGTTATGTTTTAACAAAGCAGAAGCCCTGCATATTTTGCAGGGCCCCTCACGTTGCGGGGTTAAAACCCCGTGTTTATTTGCGCGCCAAATATAGCTTTTTATCGGACAATTGCAATACTATACGGCGGAAGAACATCCTTCGTCGCAGTCTTGACCTTGGTGAGTTTTCCGTCTTCATAAGTATAGACGGCAGGATCAGAATAATTACGGTCACCGATGTACAGAACCTCGTCCTTTTCATCAAAGAAGAGAGATCCTTCGACATCAGAAACGCCCTCGATCGTCTTTACAGACTTGGCTTCAAGATCCACTTCTACGAGAGGAACGTTCGCATCGGATTTATAAATAGCTGCGTAAGCAATGCCATTCTTTGCATCCACAGCAAATCCATAAACACCACCACCAAGCTTTTTGCCATCAAGGACCATCGAGGTTTTCTTCTTGGACAAATCCACCACTTCAATGCCGCGCGCATCATCAGCCTTCGTCTCGGTGTAAGCATATTCATCACCGTCGAAAACAGGCTCCATCACACCCGTAGATGCGACATAGAGCTTACCCTTGGCAAAGGCCATGGCAAACGGATTCTTCTTTGCAAGCCTAATCGTATCAAGCAGGTCACCACTGCTCAACTTATACAAGCCAAGAAGACCGGGGTTTTTAAAGTTATCACCACGACGCTGGAAGAGGGCGAACAAAGTATCACCGCTGACTTCAAAATCTACAAGATTAGGAGAACAGCCATTGCCATCGCAGAAGGCGCTGGTTTTAACAGTCTTTGTAGGTTCTCCATCCTTCACGGAAACTTTGATAAACTTTGCGGCACCATCCAAAGCCACCCAGACTTCATTTTTGTTGGCTTTTACAACATCGCTCGGATTAGCATTGGCGTCAAGCTTTTTCTGCCATTTTGTTTCATTTTCTTCAGGATCGACAAGAGCAAGGTTATCAGCCTTATATCTTTCCAGGACAAAAAGGTTTCCATCAATGCCAACAATTTTGGAATCCTGATTAAATTTAAGACTTTTCTCAGAAAGTTTTCCATCTTCATCAATCCAACGAAGTTCGCCAGATGGAGAAACATAATCTGTAGAATGCACGTAAACGGAACCCTTTGACAACGGATTGTCTTCTTTTGCGGAAGTACCGCTGTCCGAGCAGCCCTGCATATAGAAAGCAAGGGTAGATCCTGCCAGAAGTGTTAGGATTTTTTTCATGTTGTACCTCTTTATGTTATCGCAAAAAGAAGCATTACACGTTTTGCAACGCCCCCTCCTTGCGCGGGGTTTAGAACCCCTGTGTTAATGTCAGCTTGTACTCTCGCCCTGGTGTAGGGAACGGTGTATACGCATTTCTATAGGTTTCATCCGTTATATTCCGTAGCGCAAATACAAGTCTTGTTTTTTCAAAAGGATTGTAGCCTAGCGATAGATGGTGCAAATCCACAGCAGGTTGTTCTACGCGATTCGCACGGTCCCCATAAATTTTTGTGCGGTACTCCGTCGTCCACGTAAAATCAAAATGGTACGGAAGGTCCAGTTTCGCCTCGGCGTAATACGATCGAGCCGGCTCGTACGGAAGCATTTTCCCGTTATAATAAGCTTCCTTGCTTTCATCTTCGGTCTTCTGGAACGTCGCCCGTAAAATCGCCGTAAACCACTTTTTAGGTTTGCTTTCAATTTCAGCTTCAAAGCCGCGCACGTGCGACTTGCCGATATTCAACGGTTTCACAAAGGACGCCGATACAATCCAGTAGATGGCATTCTTGACTCCCGTTTCAAAATACGTCGCACGGACAACGGTCTTGCTTTTAGGGATCATATAATAGCCGCCCACTTCAAAACGAAGCGCCGTTTCATTAAGAAGATTCGGATTCGAGATCATCCCAGGATAAACGCCATAAAGTTCCATCAGCTGAGGCGCACGGAAATAACGGCCAAAGCTCAAACTGCCACCATATCTAGAGTCAGGCGCATCATAGCGCACAAAGCCCCGACCCGCAAAAGACACATCCCTCTCTTTCGAAGTCTTCATCCTTTCCGTCGATGTCGGCTGAACAAAGTCACCGCCATGAATATCATCCACGATAAAGAGCGTCGAGCCTTCACCACCCACGGCAAACGTCTTAAAAATGTTGTAAGAAACATCACCCGAAGCCGTCGTCGCATAGCGCGTCAAGTTCCAAGATTTCGAAGAGCCGCGCCCCGAATAATAGCTCATATCCAAAGACAAGCGCAAATTCGCTTCAAGACGATCTCCAGAATAATTCGCCAGCACCTCAGGAGAAAGACTATAGCCCGCCGCGCCATACTTCAGGAATTCCGTTGAAGTATATCCCAAATGATCTAGCGGATAATATGAATGCGAAACAGCCTTTTCGAACTTGCCCGCCAACGAGAGTTCCAACCAAAGCCAGTTCCAAAGCTGCGGCAATTCGGCACGATAAACCGCCGTCGCCAATTCGCCCTTGTAGCCCGCCACCGAAGACTGGTAGTCGTCACGGCCGGGGTTTCCACCATCGGCAAGGCTAAAGTTAAAGTTCAATGTCGAGAACATGCCATTTGTATGCAGGACGCGCGCCTTGAAAAGCCCTGAATATTCCGTAAATTCCGCATTCTGGCGCTTTGCCGTAAAATCATCATCGGGATTGTACGGAGTCCTGTTGTTGCTATGGAATTCGTAGTCGTTATCGCTGTGCCGAGCCGACAAGGAAGCACTCACCGAGGCGCTATCCGTCAAACGCGAAAGCATCTGCGTCGACGCTTCCCACGTATTGTGGCTACCGTAGCTCAAAAGCACTCGACCCAATTTCTTTTCATCGTGCTTTAGAACGGCTTCAGCCGGCTTCGAACCCTTCGTCACAAAGTTGATGGCACCGCCAATGCCGCGCCCGCCAAACTTTGCCGGCACACGGTCCTTGTAGACTTCAATCTTTTCGACCTGGTTCAAGTCGATCGTTCCCAAATCGACCGCACCGCCAGACGCATCGTTCAGCGGAATACCGTCAATGCACACGACAATGTTCTTTGCAGCGACACCACGAATGCTCACCGTCTGGAAACTCCCGACACCGCCCTGACGCGTATACTGTACGCCCGGAAGCGCAGCGAGGACTTCGGCCGCCGAAATTCCGCGACCTTCCCACGATTCCGGCATCACCTCGGCATAGCTCGATGACGCCTGCAAAGGCTTTTCCACACTCGTCGCCGCATAAACCGACGATTCGCCTAGATCTTGAATATATTCTTCAGAAAAAACAGAAACGTTCGCCAACAGCACGGCCGCGCACACGCGAACGCCCAAAAGACTGCGACAGCGCGCAGTCAACCCTCCACGCAAATGCGTGGTTATGCAAAGCGATGTCTTTCGCATCGTTTAACAACCTATGGCGCAAAGCGCCCTTTATGCCCTACAGTTCTTCTGACTCGGGGATCGTCAAGGCATTACCTACGAAAAAATATAACAAACAATTCGAGGTGTTGTTACCACGAACTAAAACTTGTCATGCCCGTCATCGAACGGGCATCCCCCTTTCACAAGACCTCACTTTCGCGGTTTCCATTCCGCAAGGACCATCCCCGTCACGATGGCGGCAGCACCCGCAACAGCGACAGCCGTTATGTATTCTCCAAGCGCAATAACGGCGGTCACAATCGTCACGAGCGGGATCGCATAAATGTAATTGCTAGCAAGAACCGTCCCGATCTTTTCGAGAACCTTGTTCCACACGAGATACCCACACAGTGACGAGAACACCGTAAGGCAAAGGAAGTTGAACGTCACAACAGGTTCCGCAAAGTTCTGCCACGGCACAGACTTGTCCGTTTCCGTGAGCATCACAAGAACCGACGAAAGCGCCCCGTAAAAGAACATCTTGCGCGTCATGAACAGCGTCGAATACTTGCCGTTGAGCTTTCGAAGAATCAGCGAATAGACCGTCCACATACACGCCGAACCGAACGCCAGCAGATCACCCACCGGCGAAAGCTTCAAAATGAACTTTCCGTTCAGCACCACAAGCACCATCCCGACAAACGTGATGAAGCACCCCAGGATCTGGCGCTTGCAAAGCCGTTCACCCTTATAAATCAACCCGCCAAAAATCATAATCAACAACGGGTTCGTACAGACAATCAACGACACATTACTCGACGGCGAAATCGAAAGCGCCGTATTCTCCGCCCAAAAGTAAAGCGTGCAACCCGTCAGCCCGCATACAAGCAGAATCAATTCGTGCTTCCAGTTCTCGCAGCGGAACTGCTTATGCGAAATAGCGAGAAGCAAAAAATACGTCACCAAGAACCGCAACGTAAAAATCTGCACCGCCGAAAAGTCGTGGTTCAAAAGCACCTTCGTACTCACGAAACTCGTGCCCCAGAAGGCGACCGTCACAATCGCAAGCAAGTGCCAAAAAGCAGAACTATGGGAAGGCGCTGCAGATACAGATTTCATCAACACGAAAGATAGAAAAAGAAGTATCAAACGATACCTCGACTCCAACATTTTCTATTTTCAAAAAACATAAACAAGGGCTTTCAAATGAAGATTTTCAAGACACGTTTTTTGACAAGCATCGCAATGTTGGCCACAGCTGTATTCGCTGCAGGAGCCTTCACGCCAGTCTATGCCAAAGGAGCTGCAATCGTAAGTAAAAATACAGCAGACGAAGATATCCGAATCGTAAAAGTCGATGACAGCAACTTCGAAAAAGAAATCATCCATTCCAAAACGCCTATCATCCTGGAAATTTCATCAACCAGCTGTCCGCCATGCCTCGTGATGATCCCAACACTCATCGACATCGCCAAAAACTACCGCGACATTAAAGTCGCCTCCGTCGGCATCGACGAACCCAACATAGACAAAATAAAAAACACGCTTCCCATTCAGGCGTTCCCCACATTTTTCCTCATAAAAGACGGACAAGTCGTAAATCGTCTCGTCGGTGTCGTCAAAGAAGAACAACTCTTGCAAGCACTCGGCTACACCCCCAAAGCAACCAAGCCGCAACCACAAAAGTCCGCTAAAAAATCCGGCAAGAACAGAAACCTCGTCTGCAAAGTAAACGGACAATTCCACGGTCTTAAAAATCTCGTCACGATTTCATTCGTATTCGGCGATACCGAAATCAAGAACGTCGACATCGTCACCGACGTATTCGTTCCGCCAGAGATGAGTGACAAGCGCGAAGAAATGATGGCTCACATACGCGCAAGCGGCAAAGGCGAAGTCACCCCGACCATGGCCGGCTTCCAAATGCACATTGACAATGACTGCCGCTTCATGAAGGCGATGGATATGAAACGCACATCCACCTATGGCGAAATGCGCGCCGGGCTCGAGCTGCAAGGATTCAAGTGCGAGTAACCGCATAACTCAAAACATTGAAATAAAAAAGAAGACCGTAGCTGCTAGCTACGGTCTTTAATTGTTTATGGATCCCCTCCCGCGCTTCGCTTGGTCGAGGATGACGGTGCAACTACTTCACCACGATGTTCACCCCGGAACAAGTCCGGGGCAGGCTCAATCCTATGCCGGCTTGACAACGATGTTGACCAACTTACCCGGCACAGCGATTGTCTTAACAACCTGCATACCCTTGGTAAATTCCTTCACTCTTTCGTTGTCAAGTGCGAGCTTTTCGAGGGAGGCCTTGTCCATGTCCTTGGCGACAGATGCCTTGGCGCGGACCTTGCCGTTCACCTGGAACACGACTTCGACGGTGTTTTCCACAGCCTTGGAGTGGTCGGCTTCCGGCCAGGCGACATTCGTGAGCGAACCTTCATGACCGAGGATGCTCCACATTTCTTCGGCGATATGCGGGGCAAACGGGTGCAAGAGCTTGACGAACGTTTCGCACGGTTCGCGGTAGCGCTTGTCCATCTTCATCATTTCGTTATTGAAGATCATCAACTGGCTAATGGCCGTGTTGAAGCTCATGTTTTCAATGTCGTTCGTGACCTTGATAACACTCTGGTGCATCACCTTTTCGATAGCTTCCGGAGCAGTTTCGTCAACAAAGACCGGGGCTTCATCGCTGTCGCCAACAACGGAGCGCCAGGCGCGGCCGAGGAAGCGGTTCATGCCTTCGATGCCCTTGGTCTGCCACGGCTTCACGGCGTCGAGCGGACCCATGAACATTTCGTACAAGCGAAGGCTATCAGCACCGTAGTCGCGCACGACATCATCGGGGTTCACAACGTTCTTGAGGGACTTACTCATCTTAGCCACAATCTGCTTGAGTTCGATGTCCGTACCCTTCTTGAAGTACTTGCCGTTCCTTTCTTCGACTTCGTCAGTCGGGACCTTGGAGCCAGCTGCATCTTCGTATGCGAAGGCAAGAATCATGCCCTGGTTGAAGAGCTTCTGGAACGGTTCGTCGGTAGAGACGAGGCCGAGATCGAACAAGACCTTGTGCCAGAAACGGCTGTAGAGCAAGTGAAGCACGGCGTGTTCGGCACCACCCACATAGAGGTCAACCGGCATCCAGTACTTTTCAAGTTCCTTTGCCACAAATGCATCGCCGTTGCAAGCGTCGATGTAGCGGAGGTAATAC
>CACZAD010000029.1 GCA_902779055.1 Fibrobacter succinogenes | reverse complement strand
AACTGTCTACTGCCTACCGTCTACTGTCTACTGATCCGAAGGATCATTCATGAAAAAATGGCGCATTGACGATTCCCGAGATCTTTACAACGTAAAGGGCTGGGGCGTAAGTTACTTTGACATTAACGACAAGGGTCACGCGACGGTTTCGCCGATCAAGAATGGCGGTCCGAGCATTGACCTTTACGAGCTCGTGCAGGAACTTTCCTTGCGCGATGTTTCGACTCCTGTGTTGTTGCGTTTCCCGGATATTCTGGATAGCCGCATCGAAAAGATTCACGAGTGCTTCACGAAGGCGACGACTGAATATGGCTACAAGGGTGGCCATTACAGCATCTTCCCGATCAAGGTGAACCAGCAGCGTGCGGTCTTGGAAGAAGTGGTGAGTCACGGTTCCAAGTTCAACATCGGCCTCGAGGCAGGTTCCAAGCCGGAACTCCATGCGGTTCTTGCAAACATGCAGAACCCGGACGCGTTGATTATCTGCAACGGCTACAAGGACGAAGACTTTATCAAGCTTGCAAGCTCTGGCAGCGGCAAGTGGGAAGAATCCGGCGGATACCACAGCAAGTTCGGTCTCAACAGTTCTGAACTTTTGGAAGCTCTCGACTACATCAAGGAAGAGAAGATGGAAGACTGCATGAAGCTCATCCACTTCCACTTGGGTAGCCAGATTACGAACATTCGCCATATCAAGAATGGACTCCGCGAAGTGTCGCAGTTCTACGTCCAAATTAGAAAGATGGGCATGGGCCTTGAATTCGTGGACGTGGGCGGCGGCTTAGGCGTAGATTACGACGGTACGCGCAGTTCTAACGCTAGCTCCGTGAACTATTCCATCCAGGAATATGCAAACGACGTCGTGTACGCGATGTACGAAGCTTGCGAAAACGGCGACGTTCCTCACCCGAACATCATTGCGGAATCAGGCCGTGCTCTTTCGGCTCACCATTCCATCCTGGTGTTCAACGTGCTTGAAACGGCAGGCCAGGCGTTCTTTGACGAAAGTATTCATGAAATCAGCGATGACGCTCCGGAAGCACTGAAGGACTTGTACGGCATTTACAAGAGCCTTTCTCCGAAGAACTTGCTCGAAAGCTGGCACGATGCCATGCAGATTAACGACGACACCTTGAGCGGTTTCAAGATGGGCGACGTGGATTTGCAGACTCGCGCTATGAGCGAACGCTTGTTCTGGAGCATCGCCCGCAAGGTGGACCAGCTCGCTCGCGACTTGCGCCATCCGCCTTATGAATTGAGCGAACTTCCGCGCTTGCTTGCCGAAAAGTACTTCTGCAACTTCAGCCTTTTCCAGAGCCTCCCGGACAGCTGGGGCGTGGATCAGGTGTTCCCGATTATGCCGATCCAGCGTTTGGACGAAGAGCCGACGATTGAGACGACAATTCAGGACGTGACTTGCGATAGCGATGGCAAGATCGACATGTTCGTTCGCGGTGGCGAAGTGGCTCGCACCATTCCGCTGCACCCGATCAAGAAAGACGAACCATACTTTATCGCAGTTTACCTCGTCGGTGCATACCAGGAAATTCTCGGTGACCTCCACAACCTCTTTGGCGATACGAACGCTGTGCACATTGTCTGCAACGACAACGGCGGCTACGACATCGACAAGGTGATTGACGGCGAATCCGTGGAAGACGTGCTCGACTACGTGAACTTCAGCGACAAGGCCCTTGTCCGCAACATGGAAAACTGGGTCACGCGCTCTGTGAAGGAAGGAAAGATTACGCTTCAGGAAGGCAAGGAATTCTTGAACATCTATCGTTCCGGACTTTACGGTTACACGTATCTGGAGTAAGAAGTAAACGGTAGACAGGACTGAAGACAATCGAAAATGTTGAAGGTCCTTGATGTCACCCCGGCCTTTGTGCACTTTGACCACTTAGAACTTTGACGCTTTGCGTCAGCATCTTTGGCTCAATCATGACAGTCTGCAAGCAGCCTGTCGCGACACTCGCCTTGAATGCAACTAGCTCTTATGTGGTCATGATCCGCGTATGGGGACGGGGTCGCCTTTTAATTCGAAAATCGAAAAATACAATGGAACAGAACAACTACAGTATTGCGATTTTGCTTGCCACATACAATGGCGGCAAGTACATCAGGGAACAGCTTGATTCTCTGTTCCAGCAATCTTGTGACTGTTTTCATTTGTATGTTCGCGATGACGGTTCCTCGGACGATACGATGAAAATCGTCGAGGAAATTCGTCAAAAATATTCCAACAGAATTACGATTTTAGAAGACTCGCAAAAGCACCGAGGTGCGGCGAAGTCTTTTATGTATTTGCTCGAAAATGTGGATTCCGAGTATTACATGTTCTGCGACCAGGACGACATTTGGTTGCCAGAGAAAGTCGAAAAGACATTTGATCGGATGAAGGAAATCGAAGGGACAGCGCCGGTTCTCGTTGCGACGGATTTGCGCGTAGTCGACGAGCAGCTCTCCCCTATCAAGGAATCGTTCAACGAAGACTTGAAAATTGATGTTTTCCGCAAGCACCCGGAATTAATTTACGTACGCCATGTGGTCACCGGTTGCACGATGATGTTCAACCGCGCCGCAAAATTGGCATCGCTCCCGATGTCACCTCGTGCGACTATGCACGACGAATGGGTCGCTCTTTGCGTCCACTTTAAAGGCGGAAACATCTCGATTCTCGATGACGCAACGATTCTTTACCGCCAGCACACCAGCAATACGCTTGGCGCAGAGCAGGCCCGCAAAGGCTTTTTCGCTCGCGCTTTAGCCCGTGCAGGCCAAAAGCAGTTTTTTCAAGTTGCAAAACTGCTCCACAAGGATTTCGGATTATCGTACATAAAGTTCTTGATGTACAAAATTTTGTATAGTTGGTTCTAGGTATGAGAAGAAGCATTTGCATGGCGACCTACAATGGCGCCAAATACATCAAGGAACAGCTGGACAGCATTATTCCGCAACTTAGGGAAGATGACGAGCTCATCGTTTCTGACGATGCCTCGAAAGACGATACGTTGAAAATCGTCCAGAGCTATAATGATCCGCGCATCAAGATTTTCCACAACGAGAACCACGGCGTTGCACACAATTTTGAAAACGCCATGCGTCAAGCTACGGGCGACCTGATTTACTTTGCCGATCAAGACGATGTATGGCTGCCGGGCAAGCTCGACAAGATGGAAAAGTTCCTCACGGAAGGCGGCTACGACACGATTCTTTGCAACTGCTCGCTGGTCGATGCCAACTTGAACGTGATCAAGGAACGCCATTACGACGAAAAATGGCCGATGAAAAAATCGCTTTTGCGAAACATCATCAACAACTGCTGGCTTGGAGCCTGCATGTGCTTTACCAAACAGGTGAAAGACGCTTGTATGCCGTTCCCGCCGAAAGTCGTCGCGCACGATTTGTGGGTCTCGTATTACGCACAAAAGCATTTTAAGTGCGGCTACCAGGATGAAGTTTTGCAGCTTTACCGCCGTCACGAAAACACCGTCTCGTTCACAGGCGGCAAGAGTACGAACAGCCTTTACTTTAGAATCGCATACCGCGCTTACCTCGCGTGGCACATCCTTTGGCGCTGAGTATGAAAATTTGCATCACACTTGCGACTTATAACGGAGAAAAATACCTCGGCGAAATGCTCGAATCTCTCGTTCAGCAGACGAAGCCTGCCGACGTTATCATCGCAGTGGATGACGGTTCCAAGGACAGCACCTGCGAGATTCTTGAAAGCTACAAAGACAGGCTGCCGCTCGAGATTACAAGATTCGAAAAGAACCAAGGGCACCGAGCCGCATTCTCGGCTGCATTGGAAAAGGCTCGCGAATTACTCGCAGACGACGATCTGATTTTCCTTGCCGACCAGGATGACATCTGGGCATCGAACAAACTTGAAGTTATGAGCCAAAAAATCGGCGCAAATTCCATGATTTTTGGCGATGCCGAAATCATCAATGGCGAAGGCGACATCATCGAAAAATCCTGGCGTAAAAAAACGGGCATTGTCGAACACTTGAGCCAGCGAGCGCTCCTCACCGGCTACACGAACGTGACGGGCTGTATGGTTGCCTTCAAGGCTGCGCTACTCCGCACGGTACTTCCGATTCCGCAGGGCATTCCCGTTCACGACCAATGGATTACACTCTGCGCCACAGCAGAAAACGGTTACGCTCCGATTGCAGACAAGGTCATTTACTACCGCATTCACGAAAGCAACGCCATTGGCGAAGGCAACAAGACCTGGAGTGAAAAACTCCAGACGAATTTGCAGTGGGCAAAGGCCGTGCGCGATTCGAGAATATACGAGAAATTATCGAACGAAAACCGCCAATTCTTGGACAAATTCATTCAGTTCTTGGAAATGCGCTTTAGCCATATGTTTTTATCGCCGTTTTGGCTCGCTTGGATTTTGAAGAACGCCCGTAATATTTATCCGCAGGTCACAAGCGTCCCCCAGATGGTAGCACGAATTCTGTTTTCGTTCGTGGGCGTTTCTACTGCAAAAAAGTTTTTCAATAAGAAATAAAATACCCTATGATTCACGAAATTGCACCGCACAAGCTTGATAACGAATTTAAAAACATCACCCCGAAGCCGACCGACTACTTGATCATTCATAATGGTGAGCAGACGCTCTTTAAGAAGAACGGCGAAAACTACGAGATTCCGCGAGTGAGCGAGTTTCCGCAGTGCGAATGCCATTATTTGGTCAGCATTGATGGTGACGCCTATTTCTTGTGCAACACGAACCTGCCTGAAATTTCGGAAGAATACGAATTCCGTGGCAACCGCACATTCCGTACTCTGGCCAATCATTTAGAACGCCTCGGTGGCGCCACCGCAGCACACATCGCCAAGTGGGAAAGTTTGAACAAATTCTGCGGTAAATGCGGATGCCTCATGAAGCGAGGAATCAAGGAACGCTCGATGATTTGCCCCAGCTGCAAGAACACCGTCTATCCCAAGATTTCGCCTGTCGTGATTGTCGCCATACGCAATGGCAACGAGCTTTTGATGGCCCGCAATTTAGACAATCCCGACAAGACGCGTATGTTCCTCATCTCGGGATTCGTCGAAATCGGCGAATCGCTGGAGCAGGCCGTTAAGCGCGAAGCCATGGAAGAAGCCGGCATCCGCGTCAAGAACATCAAGTACTTTGGCAGCCAGCCGTGGCCGTTCTCGGAATCGCTGATTTCGGGCTACACAGCCGAACTCGATGGCGACCCGACCATCCATATGCAAGAAGATGAACTCGCCTGCGCCACTTGGGTCAAACGCGAAGACATTCCCGAATACGATACGAGCGTAAGCATCAGCAGTTGCTTGATCGAGAACTTCCGCTCGGGATATACGATTAAGGATTGACGGGAAAGCGCTCTACAAAAAGGCGACCCCGGCACTGAGGCCGGGGTGACAGATCAAACAGTTACTTTTCTGAGGCGTTATCCGCTTTTTTCTTCGCCTTACTCGGAGCAGTCTTAGGCGCTGCTTCAGGCTTGTTTGCCAGGACAACGTATAAAGTATCGTGAACCACGACCGTATCGCACACGACAAGCGTATCGTGAACAAAGACCGTATCGCGAGAGCAAGCTGCATTGGCAGAACTGCTGGCGGGAACAGCCACAGTCGCAGGAACAACCACCGAAGAACTCGACTGTGCGGCACTTGAGCTTACCGCTTTTGGCAACACACTAGAGCTAGACGGAACAACACTCGACGAACTGGCAACTACAGCAGACGACGGCATTTTTTCAATCACCGTGATTAAAGAATCGCGAACATTGCGCAAGCTATCCAGCTGTTTGCGATAACGAGTCTTGTTACCCGGGCGACGTTCCCTAGAATACTGAACTTCAATCTTATCGATTTGCGATTCAACTCCTCTCAATTCGTCAAATACAGGACCTTCGCCCTTCACAGAACCACTCGGCGTAAAGAAGTTCGCAAAGCGCTGTAAAAAGGAACGTTCTTCGGCGTTCACATGAGTCAAACATCCAAGACAAAATACAGCTACAAAAGCACCACAAACAGATTTTAACTTAAGATTATGCATATTCTAATAATAGAAAAAAAGAAGCCATCCCTTTACAAGCCCCCTAATTTTACTAAATTAAGACTACACCAATGCGGGAGTAGCTCAGTTGGTAGAGCGCGACCTTCCCAAGGTCGATGTCGAGGGTTCGAAACCCTTTTCCCGCTCGAAAGAAAAAGGAACCAGGCGCAAAGCCTGGTTCTTTTTTCTTTACAAGTGAATAAAGTGGGTTGAGAACCCGAAAAGAGGGTTCGACAAAATTTGACTTATGCACGAAGTGCGAAAAGGCAAATTTTGCGCTTGACACGAGAGCAGCGAGTGCAAGCCCGAAGGGTTTGACCGCAACCTTGCGCCAGCAAGGATTATTGCGGGCAAACAAACCCTTTTCCCGCTCTAAAATAAAAGATCAGGTCAAAGACCTGGTCTTTTTCTTTACAAGTGAATAAAGTGGGTTGAGAAACCGAGAATCATACCCCCACCAATACCTCCATTTAATCTCCTTCATAATCTTCTCGAATTCCGGGCGAAACATTCCGTGGAATCTCTCATAAGGTATCACAAACTTCACATTACCGCAAGCCCCGCAATTAACCGCATACGTGCGCCACACGAAAACAATCCCATCAGCAGCCGGATACACACGATCAATTTCACTTATGTTCCACCGTACTCCACATTCACGCTGATTGCTCGGTTCCACCTTTGCAAGATTATCAAGATACCCAATCATATCAGCTCGACTGACCGAAAAAATATCCTCGTACGACAAAGGCTTTGCACGCCCCTTCAAAAGAACATACGTCGAGTGTTCACCCCATTCATGAGCAGCTCCGGAACTATAGCCAACAGTCCGCACCTCATACGTAACCGTACTTTGCGTCTGCGATGCATAAATAATCCAAGTAGAATCATAACCGCCAAACGGCCCCACATCTTCGACATTATCAAAGTCATCCCGCAGCATAGCATATTTCACATTGCATTTATCAAAACAATGAGCAATAGGATTTTCCCCTTCCCCAATTTTGCCACAACAATGCAACGTGGAATCCAGCCATTCCCTTAATGGCACCACAACACCAGAATCACCAATCGGATAATCGACATCAATATAAGAGTCAAAATAATTGCAGCTACTCTGCGCCTTAAAGTTCTGCACAGAAACATTTTCAGCAAAAGCCACCACGGCCAAAAAGCAAACAGCAATAAATTCCAAAAGGCGAAAATACATTTTCCCGGATCCTCCAGTTGTATTATCGCTCAATCCGAGGAAAATGTAAACAACAATAATTTAAAACATCACGGTATCAAATAATAATCCGGCCTGATTCCAAGCGCAATTTCATCAGCTTCCAATTCTGCAGCCGGAACATTTCGGCCAACGACAAGCGCCGAATCAAAACCAGCAACCTTAGCGCCGAACACATCCGTTCCAAGCGTATCGCCAATCATCAACACGCGAGAGCCTGCCGGAAGCGAGGCCTTGACGCGTTTCCAAATCTGCGGGAATGGCTTGCCCAAATAATAAGTCGTGCAGCCATCTCCCGCATTTGCTTCACAAGCTGAATCTCGACGCAAGCGTTCACTCAACGCCCCCGAAACAGGTTCACGAACCGTCACACCATTTTCATCAGGGATTTTCGGTGCCCAGGCATCCGAATTGAGTACAAGTAATATAGCACCCGGCTTCTGCAAAATTTTGACCGCACGCGCATAGGTTTCAGGCGTATCTTTCGCAGACGAAATCGCTACAACAGGCTCAGCGGGCTCCGCATCCATCGCAACCGCTTCGATGCCACATTTTGCAAGCACATTCTTACCCGTCTCACGACCAATGTAATAAACCTCGCGCAAGTCAAGCGACTTCGCGGCAGTTCCATCCGTAGTTCCATTAAGCGCAGCATTTCCGTCCGCGCGTTCACCACGACGCAGTAGCTCCACGAGACCCCGCAACAAGCTTCCCGACGAAATCGTTTCTTCTGTCGAAAAGTCGAAGCCGCGCTTGTCCGCATCACGAGCCAAGACTTCATCGACATCCGAAGCAGCGTTTGTCACCAATCGGAGATGTTTCCCCGCACGGCGGAGCATCTTGAACCATTCCATCGCACCGGGGTAAACAAAGCTACCGCGATTGTAGAGCGTGCCGTAACCGTCAAAGCTAAAAGCATCGTAACGGTCCAACAAATCCGCCATATGCACGCGGCGCGGTTGAGCATTTTCGCGATGGAAAGGCGATCCCGGAACAAGTCCGGGATGACATATAAAAGAGCAAGTCTTTTGCGATTCAATGATCTGCTTGTAACGCAGGTAGATTTCTGTTTCGAATCGTTCCATTACGCATCACTGCGAAGGATGCCGTAATCGCGACCTTCCACGGGAATCACAAGCTGCAACTTCGAAAGAGTCTTGATATGCTTATCAAAAACCACCTTGAAATCTTCGCCGAGTTCTTCTTCATCGTCATGGTCAAGGTTATAAGCCACATAGCTGCCATCTGCAAAAATCGAGATGCAGCAATCCCACGTGATGTCGCCTTCCTGCGGTTCTTCATCATCTTCGCGATCCTTGCTTTCGAGCATCAGAATCGGACGCGGAGCTGGAATCGGCTCGGCATGACCGTTTTCAAAAATAAAGTAATTGCGGCTCACGAGTTCATGTTCCAAAGCCATCGTACTCGGAACACGTTCAAATTCACCACGCAAACGACGGATGTTTCCAAGATCGTCTTCGTACGGATCCTGGAAGTCTTCAGGCAGCACAATCTGGTAATAGTCGAACTGCTTTCCGCTGGCCGCGTAATTATCCTGCCAAGACTGGGGCGGTTCCGGACGGATCGTCAAGAAGTCTTCAAATGCATCGAGAATATCGCTCAAGCGGGAATCCCAGGGCTTAGCCTTGAGTTCCTGCACAATGTCCATAAAGTTCTTGAGGCTTTCTTCGCCTGTAACCTGAATCAAATCAGCACTCGGCACACCGGTTTCGTCAAAGTCAGTCATTTTATATTCCTTTTCAAATTTTTACCACAATTCCACCGTTTTAACGGTAAGACTCATGGCGATATCCTTCTCGTAGTAAGCCGGTTCATTGATGAAAATCGGATAGACGCTACGCCCATCAGGTTCACCTTCGAACAAAATGTCCTTACCATCGAATGTGCGGAAAAGCTTGTCGCCCTTCTTGAGTTCACGGTAATCGTGACCGTTCAATTCCGGGTGAATCATCGCCAAAATCGAACCACCGCCCTGCGGTTTGGGGTATCCCAAGTCGCGCAACTGCGTATAAACTTCGACCTGGATCGGTTCGCGCTTTTGCAGTTCGCCACGGTTCCATTCTTCGGCTAGTTCCAAATAACGCTTTACAAGCTTTTCGGAACGTTCAAAAATTTCGGCATTCAGCGTTCCGTGCTGCTGCGGGCCAATTTCAATGCAGACATCAGCCTTAGCAACCGTTCCAAAGTACGGCGAGGCGCTGCGTTCTTCGGGCTGGTAATAAATCCAGGCATCTTCGAATTCTTGCGTAAGCACCGCAGAAGCCTTCATCGTGAACGGATCGCGGGTCGAAAGGATCAAGCAATAGCCCATGTTCGCACCCGTATTGTGGACGTCCAGAATCAAGTCCGTACGCGTGTTTTCGCCCTTAGGTCCATACAGCTTATTGAGTTCACGGGCCCTGCGGAATTCGTACTGGGCAGGTTCCACTGTCATATCCAGGCAAGTCTGCGAAAAAGCACGATTCAAGTCATGATCGCGGTAGCGGCGATTAATGCGCACCGCTTCCGGATTTGCAAGTACAAGATCTACCTTGGCCGATTGGCAAAGAGTATCGTAACATTCAGGATGAGCCATCCACTTTTCAACCAGGCTCACGCCCGTGCGTTCGTTGCCATGAGTTCCACCGGCAACGACTATTGAATTTATCCTACACATATCATTCCATCAAATTTTTATCACTCTTCTTTAACCAGGAGCCGCAAAGATACATCGAGAAAACAACACTTGTGATAAGGAATATGAAAATTCCGATGCAAGCCAAGTGCCCAATGCCCTGCAAGCCACGGTGAGTCGTAAAGAGGAATCCAACAAAGCCAGCGATCGTCGTCGTGGAGCTAGCCATCACGTTGCGTCCCGTTGTATCGAAAAGCTGGCGAAGATTCATATCCTTGTTAGACTTAGATGTCCAAGAGGTGATAAAGTGAATCGTCGCATCGATGCCAATGCCAAGCGTCATCGGGATCACAATCACATTGTAGATGCTGATTTTTCCGAAATCCAGATAATGAGTCAATGCACCAAGCAAGCCCAAAGTCAAGAGTGCGCCCATACCAAACGAGACACATCCAGCAAGGAAGAATTTCGGCTTGCGGAACGACACGATAAGCGTACCGAAGATGACCAAGATAATCACAAGCGCAAGTCTAAAGCTATCCTGCTTGACCGACTCAATCACATCCGAAAGGATGAACTGCGACGAGAACGTGCGCAAGTCTTCGCCATCAAAATTCCAGTGTGCATAACGATCCTGGAAACGGTGCAATGCGTGAGCGTCCCAACCAGGGAAGTTTCCGTAGATAAACCCGATTTTACCGTAACTGCCATCTTTTTCACGAAGCAGATCCAAAGCCCAATCAGGGATATCTTCGGCAGTGAACGTATTTTCGACCGACGCCAGATTGCGCAAGGCAGCCACGTTGGCAGAGTCATCACCTTCGGCACGGTCAAACACGCGAGCCTCGACCAGGTCACGAATTTCATCGATAACTTCGAGACGAGCCTTCTGCGAATCCAGAGACGGCACAAAAGTCTTGAGCGTCAAGAAACTGCGGAGCGTCGAATCCTTTTCGACATGCAAGCGAACCATCAAAGTATCATAGAGCATGTCCAGCTGGCTAGACTTGCTTCCCATAACGGCAGCCGGAGTCGATGTTGCACGGCTGTTCGAACGAGTAACACCCGTTGCAATATGATTCTTGTCCTGAGTCTTGACTGTCGCTACGCGGCGCAAATTTTTGAGGTTATGTTCAAAGTCCACATCCTGCGCATACCAGAGCGCCACCACGCCAAGAGCAAAGCCCACAAAAGAAGCCACCTTGAAGAACTTGAGGATTTTGGCTTCGTCCCAGGAAGCGGGCAGCAAGGAGTTTTGCGGAGCCTGCGGGATGCCGCCCATGCACTTGATGAACACCGGAAGCACAAGCACCGACGTGAGCATACTGAACAGCACACCGCTCGACGCCACCACGCCAAATTCGTAGAAGCCCCTGAAATGAGCGGCAAGCAAAGTCAAGAATGCGGCAATCGTCGTAAAGCTTGCCAGAATGAACGGCTTGAGCATTTTACGCTGGGCAGCTTCGAGAACTTCTTCCAGGGAATCATACTTGCGAGCCAACTTTTGAGCCGTACCCAAGATATGAATAGAATAGTCAATACCGATGCCCAAGATAATGGATGCAACAAAGACCGTAAACGGATTCAACTTACCGTAGAACAACGCCGTAAACGCAAGCGTCGGAAGGCAAGCGTAAAGCACAGACGCCGTAACAAGAATGGGACCCTTGACGCTCCTGAAAAAGAACATCGTGAGCAAAATGATAAGGACAAGGCTTATGCCAAACGAGAAGATGGAATCGTTAGCCACTTCGTCCACTTCCTTGAGGCCTTCATAAGTGCCTTCCACGGTAAAGCGAGTCGGCACCGGATAGGACTTGCCATTAAAATAAGCCAACAGGGAATCGGTACGAGCCAAAATGTGGGTCACGAACTCATAATCGGTCGAAGGCTTGATAAGCTTTGCATGGACCACACCGTTGAAAAGAATCTTTCCAGTGCTATCCGGTCTCGGAGTACCGATGAAACGAGTCTTCAAGTGATCCGGTATATACTTTTTCTGATCCCATTCATTGGTCTTTTCGCTAGCGGCTTCGTTTTTCTTGTCTTTCTTGAAGAAGGCGTCAAAAGCATTGATGGCTTCGTCGGGAAGACCAAGTTCCTGAGGGATATCCGCATTAAACCAGACGCGTTCCTTTTTCTCGACCGGAGCGCCTGCGGAATCCGTACCACCAAGCAAATCAACAACCAGCGGACCATTCTTGCGCCCAATTTCGAGCTGCAGGTCTTCCAAATTGTCTCGAATATTTTCGAGGTGCTTTACCGGAAGATACAGAAGTGCATTGTCCTTAAAGAACTTGTTGTCGTTATCGACCTGCGTCGAAACAAAATCGCCCTGCCAATTTTTGCGAATGTATTCGCTAATCGAGTCCTGAAGGGCAGCTACCAGTTCCACATCCTCGCTCTGGATGGCAATCATGTAGCGATCCGTGCTGCCAAATCGTTCGAAAGATTCTTCGAGAGCCTTTACGCTCGGCGTATCTTCGGGCAAAAGGTGCGACAAGTCGGCATCGAGCTTTAGCCCCGGCTTTACCAGGATGGGAAACGCGAAAAGAACGGCGAGAAGAATATAAAAGGCTAGAGCCTTGTACTTATGCTTGCAAACAAGTGGAATATACCACTGAGAAAACCTTTCGGCGAACGACTTTTTTGAATTCATGCTATGAAATATACTAATATCACATTTTCCCCTAAATAAAGATTTACACTTTTTCCGACAAAAGGCGGTAATTCAAGGATTACGGATTGCATTTTAGGCATCTCGACACGATGCACAGTCATTAGTTTGTTCATTTGAGCAGTTTTTACTATATTTGGGCGCATGGATTTTGGAAGTTATGGAAAAACTTGGTGGACGAACAAGTGGCTATCGGCCATTCTTGGGACCGCAAGCGAACAGGCCATATTGCAGGGGATCAAGTTTGCCGCACGCGGTCAGGTTTCGAGCGTCGACATCGTCGATAACCGTGTGATTTCCGTCGTAAAAGGCCCGAATGGCGGCCTCCACAATAACTACATCGTATTCCCAAGATTTTCCAAAGAATCTGCCGAAATCTTCGTGAGCTTTTTGAAGCAGCAGCCCGCAGAACTGTTGGCGTTCAACAACAAGGCGCTAAGCCCATCGCTCGAGCTATTGATGATGAAAAGCGGGCTCCAGCTATTCGACGATCCCGAAAAAGTCAACATGGGCTGCGACTGCCGTGACGAACGCCCGTGCAAGTACCTCGTAGCCACCTTCTTAAAAATTGCGGAACAGGCCGACAAAGACCCGAACATTCTTTTCAAGATCCACGGGCTCGACCTCGAGTTCATCAAGGACTTCAAGCCGGAATCCATGGAAATGGAAGCCCCCGCCGAAGCAAACCTCGTGCGTGCATTCAGCAAGGCGACGAGGCTTGTCGACGAAAGCGAAACGGCCAATAGCGCCACAAACGCAAATGCGGATGGGAACGCAACCGCCACCGGAACAGCCTCCGGAGACGCTGGCGAAAACGCCGACGAAGCTCACGAAATCAAGCGTTCCGCAGAACTTTCGCACGCCGAAGACGCCAGCGAAAGCCTGTTTGGCGGCTACAAGGGGTCAGGCCGCGAATCGCAGAACAGCATTCCGCCCAAGCGACTGCCAGAATTCGATTTCAAGACCTGGAAGGACTACTCGCACATTCTCCCGGCAATGCTGCAGAACTTTCCGAAATTCTGCCCGGCAGGCAACTTCCGCAAAAGCTTTAACGACGAAATCCAGGCGTGCCACAAGTTCTTCTGCGACTTCGATAACTTTGATGTCTTTTCGGAACAGTTCCGCGTCAACAACGCCAAAACGTTCCTCATGGAAAACGAACAGCTCCGCCTGTTCCACAAACCCGGCTGGCATTGGAGTTTCGAGCAGTCTCTCGCAGGCAAAGTCATCGACAGCAATCTCACCGTCAAGAACATCATGGGTGCGCTTTGCTGCCTTAGTGCCGGAAACTTTTCGTGGCACCATTACTCCGTGCGATACTTGCACCTTTTGCTGCAAGTGGCGTTTTACCTCGTGCGCACCGGAGCCATCTACCCGCAGGTTTTCTGGATCGGAAAGGATGTGGCGCAAATGCGCTGGCTCCCCGCCGAAATGTTGCCCGAGATTTTGTATATCGTTGCAGACCTTGAAGTTTCTGCCCCTCGGAACCTCGCCTGGACAAGCAAGGACGAAGAACTTTTCGAAATTGCGGAACCCGCCGAACATATTCTTTCGCTGTTCATCTCGCAACTTTTAAAATTTGCACGCACTTACAAGACGCCCCTCAAGACAAATCACGGGAACTTGCTCTCGTTTTTCTTCGATAGCGTTTCCGGGAAGCTTGCGAACAACGCCCACGCCATTCCCGGCAAAATACAGCAATGGCTTTCGGTGTATTCGAGTCTCGGCTGCCGCACGCAAATCCTGTTCGTCTGTTACGAATCGGGCGACGATGTGGCATTGGAAGTTTTTGTACTTGACGAAGACGGAACATCTGCGAGTGCCGCCGAAAATGCAGCGAAACGCACGCCTCTATCGGAACTTTTCGAAAACAACGATTCCCGCCTGCTTTCGATTCTGAGCGTTCTGAACGGCATCGCCGACGGATTCAAGCCGCTTGACGAATACCTCGAAAGACGCGCCAGCTCCCCCATTTTAATGCGTGGCGCAGAACTCCTGGAATTCTTGCAGGATTGCCTCAAGAAGCTCGAACTGTTCGGCATCAAGACCGAAATTCCAAAGAACCTCTTGAACATCGGCAAGCCCAAACCCAAGATGCGCTTGCAAGGCAGCATGAGCTTTGGCGCATTTACGGCCGGCGACCTGCTGGACTTTGACTGGGAAATCGCCATCGGCGACGAAAACATTTCGGCCAAGGAATTCCTTGAACTTGCCGAAAAGGCCGACAGACTTTTGAAATACAAGTCCAGTTATGTGCAAGTGACCGAACAGGACCTGCAATCCATCCGCGATAAAATCGAAGGCAAATCCGACGAGTCCGCGAAAAAAGGCAAAGGCAAAAAAGCTGCAGAAGACACCGCGGAAAACGGCGACAACGATGACGAAATCCTCGAAGAAGATTCTGCTCCAGAAATCACACAGGCAAAACTGGTGCAGGCCTGCTTTACCGGCGAATGTGACAACATCCCCGTCGAGATGGCGAGCGATTTCAAGCAACAGTTCGAAGCCTGGCGCGCCGAAACGGAGATTCCGCTGCCCGAGAATCTGAATGCCACACTTCGCCCCTACCAAATGCGCGGCTACTCCTGGATGTACAAGAATCTTCAGATTGGTTTCGGCTGCATCCTCGCCGACGATATGGGCCTCGGCAAGACGCTCCAAGTCATCACTTACCTCCTCAAGATGAAACAGGAAGGCAAGTTCGAAACGAAAAAAGCCATTGTTGTGATGCCTGCGGGCCTCCTCTGCAACTGGCAAGTCGAAATCAAGAAGTTCGCACCGGAACTCACGTTCTTCGCCTACCACGGCGGCCGCCGCAATCTGCAAAAGTTCAACGCCGACGTGCTGCTCACGACTTATGCGACTTTCCGCAAGGACTTCAAGGAACTCGACAAAATCGAATGGCAGACCATCATCATCGACGAAGCGCAGAACATCAAGAACGCCGATAGCGAACAGAGCAAGCTCTTGCGTAAGATGAAGGCGCCCATGAAAATCGCAATGAGCGGTACTCCCGTCGAGAATCGCCTCATGGAATTCTGGACCATCATGGATTTTGCGAACCACGGATTCTTCCCAAGCGCAAGCGAATTCCGTGAAAAGTACGAAACACCGATTCAAAAGAACGGTAACCAAGTCGTCGCCGAAACATTCCGCAAAATTACGGCTCCGTTCATGCTGCGCCGCCTCAAGACCGACAAGAGCATCATCAGCGACTTGCCCGAAAAAATCATCCAGGACGAATACGCCGAACTCACACGCTCGCAGGCGGCCATCTACAAGCGCACCCTCGACCATTTCCTGGCGGAACTCGAAGAAGAACAGCAACTGAGCGAACTTGCCAACGACTCACATGCCCTCTTCAAGCGCAAAGGCATCATCTTGCAGATGATTCTTGCCCTCAAGCAAATCTGCAACCACCCCGCCACATTCCTCAAAGGCCTCGCCGCCCCAGAAAACGCGGCTGCACCAGTACAAGACGCAGCAGCAGTTCCTGCAGAAAGAGCAGACACTCCCAAGGACACCAGCAAGCTCGAATCCGGCAAGATGCAGATGCTCCTTGACCTCCTCACCTCCATCCAGGATCAAGGCGAAAAGACGCTCATCTTTACGCAATTTGCTGAAATGGGGCACCTGCTAAAATCCACCATCGAAAGCGAACTCGGCCTCCGCACGCATTTCTACCACGGCGGCTGCACGCAGACGCAGCGCTCCGAAATGATCCAGGATTTCCAGGAAAACCCGGACTGCAAAGTTCTCATTCTCTCGCTTAAGGCAGGAGGCACCGGCCTCAACCTCGTCGCTGCCTCGCAAGTCATCCATTACGATTTGTGGTGGAACCCCGCCATCGAAGCGCAGGCCACCGACCGCGCCTTCCGTATCGGCCAAAAGCGCAACGTCCAAGTCCACCGTTTTATCACCAAAGGCACCTTCGAAGAAAAAATCAACGCCCTCCTCGAAACGAAGAAGGCGATTGCGAATATGACCGTGAACGCCGGCGAAACATGGCTTGCCGACATGGACGACAAGCAACTCGCCGAAATATTCAGGCTAGACAATACGATTGTGTAAAGCTTCTACTCCGCCCAGTGATTTCCGTTATAATTCTTGGCGGTGTCAGCGTCCATACCAATCTGGCGGACGAGATCTTCGATGCTTGCAAACTTCTTTTCGGGGCGCAAAAAGGCAAGCAAGTCCAAAATCAGGTGCTGCCCGTAAATGTCCTCGTTAAAGTCGAGCAGAAAAGCTTCAATCGCAAGGTTGTGCGTCCCTGGCGTTGTCGGTTGCGTACCAATGTTCACGACGGAGCGGTAAATGCGACCATCCGAAAGTCTTGCGCTTGCCACATATACGCCGCCCTTCGGCAAGAACTTGTATTGTTCCACCTGCACATTCGCCGTCGGGAAACCAATCGTTCTTCCTAACTGTTTCCCGACCACAACTGTTCCGGACAAGCGATACGGGCGGCCCAAATACGTCTGGGCGCGGTCGACATCGCCATTCAAAAGCGCATTACGCACGGCAGAAGAACTGACGCGTTCACCCTTGTGCAGCACCATCGAAAGCATCTGAGTCGAGAGTTCCGGGAACGCAGCAGTAATCGTCTCGTAATTGCCCTTGCCGCCAGCACCAAAGCAATGGTCATGGCCAAAGAACATCGAAACAACTTCGCGCTTTTCAATCAGTTCCGTGCGGACAAATTTATCGAACGGGAGTTTTGCCAATTCGTGCGTGAACGGCAAAACCAAAAACTCAATGCCAAGGCTCTCGACAAATTCCCGTTTTTCTTCGGTCGTCGTAAGGAGCAGCGGATCGCCCGGCCCACGCAAAACATAATTGGAGTGCGGTTCAAAGCTGATGACCGTCGGCTGCAAATGGTTCACTTCGGCGACCGCCTTTAGCGTGCGGAAAAGCGCCTGGTGTCCCAAATGGCAACCATCAAAATTGCCCATCGTTACAGCACGTTTCATCAATCGTCCTCGCCCAGATAAAACTTGGGCATAATACGCCCCGGTTCATAGTGGCACAAAGCCAAAACCGAGCCTTCCTTGTCGGCAGCAAAGACAAACCGTTCAGATCCCGGTTCAGTACTCAAGTTCTCGACAGGAGTACGCCACGGGACCCAGTTGCCCAAACGAATCGCCTTGACCTGGTCATCGTTCAAACGCACAACCGGAAAGTCTAGCACCTGATCCACAGGAATCAAGTGTTCCTTCGTTATCTGGTCACCGCGAACCGCACGATCGACGGTCACATTACCAATGCGATGGCGGCGAATCAACGACACACAACCAAATGTTCCGAGCGCACGGGCCAAATCGCGACCGAGCGAACGGATATACGTTCCCTTGCTGCAGTTACATTCCAAGTCAAATGTCGCAAAACACTTGCCGGTGCATCCGTCCGTGACCTTGCCTTCATCCACAACCTTGAGCGAAGCAATTTGAATACGGCGAGGCTTAAGTTCCACGTCGCGACCACGATTCATCAAGTCGCTAGCACGGCGACCGTCAATTTTCACGGCGCAATACTTCGGCGGGATCTGGTCGATGTCACCAATGAACTGCGGAAGGACCGCTTCGAGGGCGGCGCGTGTCACCAAAGGATTACGGCACTGGTTCCCGTCGCCTTCGGCTCCAGGATGACAAATTCTCACATCCTGTTCTACGACTTCACCGTCCCATTCCAGGGTATCGGTTTCGTAGCCCAAATGAAGGCGGAACGTATAGCACTTGTCCTTCGCCTCGATGTAAGGCAAAAGACGCGTCGCACGCCCAGTGGCCGCAATGATAAGCCCGCTCGCACGCAGGTCCAAAGTCCCAGCATGTCCAACGCGCTTAGTACAAAAGACCCTTTTCAGAGGGAAAAGGGCCTTAAAAGATGTTTCACCTGCAATTTTGTCCAACAGGACGAAGCCGGAAGAGGCCAATTAAAGTTCCCCTTTCTGCTTCAGTTCTGCAAGGATTTCTTCAATGTGCATGGCATGCTCGAGGTTTTCGTCCAGAACGAACTTGAGTTCCGGAATCTTGAAAATCTTCAATGCCTTGCCCAAAACGCCACGGATAAAGCCGGCGGAATTGTTGAGACCGATAATCGTGTCGCGCTTTTCCTTATCGGAACCCATCACCGAGACAAGAGCCTTAGCATAGCTCAGGTCTTCGGTAATATCCACGCGGGTAATGCTGGTGAGAGGGCTCACGCGAGGATCCTTCAAGCCCTTCTGGATGAGCTTGCCGATTTCCTCACGGAACTGTTCACCTAACCTGTCGGTTCTACGAGTCATTAAACGCCTTCCTTCTTTTCGGCAGCGGCAGACCTTGACTTCCTTGAAGAAGATGAGGCTGTCGCCTTCCTTGATATCGTCGTAACCCTTGAGGCCGATACCGCACTCGAAGCCACGAGCGACAGACTTGACGTCGTCCTTCATGCGCTTGAGAGACTGGACAGCCGTTGCACCGAGTTCCACACCGTTGCGGTAAACGCGAACGAGGCTCGTGCGGTCGACTTCGCCGTCGGTAACCATACAGCCAGCGATGAGACCGACCTTCGGGACCTTGAACACCTGACGAATTTCGGCTTCGCCAACGAGTTCTTCGCGGAGAATCGGCTTGAGGAGGCCTTCCACAGCGTTCTTGATATCTTCAATGCAGTCGTAAATCACGCGGTAGTTGCGGATTTCGATGCCTTCCTTCTGAGCCATTTCGCGGACAGCGAGAGACGGCATAAGGTGGAAGGAGATGATGATAGCCTGAGCAGTCGTTGCAAACAGGATATCGGATTCCGTAATCGTACCCACACCCTTGCGGATGATGTTGACGCGGACTTCCTTGTTGGTAAGCTTTTCGAGGGAAGCGGCCAAAGCTTCTGCGGAACCACCCACGTCGGCCTTGACAATGAGGTTGAGTTCGGAAAGCTTGCCTTCCTTCTTGTCGTTGAAGGAGTTTTCGAGAGAAACTGTCTTACGGGCGCGGAGGTCGCGTTCACGGGCGGCCATACGGCGCTTGGAAGCAATTTCACGTGCTGTCTTTTCGTCTTCGACCACGACAAGTTCGTCACCGGCCTGCGGAGTACCGTCAAAGCCGAGCACCTGACACGGAGCAGACGGAGGAGCTTCCTTCATCTGGACGCCACGTTCATTGAACATGGCACGGACACGACCAGCGTAGATACCGCAAACAAACGGGTCACCCACATGGAGCGTACCGTTCTGCACGAGGATCGTAGCCATGGAACCCTTACCCACGTCGAGCTTGGATTCAACGACAGCGCCACGGGCATGCGTATCCGGATTGGCCTTGAGTTCCAAAATTTCAGCTTCGAGAGCGAGCGTTTCGAGGAGCACGTCCATGCCCTTGCCCGAACGGGCAGAAACTTCGATACAGCTCGTCTGACCGCCCCACTGTTCGACTTCGACGCCACGTTCAGCGAGCTGGGCGCGGATCTTGTCCGGGTTAGCGGTCGGAAGGTCCATCTTCGTGATGGCAACGACCATCGGGACCTTTTCACGCTTTGCAAGTTCAATACATTCGACGGTCTGCGGCATCACCATGGAGTCGGCAGCCACAACAAGGACGATAACGTCGGTCACCTGGGAACCGCGAGCACGCATAGCGCTGAACGCTTCGTGACCCGGAGTATCGAGGAAGGTCACCTTGCCCTGGGAGGTCGTGACTTCGTAAGCACCGATGTGCTGCGTAATGCCACCCGATTCGCCAGACACCACGTGGGTCTTGCGGATCCAGTCGAGGAGAGAAGTCTTACCGTGGTCAACGTGGCCCATGACGGTAACCACCGGATGACGCGGCTTGAGGTTTTCGGTGGATTCTTCTTCCACGCCGAGAACTTCTTCTTCCAGCTGAGCTTCGTAACCGAATTCATCAGCCAAAATCTGGATCGTTTCGAAATCAAGGCGAGCGTTGATGGTCACCATCATGCCCATTTCCATGCACTTGGCAATGACGCGAGCCGGCATCTGGTCCATAAGACCAGCGAGTTCGCCCACGGTAATGAAGTCCGAAGTCTTGAGAATCTTCTTTTCTTCACCCGAGTTGTTGTCGTTGTGTTCCTTGTGATAAACTTTCTTGACCGGGTTCTTGGAGAGGGAGGCCATCACGCGGGAGACATTCTGACGAACGGCTTCCTGCTGTTGTTCCTTCTGCAATTCCTGACGGTCCTTGCTATTGCTACGACGGTTCTTGTCGTTAGCATGACGGCCGTTCTGGCCCTTGCCATTGCCCTTGCCGTTCTGGTTCTGTCCCATGGCCTGGTTGTTGTTGGAAGCGTTGAAAGCTTCCTGCATGGAGCCACTGGAGAATCCACCATTACGACCGGTGTAACCGCGGCTACTGCTGCTGGCGTTACCACCGTTCGGGCGACGGTTGTTGTTATTGTTGCGGTTATCGGCGCCACCGTTATTGTTGTTATTCGAGAGACGACCGAACGTACCCGTGTAACCCTGGCCGTTGCCGCCATTGCGGGAGCCGTTCGGGCGATGGTTGCCACGAGCAGCCTGAGCCTGCTGGCGAGACTTTTCGATACGGGCAAGGATGGCGGCATCGGGCTTGAACACCTGAGCCTTCATCGGAGGCTGCTTGAGTTCCGTGTTGGCGGTCATCATCGTCGGCTGCGGAGCTGCGGGCTTTGCAGCGGCCGGCGAAACCGGAGCGGCAGGCTTCGGAGCCACAGGAGCAGCGGGCTTTGCAGCAGCCGGAGCTGCGGGGGCTGCCGGTTTCACGGCAGGGGCAGCAGGTGCGGCCGGAGCCGGAGCGGCTTGAACCGGAGCAGGTGCGGGCTTTGGAGCCACCGGAGCTTGTACCGGAGCGGAGGCCTGAACCGGAGCTGCGGGAGCTGCCGGCTTCACAGCGGGAGCTGCAGGTGCGGCCGGAGCCGGAGCAGCTTGAACCGGAGCAGCGGGCTTTACAGCCGGAGCGGCCGGCCTTACAATCGTTGCCGCAGCAGGCTTTGCCACCGGAGATTTCGGATCCTGTTTTGCAACAGCCTTCGGAGCATCCTTACGGGCGCCCGGGCCTTTCTTCAAGCTCACCTTCAAACCGAGCTTGTTCGTTGCAACCGATGTTTCCTTCTTCTTTGCGGGAGCCGAAGCGGAAGAATCAGATTCAGAAGTAGCGGGCCTCTTGAGATTCTTGTTGCGGGCATCCTGCTTCTGTTTTTCGGCAGCGGCAGCATCCTCGATTTTCGCAAAGTCTGCCATATCCAACTTGGACATATGGGTACGAACCGCAACGCCTGCATCGCGAAGCAGCTTCATCACCACATCAACCTTCAATCCTCGAGCATCAGCCCAATCCTTAGGTTTCATTTGAGAATCATTCGTCATGAATAGCCTATTCAATTCCTTTTCTTATTCTTCCGTTAAACAATTGCCCTACGCAAATGTTCTTAAGCGTTAACTTCCTTCTTGTCAGAACGCTTAGCTCTCATTCTTCTTTCATCCTCATAGTTGGCGGCGAGGATGCGGTTCTTGGATTCTTCGTCCATCTGAGACCATTCCTGTTCACCATGAACGTCGAGCTTACGTTCAACCAAGCGACCGGCGAGTTCCACATTCTGGCCACCCTTACCGATTGCCTGAGCGAGGTTTTCGTCATCGACAATGATCACGATACGGTCAGTTTCCGGAACCGGGAACATCTTGAGGACTGTTGCCGGAGCCAAAGAACGCTGCACGAACACGTCGAAGTTTTCGTCCCAGTGGACGATGTCGATACGTTCGTTGCCAAGTTCGCGAACGATCGTCTGGACGCGAGCGCCCTTCATGCCGACGCAAGCGCCGACCGGGTCGATCTTTTCGTCACGAGAGTAAACAGCGATCTTTGCACGACGGTTCTTGGAGTCACGGGCCACAGCCTTGATTTCGACCGTGCCTTCGTAGATTTCCGGAACTTCCTGGCGGAGCAAAGCCTTGAGGAAGTCAGCGTTGGATCTAGACAAAATAACCTGGGCACCGCTCTTCGTGGATTCTTCGACGCGAGCGATAACAGCCTTCACGGAAGCGCCCTGAGTCAAGCGTTCGTGCGGGATCTGTTCTCGTGCCGGGAGTTCAGCTTCAATCTTGTTGCCAAGGTCAACGATGACATTACGTTGTTCCAAACGAAGTACCGTACCGTTGATGATCGTACCGATGCGGCTGCGGTAGATGTCCATGATGCGCTGGCATTCGGCACTGCGGATGTGCTGAGTCAAAAGCTGCTTTGCAGTCTGGATGGCCTGACGACCGAAGGAGGAGGTCGGGAGTTCCATATAAAGGCTGTCGCCGGCCTGAGCGTCTTCGTTGAAGTCGCGGGCTTCTTCGACAAGCATGTAACCTTCGTCCATTTCTGCAACTTCTTCGGCAGTCATGTTCGGGTCGTAGTCCGGATAGTCGTCGACAACTTCAACGTTCAAGAACACATGGACTTCGTTTGTTTCCATGTCGATATCGACGTTGATCTTCTTTTCGATGTGCAAGTACTTGCGAGCCGCAGAAATAAGAGCCTTCTTGAGGGCATCCAAAATCACGGAATCATCGACACTCTTGTCTTCAACGACGTCCTTGAGCACGTCGAGCAAGCTAATTTTCGGTTCGTTCTTCATAAATTGACCTTCCTATTTAATTTCCACTTCGACCTTGGCCGAAAGCACTTCGGACCTCGGTATGACGATTTCGCCGGCATTGCCCTTGAGTTTGAGCTTCAGATTTTCTTCGTCGGCTTCCAAAAGTTCGCCAGTCACTGGCTTGCCCGTAGAACGGGTGATGCGGAGCAAACGCCCCTTGTTGCGGGTAAAATCCGCCAAAGACTTGAGGGGGCGGTCCAATCCCGGGGACGAGACTTCAAGCGTATAGGCGCCCTCGATCAACTCGGGATCCAGGTCCAACGCATCCGAAAGGAAGTGACTCACGTTCGTGCAGTCATCAATCGATACACCTTCGGGCTTGTCAATAAAGATCCGCAATGTCTTGCGTCTGCCGGCACGGAACATATCTGCTTCCACAAGCGTAACCGCTGCGGACTTGCAAGCGTCGGCAATGAGAGAATTCAGTTTTTCTTGGACGACCAAATAAACCTCTTATATTAAAATAGACGTTCGCTTACGGAGCTTCTCCCGAAACCTTTTGGACCGAAATCCGGGGTTTCTACGGAAAAAATCCACGAACAGTCTAAAAACCGATACAAATAGAGAAAATTACAAGGGATTGTTCAACCCTGTACACGCAAACAACGGGGAATTTATGGGTGATTTTTAGGGGTTTAACAAGTAATTTATAAGGTAAACCATTTACTATATTTACAATATGGCTTACGTACTTCTCATTCTTACCAGCATCGCGGGTCTTGCACTCTGCGGTTTCTATCTCAAAAAGAACATCATCCGCATCAAGGACAAGAACAAGGATGAACCGAAAAAGTACAAGCGCATCTGGAACTACGTTCCGACCGGCCTCTGGTACGGCTACCTCATCCTGTTCTTCGCAGGACTTACAATCAACAACCTGATTTTCTAGACAGAAGCCGAAGTCCCCACTTCCGACAGTCTACAGCCTACTTCCTACTAATAATACACCTTCTGCGATTCGAGCCAGCGCTCGTACAGGAAGAGTGCAATAAAGTTCTTTCCGTCGATGAATTTGTGTGCAGCCTCTTCGTAAGGTAACACTTCGGTGCGGATCCATTCGTTCTCGTCAGTGTATGTCTGGTTCTTGCCGTCCATAGCCTCGAGTTCGGCACGAGTCACGGTGCGTTCAATCGCATAAAGGCGGATGCGTTCGTCCAGAAGCCCACAGCTACCAGCAAAGCCTTCGCTTGCCCCCTTGTACCAAAAGTCCATCAAGTCGATAAGTTCAGAATCCTTCGCCTTGATCTGCGCTTCTTCTTCGAGTTCCGAGAGGGCGACCTTGCGGAAGTCACCCGACCAGTCGAGAATCCCCGCCGGAATTTCGAGCGAGTCCGTTTCCGAAATGGCGAATCGCGGCTGACGCACCAAAAGCAGGTAACGTCTGCCTTCGCAATGCAAAACGACAAGCACGCCAACAGCATGTCCACGCACTAGAACAATCCCGTGAACCGGCTTGCCGTCAGGCAAGAACGCCATCGCATTCAGCTTGATAAACAACGGTTCATGCTTTTTGCTAAAGAAGTCGACCGAGGCAAAATGCACCTTCGTGATATTGAACTTTTTTTCGGAAGCTTCAAGCCACTGCTTGTAAATGCGGCTTTCAAGAATTACAGGTTTATCTTCTTCAGCAATTTCTGCAGCAAAGGTATACTCGATCATTTGGACTCCGTCGTATCGACAACGAGCGTATCAGCGGCCACCGTTGCCGACTTCCAGATTTTATATAAACTATCTACCGTCAATCCGTCTTCGTCATCACGGTCTTCGACCAGTTCCTGAGTCGAAAGATTGTAGGCAATCCAGTCCTTCTTGGACGAAGGACCGCAAGCCCGTTCGCTTTCGTCAGGTTCAAAAACTTCACGAACCAAAAGCATCGTCGCCCCCGGCGAAAGCCGAGCATACGAATAGGAACTGACCGTTCCGCACTTGGAAATTTCTTCGACATAGTAAGAAGTCGTATGCCAAATCGTATCCGGACGACTATTGACCTTCCCCACCGCCGTCGAATCGTATTCCCACTTAGAATCCAGGCAGTAGACGGAATCCCCCAGCGCACATGCGTAGCGCACCGGAACAAGGACCGTATCATTCAGCTTCCATGACGACGGGTAAAGCGTATCAGCCACGGTCGAATCGCACATATCCACACGCATCGTGCAATTACCGGGGAGCGATCTCCAGTAAAAAACTCTCGGAGTCAACGAATCCAGCACGCGCAAAATCGAGGGGGATTCTTTTGTACGCAACGGCAACGAAGAAGCCACACCAAAAGCAGAATCGATATAGATCTGGAACGAATCCAAATGGAGCGAGCCTCGACGGAGCATTATCGTATCCAAGACAGAATCCACATCGTTCTTAACAATAATCTGCGAAACCTGCGAAGGAACAACATCGTCCAGCATCAACTTGAAAGTCGTATCTGGGCGGTACATCGGAGCAGGGCAATCATCCGTATTCACCTTGATATCGATGACCGGAGAAAAAACGAGAACCGAATCTTCGACTCCCATTCCCAAATTTATCGACCGGAGAGAGCAATTCGAAAAAGACCAAATCTGCAAAAGCGTCAAGTAAAGCGTATCCGAAAGCACGTGCAAAGCGCGACCGGAATCGAGAGACGCACCCAAGAAGTATCCCTTGCCATCCACAGATTGCCCGTTCGGCATCACAGCAAGCGGTCCATCACCATCTTGCGTGCATGACGCAAAAAATCCCATCAGGGAAAAAAGCAAAACAAATATGCATGGCAACACTGCGAATTTACGCATCATTCAAGACTCACTCAAAAAGGCAAATGCTTTTTGAATATAGCAATTTGCGCCGAGTCCACCGGATGCGTCGATTTATAGAAATCCTTCCAGCGAACAAACAAACCATTCTGGCGCACAGTCAAGAAGAACGACGAACTGTCCTGAGGCGACAAGCGGCCCACGGCATCCTTTACGCCAAGCATCTTGCCGACCGTCGGAGCCATCTTCCAGGAACCGATCCCGAACATACGCGACGTGATTCCATTACCATGATTGAGTTCGACGAACATCCCCAGAGAATCGCGCCCGGCTTCTAGCACAATGCCCGGAAGCACCGGATAAATCGGAGCCTCGCCAAGGCCTTTAAAGACATCAGCCGAAAGCAACTGTTCCAAGCCCTCAAAGTCAAAGTTGTCTACAATCGCCAAGGCCGACCAGCCCAGCGGAACGTGCGGACACGGGCCCGGGAAAAGGCAACCGGTCTTGCTCGAAATCCAGACCTTCGAGGAGTCCTCGCGAGTCATATGCAAGAACACGCTGCGCGTCGAGTCTTCGAGAACGGCAAGGAGGGCGTCACCAAAATTCTTCTTCGAAGCCACCCAGTGGATTTTAGCCCCATCGGACGACAGGCTTTTCAAGTACCGCAAGAATGAATTCGGAAGCTCCAGAGAATCGTTCACCACCCAGGAACACTGCGCGTAATCGTTCTTCAGTTCAAAAGGAGTTCCGTCATAGGCCGTGCAACCGGCAATCCATTCTTCGACCACCGGAGCCGGGGGTTCCTCGTTGCCCGGCAACGGAAGCATTTCGACCAGCATACGGAACCAGCCGTTCGTATAGGCGGCAATAATCAACGAGAATACAATAATGATTCTCACCAGCGGGAATTTATTCTGCGCCCGCTTCCTTTTCCTCTTACTTTGGAATTCCGAAAATTCTACAGCCATTGATTAAAAAACAAAATACGATACTGCAACAATCGCAATTAAAATTAGTACAATCACGATGACAGTAGCGCCTCTCGAAGACGAAGTTTCGTCTACAAGCGGGTTTGTTTCCATAATTCTCGGCTGAGGGGCAGGATTTTCCGGAACCTGAGGCGTCGGCGGCACGGGTTCCTGTACCGGAGATGCAGGAGCGTGGTCTTCCGGCTTGGTTTCATCCTTCGGCGGATTTGCGGAGACCTTGGCATTGATCGGAAGATAAGCTGCCATTTCCGCTTCGTTTCCAAAGATCCGGATAAAGCGTTCAAGCCCTACCTTCTTCAAGCTGTTCGCCAGGGATTCCTTGTCGGCAAGGACGGCAAACGCACCATTTTTGCCAGACAGTTCCTGATGGAACTGCATAAAGGCGTTATAGGCATCGCTATAGACAAAATCAATTCCCGACAAGTCAACAGCGATGAACTGCGTATCGGGACTCGCTTCAATAACAGAACGGAAATTCGCCTTGAAGGTTTCCGCATCAAAGGCGCCAATCGGATTGAGAGGCGCCGGAAGTAAGACGAAAAGGCCCACACTCTTTGTATTTACTTGCATCATGGAAAGAAATATAAGCTAAAGTACGGGCAACGTAACTAATAAAAATTCAAAAATAATATTACAAGCTGTCCCAGGCCGCTATTCCAGAATTTCGTCGTCCGTTTCAACAATCGGAGCGGGACGATTCACGATCGGAGCCGGTTCTGTTGTTTTTTCAGGGGCTACAGAAGATGCCGGTGCAACAGGAACTTCAGATGCAGCAGGGCGAGCTTGTTCAGCCACAGGAACCGCTTCTTGAACCGGAGCCACAGGAGCATCCTGGATGCTTTCGGCAACAGGTTCTTCCACGAATTCTTCAGGTTCTTCGGTCACCAGCTTCTTCACGGCAGCGGTCTTGTTCAAGCTTCCGCCATCCTTCGGCTTATGTCCAAAGAGGTACGGGCTAAAGCTCACGCTCACACGATGCACCGGAGAGAATACCGGATGGGATTCAAAAGCGTAATCCACGACAAGGAAGTTCGCAATAGTGATGCCCGCACCAGCCGTAACGCTCTTGAACGTTGTAAAGCAGCTCAGACCGACTCGTAACTTGAGGCCAAAGTCAAATGCAAATTCGACACCACCACGGCCACCAGACAGCCAATCCAGGGGATCTTCCCAAATGCGCTCGCCGCCATGGGTATCTTCGTCAAAATCCAAATCTCTCGAATCATGATGGAAAATTCCTGCGCTCTGCCAATAGAAATTGAACTTGCCATACAGGTATTCCACAGGCAGTCCATAGCTCAAGGCGAGGTAAAATTCAGGAGCAGAGTATTCGAACTCGCCCGATTCCCACTTTGCGGCAGACGAAGTCCAGCCCTTCAAGAGGCCAGACACGTAAAAGTCATCCTTGATCTGGAAACGGGCGCTAGCATCGCCACGGAAGCCCCAACCGCTCTGGTCCATATCGCGATAAAGAACGTGGAACGCAATGCCCAAGTCCAGACGGTCGATAATGCGACGTCCCCAGGCGACAGAAAACACCCAGTCCGCAATCGAAAGCGTATTGTAATCCGAGCCTTCCGGCAGTGGTTCACCATCCTTGATGTAAGGGATGTCATCGGCTCCGAACCTGGAGAACGAAACCCCGAGCCCCTGATTCTTCGGAAGCGGAATCACCATCGACGCATAATCGTACTTGGTGTCTTCGTAATAGGCCGTATGCGAGAACGAAGCCCACATGTACTTTGCCTGAGAAAGCTGGTACGCATTGGTCATAAGGCCAAGGTAATCGCCCTCGATGGCAAGCGTCGTCGAACCAAGTGCAGCAGCTCGTGCCCCCGGCTCAATATCAAGAGTCGCGTTAGCGCCCACAACACGGTCAGCCGCAAAACCAAGCGACGACAGAGCCGAGGCAAGGAAAACGATCCGCAGAGTATTAAATTTTTTCAAAAAAGACATTTGGTGTCTTCTAAGATAGATTATTTTTCTCTGCAAGAACAGAAAGGAACAATGCTTTTAGACGAATACATCCAAAATTTTCTGATATACCTGCAAACGCAACGCAGGTATTCCGAAAGAACGATCGATACCTACCACAAATCGCTCGAAAAGTACCAGGAGTCACTCGTAGAGCCTCCGGTAAAAGGAGATCGTCCGTCCAAAACAGCGACGCTAGAATCGTTCACCGAAGCAAACGTCAAAAAATTCGTCTGGGACCTGAAAATCAAGCAGAAACTCGCCCCAACCAGCATTTGCGAACACCTCGCCGCCCTCAAAAGCTTCGGCAAGTACCTAGTACGCTCCAAGATTCTCGACAAGAATCCCGCCGAAACAGTCCCCATGCCCAAGCGCCCCAAGCGCCTGGTCGCATTCCTTTCACAAAAAGATCTCGCCGAAGATAAATTTCCAGAACTGCCCGAAAATCCGACACTTCCGCAAATCCGCGCACGGCTTTTGCTGGAACTCATTTACGGATCGGGCCTGCGCATCTCGGAATGCCAGAGTCTCCACTGGAATCAATTACAAACAAAAGAACGTCTAGTCCGTGTAATCGGCAAGGGCAACAAAGAGCGCATAGTCCCCATCACGAATTCGCTGGTTTCATGGCTGGAACAGTTCCGTGTGGCCGAAATCGAAGCGGGGCATGCCCCAAACGAGGCAAGCTACATATTCCTGAGCGAAAACGGAAAGCCCTACGACGTGCGCACGCTACGTAAAGACATTCACGACTTGCTGCGTGCAATCGGCTGGGAAGGCAAGGCAAGTCCGCACGTGCTGCGTCACAGCTTCGCCACGCACTTGCTCGAAAATGGGGCCGAAATCATGAGCGTCAAAGAAATGCTCGGACATTCAAGCATCTCCACCACGCAAATCTACACGCACGTGAACGCCGAACGCCTCCGCGAAGCCTTCAAGAAAACACACCCCAGGGCGTAACCCTGAGAAGTAGGAAGTTAGAAGTAGGAAGTAGACAGTATAAGTCAGGCGGCGCAGCCGCGATTATAAAACATCCTACCGTCTACTAACTAAAAGAAGCTTCCCTTAACGCCAACAGCGATAGTCCACTGCTGACCGATATCGCTCCAGTCCGGAGCGTTCCACTTCTTCATCGGCTTTTCGCTGTATTCGTTCTGAGAATCAGCGCCACCCGCCTTGTCATGGATCGGGAGCGAGAACGCAAGGAACACCGGGAAGTCCGGGTTCGAGAATTCCAAGCCATACACGAGCGAAACAGACCAAGCCTGGTGATCAGGATCCGGCCTTGGGTCGTAAGTTCCTTCAGATTCAGAAGAAATCCAAGCCACGCCTAGCGGGATCGAGAAATTCAGGCCAAACGACTGGACAATGCCCGTACGTCCACGATAGCCATAGGCGACAGAACCACCGACCGAAGGCGGAGTAAATGCACCGAGGTCATTTTCGCCATACGGCTTGAAGCGGTATTTAAAGCGGTCCCCGTGCTTCTTGATATTCTTCCAGTAGCTATCGTTAAACTCGTTTTCGCCCGAGAACAAGTGCATCGCAAACGGGTGCGTATAGCTCAGGCTGTAAAGCCAGATGCCCTTGTCCGTATCACGGCTGTAGTCCCATCCAAGCGTCAGCGAGTAAAGGCCGCTCCCCTTCTGGAAGCTGCTCGGCAAGATTTCCTTACCACCATCCTTACCGCGTTTGATATCGTACTGCCCCGTCGGAATCGAGAGCGATGCCGAAAGCGATGCCGCACCGCCACTGCCAATAGTCTTCGAGAAATCGAACGAGATATCGCCAAGGCCGCCCGTAGAGCGGTCCGTCGGAGGCTGGTTGCTGCGATACTGCACTTCGCCCTGATGGCTCATGAACGGAATCGTCACACCGACCTTCGTATCCCACGTCGGCTTGATCGAGAAATGCGGATTCACCGTAAGAGCCGAAAAGTTCTGCCCCACATTATACTTCGTAAAGACTTCCGCTTCGAGGATTCCGCCCGAAACGCCCTGGCCAATCCACTTGATGCCATCGCCAGAACCGCCACCGGAACCGCCGGCACCGCAACCGCCAATGGACTCCCACGGAGTCGCAGGCGTCACAGGAGAATTAAAACCAGCATAAAAAGCAACCGCAACAAGTGCGACAAGAGAACAGCCTTCAATCAAAAAATTCTTTTTCATACCGCACCTCACGGAAGCTTAAGCAAATAAGCGTACTTATAGCCAGTCGACAAGAACTTGCCATCGGGAGAACGCCCGCCAATCATCGGGACCGGCGCAAGTTCCACATTATCGTCAACCCATTCCACCAGTTCACTCTTAGAAGCACCCGTTTTCAAGCGAACCTCACGCATTACCGTACGCCCGGCAGAACCGTCCTGAGCCGAAGCATTATCTAAATGGATCTTGTTGTAGTATGACGTTTGAGTAAATTCCGTCCAAACCACAAACAGGCGCCCATCCGATTCAAACCAGTGCGGTTGCGCCGGATCAGACTTCATCCCCTTCGTAAAGGGGATTTTAACAGCTTCACCATCTTTCGAAAGCTCCTGGATATAGGCTTCCCAGGAATCTTCCGATTTCGTCATCAAGTTATACACGACAAAATTTCCATCAGGCGAAATCATCGGGCTTTCAACTTTCCAGTTGCTACGATCCGCAGGCTTTTTAAGCTTAATCGCCTTAGAAATTCCGCCATTGGCAAAATCGACAAATACGATATTCTGCGGATTACCATCCGTTCCGTCGGCATAAGTCAGACGCACATTCTTCGTGCCAAAGAAGCCTTCGACGGTCGTTTCATCACCATCGTCTTCCACCTTTGCCGCAGGGTCTACCCAAACATGCGGAGTCGCCTGTTCAATAATGCCCTTTTCAATGAACCAGAACTTTTTCTTGTCCGATGTACGGACTGCAAAAATGCCGTAATCCAAGACGCCACCGCAAGACCCCCCATTGAGTCCTTGACCTCGCAACGAGACGATGAAATCAGGATGCGTACTCCATTCAGGATCCTGGAACTGGCATTCGCCCTTATCCTTGTCGATCATCAAATACCATTTCACGTTATTCGCAGTATCCGAAACCGTCAAACGGTCATGCTGCTTTACATCCGTGACAGAAAAATCAGCATCATGGTCATTGACCTTGATCTTGCTGAAGTTCAGCCAAAGCATCGAAGCCGGGAAATTGACGGTATCTTGCGAAACAGACGGGTTACAGATCTGCAAATCTCCATTTACAGAGAAAAGCTTCCCGATTTCAGAAGGCTTGTTCGTCTTGGAAGAATCATCCGAAGCCTCCGCCGAAAACGGTTCAGGCGTGTAGCACGCAACAAGCGTAAGGGCCAAAAGACCAATGGGTAAAAGTAACTTTTTCATCAAGATGCAATATAAAAAAGAGTACATCATTTTCATAATGAACAAATCACAAAAAGCCCCTTAAAATGCTATTATATTTGAAAAATCATCAAGGAGTATCCATGAGCAACTTCAAGACCATTTCACCGGAAGAACTGCAAAAGAATCCGTTCCACCTCATCGGCAAGGAATGGATGCTTATCGCCGCAAGCAAAGGCGACAAGACTAACGCCATGACAGCAAGCTGGGGTGGCGTAGGCATCATGTGGAACAAGCCCGTAGCCTACATTGCCATCCGTCAGACGCGCTACACCAAGGAATTCGTCGATGCAAGCGACAAGCTTTCGCTCAACTTCTTCGGTGAAAACTTCCGCAAGGAACTCGCCTACTTCGGTAAAGTTTCCGGTCGTGATGAAGACAAAATAGCAAAGACCGGCATGAAGGTTTCTGTAAATGATGACGCCCCGGTTTTCGACGATGCCGAAACCGTACTCGTCTGCCGCAAGCTTTTTGCCCAGCGCTATGACGAAAATTCATTTGTCGACAAGAGCCTGCTCGACACCTACTACGGCAAGGAATCGCAGCACACGTTCTACATCGTCGAAATCGAAAAAGTTCTCGTCAAGTAATAGCAGATAAAACAATCCCGGCCTAGAGCCGGGACGTTTTGTATTTATGCCATCTTACTTTCTTGCTTTCTTGAACTTTTCGCGGATCAGCAGCAAGTCGTGCTGGTAAGGATTCCGAACAAAATCATCGAAGGCCCAGGCTGTCGGGTGGAACACACCCTTCGCATAAGTCAAAAGCATATCCAGCCAAACGCCCTTACCGGCATATAGCTTGAACGGGCCGCGCTTGTAACTCGGCAACACGACCTTGTCCATATCCATATAGCCAATATCGATGTTCACGTGACGGAGTTCCGGACTCTCGGCCGATGCCGTCGTCAGCTCCAGGGCATTGCTACGTTCCTTTTCTTCGGCAATCGTCTCCGGAGGGATTTCCTTTTCGAACGAAACGACTCCACGGTACAGATCATCGCCCATCTCAGGCTTGTAGTAGTCCGTCTTGTCAAACGCAAAAAGGCGCCCCTTGTGGCGGATCGGTCCCCAGGTCTTTTCAAGAATTTCAATAACGTGCGGATCCCATTCGGATCCTTTCTGCAACACAAACGCAATCAGTTGCGCATTTTCAGAAAATTGAGAAGCTTTCATTTTTTAATGCGGTAAAATCATTAGCGTTGAACGAATCAATTCCATTTGCTGGTTCGTAAAGTAAATGTCATAATTGTCGTCAACCGTTACCGGAAACATAATATTTTCTATATCCGGACAAGAGTAGATAGACGATTTTGCAAGGTATTTTAAGGATTCCCAGTAAATAACATCCCCGCCGATTTCCAATATTTCAGATTCATCCGCCGACTTATAGAGCCCGCTTTTCAAGATATAATCACAAAACGGCGTATCCGTCAAGCCATCTTCGAGATTGGACCAGTCACCAATCAAGACCAAAGACCCATCAAGATCCTCATCGTACTGTTTCAAATCACGTTTTGTGGTCGAAGTATGACGCAAGCCAAAGAAATGCCCCGTTTCATGAATGGCAGTCAACACAATCGTTTCCGATGTAAGATGTTCAATTTTAGTAGAAGAACGGACATGTGTCCCCACAACGACAGATCCCTGACCTTCACCCATATCCCCCGAGAATAGACGGGCACATCCCATCACACCATCATCAACAATGCTATGGACCAGCATAATGGTCAAGGAATTACGCGTTTCCTCTTCGGGCCAGCCCGCAAGTTCTTTTATGAACAGATCTTCAGAACTACGTCCCGCCACCCAAGGTCTTCCCGAAGGATACTTACTGCCAAACGTCGGATGGTCATTGGCGTATCGCACATAAAGAGTGTCAATGGTGACTCCATAATACTTTTCGCGGAACAAGTCTAGCATCATGCGGGAAAGCGAATCCACAGAAACACTATCCTTTGTAGGTTCTATGGCACCCACGACAACCAGGTTTATCGAAAAATGGTCGCTATAGGACCCGACTCCGGTAAAGCTGACATTTTTCACTTGGCCTTCGTAATACTTGCCATCGACACCGAGCGAAGTCAGCCATATCGACATTTCATTTTCTTGGCAATTAAACTCGTACACATAGCGGTTACCCACCACCGTTGGAGACAGGACACGAACTCTAGAAAGCCCCGATTTCCGAGAACCATCATTAAGTTCAAACGTACGGAACAACTGCAATTCTGGAGCCGGCTGGGTCGAATCAACATCAAACGAAAGTTTATACGAAGCCTTAGGATGGACAATCAACTTGATGCCACGGGCAAGATGCGCAGCAGCAGAATCATTTACCGCCATATCGTTCGGATAAAGTTTAAAAGAAAAAACATGGCTGGCATCGGGATAAAGCGTAGCGCCATCCCCCGCTTCAGTGACACTAGAACATGCCGTAAAAACACACGCACAAACAAGGGCCAATAGCCAATATGTCAGCACATTTTTTTTACAAACATTTTTCATAAACGATCGATCCTAACACTCCGCAAATGCGTGTATAAAAAGTAAAGACCTATTTAAAATACAAAAGAAATAAAAAAATGAAAAAAAATATCAAAGAAAAAATATTTATTTCCTACAAAGGCCTCATAGCCCCGCTAGACGGGAAACCCGCCCTAGTAAGCGCCATAACCCTCATACTTACCATTGCATCGCTAGACGAGCCTAAATTCGCCGTTTTTCTACTTGGAACCGTACTTGCAATCACTCATTTCTTTCGGCGCCACCTGCAGTGGGTCATTTTCGTATCTCTAGCCACAGCAATCGTCGTTCACGAGGGCGTTCCCGCCTTTTCAGGAGAATCCACCCCATTCCAAAGTGGAATAATCAGCCATTCAGGTTGCGGAACGATAGAAACCCTCCAAAAAAGGGCCAAGGGTACAGCCTTTATTGTAAATGTATCTCGCGAAAACGACAAAATCGTTCAATACAAAGTCCGCATTACCGAAAAAAGGACTCTGCCAAGCCTCCCCCAACCAGGAGACTCCATCTGTTATGAAGCTTCATGGTATCCGGTGACGCCACCGACGGTTCCTGGAGCGTTCGATACCCAGGGATGGCTCAAATCCCAAAATCTAGCCGCCTACGGCAAATTCAAGCATTGGACATCTTATCACGGCAAATGGACATTCGAGCGGACATTCTCCAAATTTCGGAGTTTTATGCAATCACGATTCGCAAAGCACTTGGATCCTGCAGAAACGGGCCTTTTGATGGGGCTCCTCGCCGGAGACAAATCTTCAATTCCAGAGGTGTTGCGCAGTGATTTTCAGCGTTCCGGGCTCGTCCATGTTCTTGCCATCAGCGGGTTTCATGTCGTCTTGCTCGCCGGAATGCTGATGGTGTTTTTAAAAGCGACAGGACTTCCGCACAAGGCCGTCATTTTTATTGCGGTCGCACTCCTTGCCATTTACATTCCCATCACCGGCGGTTCCCCGGCAGTGCGCCGCGCCGTCATGATGTTCGCCATTCCACTCATCGGCACACTTTTTGGAAAGCCTGCAAATACGCTCAACAGCTTGGGCGTAGCGCTCATACTCATCATTTTACCCGAGCCCCATATCATCTGGAATCCGGGATTCCAGCTTTCATTTGCCGCCACTGCGGGCATCATCATCGGCACACCGCATAACCCGACAAAGCTTTTGCCCGACAGCTTCAAGCAAAACAAGCTTTGGCAAAAGATTCAAGCGTTCGCCATCGACCCCACGTATGTGACGCTTTGCGCAACGCTTGCCACAGCACCGTTCCTCATATACCATTTCAAGACGCTTTCGCCATTCGCATGGTTCGGAAACATCATCGTTGTGCCAGCGATTTCGCTCGGCATGCAGGCGGGGCTTTTCGCACAGCTTTCACCTGTTGACTTTATCTGCGGAACATTTTGCGCCGCCGCGAGATTCTTTTTGCGATTGGCGTCGCTTTTGACACGAATTCTTTCGGATTCTGCAGCCGCATCAATGACCGTCGGACCATTTCCGCCTGCGGTTCTGCTAGCACTCGGAATCTTGATTTTACTTTTGCCGGTTTGCTACAAGAACTACATCGCCCGCAAGTACGCGTTTATATGCGTTTTAGTCGCCGCCGCTTTATTCGCGTTTGAAAGCTACCACAAAGTTCTGCACCCATCGTGGACGCTCACGACCATCGATGTCGGGCAAGGCGACAGCCACCTCATCAAGGCGCCATCCGGCAGGTATTTTCTCGTAGACGCTGGCGACAACAGCCGCCAAGATTCCGGCAAAGACATCATCGTTCCGTTTTTGCACCACATTGGCGTAAGCAAGCTCGATGCACTCATCATCACGCACCCCGACAAGGACCATTTCGGCGGAGCGCTTTCACTATTGAAAATGTTCCCCGTCAAGGAACTCTGGGCAAGCGATTGCTCTATGAAAGAAAGCAAACCCGACTGGCAACAAGTCCTCAGCGAAGCCCGCAAAAGAAACATACCCATCCGCAACATCCATCGCGGCATTCTGTGGAAAGAAAACTTCTTCGAAATGCGAACAATCCACCCGCGAAACGACGTTTGCGTCGAAGCGAACGAAGGGAGCATCACGCTTAGGCTCAAGGGGCTTGGGCATTCCGCCGTCCTTACCGGAGACCTCACCGTCAAAGGCGAAAAAGAAATCATGAAGACAGACGCTTACCTGAAAAGCGATGTGCTAAAGCTCGGGCACCACGGCTCCAAAACATCCAGCAGCGTGCCGTTCGTGACAGCAGCTTCCCCCACGTACGCCATCATCCCGAGTGGCCGCAAGAACAGGTTCCGCCATCCGCACAAGCAAGTGACCGACCGCCTCGATTCGCTCAACATTCCCTACATCAACACCGCAAAAAAAGGGACGATAACATTCACGTTCGTCCCTGATTCCATCAGCTATACAACAATGTGGTAAAGATCAGCTATTTACTCTGTTCGCATTGGGGACCACCGCAAACCAATATCATTCACGTATGTAAAACTGCGCAAATGAAATCCTCGTTCATAAATAACATGAGTGATAATATGACTTTGATCCGTCAATCCCAACCATGATTTAGGAACTAAAGGGATATAAAGGTTTCCGCACCAGGCATATACAGGGACTCCTAGAAGTATATAGCCCAACACTTCTAGAACCTCATTTGAAGGAGAATATCCATCAAACGCCCCTACAATCAAGCCCATCACTAAAGCTCCACCCAAAGAAAATAGAGCCTCATCAGAAACTTTATTTGGATCAATGCTAACATGAAGCGGATCAAATCCAAAATAGACATCAAATAAATTGCCTATATGGAAAGCGTCCGTTTCAGTCCCTGATCGAATATCAAACAGAGATATTTCCGCAGTAGTCGGATACACATAAGAAGTATGAAAAGTCATTCCATAGGGCAAATAGCTTTCTTTGACCGGTTCTTCGCCCATGCCATTACAGCAAAGAACAAGAACTAGCAAGCCTATAAGAATTCTTTTCATACAATCTACAAAAACAACTTTATATGCGACAAATCTTACTTCTTCAAGCAATCGAGTGCAGTATCGTGCAAGAGCCCGTTCGTCGCGATGCTCGTGAAGCCTTCGTAAATCGGAGCGGTAGGCTTGCCGTTTGCATCAAAGAGTTCCGTCTTGCCATCAATCGTACTGAACTTGCCGCCCGCTTCCTTCATCAAGAGCGGGAACGGAGCAATGTCCCACAGCGAAACGACCGGATCCACCATGATTTCGGCACGGCCAGCAGCCACAAGGTAATAGCCGTAGCAATCGCCCCAACCGCGATGCAAGCGGGCACTGCGGCGGAGCTTCGTAAAGCCTTCGCCAAAGCCCTTGTCTTCCATCGTATTGACCGTTCCCGAAAGCACAAGTGCATCGCTCAACTGCGACACCTTCGAAGCGCGAACTTCACGGCCATCCAAGAATGCACCGCCGCCATTCACCGCCCACACAGCGCTCTTCATTGCCGGTAAGCGGATCACGCTTGCAATCGGAACATTCTTGTGATAAAGGCCAATCAGCGTTCCGAACAAAGGTACACCGTGAATAAACGACTTGGTGCCGTCAATCGGGTCAATCACCCACTGGTATTCCGCATCCGGGCTTTCAATGCCGAATTCTTCGCCAATAACGCCAAAGCCGGGAGTTTCCTTTGCCCAGAATTTGCGGGCGAGTTCTTCCGTTCCCTTGTCAGCAATCGTCACGGGAGTCTTATCCGCCTTCCATTCGACGCCAACATCGTTCTGGTAAAACTTGAGGATGTTCTCTTCGGCAAGTTCTGCCGTCTTGAGCGCAATCTTCAAGAGTTCCAGATTCTCGGGAGCGACACCAGCCTTTGCAATTTCGCGATTTTCCATAGCAAGCTCCTAGCCGACCCACTTCTTGACAAGCGAAACGAGGAGTTCGTTTTCTTCGGGCTTGCCGACCGTGATGCGGATGTGTTCCGGCATGCCAAAGCTCGTAAGGCCACGAACGATCATACCGTTCTGTTCCAAGAACGAAACGAGTTCCTTGGCGCGTTCACCGATGCGCACGCAAATAAAGTTTGCCTGCGTCGGGAGAACCTTGAATCCAAGCGCACTAAGTTCGCGGTTCAAGTATTCAAAGCCAACAGCGTTGTTCTTGCGGGTCGCTTCAACGTGAGCCGTATCGGCAAGCGCAGCCACGGCAGCCACCTGGGCAGCCTGGTTCACATCAAACGGCGGCTTGATTTTCCACATGGCACGGACGACTTCTACGCTTGCCATCGCATAACCCACGCGGAGCCCAGCCAAACCGTAAATTTTGCTGAAAGTGCGGTTGAGGAACAAGTTCGGGTATTCAGAAAGCAGCGGAGCCATCTTCGGATAATCAGCTGCCGTTGCAAATTCAGCGTAAGCTTCGTCCAAGAACACAAGAACGCTCGACGGCACTTTCGCAAGGAAGCTGCGAATTTCAGCTTCGGTGTAGTAGTGACCGGTCGGGTTGTTCGGGTTGCAAATGAAAGCCACGCGAGTCTTTTCGTTAACAGCTGCGGCGAGCTTATCAAGCGTCGCCTTTTCTTCACCTTCGCCAACGCCAATAAAATCGGCACCATTCGAAAGCGTCGTAAACTTGTACACGGAGAACGTCGGCGTAATGCCCACGCAATTGTCACCCTGGCGGATAAAAGCCTTGCCCACCATATCGATGATTTCGTCGGAACCGTTACCAATCACAATCTGGTTGGTCGAAACGCCATACATCTTTGCAATCGCATCAATGAGCTTCGGAGCATCACCGCGCGGGTACAAGTGCAACGAATTAGCAATTTCGTGGAACGCTTCCACCGCCTTCGGAGAAGCACCCAACGGGTTTTCGTTAGACGCAAGCTTTACAACATTCTTAAGACCATAACGTTCACGAATTTCGTCGATGGACTTGCCCGGGACGTAATCGGAAAGTTTAGAAAGTTCTGGACGCGGTTCTACCACAAATACCTCCATTTTACGCATGTAAATTTAGCTTTTACCGGGCGATTTATCTAACTTTGATGGACATGAAACGCATTCTTTGCCTACTAATCGCCATTTTGGCAACAAGTTCTTTTGCATTGGACCATTTCTGGGACATGCGTTACACCTTTGGCCCCGAAAGTCGCCCATCGCCAAAAATCGGCGTCGGCCTCGGCATCCGTTCCGCCTTCAACTCCGATGTTCTCTTCCCTCTGAACTTCACGACCAGGCTTAACAAGCAATTTGACGTCGGCGCAAAGCTCGACATCAACACCTACAACAAACTAGACCAAATCCACTCCGCCATTGACCTCGGAACACGCTACCGCTTTAAGCCAAGTTCGTTCCTTGCCTTTGACGGCTACCTGGACTTGAGCGACATCAACGCAAGCGCCATCGCCTTTACGCTCGGCACGCAGCAATTCATTGCCAAATGCTTCGCCAACTACTATGAACTCCGCGCCGGCTTTTTGGACGGTGCCACAGGTAAAGATGGTTACGTCAAGTTTTCCGGCGCCATGATTCCGACGCTCGTCTTTGGACAAGTGTTTCGTATGTTCCTCGAAGTCAACACATCGTTCAGCATCGGGAACCTCCGCGACGACTTCATGATTGACATCATCCCCAAAATGGAGCTTACATTTGGCGGGACTCATGTCCGCATCGACTTCGACGTGGGCGTAATGCAAGAAAAGAACAATGATGTAAAAACCATTGCTCTTTACGTTATGACAGCTTTATAAGTAGGAAGTCGGAAGTTATCAGTAGACAGGATTGCCTAGGATGACACCACTGTCTACTTCCTACTGTCTACCGCCTACTACTTTACCACAAACATTCCGTCCTTGTAGTCCACGACGGCGGGCTTTGCCGCACTCACGGTACCCGAAAGTATCGCGTGGCTCAACGGACGTTCAATGTTGCGTTCGATGTAACGCTGAATCGGGCGAGCACCGAATTCCGGCTGGTAAGCACCTTCCGCAATTGCATCAAGTGCCGCATCCGAAAGCGTAAGCACCAAGTCCTGACGGGCAGCGCGGTTCGCCAAATCCGCAAATTTGAGTTTCACGATTTCGCGAATCTGCTTCTTCGAGAGGCTCTGGAACACAAGCACTTCGTCCAAGCGGTTCAAGAATTCCGGGCGGAAGAATGCATGCAAGTCAGCTTCGACATCCGCAAGCGCCACCTGCGGCGGTTCACCGTTCTTGGCGCTAGCCGCACTCAAGCGGAACTTCTCGGCACCCAAGTTCGAGGTCATCAAAATCAAGGTGTTCTTGAAGTTCACCGTACGGCCCTTGCCATCCGTCAAACGACCGTCATCGAGCACCTGCAACAGCGTATTGAACACGTCCGGGTGCGCCTTCTCGATTTCATCGAGCAAAATCACGCAGTACGGATGCGTACGCACGGCTTCGGTCAGCTGGCCGCCTTCTTCGTAGCCCACATATCCCGGAGGAGCACCGATCAAACGGCTAACGCTATGCTTTTCCATGTATTCGCTCATGTCGATACGGACAAGAGCATTTTCGCTATCGAAAAGTTCAACCGCCAAAGCCTTTGCAAGTTCCGTCTTACCCACGCCCGTCGGGCCCAAGAAGAGGAAACTTCCAATCGGCGCATTTTCACGGGAAAGACCGCTACGGTTACGCAAAATCGCTTCGGACACGGCTTCAACAGCTTCGTCCTGACCAATCACTCGGGCGTGCAGACGTTCGTCGAGGTGCAACAACTTTGCCTTTTCGCCTTCGCAAAGCTTTGTCACCGGAATGCCCGTCCAACGGCTCACCACAAGGGCAATCGTCTCTTCGGTCACTTCTTCGCTCAAGCCACCTTCTTCGGCACTCTTGCGGAGCGCTTCGGTCTTTTGAGCCAGTTCCTTTTCGATGTTCACGATCTTGTTGTACTTGAGTTCCGCAGCACGGTTCAAGTCGTAACGGGCTTCGGCCTGTTCCATCTCGTCCTTTGCAGCCTTCAAGGCTTTCTTCAAGTCCTGAACTTCGGCAAATGCGGCACGGCGATCTTGCCAGCGTTCCTGCATCTGCTTTACCGCAGCATCGGTCACGGCAAGGTCTTCACGGAGTTCTTTCAAGCGCTTGACGCTCGCTTCGTCCGTTTCCTTCGAAAGTGCCTGCTCCTCGATTTTCATCTGGAGTTCCTTACGCTGCAACGTATCGAGCGCTTCCGGGACCGTATCCATCTGCGTTTTCACAAGGCTTGCCGCCTCGTCGATCAAGTCAATAGCCTTGTCCGGGAGGAACCTATCACTGATGTAACGGTTCGAAAGTTTCACTGCAGCCACAAGCGCGTTATCGTGCAGACGCACGCCATGATGCGCATCAAAGCCATCCTTAATGCCACGCAAAATGGAAATAGCTTCGTCTTCGCTCGGTTCAGAAACCTGCACCGGCTGGAAACGGCGTTCCAAAGCAGAATCCTTTTCGATGTACTTGCGGTATTCCTGAGTCGTCGTTGCACCAATGCAATGGAGTTCGCCACGAGCAAGCTTCGGCTTAAGCATATTGCCCAAGTCCATGGAGCCTTCGGTCTTGCCCGCCCCCACAATGTTGTGGAGTTCATCGATGAACATAAGCGTGTTGCCATCTTCTTCAATAGCGTCAATCACAGATTTGAGACGTTCTTCAAAGTCGCCACGGTATTTTGCACCCGCCATCAAGGCAGACAAATCAAGTGCAAAGACCTTCTTGCCCTTCAACGCATCCGGCACGTCACCACGGTAAATACGTTCGGCAAGGCCTTCGACAATAGCCGTCTTACCCACGCCCGGTTCACCGACCAGGCACGGATTGTTCTTTGTCTTACGGCTCAAAATCAAAATCACACGACGGATTTCTTCTTCACGGCCAATCACCGGCGAAAGCTTTCCGTCAGCCGCCATTTCGACAAGTTCACGGCCATAAAGTTTCAGCGGAGACTGTTCTTCGGCATTTGCGGCACCCGCAAACGGATCCGAAAGCCAAGTTTCCACCACTTCGGTCGAGCCAAGCGCATCTTCAAAGACCTTCGCCAGTCCGCGATCGCCCGAGAACTTCATCAAAGCCACGAGCAAATCGCCCGGCGTTACCATACGGCTGACCTGACGAGCCGCCTGCACAGCGGCACGCAAAATACGGTTCAAGTCGCTATCCGGTTCCACATCCGGGTTTACGCCTTCCATGCGCGGAATTTTCTGGACAAACGGTTCCAAACGGCCACGGAGTTCCGAGGTCTTCACCCCTTTGGATTTATAGAGTTTCTTCAAGGTTGCATCGGGACCTTCGACAAGGCCCACCGCCAAATGTGCCGCACCCAGATAAGAATGCGAGCAACGGTCGCGCAAGCTTTGCGCCTTGGCCAAAACCTTTTCTGCATCATTAGTAAAATCGGACATTTTATCCTCGCTTTTTCTTTTTTCCGCTACCTAAAAGCAAATGGCGTGCCAAAAACAGAGAATTTCCCTATTTAGCCTCTATTCGCGCCCCTCAAAGATCCAAATCCGTTATTAATTTCAAAAAAAATCAGTTTTTGTTTCAAAACTAGCGATTTAAAGCATTTTTTTGAAACAGGCTCCCGCTTCCATTGTAAGAATTTATATAAGTTCGCTTTTTTATGCCAGTACAACAGTAAAAAATTTTCAAAAACGGCTTTTTTCATCAAATTTCGCCATTTTTGCAAGAAAAAACTCGTTGTAGGTGTTGTAAAGCTTTACATCGGAAAAGTACCAAAAACGACCACGATTATTCCAATTTAAACTATTTTATGGATACAAAACCAAACATCCCATACACCAAAACAACGGCACCTCTCACGAGATGCCGTTGTTTCTTTTTTCAGAGTTTTTCTTTTTTTATTCGTAACCGTTTTGTACTTTACTCGTAACGACAACCCATAATACACCAAAGCCCTCTTTCGAGGGCTTTTCCTTTTTCATGGATGATTACGGATAAGGGAGACTACCGGATAATCGACTACCGCCCACCAACGAGAATCTGGTCAACTTTAATGGAGGGCTGGCCGACGGTCACCGGCACGTGTCCAGACGAGGCGCCACAAACGCCTGCAGCCTGCTCAAAGTCCGTACCCACCATACTAATGCGCGGCATAATTTCATGCCCCTTGCCAATAAGCGTTGCGCCACGGACAGGTTCACAAATCTTGCCGTTACGGATAACATAGCCTTCATCGACAGCAAAGTTGAACTCGCCTGTCGCCGGGTTCACGGAACCTCCAGCCATACGGGCGGCATAAAGTCCATTATCCACGCTAGCAATCATAGAATCGAGCGTATCCTTGCCCGGCGCAATAAACGTATTGCGCATACGGCTAACAGGAGCAAACTTGTAGCTTTCGCGACGGGCACTTCCCGTACGGGCAATCCCCACTTCGGCAGCACCCACACGGTCGCTCATGTAAGTCTTCAAAATACCGTTTTCGATCAGCACGGTGCGTTGAGTCGGCGTACCTTCATCATCGTACTTGAGGCTACCCCAGACACCATCCATCGTACCATCGTCAATAGCGGTAAGGCACGGCTGTCCAATAGCTTCGCCAATCTTTCCGCAGAACGGGCTTGCATTACGGCGCACCGATTCTGTTTCGAGCGGGTGTCCGCAAGCTTCGTGGAAAATCACGCCGCCAAAGCCGTTGCCCATCACGACAGGCATCTGGCCACCGGCAATGTAACCGGCATCAAGCATACGCAAAACGCGGTCGCCGCATTCCGTCGCAAGCGCTTCCGGTGAATAGTTGGCCAAAAGTTCATAACCGCCAAGAGCACCAGGAGCTTCATGCGTAGTCAGGCGTTCCGTGCCATCCGTCGCCGTTACATTCACGTTCACGCGTAAACGTCCACGAGTCATTTCCAAATGCAAGCCTTCGCTGTTCATGAGCGAAATCGATGTGCAACTATCCGTAACGCTAGCTCCCACCTGCGCAATCTTCGGCGAAAGCGCGCGAGCAGTCTTGTCCGCACGGAACAAAAAATCCTGCTTAATGGACTGGCCCAGCACACGCGGGTCCTTGTAAGCGGCCATATTAAAATCACAAACGCGCTTTTCGGGTGCAAGTTCAAACGGCTTTGATGCAGAACCCGCACCACCGGCTGCAGCGGCAATGCGTCCAAAAGCAAGCGTCTTCACAAGCTTGATCAGCGCGTCTTCGCTATCGTCACTCGTAAAGCCGTACAGAACTTCGGTCCCGTACAAAAGACGAACGCCGATACCGTATTCGGTACCCGCAGTTGCCGTTTCAATCTGGCGGTCTTTCAAGCCGAGGCTCGAGCTTCGCGTTTCTTCTTCAAAAATCTCGACAAAGTCTGCACCGGCACTCTTGCCAGCTTCAAAAATCTTTACGGCAACTTCTGGATTCACGTTAAACCTCGCCGTTCATCTTCTTGCGCACAGGAATCCCTGCAGCAAGCATTTCGCCCTTGATACCCGGCACCGTGTAATCGCCAAAGTGAACCATCGAAGCAACCAGTGCAGCATCGGCACTCGTCTTGCGGAACAAATCCACAATGTGGTCCGGAGTTCCTGCGCCACCGCTTGCAATCACGGGCACCTGCACCGCCTTTGCAATCATATCGGTAATCGTGAGTTCGTAGCCGTTCTTGACGCCATCCGTATCGATGGAGTTCAAACAAATTTCGCCCACACCGAGATCTTCAGCACGCTTTGCCCATTCCAAGGCATCGATGCCCATCGCCTGTCGGCCACCACGGATAAACACTTCGTAACCGCTCGGAATCTTGTCCGAAACGCCCACGAACTTGGCGTCCATGCCAAGCACAATGCACTGGCGTCCAAACGCCTTTGCACCTTCGGCAATGATTTCGGGATGGAGTACTGCAAGGCTGTTCACGCTCACCTTTTCTGCACCGGCGAGGAGCGCTTCGTGCATATCGTCCAGGTTACGGATACCGCCACCCACAGCAAACGGGATAAACACGCGCTTTGCGATCTGGCGAATCATTTCCATATCGCACGGGCGGTTCTCGGCACTCGCCGTAATATCGTAAAAAACGAGTTCATCGACACCGTCGTCGCTATAACGCGCACCCATCTCTACGGGGTCGCCAATGTCGATATTACCCTTAAATTTTACACCCTTCGTGACCTTACGGTTACGTACATCCAAGCAGACAATTAAACGTTTAGTGAGCATGCCGAAAATTTAGAAAAACTAGAGGTTCTTTTCGATAGCGTTCTTAAGGGTAGCCTTAGGCACAGCGCCTACAATGTTACCAACTTCTACGCCATTCTTGAACAACTTCATATTCGGAATATTCGTGATGCCAAAGCGGGCGCAAATATCCGAAACACCTTCGTCATCGACGTTGATCTTTGCGATAATGGCGCGACCGTCGAATTCGTTAGCGAGGTCTTCGACGACGGGACCCATCATCATGCACGGACGGCACCAGGTTGCCCAGAAGTCAACGAGCACCAGCTGGCCACTAGAGATAACTTTATCAAAAGATTCTGCAGTAAGAGACAATGCTGCCATAAAAATTCTCCTATTTTACCAGTAGGCAATATAGCAATTATTAATTGATAGAACTTAAACCGGTTGTGAGGTATGGGGTCGCCCGCTATGCGGGCTTTGGGGACGCTACGCTTTGGGCGTTTTATTAAAGTTTTTATGCCCATAGCCCACACGCTCTAAATTCTAACACCTCTTTCTCATCTTCGCGCAATAAATGGGACCACAGCCATGAGCCTTGTCCGGCAAAATATGCACACCAAGTTCCGTCCGGTCCGCCCCTTCAGGCAGTTCCTCGATACGAACAAATTCCATCATCTTACGCTTTTTCAAGATTTTAGCGACCACGGCATCGTTTTCAAGAGGCGAAAGTGCGCAAGTGCCGTAAATCAGTTCGCCCCCCAGTCTAAGTGCATCGACCGCCGAAGCCAACAGCGAGCCCTGTTCCACCGACAATCGCTTTACGCGCTTGACCGACCAGACTTCTAGATGCGAAGGCGAATTGAGCACATGCCGATCCGAAGAACACGGCGCATCGAGCAAAATGCGGTCATAGCATTCCTTCTTGTGCATCCCGAACTTGACGCCGTCATAACCGGTGACGTTGATAATCGAGCGCCAGGATTCCGGCAAGGAATTTTCGAGCACGTGCTGCAAACGGAGACGCCTGTCCGGCGAACGGTCATTGCACTGGAGCGAGCCTTCGCCCTTGAGCATCGAAGCGATCACAAGCGACTTGCCCCCCGGAGCAGCACACATATCAAGAACGTCCATTCCAGGCTCCACGCCAAGCGACTTTGCCGCAAATACGGAAGCCTCGTCCAAATAGTACGGTTCCAAGTCATCGGCAAACTGGAGCTTTGTAGCGCACCCCTCGCCCTTTAGCGATTCCAGGAGCATAGGCCAACGGTCCGCATAAATCTCTTCAAAATAATCGAAAAATTCCATAACACAAATATAGACGAAAGACGTTTTAATCCAAACACCTAATAAAAAAAAGCCCCTCGGAGGCTACCAGGATTCGAACCTAGACAAACAGAGTCAGAATCTGTTGTGCTACCGTTACACCATAGCTCATCAGTGCGCACCAATTTTAGAAAATAATTTTCGGTTTTGCAAGGGGTATTTTGAAAATTATTTTTCGATTGTGATTATTGGTGGTGCATAAGTCATCCATTGCTGATCGAGAGTATCGGCCTTGGGCAACTGCACATGCGTAATCGTCACGATGGAATCCACACTGAGTTCCGCATCCCTAAGCGTTTTGACCACCTTCGGGTCGCCAGAATAAAGAACCAGGTCTTGGCCTCCAGCCGGGAGATTATCAATCTTCAGCATATTGCAAGTCACATCTCTCACAAAATGGGAAGTACCCTTCAGGCCAAGCACCACGCTGTTCACGCTGTTGACCTTGCAAACTTCGGACTGAACGGTTTCGCCTTCAGACGCATTCGAATTTTCGTCGTTTTCCTGCGTTTCAGGAACATCAAGTGCGATAATGACGCCACCCACAAGCACAGAAGTCTTGGTAAGGTCCGTCGTATCGACCAAAAGCGTATCCTTCAGACCCTTGAGTTCCGAGGCTAGCACATAGCGGCTGAGCCCAGCCTGAACAACCTTTCCATCGTCATCGAGCAAGCGGTATTCCATACGGAGGCTGTCATACGGCACCGAGTCCGGCACCTGCAAGAACCAGCGTCCAGATTCATCCGTCACCGTCTGCGATTCAAAACGGGTGGAATCGCCCTCGACAAAGTCGAACCCGTAAAGGTCAGTAATCATCTGCACCTGAACATTTGGGCACGCACTATCTTTTTTGCAGTTCACGACGCCCGACAGGTAGGCAGGCTTTTCTTCGTTCTTCTTGTTTTCTTCTTCCTTGATCAAAGAATCAACGTCAGCCGTCGGACTCCAGATGAACGGTCCCTTCGACAGCGTATCACCCGACGTGACCTCGCCGTCCATATTCCACGTACGGTAAATCACGGAATCGGCAACACCAGAATCTTCAAGCCTTGCGACGATCTGCGGGTCGCCCGGGCAGAAGCCGAACCACCAGGAACCTTCAGGAATGAGCATCGAGAAGGAATCGCCAGCGAACACGCTCTGCGAGAACGGAGTTCCCGGAATAAAGACTTCAAAGTGAGACCCAACCGCCACAGCAGGTTCAGTCACATCCTCGTAGTAAAGCACACTGCTAAACACGGCGGCCTTTTCGAGCTTGATGCTATCCAAAGTGCCAGAACGCTTTATGGCACGCGGCTTATACGAAATTTCATTGTGTTCCGCATCAATCACAGCAAGCTGGAACGTATCCGCCAACACAGAATCAAACGAGAACACGCCCTGCGAATCCGTCTTCGTCTGGATGTAATCCATCTTGACAAGGGTATCCCCTGCAGCCGGTTCACGAGCAATACGGACCATGGCAGAAACAGCGCGAGAGCCATCACTGCGAGTCACGATGCCAGTAGCAATCGTGTTGCCCGTATCCGTAACGGTACCCGAGACATTTCCATTTTCGCCTGTGCAAGCGAGCATACAAGCGCACAGCGCCGTCCACAGACCTACATAAGCCTTAACAAACTTCATCTTCACCTCCCTCGGCATCCACCGGTGGAAGAGCCACCTTTTCCTTGCTCAACGGAAAGAACTGGATGTTCATTTCGCAAACCATGGATTCGCCTTCATCCGAACGGATGATGTCCACGATTTCCTTGCGGAAGAGGTCAATCTTGCTAATGATGCGTTCTAGTCCTTGAGCAGACACACTCATCGTCATACAAGATACATTTCTACGCTCGGTACTGTAGTGATCCAGAGCATCTTTTCCCAAATCAATCATCTGCTTTTGGAACTGATGAACGAAAAGCGGGGCGATTTCGCTGCCATTCGTAATTGCCTTGTTTACGGAATGGTAGAATCCATCTTCGCCGAGCTCTATAAGTCCCAAATTGAGAAGGAGCTGGATAGCCTGTTTGGCCTGCGGGAGAGAAATTTTCGGGTTCAAGAAAAGCGCAAGTTCCTGAATGTTCTTGTCGTTAATCTTCAGGACGGCAAGCGCTTCACGAGCGACCACGTAATACCACTTGCTGTAGTATTCCTGCTGGTTCTTGGTCAGGTTCTTGATCGTGCGCGGCAACAGAGCAGACATCTGATCAAAGATCTGCTGCTTAGAAGACGCCGTCGTGGCGTGCGTGAAGTCCACCATCAGGGCAAAGTAACGACCTTCCCTTTCGTTGAGACCAAGAGCAGCGATAAACTTCGGAACCATCTGCGGAGTCAGCGACTTGCGTCCGCGGATTAGATCTAGGTAAAGACCCGAAGAGGAATACCCAGCCTTCTTTGCAAAAGACCGGTACGAGAAATACCTTTGGACGGACTTACGGTAATCGTAGTAGTCCTGCAGGTACTTTCGATAATTGTAGTAGGCATATACGTTCATCAGGAGAAAATGTAATTTTTTTTGGCTTTTTTGGGAACACCTATTTTTCAGAAAAGTAGGTTAAACCGGCGCTTTTCCTTACTGTTCCTGGAAAAAGAACACTATGGGAACACTTTTTGTTTTTGAAGTGATACGCTTTCAAAAAAAATAGCGTAATTTAAAGGAACACCCAATCCCATCCCTCGGACTCCCGGTTGTACTCCACCGGGAGTCCTTTTGCGTTATACGGCCGAAGGCCTATAACGCCAAATGCTACGGTTCGGTCATACCCAAGCAAGCTTGGGTGCGACACCCGCCTTACGCATTTGTGTTTTTTTTCAACAACCGTCACGTTGTCACCCCGGCCACCGTGCTGGGGTCACCTTACGCATTTGCACTTTCTCAGTTCGCATTGTCACCTTATGCGACTCTCATTCATCTAAATCCAGCCAGATGCATTCCGTCAACTAATTACTATCTTATCAGCTATGAAAATAAAAGATTTCGCCTTGGGAACACTCAGCCGCATCCTCCGCCTCGCAGGCATACTTCTCATTATATATGTAAGCATGGTATTCTACCTTGCCCTAACAGAACGAAGGAACGCATTCCCACGAGCCATCACCCACAACGAAGCCCGCGAAGCCATCGCAGGCAAGGCAAAGAACATTTCCTGCACGCTCGACGACGGAACAGTCCTCGAAGGTTTCGTTATCGGCAACGAGCAGAACAGCGTACTCCTCTACTACCCCGACGCCGACGAAGATGCCGCACAGTTCCTCGCCGAACTCGACAGTCTTCCCGGTTACGCCGCCGTAACATTCAACTACCGCGGAAGCGGCAACAACAAAGGAACGCCTTCACAAGAAACTTTCGAAACCGACGCCCAGATGATTTACGAATGCGCAACGCAAGTCAACGGCCAAAAGCCCGGAGTCGTTGCAGGACGCGGCACTGGCGCCATTTTAGCCTCCAAACATGCCAAAAGTACCAAAACAACAGTTTTGATCGATCCGGTGTTGAGTATTGCTGTTGTGATTTCCGAAAAATATCGCATTCTGTACCCGAAGTTCCTCGTCCGAGCCGACGTAAAACTTGACTCTAGCGACATTTCTAACGGACAGAATGTAGTAATTCTCTCGGATAGAGCGCGATTCCGTGATCGCAGTCACACAATCAAGAGTTATTTTGGCAACGTAACTGAGGCCTTTCGTTCCGACAAAACCTTGTCAGAAGCCGTTTCCAGCGTGATTTTAAGCAAATAAAGAAATTATTTTTTCATTTGTTGCAACATTTTACAATTTTATTATTATTTTTTATACAACAAATGTAACTGATTACGAAAAAACTATTTTTATCCTTTGTTCATGCTTTTTTCGTCAAAATCTTTGACATCTGTTGAATAAATTGTTATTTTATAGTCAATACAACAAACAAAAGAGGTGTAAATGGAAAACATAATTGTTAAAATGGACGTCCGTGGTTTCATCAGATTCCCGGAAGAAGCAGTTAAGGCACTCAAGCTCGACAAGCTCGCCACTCAGACCAAGACCGAAGATGGCAGAACAGTCGATGTAGGTCCTTACGTTGATGTCGAAGTCGACCCGGTTGGCAAGCGCGTTGCTATCACGCCTATTAAGACCCCGAAGTCCACGTCTTTCCGTTTCATCAACGGCATTGTCGGCTCCAAGTCCAAATTCCTTTATTTCAAGGGCGCATTCAATGCAATCGGTCTCCAGATAGCTACTGGCGCATACACTTTGGTCAAGGAAGGCAACAAGTACGTCTTCACGGCCAAGGGTTCCAAGAAGAAGGGCGAATGGTCCACTCTCGCTTGCCGTAACGCAGTCGGCAACAAGACCATGCTTTCCATCGATACTCGCGGTACCATCATTTTTGACCACAACACCAAGAATGCTCTGGACACCAAGGAAAACAAGACGATGGTTGCAGAATACGATGCAGCCAAGAAGACCTTCAAGCTCACTTTCAGCAAGAACAAGGGCTTCATCAACGTCCGCACCATTGCTAGCCACGCCAACGCATCTTTCATGGGCACGCTTTCTTCTCACGGCATCGCTCTCCCGACCAAGAGCTTCCGTACTGAAAGCCAGGTCGTGAAGAACGTCCTCACCTTCAGTGTCGCACCGCTCGTTGCACAGCAGAAGGCTGCCAAGAAAAAGTAATTCGCTAACGTTCTAAGTAGAGAGGCGGTAAAATGATTGAAGTTTTCAAAGTATTTTATCCAACTCATTACAACTTCGCTGCACTCAGTATATTATTGCTACTCCTTTTAATATACCTGCTGACGAAGAAGAACTTTAAGTGGAGTATCATCACCCTGATCCTGCTTGTGGCTTTCAACGTAGCCATCTACAAGAGAACCGTAGGCAGGACCTGGACCATCACCATCGAGCCAGAAGCTTCGTCTGATCCTTACTATACACCGCAAGCTCAGAAAATGACTTTCTCTGTACACAAGGACTGGACAATCACTGACGAAAAGGGTGTAGTCCACCACTGGTGCTGGGTAGAAGAATATTGGCAAAAGTTTGCTAGCGTCGACCTTGTCGCAAAGCTCTGGGGTGAAAATTCCAGCAAAAAGATGGTCCAATCCACCGAAGGTCGTGCAAGCGGCACCAACGAATAGCTTCTACATTCAACCGCTTTAAAGCGAAAGCAATTTTAACCCACCATTCTCCAAGCAGAGGATGGTGGGCTTTTTTATAAACTCCCCTGGAGATGCAACAATACCGCTCTTGGTATTCCAGATGCCCGAAATATGGTGGTGTCCGTGGATACAGAAATTGCAATGTTCCTTTTCGAGGATGCGGTCACCCCACTCCAGATATTCCTCAATCTTGATAATCCTGCTTTCGCCATATTTGCGGCTATTGCGGCCGACAAAGCGAGCAAGCCCCATTCCCCAATCCGGATGGATCTGTTTGAATAGGAACCTGTTCAACGGCAAGTCCAGCACCTTACGCAAAAAGCGGTAGCCGCGATCGGACTTGGGAACGCCGTCTCCATGCATAAAGAACAGCCTCTTGCCCTGGATTTCAAGAATCAGGGACTTCTGGACAGAAACGCCCAACATCTTCGGAAAGAATTCGCCATACGCAAAGTCATGGTTTCCCTGCAACAGGTGAACCTTGACCCCCGATTCCACAAGTTCAGCAAAGGCCCGGTACAAGTCAAAATGGGCCGAAGCCACATAATAATTGTATTCGTACCAAAACTCAAAAAGGTCGCCAATCACGACGACATGGCTAGCCTTGCCCTTCCAAGAAGAAAGAAGCTCTATCAACTTTTTTTCTCTATTGGGAACAGCTCCCGGAGGTTCGATTCCCAAGTGGGCGTCACTGATAAAATAAGCAGGCAATTCCATAGCCACAATCTAAATAAAATCGGCTCCGTTCGTTTTTTTATATCTTTAACGCATGCGCTCCATCGTCAAATTTTTATGTGCAGGCCTCATTTTTGCGGGGCTTTTATCGGGATGTTCCATGAATCTCACGCAGGGAGACCTGGATGGGCTCCCTCTAACAGACGAAAAGTACAGTTTTTTCGGGAGCATCCCCTTTATTTACGGGAATGACACGCTGGAACTCTCAGAGGACTTGCTACGAGCATATACTAAAGCGGCCAGCACCGATGATTTTCCGAGAGAATCCTGTCGCGGGGATGCCAAGATCGTAGCGACGGTCAAGCAAAACGAACCGAATTCCGCTTGGAACATCGGCATCCTCATCCCGATTTGGCCGATCCTCCCCGTCGATGAATCCTGGACGTATGCCTTTACTGGGCGCATTTTCTGCAACGGCACCCTGGTGCGTCACGTCGAATTCATTGAACAGCAAGACATTAACGTCACTTTCTACGGGCGATTCCGCACGGACCTCGTGAACAAGGCTTCGAACGAAATGCACCGCAAGCTCGTCCAGCGTCTATCCTTCGAACTGAACACGAACAGACCCACGGACCTGAACAGCGCAAGCGACTACTAAAATTCTATCTTTGCATTATGTCATACACTTTATACATCGTAGCGACTCCCATCGGGAACATGGAAGACATCACCTACCGCGCCGTGCGCATCCTTAAAGAAGTTCCCCTAGTCCTTGCCGAAGACACCCGTCATTCAAGAATCCTCTTTGACAATTACGGCATCACGACGCCCATGGAAGCCTACCACGACTTCAACAAAGAAAAGGTCACGCCCAAGTACGTTGAATTCCTCAAGAACACGGGAGACATCGCCCTCGTGAGCGACGCCGGCACCCCGGGTGTTGCCGACCCCGCATTCAACCTCGTTCGCGAATGCGTCCGCGAAGGCATCGAAGTTAGAGCCGTTCCCGGCGCCTGCGCCATGATTACCGCCCTAGTTTCGAGCGGTATGCCGACCGACCATTTTACGTTCCAGTACTTTTCGCCCAAGAAGAGCGCCCAGCGCATCCACCTGCTCGAAAAGCTGAAGGACGTCGAAGCGACCCAGATCTTTTACGCAAGCCCGCACAACATCGACAAGTTCGTCGAAGAAATCAAGCAGGTCTTTGGCGACATCAAGATTGCATTGATGCGCGAACTCACCAAGAAGTTCGAAGAACACCTCATCGGTACACCGACCGAAATTTCGGCGCACTTCAAGGCTCATCCGCCCAAAGGCGAATTCGTGCTGATATTCAATCCCAAGGATAAAAGCGGACTGTAATCCGAGAAAGGCGATCCCGTGACAAGCACGGGATGACACGCACCAAACACTTCCGACCGCCTACTTCCTACTAAAACAAATGACTACCGAGCAGTTTCTAAATAAAATCAAAAGTTTTCCACGAGCGTACAAGATTTACGCATCGATTCTTGTTGCAATAGAGTTCGTCCTGTTTTTTTTGCGCCCCCAAACACCGGGACTCTACGTGCAGGCCGGGCAGCTCTTGCCCATCGTGGTTCTCGTATCGTTCCTGTTTGTAAAAGCGGCACGTCGCCCCTTTTCGCGACTCTTTAACACCTACGGGATTACGCTCTTTGCGTTCCTCGCACTGGATTACCTTACGCGTAGCCACGCCGGACTGAACCAGATTGTAGCAACGTTCATTCCGATGTTCATCTACTGGCTTGTCGTCTTTGGACGTTGGAACGCCAAGATGTACAGGCAAAAAAACGCCCTCGTCGCCCTCGCCCTCGCAAGCATATCCTGGTTGCTCGTGGCGTTCGCGTTCCCGCCGCTCCCGCTTGGCCCCGCCATTCTCATTACGCTTGTGCCGTGGTTCATTGTATTAAACAAGTACAACCGCGAGACAGCGGTGTTCGCGACATTCTGGGCCAGCATGATCTACAACACGATCAACTACTACTGGATCCGTAACGTGATGAACGTGGAAACCGCCCCCTCGGGACTCATTTTCCTTGGACTCATCCTCCTCGTCGCTTACCTCAGTATGTTTAATGTTCTTGCCTCGTTCGTGTATTCGACTGTCAAGAACTTGAAGGGCAAAGGCAAAACTTTCCTGTTACCCCTATTCCCTATATTCTTCGCTGGAATCGAAATGGTCCGTTCCAGTGGCGATTTCGCATTCCCGTGGAGCCACCTCGGCTATGCCTTTGGAAACCACATTGAACTGATCCAGACGCTTTCGATTATTGGCGTATTCGGTTATACCATTCTGATTGTAGCCTCGAACCAAGTCGTCGCTTATGCATTTTCGCAGAAGGGGCGCAAGAAGTTAGCTCTCTTCGCAGTCCCGTTCGTTATTTTCATCACGCTCCTCATTCATGGGAGCTGCGTTCTCTCATCACCCGAAGCATCCCCGTTCTATAACGACCAGAACAACGAAGCTCCATCCATCGCCATGGTGCAGCCAAGCATTGCACAGGGCGCCAAGTGGAGCAAGCAACGTTTCGATTCCATAGTCACAAAGACTTTCAACATGGTAAAGGACAGCGTCCAGCCAGGCACAAACCTCATTCTGCTTGCAGAAACGGCTATCCCCGACCACATCCGACGCCAGCCTCAGGTCATCAGGCAGTTGCACCAGATGGCCAACAGAATGGATGCAAGCATCCTTACGGGCGCTCTCGACTACAAGCGCGTTTCAATGGACATCAACAATCCAAGACGCTTCGAAATCTACAACGCATCGTTCCTCTTTACGCCAGGCGATCCGGATTTTCCGCAGCGCTACGTCAAAAAGCATCTCGTGCCCTTTAGCGAACGCATCCCCTTTGACGAAGTATTCCCCATCTTGAACTACGTGGATCTTGGTGAAGGCGATTTCGTTCCCGGGAAAGAGACTCCCGTTTATGGTCCCTACAACTGGACACCTTACATCTGCTACGACGCCATCTTCGGCGACATCATCCGCGAATCCATCCGGAAAGGCTCCCGCCTGATGGTGAACATCACGAACGACGGATGGTTCGGCAAAAGTACCGCTCCGTTCCAGCATCTGAACATCGTACGTCATATGGCGGTCTCTTACGGCTACCCGGTGGCCCGCCTTGCAAACAGCGGTGTCTCAGCGTTCATCGACCAATACGGACACTACGACCAGAACACCAAGATTTTCGAAACCAGAGTCATACAAAGAAAAGTGCCTCTCAAGACGAGAAGCACCTTCTATACAGTCATTGGCGATTTTGTCGAAAACGCACTGTTATGGTTCTTTGCGATTTACCTTGTAGCGATGTTTGCGCTTGGGAAATTGCAAAAAAAAGTGGTTAGGAATTAGTAGGAAGTTTTTATAATCGCGGCAAAGCCGCCTAACTATTACTGTCTACTGCCTAAAGCAACAGCATCGGCGGCCAATGGCCTGCTTTCGGGCGCTCCTTGAATTCGGCCTTGGGCAAGAACGCCTTGAGTTTCAGCGTCCATTCCGGCGACACCGCCGTATCTAGCCTGCCATAAAGCACCTGGATATCCTCGCTTTGCGGAACCTCAGATTCCACGCGGTGCGAAGCCAGGTACATCAGTCCCTTAGCCAGGGCTTCAGCTCCATACTTTTTGGCATTGTCAAACCAGTCGTCTTGCCAGTCACCAAAATCTTCCTCGAACAGTTCCATAAACGATTTGAGGGCAGGCTCGGTAGTCGTCAACAGCTGGTGCGCCATAAAATGAAGGTTAGGAACAGTCCAGTTTCCGATTTCGTCACAAAAATCAGCGTATGGCGAAAGCAAAATCCACTTTTGTCCCTGCTTATGCTCCTTGGCAGAACACATTAAAGACAAGGCACTAAGTCCCCATGCCACAACAGTCGTGGCCTTCTTCATTTCGGGAATATCCGTCGGATGCTCCAAAAATTCAGACATTTGGTCATACGGTACATAAATATGGCTTGCAGAGGGGGCGACATCTATCAGGTCGTCTTCCCAAATACCAAGATTTGAGGCCCAATCGGGCAACCAGATCCATTTTTCGCTCATATTAAACCTCACACATGTGAAGATTTTTCCTAACACTCCAAAACTACTATTCTCTTTTGTAAAAAAAGTATCCTTATGAATATATATATCCAAATTTTCTTTTGATAGCAACTCCTAAAAAAAGTATTTTACAATTCGTATTATTTGTTTACTTTCTATAGACAAAACATTGTATATTATCTGTATAAAAAAAATCAGGAAACCATTTAAAGAGATATTTGCAATATGAGACACTTGATTCCATCCCTCTGTTTAGCACTTCTCCTAGCCGAAACCGCCTGTTCTGCACCGCATGCCGTAAAACGCAACGATTCCGACGCACGCCAAAAGAATGCAGCAACACGCCAAAGGGCTGAAAGCGCCTACAACGAACTGGACGGAATCGGTTCTACAACCTCTGTTCCGGCAAAATCTACCGTAACAACGCCAACGGCTTTCAATGCTAGCGCTCCGGCCACCACTAAAAAGGCGGCTACAGTTGCAAACGCCTCTACAGAAACTTATGCCGACGTCAGTGCGGTCCAGGAAATCGGTCAACCGGTCATCATGGTCTCCCCGAACCTGAGCATGAAGGACGGCGTTCCGGACGTTTCGACCGAGAACCCGTACTCCCGCACGACAGCCGAAGCGATCAACGGATACCTCACCAAGAAGAACTACGAAGTCAAATCCGTCGATGGTCAGGCCGAACTGAATAGCATCCTCGAAATGCAGAGCGACATCGCCAACACCGAAGACGACTTGTCTTACCTCGCAAGCGTCGCCCTGGATGCAGACATCTATATCAAGTATTCTTCCGAAGTGACAAACGACGAAGTCTCCGTCGAAGTTTCTGCATACGAGACCTCGACCGCACGACTCCTCGGCTCGCAGTCCGCCGTTGTACGCAACAACGGACACACTTCCAAGATCAATATCAACTCGAACATCGGTGCGGCAGTCCGCAAGGCCATGCCCGGACTCGAACAAAAAATTCTCGGTTACTGGAAGATGGACCTTGCCAAGGGTACACAGTACAAGGTCGTCGCAAACATCAAGGGCGACTACTCCGACAGCCAGACCGAAGACTTGCACGATGCCATCATGAAAGGCCTCAAGAGCAACTTCAGCTCTGTAAAGGTCAACGTCATGACCGCAAAGACTTTAGATTTTGTCATTTACGCCAATCCGCTCAAGTACAGGGATTCCCAAGAAGTCTACTCCAAGCTGAGACAGATCTTCAAGCCGATTGCCGAAACCAAGAAAAACAATATCACGCGTAAGCTGATATTGATGGAGCTCAATTAACCATGAATTTCAAGACCCTCTTCCTTTGTGCGTGCCTCTCCATTGTTCCCGCTTTTGCCGGAAAGATCATTACTTATACAGCCACTTCTAAAGTCTCTCAAGAAGAAGCAAACAACGCCGCCATCGCAGGTGTTGCAAAGCAGGTGAAGTCCAAGATTTCGGCATCCCAGACCCAGACCAAGTACGAAGACATCAACAACGGCGAAAGCACCCTTGGAGAAACCTACAGAGCAAACAACAACGTCAAGAGCAACGTCGTTCTCAAAGGCGTCAAAGTCGTTCCCGTACAGACGGACAAGGGTTTCAAGGCAACAGCAACACTCGACATGGATGAGCTGACCGCCGACTTACAGTTCCATTTAAAGACTCTCAAGCAAGAAATCGCCGACCTCGAAAAGTCTGCAAGGCAGGCCATCGACGACCGCAAATACGTCAATGCCGTGAACGACCTTTCGACCGCAGAAGAAAAGGTCAACGACTACAACGTCTACCTGCTCCAGCTTGCAGACATCTACCCGCTTGACGATAGCCACCGCCTGCAACACGGGCTTCCCGAAATCGAAAAGATTCTCGTCGAAAGAATTTCGAGCATCACCATCACCACTACTGCCGAACCCAACTTTGAACTGACCCGTGCAGAAATGCCGGCCTGGAACGTCATCGTCAAGGATTCGTTCGGTCCGTTACCGGGATTCCCGGTGGTCGCCCGCCAGAGCATGACTCTCTCCGAACGTCGCACGCAGAACAACGGTATCGCCACCTTCAACCTCCGCAACGTGAACTTTGAGAAAGGTCCTTACGTCATTATCGTAGAACCGAACCTCCCCTATGAACTGTTGAGAAAGACTGGCAAGACCAAGGCTCTTGAAGTGCCCTACACCGTTCGCCAGAGCCGCTGCGAAGTAAAGCTCCAGTGCGAATACATCGCCAACGTGTGCAACGCCATCGAAAACGCACTCTCCAAGAAGTCCATCTCTGTTTCTACGGACAACGCAAACGCTCCGTCCATCAATACAGAAATATCGACATCGCCCAGAGGCAAGACCGGCAGACTTTCGTCCTTTGACGTTTCACTTTCGCTCAAAGGCAAGAACATAAACTTCTGGTCCAATGCCAAAGGCGTTGGCAAGAGCGAAGTCGACGCAGTGATCAGCGCCATCAAAAAGACGGACTTTTCTTCGCTCCAGCAACAATTGCAATCCACCTGCAAATAGCTTGCGAACACCATTTTAATTAGTATCTTTACAGAGCCGCGGCAAAGCGGCTTTTTTATATGCCAAAAAGAATTTTCTCTCTGCTGTTAGTGCTTTTGCTCGCGATTCCCGTTGCGGCAGGTTTTGCCGTGAACAAAAAGGGACTCCCCAAGCGCCCGACCAACAGCTATGTGTACGACGAAGACCGACTGCTTTCGAAACAGGATGTGCAGTTTTTCAATGCGCTAGCCGAAGAACTCTACCGCAAAACAAAAGTCGGACTTGCAGTTGCGCTAGTTCACGACATCGGCTTTGCAGACTTTAGGGATTACGCCGTCAAGATTGCCGAAAGCTGGGGCGTCGGCAGCAAAAATGACGAAGGCATCCTGATTTTTGCAGCGATGAAGCAGCACCGCAGAAGTGTCGAAGTCGGTTACGGCGCCGAAGGCTACCTGCCCGACGTTCTCGTAGAACGACTCCAGCAAAAGACGATCGTGCCTGCGTTCAGGATTGAAAAATACGGCCAGGGCGTCATAACTCTCGCCTGGGAAATTGCGCAAGTCGTCGCCAAAGAAAAAGGCGTGACACTTGAGGTCAACACCGACCAGCTCCCGCAAGAAGAAGAAAGCAACCCGTTCGGGCTCGCACTCATCATTTTCGTGATTCTATTCTTGTTCGTTTCGAAGAACGGTGGCGGACGCGGAAACGGTTGCCTCTGGTTCTTGCTCGGAAACGCGCTCAGCAATAGCAGTCGCAGTCACCATGGCCCGAGAGGCGGCTTCGGAGGTGGCTTTGGCGGTTTTGGTGGAGGCGGATTTGGAGGCGGATTCGGTGGAGGCCACTTTGGCGGTGGCGGCTCCGGCGGAAGCTGGTAATTTAGAGGTTCACTATGAAGAAGATTTTAAGCGTCGCAGAATTTCAGAATTCAGAATGGCCGAAGCTGATTCAAGAAGCTCTCGGCGACAACCTCATTTCGGCATTCATTCACGGCGATTGCCTTATGGAAGGATTTTCCTCGCTGGAATCCACGTGGACCGTCAGCTTTATTCTAAAGTCCAATTCCGTCGAGGACTTGCTTCCGTTGCAAAAGCTCACAGCAAAGGCAAAGCGCGACAACATCGTGTTCAACCACATATTCTCGCGTTTTGAAATCAAGTCGTCGCAGGACGTGTTTCCGCTGGAATTTTTGCATATCAAGAGCCGAAATGTGACGATTTGTGGCGAGACGCCGCTTGCAGACTTCAGCCCGAATCTTGCAGAACTGCGTATGGAATGCGAACGCGAACTGCGCGGATTGCTCGTACATTTGCGCCAATTTTTTCTATACCTCAAGGAATACCGCAATCCGCACGAGATTTACGTACGTTCAACAATAACGCTCCTTCCCTTGCTTTACGGGGTCTATTACATTGCAACAGGCAATTATCCCGAAAATCACGAACAAGTTTACGAGATGTTCCCGGGCGTGCGCATTCCGAATATGACCGATGACAAAAAAGTGATTCTAGAAAACATCAACAAGCACATCGAAGCCGTGACTGCTATCGTCAATCAAGTCGATGCGATGAAAGTTTAATAATTGTAAGGCGGATCAATCGAACTTTCTCTTCCAAACAGGTTCGTCTGTAATAGACTGCCGAGCTTTCAAAGAATCATCAACATAAAGAGTTCGCAGTCTTTCTAGTACAGGAATTATTGATCCTGACCGTTTTCTCTTTTTTTCCCGATTTGATTCAATATCGCGGCCATTAGGATTGTCAAGGACGGATGTCTTAAATCCGTCTTTATAAGTTTCAGACTCAATTAGTTCACCATTTTCATTCCATTTTTTCCAGACACCAATGGGCTTGTCCAACTCATAGTATTCTTCAGCCTTTAAACGTCCATTTTCGAACCACGTTTTTCTAACACCGTTGAGTTTTCCTTCGTTATAATGTTCTTCCTCGGCGATTTTCCCATTTTCATGCCATTTTTTTCGAACGCCTTCTAAATTACCGTCTTTATAACAAAATATGGCTTTCAATTTTCCATTTTTATACCATCTCTTCCATACGCTATGGGCTCTATCTGATACATAATTATCTTCCCATTGCATTTTCCCATTTTCATACCACCATTTCCAAGTTCCATAACGTTTACCATCTTTATAAATGACCTTCGATTTCAGACGACCATTTATATACCATTCTGTCCAAGTTCCTTCGAACTTACCATTTTTATAGAATCGTTCATCTTTCAATTGTCCATATTCGGACCACGCTTTCCAAGGGCCATCATATTCTCCTAACTTATACGAAATCATCTCTTTCAACTTGCCGTCATGAAACCATTTTTTACTAACACCATCTTTTTTACCCGATACATAAAAAGATTCTTCCGCCAATTGTCCGTTCCAATACCAAGATTTCCAAGGTCCTTCTCGTTTATCAGACTTGTACAGTCCATCGAATTCCAAAAAACCATTTTCATACCATGCTTTCCACGCCCCTTCTTTTCGGCCTAATCTATAACCATGCTCACAAAGCTTTTGCCCATTATAATGCCAAATTTTCAAGATGCCATCTATTTTCCCTGATTTATAAAACATTTCAGAATGCAATCGACCATTATCAAACCAACGTTTACTAGAACCTTCTCGCACTCCGTTCTTATAATGTTCTTCTGATTCTATTTTTCCATTCGCATACCATTCTCTACTTACACTATCTCGAATAAAGTCATCATAGCAACCCGAAAGTCGATGACAATTCTGAATCCAGTAATTATACATTTTACCTTTATAAAATTCTTCTCTCGACAATTGTCCATTGCTATGCCACCATCTCCAAACGCTATCCCGCATACCTTCATGGTAAAAGCCTTCAAAAGCAAGTTGTCCATTTTCGTGCCACGTTCTCCACACGCCATTCGGTTTGTCATTTTTATAAAAGCCCGTCTCTTTTACTTTTCCGCCCCAATAATAAGAGATGTATTTGCCCTCTTTGATATTTTTACGATATGTTGTAATGGATTTAACCGAATTTCGATTGTAATATTCCTTGCGTTCTTCTTCGCCACAAGCGGCGAGAAGCAAAACGGAGGCAAAGAGCAAAGCAAATAAGATAAGTTTTCTCAATTTCATAGATCCTTCGATTTCACTCAGGATGGCACTTTCTAAGTAATATACAACATATGATAACTTTTGATTACAAGTCACCAGTCAAATTATCGTAAATAAAAAGGAAATTCCCGGGCGAGCCGGGAATAATAAAATTTTTGACTTTACAGAATAAACTCTTTCGTCTCTCGTCTGTAGCGAGCAGAGCGAGCGTTCTTTCGTCTAAATCAATCCGTTGTTTTGCGGTAGGCTTTGGGAGAGACTCCGACGAGGCGCTTGAAGAACTTTCCAAAGAACGAAACGTCCGGGAAGTTCAGGATCTTGGAGACCTTCTGGATGTCTCGGGATGACGAGCGCAACAGCACCTTTGCATCGAGTGCAATGTGTTCGTCAATCCAGCGCTTGGCATTCTTGCCAGTCTGCTCTTCGGCAACGGCAGAGAGGTACTTCGGCGTAATACCGAGTTCATCGGCGTAGTATTTCACGGAATGCTGTTCGCGATGTTTTTCGACAACGAGGTCAATGAACTGCGAGAACAGCACCTGACCGCGCGTCTTAGAAACATCCGAACTGATCGGTTCGTTAATAGCCCCGATGCATTCGTAAAGCAACGCAATCAAATGATTCTTGAGAACCTGCAAGCGACAGGAATTAGTCACCGTCGTTTCGAACTTTTTCTTCAAAAATTCAAAACTTGTGTTCAGGCGTTCAAATTCCAGTTTTTCCAGCTTATGCAAAGGATTCTCGCGCAACTTCAAAATCAAGCGGGTATTGTCATCAAAGCGGATGATCAATTCCTCGATCATATTCTTGGAACAGGCAATGCATATCGGGTCAAAATCAGCAGAAGCCTTCTTGGCTTTTAAAACCTGGTCCGGGAAAACAATGAACAAGGAACCCGCATCAAGCCTATAAGTCTTGAGGTCCAGTTCAACATCCACAGAACCGTGCTTCACGAGGAGAAGCACTGCTGCCTGTACCTTAACATAATTTTCAAGTCCAAATTCCTTGAAACTGTTGAACATTGCAATCTTATCGGGCAGCATGCTGACTTCGCGCAAGGCATTCAACATCGAAAAATCCGCCGTGCGGATGTTTCCATTTTTATTTAAAGGAAAGTTCGTCATTATATCAATATCTTAGTAAAAAGTTTGTGAACCGTCAATTAACGAGGCAGGATGTAAGTTTTTAATACAAGAAGGCGATTCCGGCACAGGGGCCGGAATGACAAAAAAGGTCGGAATGACAATAAGGAGGGAACATTTAGAATAGTTTATAGCAGAAATACAGGGTATACGCAAAGACGCCACGGCTCATAGGTTCAAAGAACTCGGATGAATAGGCCGCAATCTTGGCATAAGCATCCAGGCGCCCACCCATAGCAATTCTATCCGTCAAATCGTATTCAGCCGAAGTATGGTTCATCAGCAACATATCCCAGCCATCGGCGCCATAGTGCGGTAGCGAACCCGGAATCGTATGCAGCGCATCGACAATCGTCTTGTTCTTGAAGCGCAGCTTTTTACCAACCAAAACTTCAATTCCCAAAACATACTTTGCCCCCATATTGTACTGGTAATTATCCATATTCGATTCATATTCCGGATGGGCTTCCCTAATCAAGTCGTCATAACCCATATCCGTCGTACCGAGCAATATGAAATAAATCTGGTGATACATACGGAACCGCAACGAGGGCAAAAGCCAAAGCGAAAAATCGATGCCCGTTCCAATAGAAATCGTGCCGACCGTTGCGAAGTCGCCATAGAATGTACAATAGTCGAGATACGTTGCAAAGTCCACCCAATGTCCACGGCCATGAACACCGGCATTCATAAGTTTGCCAGTCACGTCAAGCTGGAAAAGCGTCCCATCGGGCCCAACTTCGCCACGAGTGAACAAATTAAAGTAATCAAACGGACGCTTTACTTTACGGAACGGCTTGCCGTATTCAATTTCGGCACCGTACATGATATGCTTATCGTCCCAACGCTGGTCCAGGTCATCTTCATTGCGGCCACCGTAGCGATAAATGTTTCCAAAGTGCGAACCCGTTCCCAAGAAAATGGACAGGTTCAACGGGCTATCCCCTATGATGCCATCTCGATTGCCAAATACCTTTCTTTGCAAATAAGCGGAATGAGAAACACCAAAAGCCCCCACCTGCCTATACCAGGAAGATTCATCAACACCATAGAACAATCTTGAAAGCCTGTACAAGACTTCGCCGTAAACGGCACCGCCGATAGATGTCGCTATAAGGTCATTGGGCGCCGGATATTCCGTTTCGGCAAACATTTCCCACGTGTAACTGCCTATTGCGGTGAACAGGAGACTTGCGTAAAAACCATAACCTGCACCACGCGCAAGGTTGTAATAAACGGAACCCTGATAAGGATGTCCGTAAAAATTAATAGCCCAATGATTGTGATCCCAATCCCAACCTTCCTCGAAATTACGCTTCCAGTAGCTAGGCCCTGTACGCGCATAATCCTTATCGAGAACGTAACGGTCCCAAGCCCAGATAAACCCGTTAAATCCTAAAATTTCTCCTAAAACAATAAACGGAGAAAGTTCCTTGGGTTTATTCAATGCATCAACTTCAAGGGTATCTTCAAACGTCGTATTCGTTATAAAATACTCGACATTGATAGAATCTTCGGGAAGCGTTTGGGTTTGCTCAGAAAATAAGGGCGCGCTAAAAGAGGTTACAGACAACAATAACAGAGAAGACAATATTTTGCAAAACATTTTTCACTCTTTTCTTTTAAAGTTAAAACTTTATCGTAAAAATTTAAAGAGGAGTCTTGACGACTCCCCTAAAGTAAAGAATGAATGACAAATATTTAAGATAAAACGATTATTTCGTTTTGAGCAGGTTGTCAAAATAAACGATTGTCTTTTCGAGCCCCTTGCGTAAGGGAATTGTCGGTTCCCAGCCCAGCGCCTTCTTGGCAAGCGAGATGTCCGGGCGGCGCATCTTGGGATCGTCGCCGGGGAGCGGCTTATAGACAATCTTGCTCTTGGATCCCGTAAGGTCGAGGACTTCTTTGGCAAGTTCGAGCATCGTGAATTCACCTGGATTGCCGATGTTCACCGGTCCAATGATCTTGTCCTGCTTCATCATACGGACAAAGCCTTCGATGAGGTCATCCACGTAGCAGAAGCTGCGTGTCTGGCTGCCGTCACCGTAGATGGTGAGGTCTTCGCCATTGAGCGCCTGGACGATGAAGTTCGAAACGACACGACCGTCATTCGGGAGCATGCGCGGACCGTACGTATTGAAAATGCGGACAATGCGGATATCGACCTTGTTCTGGCGGTGGTAATCCATGAAGAGCGTTTCAGCAACTCGCTTGCCTTCGTCATAGCAGCTACGGATGCCGATGGGGTTCACATTTCCCCAGTAGTCTTCGGTCTGCGGATGCACAGCCGGATCGCCGTACACTTCGCTAGTACTCGCCTGGAGAATTCGGGCTTTCACGCGCTTTGCAAGGCCGAGCATGTTGATGGCACCCATGACACTCGTCTTGATGGTCTTGACGGGATTGAACTGGTAGTGGATCGGGCTTGCCGGGCAGGCCAAGTTGAAAATGCGATCGACTTCCAGAAGAATCGGTTCGGTAACGTCGTGACGGATGAGTTCAAAGCACTTATTATCGCGCAGATGGGCCACATTCATCATACGGCCTGTAAAATAGTTGTCCAGGCAGATGACTTCATGACCATCGTTCAAAAGTCTTTCGCAAAGGTGGCTCCCTAAGAATCCGGCACCACCTGTAACTAAACAGCGCATAGAAGCTCCCATATTGTACTAACCGTTAGAAATATAGTATTTGATTTTAAAGATTGAATGGATAAAAAAAGCAAAAGGCACCCGGGGCGAGCCGGATGCCTTTTGGAGCTATTAGACAAGGTTAATTCAAGTTTTCGACACAACGAATCGGGAGAGCAAATGTTCTGCTGAAGGCTTCGAGAGTAGCTTCCGACACATCTTCAGCACCGTACGGGTAGAGCAATGCCTGAGCCTGAGTACCGCTGTCGACAGAGCCAACCGCCGTAGAAGTCCAGAGGTAAGCATCACCTTCGTTCTTGAGCGTCTTGGTCATCACCACTTCTTCTTCAACCGTATTGAATTCGATGTAGTAGTAACCAGAGGCCGTCACGTTGAAGAGCTTTTCCTTCGTCAAGACACGATCAGTAATAAGGTCCTGAAGTTCATCATCCGTCGGCAATCTCCAACCATCCGGGCAAGCGCCAGCGATAGTCTTGAATCGCAGATCCTTGGACGGATCGGAAGCTTCCTGGTAGAAGTTGGTCGGAAGAGCATCAGTGTTTACATTACCGTCATTGGATCTTCTGACGTCACCGATACCCATTGCAGAGTTCCAAGTGTAGTAACGACCGGAAGGACCTTCGTAGTTCTGGAACAGCGTGTCAGCAAACGTGATGTCGGAACCAGCCACGACAGCCTTGAGATCTTGAGCAGTGCCGGTAGTTTTCGGCAAGGAGTATTCGAATTCAAGGTTTTCGGCCATCCACCAAGTACCGTTGATTTGAACCTTCTTGTAAACATGGTTATCACGCTTGTCGCAGAACTGATCCTTGATGGCATACTTCTGCGTACCGCACTTTTCCTGAACTGTGTTATTTTCGCAGAACTGGTTTGCCTTGATCTTGTAGGCATCGAGATCCTTGAAGTACGAGGTCACTTCTTCAGCGGTGTAGAGAACAGAGGCATCCGCAATGAAGTCACCGAAGTAATTTACTTCATCTTCGTCGACTTCTTCCGGCTGGATTCTACTTTCCAAGAGTTCCTGGAGTTCTTCGAAGCGTTCCGTAATCACGTGGCTCTTTGCGCAATACGTCATGATAGAGTCTTTCGACTTATCCTGAGTCTTGCCGCAGAATTCCGTTTCGGTGAACGTCTTGCCACCGCACTTCGGCATAATGAAGCCATTCCAGCAGAATTCGTCATCCTTAGGAGCGCGCATACCCTTGACTTCGTACTGGAAGCCATTGACGTCAGCACGCTTTGCGATGATACACATATCCTTGACCTTACCGTCTTCGCAATACTGGGCGTTGATCTTGTAGGTCTTCTTGTCCTTGCCGCACTTGTCATAGAGCTTGCCAAGCACGCAGAACTTGTCTGCCGGGTCATAGGCTTCGGCACCGCACATAGCCTTGGTGATTTCGACCGGATCAGCATCGCCGCAGGTCACGACCACGGTACCCTTACCATTGTCTTCGCTGACGCAATTCTTACCGTTCTTTACTGTTCCGACGAGTTCGCCAGCGCAGTACATTTCAAGACCGTCATCGACCTTCTTGGCCGTGCAGTTCGTTCCGTTTTCACCGTCCCAAACGGTACCAACAACCTTGTTGTCGCAAGTCATTTCGAGACCGGACTTACCGTTCTTGGAAACCGTGGTAGCGGTACATCTGTCAATCTTAGTAACCGTGCTACCGCAGGTAATCTGAATACCGTCATCGGTAGAGGTGGTCGAGCAGGATTCACCAGCAACACCGTTCTTCAAGACACCGACCTTTTCAGTGCCGCAATAGACGTTGTAGCCAGACTTATCATCGAGCTGGGTAACATAGCAGCCATCGCCAGTCTTACCCGTTGCACCAGTTGCACCAGTCTTACCCGTTGCACCGGTCTTACCCGTGGCACCAGTCTTACCATTCAGCAAGACACCGACAGAGTCACCACCGCAAAGCACCTTGTAGCCATCGCCACTCTTAAGTGATTTAACTTCGCAGCTGGTTCCATCCTTACCATCAGCACCATTGAGACCATTCACACCGTTAGCTCCGTCTTCGCCAGAACATGCGATGAGACCAAACATGAGAGCGGTACAGCCCGCAACTCCAAGAAGTGACTTTTTCATAATAAGCTCCCTTTTCTTGATTTTCTCCTTGTGTAGAATCATTTCTACATTCTGAATTTTAGCTTATTTTTTTATCACGTGTATATTTTTTTTAACTTTCATTAGTCCAACTTGGAATAGTCACTGATAATAAAAGTATACAATATGGCGTTTTTGAGCAAAAAACGGCATTTTCTAAAAGCAAAAAATCCGCTGCGAATGCAACGGATTTTTTGAAAGCTTTTTTAAAATATGGGAAAATGTTAAACCCAGTTTTCAGCCTTGAGTTCGCGACCCCAGATTTCCTTGACCACGTCTTCGACCTTGCGGTTTTCGAACAACATCTGGTAAACTGCTTCGACAATCGGCATTTCTACGCCGAGCTTCTTGGCGAGAGCGCGCGTGCTGCGGCAAGTCGGCACACCTTCGGCAATCATCTTCATGCCTGCAAGCACCTGGTCGAGCGTTTCGCCCTTACCAATGTGTTCGCCCACGTAGCGGTTACGGCTATGCTGGGAAAGGCAAGTCACGATGAGGTCGCCCATACCGGCGAGGCCCGCAAACGTTTCGGGCTTTGCGCCGAGAGCCTTGCCCAAGCGGCACATTTCGGCCTGGCCACGCGTGAGGATTGCAGCGCGGGTGTTGTCACCAATCTTGAACTTGCCACCGGCTTCGAGGCCATAAAGCACGCCGGAAGCAATAGCAATCACGTTCTTCACGGAACCGCAGAGTTCAACACCGACAATATCCGTAGAAGTATAGACGCGGAGGTAAGAGCAGCTCATTGCCTGCTGCACAATCTTTGCAGATTCTTCGTTCACGCAGGCAGCGACAATAGCCGTAAGCACGTGGCGGCTCACTTCTTCGGCGTGAGACGGACCGCTAAAGGCAACCATCTTGTCTTCGGTCAGCCAAGGAACCTTTTCAAGGATGACTTCGCTCATAAGCTGGTCAGTGCCTTCGAGAATACCCTTCGTGGCGCAGACAACGATCGGTTCCTTGCCCTTTGCCGGGGTCCAGGAACCAAGATTTGCGGCAACGCCAGCCATAAACTGGGACGGGACAACGATAAGAACCATATCGCAGCCTTCGAGAGCGGCGTGCATATCAGTCGTGTACTTGAAATCGGCCGGGAAAATAACGCCAGGGAGCTTGTCCTTGTACTGGTGTTCAGTCGAGAGAAGGTCTACTTCGGCTTGAGAGTTGGTCCAAAAAGTGAGTTCGTTCTTGTTTTCGTAAACAACTTGACCGAGGGTCAGACCCCAGCCACCGGTACCTAAAACTGTAACTTTCATAATTTCGTTCCTAGTTAATAGTCTATAGTCTTTTGCCAATGGTTCACATTGCCAAAAATCATTGCCGCATATAATCTACAATATTTTACGGAATTGCAGCCATCATTATTCAAAAAATGTAAGCACGCAATGGTTCATTCCCTATGGGGTTCTAGAAAGGCGACCCCGTCCCCATTCGCGGATCATGACCACGTAAGAGCTGAAGCTCTAAGTGGTCAAAGAGCACCATGGCCGGGGTGACATCGCAATAGTCCGAGAAGGTGATCCCGGAACGGAGTCCGGGATGACAGCCAGGATGGCATTCCTATTGTCCGAGAAGGAGATTCCCGCTCGGAGGCGGGAATGACAATGGAGCCGAGCGATGCAGAAACATGCTTGCATGTTTCTATATCCGAGGCGAACATGTCAGGTCCCTTTAGGGGAATGACAAGGCACAAAGCACACGGTCTACTTCTTACCGCCTACTTCCTACTTTGTCTTGCGCTTACTGCCGAAGCCGTTCTCGGTGCCGTTGAGGAGGCGCTTGATGTTCGACTTATGCTTCACGATGACGAATACGGCGACAACCACGGCGAGAATCATCTGGCCAAGGTTGATGCTTTCGAAGTAGTATTCCGGGCAGACATAGCCAAACACAGAAAGTGCGCCGAGAAGCCCGCAACCAAAGATGCTACCGACGGAAACGTATTTCGTGGTGGCCGTGAGGAGAATCCAGAGGGCAAATGCGCAAAGAACCGTCAAGGGCGAAATCGCGAGGAACACGCCGAGAGCAGCAAGCACGCCCTTACCACCGCGGAAACCTGCAAAGCAAGTGAAGCTATGGCCAAGAATCACAAGGAGACCAGCAAGGAGTGGGACCCATGCGCTGTAATCGGCGCCACCGGCTGCCACCTGGGCTTCGCACATCTTGAGTGCGATAAACGGTCCGAAGAAGCCCTTCAAAAGGTCCATAAATACGACCGGGAGAGCAGGCTTCCAGCCGAGCACGCGGAATGTATTCGTGAGGCCAGCATTCTTGGAGCCGTAGTCACGAATATCAAAGTCCTTACCTTTCGCGAGTTTTGCGATCCATATGGCGCTGGGGATCGACCCCAGCAAGTACGCTATTGGAAGACTCAGTAAACTGTTCAAGTTCTTCATCCTTTCTGAGGGTTAACTTTCTATCGAAATTCAAGCGGAGCGGAGCGCCCTGCAACTGGAATTCGTCATAAAACTTTTTGAGCAAGTAGCGCTTGTACGATTCGTCGACAAGTTCCGGCGTGCGGGTTTCGATGTCGATGACCGGCGGTTCCACCATGATCTGGCAGGCACGCGTAAGCATGACGACACGGCCGTTGTGGCTCGGAGGAGCTTTTTCTTGCAAGAAGTTCGCAAAGCTCTCGGCAACGCGGTCACGGCCAAGCACACGGCGGCAGTTGGCATAGACGGTCTGGATGGCCTGAATCACGCGGCCCACGCGCTGGCCTTCCTTGGCACTGATCGAAAGAATCGGTACAAATTCAAGCATCGGTTCGCGTTCGAGGAGTTCCTTGACCATGTGGTCAAAGGACTTGTCGCTCTTGTTCGGGAGAATGTCCCACTTGTTCAGCACGACGACAAGACCCTTGCCAGCCTTGCGGATTTCCGTGATGATGCGGTAGTCCTGGATTTCCATGCCGCGCGTGCAATCGACGACGAGCACGGACAAGTCCGAACGGCGGATGCTTTCGAGCGTACGCATATTGCTGAAGACTTCCACTTCGTCTTCGACACGAGCCTTTTTGCGGAGACCTGCGGTATCGGTAACGACGAACTTCTGTCCGTCAACGATAAAGTCACAGTCGATGGAATCGCGGGTCGTACCCGGGATGTCGGAAACAACGGCGCGATCTTCGTTCAACAGGCGGTTGAGGAGCGTACTCTTGCCTGCGTTCGGGCGGCCAAGAATGGCAAAACGCACCGGACGTTCTTCGCGGCGTTCGCCACGCACCGGAGTCGGAAGCACGGAGACCACTTCGTCCAGGAGCGAGAGGCAAGCGTAGCCGGTCAAGGCACTGATGGTATGGTGCGCGGCTGGCCAAAGCCGAGTTTGAGGAATTCGTAGCTTTCCTGACGGTCGCCCTGCAATTCGCTCTTGTTCGCGACGAGGATGACCTTCTTGTCGAGCTTGCGGATGAGGCGCGCAAACTGCTGGTCGAGCTTGGTGATGCCCACGCGGATATCGACCATGAAGAGCACGAGGTCGGCTTCGTTCACGGCATTAAAAATCTGGGCGCGGACGCTGTCCGCCAAGACGTCGATAGAATCATCGGGCAAGAATCCACCCGTATCGACGACTGTAAATTCGTGACCCTTGTAAATCGCATTCTGGTAATGACGGTCGCGGGTAACACCATCGCGGTCGCTCACCACAGCGGCACGGCGGCCAAGAATGCGGTTGAAGAGGGAGGACTTACCGACGTTCGGTCGTCCAATGATGCAAACTATAGGTAATTTCATTGGGCACAAATATAGAAATTGTGTCTAGGGGTTGTTTAGAGGAGAGAACGCCGCTATGCGGCTACAGACGAAAGACGAGAGCTTTCAAAATCGTTACTATACAAGAAGGAGATTCCCGCTCGTCCCCGTCAAGCGAGGACAGGTAGGCGGGAATGACATGCAAGGCGAGTGCAGCAAGAATGAGTATACTCATTCTTATTACCGAGCCGCAGCTGTCATGCCACGAAGTGGAATGACAATGGAGCCGGGCGATGCAGAAACATGCTTGCATGTTTCTATATCCGAGGCGAACATGTCAAGCCCCTTTAGGGGAATGACAAGTTCCGGCGGGAATGATACTTCCTACTGCCTACTTCCTACAGTCTACTAACCACTGTTAATTTCTTATTGCATATTTTTTAATCAAGAATATTATATCTTTGTAGTGTATTATTTAGAGTTTTTCCCCACAGGTGGGAAGGACATACGAGGTTAATTTGGCTTCCATAAACGGAAAGACGGAAACTCTTTGCATTTTCGGGCATCCGGTTGCTCACAGCAAATCGCCCGCTATGCACAACGCCCTTTTTGACGCTCTTGGCATCAATGCGGCTTATCTCCCCTACGCCCCCGAACCGGAAAATTTCGCCCAGGCGATTCAAGGCTTCAAGGCGATGAAGTTCCACGGTGCAAACGTCACCATCCCCTACAAGACGGAATTTTTCAATGCAGACGGAACAGCCCGCCTGGTCGATGAACTTTCGGAAATTTCGAAGTTCACCGGCAGCGTGAACACGCTGTACTGGAAAGATGGAATTGTCGGCGGAACCCTTTGCGGAACGACGACAGACCCTTACGGTTGCGTGCGCAATCTCGAAGAAAACGGTGTAAATCCGTCTAACAAGAAGATTGCACTCCTCGGAAACGGCGGTGCCGCCAAAGCTATCGCCTACACGCTCGTCGAGCAGAATAACGAGCTGACGATTGTATGCCGTAGCCACGACAAGGGTGAGGCTCTCGCCGACGGGTTAAATCAGGTTTTCGCCAACAGGGCTCCCAAAGTTGAAGTCGCCGTTTTCGCCGAGTTCGCAAGTATTTCGGCAAACTTCGACATCATCATCAACGCGACCTCTGTCGGCATGAGCCCCAATGTAGACGAATCTCCGCTTACTGGCGATTGCCTCCACAAGGGTCAAGTTGTCTGCGACATCGTCTACACGCCGCCACGCACCAAGCTTTTGCAGATGGCCGAAGCCAAGGGCTGCAAGACCGTCACGGGCGAAGGTATGCTTGTACACCAGGGACTCGAGAGCTTTAAAAAATGGTTCCCGAAGGAAACCGAAAACAAAACAAACGAAGAACTTACTGCGATTATGCGCAAAGGAATGCAGGGCTAAAATGAAAAAGCATCTATACTTTACCGGATTCATGGCCAGCGGCAAGAGCCGTACGGGCCGCGCCCTCGCAGACCGTCTCGGGCGCCCGTTCATCGACACCGATAACGTCATCGTTGAACGTGCCGGCAAAACCATTACCGAAATTTTCGAACAGGACGGGGAAGAAGCGTTCCGCAAGATGGAACACGACGTGATCGCCGAAATCGCACAAAGCAACAAGCCGCTGGTGGTATCGCTGGGCGGAGGCGCATTAACGCGCCCCGAAAACTTGAAGCTCATCAGCGATAACGGAGTCATCATCCGCCTTTGGGCAAAACCCGAAGTGCTGAACGAACGCATCGGACGCAAGAACACTCGCCCGCTCCTCGCCAACTTGAACGACGAAGAACGTCTTGAAAAAATCAAGCAAATGCTCAAGGACCGCGAAAAGAATTACGCCCACGCGAACTTCAGCGTCGAAAGCTCCAATGACTATTCCGAGACTCACGTCACGGAACGCATCATGCATATGCTCAAGTTCTGGGAGAACCACGCTTTGGACGTACATCCGAGCGAAGGCGGTCGTTACCCGATTTTCATTGGCAAGAACATCATCCCGGATGTCGCCGTGATGCTCGAGGGCTTACGCCTTGCGCCGAACTACGAATTCTTGATTTGCACCGACACGACGATCGCCAAGGAACAAAGCGTCAAGCTTTCGGAACTCCGCGGCCAGGCAGGTCGTTGCCCGATTTTCAAGTTCCAGGCAGGCGAAGGTCACAAGACGCTCCACAACTTGAACCAGCTCTACAGTTTCATGCTGCACCGCGGTTACACCCGCAAGAGCTGCCTTTTGCAGTTCAGCGGTGGTGTTGTCGGTGACATGGCAGGCTTTGGTGCCGCCACTTACCAGCGTGGCATCCCGTTCGTACAGTTCCCGACAACGCTTTTGTCGATGGTCGACAGTTCCGTGGGCGGCAAGGTCGCCGTGAACCACGCCGAAGGCAAGAACATGATCGGCGCATTCTACCAGCCGAAAGCCGTCGTGTGCGACATTTCCGTACTTAGCACGCTCCCGCCGACCGAATACCTGGCTGGCCTTGCCGAAATCGTCAAGTACGGCGTCATCTACGACGAAGAATTCTTTACCTACCTCGAAAACAACGTGGAAAAGATCAAGGCTCACGACTTTGAAGTTTTGAAGCACATAATTTTCCGCAGTTGCCAAATCAAGGCAGAAGTCGTGGGCATCGACGAAAAGGAAGCCGGTCTCCGCGCCATCCTCAATTACGGCCACACGTTCGGCCACGCCATCGAGAAGCTCACCCACTACGAGCTCTACAGCCACGGCATTGCCGTTTCCTTGGGAATGCGCGTTGCAGCACGAGCCGCAGTCCTCCTCGGAAAGCTCTCGGAAGCCGACGAAAAGCGCCAGAACGACCTGCTCGACACGCTCGGATTCCCGAAGTATTACAACGTGAATGTCGATGCGGCCTGGGCTGCCATGGCCGTTGACAAGAAGGCCGAAAAGGGCACTCGTGTTTATATTTTGCCTACAAAGATTGGCAAGGTCGAAAAAGTTTGTAATATTGATAAAGATATCGTTGCAAACGCCTGGAAAGCCATCCAGGCAAGTGAGGTTTAGATGAGCATCTTGGTTACCGGGGGAACGGGATCACTTGGGTTCAGCATCTTGTCGAACTTGACAGGAACCAATCATGAACTCTACAGCTTTAGTGACGAACTCCCGCAGCCTTGGCAAAAGGTCGAAGGCGTCCAGTACTTGACGGGTGACCTCCTGGATTTTAGAAACGTCCAGGAAATGATCCAGAAAGTCTCCCCGACGCACATTTATCACTTGGCGAGCCAATCCTCTGTTGGGCTTAGCTACAAGAAGCCTTACGAAACGCTCAACATCAATCTGCTCGGTACGCAGACTCTTCTTGAAGCCGTACGACAGGTTGTTCCCAGGGCTAAGATTTTGCTCTTGAGCAGTAGCGAAATTTACGGAAGGACAGACCGTCAGTTAACTTATTTGCACAAGGAGACGGATCCACCAAACCCGCTTACCCCATACGCCACGTCCAAGGCCTGTATGGAAATTCTCGGAAACCAATTCCGCAATGCAAACGGTCTGCACGTTGTCTTTGCGCGTCCGTTCCATTTTACGGGACCGCACCACAGCCGCCGTTTTGTACTCCCTTCCATCGCCTACCAGCTGGTGAAGATAAAGTATTACGGAGCAGAACCGGTCATTTATTCGGGAAGCCTCGATGTGAGCCGCGACGTTGTGGACGTCCGTGACGTTGCCCGCGCCGCCATCCAGATTTTGAACACCGCCGAATCGGGCGAAGCATTCAACATCTGCTGCGGAAAATCCTATACGTTCCGCGAACTTGTCGAGATGCTCGTAGACATCTCCGGCGTGAGCGTAGACTTTAGATTTGACCCAGGTTACGACCGTTGCAACGACATTCCGCTTTTGATTGGCGACCCTGCAAAGATTACAGCCCTCGGCTGGAAACCCATGATTTGCATGGAAGACTGCCTCACGGACTTGTTCAACGAAATGGTCGTCCGTCGCCGCGTAGAACTCAAGATGGGAATGGGCCGAGACCTCCGTCTGTAACTTGTTCCGATTATCGGCAGTTCATTCCACAATAACCGCCGTTCAGCGAATTTCTAGAACCAAGCTGTTCCACGAGAGCAGCTTTTTTTTATTTTTAAATTATGAGATTACAAATAAGAAATATTGCAATTGGATTAATGGCCCTCCTCGCCATTTCAGCGACAGTCCACGCCGCAGACGTCGTTGCGCCAACCGGTGCTGACCGCGCCCTCACGGTAAACGACTTTATGCCTCACCAGTCCATTTCTAAAGAATTCAACGAAACTTGGAGCTACCAGTTCGTATTCGACAACGGCACACGCGCATTTTTGAACTACTCGGCTCTTTACATACCGGGTTTAGGCAAAAAGCTCGGTTGCGACCTCGGTTTTTGGAATTTCAAGGGCAAAACCTACACCGTCGGGCGCCAGTACCCGCCTGAACGCCTTGTCGCAAGCAAGGAAAAGGCCTCCATCGTCATCAACAAAGACGAATACATGCTCCTGAACAAGCCAGGGAAAGGCCACAGAGTGTTCTATAGCGCCGACAAGGGTGGTAAATTCCTTCTGGATGTAACATTCGACAGCGCAGAACCCGGCTTAGTCCCCGGAAACGGAGTCTGGACTTACGGCAAGGAAAAGTTTGCCCAATATATCCATATTCCTTATGGACGCGTTTCGGGAAAGATTGCCTACAACGAAGACACCATCACCGTCAAGGGTTACGCCTATATGGACCAGACCTGGCAAACCGTACAGGCAACCGACATGGCGAACCGCACCATCAATTTTAGCACGAACGAAAGAAACTCCATGTTCGCAGGACGCATCACGCTTACAACGAACTCCCAGCTGATGGGCTACGCCTTGTACAACAGTCCCCAGGGCATGAAAGTGGCCATTCCGACAAAGATCAAGGAAGCAGGCGTAGACTACAACGGCAAAAAGTTCCCCAAGACGACTTTAGCTTTTGAATGGAAGAACGGAATCCCCGCCATGGTGTTCCCCGTGACCAAGGTTTTGCAGAAGGCCTCGCTTTTGGACAAGGTGGACGGCTGGTTCGCAAAGAAGGCCATGAAGATTGCGGCTGGCGGCGAAGTTCTGTTCTATCGCGGAAGAAGCCAGAACGGCATGGGCAAGAAGATTGACTGGGCTATTACAGGGGTCAAGGACTAATGACGAAGTTTAGGCCGTGCATTGACTTGCACGATGGCAAGGTAAAGCAGATTGTCGGCAGTTCGCTTTCCGATAGCGGAGCGGGACTCAAGACGAACTTTGAAACAGACAGATCATCCGCTTGGTTTGCGGAACTCTACAAGAAAGACGGAATCAAAGGCGGGCATGTGATCATGCTTGGCAAGGGAAACGAGAGCGCGGCTAAGGACGCGCTTTCGGCGTATCCAGGGGGACTCCAAGTCGGTGGCGGAATCAACGCCCAGAACGCCATGGAGTACATCCAGGCAGGCGCATCGCACGTGATCGTGACGAGCTGGATTTTCCCGGAAGGAAAGCTCGACCGCACGCGCCTTGACGAACTCGTGAAAACCGTCGGCAAGGAACATCTGATTTTAGACTTGAGCTGCAAGCGAACAGGCGTTGTTGACGGCAAGCCTCAGTGGAAAATAGCAACGAACCGCTGGCAGACCATTATCGATATTGAGATTACCAAGGAAACGCTCGAAGACCTCGCCAAGAGCTGTGATGAATTTTTGGTTCATGCGGCAGATGTCGAAGGAAAACAGCAAGGCATGGACGATGACCTGATCCGGTTCCTCGCCGAGAATAGCCCAATTCCAGTGACATACGCAGGTGGCGCCAAGTCGCTTGAAGACTTGATTCATTGCAAAGAAATTTCGAACGGAAAGATTGATCTTACCATTGGTAGCGCATTAGACTTGTTCGGTGGCAAAGGAGTGAAGTATGACGACTGCGTCAAGTTCAACAAAGCTCAAGGCTAGCGACAAACTCGATTCGCGCCCGGCCATTTTCGGTCGAAAGGTCACAAGCACCTTCCGCAAGATGTTCTCGTTTGACCACAGACCCCCCGGAAACATCCGCACTTGCTGGATTCCGCCCCTAGTATTTTTCACGCTGGTTCTGAACATACCGAAGCTTTTGAAGTTGCGTTTTTATTTGAAGAAGGAACGCAAGCGCAGAGCCGCTGACGACGTACGCATCCTGTTCTATTCGGACAACCTGGACGAAACAAACGGTATCGCAAACAACTTGAGAAACGTGATCCCGTACATGCGCGCACATGGAATGAAGGCTTACCTCGCCGGCAGTGCATTCAATACACGCCCGTGCGGAGTCATCGAGAACAGCTACTGCATTTTGCTGCCACGCCTGTTCAGCATGGAACAGCTTGGCTACGCCAACAGCGAACTTGCAATTCCGCGAATTTCGCCGGCACTCCGATTGCTCAAGCGCTACCCCATCGATATGATTGAACTCGAGACGCCGAGCCCTGGAGCCTGGACGGTCTGCATCTGTGCATGGGTTGCAGGAATCAAGGTATTTAGCCATTACCGCACCGACGTGCCCACTTACGCAAAGACTCTCGTGAAGGCGAAGTGGATGCACACGTACGTGCTTTGGCTGATGCGCATTTTTTACTGGATGGCGCGCCCGGTCATTAGCCCCTGCGAAGACTACGCCAACATTTTGCAAAAAGATTTGAAGGTGCCAGCCAACCAGGTGCAGATTCTCCCCCGCGGGCTGCCGCTGGATCGTTTTTCGCCGACATTGCGCGGTAAAGGCGCTTGGGAAAAGTTCGGCAGCGACCGCACGCAAAGAAAAGTGCGCTATGCATTTATCGGAAGAATTTCCAAGGAAAAGAATCTGGAATTTTTGAACTCCGTGTGGACGAAGTTCTCGGCTAAGCATGACGACGTGGAACTCATGTACGTGGGTTACGGCTGGTATCTTGAAGAAATCAAGAAGCTGTTCAAGGAAAATCCGAGCGTCTGCTTTGCTGGCGAACAGGGCGGCGAGATGCTTGCAAGCCTTTACGCCGACGCAGACTTTTTCTTGTTCCCGAGTACGACGGACACGTTCGGAAACGTGGTCGTGGAAGCGATGTCTACAGGAACGCCCGCGATTGTGAGCAATTACGGCGGTCCGAGAAGCATCGTGAGAGACGACAACAAGTGCGGACGCATTTTGCCGATTGACGAAGCGAAGTGGCTCGAAACTTTGGAAGAATGCCGAACCATCAAGCTTGAACAACCTGAGGTTTATGAACAGATGCGAATCGACAGTCACAAGCGAAGCGAACAGTACACGCTGGCAAGTTCGACCAAGACGCAGTTTGAATACTTCAGGAAGTTAAAACGCGAAACGTACGGGATATAAAAAACAGCCCTTCGGGGCTGTTTTTTTATATAGTCAACTAGTCCAACAAACGGCCTAAACTTTTTCTGGCCAACTGCACTGCGCTAGGGAATGATCAATTTTTGCAAGGCTCTTATTTATAGTATTGATATTGGATGAGGGAGTCTCAAAATATTCATTCCAATACTTCATCCCATATTCTTTCCAGAACGCATACATTTTTTCCAGAGCTGTTTCCACATCAGATTCATTGAAGTAAATCTTGCATATGTAGGCATTTTTTGAAGGATTATGATGAGAAGGATGATGGAATACATGTATGGATTCCTTTATATCCTTTGGAGACTTATGTTTGGATTCATAAGCCCGGCATTCTTCTTCCGTTAATATTCGACCGCCATTTTCTTTAGCATACTTATAAATCACATCATTAAAGCCAATCATTTTTTCATAGAAATATTTTTCTTTTTGATCAACTTTTTCATCGTTGAGGTTTACCCCTTCGAGATTTCTACTCACAAACTCAATGCTAAAATCATGAGGGATTCGTCCATAGACAAACTGAACCGAAGCCGTTTTGTTTCTCCAATCCTTATGGTCAACAAAAGGTACACCTATATAATCATCGTTTCCTAAAAACAGATAGCCGTGCTTAAGCCTATCTCCATCCTGCTTTCTGACTGAATAAAAGAAGCCATCTTTTTTACGTTTTTCTTCAAACCAGTCAAAGAAGTACTTGTGCATTTTTTCCAAAGGATATTCCGGCATATATTTTCTCCACATTTGTAGTTTTATAGCCAATATAACAACAAGAATGACAGAACGCAATCTTTTTCTTATATTCCCCCGCAATATGACTTCTGATTCTTTGAAACGTTTGCGCGATTGGTTCAGGGCGAATGCGGCAGAATTGCCGTGGAGGCCAGCGGACTTGGACGCGCCCCGTGATCCGTATGCGGTATGGATTAGCGAGACGATGTTGCAGCAGACGCAAGTATCGACGGTCAGGGATTATTTTACACGATGGATGGAACGGTTCCCGGATGTGGAAACGCTCGCCCAGGCGGAAGAAGCCGAAGTGTTCAAGTACTGGCAGGGGCTTGGGTATTACAGCCGCGCGAGGAACATACTGAAAACCGCAAGGATTGTAGCGTCCCTTCAGCGCAAGATGCCGGAGACGCGCAAGGAACTCGAAGCGTTGCCAGGAATCGGAGCTTACACAGCGGGCGCCATTTTAAGCCTCGCCTATCATAAACGAGAAGCGATTCTGGACGGGAATCTGGTTAGAATTTTCAGTAGATTGTACGAACTTGACTTTTTGCCAACTGATAAAGCAGAAAAATCCTGCGCCGAGATTTATTGGGAATATGCGCGGGAAGTGGCAGATTCACCGAAGGCGTACATGCACAACGAAGCTTTGATGGAACTTGGTCGAACCGTCTGTAAGGCCAAAAATCCTCTCTGCGAAAATTGTCCGCTCCGTAGTGAATGTCGTGCATTCATGGATGGACGCACGGCTGAATTCCCGCCCACCAAGAAGCACACCGAAAAAAGTTGGCACGGGACAGTGCTTGTTGTGGAGAGTGCTGACGATAAAATTCTAGCGGTGATCGGAGGACAAAAATTCTTGGACAAGCAGCTTGCGCTCCCGCACTTTGAAAGCACTCGCGGTGCCGCGGTCGCCCTCCCCGCCAAGGCCGAAGATTACATCAACGCCGATGAAATTGATTCTATGGACTACCGCGGGACATTCCGCCATAGCATTACCGTCCACAAAATCGAATGCGACATTCTTTACATCAAGTTGAAAACAAAATCGTCCAAGGCTCATTTGCCGATGCAAGACAAAGCCGATGCAAAATCGTCTTTTGAATGGGTTGAAAAAGCGAAAGCCTTGGAGACTTTCGCAAATTCGTTCAGCTTAAAAGCTTTGAAAAAAGTAATGGATCCCTTCTCAAATGTAGATACGAGAAATAATGGTTTCCCTCCCTTCGGTCGAGAATAACTGCTCCAGGATGACTAGAGCAAATTAAAACGCCTTCTTTGCGGTGCAGTAGAAGCGGACTCGGCTATAGTCTCCATTCGGTGTTTCTATAACTTCCTTGCCTAAAGCCTGTATAATAGACCCCGCTAAAGAGAGTCCGTACTTCGGGAAGCGCTGTTCGAATGTGGCGTCCCAGTACCAGTCTCCCTTTACGACATACGGTTTCTTGGAGCGAAGATTCCACTTGGCGTCGCTTCGATAACGGATCGAGTGCGAAATGCGGAACGTCTTTTTGATAAGCCAATCGGCATTGAACTCCGCAAAGAATTCCGACGGTTGGATTTCGAAACGTTTTTCTTTGCCTTCGATGTGTTCAAAGCCCGTAAGAGCCGTAAACTTGAGCAAGTCCCTGTACCAGAGATTGATCCAGAACTCACCCGTAACGCCCTTGATCCAGGAATTGATTCGGCCGACGTCGCCATGACGGAATGTATAAATTCCATCGACAACATATTTATCGACATCAAATGTTTCGGCACCATATTCAGCCCAAAGGCTACCACGTGCGCCAAAGCCAAAAAAGTTCGTCAGAGTATCATCCAAGCGAATGGAGGCTTGCATCAAATTCATGCGGCCAGCAGCCGTAAGCGAAATCGTGTCACCATCGAAATACTCATAAGTATCGGCAATGGGATTCAGTCGGGTTCCAGAGATATTCTTGCCACCGAATGTAATTTTCATTCTGTCGTAAACGGGGACACCGTATTCCACACTGTCCTGGACAAGCCAATCCCTATCGTTCACGCCAAACACGACATCGAACTTTAAGTTTTCATTCGGACGGACACGCATTTCAAGGAACGGCCACATAACAAGATCGTTGTCCAGACCCGTATAGACAACTCCCGAATCGTCAACAGCACGGAACGAAAGCCCTGCGGAAAGCTGCAACATTCCACGTTTACAGCTTTCACCGCAATTATAGACGATAGAGCCATTCAGTTCTTTACGTTCACCTGTTTCCTTTTTCGTTTTATTCTGATATTCACCATCTTCGTAAACGAGACTTGCCGTGAAATTGCCGACGTCGGCACGAGCTTCAATGCGCGGCTTGTACTGCACCGGAATCCACCTGGAACTTTCGGTAAAGAACCACATATATTCCATACCCGCAAGCACAGAGGCGTTTACAAAGTCGTTAGTATACCCGAGTCCACCGTATGCGGAGCTGAACATAGGCCAGTTTTCGCCAAAGAACGAGAACGAGCCATCCACCACATGCCTACGGTATTCCCAAGCAGAATAGAACGTGTAATGATCATCCTGGAACAAACGGAACGTTGCCCAAAATCCGTGGAACGACGGAGTGCGCACGCCCGCCTCCAAAATCGGAGTCCTGTTGACAGGGCGTTCGTTATGAGTCATAAGAAAATCGCGATAAATCAAATCGCCAAGTTCATTACCCGTCTTCATCCAAACAGAGGGTGCTTCGATCGGATCCCAGCTAGGAAGCACGGACATACGGTTGAAAAGCAAACGGTAATTCAATTTCCGGGGCGTCCACAGTTCGCTTTCGGAATGGATACCGCCAGCGCCAAGGGCACGGTCGAAATAGTACGTGGGGCTACCGATCAGGTATGTTCCATTATCCCGGGAAACAACTTCCATCCCTTCCATTTCTGGATCGACAGAGGCGAACGCAGAACATGCCGAGATTGCCAATGCTGCTACAAATTTATTCATAAAGGAGTTCATTACCACAGGCTCCTTTCAAATGTGATTCCCGCCGAAAGCATATCAGAGGCTTCCGGATAGGTCCAAAGTTCTTCCCACATAATATGGAAACCCACACTATATTCCTTATACTTGAACACCGGCAAACTGATTCTTGCATACCAGCCAAATTCCGTTTCGTTATCCGTCAGGGTTCCACCGGGTTCGTCATAAAGATGGACCTTGGAATCGGCGCGGGTCCAGCTACAGGTAAAGCCGCCCCCCAGCACCACCGGATGAATCACGTTCCACCTCCAGTCAACACCGACACGGCCCATGAACTGGTGGACACCATCGTAGTAGATATCGGGTCTCGGTTTAAAGTAAGCGTACTGGAACATCACGACGCCATCGACGTTGTCCCAATAGGCATAGTGGATTCCGACGCCGCCATACAGGGTATTCTTTACGGCATCCATCATATCGCCCATGGGGTATATTTCACCGCCTTCGACGAACACGGAAAAGTGGGAGAACGAGATATCGTTTGCGACAGCCGCAGAGTCGTTTCTAAACGCAAGCGGGTCTTCGGCGTGCAAAAGCGATACCAAGCCTAAGGTGAGAATCGCAATGAATTTTTTCATTTTTTGTATTCCAGAGCTTGAGCAAAAAAGCCATCGAGACGAGAGTCCTTGAGGCCCGGCAAAACAGGTTCACCGACTTTAACGAATTCAGGATGAGCCTTGACGAATCGAGCGATCACGCGGGTCGTTTCGGTAGGATCCGGGCTGCAGGTCGCATACACGAGGCGGCCGTGAGGTGCAAGCGCGGTCGATGCATTTTCGAGAATCTTGAATTGCAGTTCGGCAATTTCGTTGATGGATTCCGGAGTCATGCGGTAGACGGATTCGGGACGGCGAGCGATGACGCCCATATTGCTGCACGGGACATCGAGGAGGATGCGGTCGAATTTAGACGAATGCTGCGGTGCTGCCGCGGGGGCTTGGGGTTCTGCGGCAAGGTCGATGACTTCGGTCTTGATGTTCGTGAGTCCGAGGCGGTTCATCAGGTCCTGCATCTTTTCAAGACGGGATGCAGAAGAATCGCTAGCGAGGATTTCGAGCGAACCATCCATTTCGGCCATGAGAGCGGTCTTGCCACCCGGAGCGGCACAGGCGTCCCAGACTTTAAGGCCAGGCTTCAGGTCCATGAGCTTAATGACTTCGAATGCGGACGGATTCTGGAACGAGAATTGTCCTTTCACGAATTCCGGAGTCGCAAGCAACAGCTTTACACCCACGTCACGCGGGATTTCGATGTAACGGTCAAACAGAATCGAGGAACCCGTGATGCCGAGCTTTTCGGCAAGCACCGGAGCGCTGGTCCTTTGCAGATTCACGCGGATCCATTCCGTCGGGCGAACGAGCGTTGCTTTTGCCAATGCTTCGGCCTGCTCGCCACCGTAGACATCGAACCAACGGCGCACAAGCCATTCGGGCACGGAATTTTCGATGCTCACGCGGCGAACGCGCTGCGGCGGAAGCGCAGGCTCGCCCTGACGGCGAGCAGTGCGAAGCACCGCGTTCACGAGACGCGCTGTACTCTCACCGAGATTTACGGACTTCGCGAGTTCAACGCAAGCATTGATGGCGGCATAGTCCGGCACGTCCATAAAGAACATCTGGAAGAGGCCCATTTCGAGAATGACTCGGGCTTCGAGCGACGGCATTTTCTTGGTGAGCGACTTGACGAAATATTCGAGATACAAATGTCTACGGCAAACGCCCAAGGCAAGTTCCATAGCGAATGGAGACAAGCCACCTTCCTTGATAAACGAGCCATCTTTTAGCCAAAGCAAAAGGACTCGATAGGCTTCTTCACGTTCCGTTAGCAAAATTGAAGACCCTCGCGCTTTTGGATTCCACGCATGAAGTCAGCAACAGGCATAGGCTTTTTACCTTCGGCCTGGATTTCGATGACTTCGAGGACGCCGTCACCCGTTCCGACAAAAAGACGATTATCCTTGAATTCCACTGCACCCGGAGCAAGCTTCGGACCGTTTTCGGGAGTATCCGTCTTGCGGAGATACACCATACGTCCACCGAGCTTTCCGTATCCACCCGGCCACGGGTTGAATGCGCGAATGCGATTGTGGATGGTCAGAGCCGGCAAGTTGAAATCAATCAAGCCTTCTTCTTTCTTGATTTTCGGAGCGCCGCTAGCCTGGGCGTGATCCTGCGTCAAATCCTTTTCGCAACCGTTTTTAAGCTGGTTGATGGCATCGTCCAAAGCATCAACGCCCGGAGCGACCATCTTGTCGAGCAAGCTTGCAGTTGTTTCCTGATGGTCGATGGTTACCGTGCGCTGGGCAAGAATCGGACCGTGATCCATCTTTTCGTCCAGGCGGAAGACGGTCACGCCCGTCTCTTTGAGGCCATCGGCAATGGCGCGCTGTACCGGAGCTGCACCACGATACTTCGGGAGCAAGCTGCCATGAACGTTCACGGCACCGAACTTGGCAACACCCAAGATGTTCTTCGGCAAAATGGAATAAGCCACGACGACAAAAAGGTCGGCATCGTACTTGCGGAGGTCCGCTTCGAATTCCGGGGACTTCAAGTCCGTCGGCTGCAATACCGGCAGGTTGTATTTCAAAGCCGTTTCTTTGACCGGCGGGGGCGTGAGTACGCGGCCTCGACCTGCAGGACGGTCGGGCTGTGTGACAACTGCCAAAACTTCGTTATCGGAAGCAACAAGATGCTCCAAAAAATGTGCCGCAAACGCGGGTGTTCCCATAAATACAATTTTCATATGGGGAAATATAAGTTTTTCTTAGCTACACAAAATAGGCGATTCCGGCACGGAGGCCGGAATGACATCTAAGTTTTTAATTCATAATCTACTTTTTGCATTAAAAAAAACACCTTTGGCGTGAGCCCTTATTTTCTATCTTTGGCCGCATGCGAGTTCTTTTACAATTAGCCCTGATTCTAGGAATTTGCTATGCAGGCGAACTCCTCAATGCACACACAGAAATCCCCATTCCAGGCAATATTCTCGGGATGCTCATACTGCTCCTTTTGCTTTGCCTCAAGATCATCAAGCTGGAACAGATTCGAGAAGTGAGCGACTTCTTTTTGAAGCGTCTTTCGTTCTTTTTCTTACCTCCCGCAATCGGACTCATGCTCGTTGGCGAAGACGTCAAAAGCCAGTGGCCGCTTTTGCTGTTCCTCTGCATTGTCATAACCATTGTAACAATGGTGACGACCGGCTGGGCCGTGCAACTTCTGAGCAAGAAAGAGAAAGCGAACGATCCCAAAGCCTCGACTGAAAAAACATCTTCGGAACACTAATCGAGAGTCAATATGTTCGGCATCATTCTTACCATCATCGCCTTTGAAATTGGAGTTTCCATCCGCAACAAGTGGCGCAATCCGTTACTGAACCCGATTCTCATTGCAACGATCCTCATCATCGGATTCTTGACCGTCACGGGAATTGAATACGAGACCTACAAAGTCGGAGGAGATTACATTTCGTTCTTCCTTGGACCTGTTACGGTTCTGCTTGCCGTTCCGTTGTACAGACACATCCAGGCGCTCAGAAAAGCGTGGCTTCCGATTCTTGCGGGAATCACTGTCGGGTGCGTCACAAGCATCGCCTGCGTGATTGCCTGCGCAAAGATTTTCAACATCAGCAAATCGCTGATGCTTTCGTTGATTCCGAAGTCCATCACGATTCCGATGGGTTCCGTGGTTTCAGAACAAATTGGCGGAAATCCGTCCATCACGATTGTCGCGATTGTCATTACTGGAATCACCGGCGCTGTGACGGCTCCGCTCGTATGCCGATTTTTCCGCATCGGCAATCCGATTGCGCAGGGTGTTTCCATCGGAACGGCAAGCCACGCTCTCGGCACAACGAAGGCGATGGAAATCGGCGAGGTTCAAGGCGCCATGAGCAGCCTTTCCATTGGGGTTGCGGGCGTCGTTACAGTGTTCATCACACCGTTGCTGTTGAAGATTTTGGGGTAATGTGTGTGTAAGGTGATCCCGCCCCGGAATAAAAGCAACCAAGGCGAACGCTGCGAAAATGCTTGCATTTTCATAGCTGAGCCGAAGGGCTTTGTACTTGTACAAAGCCGGGGTGACAAAGAGTCCGGGATGACAACGCACTCGTTTTACTTCACCTGACTTTTTCCGATCAATACGGTCGAGATGATGCTTTCGGCTTCTGGAATATCCAGAAGCTTTTTCAATTCGTCGTGATAGAAGAAATGTTCTTCGCGGGCGGTCCTGTTGAGCAAGCGCGCAGACTCGTAAAGCGACTCCGTGAGGACTCCCGCATTGAGGTTCATGTAGCGGTAGCCTCGGTTCCCAAGCACCTTGCAGGATTCATTCAGGTTCGATGTCAGAACAACGGCAAACATTGCATTTTGAACTTGTTCGGGAACGGCAAAGCACTTGCTGAATTTTTTCGGATTGGCTGAACCACTCTGCATATAGATGGACTTGCGCACAGGAATGTAACGGTACACGCCTGCATACACAAACATCACGTCAAATACGACCACCCAAATTTTTATGAGTCCGACGCCAAAAGCGTTCAGCTGAGCAAGTTCCAGCCAACGCAACATCGACGAAAAGTCATCCAGGTCAAGCGTTCCGTGGGCAAACGGGGAGCAGACCTTTTTGTCGGGGCGCAAATACCAGAGTTCACGCAAGTAGTATTCGTTCGTGAACTTCGCCGGAGTCAGCGGAAACTCGTCGCCTGGCAAGGCATGTGCGACCAGACGGCGCACCTTCATGCACAGATTCAGTTCATCAATGTTTTCGAGATGATTCTGCAACATGAACCGGGACGGATAGCGCGAAATTTCATAACTCTGATCGTCCACAAAAGCATTCATTTCGGCATGGTTTGAATATGCCAATTCCCCCACACCGTCGTCCACAGAATTGAATGCGACCATGCTCTTTTCAGGAAAAATCGCAATCGCCGCCATAGGCATTTCTGTAGAACCAAGCTTGAGCGCAACCGCAATGGCATCATCGACAAAACCGCCAAGCGTAAAAACCTTTTGGCCTCTCGATTTTGCAACGAGAACCGTGTTGGCGCAGGCCGAACCCACATCCATTTGCACCTGACGGTAAGCGGCTTCGCGAAAACGCCACACCGCCCTTTCAAGGACACCCGTATAAATGAAAACCGTCTGGGCCTCGTTCACGAATTCACGTTCCGGAAACGCAGCAAGAATCGCTTCGCGAACGTCCTTGCCGCCAAGCTTCACCAACTTTGACTCATCGCCATCGACGTAATAGACGCCATCGGGAATATCCATACCGTGTACCACGGCATAGACACAAACCGGATTCAAGAAATCCGCTGAAACAGGCGAAAGGAGCGGCAAAAAAGCAGCCGAAAGAGGATACCTAGGCGCCCCCTTGTAACGCTTGTCGGCATACGCCTGTTTTTCCCAATGCATAATGACCGGATCCCCGCTTCCGTGGGGGATATACTGAGTCGATTCGTGGTACATTTCGGAGAAATAGCGCATCCGAAAAAAATTTAAAAAAGTTTATGGCACCTCCGAAGTACATTGACACATAAATAAAACTTTTTTTTCAAAATTGCGTAAGGAAATAAGACTTTTTGACCAAATCACTTAATACACTTTTTACGCCATTTCCTATTAATTTGGAATCAAAACGCCCCATCCAATATATTTTTCCTCTAGAAAAGACAAACAACACAAGAGGGCTTTATGCAACTCAAAAAAATTTCTCCGAAGTTTGGCATTTTGGGATTCGCAACCGTGCTGGCACTTACTGCCTGTGGCGATGACAATCCGCAAGCAATCCCCACCAACGACCCGAGCATCAATAATCCAGAAAACACTGTTCCGGCTTCGAGCAGCGCAACGGATCCGACCTCTAGCAACGGCACAATCGACCCGACGTCTAGCTCTGATATCGCAACAGGATCCTCCAGCTCGGCCACCGCAATTGACCCCTCCACTCTCCCGGCAGAAGGCCCAATTACAGCAGCCGAAGGTCTCGGCGTCGTGCTTGACGATTTCGAAGACGGCAACGGCATGAGCAACACGGACGGCTACTGGTACACATACAACGATAACGACAACGAAGGCGCCTCCATCATCACGACTGCCCTCGATGAAGAAGGCAACATTGCCGCCCAGCGCGTGAACAACGGTTCCAACTACGCATTCAAGGTTGCATACACGCTCGATAAGGGCGGTTACGCTTATGAACCGTATGTCGGTTGGGGCGTGCAGATTGACGAAAACGATGCCAACGGACGTTTTGGCGGCATCACTTACTGGTACAAGGGTGGCGCTCACGAAGTCCACGTTGAAATTTCCGATGTCCAGGACTACGACGTGCATCTCGCCAAGGTCGCAGCCTCCACCACTTGGAAGCAGGCAGTCATCCGCTTCAAGGACTTGGTCCAGGGCGGCTGGGGCGAAGAAGTCCCGTTCGACGCAAAACACATTACCGCCATCAGCTTCCAGGCCAAGGGCAACAAGTCCAAGGTCATCACGGATTCCCTCTTTATCGACAACATCTATTTGCAGGATACCAGCGAAGTTGCCAAGGACCAGCCGGATATGGAAATCAAGGATCCGCTGATTCCTACGGTCGAATTTACCGAAGCCGAAATCACGGTGACGAACCCGTTGCAGGAAAAGGCCATGAAGTACCTCAACAAGGGTGTCAACTTCACCAACTGGCTCGAAAATGCCGATGGCAAGTTCAAGTCCTTTGAATTGGGCGAAAAGGATGTCCAGATCCTCGCAGAAAACGGATTCAAGAGCCTCCGCTTGCCGATTGACCTTGACCTCTATGCCACAAACCGCGACGCATTCATCGCAGGCACCGATGCAGAACTCAAGTTCGACGACGACACGCTCTTTATGGTTCTCGACTCCTTCGTGGAATGGACCGGCAAGTACAACATGTCCCTCGTGATTGACTACCACGAATACGACAACAGCTACAACCTCACCAGCGCCAAGGACGAAAACTACATCAAGATGATGGCCGAAACGTGGAAGCACGTTGCCGCCCACTACGCAGAAAACACCCGCGAAGACTTGTTCTTTGAACTTTTGAACGAACCCGACATGAGCAACGGCAAGGTGACCGCAGCATTGTGGACTAACGCAGCCCAGGCAATGATTGACGCCATCCGCACCGTCGATACCAAGCACACCATCCTCTTTGGCGATGCCCAGTGGTACTCGATCACGCTCCTTGCCAAGCGCACCCCGTTCACCGATGACAACATCATCTACGTCATCCACACCTACGAACCGTTCACCTTCACGCATCAGGGCGGTTCCTGGACGGACTACGCCACGATCAAGAACATTCCGTTCCCCTACGATCCGGCAAAGTGGTCTACGGTTTCGGGAGACTTCGGCGTAACGGCAAGCACCAAGGCTTACGTGAAGACGAATATCAAGAACTACTACAAGACCGGCAGCAAGGAAGCCATCATGGTCGAAATTCTCAAGGCCAAGAAGTGGGCAGCCGCAAACAACGTTCCGGTGATCATCAACGAATTCGGCGCACTGAACCTCCGTTCTACCGCAGAATCCCGCATCAACTACCTCACGGCCATGCGTGAAATCTGCGACACGCTCCAGATTCCTTGGACGCACTGGGGCTACACCGGCAACTTCTCCGTGATCGAAAACGGCAAGTTGATCGAAGGTCTCGACAAGGCTCTCGGCGTCGGCAAGTAATCCAACAAAACTTTTCCTCCTAAACCCAAAGCCGAACTGTTAACGCAGTTCGGCTTTTCTTATTCCGTGCAAGGCACCACCAACGCCTTGATAAAAAACACATATACGAGCATTGGGTGAAAAATCGTTTGTCCATCATCCCTCAAAATTCTAAATTTCGATTATGAAGTTTAAGATTACGAGCATTTTTGCGGCTTGCACCTCGCTCATTTTGGCGAGTTTGGCATCGGCAGCCGGTTTTTACGGCAACCAAAGTGACATCAAGTGGAAAACGGCGGGCACGGAACATTTCCAGTTCATCTACCCCGTGGAATACTCGACGCATGCGGCAAAGGTTTCAGCCTACGCCGAAGCCGTTTACGATTCCGTCACGAGCCGCTACCACAAGGCGCTCCCCGGCCGCGTAAGCGCAGTCCTGAACAACGCCCTTTACAGCAACGGCAGCGCCATCCCGAGCGAAAACGCCGTGAATCTTTGGCTTACGAACTGGGACTTTAAAATCCGCAGCAGCCACGGCTGGATTTCGGACGTCATCACCCATGAATTCAGCCACCTCGTGAGCATCGAAAGCGGAAGCAAGACATTCAACAATCTTTACGGTCTCCAGTTCAGCTACACGGACTACTATAACGAACGTACGCGATCGGACTTTCTCACCATGATTCCGTTTACGCTGCAGCCGCTCTGGTTTGCAGAAGGAACGGCACAGTACGAATCCTCGCGTATGGGATTTGACGGCTGGGACACGCACCGCGACATGCTCCTCCGTACGGCAGTGCTGAACGATACCCTCATGACGCTCCCGTATATGCACGACTTTTCGGACAATTCGCTTTTTGCAGAACTCGGCCCCTATACACAAGGTTTTTCGCTCGTTCTCTACATTGCAAAGCACTACGGTGACGAAGCCATTCCTAACATCTGGAAGGAGCTTGGACGCCCTTACCGCGCCACGCTCAACGGCGCCATTCAAAAAGTTCTCGGCATCAGCGAAGAGGATCTTTACGAAGCCTGGAAAAAGGAAATCACTGAACATTACCAGGCCCAAAAGGATTCCCTCGGCACCTTGGTCGAAGGCATCAAGATTACCAAGGAAGCCTACTGGAACGACTTCCCGGTCGTAAGCGGAAAGAACCTCTACGGTGTTTCGAACTTTGGCGGGCCCTGGTTTGACGGAAGCGTTTTCAAGATTCCGCTGGAAGACACGTTAAAGACGAAAGACAGTACGGCCCAAAACGCAATCAAGGACAGCGCCAAGACCGACGCTAAAGTGGAAGTCGGCGATATTGAAGTCGAAGGTGCAGACAGCCTCATCAACATTGGTGATTTTGCCAAGTCGGGATTCAAGGCGAAAAAGCCCTGGTTCGACAAGGGCATCGACGTCTATAACGACAGCGTCTACGGTCCGATTCTCGCCTACATCAGTTACCAAAACCGCGACAAGGACGGACACGCGCACTTTGACATCGCCCTGAGCGACACGAACAAGAACCAGGCTTCGCTCACATTCCTTGCCGATGCCGTCTACCCGTCGTTCAACAAGCAGGGCAACGAAGTCGTATTCGTAAGGCGAGAACCGTTCAGTACACGTTTTATCTTGAGCAAGGCTCCGTTCACAAGCGACTTGAAGAACGTCTCCACAGATGATCCGATTGACATTTACAAGCCTGACACCTCGTTCCTCTACTACAACATTTACAGCCCGAAGTACAGCCCGGACGGAAAGCGAATCGCGTTCAGCTTCTTTGACGATGTACAGCGAGGCATAGCCATCATTGATGCAGACGGCAAGAACTTCAAGGTCGTCAGCACAGCCGGTTACGACGAACGAGACGTTTCGTGGATCGATAACGACAAGATTATTTTTGCAAGCAACCGAAACAACATCTTCAACCTCATCGAAAAAGACCTGAACAGCGGCAAGGAACGCGCATTGACGAACGTCGTTGGCGGTGCATTCACGCCGACACTTTCAGGCGACACGATTTTCTTTACGCAGTACGACAAGGACGGATTTTCGCTCTACAAGTTGCCCTATAAGAAAGAAGCGGAGCCCGTCTTCCGCGATAGCATTGCAGTGACCGTCCGCGATAGCGTTTTGCAGGTTGCAGATACTATCCAGGTCGCATGTGCTGACACCGTTCAAGCCACCGATTCGACAAAGACCGCGAAAGCAACCGACACAAACGCCGCTGCCACAAACGCCGATTCCGCAAAATGCACGCAAGTCGTCTTGCACAAGGACGTCATTCAAGTTGAATTCCGCGACACGATCAAGGTCGCAGTCCAGGACTCTACCCAACGTGAAATCAAGCTTGTCGGCAGCATTCCGCCCAAGCCGCACAAGAATCTCGAACTCATCGACCGCGAATTCGCAGGTACCGAACGAAACTACAAGCCTATTCCGAACACACCGCTGTTCGTTCCGATCCTAAGCATCAGCGAAAATGCGCCAGACCTGACCGTCTTTGGCGAAGGCGAAATGAAGGCCAAGCTCGGTCTCGCAGTCGTCATCAGCGACGCCCTCAAAAAGAACAACGTGCAGATAGGCCTTTTGCTTGAACTCGGAAAAGGCATTGACTACATCAATAGTGACGGACTCAACCCCGAACAGGAAAAGGAATTCTTTATCGCTTGGGACAACCACAGCACGCCTCTGGATCTGGGGCTTTCGTACAGCTACGCCAACTATACGAACAAGGACACCGTCCATTACGAAGATGTCGCCGCCAAGGGCGGAGACAGTCTCGGCTTTAGCCATTACGCCGTTTCAGTGCAGTCCATCACAGGAACTGCAGGATACAGCATTTTCAAGTCCATCGACACCTTGCAGGCGGCCATCAGTTACGATTGGCTAAACGCAAACTTCTACAAGGACCGAGCCGAATGGACATACCAAAAACGCTTCAGCACAACGGTCGGTCTCGGACTTTACGGCGACCACGAAGGCGAAAACGGCTCTGGAATTTCGGGACAGGGGAACGGATTGTTCGTTTACTACCAATATGCCAACAGCGACCTCAGCCGTCCTGGAACGCTCTACATTACGGCCAACGGCCAGATGAAGACCCATTACAGGAACTTCACGCTCCACCAGTTCGGGCTCAACCTTTACGGAAGCGTACAGACCCCTTTGCTCGGCGCCCGTCTTGCCGCCGGAGGAAAGCTCACGAGCATTCTCCACTGGAATACTGATGATGTCAGCGACACCCTGGATTCATACTACTATACACCGGTGTTCCTTGACGGTTACCCCTACCTACGTTCTTCAGAAGACTACACGCTCGCCGGTACCAAAACGGCTATGGCAGAACTCCATTACCTCTACCCCATCTACGATGACTGGAGACACAGTTTCTGGATTTTCTCGACTCGAAGCCTATACGTAGACTTGTTCTCGCAAATAGGCGCCGCCTGGAACGGCAAGCTGTTTACAGACAAGATCAATGACCACGGGTTCTGGGACCGTTCTGTGGGCTTAAGCTTCCGCATGAGCAACAAGATTTGGGACAATATTCCGTTGGATATTTCGATTACACTTGCCCGCGGGCTGGACCGCATTGGCGAAGACAGCGACTTGCGTGGAGGTTCGAAGCTGGATCCGATCCACTTGACGTTCTTGCCCAAGAGCCTCCGCCCGACGAGAATCAAGTTTTCCATTGGGATGGGTTTCATCAATACATGGCAGTAGCCATGTATTGATAGCTGCGTCAGCGGCTCGGTTATGTACAAGCCTTCGGCTTGTCCGCAACGCTCGCCTTGGGACGCAGTCATTAATTCCTGGCAATAAAGGAGATGCCTGCTCAGCGGCAGGCATGACACATAAAAGGCGGCTTATGGCCGCTTTTTTTATTTAAGGTTTAATAGTTGAAGCTTGGAGTTTTCTTCGCTTCGCCGGGAAGGAGCTGACCGGGGCTAGTGCGTTCAGCGTCTCGACCCTTGAAATTCGGATTCAGCTTCTTGACGCTTTTCGCCTTGACGTCAGCCTGTATATCCATCAAGTGACGTTCCCATTCCTGAATGGCTCCGTCCAATTCCTGACGCGCATTGAGCATCAGTTCCTTGAGCTGCATCAGTTCCAACATACGTTCTCGTTTCATCACCCAAAGTTCTTCTTCTTCAGGCATACGTTCGATGTTGAACAGCAAGTTCAAGTACTTTTCTTCCGCTTCGCGGTAGGCCTTGTACGTATCTTCGTAAACGAGGTTACGGTCTTCGGCCATCGTCTGCTGGGACGACATATGAGTCGCGCAGCCGACAAAGTTGACGGCTACGGGAAGAAGGAACAGAGGAATCGAAAAACGCATAAATTTAAAGTACAAAAAATTACTCAGCCGTTTCTGCCACGGGATGCTTTATGTTGAAAAGTCTTTCGTGCGTGACGTGGCTCGTGAACGTGACCGTGTCCTTGGTTTCCGGGTGGACCATCGTATGCGTTCCGACCTTGACTTCGCGTTCCTGGCAAGGCACGCCAGTTTCGGGTTCGATCATGACTTCGAATTCGGTGCGGTATTCGCCCTTGTGACCTGCCGTATAAGTCTTGAACTTTTCGGGAACGATTTTGCTACCCACGTGCTGTTCCCAGATGAAGTACGGGAAGCTTTCGGTTTCGTGCAAGTAGACGATATAGTCCAAGCACTTGCGATGGTCTCGGTTGGAAAATCCCTTGGTCACCACGGAGTCAATCTGAATAAGCGCAAAGTTCAAGCGTCCCTGCTGCTTTAACAGTTCTGTCACGTTCGCTTTTACAGGAACAACGCCCGTAAGCAAGTGGGACATTTCCCAACGGTGCTTTTCCAAGCGCTTCAAATGCGGCTTGAAATCCGGGTTCAGGAGCTGCTTGCGCCAACGGTCCGGCATCGGGATGTGAACCAGCAGCGAATCGTAGCCATCGTCAATACCCGTGAGGCTCGTGACGTTTCTATCGACAGCGGCTAAGTCCACTTCCTTGATGCGCCAGGCGAGTTCCGTCGGCATAAAATTCTTGAGGTATCCGCGGGACTTATCGATAGTATAGGTACGCTTGACAAACGTCGTATCGCCCTTGGATGAGTAATCCAGGTCAGCATACGTCGCCGTAATCGTTCCCATCTTTTCTTCGCCCTTAAGGTCTATTGTCGCATAGTAGCTTTCGGCATACAGTTCAAGCTTGACCGGAGAGCTTAATTTATAGTCAACAGACACTTCGGACTCACCGCAAGCAGAGAGCATTGCGGCAAGGAACATTCCACTCAAGAATTTTATTTTATTCATCAAGATAACCAGTTATTGATTGACAATCGTAAGTTGTTTGGTGGCGATCAAGCCGTTTTCGGACGAGACTTCGATTACGACGGTTCCTGGAGCCTTAAGCTTCGTCATTTCGCGAGCCGTAGCATAGCCACCGCGACGAGAACGGCCTTCAAGCGTGTAGGAATCCAGCCTGCTTGTCACACGAGCCTTGTGTTCCCAAATTTGCGCCCCCTTATTCTGGAGCGACCCTTCGTAGAACGCAATTTTCAATTCATTAAAGTCAAATCCGGTACCGTAACGGACTTGAACGATAAGCTCATCAGCCATTCTGAATACGCTGCCCGTATCAGCGACGATATTCATTGCCGGGTTCCATTCACGGCCGCAAGCAATGACAGGTTCAGGTTTTGAGCAGCCTGCAAACATAGCGCCCATAGCGAGTGTTGCAAGCATCATGGCTTTCTGTGTCTTTTTCATTGTATCCCTCTCTTTTTGATCCCAACAGCACTTTTTAAATTAGCAAAAAACTATCTGTCAAGTACAAACATCATCTCAAGATGGGGTGTTTGAGGGTAAAAAGCAAAGCCTTCGGCGTGCGAAAGGGTAAATCCGGCCTCCGCAAACTTCGCATAATCGCGTGCAAGGGTCACCGGATCACAAGAAACGTAAATCAGGCGGTTGACGGAACTCTTGACAATGGCGGTCAGAGCCTCTTTCGGAAGGCCCGTACGCGGAGGGTCCACAATGAGGGTTGCAGGCAAGTCCACGACGTTTTCGAGGAGCCAATCTTCAGCGGGGGCCGAGACGTTATCGATTTCGGGAGAGCAAGAAGCCGCCGAAGCAGACAAATTAACTTTCGCGTGTTTGAGGCAGCCTTCTTCGCGTTCAACAGTCGTAATTTTCTTGAACTTGTCCTGCAAAATGCAAGCAAAGAATCCGACGCCACTGAACAAATCAATCAGCCAATCGTTCGTCGCCTTGCCGCTGGCGAGACCTTCGTCGACGGCCTTGCGCACGGCATCGACAAGCTTCGGCAAAAGCCCCAAATTACTCTGGAAAAACACAGAGGCGTCCGCTTCAATTTTGCGACCGCCGATTTCAACGACGCTTATGGCATGTGCGTCAAAGTCGGACTTGTGCATTCCCGGGTAATAGAACGAGATTTCGCCTTTACCGTTATCGAAAATGTTCACATCGATATCGCGGTGATTATTCGCGAGAAGCGTCACGGCGGGTCCACGCAAAAATTCGTTCAAGCCATCCGTGAGGACAGGGCAATTTTCAAATGGAACAATGTCATTGCTTTCTTCGCCACGGAATCCAAAAGTTGCGCGTTTTGCAGAACCTTCACGACCGGCAGCTCCATCATAACCAGAATTGCCGCGGAACACGACGCGGGCGCGATTGCGATAGCCCCAGGCGTTCCCTGTATGGATGACAAAATCTTCAGGCAGTTCTGCATGAGCGAGGCGCCTAAAGTTTTCGCGTTCGACTTTTTCGAGGTATTCCGCCTGCTTTTCGGAAGCCAGATGCTGCAAGCTGCAGCCGCCACACTTGCCGTACAACGGGCAAAGCGGTTTTACGCGATCGGGGCTCGGTTCAATCACTTCGACGACGCGGCCCTTGGTAAAGTCCTTTTTCTGGAACGTCAAACGAACCTTGCAGAGTTCGCCCGGCAACGCTCCCGCCACAAAGCACACGCGGCCATCATCCAAGCGAGCCATGCCCTCGCCACCCTGCACCATCTTTTCGATGCAGAGCGTGAAGCACTCGCCACCTTGCTGACGGCCAAGTTCGCGACGACCGTCACGACGGTCGTTATTGTGGTTCAAGCGCGGGCCTTTAAACGAGCTACCATTGCCCTTAAAGCGGTTGTTTCTGCGAAATTCTGCCATACCGCTATAAAATAGAATTTTTACAAGAAGGCGACCCCGTCCCGGAACGGAGTCCGGGATGACATCGCGGCCGGGTGACAAGCCGGGGTGACACTGCCGTATTTTGCATTTCATCACGTATATTTAATAGTCTGTCATTATTACCATATTGCTATTTGATATTTTTTCTAAATTGTCGCCCAATGGAAACGACATCGATAGTTTTACCGAATGCGCTCACTGCCGCGAACAGCCAAAAGCTGCTTTCAAGTTGCAGGAACGCCCTCACCAAAGGGGAGCTTCATCTGGACGGATCAAGCCTTACCTCGATGGACTACAGCGCCGATGCCTTTTTTGCACTTTTAGCTGAGCTTTCCGAAAAAACGGGCCACAGGCTCGTACTTGCGCATTTCAATCCCGAAATCAAGCAGCACTTGCAGAACCTCCGCAAGATGGTTCCGCCCGAAAAGCCAAAGCAGGAAACAAGCAACATCCTCGAAATGTTGGGTGAAACCGGTTTCATGGTCATCCGCGAAACATTCGAAGTTCTCGTCCTCCTGTTCATGGCCATCTACTGGACGCTTATCGGTCCGTTCGACAAGGGCAAGATCCACTTTGGCGGCATCACCAAGCAGATGTTCAAGTCGGGCAGTGAAGCCATGGGAATTTGCTTTTTGTTCGTGGGCCTGATTTGCCTTACGATGGCTTTGCAGAGTTCGGTGATGCTCAATGCCGTGGGTGGCGGTTCTTACCTCGCTTCGGGGCTTGGGTTCCTTATTTTTGCAGAAATCGGCCCGCTCCTCACGACCATCATTCTCGCCGGCCGTTCCGGTAGTGCTATGGCCGCAGAAATTGCGAACATGAGCGTTTGCGAAGAAGTCAAGGCCATCAAGTCCATGGCGATTCCGCCGGTGCAGTACCTCGTGGTTCCGCGCTTTATCGCTTTAAGCATCACGACGCCGATTCTTTCGTTCTGCGCCTCCATTGTCGGAAGCATGGCTGGGTTCATCATCGCCTACTTCTTCTGCGACATTTCTTTTTCGAACTACATGATGGGCCTCCGCGACGGCATCGACCCAATGACGTTCCTCAAGAGCACCATCAAGGCTCTCGTGTTTGGCTGGATTGTAACGCTCATCGCCTGCAACAAGGGACTTAACGCCCACGGCGGTGCTGAAGCGGTCGGTAAGGCGACCACCTCAAGCGTTGTGGCTGCGATTTGTACCATCGTGATTGCCGATACCCTTTTCGCCTTCATTTTCTACTAGAGGTCAATATGGACGAAATTCTAAAAGTTGACCATTTGAAAGCGAGCTACGGCAACGAATCCATCTTGAAGGATATTTCGTTTGGCGTCAAGAAGGGCGAAATCCGCATGGTGCTCGGTAGCTCCGGTTGCGGTAAATCGACTCTCTTAAACAACGTGCTCAAGTTCATCAAGTCCGATGAAGGAACGATCACTTACTTCGGAAAGTCGTTCGGCCCCAAGGAAGGCCTCGACAGCGAAACGCGTATGCGTACAGGCGTGCTATTCCAGAGCGGCGCCCTTATTGCGGACTTGACCGTCGCCGAAAATGCAATGCTCCCCCTCAAGAGGAGCATGCCCTACATGCCCAAGAGCCAGATGGAAGCCATCGTTGCCGACAGGCTCGAAAAGGTGCACTTGCTCCACGCCTTCCACAAGTACCCTGGCGAAATTTCTGGCGGTATGAAAAAGCGTGCGGCGCTTGCCCGCGCCATTGCGCTCAAGCCGGAACTCTTGTTCTGCGACGAACCTTCGACAGGTCTTGACCCGGTGACGGCACGTTCACTCGACGAACTGCTCCTCGAACTGCGCGACACGCTCGGCGTTTCGATGGTCATCGTGAGCCATGAACTTGAAAGCATTAAAATCGTCTGCGACCGATTCGTGTACCTCAAGGACGGCTATGTCTTGAAGGACGCCACCTTGAAAGAAGGCATGGAATCAGACGATCCGATCCTCAGACATTTCTTTAACAGGCAGTGCCCCAAAGAAACGAATACTGAAGGTCTTTACCACTTTGAATTTATTGATTGAGTTGGAGATATAATGGAAACCACCCGATCCGAAAGAATAAAACTAGGCGCATTCATGCTCTTTTGCGGAATCATGATTTGCGTGTTCCTAGGCTATGTACTCAAGCGCTATTTGAGCGAACAGTTCGATAACTACTACACCATCTTCGACACGGACGTGAATGGTCTATTCGTCGACGCAAAGGTGAAACTGAACGGTATCGCCGTCGGTAGCGTCACAAGCATCACGATCAACGAAGAAGACTTGAACCAGGTGGTCGTTGCCTTCAAGGTGACGCAAGGAACCCCAATCAAGGTGGGCACCCGCGCAGGGCTTACCGCAGGTATGAACCTCACTGGCGAAAAGCAGGTGATTCTCTCCGGCGGAAAGTTCAGCGAACCGAACGTTCCCGAAGGCGGCCTCGTCCCGGCTGCGGCATCGATGTTCGACCAGATCACCAACCAGATGGGCGGTATGATCGGCAAGGTCGAACCCATCATGGACGGGCTGAGCATTATCCTTGCTCCGGAAAACGCCGAAAGCATTTCAAGGTCGCTCAAGAATCTTGAAAAGACAACCGAGAACTTGAGTAACCTGACATCAAACCTCGGTAAACCGCTTAACAACATAAGCAAGTCCGCAGCATCGCTGCAAAGGATTCTCGCCGAAGTCGAAGAAGCCAAGCTTGCCGCCAAGGCCGACGCCAGCCTCTCGACGCTCAAGGAAAAAATCGAAGCCATCGACACGAAGGGCCTGAACGAGAACCTGATGCAGACCGCCGAATCGATGAACAAGCTCACGCAGAATGTTGATGCCATGGTTTACAGGAACCAAGACCAGGTCGGCGACGCCATGGAAGAACTTAACGTGATTCTCGAAAACCTCGAAGAATTTACCCAGAAGATCAAGAACAATCCGTCCGCACTTATCCGCTCCGAAGCCAAGAGCGGTCGTTAATAGGGAGAAACTATGCGCATTTTTAAAGCAAATCGTTTTTTGGCAGTAGCCGCCCTCCTTTCGGTATTCGCGCTCACAGGTTGCGCCGGCGGATCGAGCGAACCGTCCCGCTACTACACGATTTCTGCGGAATCCATTTCGGCCTCGGGTGCATCTAGCGACGCACGCCTCCATGTCCGCAAGTTTACGATTGACCCGTCTTACCAGCGCAGCAACATTGTCTACCGCGAATCGCCGTACGACTTCATGTTCTACAGCCGAGATTTGTGGGCCACACGTCCAGAACAGATGCTCACGCAGGTGACCGGCGAATACTTGGTCAAGAGCCATATCTTTAAGTCCGTGGACTTGAAGCCGATGGGCAAACCGGACTTTGAATTGCTCGGCAATGTTGACGCCATCGAAGAAATCGACGAAGGCGATTCGCAGTACGCACACCTCGCTGTGCAGCTTACATTCCGCAAAGTCGGTGAAGAAGCCCCGCTGTGGGAAAAGCGCTACGACGACCGCGAAAGCATGAGCAAGCGCGACGCCCATTCCGCTGCCGAAGCTCTGTCGAAGCTCTATGCAAAGTTCATGCAAGACGCACTCGCAAGCATCGCAAACGCAAAGTGACGAATAGCAATCGCGGGCCTTGAGCCCGCCTTTTTTGCATTTTTATGCTACTAAATTTCAATTTTTATGGTATCAGTAGCACAAATTTTACTTTGTCCACATCATTTTTAATGAAGTTTCATGGTTTTATGCTACTAAGCAAATCTTTTTCTGCTTTTTGTAGCATATCACGCCTCGGCAAAACTGATTTTCCGCCTAAATTAGATTAGTTTATTCTAAAATTATGCTATAAAAAGCAACAATTCTGAATTTTAGTAGCACATTTCTGCAAAACAGACCTAGAACACGCCCAATTTAGCGCAACAGCTCATTCTCGTCTAATGGTCGGGACGCTCGCCAGCAATTTTTTCGTGTAGTTGTTTTGCGGATTCGTAAGGACATCATCGGCGGGGCCGTGTTCCACGGCGTGTCCAAAGTACATCACCAATACTTCGTCGCTCAATGCGCGCACCACCTGCATATCGTGGCTGATAAAGAGAATGCTGAGTCCAAGCTCGTTACGTAAGTCATCGAGCAAATGCAGAATTTGCGCCTGCACGGACACATCCAAGGCGCTAGTCACTTCGTCACACAGCAGAATCTTCGGGCGCACCATCAGGCTACGTGCAATGCACAAGCGCTGGCGCTGACCGCCCGAGAATTCATGAGGAAACTTGTCCATCGCCCCTGCCGGGAGCGAAACACGGTCCAAGAGTTCTACAGCACGGGCACAGGCCTCGTCAAACGGGACGCCACGGGCAATCACGGGAGCCGTCATAATTTCAGTGACCGTCTGACGCGGATTCAAGCTGCTGAACGGATCCTGGAAAATCATCTGCACCAAGTCCGAAATGCGCACAGCCTCTTTACCGCTCCCGACCTTACCATTTTTGACCGGAAGCCCAAACAAATTAACAGTTCCTTCGGCTATAGGAACAAGCCCCACCAGGGACTTTACAAGCGTCGACTTTCCACAGCCCGATTCCCCCACAATCGAGAGAATCTTCCCCTGCGGAAGCGTGAACGAGACCTTGTCCACAGCAGTAAAGTAATCCTTGACCTTGCTAAAAACACCACCGCGAATCGGGAACTTGACCGAAAGTCCGTCCACCTCGATTGCAGGAACCGCATTATCAAACTTTTCGATGTCCATCAAGCGTCCAACTCGGCAAGAGCGTCCTGAACGTTCTTTTCGGTCGCAATTAGAATCTGGCGGCACTTGCGCAGGAGCTGTGTAGCCTCTTGAACCTCGAGAGCAAGTTCATCAATTTCCATCTCGGAATTGTCGATTTTCGAAAGAATCTCTTCCAAGCGGTTCATTGCGTTTTTGTATTCAAAATTTTGGGCACTCATGTCCACGAATATAGTTAGATTTAACTCAAATGAATTTGTTCAATCGCTCCATTTTGCCATTTTTGATACTCGCCACCTTTTTCGGCCTAAGTCTTGTCGGTTGCCTTGATGCACCAAACGATCCTGGTGCATTGAAGCCGGTCGAATCCATCCGCATTCTGGTCAAGCAAAAAGAGAGCCCGTATTCAGCACAGCTCAAGGTCCATCCATCCGATTCGGCAACGCTACATGCCGAAGTTACCCCCGAAAAATACCAAGACGACCTGAAATTCGAATGGTTCTATGCAAACGAAAAGAAGGATAGCCTGCTGACACGCGGAGCAAGCTACACATTCTACCCAAACGAAGATGTTCTCCCCAACAAGCTGACCGCCATCGACGGCGAAGGAAACCGTCAAACCCAAGAGTTCAACATCATCGTCAACACGCCTCCCGTACTTTCGGATTCAACGGTTCCCGCTAGTGGCGACACGCTCTACGGCACCTCGACATCAGCATTTTTGTTTTCGTGGTACAGCATTGACATAGACTTGCTCGGCAACGACTCGCTGATCCACACGCTCGATATCGACGGAAAAGAATTTGAAGTCGGATCTCTTTTGCAAGTCAAGCAATCGGGGCTAACCGAAGGCGAACATAAATTCCGCATCATCGTGCGAGACATTTACGGCGACGCCGATACGCTTTCTTATAAAAAATTCTACGTCATCGACACGCTGGAGGCCAAATGAAATTCTTGAAGACAAGCCTCCTTGTAGCACTCGCCTGGTTGCTCCAGTCCTGCTTTGATTCGGACGAGCACATCTTTAATGGAGAGGAAACTGTCGAAATCACGGTCGACGCAAGCCTCGCCCGTTCCATGTCAGTCCTTATTCCAAGCGTCAAGGCAGACACGTTCACCACTAGCGACACCATTTTCTTTTTGACGACAATCACCCCGAACAAGATCATCCGCGTCCAGGATTACCACTGGCTGATGGATGGGGTCTACTGTTCTTCGGAGTACAACTTCAAAAAGCAGATTACAGAACCCGGTTACCACAAGTTCATGTTCGTCCTAAAGGATCATTTTGGCGATATGCATTACGACTCGCTCGAAGTCTGGATTGCAGACCCGCCCACATTGAACGACTCGGCCTATGTTCCCGCTTCGGGCACGCAAGCCATAGACCCTTACGAAGCCATCTACTTTGCATGGAGCGCCACCACAAAAGGCATCCAGCTCAAGCACTACTATCACTTTACGTTATACGAACAAATCTTTGCCAATTCGGAATCCGACTTCACCCCAGTTGACACCATTTTGACGGAACCAAATTACACATTCCACAACGAGCTAAACTCGTTCAAGAAATACGACTGGACGGTCGAAGTCTACAACGATTACGGGTTCACATCCGAACAAAAAATCGAAAGTTCCTTTTTCACAAAGGGTCTCCCTGGAGAAGGCTCCTTGCAGACGACTTTGAGTACGAGCCAGGACGTAGCAATACCAGCGCTCATCACCCTCCAGGACTTGAGCAATCCCGACAAGACACTCAAATACAACTACACACTTTCAAGGATCGACAACAAGATTTCGTTGGGATCCATTCCCGCAGGCAAATACCAGCTAAGGATTTCTTCATCACTCACGGACTTCAAGACAATCGAAAAGGAAGTCGTCATCAACGACGGCTACATCACAATGTTGGACAACATCACCTTGACGGATACCATCAAGCCGCGCATTGCATCCGTTTCCGGGCTGGATTCGCTCCCGTTTGCAGACTCCTTGCAGTTCGTCATCAAAGATGCCGGTGGAGTTATGTATTCACAGAATATTTCCGTCTATCTGGAAAGCGATCTTATTACAGACAAGATTTTCAAAGACAGCATTTTGACGGTCCATCTCAACAAAAATGAGCAAAGCTGGGCATACCGCATCCTTACCATAACAGCAACGGACGGAAGCAAAAATACAGAAACCAAGTCATTCTACATTTTACCCACAACGGTTTGGTTTACGACCAACAGCGACACCACCATTGCTAGCGATGAATCAATCACGTTCTTCATCAATGACCATAATTCATTCGGCTTCAAGGTCGACTCCCTGATATTCTTTAACGTGACTAAAAACGAGCGCATTATTTCGGTTCCCAACACAGGGACAAATTCGTTTACGGCAAATCTCGAAGCCAGCCTGTTTGATGAATTCCAGACGATAAGATCAACGGTTCTCTACAAGAATGGGCTAAGCCAAAGCAAGGACTGGAACTTGAGCATCACGAAAGCTAGAGCAAAGGAGGATGAATGATGATTCATAAAATTTCTCCGCTTTCCAAATCATTTTTCGGCCTCGCTTTCGTCACCGCAAGCGTCATTTTATCGTCGTGTTCTGATTCCGAAATTTCGTCGTCGGACATTCCTGAAATTTCGCAGGCCATCTTTGTGGTTCCCGAGGGCTATAGCTACGAGCCCTACAAGCAGCACGCTCCATCAAGCATTTTCTACGTAGACGTCAACGAAAAAGTCCGCGTTTGGGGGATTTACGCCATCAATGGTGACTTCATCCCGACAGACCAATCCACGGATTTGTACAGTTCACACCGTTTGGTTTTAGACGACAAGGAATCTGGAGCCTCTTACATTTATTGCAGTTTTGACAGCCCCGGCGTCCACGATGTCTATTTCGAAACAATAGACCATGTTGGCGATACATTGCGGTCTTACGCCAACATTTACGTCGGCTCCCCGACATCCATATTGCTCCAGTCTCCGGCAAACGGATACAACCAGGTAGACGGAAAAAATCCAAACGGACTGGAACTGTCTTGGCAAATTTACGGCGTCGATTCATGGGAATCGTCAACCTGCCGTCTTTTTGCCAGCTACAATGTATTGGAATTATGGGAATCGCCTCTCGGCGTGGTAGACTGCACAAACCCAGTCGAACTCATCGGGGAACTCGATCCAGATTACAACGAAAACGGAAAGAAGATCGATCACAGCACAGAGAATTCTACGATTTACTGGGGGATCCAGGTCATCGTCAAAAACGAAAGCGGAAACGAAGAACGAATCCGCAGTGATGTTTTCAACTTTTCGACTAAGCTTCGGAACAACGGCAAAGCCATCATCGAAGTTCCCATCGTGAGCCAGTTCAGCCAATATCCTGAAAAATCCAAACTGACAGGCGCTTTCATTTCGGCATCCGGCGACACGCTTTCGAAGATTACAGCAACAAACACGAACTCCATCATCCAAAGGACTTTGCAACCGCAATCGAACTTAAAAATAGTCGTATGCGACACCATACGCACTGAATTCGGCTGCAGTTTCATGACCGTCGATCTGGCGCCAAGCACAAAGACGATAACCGACACATTGTTCTTGCAAGATGTCGTCAAGCCCAACATGCTCCCTGTTTCCACGGAAATTTTGACAAACGACAACATACGGTTCTACATCCTCGACAATGGCACGGGAGTGAATGCATCAAAGATTTCCGCCATTATGGGCAGAGACACTTTACAGACGAATTTCGAAGACAACACATTGTCCATCCCGAACACCTGCAAATCGGAATGCAACCTATACATCATCGCCGAAGATTACGCCCGCAACAAGACCCCCGATGTATACTGGAAAGTCAGTGTTCAAGGTAAAGAATCTTATATTACGGGACCATTTACAAAAATAGGAGGTGAAAAGTAATGCTCATCAAGAACACCTCCATAGCCATCCTCTTCGTGTTATTCGCACTTTGCAGCAACATTTTTGCACAGAACGTTCCACAATCGCAACCGCCACAGAAAGAGGCTAAGCCTCGTTATTTGCAGGTTTCGACAAATCCATCTACGGTCGACTTGTATGTGGGTTCCGTGACTCCGGATTATGCGAACAGGCCGGATTTCACCTCGCCTGCATTCATCCCGGTTCCAAACGGCGACGATAACGTGACCGTTTCGTTTTTCCACCCGAATTACGCCGACACGACAATCAACATCAAGCTTTCGTCCAGCGATACATCGTTTATCATCGTAGCCCTCAAGCAAACTTATGACGACGACGTTCTCGCCATGAACGAAGAATTGCTCAAGCATCGCAGCAGACGTAATCTAGGATACCACCTCAAATGGTTTTCGATTGCGCCATTTGCCATTAGCGGGATTTCGGCCATCGTAACGATCTACGACATCAGCAAGGCCAAGGACCACAAAAAAGCGATGCAGAACACGCGTTTTGCCAACAGTAATTACGACAAGCATTCGGAAGAATTCAAGGATTACAAGGAAAGCGCCAAGACCGCCAAAAACGTTTCAAAAATATTTTTCGGTACAGGCTTATTGTTCCTTGCAGCAGGTTTCGCCCTTTCATTTTAGGTAGAACATGAAAAAGATTTTCTTATTCCTCGCCATCGCCTTAGCAGCCTCCTTCGCAGAAAACGAAGGAAAGTTCGTCGACGTGGAACTCGTCTCGGGAACGCACCAACGTGCAAAATTCCTCGGCATCGAAAATGATACCGTGAGCCTTGGCGGATACATCCAGAACAAGTTCACTGTCGTGAAAATTGCAAAGAAGCAATTCAAGAAAATCGTTGACGAACAGGGCAACGACCTTTTAAACGGTCAACCGGCAAAGGCCACAGCCAAAACCACGGCCAAAACCGCCCCAGCGAATAAATCCGAAAGCGCCAAGGAAAAAGAGACCACTCCCGACACTGTCAAGCACGTACAGCAAAAAAAGGAACCTGCCGTAACCGAAACGGCAAAATCAAGCGAACAGACTCAAAACGAGCAGGCGTCAAGCGAGCAAGCCTCCAGCGAAGCGCCCGCCAAGCAAGAAGTCAAGACAGTCCTCGTCGCTTACGATGCCAACGGGATCGAGCAGTCTTTTGCAGACCAGTTTACTGCACTCACGGCACGACTTTTGATGGAATCCGGCGAAAGGCCCCAAATCATCCGCAAAAGCGACATCAAGAATTGCAACGACAATGTCTGTTACCAAATCGAACTCGCCTCTTACGGTTTCAAGTCCATCTACTTTGGCGAAATGGTTTCGGACATCAAGACGGACAGTGTCAGCCTGAACCTGACCCACGTCTTTTACGAAGACACGCTCCCCACATTGCACAGGGCAACGCTGAAACTTTCTAAGCAGACGGCACTCAGCGACGCCATCACGAACAACAAATTAAAGAACCAGTTGCTGGACGCACAAGGCAAGGAAACCGAAAAAATAAAAAGGGACAGGAGCTACATCCACATCGAAACGGATCCGGACGGAGCCACAATTTCTCGCCCAGAAACAGAAGCCATCTGCAAATCGCCGTGTACGTTTGTCACGACCGACACGGCAAAATTCACGGTTCATGCCTACTGGAACGTCGACAGGCATCTCTGGGGCGCAAGCGCAAACATCACCCCGCTTCCCGGCGACACCACCCATATTTCACTCAAACTCAAGCGAGTCTCTCCCGAAATCCGAATCCAGACATTCCCCGACGGAGCCAACGTATACAAGGCAGACGCCCCCATCACCAAGCGCACCAGGGCCATCGCCCAGACTCCTGAAAAGATTCCCGCATACGAAATGGGAACGGACAGCCTCATCATCCGCAAGGCCGGTTATCGCGACACGCTCATCAGCTTCTTCGTGGCACCCGTCTCGCAAATTGACCTGAGCGTCAATCTCGAAAAGCTTACCAATTTTGACGAAATCGAAAAGCAGAAAAAATGGCTTCATGACAAAAAAATGCAGACTCTCGGCGAAGCCTTTATAGGAGGCGGAGCCGCTACAGCCCTTTTCGGGGCGCTGTTCATGTATTTTGCGCATCTTGATTACAGCGATGCAGACGACATCAAGACCGAGCTAAAACTTCCGGGAGCCTCCAAAGGCGAGAACTACAAAGCCAAAGTCCGCCAAAACAAGAAATACGTAGACCAAGGTGACAACAAGGCCATCACAGGCGGGATTTTGCTCGGAACCGCAGCCGCCCTCCTCGGCGTCGGCCTTTACTTCGTCTTTTAATTTTCTAAATTTGTCCCAATGAAAAATTCAGCCATTAAAACAACCGTAGCTTTAGCCCTTCTCTTTACCGCTTTTACATTCGCTGCCGACGCACAAACCGCAGATGCCGCGAGCGCTGTTGCAAGCACTGCCGCCGACACAGCAAAGTCCACCGGCATTTACAACCAGATTATCGACTGGTACAACGACAACCTCAATTACGGTACAATTACGCTTTTGATGGCCATCGAAAGCTCGTTTATTCCGTTCCCGTCCGAGCTTGTCGTGCCTCCCGCCGCCTACAAGGCTTTGCAGCCGGGTTCTGGGCTCAACATCGCGCTCATCGTGTTCTTCGCAACGCTCGGCGCTTTGATCGGAGCCTACATCAACTACTATCTCGCCAAGATTCTCGGCCGCCCCATCATCTATAAGTTCGCCGATAGCCGTCTCGGACACTTCTTACTGCTCGACGTCGAAAAGGTCGAAAAAGCCGAAAACTACTTCCGCGAACACGGCGCCATCTCGACATTCGTCGGCCGCCTCATCACGGTCATCCGCCAGCTGATTTCGATTCCGGCGGGTCTTGCCAAGATGAAGCTCGCTCCGTTCACGCTCTACACGTTCCTCGGAGCCGCCATCTGGAACTGCGTCCTTGCGCTGCTCGGCTACTTTGCCCACGGCCAAAAGGACATCATCGAAAAGTACAACTCCGAACTCGCCATCGCGCTGCTCGGCTTCGGCGTACTCTTCATCGGTTACATGGTTTGGAACGCCGTTAAAAAGCGCTAGAAATTGCAGTTCTTGACGCAGCGGTTATTCTGGAATACCGCTTCGAAATCGAGTTTGCCAAAACTGTACCGGCGATAGGCCCCTTCACGAAGTCCACGAACAAAATTCATATCTTCCTGAATTTGGCCCATTTCGTTGAAGATTTTCACGACGCCATGAATTTGGCCGTTCTCGTAAGGAATCTGACGACGCAACTTTCCGTTTTCGTCCCAGTCTTCCGAAACTCCGTTTAATACGCCGCGACGATAGACTTCGCGGCTTTTCTTTTTTCCGTTTTCGTAATAGCGGACGCTAAAGCCTTCTTCTTCGCCATCCTTGTACCCGATGGTCTCGCGAAGCGTGCCGTTTTCGTTGAAAGCTCGGAATACACCATCCAGTTTGCCGTTCTTGTACGGAGCCTCGATGGCAAGTTTTCCATTGGGGTGGTACGAAAGAGCCATTCCTTCGCGCACGTCCGTCCCCCTGAGGACAGTATACATACGGGCAACACGACCATCATCAAACGTCGTCCGGACAGTGTCTAAAGCCCGAGGCGCCGCCTGAGGCGCCGCCAAAGCCGTGCCGACCATCACTATAGACGTAAAAAACGTGCAAAAAAGCTTTTTCATAGCATTATAATGTAGCATAATCCATTCATATTATGTATTTTGTGAGCGTCATGAACGTTACTTTTTTAAATCCCCCCTTCCACCCGATGTTCAGTCGGGAATCCAGATCCCCATGTGTAACGAAGTCCAGTACCCTTTACTGGCCGATGTTTTTAAGCTATGCAGCCGGCGTTTGCGAAGCCGACGGTAACGAAATCCAGCTGATTGACAGCCCAGCCATGGAACTCGACTTGCCCCAGACGCTTGAGGGCATCAAGAAGTTCGGCCCGGAACTCGTCATTTGCAGCACAAGCACTCCGAGTATTTTGAACGACCTCAAGGTGGTCCACGCGATCAAGCAGGAAATGCCGAACGTGAAGGTAGCCATTATGGGCACGCACGCCACGGCCGAACCGCTCGAATCCATGGAAATGGAACCTTCTTTGGACTACGTGGTGATTGGCGAAGCCGACTACACCTGTAGGAACCTCGTCCGCGCACTGCGTGGCGATGGCGCTCCTGTTGGTCAGTTTGCAGGTCTTGCCTACCGCACCGCCGAAGGCAAGGTGGACTTCCAGCCCGAAGGCCCGAAGATCGAGAACCTGAACGAAATCCCGTGGGTTTCCAAGGTCTACCGCAAGCACCTTTACTCTTGCTACAAGAAGTATTTCTACGGCGCAAACCTGAACCCGCTCATCGTGATTTTGTCTGGTCGTGGTTGCCCGAACCACTGCAGCTACTGTGTGATTCCGCAGACGCTCAACGGCCACAAGTTCCGCCGCCGCGATCCGAAGGATGTTGTCGACGAACTCCAGTACATCAAGGAAAACTTCGAAGATTTAGGCGAAGTTTTCTTTGAAGACGATACGTTTACGGCAAGCCACGAACACGTGCGTCAGATTTGCAACTTGATTCTTGAACGCAATCTCAAGATTACTTGGAGCTGCAACGCCCGTGCCGATGTGCCGCTCGACTTGCTCAAGCTCATGAAGAAGGCCGGTGGCCGTGAAATGTGCGTGGGCTTCGAAAGCGCATCCCCCGAGGTTCTCGAAAAGATCCACAAGGGCGTAAAGAACACGGACAAGGCGATTGAATTTACGAAGAACGCCCGCAAGGCAGGACTCCTCGTTCACGGATGCTTCATGGTCGGTAACCCGGGCGACACACCGGAAACACTCCGCATGACGCTCGACTACGCCAAGAAGCTGAACCCGAACACGGCACAGTTCTACCCCATCATGGCTTACCCCGGCACTGAAGCCTACAAGGAAGCTCTTGAAAGCGGAGCGCTCAAGTCGAAGGATTACAGCCAGTGGCTCGACAAGGACGGATTCCACCGCACCACGATCCAGCGTGGCGAACTCACAAGCCAGGCACTCGTGGACTTCTGCGACAAGGCCCGCCGTGAATTCTACCTGCGCCCGAGCTACATCATCCGTCAGGGCATCATGGCGCTTATGAACCCGCGTGAACGCTACCGCGTTTTCCGTGGCTTCGGCACGCTCGTGAAGCACCTGTTCCGCAAACACGGTGAACTCGCCCCGGTCGCAAGACAGGCTCCGACGATCAAGGAGTAAACGGTAGGAAGTAGGAAGTAGACAGTAGACAGGAAGTGCTACAAAAATAGCCTCGCTCTCTAGACACCTTTTCTTTGCGCAATTACAAGATGCCCGCTACGTGCGGGCATTTCTTTTTTATTTTGTATTTTATAATTCGAATTAGTTCACAAGAGGTTATTATGATTTGCAAAAAGTGCGGAAGAGAATACGAAGACGACATGCCGAAATGTCTGTGGTGCGATGCGCCTAGAGATTGCGAACCCACGCCGACAGAACTCTATTGCGACTCTTACAAGGATTCTCCTGAAAAACTTGTAGACCCCAAACTTGAAAAATCTCTGCTAGACAACCTCTATCGTGGAAAGAGCGTCATATCGTGGACAAAATTTACGATTGTCTTGAACATCCTTTTACTCCTTGTAGAAATAAAAACTTTTGGACCCATCAATGCCGGGATAGAAGGCCAAAAAGTCAACATTCCCCTGTCCAATGAATTCTTTCTGGCAGGTTTTATCCTGATCGGTTTTTTGCTCTTTATAGCAATACCCACGTGCGTGTACACTTGGAAAAACTGGGTATGGATTTACCACGCTCAAAAAACACAGGGTTCGTTCACAGAGACCTTCTTTGCGCCATGGGGAGCCGTTTTATGCTATTTCATTCCTGTTGTGAATTATTTTATATTCAAAGACTTGCTTAAAAGTCAAAACAAGACGTTAACGATTCTAGGCGGCAACGCAAAGCCCATCCCAAGCAAAATGCTGAATGGATACCTCGCCATCAACATCATCATGCCCATCTGCAATTTCGTGAGTTTCTACAACAACAATGAAGTGACCTATTTGCTTCTTGGAGCCATTTCATGGGTTATCTTCATCATCTGCAATTTAAAACTCATAAGGGCAGCAATGAACAACGAACGCGAATTGCACACATTGCTTTATAACAATGAAGTAAACCACAAGGCTGAAGAACTCATTGCCCAGCGCGATGTAGAAAATCAAAACGCAGACCCGTCCTAGATGCATCTCTAAATTTCAGGAGCGGCCCGCAGTTTTGCAGGCCGTTTTTTTTGTACAATTTTTATGACCACAAAGCCGAAGACATTTTATTTCAGCCGGTCGAACTTTTTCATTTCTTTGTCCAGAAACGTATCGACGTACTTGGCGTAAATGAGCGTCGTATCCAAGTTGCGATGGCCAAGGAGCTTGCTTGTCGCCGGGAGCGGGATTCCAATCGTGATGCAAGTTGTAGCAAAGGTATGTCGAGCCAGGTGGCAATGGACATGCTTGAAATGTCCCAGCTTTTTCGCACCTTTGCGAAGCGTGCGATTGAACGTCGAATTGTCCACCACATGGAACACACGCCCAGACGTTAGCGGACTTGGGAGCAGCAACCGCGCCTGCACGGGAATCGGGATGTACACCGCCTCGCCGGTCTTGTGCATTTGCTTACGGATCTTCCAGTCAAAAATTTCTGAGGCATCCAGCGAACGCAAGTCCCCGTAGCGGAGCCCTGTAAAACAGCTGAACAGGAACACGCGCATCACTTCATCTTCTGCCCGCGTCAAGGCAAAACGCGAATCCATATAATTCACGTAAAGTTGCTTCAGCTCACGCACCGTCAAGAATCCTCGACGCGAGTAGGCACGCCCCACTTTCACATTTTCAAACGGGTCGCCTTGAATCACACCGTCCGCCTTCATCTTGTTGCAAAAAATGCGGAACACCGAAAGCGCCTTGACCACAGTCGCTTCCTTATTGTGGAGCGTTTCCAAATGGCGTTTGTAATTCCGCACCGTCTCGGAAGTCACATCTTCGCACTCGAGCCCCGGTTCAAAAAGCGCAATTTTCTTCAAATTCCAGTAATATGTGCGTACCGTCAAAGGTGCGAGTTCATCGGCATCTTTCTTTAAGTAGTCAAGTGCACAGTCCAAAAAACGCATAAAACCTCCAATAATTTAAAATGGAGGCTGAAATTAATCATTATATTTAAAGAGTCTGCTAGCTTATAGTACGGAGGGATGATGTATAATATCGTTCAAGTGGCCAACATTTGTTTCGATGTTTTTGGCCTTGCCATTTTTTTGCTCATTTTGGTACTCCTCCGTTTTGAATACTGGCGGAACGGAAGACTCCGTCACTATTTTAGCAGGTTGGTCATCGCCTATCTTGGCGTCATTTTTTCGTACTTGATCATCCACATTAGCAAATGGGAGTTGTCTGCATCTGCGTTCTTGGCTGTAGACACCGTCGACTTTTTATCGAGCGCCCTCTGCGTGTACTTTTTTTCGCAATACGTTTTCACTTACCTCGAAAACAAGAAAATTGAACCCAATCCAACTTTTCGCAAAATCGTAGTGGCACTTTGCTTCGCCATATTTTTCCTGGAACTAGGCGTAGACCTGACATCAGACGACCTCACTCAAGAATGGAGCGCCACAGAAATCGTAGTTTCCTGGCTTGCCACCGGCACCTGGGGTATCATCATGACCGCGTACATTTTCTATTACCGCAAACAGCTTGGCAAACGAGCATTCATCCTTTTCGCAGTTTACTGCATTTGGCCCTTTATAGCGGGGTCCATAGGCGCCTTGACCGAAGAACTCAGCATAGACATTTTATCCCTCACCATCTTAATTGTGTGCATTTTTGTAGGGTTACAGGTCAGCGAAAACACTTCGCATAAGTTGTTCGAAAAGCTCAGTTACTACGACGCCATGACGGGCTTTTACAACAAGAACTACCTCATTATGAATCCCGATGATTTCAAGCGCACGCTCCCGTGCAGCTACGTGATATTCGACCTGAACCACCTCAAGAGAATCAACGATAATTTTGGGCACAAAAAGGGCGACGAATACATACGGAATTTTGCACACTTTTTAAAGGGTATGGTACCCGAAGAGGCAGAAACCATCCGCACGGGTGGCGACGAGTTCCTCGTCATTTTGCCGAAATACGACCAGGAAAAATGCCAGGCATTCTTGGATGCTTATGTTTCCGAATCCCAGATTCAAGGGATTTCCGAAAGCGCAGCATACGGCTTTGCTGTGCGCACTACGGGCGTACAGACCGAAGACGAAGTCATTGCCGCCGCCGACAAGCAGATGTACCAGCAAAAGAAGGCCTCCCGAGAAGGGAGAATGTAAGCAGTAGACAGTAGGAAGTAGGCGGTAGGAAGGTTTTGTTATAGGAAAGCGACAATGCTCCGAGCATAAAAAAAAGACCTGGAACAAAGTCCAGGTCTTTTTGCAATCTTTTCGAGATGGCGATGCCCAAATGTCCGCATTGAAAATAATGGATCCCGTCGCTACGCTCCAGGATGACGGTCGGGCATGACAAAACAGGCGCAAGCCTGTCACCCCGGATTTATTCCGGGGTCAACTTTAGACTTACTTTGTAGCTGTTGCAAAAGCCTTTTCAAGCTTAGCGAGCGCTTCGTCGCATTCAGCGGCGGAAACGTTCAGCGGCGGGAGCAAACGGAGCACGTTGCCCTTAGCGCTGAGAACCATCATGCCTTCGTCGCGAGCGGCAGCAATCACGTTGCCGACCGGGAGCGCTTCGAGGCCAGCCTTGAGCTGAGCGGAGCGAGCTTCGACATTGGCGAGGAATTCCGGCTTTGCAATCTGGTTCACGACAGCGAGACCCACTGCGCAAGCAACCGGGTTACCGCCAAACGTCGTGCCATGATCGCCTGCCTTGAGCTGGTCAGCGACCTTCTGGCGGAGGAGCACTGCACCAAGCGGGAGACCACCACCAAGAGCCTTGGCAAGCGACACGAGGTCAGCATCAATGCCATGCTTCTGGAGGCCAAGGAATGTGCCGAGACGACCCATACCTGCCTGGACTTCGTCGACAATCACGAGGCAGCCGAATTCTTTCTTCAAGCTGTTGATGGCAGCGACCATTTCATCGGAAACGGTCATCACGCCACCTTCGGCGGCGAGAGATTCGAGCATGATGGCGCAAGTGTCGTTGTTGACTTCGGCCTTGAGGGCAGCCACATCGTTCCAAGGAACATGAACAAAGTCACCCGGCATGGAGCCAAAGCCTTCGCGGATGGCCGGCTGACCCGTTGCAGAAAGGGCTGCAAACGTACGACCGTGGAAGCTGTTGATGAACGTCACGATCTTCTGGCGGTTCTTTTCGCCCTTGCGATCGAAATACTTACGAGCAAACTTGATGCAGCCTTCGTTAGCTTCGGTACCGGAGTTGCAGAAGAATGCCTTGTCGAAACCCGTTGCAGCGAGGAGAGCCTTAGCGAGGTTCACCTGCGGGAAGTTCGGATAAAGGTTAGAAATGTGGAAGAAGCTGTCCATCTGTTCTTCGACAGCCTTCTTGATTGCGGCGTTCTGGTGGCCGAGAGCGTTCACGGCGATGCCAGCGACAAAGTCAAGATACTTCTTGCCGTTCTTGTCGAACAAGTAAGAACCTTCGCCACGGACAAATTCAATATTGGCCTTGCCATAAAGCGGGGCGATAAACTGCTTGTCTTCTTCAAAAACGGAATTAGCCAAGGATTGTGCCATAGTTCAGTTCTCCATTAATTTGTTTTACAAAGTGGTCGGCATCCTTCCAGCCGACAATGTGAATGCTCTTGAGGCCGCGTTCAATGCTCTTGAAGCTTTCGCGGACCTTCGGGATCATGCCGCCGTTGATGACGCCAGAAGCAATGAGGGCTTCGCTTGCATCTTCCGTGAGTTCAGGAATGACAGTCTTGGTATCGTCCATCACGCCCGGAACATCGCTCACCAGCACGAACTGGTCAGCGTGGAGTGCCACAGCCAGTTCGCTTGCGGCAGTATCGGCATTCACGTTCCAGCTCACAGCCTTGCCGTTTTCGTCCGGACCGATAGAGATCGGGCTTACGACCGGGACAAAGCCAGCAGACCAAAGCGTCTCCACAATCTGCGGATTGACCTTCTTGACTTCGCCCACGAGGCCAAGATCCACCTTGCCCTGCTTCTTGACCACTTCAAACAACTTGCCATCGACGCCACTGAGGCCGACAGCGTTGCAATTGTTTTCGAGGAGCATTCGCACGAGCTTCTTGTTGACGTGACCCGAGAGCGTCATTTCGACCATCTTCATGATAGAAGGCGGATATCCTTGCCACCGCCGTGCACCACGGCCACTTGGCAGCCCATAGCCGGAAGCTTGCTGACTGCCGCCACAAAATCGGCCAACTTGGCTTCGTCGATCGCCAAGCTGCCACCAATTTTTACAACCACTTTTTTCATCGCTTACGATGTCCTCATAATTCTCAGGCGAAAAGCGAGCACCATTGCCCGGATTAGCCCGAAAAACTTGAACCAAATTTAAAAATAGTTGGCAAAAGGCAGTAGGTAGTGGGTAGAGATTATTCTGTATTTTTTATGATTTCGACCACCAGCCCTCTGACACTGGAAAACGGAACAAGGCTACACCCAAATAAAAACTAAAACCTTTTTTCAAATCATAAGTATCCAAGAACGAATAGGAATAAGAAGCTGTCACCCTTACAAAAGGCAAATCGATATTCACATCGCCATGCGCCCGAAAATAAAATTTCTGCTTAGGCTTAAAAGCAAACCAATCTGTATTGTAACCAATTCCTACAGAAATGGGAACATATTCACGTACGACATAGAATTCCAACGTGGGATTCAGCAACATAACCATAACATAATATGCGTTGATCGAATGACTGGATGGATCAAAGAAATCATAAATCGCAATCGGGAAAGCAATCGTATGCAAAAGAAAGGCAGCACCAATTCTTGCACACGAATCTTTTTTGTCACTAACTATATGAAAATTAAACGACTGACCATTCAAATACAATCCATCGACTATTTTCGTGCCACCCAATAAACCCAAATTAACATCACTATGAATATTCGTATAAAAAGAAAGTGGAGTAACAGACCCTTCTGCATTAGCCAAAGCATGCATAAGACCAGACAATCCTCCTGAAGGACTTGCAAACGAGAACGAACAGACAAGGACCATAAGGCAAACAATCTTACGCATTTGGGTAAAAAATACAAACAATTCCTCTTTTCTTTCACTTTTTCACTCTTCAGGCGTAATTTTTTTATATCTTTTGGGAAAACCTAACCAATATAAGAGGTATTTTATGGCAATTACGAAAGTTTGGCTCGATGAATCTAGCGACGAATGCGTCTCCTGCGGCGCTTGCGAAGCAACTTGCGATGCAGTCTTCTCCGTTCCGGAAAAGATGGTCGTTAAGGAAGGCGTAGACTTCTCCGCTTACGAAAACGAAATCAAGGACGCTGCAGAAAGCTGCCCGGCTGGCGTCATCAAGTTCTCGTAATCGAGCATTTAGGCAAAGTTATCGCGGGTTCCGCGATGGTACGAAGCTTTGCTTATCTCGTGAGATTGAACACAAAAAACAGCACTCGACTTTATCGAGTGCTGTTTTTGTTTGTTTTCGCATTTGTCACCCCGGATTCATTCCGGGGTCACCTTACACTATAGGCGATGCCGGAACGGAGTCCGGCATGACAGTGTAAAGCGCGACACTCGGCTAAAAACCGTTGCACAACTTCGTTGTGCAAGGCTCGGCGATTTGCCAATGCAGACGAGCAAGCACGTCTGCGCTGTCAAATCTTAGAAGCCTTTTTGGCGCAAAGCGCCAAAGGGTTAAATTTGCTTATGTCGGCAAGCAAGCTTGCCGCCGCAATCAAATTTAAAAACCCTTTTTCATCGACTTCAGCAAAGCGTTCAGCTTGGCGGGTTGGGCAGCCTGCGGCTTCTTCTGAGCAAAGCCCGGGCGTTCCTTACCGGCAATCTTGTTCTTGAGGTCGGCAATCGTTGCATGACCCTGGATGCCACCCTGCGGGCGAGCACCACGGTCGTCACGATGACCAGCACCACGCGGACCGCCCACGCGCTGACCGCGAGGACCGCTCACGCCAGCACCGGCGACACCGTCCGTAGATTCCTGCTTCATGGAAAGGCTGATGCGCTTCTGGTTAGCATCGACTGCAACCACGCGAACCTTCACCACGTCACCGACCGTAAGCACATCCTTAGCGTCCGTCACATACTTGTCGCTGATTTCAGAAATGTGAACGAGACCGTCCTGATGCACGCCGATGTCCACGAAAGCACCGAAGTTAGCCACGTTCGTCACCACGCCTTCCATCCAGCTACCCGTAACGAGGTCGTTGATGGTCTTGATGCGGTCATCGAACTTAGCATAACGGAATTCCTTACGCGGGTCGCGGCTCGGCTTCTGGAGTTCCTTCACGATATCTTCCAAAGTAGCACGGCCGACTTCGTCGGAGAGGAATTCGTCGAGCTTGATGCCCTTCACGGCGTCTGCATTACCGACCATTTCCTTGACCGGAACGCCGACCTTTTCGGCCATCTTTTCGACGAGGGCGTAGTTTTCAGGATGCACAGCAGAATCGTCGAGCGGGTTTTCGGCACCCGGGATACGCATAAAGCCTGCGGCCTGTTCGAAGGCCTTCGGACCAAAGCCCTTGACCTTCTTCAAATCTTCGCGGCTTGCATAAGCGCCGTTTTCTTCGCGGTACTTCACAATAGCTTCAGAGAGCGTGTTGCTGAGGCCAGCCACATGAGAGAGGAGCGGAGCAAGCGCTGTTCACGTCGACACCGACCATGTTCACGCAGCTTTCCACGACTTCGTCCAAACGCTTCTTGAGTTCGCGCTGGTTCACGTCGTGCTGGTACTGACCCACGCCAATGGACTGCGGATCGACCTTGACAAGTTCTGCCAGCGGGTCCTGCAAGCGGCGGCCAATAGAAATAGCACCACGGGTCGTCACATCTTCCTTCGGGAATTCGGCGATAGCGATCATGCTTGCGCTATAGACAGATGCACCGGCTTCGGAGACGATAACGCGCGGCGGAACCTTGCCCTTGAACTTGAGAGCCATTTCGCCACAGAATGCGTCCGTTTCGCGGCTTGCCGTACCGTTACCGATAGCGATGAGGTCAATCTGATACTTGTCGATGAGGCTCATCAGATAAACTGCGGCACCGGCCTTGTCGTTCCACGGTTCATGCGGCTTAATGATGCCATGATCCATGAACTTGCCGTTCTTGTCGAGCACAGCGACCTTGCAACCCGTACGGAAACCCGGGTCGAGAGCGAGCACAGCCTTGTGGCCTGCCGGAGCGGCGAGCAAAACATCCTGGAGGTTCTTGGAGAACACCTTGAAAGCTTCTTCTTCGGCGGCGTCCTTGAGGAGGAGGCGCACTTCGCTTTCCATGCTCGGCTGGAGCAAGCGTTCCCAAGCGTCCTTGCACATATCTTCGAGGTACGGCTTCCAGACAGAGTCGTGCTTGATGACCTGATTCTGGAGATAACCGATCATTTCTTCGTTCGGGACTTCGATGGAGAGGCGGAGCACCTTTTCCTTTTCGCCACGACGGAGAGCGAGCATACGGTGGCTCGGGATCTTGGAGACCGGTTCGCTAAAGTCGTAGTAGTCCTTGAACTTGGTTTCTTGCTTTTCGAAATCCTTCTTGACCTTGGAAACCATGACGCCAGTCTTTTCGACCTTGTTGCGGAGGTACTGGCGGTATTCGGCGTTGTCTGCAACTTCTTCGGCCAAGATGTCTGCAGCACCCTTGAGGGCGGCACGCGGGTCGGCAAGGCCCTTTTCTTCGGACAAATAAATACGGGCGATTTCTTCTGCCGTGTTTCCGGTATTTTCCTGAGCCCACATCAGGCGGGCAAGCGGTTCCAGACCAAGTTCCTTTGCAATCGTTGCGCGAGTACGCTTCTTCGGCTTGAACGGAGCGTAAATATCTTCGAGAAGAGTCTTGTCCTTGCAAGCTTCGATCTGAGCCTTGAGTTCCGGCGTGAGCTTGCCCTGTTCCTCGATGCTCTTGAGGATCGTTTCCTTGCGGTCCACAAGTTCCTGGAGGTAGTCGCGACGGTGGCTAATGTCGCGGAGTTCAATTTCGTTCAAAGTACCCGTCTGGTCCTTACGGTAACGGGCAAATCCATTTGAGATTCCTACTTGTAGATTCCGTTTCCGGATTTGGGGTCCACCGAGCCATACACCCCTCATTGGATAGCACAGCCCGCACGGCCCTCGGTGACACAAGCCCGGCCACAACCGCAGCCAGACACCCCACTTGGGGGTCTTCCGAATATAGCAAAAGAAAGTGTCAAATTTTTGACACTTTGGGGTTAGGCTCAAAAAAGCCGTCCGGCAACCGAGGAAAGACGACCGAAAAGCAACAAAACACTTGCCACACTTTTAAAGTTCTAGTTTACGATTGATACCCCAACCTCACCACTAAAAGTTACCTTTGGAGTATAAAAAAGGGATGTTTATGAATAATTCGAAACTTTTCGCAATTGGTTTTGCCAGCGTTTTTGCCACAGCCGCATTTGCCCAAGATTTTTGCAACACAACGACCCATAGCGGCGAAAGCGTCACCGTCACGAGCAACGACATCAACGACATCGGAAGCTACAACTATGAACTGTGGGCCGACATCGGCAACAACTCCGCCACGTTCTACACCGACGGCTCGTTCTCCTGCGAATTCAACAACGTGAACGACTACCTCTGCCGCGAAGGCATCCGTTACGGTATGAACAGCGGGCTCAAGTACACTGACCTCGGACACCTTTACGCTGACTTCAAGCTGACAGACCCCAAATTTTCCAGCTACACCAACGTGACCTACTCCTACATCGGCGTTTACGGCTGGTCGCAAGACCCGCTCATCGAATGGTACATCGTCGACAACTGGAGCCCGTATCGTCCGAACTGGATCGGCAAATCAACCGAAGGCTGTGACGAATGCGGCCTGCGCGGTTCCATCACCGTTGACGGCGCCACCTACGAAGTCTACGTCGACAAGGTCCAGCGCGGTTCCATCGAAGGCGACAACACGCCGTTCACGCAGTACTTTAGCGTACGCAAGAGCAAGCGTTCTTGCGGAACCATCGACATCACCGCCCACTTTGACGGCTGGAAGAGCCTGGGTCTTGAACTCGGCAATTCCATGTACGAAGCAAAGGTCTTGGGCGAAGCAGGCCAGTACCCCGAAAACGGCAACGCCTCCGGCACCATCGACTTTGCCTACGCAAAGGTCTATACCGGCGAAACGGCACCTACAGCATTGCACACAACGAAAATTTCCACCTCCAACGGGCTTGCCTTGCAAGTTTTCGACATGCAGGGCAAGCTTCTCGGATCCGCAAACACCACACCCAACGCGGACTTAAGCACGACCATTAAAAACAAGTTCCACAACGCAGGCATTTACATGGTAAAGCAAGGAAGCTCCATGAAAAATGTCATCGTCAAATAGGAGGCCACACCACCACAACGCTCAATTCCATAATTTAAGCCAAACCAAAGAACACTAAAAAGACGGTATCCGTACCGTCTTTTTTTACACTTGAACGTTTGTAAGCAATTTCTTATATTTATAATACATAGCGGGGTAACCTGCAACCGGTTTTTTTTGAGCTTTTGGGCTCCTTGAATTCTACGATGCGACCTCGCCACCAAGGAGTTAAAATGAGAAAAAACTTTCAAGCGATTTTCGCGTTAGTTCTTTTATTAACGGTTTCGCTTTTTGCAGAAAGCATCAACAGACTTTCTAACGAATTGCTGCAAACATGCGATGAAAAAGTCTGCGCCCGCAACATCACTTTTGAAAACGGACAATTCAAAGAAATCAAGCAAGGCAAGTCGCCCTTTTCTAACGAGACCATGCAATCGCTTTACGAGACCAGGTTCGGCAGATCCAAGCCTGAAATGTCCCGCATCGAGCCTTTGCCCCCAATGACAGAAGAATGCTCCGGTTTTTGCGGAGACTGCCCAGTCACTGACAAAATGCTGAAAGCAAAGCAGCCGAAATTCAAGGACAAATTCTGTAAGAGAATTGAGCAATCCTGCAAGTGCATTGATTACGCCATCAACAAGAAGCAGCTCGAAAAACAAGCCAAGGCCGACAGTGTCGCTGAAATCGAACGTAAACTGCAGCGCATCGAAAGCGCAGCAGCACTCGCCAAGCAAATTCAGGAACATTGCAGCAACGATTCCGCATGCACACTCACCGTCGTTTTTGCCAACAGCGAAATGGCAGCGCTAGACATTCAAAGAGCAAAGGAAATTGTCGAAGAAAAACCGGAACCCGTCGTAACCGCAATCGTCGAAGAAAAGCCTGTTGAAGAAAAGGCAACCGAAGAAAGTACGTTCACGCCACAGGAAGCAACGACCACATATACACAGGAGAATAACTTCGAGACCAATTATTACGAAATCCATCAAAACAGTTCTAGCGAGAATATTAAACAAGACAACGGCAGAAGCACTTACTTCGGATTATCACTCGCTTTTGAATTCCCTGAAAGCAAGGATTACTATGATATTTATTATGGAGACGCACTGAAAAGCTATGATTTCGGATTAAACTTAGGATTCCTTTTCAGAAACTACTTTAATGAAGTCGCTTCTTTCAATATCGGACTAAATGCAATTTACCGTCTGGCGGAGTATAACGGCGATTATATATATGCAAAATTCAGCACAATTATGGCTGAAGTTCCTTTAGGATTCCGTTTCGGCATTCCTGTTGGACCCATACCGGTTTCTCCATTCATCAGTACCAGTTTTCTCATTCGTAAACCAATTTGTCATTGGATTGATCTTGAGGTCGATAATTATTACAGCTGGGTAGAAGAATCTGGAGATGGAGCTGCTGCTATTGATGAATGGGAATTTGTTCCCCTATTGGGCGTTGGTCTAGAATTAAGCCGTCACTTTGCTCTTGAATTCCAATGGTATATAGGAAGTTTCTGTATTTACAACGAAAGCTTCCACAAAGCATACATTTATGGCGACAGCTGGCGTCTAAAGCTCGAAGCACTGTTCTAACGGAGAGATAAATGTCCATAAAACTTAATTCAATTCTTTTCGCTTCTCTATTTTTCTTTGCTTGCGCCGATGAAAGCCCAACCTCTTCTGTGATGGAAAACATCAGCGAAAAAGAGCAGCAAGAAACAGAACAACGACAGAGAGACGCCTGCTATAACGGAACAAGCACTGAATCCGGCTGGTGCTGCGCAAATTACGGCTACCAGTGCAACACAGAAAGGAATTCTTCTGCAAAGAGTTCTTCTAGCTACAAATATTCTAGTTCTTCGAGGAAATATTCTTCATCCAGCACCACAAACTATCATTACTCCAGTTCATCAAAAACATCCTCCAATACACAAAAATCATACCTCACCCAAAGCAAAAATTTTAAGCTCACGCTGACATATTTCAAGCAAGAGACACCAGATTGGGACAATGTTTTGGGCATAAACACCTACAACGACGCCGATCCAAGCATCAGTTTCAACATCGAATTTGTAGACTTTAACGGCCAAAAAAACACCAAAGAAACAGGAGTTCTGTTAAAAAAGCAAGACACCGGTTTATGGAGCGGACGAATCGACTATACAACTACAGTACCCGCAAACACGGAAAAAATCCGCATATACCCCAAAATCATTGATGTCGATGTTTTGGACAACGATAACTATTCATCAAACTATTGGTATATTTTTGATGGTATCGGTTACTTAAAAAATAACGATGTCCAATATGACACAGACTCCAGAAACACCAAATGCACCCTCAAATGGGAATGGTACCTGTACTAGCTTGTAAAAAATGACCATACCGCAACAACTACAAGCAGGGCTTGCATCTTACCCGAAGGCGATTCGCCTGATCTTTGCGAATCACCTCGGCAAATATTTGCTGATTCCAGTTCTCTTGAACATCATCGTAGTCATTGCATTCATTTTTTCTGGCGTTGGCGTAAGCGACTGGATCAACGGCATCATTGAGCGCAGCGTCGACAGCATGAACGGCTGGATTCACGCCGCGATGATCGGTATCAAGATCATCATCCCCATCGTTTTCTTTGCGCTGTTCGTTTTCATCGGCGGAACAATCGTCAACGTTTTGATGTCGCCCATCTACACGTTCCTTTCTGAAAAAACAGAAACAATCCTCACCGGAAAAGAATTTCCGTTTGACTTAAAGCAAACACTCAAGGATGTCTGGCGCGCAGTCATCATCGCCATCAGCAACACGGCAAAGCAACTCATCTTGACCGCACTTTGCCTGCTTTTGAACTTTGTCCCCGTTGCCGGGAGCATCGTTTCGCTCGTCTTGATTTTCATCATCAACGCCTACTATTTCGGCAGCGGGTTCATGGATTACACCTTTGAACGCTGGCGAATTTCCGCCAAAGACAGCCGTAACGAAACCTACCAGATGAAGTATCTCGCCATCGCAAACGGTGCCGTTTACTCGTTACCGCTTTACCTGTTCTGCGGAGCATTTATCGCCGCCTTTATCGGAGGCGTTTCGACCGTCGCCGCGACCATTTCGCAAACTGAGTTGAAGGGAAAGCAGGCGTAGCCCTATTTTCTATCTTTGCACCTATGCTCAAGAACTACATCTTCGACCTAGGCGGAGTCCTTTTGGACATCCGTATGAAAAACGCTTACGAAAGCTTTGTCGCACACGGCTTGCCGCCTGCAGAACTTGAGCCGGGGGCTTCCGTTTACAAGCTGATGGAAGATTACCAGCTTGGATTCGTGACAACCGCAGAATTCTGCCAGCAAGTCGCGGACCGCGCGAAAACAACGCCGCAAGACATCGAAAAAGCCTGGAATTCCATTTGCCTGGGCGTCGCTGAACGCAAATTACAAGCGCTCCGTCGCTTACGCAAAACAGAAGGAGTCGCAAGCGTTTCGCTTTTGAGCAACACGAATGAACTGCATTGGGAGTGCAGTTGCCAAAACTGGTTCAACGCAAACGGCAACCGCCTCGAGGACTTTTTCGACAGGATTTTCTTGAGCCAGGAACTCCATTTGCAAAAGCCCGACCCCGAGATTTTCAAGACCGCCATCCGCGAACTCGGAGCCTCCCCCGCCGAAACAATTTTCATTGACGACAGCCCCGTCAACACTGCCGCAGCAGCAGCCTGCGGATTGCAGACGCTTACCGTGACGGCAGACGTCGACTGGGTGGATACGCTGGGGATTTAATTATTCCTAGATGCTCTTTCCGTCGCTGAAGGCATTGCCCACGCGTCGTTCCATCACGTAGTAGCCGTGACCTGCGGAATCGTAGCAAATCGGAGCAAGCTTTTCGACGGAGAGCTTGCCGTCTTGATCGAGTACGGTTTCATCGGCGGTGGCGTTCACAATTTCGCCGAGCAAGAGTTCGGAATCTTCGTCATAGCTCACGAGCTTGCATTCGAGCGCAAGCGGCAATTCAGCAACGAGCGGGGCATCCACATTTTCGCTCTTGATAGACGTAAAGCCAGCCTTCACAAACTTGTCTGCCACCCTGTTACCACTGGTAATGCCCAAGTAGTCGATAGCCTTGATGTAGTCTTCCGTCGCCATACTCACGGTGAAAGCCTTGCGGGCAAGAATGTTCGGGATGGTCTTGTGGGTTTTGGCCACATAAATCGCAATCTGGTTGTTGTCGCTGATAGACCCCCAGGCCGCCACCATGGCGTTCGTCGAGCCATCTTCGTTATAAGTGGCAATGACCAAAGTCGGCTGCGGGTACAGATAGGTTTTCACTCCGAGATTTTTACGCATAGGCACTCCTTTTTTTGGAATTATAAAAAAATTATCCCACCCCTACCCTTTATACTTTATCACGAGCATCGTGAGGTCATCGCTTTATTCGGCGCCATTCACAAATCTAGACACGGCCTGTGACATCGTATCCAATAAATGCTTCGGTCCGTCAAACGCAAGGGCATTCCCATTTCCATCGCAAATCGTATTGACAATCCTATCCAAGCCGAAGAGTTCCTTTTCTCCATTCATCGCCTCAGTCAAGCCGTCTGTATAAAGCAGCACCATGTCGCCAGGGGCAATGGTCGTTTCTTGGTCTTTATACGTTTTTTCTTCATCAATCCCGATCGGAAGGTTCGAATCTGCTTCGATATGGCGAATTTTACCATCCATAACGATAATCGGCCTATCGTGTCCCGCATTACTGTAACGTAACAGCCCGGTGGACAAGTCCAGCACACCGACAAAGAGCGTCGCAAACATTCCTGTGGTGTTTCCGCGGCTCGCCATAGTATTCATCCCCATTACAATTTGAGACGGGTCATCAATCTTGGTCGCAATCGTGCGGAACACAGCCTGGGTCATCGACATGACAAGTGCCGCCGGGATTCCCTTGCCGCAGACATCACCGATGTTGAAGAATAGCTTTCCATCACGGATAAAGTAGTCATAAAAGTCACCACCGACCTGTTTTGCAGGAACCTGGCTACCGACAATATCCACAAATTCATTAGCGGGCATCGGAGGCGGCAACATGGCAGTCTGGATTGCATTCGCAATACCCAGTTCCCTGTTCATCAAATCCTTTTCTGCACTGACTTTGCTCAACTTACGGACGCTGATAATGCTTCGGTACATAATGAAACCAAGCACAAATAGTCCTATCAACTGAAGAATGATGACCGGAATGAGCGATCGTTGCTGGTTATCGTAGAGTTGCACAGCCATCGAAGAGAGTTCGCGCATCGGGACATCGGCTCCAATAACGGCAACGACACGTCCTTGAGCATCGTGAACAGGCCGCGAGAATGTAGACATCAGCGCCACGTAATAGCGGCTCATATACGGTTCACTCCAAGAACCATTGCCATGCAGACCTTCCCGATACCAGGTGCGTTCCGTATAGTCAAACCCAATAACGGTGTCCTTTATGCCGCTGGTAGCATCGTCCATAAAGGTAAAATACCCATTGCGACGGCCGTCATCACCCACACGATAGGCGAAATCGACGCCAACAATTTCAGGATGGTTCGTCACAACATGCTGCAAAACTTTATGCAGGGAATCTTCTTGCTGCGTATTGACAAGACGTTCAACCTCGGGCAATACGGCCGCAATGGCAGTCTCGACAATTTCCTTGACTTCGAAAGTCCGGTTTGCGGAAGCAAGGTCTTGTTTTGCCATTTCCTTAATTTGTGCAGTAATGGCTTGACGCGTAGAAATATATTGCACAGCCGTCGTCAGTTCAAGCACCAAAGCCGCAACGACAAGCACCGCAATGCTCCTAATTTTTGTATGTCGAGATGTGTTCATAATAACCTCGAGCCCCTCAAAACGCTATTTTAGTAGGTTTTTATAATATATCTTAATTTAGGAGAAATTGCAATTTTATCATTTGGAGTTAATCCAAAAGTCCGCCATTTTGCCGCTGATAGACGAAATAATAGAGCAAACTCCAGGCGCCCCACACGACGCAAAGCGCCATGCCAATATAACCCACCGCATAGACAGTCGAGGCGATGGTGTCGCACTTTAGGAGGAGGCCGGTTTCGGAGAGGATAAAGTTCCAGTCATGGAACCCGTAAGGGGCTTCGGCGCCCGTACCGCCGCTGATAAGCATGAGCTTCATCGGGAGTGCATCTTCGATGTAAGGCGCCACGTCAATCAGGTTTTCGAACGCCCACCAAAGCGCAATCGACGCACCGAACAAGTCGCGGGGCTTAATCCAAAGCGCCAAGCAGAACACGAGCGGCATGATGGTCTGGAACAGCGAGCCGCCCAGCGATGTTATCACTTCGCTCCCGAAAATTCTAAAGACGATATGTCCTGTTTCGTGAACCGGCAAGTTCAAGTTGTGCAGGAACTGAGCGATCCAGGATTCATACCCGCCGGCGAAAGCCTGCAATGTAAAGAACGCCATCGCAACAAGCAGAACCACGCGCACCGCAAAGAAGTTTTCGCGGCCAAGCGGACGCGGCAACAAGAAGAATTGCACCCAGACAGGCCAATCCTCAGGCTCGTTCAGCCATTCCAAGATTCGTGCAAGTAACGGTTTCTTTTTGTGCGGAACAAAGGGCATATTACCCTCCATAAATTTCTGGCGACCGGCTGTAGAATCGGCGGTGCGTAAAGCTGTACCAGAGATTTGGATTTTCACGGATGCGCTGTTCGAGCCAACTGTTGAACTGATTGTTGACCACGCTCGATTCCGCCGTAACCGCGATTTTGGACTGCACGCCAGTCACCTCGATGGCGTGGAGTACGCGAACCGTTTTCGAAGAAGCACCATTCGAAGATGCGTCGCGTTCTTCCATCCAGCAGATAAACACTGGAGTTTGCGGACGATGCTTGAGCAAAAAGTCCGGCAGCGGATTCACATTCGCCGGTTGCCCCAAGAGCGATCCCGAAAGTGCGCTCGGGATGCGAGAATCCTGATCGGCAAGCAAGCAAAAAAGATTGCCGTCGTTCAAGATGCGCAAAAAATCACGCGGCGTCCGAGCGTCTACGGAATAGCTCCGGCCATCAACCGCACGGATTTTGCGTTCAAGAATGTTGTTGAGCCACTTGGGCTTTACGGGAATGTAGCTTGCGACAAGCGGGATTCCAAGGCAGCAAAGCCACGGCCCCATCGCTTCGTAATTGCCGTAATGCGCCGTCAAGAAGATTCCGCCTTTGCGCATTTTTTCAAGCACCGGCGCGGAACCCTCTGCAATATCAAAATTCCAACCGTCCACGCAACACGGGTAAGCGGTAAAATCGTGCGGCAGCTTCTTGAAAGTTCCAAAGCAAAACAAGAGTTCGCTCACATGGCGCGTCAAGTTTTTTAAGAGCGTGTCGTACGAGACTGCGTCTAACGGAACTGCGTCGGCCACATGTTTTGCATTGGCAAGAACGGTTTTCCGCTTCCAGCCTGCGAGTTTAAGCACTGAGTAAGCCACCCGTGCAAAAGCCGCCGCCATTATTTTACGCATAAAAGACATCACGGTATAAAGATACGAAAATTATACGAGCTTTGAAAAAAGTATTTCTATATTAGCTCATTGAGGTTTATTATGAATGAAGAAGAAATATCCACACAAGAAGAACCGGAGAACGTTCTGCGCGGCAAAAGCGCCATCGTCTGGCTAAAGATTCTCATCATTTTCGCTTTAATCATAGGGATTTTCTCTGAATATATAATCGTCATTTTTAAACCCTATATGAATTTAACAAGCGCCGATGCTGTACCTCCAATGGAATTCTCATCAGCAATCGCATTCCTATCCTATACGTTCCTGCTCCTAATATTCGGAATAGTAATGTTTATTTCGATATTCAAATTCTGCAAATGGATGTATGTCAGCATCAAGACATTGCGCAAATTCGCTCCAACGAAATTCTCACCCATCGTGGCCATCATTTTGACGTTGATCCCGTGGGTATGCGGAATCTTCGATTACTTCATCTTTAAGGACATCCTCGCCCACCAAGAAAGCGTCCTCAAATCGAACAAAGCCAACTTTGTGGCACCAAAGCCCGGGATTCTCAAGTGGATTCTCATATTGTCGATCATCTTGTTGGTTCCGTCTATACTCAGCGAATTTTTCGTATGCAGACTCATCAATTTATTGCTGCTGTTCCCAATTTGCTTACTCTACATTAAATCGATGAACTTCATCATCGAAAACGAAAAAACGCTTTATTCCTTAGACAAACCCGAAAACACCTAACCTCCTTTTACTACTATTATAATACTATGAGTGAAAATTGCCTTTTCTGCAAAATCATCAAGGGTGAAATCCCTTCCAAGAAAATTTACGAAGACGACGATGTATTCGCCTTCTACGACATCGCCCCGCAGGCTCCGGTACACTTCTTGGTCGTGCCGAAGCGCCACATCGCAACCATCATGGACATGAAGCCGGAAGATTGCGAACTCGTGGGCAAGATGCTCTACCGCGCACAGCTCATCGCGAAAGACCTCGGCCTCGAAGAAGGCGGCGCTCGCTTTGTGTTCAACTGCAAGGCTGATGCCGGTCAGACCGTGTTCCACATCCACCTGCACGTCGTCGGCGGACAGGAAATGGGCTGGCCTCCGTTCCCGGCAAAATAGTGATCAAAACTCGCGCCATTGTTCTGCACCGTTTTCCGTACAGCGACTCTAGCTTTATCGTCAAGGCGCTTACGGAAGAAAGCGGGATTGTTTCGTTCATCGTCAAGGGCGGTAAGAAAAAGGAATCTCCGTTCCGGGGTGCTTTGGATCCGCTCGCGTTGAGCGAAGTCGTCTTTCGGCAAAATCCGAATACCGAACTGCAGTTCATCAAGGAAGCGACGCTTTTGGACTGGCGCAAGGATTTGCGCAACGATTTGCTCAGTCTCGCGAAAGCGCAAGTCATGACAGAAATGATTCTGCGTTACGCGCCGCAAGGCGTCCCCCTGCAAGAAGAATTTGAGCGGTTTGAGCAAGCAATCAGCGAATTCGATTCCGTTTCACCGCAAGATTCGCCGGTTCCAGAAGGTAACGCGCACTCGTCAACACAGAATGATCCTGACAAGTCGCGTATTTTCGCGCAATGGCTCCTGGACACTTGCGACATGTGGGGGTACAATCTCGACCTCACCACTTGTAGCCGCTGCGGCAACACTCTCGACAAGCCCGCCGCAGACTTTTTCCCCGAAACAGGCGGATTCGTATGCCAGGCTTGCCTCGGCGTAGATACCCCCCGCGCACGATCAGAAACGCTACAGGGGCTTTGGGCTCTCCGCAATGGCGACAAAATCGAGCACCCCGAATTCACCGAGAACGCGCTCCTCACCTACCTGCGCCACCACATCGGTTTCTTGAAAGAAATCCATTCCATAAAATTCCTGAACGAAACAAGAAAACTGTTTGGCCATCATTAAATAAATATATCCCATAGCGAGATATTACTAATTCAAGTCAATAATAAAATTACGGCAAGAGAATAAAAGCGTCGGCCAAGGATGGGGAGGGTGCAGGGAGGGGCCCGTGCGGCCTTCGCAACTCCGAGCTGGGGCCCCGCCCGCATGAAGTACTTTTACAATTCAAAAAGAGCATTTATGCAAGCAAGCCATAATCAAACACATTTTTTATATTTTCGGAAAATGTAAAAATGTGAAGAGGTCATCATGTTAACTCCAGAAGATATCAAGGCGAAAAAATCCAAGAACGAAATGATTTCCATGATCACCGCTTACGACTTCGCCTTTGCAAAAATCGCAGAAGCCGCCGGAATCGACCAGATTCTCGTGGGCGATAGCCTCGCGAACACTATGCTCGGTTACAAGAGCACGCGTGAAATCGGCATGACCGAGATGCTCATCTTCGCTGCAGCCGTTTGCCGCGGCGCCCCAAACACGCACGTCATCGGCGACATGCCCTACATGAGCGACAAGGATCCGCAAACCGCTTACGACAACGCCCGCCGCTTTTTGGATGTGGGCTGTTCCAGCATCAAACTCGAAGGCACCCCCGAAGGCGTCATCGAATTTTTGCGCAGCAAGGACATTCCCGTTTGCGCCCACCTCGGACTTTTACCGCAGACTGCAGAAAACTTCAAGCAGAAAGGCAAAACCGAAGAAGAAGCTCGCGCCATTGAAGAAGCTGCAAAGTTCGTCGACAGCCTCGGATGCTTCGAAATGGTTCTCGAGCACATTCCCGAAGAACTTGGTGCAAAAATCACAAAAGAAGTCTCCGCACCGACAATCGGCATTGGCGGCGGCAAGTTCACAGACGGTCATGTTCTCGTGATGCACGACGCTCTCGGTATGCATCCGAACAAGATTCCGCCTTTTGCCACAAAATTCGTAGATATGTATTCCGTTGGTGTTCAAGGAGTTAAGAAATACATCGAAAGTGTTAACGCAAGAATGTAATTCAGCAACAGCAAAACCGAAATTTAGTACAAAATAACAATACTTATTTCTATGAAATCGGTCTCACACGAGATCGATTTTTATTTTATTCAACATATCATTCAGTAAAGCATTTTTGTTGCGGCTCTGGATACTAAATTTTTTTCAAAAAAAATTGAATTTTTATAAAATAAGTGTTGATTATTTGTGAAAAAGAAGTTATTTTTCTGATATCAACAAATAAATAACAAAAAAGGAAGAAAAAAAATGGCTGAAACAAAAACTGCAAAGAAGCCCGCTGCTAAGAAGCCGGCTGCCGCTAAGAAACCTGCTGCCGCTAAGAAGCCCGCTGCCGCCAAGAAGCCGGCCGCTGCTAAGAAGCCGGCCGCTGCCAAGAAGCCCGCTGCTGCTAAGAAGCCGGCCGCTGCTAAGAAGCCCGCTGCTGCTAAGAAGCCGGCCGCTGCTAAGAAGCCCGCTGCTGCTAAGAAGCCCGCTGCTGCTAAGAAGCCGGCCGCTGCTAAGAAGCCCGCTGCTGCTAAGAAGCCCGCTGCCGCCAAGAAGCCGGCCGCTGCTAAGAAGCCCGCTGCCGCTAAGAAGCCGGCCGCCAAGAAGTAATCTTCTTTTTGACCCAACGATTTCGACCCGCAGACCTCTGCGGGTCTTTTTTTATATTGGCGCCACGCCCCACGTTTACTACTTCGTCTATCAAAAAAATTTCCATAACAACAATTACAAGCATCTCGACAACAAAAGCGAGCCAAAAGCTCTCATTTAGATAACACCTCAATGTCAGAAGACAAAAGCGTCGGCCACAACCTTAAAAGGCGAACGCAGCGGGGCTGCTTGCAGACCCATTGCTGAGCCGTAAGGTTGGCGCTTGCGCCAGGATGGGTTTAAAAATCTCCGAGCTGGGGCCCCGCCCGCATAAAGTTCTTTTTAAATCTATTCAAGCAAAACCCTTTGTAACAATAATATCCTTTGGCGCTCCGCCCTCCGTTTACTATTTTTGTTGGCATGATTTCAGAAAATGATTTGACCAATTCGCAGAACATTCCCTTTGAAGAACGCATCGCCCGCATCGAAAAGATGATCGAAGCCGAAGCAGAACCGAAAGCATTCGAACTCGGACTTTTGCTCGCTCTCAAAATGGGTCAGGAAATCCGCGAAAAGAAACCGCTCGGCAGCACGACCGGCGACATCGTTGCCGCATGGAGTTCCAAGTACCCGGAATCCGTCGTCGAAGAAGCCATCGCTCACGCCAAGCAGTTCCTCACAAATCCAGGCGCCCTCGCCGAAAAGATGAAGAACATTATGCTGAAGAAGATGAATCAGCCAGAAAAAAAGGACGAGGCCGAAAGTGGAAAATAAACTCCAGGCAACAATCGACATCGGAAGTCATAGCTGCATTCTGTTGATCGCAGCGTTCGAAGACGATGAAAATGCGCGCAAGATTCTTGTGCCCAAGCTCCAGAAGGTCGAAGTCTGCCGCCTCGGTGAAGACATTTACGAACACGGGAAGATTACGCCCGAACGCATCCAGGAACTCGTCAACATCATGACCAAGTTCCGTATGGACCTGCACGCCCTCGGCGCAGACCTCAAGGCAGTTGCCATGACCGAAGCCATGCGCAAGGCCACAAATCCGGACGAAGTGATCGAAGCTGTGGAAAAAGCAGTCTGGGTCAAGCCGCGCGTCATCACCGGCGAAGAAGAAGGCAAGCTCACCTACCGTTCCATCAAAGAATGGCACGGCGACGGAAACGTCACGATTGATATCGGTGGCGGTTCCACAGAACTCAGCAACGGAGAAACGACATTCTCGATTCCCGTTGGCGCCCTCAAGATGTTCAAGGCGATGGGCCCGATTCCCGGTCCGGAATACAAGAAGTTCATCAAGGAAACGTTCAAGGATCTTTCGTTCAAGGGCATGACCAAGAAGCCCGTCTACCTCATCGGTGGTACAGGCACGGCACTTGCCATGGTATTCTTGAACAGCCAAACCTTCGATTACAAAGCCATCGAAGGACTTGAATTGAGCCTTTCGGACCTTGAAGCGGTCACCACGCGCATCACGAACCTTTCGAAGGAACTTCGCGCAATGCTCCCGGGGCTTGAAAACGGTCGCCACGAAGTCATCATTTGCGGACTCTTCTGGCTCCGCTCGCTTCTTGAAAAGCTCCGCGTCGAAACGTTCAAGATCAGTACAGCAGGGCTCCGTTTCGGTTTGCTCTACCCGCCCGAAGCGGAACCGGAACAAAAGCCGAAAAAGCGCCCGGCATTCCTAAAGAAAAATGAAAGCACCTCGGAAAAGGTGATCCCCGAACAAGTCGGGGATGACAACGGCACAGTAGGGAATAACACAAGCACAGCCGGGAATGACAAATAAAAGACGGGAATGAAAAAATGCGTATAAACAAGTACATTTCTCTCAGTGGTTTCGCAAGCCGCCGCGCCGCAGACGAACTCGTCGCCGACGGTCGCGTCCAAGTGAACGGCGAAACAATCTCTGACCTCGGTCATCAAGTGGACGAAACAAAGGACCAGGTTTCCGTCGATGGCAAGCTACTGAAGCTCCCGACGAACAAAAAAAGCAAGGTCATCATGTTCCACAAACCCGCCGGCTGCGTCTGCACCAAGGACGATCCGCAAGGCCGTCGTACCGTTTACGACTACCTGCCGCCGGGATACCAGACGTTCAAATACGTCGGTCGACTCGACTTGCAGAGCCGCGGTCTTTTGCTGTTCACCGACGATGGCGAATTGCTTTACCGCCTCACGCATCCGAGTTTTGAAGTGCCGCGCAGCTATTATGTATGGACTACGCGCCCGCTCAGTGAATCGGCAGCCCAGCGCCTCGTCGAAGGCGTCGACATCCGCGACCCCGAAGACCCGAATGCCGAAGAAGAAATCGCTTTTGCAACGGACGTGTACCTCGAAAACGGTTTTGCAGAACTAGTGCTTATCGAAGGCAAGAACCGCGAAATCCGCCGCATGATGCGAGCCGTCGGTTACGAAATCCGCGACCTCAAGCGCGTAAGCTACTGCCAGATTCAGCTCGGCGACTTGCCCGCAGGCGAGTACCGCGAACTCACGCCCAACGAACTCAACAAATTGCGACAGGCTGTTCACTTGTAGCGGTTTCGCCGCACTTCCTACTGTCTACTAAAAATGAAACGTACTTTATACATCGGTGATGTTCACGGTTGCGCAGACGAACTTGCCGCGATGCTCGACAAGTTTGGATTCGTCCGCGGTAACGACACCATCTACCAGACCGGCGACATCATCAACAAAGGTCCTGACATGATGCGTGCCATGCGCATCGTCGAAGAAGTCGGCATCTTGACTGTCCGCGGAAACCACGAGGAACACCTCATCCGTATGATGGAAACGCCCCAAAGTAACTGGACCGAAAAGCAAAAGAAGCGTTTCAAGGCACTTTCGCTTGACGAATGGATTTATATCCGCGATACCGTTATGACCTGGCCGCTCTGGCGCGATACGCCGCACGCCTTGCTTGTACACGCCGGGCTCGAACCGGGAAAGACCCGTCTCGAAGAGATGTGCCCCGAAGTGATCCTTTCGATCCGAAACTGGAATGACAAACCGTGGTACGAACAGGTCAAGTGGGACAAGACTGTCGTCTTTGGACATTGGGCCAAGAACGGCTTTGTGAACATCCCCGGATTTATCGGGCTCGATTCCGGTTGCGTCTACGGCAAGGCGCTCACCGCCTGGTGCCCCGAAGAAGACCGATTCTACACCGTCCCGGCACTGCGCGAATACACTCCCGTCAAGGACAAGGCCAAGGAATCCGAAGCCGCCCCCTGCAAGGTTCTCGGCGACAATTCCCCCGATTCCGTACCACCCAAGACTTTCGACGAAATCAAGGAAAGGATTGCAAACGGCGACATCGCCCGCAAGGAAGAAACCGCTGAAGAAACAAACATCCGCAAGGCAAGTCCCTCCATCAGCGCCGAATGGGCCGGGTATTAGCGCCTGTGGCGCAGTAGACAGTAAACAGGAATAGTTAGGCGGCAAAGCCGCGATTATAAACCCTTCCTACATCCTACTTCCTACTAAAATTACTATCTTTCATCTAGGAAATTACATTTCACGGAATCGCAGAAGAACTTTACAATCGTCTCAAGTCCGTCAAGCCGGGCGCAGCCCTTTGCACCTACACCATGGAAAAGGTGGAAAAGATGCTCCCGCTCATCAACGAAATCAACGAGCTCAAAAAGCAGCAGGATACCGTTATCCTCGCCCACAGCTACTGCGCTCCTGAAATTCTTTTGGGCGTTGCCGACTTCACGGGCGATAGCTTCAAGCTCAGCAAAGACGCAACAACCGTCCAGCAAAAGACGATCCTCTTCTCCGCCGTGCGTTTCATGGGCGAAACCGCCAAGATTTTGAACCCGCAGAAGGACGTGATCATTCCGGGCCCGCTCACGGGTTGCAGCCTCGCCGACTCCATTACCGGCAAGGACGTCGAAGAACTCCGCAAGCAGAATCCGGACTACACGTTCGTTTGCTACATCAACACGACTGCCGACGTGAAGGCCGCCTGCGACGTCTGCGTGACTAGCGGTAACGTGATGCACATCGTCGAAACGATTCCGTCCGACAAGATTTTCTTTGTGCCGGATGCCCTCATGGGCCAGAACATCATCGACGAGATGAAGCGTCGCGGCGTCAAGAAGGATATCAAGCTCTATAACGGCTGCTGCTACGTCCACGAAAACTACGACCCGGATTTGATCCAGTTCTTCCGTAGCCAAAACCCGAATCTCAAGGTGATCAGCCACCCGGAATGCAATCCGTCCGTTGCTATGCTCAGTGACTACGTCGGAAGTACCGGCCAGATGGTGAGCTACATCAACCAGCAGCCCAAAGACAGCTGCATCTTGCTCCTCACGGAATGCGGCCTCAATGCCCGTATGCATTATGAACATCCGGACATGAACTTTATCGGTAGCTGCTGCATGTGCAAGTACATGAAGTCGAACTCGCTCGAAAACATCTTGGAAGCACTCCGCCACCCCGAAAAGGCAGAACACATCTCGCTCGACGAAGGCGTGCGCGTCAAGGCCAAGAAGTGCATCGACGCCATGTTCAAATACGCTGAATAAAGCCTCCTAACACATCGCGGTATACACCAAGGCGCCCTTAAAATTCTATTTTAGGGGCGTCGTGTTTTTTGGAGGATTATAACATGAAAAAAATTTTATTGTTGATGGTATTCTTGTGTTCGACCATATTCGCAGAAGTCGAAGATTGGGATAATTACCAGTGGCCCCGAACCTATTTTGCAAGCATCGGTTTTAGCGTCATCGCAAACCGCGGAGACTTTTTTGACCATACGGCAAAAATCAAGACCGACAAAGTCCCCGAACACACCATCAGCTTCCCGATCACAAAGGTTCTCGTTTCCCCCGATTACAATATCGGTGTGAACATCCGTGAATTCACACTCGCAGGATCGTTCCAATACTGGTCCATAACAGGAACGATCGGCAACGACTACCCCGAAAACCTCAATGAACAGAAAATGCGCTATTGGCGTTTTGGGGCGGAATTCACCTACAACTTCTTTTACCCCGACGTTTTCCAGGTCGGTGTCGGTCTTGGCTATTCATTTACAAGCATAAAGACCAACAAAAGCGCCTTTGATGGCAAGGATTATTCCGATGCCGAGGTGATGGGTTCCGGCATAGCCCTGGTCACCAACATGAAGTATTTCATAACAGAGCATTTTGGACTCTGCCCCTCGTTGCGCATTTACGAAAACTGGTTCAAGGCCGCTAACACAAAAGCGACAGGCACCCAGGATTTCAACAGCTATCTTTGGCAAACCTACATAGCCGTATCCATCAATGCGATAGTTCAGTTTTAATTAAAAACTAAAGAAGGCACAAAAAATGATCACATTCCTAATCGGTGTTGCAATCCTCATTCTGGGATACTTCACTTATGGCAAGTTCGTTGAACGCGTTTTCGGACCGGATGACCGCAAGACTCCGGCTCTCGCAAACCCGGATGGCGTGGACCGAGTCCCGATGGCGCACTGGAAAAACGTCCTCATCCAGCTATTGAACATTGCCGGTATCGGACCTGTGATCGGCGTGATTCTCGGCATCAAGTTCGGCGCGATTGTGTTCATTTTGCTCCCGCTCGGTAACGTCCTCGGCGGTGCGGTACATGACTACTTCAGCGGCATGATCAGCATGCGCAACAACGGCTACAACGTTCCGGCACTCTCCCGCAAGTTCTTGGGCAAGGGGCCGGCAAAGCTCGTGATGACGCTCATTTCCGTGGCCCTCATTCTCGTTGGCGCCGTGTTCACCACGACTCCGGCAGCTCTCGTGAACACCCCGATTCTCGTCGGCAGCCACGTTTCGCCGACGCTGTTCTGGATTGCCGTCGTTTGCATTTTTGCCTACTACTTCGTTAGCACCTTCTTCCCGATTGACAAGATTATCGGTCGCATCTACCCGATTTTCGGCGCCCTTTTGATTCTCGCCTCTCTCGCCATTTTCGTGGGCATCGTCCCGAACTTGAACGTTCTCGATGAATTCTGCGTCAACGACATCATGAGCAACTTCCACAAGCATCCGGCAGGCCAGCCGATCATCCCGATGCTCTTCGTGACGATTGCCTGCGGCATCATCAGTGGCTTCCACAGCACGCAGAGCCCGCTCGTTGCCCGTACCGAAGTGACCGAAAAGACCGGTCGCCAGACGTTCTACGGAATGATGATTATCGAAGGCTTGATTGGTATGATCTGGGCTGCAGGCGGTATGTTCATTTACCACCAGATGCCGGAACTTTTGACAGGTGCATCGGGCGTGAAGGTCTTGAGCATTCTCGTTTCGACCGTGATTCCCTGGGCTCCGATTTCGATTCTCGTGGTTGTGGGCGTGATCATCCTTGCCATCACGAGCGGCGACACCAGTCTCCGCAGCCTCCGCCTCACCGTTGCAGAACTCACCGGACTTGAACAGACTTCTGTCAAGAACCGCCTTCTCCTCACGGTTCCGATGTTCGCCCTTTGCGCTGTGATCATCTTCTGGAGCAACATGAATCCCGAAGGTTTCAATATCTTATGGAACTACTTCAGCTGGAGCAACCAGCTCATGGCCGTTTGCAGCCTCTGCGTCGCTACCGTTTACCTCCGCAGCAAAAAGAAGAACTTCTGGATTGCGCTTATCCCGTGCATGTTCATGACGTTCATTACGGCTGATTACATCCTCTGGGTGAGCCCGGAAAACCTCAAGGGCGCTCCGCTCGGCTTTGGTCTCGACTACAAGACAGCTCTTGTGATTGCACTCCACGACGCCGCCATCCTCGGATTCTTCCTCTGTGTTCGCGGCAAGACGCTCTCCCAGATGGAAGGCTATGACGCCGACCGTTGGAACTCCGCTCTTGACGAAAACAAGATCCCGAAAGCTCAGTAAGCAAGCGCTGCCAGCAAATTCAATCAATGCTAGAACCATCCACAACACATAAAGGAGATGCCCGATTAAATCGGGCATGACAACTGTTGTGGTCATAAAAGGCAGCATAAAATCCATCACGTTCCATAGCCAGCAAAATGGCTTTACCGTGATGCGCCTGAACGATATCGAAAGCAAGAAAGTCGTTGTCGTCACGGGAACATTCCCCGCTTTGCAACCCGGCGAAACAATCTCTGTAGAAGGCGACTGGGGTTCGCATCCGAAATACGGGAAGCAGTTCCAGGCGACTTCTTTTGAATACCTCGCCACCGAAGACAACGACATCCTTGAATACTTGGCAAGCGGTCAATTCCCGGGCGTGGGGCAAAAGATTGCCGAACGCATCGTGGAAACTTTTGGCGATGATACCGCCGACATTCTCGACAACGATCCGGACAAGTTCCGTGAAGTAAAAATCAAGGGGTTCCCCGCCCGCAAGGTGGAGTTGTTCCTCGCCCGTTGGCAAGAAGCGAGACACAGCCGCGAAACGATGCTGTTCCTGTACAAGCACGAAATCGTCGGGAGTGTTGCCAAGCGCCTTTGGAACAAGTTCGGGCAAGCAACCATCGAACGTATCACGCAGAACCCTTACATGCTCTGCGAAGAAGTCTGGGGCATCGGATTCTTGAAGGCCGACGAAATCGCGCAGAAAGTCGGATTCCCGAAAGACAGCCCTGAACGCTTCCAGGCGGCTCTGCTTTATACGCTGCAAGAAGCCTCTGTGAGCGATGGGCACGTATTTTTGCCGAAAAACGTACTCCTGGAACGCACATTCCGCAACTTGCGTTTAATGCAGGACGACGAAGGCGCCATCAACACGCTCCTCGACGAATTCGAAAAGGCAAGCGAAAGCGGGCGCATCACGCGCGAAGGCGACGACTGCTATTTCCCGCCGCTCTTCAAAGCCGAGCAGCGCATCGCAGACAACATCAAGCTCCGTTTGCGCTACAACGAGCTTTCAACGGAAGGCTTCGAAGACGCCCTGGCGCAGTGGGAACGCGAGCACAAGTTCAGCTTTGACCCGATCCAGAAACGCGCTATCCAGATGGCGCTTTCGAGAAAGATTTCCATCATCACAGGTGGCCCTGGTACAGGTAAGACGACAATTCTCAAGGGAATTTTGTACCTCGCCCGCCAAATGGAAGAATGCGTAAGCCTTACAGCCCCGACAGGGCGCGCCGCCAAGCGCATGGGTGAATGCTGTGGCGAAAAAGCCCGCACAATCCACCGCTTGCTCGAAGTGGATCCGATTTCGGGCAAGTTCCACCGCGATGGCGACAACAAGCTCCAATGCAATTTGCTTATCGTCGATGAATTCAGTATGGTCGATACGTGGCTTGCCGCCTCGCTCCTCGAAGCGACGCCACTCAACGCGAGAATCGTTCTCGTGGGCGATGCCGACCAGCTCCCAAGCGTGGGAGCAGGCAATGTGCTGAACGACTTGTTGCGTTGCCCCAAGATTCCGAGCACCCGCCTTCAGCACATTTTCCGCCAGGCCGGCGGCAACGACATCGCCGACAAAGCATCTAAAATCAATCAGGGCATTAGCCCCTCGCCCATCGAAGGCACAAACTTCCACTTTTTGCCTTACGAGTCGGCCGATGAAGCTAAAGACATCATCGCCCGCCTCGTCACGCGCGGCATCAAGGAAAAAATCGACGTCGACACGCAAGAAATGCAGCTCCTCACGCCAATGCGCAAAGGACCGCTCGGCATTTACGAGCTCAACAACTTCTTGCAAGACCTATTGAACCCCGGCAAGGAACGCATCAAGATTGCAAGCGGCAACTGGAGTACCGGCGACCGAGTGATGCAAATCCGCAACAACTACGACAAGAACGTGTTCAACGGAGACGTCGGCATCATCTACAAAATCGGGAAAGACACAAAAAAGATCACGGTCTTTTACGATGACAAGACCGTGGATTACGAGCCCGATGAAGCCGATGAACTCATCCTCGCCTACGCCTGCACCATCCACAAGAGTCAAGGTAGCGAATACCCCGCTGTCATCGTCGTGCTAGATTCGAGCCACAGCATTATGCTGCAAAGGAACCTCATCTACACCGCGATTACACGTGCGAAAGGACATGTTTGGGTTTTGTCTGCACCGGGAGCTTTCTACCAAGCCGTGCGCAACAACCGCAGCACAAGACGATATACAAGACTCACGGAAAAGCTGAGTTAGAACCGTGTAAGGCGATTCCGGCACTAAGGCCGGAATGACAAGGAAGTCGAGAATCCCTATTTCGGCCAGTAGCCGGTCGGCTTTTGGTTCAGGTACATGAGCCTAGCCCATTCAGAACTTTTCGCTTCATCCATAAAGTAAAGTTCATCAAGCGAACCCTTGAAAACACGATCTACCTTTCCGCTGGACTGCTTGCGGGCGCCAATGACAAACGGGCCATCCGACGTTCGCTTATCATCCGTATGGTTACGGCCAATCAAGGTTTCTTCAAGCTTGCCATTCCTGTAAATCGCCGTCGAATCGCCCGACTTGACGACCGTAAAATGAACCCACTGCTTGTAATCGGTTTCCGGAGCAATCGCAATGCTCGCCTGGTACCAATGATCCAAATCCGATTCATCGAGTTCCTTGAACATCCAGCTCGACCGATCGCTATCACCAGCCTGATACTTGAAGTGGTATTCCGATTCCGACTTGCCCCAAATGAATCGAGATGTCGAAGTATCTTCTACATTCACCCAGAACGACGATGTAAAGCAAGACGTATCCTTCAACACAAAGCCCCAATAGTCTGCGGATTCCTGAATTTCAATAATGGAAGTTTTTCCGTTAAATACAAATGCTCCGCCAATAATTCCATCGCCAACCGTGACATCAGTGACGCGCCCCTTTAACAGATTATCGCCAAAAGTCGTGACAGTCGAATCCGGGAATTCAGTTTCGTCAAAGTTCCACGCCGCGATAAAGCCATCCGAGATTGTAAACGGATTCGAAGCACGCATCAAGGCCTGCGCTTTTTCGGGAGTACCAGCACCACTCGCGACATAAACCCCCGCGTTTTCCTCGTTCCATGCGAAAACGAGCTTTTGCGTTTCGCGTTGCGGGTAGAGCGTTTCCAAACGAACCCACAACCCTATAGGCTCGGAGTCCTTGTCATAAACGACCTTGAACGTTGTCCAATCCGAAGCAGGCTCTAGATAAACTTTTAGCGAATTGAGATTCTTGACAAGCGACTTGCGGTCTTCAGAATTCAAGTCACTCAAGCGAATATACAGCGGGAACCCTTCAATAGTATCGTGCAGGTCAATGCCCGTCACCGAAGTGTTGAGCGGGATTTCCAAGACACGAACCAACTCATCATAATAAAAAGTAGAAACATCATATACATCATCCACATAAACAGCCTTGATGCTATTAGAGACATCCGACGTATTTACTTGCACCGAATCATAGTACGAGGCCGGCACACCGGTAAAAGTCGCATAAGTTCCAATTTCATCTTCTGCAATTTTGGCGGTCGACTTGTATGTTGACCCCACAATAGAAATGTTTGCCACCGAGTCCTTGGTTTCAGGCAAATAAACCTTGATATTGTGACTTTGATCCAAATCCAAATCAACGGATTGCGCTGATTTCGTCGCAATTCTCAGACCCGACTCACGAGCGGCAAAAGATTCTCCATCCAAATTTTCAAAAAACGCTTCCAAGTTGTAAACGCCATTTGGCAAGTTGCCAAACGCAAAATGCCCCATCGAATCCGCAGTCGTCGTGTAGTACGATGTGCTATCTTCTTTTGCTGGGTCAAAATCCGCCGGGACGCAGTAAACGCGAGCGTAAGAAGCGCGCCTAAAAAAATACGGATTTCCGCTTCCGTCATCGTATGCAAGCGTACCCATCAGTTCCGGGGAACCGACTTCAGAACTGTTTCCGCCCGCCACCTTGTTGTCGGAGCAGGCCACAAAAAAGACCATTGCAAACAAAGCCTGCAATGCGATCCACGCAAAAACCGCCGATTTGTCAAGTCGAGTCCTTTTCATCGTTGCCTCACTTGGACAATGGGAATATTTGAACATTCATCTGGAATACTCGTCCGCCCTCTTCGTCCTCATTTGCAATCATAGAAATTTTTTTGCGGAACTCATTGATGCACTTGACAATCTTCTTGTAAGAAGCCTCCGAAATACCAAGAGTCACACTGCTCACGTTCCTTTCTGTCGAAGGAACATTGGTAACGGACTCCTTCGCCAAATCAATAAATTCCTTGTGATAATTGATAAACGCCTGCTGGATGACCTTGTCGCCAGTGCTAATCGCAGGATTGTTCAAAATCCAGTTTCCCTTGGCGTCTTTCTTGATTAGCCCGACGCGTTCCAGCAAATCCACCCCTTGCCTTACCTGCTCGCCCGAAATCGGCGGCATCAGGCGCGCCCCAAGAGCATCGTAGTCGCCGTCAAAGCCGTGCATCCCGATAAGCGAACGAATGGCGGTATAGTACCAGTGCGAATAAACCTCATACTGATACGCACGAGTCAAAAGCATCTGCTGCGTGAAGCGGTAGGTCGCCGTGATTTCTTCCATGCGCTTCTTGTAGTTTTCACGCTCATCGCCGTTGGACGCCTGGCAAAACAGCACCATCGCTTCGAAATACGCAGCCTCGTTTTCATCAAATTGCAAGCCACCGACAATCTTTGCAATGCTTGCCGGAGTGAGGCTTTTTTCGCCCTTCATCACGCGCGAAATAAAATCCTTGGACGAAAATCCAAGCCTGTCCGAGAAACTCCGCAGCGAATAACGACGGTTCAAGGCTTGCGCACACTCAAAATAGTGCCGCAAATAGGCGCGGTAATCTTCAAAATCAAAAACCGACATACGCTTCGGAGGGATAGAACCGAGACGCTCTTCAGACTGCAATTTTTCCGCACAGGATTTCATACTCTAAAAATATATTGTAAAGCCGATTTTCGGTAAAAAGGCCTCAAAAACAGCCTGAAAATCGTTGTCTGCCGAGGACGCTTTGTTCCCGCAGCACCTGTTTTCCCTCGACATTCAGGTCACACACATCTATCTTTATAGAAAAAGGAAGTTTGCTCTAGCATCGGATTGAGCTATGAAAGCCCCACACCAAAAACAAGCTCTAACGATGCTATAAGAACAGATCCATCTCTCAAACATACAGGGAACGACTCCGGTCGTTCCCTTTTCAGCTTTAGCGTTTTCTATAGACCTTTTGATGCGACGGTCCGTGAGCATTCAGAGCACGGCCTTGAGCGTCAAAGCGTCTCACCGATTTTGCCAAGTTCGCGGCTCCCGCCGAATTTTCGCGAGCCATTTCACGAACCCCCGGCTTCAAGGCGGTCGTCTTTTCAACTTTCAACGGTGCAGTCACAATCCGCGAAAGCATCTTTTCGTCCACTTTCACAGAGACCTTATATTCGCCCTCACCCTTGACCTCAAGCGTTTCACGAGTTTCGCCTTCGAGGAGTTTTCCGTCCTTGTACCACTGGTAACCAAAGCCCTTCGGAGCCTTGAGCGTTGAGCCGTCCTGCGTTACATGCAAAGTATCCATCTGCAAATGGGCATACACAATTTCGGCCAAGTGCTTTGCGCCCTCGACGCTCGGATGCACCATATCGTCCAAGTACCAGCTCGGATTTTCAAGTGCGCTAAAACGAGAATGCAAGTCGATGACGTTCACGCCCTTATCAAGCCCAGCCTGCAAAATCGCCGGGTTCACACGCTTCACGACCGCCGTATCGAGGATATTCCATTCGACGTTGTTCACGTAAGGCGCCAAGCAAATAAAGACGTGCGGTTTAGACTTCACCTGAAACGTATCAATCAGCGCTTCAAAATCCGCCGTGATTGCAGAATCCACCGCCGCATCCTGCGCCGGAGTATTCCAGGTCGTGTACGATTTCGAATCATTCGTACCCAGCTCGATGATGACCGTATCCGCCGCAAATTCAATCGCCGGCGCAAAGCGGTAACCCTTCCAGTACGAAGCCTGATCGTCCTTACGAACCGTAAGCCCGCTCACGCCAAAATTCTCGACCGTATCGCTCGGCGCATTTTCGCGAAGCATCCCCTGCAAATGATGCGGATAACTCGTCTGGTCGGGCCAAGATTCAATCCCGTAACCGTACGTGATGCTATTACCAACGCAAGCCACCTTGCCCGCCGCAAAGGCAGAAGTTGCTACAACTGTAGCCGTCAAAACAATCTTCCCAAACATATTCATAACCATATGATAAATATAATCAAGAAAGAGGGATGACGAGATAAATCACAAACGGAATTGATCTATTTCTTCCTTTGTCAATTCGCACATCGGCTTTCCAATTCTTTCTGCGTAACGAGACAACTCCAACAAGTTCACATGCATTGAAGGAGCATCTTTGTACGGATCAGGAGTGGCCCTATATGCCTCCATAGATTCCGCCAGAATGACAGGCCCTTTAGTTCCATTCATAGGTGTAAGTCTCCAAAAGATGTTTAGCCGCGTTTTCGTTCACGAAAAATTGGTATTCGTGCAAAGCCCCTAAAAATATGGCTCCTAATACTTCAATATAGTGATTAAGTAGCTCTCTGTTAAGGGCAAAGCCGTGAATTGCGCCTTGATATCCCCACTGAATTGATTTATCAGCAGCAATAGCAAATAGATGTCCTCCTACCCCAATGTATTTTTGCGATCCACACAATCGCTTATTATTACGAGGAGCAGTACAAGCCCAATGGATAAATGCAGCCACGGAATTCTTGTCATTTTTTACTCCGATAAGACCCTGAATTTCGTTATTTTCCTTTAGCGCTAAAGCAAAGACCTCAACATTATCGGGAATTTCAATCCAATTGATTCCCCAACCGTTCTTTTCGTTGAATTTTTTCAGGAATGAACGACTTTCGATTTTAAATACAACCGTTTCCTTGATTTCGCCAGTTTCGGTATCCTTGAGACAAGGAACAATTTCATCAAGCCAAATGCCGACGCCACCATTCTTCACATCATTCTTCATTTTTAACTCCTCCCCGCAGACATGCTGAAAACAGCGGGGCTTTTGTTGTTTATAGAGCAACACATTTGCTCATCCGTACACTAAATATAGACTATCGGAAAACTATCGTCAAGAGGGTTGTACATTTTTGCCGAGCAATTTTACATTCGCACCATACCGAAAACTCCACCAGCATGGTAGAGAATTTGCAATCGAAAATTTCGACCGCAAAACCAAAGACAACGCCTAAAAATGCGAAGTCCCACCGTGGTACGCATTGTTAAGAGGCGCGGTGGGAATTGTTATTAACAAATATAGCTAATTAACTTTTGTCAGACAATAGTCGCTATTCAATTCCCTTGTCCTTAATCCACTTTTCCATCTTGGAGTTATCGAAGATTTCATCATATTCGTTCTTATTCTTTACCTTTTGAAGCAGAACATCCCCATTAATGGAGTCGACGAAATTCTTGACATCAGGATTTTCCTCAATAAGACGATCAAGAGAATCCCAATCAATTTGTTCATGGATTTTAGCAGGAATTAGAACACTACTTTGTTCCACATTCGTTGCGTCGAGTTGGATAAAGCCTATGCCGAAAGAATTGTTAAGGCGTTGCATTTCTTCATGAAAATCATCATCTTGATCAAATTTCAAAGCGACCAAATAGCCTTCGTTAGCCCAACTAGAATTAGAAACCGCTTGGAAATAATACTCACGAAGAGTCGAGCTAGTGATTTCTTTTTTCATCTCAAATGAGAACAATTTCATTTTCGACTCATAAAAAGACTTAATTATATCTAGTGTTCCTGTTTGATACGAATCAAACGGGAAATAGACGGCCATCAAATCCGGATGCAACCAATGATTTCGCCCAATCTTATGTTTGGCTGAAGTCTCATGATAAATAGTCTTTGCATAACAATGAAAATGCGAATTCGAATAAACAAACTTCGTCAAAAGCGGATGTAAATCCCGTTCCGAAAATATTGTCTTAGGCTGTTTTATTTTTTGTTCTATGTCAGTAATCTTTACACCATTTTCAACATATTTCTTAAGAGCAAAACGCACAGGCCGCGTACCAATTTTTGCAAAAATAGTTTTAGCGTTATCCTTCATATCCACATATATTTGAGCGCAGATGGATTGCCAAGGCGTTTTACCAGAGGAACTACACTTGTTTTGAATTCCATATTTTTCAGCTTTTTCCCATATTTCCACATGGGAAAGTGCTTGGATGTTCTCGCGCTTTTTGGCTTCTTCAAGAACTTCTTCAGCAAGCTTCAAAAATGTATATGTCATAACGGGCTCCTTTATTACTTGTAATATAGATTATTCCTCATCCTCGATATAAAGGTCTGTTCCGGAAAAATCCTTCGACATTGTATCAAAGACACAAATTCCATCGTTTTTTCCTAATCATCAGCCCCCCCCCCCCCAAGCCCAACAATAGGCCTACTTGATTATTTTCCATAACGAATGTAGCTTTAAAGTACCTCACAGAAGAACAACTCAAGGAGTTAGAAATGGCATTCGTTAGCATTGGACAGAAATATGGTTTTGTGAGTGTCGGCGATGTATTCCGTAAAAGACTTGCCGATGCCCATGCAGAAACACAAAAGGTACGTGACGAGCTCAACAAGGCCGAAGCCGAAAAGCTAGAAACAGCTAGGGCCCTTTTCAAAGATGGGGTCCCTTTGGAAACACTAATCCTCAGATTCAATCTGACCAAAGACCAAATTATCGCATAACACAAAAGGACGAGTTCAACTCGTCCTTTTTGCATTCACGATTCGCGCGGGCATTTACCGCACTTACGTATTGTATTCCCTGTCAGGGTGTTCCGCCATCTCGTCCAGTTGAATCTGGTGGATGACCACGTGCCCTTCGACAAGGCTCTTTTGCACATCGATGATGCGCTGGTTCCAAGAACCTCTGAACTTGATATCCAGGGATTTTTTCGCCATGACAAACGGTCCGTCAATCAGGATATCCGCAAACGTCAAAAGCTCAAACATTTCCGGATGTTCCGGAGCAAGCTTCATCAGCTGTTCGTACGTATATCCCGTGAAAATGACGAGATTCAGTTCGCCACGTTCCTTGATTTCGCGGGCAAGCGGAATGAGTGCCGCCGCCTGGTCCATCGGATCGCCACCGCTAAACGTCACGCCGTCCAGCAGCGGATTTTCCTTGATCATCGTCAGGATCGCTTCGCGCTCGATATAGTGCCCGCCCTCAAAATCATGAGTCTGCGGATTCTGGCAACCCGGGCAGTTGTGATGACAGCCCTGGGTAAACACAGTCAAGCGGATGCCGGGACCGTCAACAAACGATTCCGGCTCGATTCCGGCGATTTTTAAAGGAGGATAATCGGACATAGCAAAAGCCGATTACACCCCATGCTTCACGCGGTCGTTCACTTCGGCGCGCTTGGCGTTGTTGAAGCGGTCGACTGTACCAACGAGGTAACCCGTGATGCGGCGGATGCGTTCGAATCCGACACCTTCACCATACTGAGAGAGTTCTTTTTCTGACATTTTTTGCACTCCTTGTAACATTTACCTGATTCCTCTGAATGCGGGCATTCCCGGGAATTTCTTTCTAAGTTCTTCGAGCTTTTCGCAAGAGATGGCGTGGCCTTCGCTACGTCCGCAGCGCGGGCAAACGTCGCCAATCACACCCACAAATCCGCAAACCGGATCGCGGTCCACCGGATGGTTGATGGAACCATAACCGATACCGACCTTGGCCATATGCTTCACGATCTTTTCGAATGCATCCAAGTTCTGCGTCGGGTCACCATCGAGTTCGATGTAGCTGATGTGGCCAGCGTTGGTGAGCGCATGGTACGGAGCTTCGAGCGAGAGCTTCTTGAAAGCAGAAATCTTGTAGTAGACCGGCACGTGGAAGGAGTTGGTGTAGTAATCGCGGTCAGTAACGCCCGGGATAATGCCAAACTTCTTCTTGTCCATACGCACAAAGCGGCCCGAAAGACCTTCAGCAGGCGTAGCAAGCAAGCTGAAGTTGAGACCCAAGCGTTCGGATTCCTTGTCGCAGAATTCGCGCATGTGGCCGATAATCTTGAGGCCGAGTTCCTGGGAAGCTTCGGATTCGCCGTGGTGCTTGCCCGTAAGCATCACCAACGTTTCGGCAAGGCCGATAAAGCCAATCGAGAGCGTACCGTGCTTGATGACTTCGCCCACAGTATCTTCCCAGCCAAGCTTGTCGGAATCAATCCACACGCCCTGTCCCATAAGGAACGGGAAGTTCTTGACCTTGCGGCGGCTCTGCACGGCAAAGCGTTCCATGAGCTGATCGCTCACGAGTTGCATCATGCGGTCGAGTTCCTTGAAGAACAAGTCCACAGACTTCATCTTGATAGCGATACGCGGGAGGTTGATCGAGGTAAAGCTCAAGTTGCCACGACCGTAAGAGATTTCGCGGCTCGGGTCGTAATGGTTGCCAATCACGCGGGTACGGCAGCCCATGTACGAAATTTCGGTTTCCGGATGACCCGGCTTGTAGTACTGCAAGTTGTACGGAGCGTCCTGGAAGCTGAAGTTCGGGAACAGGCGCTTTGCACTCACGCGGCAGGCGAGCTTGAACAAGTCATAGTTCGGTTCACCCGGATTCAGGTTGATGCCGTCCTTGACGCGGAAAATCTGGATCGGGAAGATAGCCGTTTCACCACCGCCGAGGCCATCTTCGGTCGTGAGGAGCAAGTTCTTCATGACCATGCGGGCTTCCGGTTCAGTACACATACCGTAGTTGATGCTGCTAAACGGAGTCTGGGCACCGGCGCGGCTGTGCATGGAGTTCAAGTTGTGGACAAAAGCTTCCATAGCCTGGAAAGTAGCCTTGTCGGTTTCTTCGTAGGCCTGCTTTTCGGCAAATCTCTGAGCCTTCTTCACGATTTCGGCATCGAAAGACTTGGAAAGTTCGTGAGCTTCGGTATCGACAAACTTTTCGTTCGGAACGAGCGTTGCGACCATACCCATTTCGGCCATTTCGGCGTGGAGCTTCTTGACGATCGGCAAGAGTTCTTCTTCTTCCTTGCCCGTAAAGAGGATCAAAGCCTTTACGATATTGGAGAGGTATGCCTTGCGGTACGTGATGCGCACGCCGTTTGCCATGGCGTAATCGAAGTTCGGCACAGACTGACCGCCATGCTGGTCGTTCTGGTTACTCTGAATGGCGATAGCGGCCAAAGCAGCGTAGCTGCGAATGTCCTTCGGTTCGCGAAGATGTCCGTGACCCGTGTTGAAGCCGTTCTTGAACAACTTAATGAGGTCAATCTGGCAGCAGGTCATCGTCAAAGAATAGAAGTCAAGGTCATGGATGTGAATGTCGCCATCCATGTGGGCGCGGCTGTGTTCCGGCTTGAGCATCATCATCGTGTAGAAGTGCTTAGCGGATTCGCTCCCGTACTTGAGCATAGTGCCCATAGCGGTATCGCCGTCAATGTTTGCGTTTTCGCGCTTGAGGTCGGATTCCTTGGCGGAGCTGAACGTGATGTCGTGAAGCGTCTGCATGAGGCGAGTGTTGACTTCGCGCACGCGGGTACGTTCGGCACGATACAAGATATAGCTCTTGGCGGTATCACCGTAACCGCCTTCGGTCAAAGCCTTTTCGACGGCGTCCTGGATTTCTTCGATGTCCGGCTTCGTCTTGTTTTCGGCTTCCAAGTGACCCACTGCATCGGCAGCAACCTTGAGAGCAACGTTTGTAAGGAGGTCGTCGTTACCAAGCAAATTTATCTGTGCTTGAGCGGCCTTGATCTGTTCATCCAATTCGCCAGAGGCTCTAAAAGCCTTGATGACAGCGTCTGCAATCTTTTCGATGTTGAACGGCATCTCGCGGCCGTCGCGCTTTTTAACAGTAAAAATCATCTAAAAGAACCTTATAATCCCGTTTCCTCAAATATAGTCAAAATTCTCAGATTTTACTATATCTTGTGTTTGAAATCGAACCACACCCACAAGATGTAGGTCAACCGCATCTACAAGATAATAAATACTAGTCCATTTTGGAATACCTTTTTCAAGAAAGTTGTAATTTTTTTATAATATTTTCTCAACTTATCAACAGGCTCACAACAATGAACAATCAAATCACAATTCTTCTATCGCATCCGAACATCAGTAACTCGATGTTCAACAAGCACTTAGTGGATATCAACAGAAAAAATCCCAATTTTGCGTTTCATCACCTTGACAAAAACCGGGTTAATGGCTACTTCGACCTGGAGGCCGAAAAAAAATTGTTGAGGGAGTCCAAGGCGATTGTGTGGCAGTTCCCTATATATTGGTATAACGCCCCCGCTAGCCTGCGCGACTGGCAAGACCAGGTCATGAGCCCGATCGTCTATAGCGCCGACAACTTCTTGAAGGGCAAGCCCGTGCGCGTAGTATTTACCGCAGGCGCCGCCGCCGAACACTACACCCATGAAGGCCTCAACCGCTACACCGCTGAAGAAATGCTCATCCCATTCGAGATGACCGCAAACGCAGCCGGGATGAAATGGTTCAAGCCGATTGGATTCTACGGTTGCAGCCCGGACATGACAAAGGCCGCCCTCGAAAAGGCGGCCAAGGAATATGAAGAAAGCCTGTTAGAACTACTTTAGTTCGTAAACGACGCGGACAGAAGCGCTCACCTCGACGGAGTCGGCAATCGCCGTTTCGTCGGGAGCGGCCGCACCATCCATCATGGCGTTACCGGCAAGCATAACAGCCTTTGTGCGGTAAACGCGGTTGTACTGGTTGTACATAATTCCGCCGCCTTCACCATTGATTTGCAGCACGCGGCCGAGCTTGGCGCCAACGCCTTCGGCGTAATCGTTGGCCTTGGCCGTCGCCTTCTTGCCCGCGGCCTTGATGACCTTCGACTGCACGGTGTCCACATCCTTGAGCTGGGCCGAAGTGCGCTGGATTTCGACATCCGGTTCCGCAGAAAGCGCCTGCACCAGAGCGGCAGCATCAGTCTTGCGGCTCACCGTAATCACAAAACTCTGCGTGGCCACGTAACCGACAAGTTCACGTTTGCTGTTGCGGTAAGACCATTCCTTGCGAATGTCCACGCTGTTCTGCTCCACGTCTGATTGCGGAATATCCAGCGACTTGACGTTTTCAAAAATCACGGAACGGCGTTCTGCAATAAGCTTGGAAACTGCCGCCTTGTCCTTACCGCGAATTTCAAGGCTAAAGCCCATCTCGAACTTGTCGGCGGCAAACTTCTTGGTTTCAGAAGCCGAAACTTCGATGCGAGGCACTTCGAGCATCGCCGTTCCATTGGACGTTGCCACCGGAACAGCAGCCGGTTCACTTTTAACGATGCGGATCAGGATGCACACGCAAACGATCAGCAGCACCAGATAGACGATATTCAGCAGTTTTGAAATCATCCCGGATTTGTACAAGTACAAAGCCCTTCGGCTCAGCTATGAAAATGCAAGCATTTTCGCAGCGTTCGCCTTGGTTGCTTTTATTCCGGGACGGGGTCAACTTTCATGAGATTTAAAATAGTCTTTTTTGCGTCGAAAGACCAATACAGAAACATCAATTATTATTTGCGTTTTGCGCAAACAGCATTAGCCGCAAGTTTCAGGACAACAGCCACGACGACGGTAGTGGTCATGCTGATGAAGGGCATCCACGGCCAACTAAAGACACCGTCGAAAACGGCCTTCACGCCAAACGCCGGGATTCCCTGGATCAAGACGAGGCTCACCATACCGCAAAGCACAGCGGTGATCACCTGCCAGCTTTTGAGTCCCTTCACAAAGAATGCGAGGAGGAACATACCAAGAAGCGGGCCCGTGAAAAGTCCCGTAAAGAAGATGGCGTTCTTGAGGAGGCTCCCCTGCTGCGTTGCCGCAAAGAGCGCAAAGAACACGCCAAGCACGCCCCAAACGACCGTCCAAATTTTAGCGCGCTTGAGCCCGCCCATCCCCGTAGATTCGTCCCAACCGAGAAAATCGTGTTCCGACGTATTGCTGAGCGAGTTGATGGAACTCGAAAGGCTGCTCATGGCCGCCGCACAAATGGCAGCGACAATCAAGCCCGTCACGCCGACCGGAAGCCCGTTCACGATAAAGTACGGGAACACGTCATTCTGCCCGACGCTGGCAGGCACTGGCGCCACCTTCGAAACGTTGTAATAGACATAAAGTGCGGCACCCACCCAGTAAAAGAGAATCGAGACCGCACAACCGAGCACCATCGAAAGCACGCTCGAACGGTTGGCCGCCTTCACGTCCTTGCAGCTGAGATAGCGCTGCACGAACTGCTGGTCGCAACCGCGAATCGCAATTTCCAAGACCGCATAAGCAAAACCCGCCGAAATAAGCGTACGCGCATTAGAAATGTCCATCGACGGATTCCACCAGCGAGTCTTGCCCGCTTCGCTCGCGAGTGTCGCCATTTCGCCAAAGCCACCCACTGCATTCGCAATAATCAAAAGCACGAGAATACCGCCGCCAAAGAACACGCAGAACTGCATCACGTCGGTCCAGATGACCGCCTTGATGCCGCCGAACCACGTGTAAAAAATTGCAACCGCCGCCGAGACGACAATCGCCACCTTCAAGTCGATGTGCAAAATCTGCGCAAGCACAAGCGAAGGCGCATAAAGCAAAATGCCCGTGCGGAGAAGCAGATGCAAGCAGTAAAAGATGGCTGCCAGGCGGCGCACCGACTTGCTTCCAAAGCGAACTTCGAAAAGTTCATAAGCGCTCGAAATGCCCGACGTGCGGAACCGCGGGATAAAGACATAACCCACCACAAAAATGCTGAGCAAGGCGCCAATCTGGAACATCAAAAAAGTCATGTCGTCGCCGTAGACGTCGGCAGGTGCGCCCAAAAACGTCGTCGCACTCACGGAAGTCGCAATGAGGCTGATGCCCACGGCCACCCACGGCATAGAACCGCCGCCGAACATGTATTCCTTGAGGTTCTTGTTTCCGCGCGAAACCCACAGCCCGATGAACAACGACACGAGCAAGTAAGCGACCAAGACAATCCAATCGAGAGCAGTGAACATAAGCAGTAGGAAGTAGGAAGTTAGAAGTAGGAAGTGGTTAGTAAACAGTAGGCAGTGGTTGGTGGTTGTAGGTTTTAGGAAGTAGGACAAATGCGTAGGTCGAGCGTCGCGACAAAACTTGTTTTGGCATGACCGAGACCAGCATTTGGAACTTGAGCGAAGCGAAAGTACAAGTTAGAAGTAGGCAGTGTTTAATGATTTGGTATGGGGTATGAGCACGGTCGCCTTCGGCAAAGACAAGCAAGAAAAGACTTTTTCATTTTGCAATCCTTCCTACTGTCTACTGCCTACCGTCTACTAATCTCCCACCGCTTCGGTTTCAACGGTTTCAAAGCGGACCACTTGGTTACGGCCACCTTCCTTCGCCTTGTAAAGCGCCTGGTCTGCGTTGTTGACCGCCTTCTTCATGTCCGTAAAGTCCGGTTCCACGAGGAATGCACCAATGCTGACCGTCACACGGAGCGGTTCCGGCTTGAGAACGTTAAACTCAAGCTTGCCCACGGCCTTGCGAATACGTTCAGCCGTTTCGATCATACCTTCGGGCGTCGTATCGACAAGACCCACCACAAATTCTTCGCCGCCGTAACGGCCCACGATGTCGATTTCCTTGCGGATTTCGCCGCTAATCGCATTGGCGATGCCCTTGATGACTTCGTCACCGACCGGATGGCCATAAGTATCGTTCACGCTCTTGAAGTGGTCAATGTCCATCATCAAGACGCCGATATTCGTCTTTTGGCGGTTCGCACGGATCTTTTCCGTTCTCATCGATTCTTGCAGGGCGCCACGGTTCATAAGCCTGGTCAGCGGATCCTTGGCGGCCATATCCTTGCCCTTTTCGAACTGGCAGGCACGAGCATATGCAAATCCAGCCACACCGGCAAACGCCTTGAGCAACGTCTTTTCGTGTTCCTGGTAGCGGTTGTCAAAACGGCTCTCGAGGCAGATAGCAAGCTCGGCCACCTTGGCATCGGGTTCCGACGCGACCGGCATTACAAACAACTGGCGCAGTTCCATGTTGCGCTTTTCGGAATCGGTCAAGCGGGGCACATAATCGGTGTAACCCGTAAACGAACGGACAACCGGACGGTTCCTGATCAAAGCCAACACAAAGATGCCCTTGTCGTTGAGCGTAAACTTCTTATCGACAAACTGGTCCGAATCCATGCCAACGCTGTAAATCACGTGGCCAAGACCCTTCTGGGGATCGTCCAGCACAAGAATCGTCAAGCGGTCAAACGGCATGTTTTCCTTGACGTATTCGAACATCTGCTTGTAAATGTCCTTCACCGACATCGTCTGGAAGAACTTGCGCTGGTAATGGTAAAGCGTGCTGAACTGCTGCTGTTCAATGTAGTTCTGGGCAGAGATAAAGCACTTGAAGCTGACCGTGTACATAGCGCGTGCAATGTAGGTCAAGGCCTGGGCCTCGGCAGCCGTAAACGCATTCGGGTGCAGCGAGTCCACAAGCAAAACGCCCAAGCGACGTTCGTTGCGGTCAAACAGAGGAACGCCCATCAAGGAGCGGATCTTTCTGTTTTCGATGTAATACGTGAGGCGCTTGCCCACCAAAAGGTCGCCTTCCAAAATGCGCGAAACTTCCGGACGCAAGAGCTGGCTCAAGATGCCCATGTTCTCGGTAATCTTGGCGCTGGCATCGATGCAGTTCGGGATATCGCTCTGGAACGTCCTGAGCGAAAGCTCGTTCGAACGGCCACCATTCGTAAAAATGGTAAGCGTATTCGCCTGCGGCAAAAGCACCTTGAGACAACGCAGCATATCACCAAAAGCCTTGTCGACATCGGCATTGGCGCGGCCCCAGATCTGGTTCACGCGGAGCGAAGAATTCGGTTCGTTCGTTTCGGTCTTGGTATTGACAAATTCATTGCGCAAGTCTGGGGACACCACAGGAGTCAGTGCGGTAGAACGCTTGTCGTGCTTGATCACCGGGAGTACAGTTGTTCCGTTCGGCAAAGTCGGACGGTTCATGAAAGCAAGTGAAAATGCGACCACGGCAAACGGAATCAGGAAAAGGAACATTCCCCCCTGAAATGCCAAACCGAGCAAAGCCCCGGCAACCGCAAACAATATTTCAGACACGGACATTTAAACCCTCTACAAGCGAAACGATCGATATAACATGACTAACGCGAGACTGCCATAAATGAAGTGACTGTTCCACGCCGCCCAGAACGGCGACAGCGCTCCGTTTTCACCCATTTTCAGTCCAATTCTCTCAAGGATATAATAGCTAAATACAAGCAACAGGCCAACACCGAACTTCTGGGAAAGGCCTCCAGAACGGCTATATCGGTGGCACAGCGCAGCCCCAATCAAAAGGACAATCAGGTTCATCCAGTGCGCCGAATACTTGAACTGGAGAGCAGTCTCCATAGCACGGGTTTCTTCGCCCGAGCGTCTAAGCACGTCGATGCGCGCCTTGACCATCTTGGAATCCATTTCGTCGGCGAGCTGGCGTTCGTTGATCAAGTCGTTCGGGTGCGTCGAGACTTTTCCGTTCATGTTCTTGTTGCGCACGGGGAACACTTCGACCGAGCCATCCTTGCGGAACACGCGACGGTAACCGTTATCGAACACCCAGTACCCCGTCAAGGAATCGGGTTCATGCCAGCGGATAGAACGGACATCGTAACGTTCGACCAGACGTCCATGATCGCGGATCAAAAGGACAACATTTCGCCCAGCCTTGTTCGTACCGGAATAATACTTAAAGAACCAGCTGCACCTATCACTGTCGATAAACGTGAAGTCCTGCTTTTCCTTGATGCGCGGATTCTTACGCTTCTGGGCGTTGGTTTCCATAATTTCAAAACGCCTGTGGTTGGCATCCGGGAGCCAGTGTTCGCTCATTTCATACGAGCCAATCGACATAAGGATACCCAAGAAGAATATCGGGAGGAGTGTCTTGAACGGACTCTGACCTGAACTCTGCATGGCACTCATTTCGAGGTGACGCGCCATATTGCCCACCGAGGCAAGCACCGAGATAAACAAGGCCACCGGAGTGATCAGATAAATGATATACGGGAGGTAGCTCAGGTAGTAGTCGCCCACGAGCTTCATGTCACGGGCAAGCCAGGTCTTGATGTTACCGACAAAGTCAATGACGACAAAAATAAGGATGGCGCCACAGACCACGATAAGGAACATCTTCAAGAAATTCCAGATAAGGTATCGAGAGAACTTCATCCGAACCTCTTTTTGACTTTACCAAACAACCAACCGAACAGCCTAATACATTGGGTAATGCCGGTGTACCGCCCTACGATTCTAAAGAAGCGCAAAAGCTTGGAATTACCCGAGAACCGGTCGCGCACCATCGCACGCGTGATGAGAATCCCGAACACGCCGATGATGATATTCGAAACCCACATGGCAAGTTCCGGTGAAATGATAAGGCGGTCAGCGAGGTTTTCGCCACCGATAAGGCAAATCCAATAAATGACAAAGAAGGCAAGACTGTAAAGGATACCCGTACCGATACCGCCCTTGCGCGCCATGATTCCAAGCGGGGCTCCTATCAGCACAAAGACAAAGCACGCAAACGCCGTACTGAACTTTTTGTGGATTTCGACCATGTACTGGGCAGCACGCTTGAGTTCGCCTTCCATACGGCCCCAGACGCGTTCCGTCGTGCGCATGGACGCCACTTCCTGCACACGGATTTTACGGAGGCCCTGAATAAACTGAAGCGAATCCGCCATCGGGACACCACTTGCATTTGCGGGGAGGGTGCTATCGCTTAACACGAGGTCGCGAATGCGCATGAGCGTCGGCAAGCGACGGTTCTTTGCCTGAATCGCCGCCGTATCGTACTTGGCGCGGGCATCAGTCACCACGTCCCACATCATTTCGACCGGCATTTCACGGTCACTGCGGTAGCTACGGCTACGGCGTTCCAGACGATCATCCACGTTCTGCATCGCCAAATCCTGCGAGAAGAAGCGGATACGGAAATAATTATCCACATCGTCCGGATCGACTAGGTGCGTCTCGCCACTGCGGAGGCGGAGCATGAGCGTCGCCCCGTTATCCACGTAATCCATCGAAGCGCTATCGGCATACACGATTCGCGGGGCGCCCTTCTTTTCCATTTCAAAAATCTGGATGCCGTAGAGCGTTCCCGTCACGGGGTCAATGCGGTTCACCCAGAGCTGCACGCCCGGGAACTGCGTAATGAGGCGGCCAGCATCAACGAACACGTGGGGCTTTTTGCGCGAAACGGCGTTCATCAGCTCCACCGATCTGTGGTTAGCCTCGGGAAGCACCCAGTTGTTGAACACGACCATCAATACCGAAAGCAACAGTGCCACAAGAAGTACCGGACGCATGAGCGACAAGGGCGAAATTCCGGCAGCCTTGACCGCCGTGATTTCCTGGTCTCCCGACATACGGCCAAACGCCATGAGGCTTGCCACAAGCACAGCCATCGGAATCGAAAGCGACAGCATCCAGGCAAGGTTCAGCACAAAAATTTCGATCACTGTAGATGCAGGCAATCCCTTGGACAGCACATTGTCCAAGATTTTGCTCTTTCAAGACATAGCGGACTAAAATCATTTTTCTCTAGAGTCGTTTTTTTCTACTTTACAGTGTGAAAGTTAGAATTAACCAAAGAAAAAAAATGAGAAATATTTTCAAGTGCACCCTGTTCGTTCCACTTTTCTTTTATATGGCAACTACGACAGGTTGTTCGTCCACATCGAACGAAAAAATGACCCACACCGACTGGTGCAAAAAGCGCTACGACGTCGCCGAAGAACTCTTCAAGGCTAAAAAGTACGGAAGGACCATCGAAAAGCTCGAAGCCATCCTTTCGACCTGCGCAGGGTCGGGCTATATGGAACAGGCCCAGTTCTTGCTTGCCGAAAGCCACTTCAACCTGGAGCAGTGGATTGAAGCCCGTGGCGAATACGGCAGCTTTGTCGTGAACTTCCCGGGTTCGCCGTTCGCAGAAACCGCCGAATACCGCAAGGCCGTATCTTCGTTCAACATCGAATACAGGGTCGACCGTGACGAATCGAACACGACGACTGCAATGAAGGACTTTGAACGCTACCTCGCAAACCACCCGAACACCCCACTCCGTGATTCGGTCAACTACTATTACAACCTCCTTATCGACCGCGTTGCCGAAAAGGAATTCCAGACGGGCCGTCTCTATATGCGCATGGAAAAGCCACAGGCAGCCGTGATCTACTTCAAGGAATTCCTCGAAACGTACCCGAATGCCAAACGTCGCCAAGAAGTCCTCTTCATGATTTCGGACGCCTACACCGAACTTGACCAGTTCGAATCCGCAAGGCAGTACCTCGCCATCGCCGAAAGCGAAGCCGGCGAAAACAAGAACGTCCTGAAGAACGTCGAAAAGGCACGCAAAGACATCGAAAAGGCCGAAGCCTCCTACGAAAAGCGCTTAAAGAAGGAAGCCGAAAAGAAGCGCCTCCAGAAAGAAGAAAAGAACTTGGTAAACCAGGAATAGGATGACGTCCAGAAAAAAGATTCTTCCGCTTTTGGCGGCACTGCTGTTTTCGGCAAGTGCCTTTGCCGAGAGTGAAGAAAAACTGGACCACGACAACTCCATCTTTTCCGTATTTGTCCAGCCGTCGATTTCGTTCATCGGATTTTCCGAGCGAGAATACTTCCAGGACGCGATCGATACCATTTATTATGGGTTCAAGGGGGCGGCCATCAATAGCGCCGAATCCCTGAACGTCGCAAAACAGGACTTTCAGAAAGTCAACTTCTGCTTCCCGATCACGGCGGGCATCCAGTTCCAGGTTCTCGAAGACCAGTTCCTGAGTGCAGGCATCGGATTCATCTACGACAACGAATCGGTCGTCTTGACCGACCGCAAAAGCAGCACCCACAGCTACGAATACACGCTGCAGGGGGTTCCGTTTTACTTAGAATACCGGCTTGCCCTCCCCAAAAACTTCATCACGCTCAGCACGGGCGGACTTTTCAGCTTGGCCGTGCGCTGGTACTGGGTATTGCCGGGAACCGAGATCTATACGACCTGGGGCTATCTCGGGGCAAAGACTCCGCTGTACGGGGCTGGCTTTGGCGTAAGCCTCGGCTACCTTTTTGCAAGCTGGAGGAGCTTCAAGCTTTACGGAGACATCGGATTCAACTCCATCTCGGTGACGTCGAACAAAAAATTCTCGGACATCGTCCCGAACGGTCCAGACGAAAAGGCGAAGTGGAACCTGGGCGGCATCCAGCTGCAGATCAGGGCATCGTTTGGCATCTGGAACAAGCCTAAGCCGGTAGACGATGACGACGATGATGATGACGACTCGCCCAAGAAGCCGAAGAAGAAAAAGAAGAAACCTGATGCGGTCAAGGACACGGCAAAAGTAGCCAACGACACCTTGAACATCGCGAAGGATTCTGCATCCGTCGACACTGCGAAAGTCGATACGACGAATGCACCGCTGGACAGCGCAAAAACTGCAAGCGATACAACGAACGCCGCCAAGGATTCAACGAACACAGCACTGGATTCTGTAAAGACTGTACCACCGGCGAAAGCCGATACCGCAAGCGTTCCAGAAACACCAGCGAACAAGCCTGCTGAAAAAGTTCCGGCACAAGAAATCAAGACCAAAGGGGACTGATGAGTTTACTGCCAGGGGAAAAATTGCGTTACGCCGAAACGCATTTTAAATTCAGGCTACCCTGGTCGCTCCTTTACAAGCCGTGGCCCGAATTCATTGTCGACGCCCCGTTCCAGTTTGTGCCGGGAGTCAAGCCCACGCTATGGATTGTCGTGCGCGACGCCGACCACTTCCCGACAACGATAAAAAATGCGAAAATCGTCTTGAAACGCATCGTCGACGAATGCGAGGGAACGTATTTTGCAAAAGTGCCGGCACAAGATGCGCAGTCACCAGAAGCATCGCCATCGGACATTTCCATTTGCAAGGACCTGAACATCGAAGTCCAGGAGCAGATGCGGTTCATACCGCTCCCGCTCGGAGAAATCCCGGCAGGAACATACAGCGTCGACTGCACGCTCACGGTCGAACGTGACGGCAAGTCGCAGACTTTTACGCGCTGGAACTTGCCCCGCCTAAAGCCCGAACCGCTCCGCTTTAAAGTTCTCGAAGAACATCCGCCCATCGCCCCCGGCTATGCCGCAGGCGAAATGCACTGCCACACGCACTACTCGGCAGACCACGTAGAATACGGCGCCACGCCCGAAGTCTTGCAGCAGGCGGCAAAGGCGGTCGGGCTCGACTTTGTGAGCTGTACCGACCACGCCTACGACTTTGCGTTCACGCAAGAAGACTACACCAAAGAAGCAGAATCGCCCGTTCCGAGATTCCAGAAGTTGCGCGAAGAAATTGCAGCGCTCCCAGCGAAGGACGAAGACGGAAACGACATGCCGCTGATGCTTGCAGGCGAAGAAGTCTCAGCCGGCAACAGCAAGGGCGAGAACGTCCACATGACAGTCCTTGCGCCCGACGGCTACCTCCCCGGTCTTGGCGACTGCGGACGCTACTGGCTCGACAACAAGCCGACGCGCACCATCAAGCAGATTCTGGGAATGACCGAAGCGCACTGTTTTGCGGCGCACCCGTTCCAGCAAATGGGACTATTGGAAAAGTTCGTATTCCGTCGCGGTTACTGGAAGCCCGAAGATTTGAACGTTGCAGGCAAACACCCGATTCGCGGTTTTCAGTTCTGGAATGGATGCCGGGACGAAGGTTTCAAGCTTGGCCGAGAGTTTTGGATAAACGAATTAGGCAAGGGAAATTATTTGCTCCCCATCGGCGGAAACGACGCACACGGAGACTTGAACAGCATGACGGCAGTCCACCTGCCGCTCATTTCGCTCAAGTACACCCGCGCCCATATCTTCGGCAACGTCCGCACTGTGATTAAAGTAGGAAGTAACGTCCCTTACTCTGTCATTCCGGCCCCTATGTCATCCCGGCCCCCGTTCCGGGATCACCTTACACAGTCCCTCTCCCTCGCCGCCATAAACGAGGCCTTCGCCGCCGACAACTGCTACATCACCGACGGTCCCGCCCTCTGGTGGGAACGCAACGGCAAGGACGTCATCTTCCACGCCCGCAGCAACAAAGAAACCGGCGGCGGTTTCCGCTACATCCGCATTTTCGGCCGCAGGCTCCTCCCCAACGGCAAATCCGCCCCCACCGAAGAAGTCATGCTCGGAAGCCTGATTGCCACCCCCAACCACGCCGACATTCCAGTCGCCACAACCGGCTTTGCCTACGTCCGCGCCGAATGCGAAACCGCCACAGGCAAATTCGCACTCACGTCCGCTGCTCAGGTAATCTAACAGCGTTTCAAAAAAAGATCTTAGCCTTTGCTTTTGAAACATTTGCATATTATTTTTGAATAAGCGGGGAACCTATTGTTTTTAGTTTTTAGTGAATTTTTACTTTTTTGAATGATTTCCCTTTTTGGCACGCGGTTTGCTTTTAAATTCAAAAGCGAGAATAAAATATCCGATTTAACCTATTGATGCAGGAGAAAGGACCCTATGCCCCGTTTTATGTCGCCGATGATCCGCCGCAGGCCCTCTACAGATAAAGTCTATACCGAGTCACACACCGTCGACACAAACGAATCGCGCGCAGTTCAGTCAGCATTTCAAGAGTCCGCACAGCCTTCGACTGAACAAAGCGCCGAGCAGCCCGCATTCGAGCAACAGACTCCGCCCGACATCCGCGTAAGCGAAGGCGGTTTCAAACAAATTCGTGACGAAAGTCTGGTCCTCCTGTCGCAAGGGATTGCGCACCGCATCGAGCGTTCCGAAGACGGTCCCTTCCAGATTTTCGTCGAACCCGAAAAGCGCCGAACCGCTCAATTCCAGATCCGCCTTTACCACCGCGAGAACCCGCCCCGCGACGAGAACCCGCCGCTGCCACTCAAGTTCAGCCTCCAGCCGCTCTGGGTACTGCTCGTACCCATCATCTGCACGCTGATTGACTTCTCGGACGCCTACCCGCAGTTACACAACATGGGCATCTCCGATGCCGGCAAAATCTTGCGCGGAGAATGGTGGCGCACCATCACCGCCATAACGCTCCACGGGGACGAACGCCACCTCGCCAGCAACCTCGTCTCGGGCTACCTCGCGTTAAGCCTCCTGCATTACCGCATCCCGCTTGCAAAGCTCGTCCCGTTCCTCGCCGTCGGCGCCGCGGTCGCAAACTTTTTCGTTGCCCTCACAGTACAGACAAACTTCCGTGCGCTCGGATTTTCAGGATTTGTCTTTGCCGTGATCGGTTGCCTCGCCGTCATCGAGTTCCGCCTCATGCCACGCGAAACGCACGGAATGCTGCGCCGCTTCGCTCCGCTCTGTGGCGCCGCCTCGCTCGCCGTATTCCTCGGTCTCGGCGAAAACGCCGACATCCTCGGCCACCTGTACGGCTTTATCGCAGGCCTGCTCTGCGGATTCATCCCCCAAAAAAAGACGCTCCGCTGGGGAGCGCCTTCAGACACGACAGACATTTTTTGGATAATCGCCTACTTCGCCCTGTTCGCCATCGGCTGGGCGTTCGCGCTATCTAGTTTTTAAGCTTCTTCAAGTCGTCACGCTTTTTGAGTTCGGCCAAGAACCTCCCCAGCGTTTCGCGCTCGATCCACTTCTGCTCGTCTTTCGGAAAGCTCGCCTTGCGGACACGGTACTCCGTATCCAGCTTATCGCATTCCGTCTTGTCCAGTTCATGCGTTCCGCACTTGACGGCATCCCGTACCATTTCATCTACGAGCTTTTCCGGGGAGTCCCCACAAGCCGTAAACGCAAGCGAAAACGTTGCAACAACGACAGCCAAGAAAATACTTTTCATGGTTACCCTCCAGAATATTTTAGTGATGTAAGAAAAATATATCTTATTTTGGAGCCACGAAAGATAAATTAACGTAAAAAAAGCTCGTTTCCACCTGGGAAACGAGCCGTAAGCTCAATAAATCAGCGATTAGAGGCTGGCGAGGAACTTGCGAGCCTTGTCAGCAAAGGCGCGGTTGTCACCGTAGACCACCAGGAGACGTTCGGCAGTAGCTTTGGCCTTGTCGCTTGCACCGAGCTGCTGGTACACGAGCGTGAGCTTCCACATAGCGTCAGCAACCATCGGGACTTCGTCAGCCGGTTCGTCCTTCTGGTAGCGGTCTTCCTTGTCGCCAGTGCGCTTGCCGAATTCGGCAATGTACTTTTCGAGGAAGTTTGCAGCAGCAGAGAAGTCACCCTTTTCCATCTTCACAGCGGCAAGACCGTGCATGGCAGCAGAACGCACGAGAGCGACGGAGCCTGCATTGTCGAGAGAGTTCTGGAAGTGGATGGCGGCACCATCGAAGTCCTTCTTTTCGAACTTGATGTTAGCGGCAAAGAGCGAAGCCTTGGCAAGAGCAAGACCTTCGAGCTTGCCCGAAGCAATCTTGGATTCGAATTCAACGAGGGCGCTGTCCTTTTCGCCTGCATAGAGGTAAGTGAGACCCATACCGATGAGTTCGCTCTGTTCGGCAGCGGCAGCCTTGCGGGCATCTCTGTACTGGACGATACCGGCAATGATTGCGACGATGACGACGAACACCACGGCGATCTTCGTACCATGGTTGACAAAGAACGCCTTCAATTCAGAATTATTGTTATTAGATTCGTTAGCCATATTTAAGCTTCCATGTTAAAAATTTTTCTGTAGGACAATTTTAGAAAAAAAAATAAAGGTTGTCAGGAAATCTTGACAAATAATATTCGTTTTACTATCTTTGTCTTCGCTCGCCGCTCTAGCTCAGCTGGTAGAGCAGCTGATTCGTAATCAGCAGGTCGGCAGTTCAAATCTGCTGGGCGGCTCGAAAGACTCCTCGGACTTAAATCCGGGGAGTTTTTTTTATATCTCACTCTAGCCTATCACCCTAGTCTTTCACCCCGGCCTCTTTGTCACCCCGGACTTGTTCCGGGGCGAGGTCACCTTACACACTCTTTGTCATTCCCGCCACCTTGTCACCCCGCAAACCTCTCTATGTCATTCCCGCCACCTTGTCACCCCGGCCTCCTTGTCACCCCGGACTTGTTCCGGGGCGGGGTCACCTTATACACTAATTGTTTTGTAAGTTTTTCAGCAAAAACGCTAGGCTTGCGAAACCTATTATAAATAACTAAATTTGTCGCCCTATGAATCCGAATGGCGCAATCATTGTACAAAGTAACCTCGAAATTATGGTCGAGGTCGATAATCCTAATTATACCACCGCACGTGATGCAATCGCTCCCTTTACTGAACTTGTCAAAAGTCCTGAGCATCTGCACACTTATAAGATTTCTCATTTGAGCCTCTGGAACGCCGCCGCTACTGGTCTCCGCGCTCCCGATGTCATCGAAAGACTCGAATCCCAGAGCCGTTATCCTATTCCCCCGACCGTCATCACCGAAGTCGAAGACTACATGGCCCGCTATGGCCTCCTCCGCCTCAAGAAAGAAGACGGCCGCTTGATTATGGAATCCGACGACAAGATTATGTTCGTCGAAATCTGCAAGCTCAAGGACGTTGAACCGTTCGTCATCGAATACATCGACGACACGCACGTCGTTGTGGACCCGGAACGCCGTGGTCACCTCAAGATGGTCCTCACGAACGCAGGCTTCCCGGTCGAAGACTTGGCCGGTTATACAGTCGGCGATCCGCTCCCGATCAGACTCCGCGAAACGACCGTTTCAGGCAAGCCGTTCAACCTCCGCGATTACCAGAAGGATGCCGCACAGGTGTTCTACGCCAGTGGTAGCGAAAAGGGCGGTTCCGGCGTGATCGTCCTCCCCTGCGGTTCCGGTAAGACTGTGATTGGCCTTGCCACGATGGCTTTGGTACAAACTAAGACCTTGATTTTGACGCCGAACATTTCGTCTTCGCGCCAGTGGATCCGCGAAATCTGCGACAAGACGAACCTTACGCTCGACCAGGTCAAGGAATACTCCGGCGAAGTGAAGGAAATCGGTCCGGTGACCGTTGCCACCTACCAGATTTTGACGCAGCGCAAGCGCGCCAAGAAGGGCGACGAAAACAAGGAAGTCAAGGAACCGGAAATGACCGAAGAAGAGGTCAAGAAGGAACTTGCAAACTTCCCGCTCTTTAGCCAGGAAAAGTGGGGCCTCATGATTTACGACGAAGTCCACTTGCTCCCGGCTCCGGTGTTCCGCCTGAGTACCGAAATGCAGGCCACGCGCCGCTTGGGCCTTACGGCAACGCTCGTCCGTGAAGACCACAAGGAAACCGAAGTGTTCAGCTTGATCGGACCGAAAAAGTTCGACATCCCGTGGCGCATCCTCGAAGCCCAGGGCTGGATTGCCACTGCCGACTGTAACGAAATCCGCATTCCGATGGATCCGGAACTCAAGATGAAGTACGCCCTTGCTCCGGTGCGCGACAAGATCACGCTCGCGAGCACGAACCCCGAAAAGACGGACATCGTCGAACGCCTGCTCAAGTACTTTAGCAAGCCAGATGACCGCGTGCTTATCATCGGCCAGTACATCGATCAGCTCGAAGCGCTCTCTGAAGACTTGCAGATTCCGCTGATTACAGGCAAGACGCCGAACAAGGAACGCGAAAAGCTTTATGGCGCATTCCGTTCGGGCGCACAGAAGAACCTCATGGTCTCGAAGGTCGGTAACTTCGCTATCGACTTGCCGGACGCCAACGTGCTTATCCAGATTTCGGGTACGTTCGGTAGCCGTCAGGAAGAAGCCCAGCGCCTCGGCCGCGTATTGCGCCCGAAGAGCGACGGCGGTGCCGCCCACTTCTACAGCATCGTGACGCAGGACTCCAAGGAACAGGAATTCGCGATGAACCGTCAGCTGTTCCTTACGGAACAGGGCTACGCCTACAAGATCATCAAGCGTGGTGACTGGGACATTCTCTCGAGATCCCCCGAAGAACTCGCCGCCCGCCCGTAGCATTCAATTTGTCATCCCGGATTTATTCCGGGATCACCTTTAGACCCCATTCCGGGGTCTTTTTTTTGACATTGTCACCCCGGACTCCGTTCCGGGGTCACCTTACACATTTTAAAGGCGATGCCGGCACTATGGCCGGCATGACAGCAAAAAAGATGTTTCCCCAGCTTGTCACCCCGGACCCCGTTCCGGGGTCACCTTTAGCATTTCCAACTGGAACTTTTTACCCCACATTTAGCATTCAGCCACCCATTTCTTACTTTAAGCTTACGATATTGCAAAATGAATACTACAAAAAGGAATAATTTAATGTATATTTTTTTTACAATCTTTAGAAGAAGGACGAAAAACTATGAAAAAATTACATCTAACACGGTTTGCCGCTATGGCAACAGTCGCTTTGTTGGGTTCAACCGCAGCCTGGGCTCAAATTGACCCGGACAAGGGCTATTCGTTGGACGAAGAATACGGTAAATTGACGTTGTTCTCGACGGATAATAATGCAATCAAGATTACAGCATCTGATGTTGAAATTTTTGACGAATCTGATTATGGTTATGGAATCAATACGATTAAGGTTGAGCGAGGCGCCGCATCCGCATCCACACCGTACATCACCCTTATGCTCCCGGCAACAGTCAATGTTAGTGAAGGATACCCTGTTTCTGCCGCTTATGTTCCGACAGGCTATCATACGGGTAATCATACATTGGACTTTACACAAACAACTGTTATTGAAGCCAACAAACCCTATCTTGCAGAGACTGTTGATACCCCTTCAGAAATTATATTTAAAAAAAATTCTGGTCACTATACAATACAGCCTACAGGTGACAATGAACACTCCACTACGTTGGAAAACTCTTGCTGGACGTTCACTGGCTCTTATGCAAAAAAAACTTGGGAAACGGCCCCTGCCAATGTTTATGGTTATGCAGCAGCATCAGGTGATGGATATGAAGCTGGCCAATTTGTAAAGGTTGGCAATAATGTCACCCTTCCTCCGTTACGTGCATATTTGACCTGTACAAGAAAAGGTCTCGCCAAGTCCTCTACAGACGATGTTTCAAATCTTCCGGATGTTATCAATGTCCGCTTGTTGGGCAAGAGTGGCGAAACTTTGTCCATCGGCAAGATGAACACCAGAACTGGCGAAATCCAGATGCAGGATCGCTACTATGACCTCAAGGGCCGCAAGCTTAACGGCAAGCCCCAGAACAAGATCATGTATGTCAACAAGAAAGTCATCAAGCACTAATCCAAAGGAGATTTATCATGAAAAAGCAATACGAAACTCCTAAGATGAGCTCTATCGATTTTGAATGCAAAACTAACCTTTTGGCCGGTTCTTGCGGTGGAGAAAATTTTGATGTTCCGGAAATCAATAATGGAATCCTGGGTCTGGACATCGGCAAAATCGACAATAACAAGGCTTAAGCCTTGAATCATACAGTCAACGGAATGTTCTGTGAACTCCTGCGAGTCGCCCTCGGGCTCTCGCAGGTTTTTCCGTATATACCGACCGACAAGGAATGGCAAGCGCTCTACACAATGGCGCATCGCCAAACAATGCTGGGGGTCGCTTACAACGCCATAGAGCGTTTACCCAAGGAATCTCAGCCACCACGTCTGTTAATGTTGCTTTGGGCAAGAGATGCCGAAGCCATCCGTGGCAAGAACCGCCTATTCAACCAGGAATCGGCCCATTACACACAAATGTTTGCCGAACGCGGATTCCGCAGCGCCATCTTGAAAGGCCAGGCCAATGCGCGCCTCTACCCCGACCCATTTTCTAGGCAGCCTGGCGACATTGACATCTATGTTCCCGGCGGTTATGACAAAGTTGAGGCCTTGCTGCAAGGGCTTGGTATTCAAAATCTTAAACATTTAACTCCCCATTTTCATGATGTTGAATTTGTAAACGAAAAAGGCGTGCTTGTAGAAGTCCATCACAAGCCCATGTCTGCAACATATGCCATCCGCTTGAACAAGACTTATGACGAAATCCTGAAAGTCCTGGAACCAGAGCTTGAAAACCTGACGCTTACGCCCGAAGGCTTTTACAGCCCAAGCATCCGATTTGCGCTGCTGATGCAGCTCGTTCATTTGTACAAGCACGCTTTACTTTCGGGAATTGGTTTTAGGCAGTATATGGATTACTATATGCTACTGACACACTCTACCGAGGCGGACCGTCAGTACACATGGGAATTCGTCAAGAAAATCGGTATGCGGCAGGGTTGTGCTGCTATTATGGGGGTCTTGGGGCGAGTCTTCAAGTTGCCGCGAGAGCAAATGCTATGTGCCCCCAGCAAGTTCTACAGCAAAGTCCTGTACCGCGCAACATTTGCCGAAGGGGATTTCGGAGCCAAAAGGACTTACAAGCGCAACGTGTTCAAACGCTGGTTCAACGACCGCATTTGGAACCTGCGCATATTCCCGATGTCGCCCCGGCATTTCCTTTACAAGGAATTTAAGTACTGGATAGCAACGATTTCACTCATTCCCGAACGCATCCGGCGCCGAAAAATCGCACTCTAATCTTATAAATCACCTTACACATATTAAAGGCGATGCCATCCCGGAACAGGGTCCGGGATGACAGGCCGGAATGACAACAAAAAAACTCCGCATATTGCGGAGTCTTTTGCATTTTCGCAAAGGCACGCTTTGCGAAGTTCTATAGGCAGCCCTACTTCACGACGATTCGTGCCGTACGCATCTGGCTGTTGTTTTCGACACGCACAAGGTAGCTGCCCCTGTTCAAATGAGCGAGGTTACTTCTTATAGTAAGCACCTCGGGCATTCGACGAGCCACGGACCGGGCGACCCTTGAGGTCAAAGGTACGATCTGCGCCCACTTTTATGACCTCACTTCCTTCGACCTTGTAATAGACGGTATAAGTCTTTGCATCCGTAGCAGTTGGGATTTCAGAAGAATACTTCTTACCATCGAGGCTGTAAAGCAATTTGCCGAAGTTGGTCTTGCCAGCCGTTACAAGTTCCTGGGCTTTGCCGTTGTAAACGAGATTTTCCTTAGCGACCGGAGCTTCCACAGAGACATCAGCCTTCTTGACAGTCAGCGTGCCTGCGGCAAAGGTAATCTCGTAGTTGCCTGCGGTCAAGCCGCTAGGCGTAATCGTATATTTGCCGACCTTGTCGAGCTTTTTGTAGTTGTAGCTATACGAGAGCTTGCCACCCAAAACCGACTCATTTTCTTCGCCGACAAAGCCGCTGTACTTGACGCCGTCATTTGCAGGTTCCTTGCCGTAAACGATGGACTTGTCCTTCGCGGTAACAGTGTCACTTCCTTCGACCTTGTAATAGACGGTATAAGTCTTTGCATCCGTAGCAGTTGGGATTTCAGAAGAATACTTCTTACCATCGAGGCTGTAAAGCAATGTACCGAAGTTGGTCTTGCCCGCCGTTACAAGTTCCTGGGCTTTGCCGCTGTAAGCGAGCTTTTCCTTGGCTGCCAGTGCTTCCACAGAGACATCAGCCTTCGCGATAGACACTTCAATCTTTTTCGCATCGAACGCATTCCAGTTGTCACTTCCTTCGACCTTGTAATAGACGGTATAGGTCTTTGCGTCCGTGGCGGCTGGGATTTCAGAAGAATACTTCTTACCATCGAGGCTGTAAAGCAACATTCCGAAGTTGGTCTTGCCGGCCGTTACAAGTTCCTGTGATTTGCCGCTGTAAACGAGCTTTTCCTTAGCAACCGGAGCTTCCACGGAGACATCTGCCTTCTTGACAGTCAGCGTGCCTGCGGCAAAGGTAATCTCGTAGTTGCCGGAGGTCAATCCACTTGGCGTAATCGTATATTCGCCAGCCTTGTCGAGCTTTTTGTAGCTGTAACTATACGAGAGCTCGCCACCCAAAACCGATGCATTTTCTTCGCCGACAAAGCCATCATATTCAACACCATCATTTGCGGGATCATCACCGTAAGCGATGATTTTGTTCTTGGCGGTGACGGTGAGCGGAATCTTGGCGATAGACACTTTGATTGTTCGCGGCAAAATCACATTTTCACCGTCTTTGTCCACCCTATAATAGACGGTATAAGTTTTTGCATCGGTGGCGGTGGGGATTTCGGTGCCGTAATTTTCACCATCAAGGCTGTAAAGCAATGTGCCGAAGCTGGTCGTGCCTGCCGTTACAAGTTCATGCGACAACTTGTTATAGACAAGGTCCTTTACAGCAGTAGGCTCGGTGAAACTAATGCCGACAGCGCCGTAGTTTTCAGTAACGTCGCTACCATCAACACCAACGTTAGTGGCATTTTCCACGCCATTCACGGTGCAAGCGGTGTAGAAGTTGTTCTCAAGTTTAGAGTCTTCAGTTTCTCCAACCACGGCGCCATAATATTCTGGTGCAGAAACCGTGACATTTTTTGCAATATTGTTACTGATAAAACCCTTCCAACTGTGACCCACGATGCCGCCGAAAAATCTACTATCCACGCCCGTGGTAGTCAGCGTGGCGGAACTGGTATTACCCGATACCGTACCGCCATTTTGACCCACGATGCCGCCGAATTCACGATCATAACCCGAGCCCGTTAGCGTAGCGGAACTGGTACAACCCGATACCGTACCGCCGTTATCACCCACGATGCCGCCGAAAAATCTACTATCCACGCCCGTGGCAGTCAGCGTAGCGGAACTGGTACAACCCGATACAGTACCGCCATTAACACCCGCTATGCCGCCGAAAAATCTACTATCCATGCCAGTGGCAGCCAATTTAACAGATTTTTCTACAGTGCAGTTGCGGATCGAGCCCTTGCTTTCCCCCGCAATACCGCCAGCATAATGGTTTGCCGTAATTTCTACATCGGCGAGTTTGACATTCTCGACTTCGGCACCTTCGTCGAGATAACCGAAAAGTCCTTGATAATAGTCTTTGGGTTTGTTGATGCGGATGCCGCTGATAGTATGGCCATTGCCATTGAACTTGCCATTGAATGGAAGCTTTTCATTTCCGATTGCGGTGTAGTTGTTTCCGTTGTCAGTTTGGGTAACATCGTAAACAATGTCCTCGACAACCTCGAAGTACGTGTCCTTGAAATCATTGCCGGAATTGACAGCCAAAGCAAGCACACTCAGTTCCGCTGCCGAAGCGATAGTATAGGGGTGTTCCTTGGAACCATCCCTGCCGTCATCCCCGCCCCATAGTATTTTGGAAATCGTGGCGGAAATTTTAACGTTTTCGCTCGGCATAGTGAAGGTGGCGGATTTTCCATCGTTTGCAATGGAGGCCGTTACGCCGGTAATTTCGCCAATGACTTCATCGATTTTTGCGGTAGTAAGCGTCAGGGTGTATGTTTCGCCAAGCCTGTAGTATTTGATTCCACCAATAGTGAGGTACGGTTCACTGATATCAAGGCCTTCAGGAACAGTCACCGTATGGAGTTCAGAAGCCGTTGCAGCGATTTCGACATCCCTGTTCGGCATATTGAAAGTGGCGGTCTTTTTTTCGCCAGCAAAATTGATTTCGAGGGTGAGCGTTTCGCCAGCCTTGTAGTAATTGTGCCGGTCATTGTCCGTATAGATGGGTTTTTCTGGAGTTACGATAGAAAAACCTTCACCGAGGGTAACGGCGTGAATGCTTACGGCACCGTTGTTTTCCGTAACGTCGCCGCCGTAAACACCAACGTTAGTGGCATTTTTCACGTCAGCCACAGTACAGGCCATGTAGAAGTTGTTCGAAAGTTTAAATTTATTGCCATTTTCCCCAACCACGGCGCCATAAACATCCGGTGCAGAAACCGAGACATTTATGGCCAGGTTGTCACTAACCGTACCGTAATTAGTACCCACTATGCCGCCGAAAAATTTACTATACACACCCGAGCCCGTTAGCGTAGCAGAACTGATACAACCGGTTACCGTACCCGTATCGTAATTAAAACCCGCTACGCCGCCGACGTAACCGTTCGCGGATGCTATTTTAACAGATTTTTCTACAGTGCAGTTGCGAATCGAGCCTTCGTTCACCCCTGCAATGCCGCCAGTAAACTGTCCGCCTGTAATTTCTACATCGGCGAGTTTGACATTCTTGACTTCGGCACTTTCGCCGAGAAAACCGAAAAGCCCCTGTTGCATGACATCAATCTTGTTGATGCGGATGCCGCTGATGGTATGGCCATTGCCATTGAACTTGCCATTGAATGGATGTCTACCATCATATCCGATTGCGGTGTAGTTGTTCCCGTTGTCAGTTTGGGTAACATCGTAAACAATGTCCTTGATAACTTCAAAGTACGTGTCCGTGAAATCATTGCCAGAATTGACAACCAACGCAAGCTCATTCAGCTCCGATACAGAGGCGATAGTGTAGGGGTGTTCCTTGGAACCATCCCTGCCGTCATCCCCGCCCCATATTTTGGAAATCGAGGCTGACATTTCGACATTTTCGCTCGGCATCGTAAAGGTGGCAGATTTTCGGTCGGCAGCAATGGTGGCTGTTACACCAGTAATTCCATCGATAAATCCATTTACTTTTGCATTGGAGAGCGTCAGGGTGTACGTCTCGCCAGCCTTGTAGTAATTGACACTTTCGATAGTCGCAAAAGCGTCGCTGATGGTAAGATTTTCAGGAACACTCACGGTATACACCTCGTCTGTCGTAGCCGTGATGGTAACGTTTTCGCTCGGCATCGTGAATGTTGCGGATTTTTTGTCGGCAGCGAGGTTTATCGTTACGGTCTCGTTGAAAGCCGTTACGCCGGTAATCGTATTTATGATTTCATTTTCCTTGGCTGTCAGGGTGTATGTCTCGCCAACCTTGTAGTAATTGACACTTTCGATAGTCGCAAAAGCGTCGCTGATGGTAAGATCGTCAGGTGCGCTCACGGTATACACCTCGGCAGTCGTAGCCGTGATTGTAACATCTTCGCCCGGCATCTCGAAAGTGGCGGATTTTTTGTCGGCAGCGAGGTTCATTGTAACGTTCTCGTTGGAAGCCGTTACGCCAGTAATCGTATTTATGATTTCATTTTCCTTGGCTGTCAAGGTGTATGTCTCGCCAACCTTGTAGTAATCGACACCTTCAATGGTCGCAAAAGCGTCGCTGATGGTAAGATTTTCAGGTGCGCTCACGGTATAACCAACGACAGTCGAGGGGAATTCGGCGGTGATTGTAACGTTTTCGCTCGGCATCGTGAATGTTGCGGATTTTCTGTCGGCAGCGAGGTTCATTGTTACGTTCTCGTTGGAAGCCGTTACGCCAGTAATTTTTTCAATGATGCCGTCTTCGTTTGCAACGGTGATGGTGCAGATTTCGCCAGCCATGTAGTAGGCGTTTTTGTCATTGTCCGTGTAAATCGGGCTTTTAGGACTTGTGATAGATATGCCTTCGCCGAGGGTGACTGCATGAATACTTACGGCACCGTTGTTTTCTGTTACATCGTAGGAGACTTGTAAACTGGCGTAGAACGCTTTTTCATCAGCAATGCCGACGTTGGTTGCATTCTCAACTCCGGTAAAAGTACAGGCGGTGTAGAAATTATTACTTAGGCGACCACTGCTGTTAATGCCCGCAACGGCACCGTAACCACGTCCGGTGGAAATGGTAACGCGGATTACTAAGTTACCGCTGAGTGTTCCTTGATTATAACCCGCTATGCCGCCACACATACGCGGAACACCTTTGAATAAAACGGAGTCTACAATACAGTCACGAATTTTGCCGGAATTCTCTCCCGCAATAGTGCCGAACACATCGTAAGCAGAAATGACTGCATCAGCTACTCTTAGATTCTTGACTTCTGCATCCCAGCCAAGAACGCCAAAAAGACCTACACGAAAAAAATACTCATCAGAATTGATGCGGATTCCGCGGATGGTTTTGCCGTCACCATCAAATATGCCATTGAACGTATATGTGTCACCTGAATAATCATCGTAGATGCCGATTGGGGTGAAATTATGCTCGGTACTGGAGGATGCATTTTCCCACTTGGTTGTGTGAGAGTATTCGATATCGGTGGTAAGCTTGAAATATTTGCCCTTGAAATCATTGCCAGCGTTCACACGTTCTGCAAGGGTGTTCAAGTCCTCAACGGAGGTAATTTTATAGGGGCTTTCTTCGGTACCGTCACCGTTGTCCCATTCTTTAACAATAGAAGCGATAGTCGCCGTGATGGTAACGTTTTCGCTCGGCATCTCGAATGTGGCGGATTTTTTGTCGGCTTCAAGCGTTGCTTCGACACCGGTAATTCCGTCTATAACTTCGTTTGCGTTTGTCGTGGAGAGCGTCAGGGTGTACTTTTCGCCAGCCTTGTAGTAATTGACACCGCTGATAGTCGCAAAAGCGTCGCTGATGGTAAGATTTTCAGGTACACTCACGGTATAGGCATCGACCGTCAGCACCACGGTGATGTAGTTGAAGAACTTGTTTTCTGGAACCTCAACGCGAATGGAGGTTGAGTTTGGGGCGATGTTAGAGGAAGACGCTTTCTCGGTACCATCTTCCTTGAACGTCACACTTTTTAAGTAAAAGCCCTCTTTGCCCACCGACACCGTGAAAAACGTTTCTTTTTCGGTCCTGAAGGCTGTCGTGGATGTCGATTTGTTTTTTTCGTTTTTGCCGGTCTTGTCCAATTCTTGATTGGGCGTGAAAGTGATGCCATAACCATCGTTCATGGTGTGCCCTTTGTTCGCAGGCCAAAGGACACCTATGCCATTCGTCCAATCGCAAGCGGTTTCACCGTCCGCGTTGGTAATATAGGCATGTGGAATAGTGCCTGTCACTGAAATTTTGTAAGTCAAGGTGACATCCACTGCCCACGCGGTCGAAACAGCCGCAGAAAGGAGGAAAATTGCCAAAAATGCGAATAATTTGATGTTTTTCATAGGGTAAAGCATCCCATTTTATGTTAATTCGCGTCGAATTTAGAAAAGATGTAAAAAAAAATAAATAGCCCAAATGGGCTATTTTTAGGGTTATTCTGCCGCTCCTGCTCACGGGCTATTTTTAAAGTCACTAGAATTTTCTCCCTTTGACCGTCAGCACGACGTGACAGGGCGTTTCCTTACTTCACGGCAATTCTTGCGGTACGAACCATACTGTTGCTTTCGACTCGCACCAGATAATTGCCTCGGTTCAAATGAGCGAGGCTAATGCTCTTTGTGCCATTCACAGATTCCGCAAACGTTTCGACCAGATGGCCCGTCAAGTCAAACACTTGCACACGCACCATCGAAGATGTCGGCAGCGCAATCGTCAGTGCGTTATCCGCATAGCCGAACTTTACGCAGTTCATAGCCACAGCCACAATCTTGTCGCTCTTTTCGCTCGAAGAAGACTTGCCATTCTTGCTGCTGGAGCTAGAAGACTGGGCCTTTGCAGAGCTAGACGAAGACTTCGAATCGCTGGACTTTGCCGAGCTGGAAGACGACTTGTCATTCTTGGCGCTAGAGCTAGAAGACTGGGTCTTTGCAGAGCTAGACGAAGACTTCGAATCGCTGGACTTTGCCGAACTCGAAGAAGACTTCACAGAACTTGAAGACGCCACAACGCTGGAGCTGGAAGAGGATTTCACTACACTGCTGCTGGATTCCGTTGCGTGGCTCGAGGACGATGCCACAGAACTCGAGGATGCCACAACACTAGAGCTGGACGAAGCAGCAACGACATTGATCTTTCCCGATACCGTCGTCTTTTCAGAATAGACATCCGTCAGTTCAAACGTATAAACGTATTCCTTGGCAGCCGCTTTGGAGTTCACCGTACCAGAAATCTTGATCAGCTTGTTTTCTTTATCTTGTTCCACCTTCAAATCAGCAGGGAATCCCTTACCGTTAATAGATTTCACATGATCGTACGCATAGACAATCGGGGTAATCACTTCACCAGCAACAACCTTCAGGTCGTCACTGCCTTCGACAAGTTCGAACTTCAGTTTCACAGGAGTGACATTGATCGTAGCCTCGGCAGAGGCATCATTATCACTACCGTTCACAGAGAGCTTAACCGTATATGGGCCCTTAGAATCTTCGCTCACCAAACCAAAAACAATCACCGATTTAGTATCGTTATCAACCTCAGCCTTGAAGCCGCCCGGGAAGCCGGTAACGCTTTCAATTTTTACGACATTTTCGAACTTGAACACAATCGGTTCGATCGAATCGCCGGCAGTCAGCGACTGCGTTTCATTTTCAATGACATATACCTTCGTCTCTACAGACTTATGAATCACATCAACGTTTGCAAAAGCGGTATCA
>CACZAD010000028.1 GCA_902779055.1 Fibrobacter succinogenes | reverse complement strand
CACGCACTTGAGGAAGCGTGCCGGGATGATACGGTCAGTGTCGATGTCGTTGCCGCGTACAGGAACGCCGGAACCTTTAACAATGTCGATAGAATTCATCTTTTAAATCTCCTTGCGTTACTTGATGTACTTGCGGACGTCAGTGATCTTGCCTTCGATGGCGGCAGCAGCCACCATGGCGGGGCTCATGAGGATGGTGCGGCCCGTCGGGCTGCCCTGGCGGCCCTTGAAGTTACGGTTGCTGGAGGAGGCACTCACCTGGCGACCCTTGAGCTTATCCGGGTTCATGGCGAGGCAGAGAGAGCAGCCTGCTTCGCGCCATTCGGCACCGGCTTCCTTAAAGATCTTGTCGAGACCGAGCTGTTCGGCTTCCACCTTGATCTTCATGGAACCCGGAACGACCCACATCTTGACGGTCGGGGCGACCTTGTGGCCCTTGATGATTTCGGCGGCGGCCTGCAAGTCGGAGAGGCGGCCGTTGGTGCAGCTACCCACGAAGGCGATGTCGATCGGGCGGTCAATCATCTTGGAACCTTCTTCCCAGCCCATGTATTCATAAGCTTCGGAAATAACCTTCTTTTCGCTGCCTTCGAATTCGTCGATCTTCGGCATGTTGCCGTTGAGCGGGATGGCCTGAGCAGGTGTGATGCCCCAGGTCACCATCGGTTCGAGTTCCTTTTCGTCGGGGTTGCAGTAACCGACGCGGGCGCCACCTTCGATAGCCATGTTGCAGACCGTCATACGGCCTTCCATGCCCATTTCTTCGATGACCGGACCTGCAAATTCGTAAGCGTAGCCAACGCCACCGTTCACGCCGAGCTTAGCGATGTAAGCAAGGGCAACGTCCTTGGCGGTCACACCCGGCTTGAGCTTGCCGGTGAACTTGATGCGGCGAGTCTTCAAGGGGCTCATAGCGAGCGTCTGGGTGGCGAGAACGTCGGCCACCTGGCTTGTACCGATACCGAATGCGATAGCACCGAAAGCACCGTGCGTTGCCGTGTGGGAGTCACCGCAAGCAACGGTCATGCCCGGCTGCGTAACACCTTCTTCCGGGCCAACGATGTGGATAACGCCCTGTTCAGCAGTAGCGGGGCCAAAGAACTTGATGCCGTTATTCTTGGTGTTGTTTTCGATATGGGAGAACATCTCTTCGGAAATGCCGTCCTGGAGTGGGCGGTTGCGTTCCGGGAAAGTGGTCGGAATAATGTGGTCGACCGTGGCAAAAGTGCGTTCCGGGAACAGCACCTTCTGACCTTCTTCGCGGAGCTGGGCGAAGGCCTGCGGACTCGTCACTTCGTGGCAGAGGTGAAGCCCGATAAAGAGCTGGCACTGGCCGCTCGGGAGCTTAGCTACCGTGTGGCTTTCGAAAATTTTCTGATAGAGTGATTTTCCCATAGATTTGTCTCTTTTAGGTTTGTTTTATTGCGGGTCAAATTTAGAAAATTGTTTAGCGTTTGTCCACCTTGCGCTATTTTTGTGGCGACTGCGGAGCTTTTCTTTTCCCGGTAAATTCATCCACTAGGATCTTGAAAACGCAAACGGAATTTGCTGCTTTTTCGTTGAATTCAAAGTGCCTGCCGTTCGATTGCCTTTGCATCAAGTAAGTCAGGGCTTTGCATTTTGCGGGGATGTCCTCGATGAACTCCACGTGCCCAAAACCGATGACGCTTTCGTAAAAACGTCCGCTGCGGCAGGCGTTCCCGTCATCAATGACGATTTCCTTTTCGACGCAGATGTCGAAGCTGACTTTCGGATTTTTCTTTAAGATATCGATTTTTCGCCCTTCTTTGGCTGAATGGAAATAGAGCGTGAGCTTGTCATTCTCGTAGCTGAAACCGTATGACATTGGCACGACGTAGGGCGTTCCGTCATCGACCATGGCGATATGGCAGGTCGTGCATCTTTTGACTATTCCGAGAATGTCTTGAACATCGGTGATTTCTCTATCTTTTCTTCTCATAAAATTTGCCTGCATTTGGCTTTTAAAATAAAAAAGCGCAGCTCGTGGCCGCGCTCTCGTCAAAACTATGTCCTTGAATTAGAACTGTTCAATCTGGGTGTTGAACTTGTACTTGTCCTTGTAATAGGCGAGCATTTCGTCGCTATTGGAGAATGCGCGGCGCAGCGGATCGCGGAGGGCCGGTTCTCTCTTGACCTTCTTGTTGATTTCAGGAACCACGTCCTTGAAGAAGAGCTCGTTGCTGGCCATAGCTACGTGATTCTGGTTGAAGTCCATGTGGTAGCGGCGTTCCACCATCTGGAACAAGTCGGACTGGCAGGAGTTTTCAGGAGGCATGTGGGATGCGACCGGCATGTAGCATTGCTTGATGTAGTCCTGCTTCATACTGACGATGAGGCTGTCGATAGCGGGAATGTTGTGGATCGAATCGTTGTGATTGGCGAGTTCGGCCTTTGGGGCGACGACACCAGAGCAACCAGTGAAGAGTGCTACAGCGAGGGTGAGGGATGCCCAAACGATGGAATGTTTCATGTCCTAATCCTTTTTTTTGACATTTTTTGAACTACATCAATCCCGTGAACCAAAGTTATTTAATTGTGGATAGATTTGCGATAGTAAGTAGGTAATTTTTCAGTTACAAAAGAGCCTTTTTGGTGCATTTACAAGTAAAATGTGATATACAACACCAATTTTTTAACAAAATACCCTATTTCGAGGTCGGTTTGAACTTGTAGAACCACTTGATGGGGTCAATGACATCGTACTTGACGTTGCCAATTCGTTTTTTGCCCTTCTTGCTCACGATGCCTGTAACGATGTGCGCGTGGGGACCGGTTGTGTGCCCTGTGGTGCCGACGGTCGCGATCGGGTCGCCCGGCATGACTTCCTGTCCGTTCAGATAAAGCAGTTTGTCGCAATGCATGAACAAGATAACGTCGTTCTTGCGGACAAGTGCGATGATGATGCCGCCGCGTTCGTCCCGGCTAGTCCAGGCCTTCGCTCCGAACGGAGCCAGAATGCGGGCTCCCTGGCGGCTTGCGACGTCGATGCCGTTATGCTTGCGGAATGTGGCGGTCGCTTGTTCGTGATAAAATTCCGTGATGTAGGCGACGCTGTCCGAAATGACGGATGTCCAGAACTTCCAGGCGGCTCCGATGGTATCTGCCGATGCCGGGCGCTTGATTTCATCCGGGCGCGAGAAGCGGAGAACGGTACCTTTGGGTGGAATGTTGAGGTTCCCTCTTTCCCAGCTGGTGACGCCAAATCCATTGTCTTCAAGCGTCTTGGCGACGTAGTTCTTGATCATCTTTTCGTTGGTGATGATCGCGTCGAATCGACCGATGGCATAACGTGCGATGCGCTGGATGTTTTCGACTCCGTCGAACGTGTATTCGAAGGAGGGGGCGACGGATAGCTGGTTTCTTTCCTGGATGCGGTCGCGGAGGTTCGAATCGAAACGGTCGATGTCCGTGACGAAGAAGAACGGTGCTGCGATGGCGAAGAGGAGCAACAGCGGGAAAAGGTTACGGATGAGTCTTGGAACGCCGTCAAGCGGGTTCTTGATGAGGATGGAAATCTTGTGGAGTTTCTTGACGATTTCGGCGAGCTTTTCCGGATTTTTCTTGAAATCGATGGCAAGCGCTTCTTTGGTGGCGTTTGCATTTTTGCGGATGGACCTGCGGGCCTTGGGATAGGTGCGCCTTGCAGGGAGTTCCTTCGAAAGCCAGAGAATCTGGGCTTTTTGCGCCTGTTTGACGTCTTCGAGGAAGGCTGCTCCGGTGCGAATGGATTTTTCGGTCACGTGCATAATGAGCGCACGTGAAATTTCGATCAGGTTCCCGACGTTTTCGGTCTTTTCGGCCGAAATGATGCCAATGACCTGCGGTGCGATCATTTCGAGTCTCTTGATGTTGTGGTAAAGAGCGCGAAATTCGCTATCCGAGGCGGGGAGGGCGGCTGTGCCCGAAATCAGGATGTTTCCGTCAACGGCGTTGATCTCGTCAATGGCGGAATCATCGAGAATCCTGTGCAGAAGGTCTGATGTCTGGACGGGGGCGTTTGCGTCCAGTCGACGGCGTGCAGAAAAGTCAACAACAATAAAACGCGCGCCGGCATTGAGCGCCAGCGCGAATTTTTCCAAAGCTTCGACGGGCAAATCGTCTTCGTCAGAGATGGCGAAAAGCGTGAACCCGCCTTGGCTGTAAAGGCTTTCTAGGACACGCCGCTGCATGTATCCTTACTTAGCGGCACCGCGCGGGTAGGTGTAGCCAGAAGGAGGAGCGGCAACGAACTTGTCGACCTGGAGGTAGAGTTCTTCAGCGGATGCGGCCGGGTTGAAGAAGATTTCCTGGTTTCTGTTCTGGGAACGGCCCTTGATCGGTTCGTTGCGACGGCCGCGGCTGACAATGCCGAGCGGAAGTACTTCGAGGAGCGGCAAAAGGCCGAAGTAGCGGAAAAGGCTGAAGTTCTTCTGCCAGGTGGTGCGTTCTGCCAAAATAGCAAAGGTCCCTTCGATGATGGACTTGCTCTGGAGAAGGTCTTCGGAGGTCATCGTCACGAGTTCGTGATTGGTGGGGAAGTTGTTCTGGAAGTTGACCATGTCGCCTTTGAGATAGTTGGCGTCGCAGAGAAATACGAATTTCATTGTTTTTCCTGGTTTAATTTAATGGTTATTCCATAAAGTTAACTTTTTTGGTCTTTTTTGTCACTTCAAAAAGGGCTTTTGCGGGGCTTCCATTCTCACCAAAAATTGAATTTTACGAAAAATTTACAAAGTTTTTTGCGTAAAATCCGTCTAACTTGTTGATGCTCAATTTGTTACGTGATTTTGGGGCTTTCCGGTTGACAAAAACGCGGTTTTCGTTTAGAAAAGAACATTTTGAATATTTAAAAAGTTTTTTTGTTTTAAAACATTATATTTATCAACGTTTGAAAAAACACCGGATATTTTGAATTTTTTGTTTATGTATATCGGAGACGTAAAATGAATAAATTAAAGAGGTCCATGGCGACCTTGCTTGCTTCTGCTAGTGTGATGGCAACGGCATCGTTTGCCCAAAATCCACCGCCAGCTCCTGAATCTGCTCCACCCGCACCCGCTCCTGCAGCGGCCCCTGCAGCTCCTGAACCGGCTCCGGTACCTGCAAACGAACCTCCGCAAATTGGCGGAATTCCTGGCGAATCCATTCAGGAAGGTGGCACTTTCTCCAAGTTCAAGCTCGATAATTTTGTATCTGATGATGTCGACCAGCCCTCGCAGATCCGTTGGAAGGTTTCTGGCAACAAGGCTTTGAAGGTCAACATCGGTCCGGACCACACGGTCGAAATTACCACTCCGGATGCCCTCTGGAACGGTTCCGAAGACATTACCTTTACGGCCACGGACTCCAAGGGCGCCTCTGCTTCTGAAACGGTGAACTTCTCTGTGGAATCTGTGAACAATCCGCCGGTTGTGTCGCAGATCCCGAGCCAGGTGATTACGGAAGGCAAGCAGTTTGCCAAGATCCGCCTGGATGACTTTGTGAACGACCCCGACCATAAGAAGAACCAGATCACTTGGGATACCGAAGTTGTTCCGACGGGTGGTCCTCAGGCTGATGGCGATCTTTCCGTGACGATTGATGCAAACCGCGTGGCGACGATTGTTGTTCCGGATGCCCATTGGTATGGTGCTGCCACAATCAAGTTCATCGCAAACGACCCGGATTACGGTAGCGACAACAAGACGGCTGCATTTACGGTTACTCCGGTGAACGACCCTCCGACCTTTGCAAAAAAGATTCCGGACCAGGTCATCGAAGAAAAGAACCAGTTCGACATGATCTCCCTTGCGGACTTTGTCACGGATCCTGATGATGACGTGATGAACCTCAAGTGGACGGTTTCGGGCAACAAGGACTTGAAGATTGAAGTCGACAAGTACGGTTCTGCCATCGTTACGATTCCGAACGAAAACTGGAACGGTCAGGAACGCGTGACGTTCACCGTGACGGATGCTGCCGGTGCCAGTGCAAAGCAGGATGTCCTGTTCAAGGTCAACTCCATCAACGATCCTCCGGAATTTGTGCAGAACATCCCGGACCAGACAATCGAAGAAAAACAGGAATTTGCTCCGATCCAGCTTGGCCAGTACGTGAAGGATCCGGACCACCGCATCGAAATGCTCAAGTGGGCTGTTTCTGGTGCCAAGGACCTCAAAGTCTCCGTGTCCGGAGGCGTTGCCACGATCCGCATTCCGAACAAGCTTTGGAACGGCTCTGAATCTATCAAGTTCAAGGCTACAGACCCGGATGGCGCTTCTGCAGAATGCGAAGCCATGTTTACGGTCAACTCCGTGAACGACTTGCCGAAGTTCATCCGTCCGATTCCGGCCCAGAACATCAATGAAAAGCAGCAGTTCACCAAGATCAAGCTTGATGAATTTGTCAAGGACGAAGACCACAAGAATTCCGAACTCTCCTGGGATGTCGAAGTGAAGCACCAGGGCCAGATGCCGGAACTTGGAACGCTCAACGTTTCTATCGACGACAACCACGTCGCGACGATTGAAATCCCGGATCCGAGCTGGAACGGCAACACGGTTGCCACGTTCACGGTGATGGACCCGGAAGGCGGTTCTGCAAAGCAGGATGTGGCTCTTAACGTCCGTTCTGTGAACGATCCTCCGGTATTCAAGAAGATTGCCGACCAGACCGTTGAAGAAAAGTACGAATTCACTCCGTTCATTTTGGACGATTACTTGAGCGATGCCGACCACGACTTCTCGAAGCTCAAGGTCGAAGTCACGGGTAACCGCGACCTCAAGGTCAATATCGATCCGAGATCCCACGAAGTTTCTGTGAAGATTCCGCACGACCAGTGGAACGGCACTGAAAACCTCACGTTTACCGCAACGGACCCGGAAGGCGCCCGTGCAACGACTTCTGCCAAGTTCACGGTCAAGGCGATCAACGATCCTCCGGTCATGAAGGATATTCGCGAACAGACCATCAAGGAACAGGGCGAATTCAAGACCATCGAACTCGACAACTATGTCGAAGATTTGGACCACGCCAAGAACCGCCTCAAGTGGACGATTACTGGCAACAAGGAACTCAAGGTTGCCGTGGATGCTGGCCGTAACGTGCGCATTACTCCGCCGTCTCCGCAGTGGCATGGCGCCGAAACGCTCACGTTCAAGGTTTGCGACCCGGACAACGCTTGCGATGAACGCTCTGCGAACTTCACGGTTGAATCCGTGAACGACGTTCCGATGTTCGTGAAGCAGGTGATGCCGCAGACAATCCGCGAAAAGTCCCAGTTCCAGCCGATCAAGCTTGGCGATATGGTGAAGGACTTGGATAACAAGCTCTCTGAACTCACGTTTACCGCTACAAGCAAGCCGGCAGCCGGTTCCAAGAAGAAGGAATCCGAACTCAAGATTGAAATTGACGACCAGAAGGTTGCAAAGATTATCATTCCGAACAAGTTCTGGAACGGTGCCGAAGAAATCACGTTTACCGCAACGGACCCGGAAGGTGCCAAGGCTACCTCTACGGCTCTCTTTACTGTGGAATCCGTGAACGACCTTCCGGAAATCAAGCAAGTGGCCGACCAGACCATTCAGGAAAAGGGCGAATTCACTCCGTTCAACGTGTCTGAACTCGTGTCCGACCCGGATGACCGCTTTGAAAACCTGAAGATTGACTTCACGGGCAACAAGGATCTCAAGGTCGATTTGTCCAAGAACGGCATCGTGACCGTGAAGACTCCGAACAAGATGTGGAACGGTTCTGAAAAGGTGACGTTCACCGTGACCGACCCGGCTGGTGCCAAGGCCCGTACGACGGCAACCTTTACGGTTGTTTCTGTGAACGATCCTCCGGTTATGAAGGATATTGCAAACCAGACCATCAAGGAAAAGGGTTCGTTCAAGCCGATTGAACTCGACAACTACGTGGAAGACCAGGACCACGCCAAGAACCGCCTCAAGTGGAAGATCGAAGGCCAGAAGGAACTCCGTGTGGCTATGGATCCGATGCACAAGGTGACGGTGACTCCGCCGAATCCGAGCTGGAACGGTTCCGAAAAGATTCGCTTCACGGTGACGGACCCGGATGGCGCCTCTGACAGCAAGGAAGTGACCTTCACGGTCGAATCCGTGAACGACGCTCCGGAATTTGTTCGTGATTTGCGTGACCAGTCCATTGACGAAAAGAAGCAGTTCCAGCCGATCAAGCTTGCTGACTTTGTCAAGGATCCGGACCACAAGATTAGCGATCTCAAGTGGACATTCAAGGTAAGCCCGATTGGCCAGGGTTCTTCTTCCAAGAAGAAGGGCAAGAAGGGCAAGGATGAAGATGATGAACCGGTAGGCGAAACGCTCAAGGTCTCTGTGGATCCGACTGGCGTTGCCACGGTGAACATCCCGAACAAGTACTGGCACGGTGCTGCAAATATCACGTTTACCGCAACGGACCCGGAAGGTGCTTCTGCAAGCAAGACCGCTCGCTTTGAAGTGCGTTCTGTGAACGACGCTCCGGTGATTTCCAAGACTGCTCCGACGGGCGAAACGATTCTCGAAGGCGGCCGTTTCAAGACGATCGACCTCACGGCTCTCGCCGAAGATCCGGACCATCCGCAGTCTTCCTTGAAGTGGGAAGTTACTGGCAACCGCGACCTCAAGGTGGATATCCGCAAGGACAACACCGTGATTGTCTCTGTTCCGGATAAGCAGTGGAGCGGCAAGGAATCCTTGACGTTCTCCGTGACCGACCCGGAAGGTGCATATGCTCGCCACAAGATGGTCTTTGAAGTGACTCGCGTGAACGATCCTCCGACGCTCGTGAAGCGCATTCCTGACCAGAAGATCAAGGAAAAGGAATCGTTCAAGCCGATCAAGCTTGATGAATATGTGAAGGACCCGGACAACAAGCCGAATGAACTCCGCTGGAAGATTACCGGTGCAAAGCAGCTCAAGGCTGAAATCTCTGCAAGCCGTATGCTTACCGTGACGACTCCGAATAAGGACTTCTGGTGCTCTCCTGAAATGATGGTCCTCGAAGTGAGCGACCCGGATGGTGCCAAGACTTCCCAGACGATCACGTTCGAAGTTGTGTCCGTGAACGATCCTCCGGTCTTGAGAGACATTCCTCCTCAGAAGATCCGTGAAAAGGGCCAGTTCAAGGATATTGACTTGAGCAAGTTTGTCCGTGACCCGGATAACTCCATGGATCAGCTTTCTTGGGCCGTCAAGGTCGTAAAGCCCGAAGCCGAACACGCCAAGAAGAGCAAGAAGGGCAAGAAAGGCAAGAAGGATGATGACGAAGAAGAAGAAGAGGTCGTCAAGGATCCGTTCAGTGTCGTGATCTATAAGGGTGGTCTCGCTCATATCAATATTGCCGACCCGCACTGGCATGGCGAACGCAATGTGGTGTTCACTGTGAAGGACCCGGAAGGTGCAACGGACTCCAAGACGGTTAACTTTGTTGTGGAATCCGTGAACGACGCTCCGGTAATCAGACCGATTTTGGCCCAGACCATCAGGGAAAAGGAACACTTCGAACCGATTGACTTGACGAAGTTCGTTTCTGACCCGGATCATCCGACCAGCTCCCTCAAGTTCGAAATTGCTCCGACTCGCGCTCTCAAGGCAATGATCAATGCCAAGAAGCAGCTCGTCGTTTCTACTCCGGACAAGTATTGGTACGGTGCCGAAAAGATTCGTCTCGATGTGACGGACCCGGAAGGTGCAAGAGCTTCTCAGCAGATCGACTTTGAAGTGACTCCGGTGAACGATCCGCCGACGATCATCAAGGGCGTTTCTGGCCAGAAGATCAAGGAAAAGGAAAGATTCGAAATTGTCGACCTCACTAAGATTGTGAACGACCCGGATAACAAGCCGAATGAACTCAAGTGGATTGTCTCTGGCAACAAGGATCTCATTGTCGAAATCAAGAATGGACGTGCTAGCATCCGTACGCCGAACCCGAACTGGTTCGGCAAGGAAGAACTCACGTTCACGGTGATGGATCCTGCTGGCGACAAGCAGTCTACAAAGGCTAACTTCGAAGTGATTCCGGTGAACGATCCTCCGACGTTCAAGTCCATTCCGCCGCAGGTCATTGACGAAAAGAAGACCTTCCCGGCCATAGACCTCTCGAAGTATGTGACGGATCCGGATAACAGCCTCGCAGAACTCAAGTGGTCCATTGACGGTGAAAATCCGTTTGCTTCTGCTGCTCCGGCAAAGTCCAAGAAGAAGGACAAGAAAAAGGACAAGAAGAAAAAGAAGTATGCCGAAGAAGAACCGGCTCCGAAGTTCGGAAAGCATGAACTCAAGTACAACATCAGCGACAAGGGTATCCTCACTGTCGAAATTCCGGACAAGTACTGGAACGGCTCCGAAACTGTGACGGTCAACGTGTTTGACCCGAGCAAGGAAAAGGCTTCTGTCGAAATCCGCTTTACCGTGAAGTCCGTGAACGACGCTCCGGTCGTGAAGGAAATCCCGGGACAGACGACTCTCGAAGGCAAAACCTTCAAGTCCATCAACCTCGATGAATACGTCAGCGACCCGGATCACAAGAAGTCTGAAATGAGATGGAAGGTCTCTGGCGCCAAGAATCTTGACGTGAGAATCAACGCCAACCGCGTTGCCGAAATCAAGCCGAGAAGAGACAACTGGTTCGGTGACGAAACCATCATCTTTACGGCTACTGACCCGGCAGGCGCATCTGACAAGGCTGTGGTAAAGTTCATCGTGAAGCATGTGAATGCTGCTCCGGTGATGCGTGACATTCCGGACTACACGATCAGGGAAAACCAGAACGAAGGCGTGATCGCGACCATCAAGCTCGATCAGTTTGCTCGCGACAAGGACCATCGTTTTGAAGATCTCAAGTGGAAGTTCACGGGTAACAAGCAGTTGCAGGTGACTTACGACAAGTCCAAGAAGACTGTGATTGTGGCTCAGCCGTACTCTCATTGGAAGGGCAAGCCGGAACGCATCACGTTCACGGTCACCGACCCGGAAGGTGCTACGGCTCACAAGACGGCAACGTTTACGGTTATCGCTGTGAACAATCCGCCGGAGACCAAGCCGCAGTCCTATACGGCTCGCGAAGGCGAAAAGCTCAAGGTTCCGGCATCGGGCGGTCTTATGTCTGGTGCAACGGATCCGGATGGCGACAAGATCGAATCCGTGAAGCTCGTGATGAAGCCGCGTAACGGTCGACTCGTCTTGGACGAAAAGAATGGTTCTTTCGAATACACCCCGAACAAGGGCTTCTCTGGAATCGACGAATTCACGTACAAGGTGTTTGATCCGGCTGGCCTTGGCTCCAAGGTCACTAACGCCGAAATCAACGTGCTGTTCAAGATGAAGGATGTGCGCGGCAACAACGCGAACAAGAAAAAGAAGTAATATTCTTTGAACCTGCGAAATTGAATATGCGAAAAGTCCCGCGGATGACATCCGCGGGGCTTTTTTTGCAATTAGTTGGAAGTTAGAAGTTGACTGTAGGAAGGTGTGTGCGGATTTCTGCTACAATGTCACCCCCGACTTGATCTCTTTGACCACTTAGTGCTTTAGCACTTACGTGGTCATGATCCGCGTATGGGGAGGGGGTCGCCTATCTCATATTAAATGGAAAGAATGACCTTATATTCTTCCGCTAACCTCTCCATTTTGACGGCGCAGTTGGCGGGGGAGGTGGAGGGTAGCTTTATCGCCTTGATGCCGGTTGATTTTTCGCAGTACTTTTCGTAGAGCTTGTGGGCGGTGGCGCCTGTGCAAAAGATGCGCCTGATTTTCGTTTTGGCGAGGAGCGTAGCGATGTCGTTGGGCACGACGTCTTCGATGCTTGTGTCGCTCGCTCCGATGATGGTGCAACTGTCGAGAACGTCCCATAGGGCGATGTGGTGCTTCAAAAGCATTGCTTTTTTTTCGTCAATGGTTGCGGGGAGTGGCTCGTCCAAAACGTTCGCAAGAACTTTCCAGAAGCGGTTTTGTGGGTGCCCGTAATAGAATCCCTGCTCGCGCGATTTGGGCGAGGGGATGGAACCGAGCAAAAGAACTTCCGAATTGGCGTCGAAAAGTGCGGGAAACTCATGCGTTACCCGAGTCCTCGTATTCTTAACAGTTCTAGTTTGCGTTTTCTTTGTGACCATACCACAATAAAATTAGAAAGATTTACCCCAAAGTGCCGCAAACACGACCCCATAGCCCATAAGCACTTCCTACTTCCTACTGTCTACTGCCTACTGTTTACTAACCACTAACCACCAACCACTATCCCCAAACATTGAACTAAACCCCTAAAATTGCTATATTTGCCCGCGTAAAAATGGTTGCGTTCTAACCACTAACCACTAATCACTGATTGCTGTTCCATGAATCCAGAAATTGAAAAACGCCGCACTTTCGCCATCGTCAGCCACCCTGACGCCGGTAAAACCACCATCACCGAAAAGTTCCTGTGGTACGGGAACGTGATTCGCGAGGCTGGTCACGTGCGCGCGAAGGCCAACAAGAGCTATACCGTTAGTGACTGGATGAAGATTGAACAGCAGCGTGGTATTTCTGTTTCGAGTTCTGTGTTGAACTTCCCGTTCGAAGGTTGCATGTTTAACCTCGTCGATACCCCGGGGCATCAGGACTTCTGCGAAGACACGTACCGTGCGCTGACCGCTGTGGACGCCGCACTCGTGCTTATCGATAGCGTGAACGGTGTTGAAAAGCAGACGATTCGCTTGATGAATGTCTGCCGCATGCGCCACACGCCGATTATCACGTTCATCAACAAGATGGACTTGGACGGTCGTCACGTGCTCGACTTGCTCGACCAGATTGAAAGCGTTTTGCAGATTAAGACCGCTCCGTTTACGCTCCCGATTGGCGTCGGTAAGCTTTTCAAGGGCGTCTATTCCATCGCCGAAAATACGTTCCACACGTTCAACCCGGACGATGGCAAGCAAGAAATTATCCAGATGGAAGGCCCGGACGATCCGCGCTTGGTTGAACTTTGCGGTGAAAACTGGGTGAATCAGTTCAAGGAAGAATACGAAATGGTCACGGGCGGTATGGATCCGTTTGACCACGAAAAGTTCCTCAAGGGCGAAATGTGCCCGGTGTTCTTCGGTTCTGCTGTGAACAATTTTGGTGTGCGCCAGCTTTTGAACGCTTTTGCAAAACTCGCTCCGCCGCCGATGATCCGCGACACCGACAAGCGCCCAGTTAAGCCGGACGAAGATGCGTTCAGTGCGTTTGTCTTCAAGATTCAGGCCAACATGGACCCGAAACACCGCGACCGCACGGCATTCCTCCGCATTTGCTCGGGTAGCTTTACCCGTGGCGAAAAGGTTTTCCACGTGCGTACTGGTCGTGACATCCGCTTGGCCGCTCCGACCGCGTTCCTCGCGAAAGACAAGGAAGTCATTGACCACGCCTGGGCTGGCGACATCGTGGGTATCAACGACCCGGGACTTTTCCGCATTGGCGATACGCTCACGGATGGCGAAAAGATGAACTTCACGGGTATCCCGGACTTTGCTCCGGAACACTTTGCTCGCGTGACGCTCTTGAATCCGCTCAAGTCGAAGCAGATGGCGAAGGGCCTTGCCGAACTTTCGGAAGAAGGTGCAACGCAGCTCTATGAACCTCTCAAGTCTGCTGTGCCTGTCGTGGGCGTTGTGGGTGAGCTCCAGTTCGACGTGCTCAAGTTCCGCTTGCAGAGCGAATACGGCGCCGATGTGCAGCTCGACCGTGTGCCTGCTCATTGCATCCGCTGGGTGAAAGGCCCCGAAGCCGATGTCGGCAAGTTCGCCGAAGAATACGCCGGCGACTGCATGATGGACAAGGAACGTAATCTAGTGTGCCTTTTCCCGAACGAATACCGCCTGAATCTTGCGCTCAAAAACTATGAACGCTTGAGCTTCGCCGAAACCTCGCAGGGGTAAGTTTAGACGAGAGAACGCCGCTGCGCGGCTACAGACGAGAGATGAAAGTGGCTTTTGTTTGTCATCCCGGCCTTGTGCCGGGATCTCCTTTTTTAACGGCAACTTTTAAACCGCTACATAAAGTAGCCCTGCTCGATCTTGTTTAGCATCGGGCATGTCTGTCCTGCATGCAATACGTATGCCATCGAATTTTCATTTAGGTGGCCAACTGGCACAAAAACACCTTTATCCATATTGTTCAAGAACACTTTCAAGTCAATCGCAAAAATCTGAGCACAGTCCACAAAGGAATCGTGATGAAGAAAATCATTTTCGCGTTTCAAAATCTTTGGTTGTGATTTTTCAGGCTTAAACCGGAATCGCTCCGAATTTATAGAACAGCATACCACTAACGATTCTGTCTTCTTCACGACCAACAAATACTTGCCATGGTCCGTTTTTATGACGGAATTGACTTCCGAATGAACCACCGCACCGCGCTCAGAATACAAGCGTCCCGTTAATTCTTTAGGCAAGTCCATAATTAAAGCGCCTGCCTGAAAAGAATATCGTCTTTTACGTATTTGCGAAGTTTGCCGTCTGCTCCAATTTCGTCAAGAATTTCATCTATCCGAATGGAGGTGTTCATGCCCGCATTACGGGCCGAATTCCAAGCGCGATTGTGGGACAGCTGTGTAAGTTCGTCAAAGGACTTGTCCTTGTACAAATTCAACGAGTATGTCAACGCTTCAACATCGGTTTCCGAAAGATAGTCCGCATTAATATCCTTCAGTGGAACAACAAAACCTTTCTCATTCCCGCGATCGAAACGACGAAATGCATCACCCTCTGCCGGATTCTGTTTCATCTCGTCGTACAAGATAGATGGCACGGGGCCATTGTTCATGGCGATGTATGTGTCTCCAGTGACTGTCCTACCATATTTTTTGAGGTGGTATAAGTCTGCAAACCACAAAATCTTGAAAATCTTGTGCAAACGACATTGATCCTCGGGGAGCTTCGTGGCAACCCACAAAGCTGCGTTAATCAGTACCTCTTTCCCGAATAATGGCTTAAATGCAGACATGCAATACCTTACCCCCAAAAGTATAAAAATCAAATATCCGAGTCAACTCCTTTGCCTTTCGTAAGTTGGTTTCGGTTATATTGTTTGAATGAAAATTTTGGAACTACACATTTGTTCACTGTACTAATATACAAAAATAATGTGCCAGTGTCAATACTTCTCTTACGTCATTCCGACAATGAGTTGGAATTCCTTAGCAAATGTTGTTGAAAAGGTGGATGATGGAGGTTTCCCGCTGCGCTGGGATGGACTTTGATTTTTAACACAGAAAGCGTTTATTGTACAGAATCAAGTGAATAAATGTTCTTCAAAATTTGTCTTAAATATTTTGAACGGTCATGAAGTAAATTAACAAAAAATATATATTAAAGATTGTATTTGATTTACATTCAAAACGGTAAAATATAGAATTGAGCCGACATTAAAAGGAATAAACTGGGTGGTAAAATGCTGAATATTACAATATCTTCTGTAGAAGAACTTGCGAAAAAAGATTTTAAGATTCAGGAAATGTACGAACGCACAAAACATATACCCGAGTTAAAAAAAGAAATACAACAGAAAATCGATAAGATTATCAGTATTTTTCAGCAATATGACAAAATACAATTACTCGGCGGACTAAGCTTAAAAAAAGTACCAAAAATTCCTCTGAGTGATAAAGATGTACCTATGCTTCAAAATCTATATCAGGAAGTAAAGCATAGAAGTAGCTACACATCCTGTGGTTTTGGTCTTGACCAAACACCTCAAGAAAAAATGATAACCACACTTCAGCAGTTCGGTTTTGACATTCCAGAATTAGGACATGAATTTTTAGGAATGAAGATAGAAGATGACTGGAATATCATTATGGAATACGCTCTCAGTTTTTCATCATCTATCATAAACAACAATTCTAAAGCCCCTTCTCACGAAATTATAACACAATTGTACACCTTATTAAAGGAAACAAAAGATGACATAGCCATTCTAGATATGGATCGTTCTGGTTCATATGAGGAAGATTGTATTAAATTCTTTTCCCATATGACGACAATTGGCATTCGTGGTGATGCATACCCCAAATTTATTGAAGACGTTTTCAAAGGACTTTTTGGACCACACGATAATTTCTTTAAAACAAAATATGGATTCACTTCAGAAGATGTATTTAAACTCGTAATGGATCTTGATAAGCGAATCTATTCCAAAATAAACAACAGCATTGGTCCATTCTGTTCTTGGTTGAGGTTTAGGAATTGGTATGGTGATTTTGAAAAAGGAAATATTCATATTGTTGATGACTCGATAAAAAATGAGTCCCCCTTTGAAGATTTCTTTCGATGTAATCCGGACATGCTTGCAAATGATGGCTCTAATTTCGGCTTATACGACCCCAAAGACCTATCCGCATCTTCTAAAATATTTTGGATTACCCCCAATAGCGCTGCAGAAGAAAAAATTCTTTCCACTTTTTCCCATCACTTTGGTGAAAATAGTCTATTTATACAAGAAGGCGAATTTAAAGGATTCATTACAAACGAGTCTGTGATTTACACAAGGCCATTCTTGCAAGAAAACAACCGTTTTTATTGTTTTTCTAATTGGCTACCTTATGTACAACTTTTTGAAATGATGGAATTTATATTAAAGCAGGACAAGAATTACTACGACCAAAATTACCAACAGAACAAAGTTGCTCACGCCCGCGATAATTACTTTGAAGCTAAAGTTATGAGCGTGTTTAGTGTTTTTTTGCCTCACGCAAAATTCTATAGATCTGTCCATTACAACATCAATTTTGAAGAGTGTCCTAAAGAACCTGAATTGGATATTTTGGGAATATCAGATTCAGCAATATATATAATTGAGGTAAAGGCCCACGAATTGAGCCATAAAGATAAAATTAGAATAAAGGGATTGAAGGATAAGGTTAAGGATTCTATTGGAAATGCACTTCGTCAGTGCGAACGTAGTAAAAAACATATTATGGATGAAAATGGATTGTTTACAGTTCAAGGCTCCAATCCCATTTCCGTTAACAAGACGAAACCCATCTATAAAATTGTTGTCACTTTTCAGCAATTTACAATGTTTTTAATAGATTATGAGTCCTACAAAAAAATGGGATTATTAGATTCTAGCATTGATAATACACTTGTTATTTCGTTATTCGACTTAATGCCGATTTTAGAGAACATGAAAGACGAACAAGAACTTATTCAATATCTTGACATCCGTAAAGAAGTCAACAAGAATAAAATACTTTTTTGTGATGAATTAGATTTATTTGGATATTTTAAAGAAGGAATGTTGGGTGAAGCTGCAGAAAAGCCCGGAGCATTCATTATGCCTATTACGCCATCCAAACTTGACGAAAAATACCTCTGTAAATCTTTTGCTTACTAACTTTCACTATCAATACTATACTCTCTTTTTATGGTCAAATTCTTCTGCTGATGACTAAAATCAGATTTTTGAAGTGTGAACATTCACAAAAAACAGCTCAGGATTTTTGGTCCACTCAACCTCAAATTCCGCTAGCGACATACATTTGAAATCCGTTATAAAGAAGCGGGAAATATTTGGTGCATAAGTCAACATGCCCACAATCAACTGATTTTCCAACAATTCCATAGAATCATTTTGGCGAAAAAAACTCGTCAAATCTTTTATGTGAGCCTTGACAAAATCAATCTTTCTTTTAAACTTGTCAGAATAAGAGCCCTTCTTGTAAATAAATTTATCAAGATCATCGCGATACTCTAGAGGATCTGTAGAATAAAAAACATTTTTGAATTCAAAGCAAACCAATCTCTTAAGGTCTTTTGAATACCCTAAGAAATCAATTTCACCAACTTCTTTTGGAATAATGACTCCTGGTGGAAGTTTGCTTTTATATGATCTTCCAACAAAACCTTTTGTTTTAAAAAAATCAATGGCGTATGCTTCGAACTTTTTGCCATAGCTTCGAGTGATGTTAGCACTTATGTTTTTTATTTTTTCTGAATTTAATTGAACCGGTAAATCATTGTAGCATAAAGATTTGTGAAGCATCACATACGCTTCGTTTAGCATTTCAAGTGTATACAATATATACTGAGTCCCATCAGTTTCTATTTCTACAATAAAGCGAACTTTTAATCTGTATTTTTGTTTTGTTCCGTATATAACGCGAGGCTCCTTTTTTAACCCTTCTTTATTTATTGAAAAAACATCAAGAAAAAGATTGATGCTATCTATTGGAATGTTGTATTTTGTCGCAAGTTTTGTTTTAAATTCTTTTTTTTGAATAAAAACATCGTTGCATTCTTGATCCAAATGCATCAGAATATAAAAGATTTCGAAGAAATCCCTTAAATACAGACATGACTTATCATTACATTCTTTAATATTTGATTTGTATTCCTCTATAATTTTTGGATGCAACGAGCCATTTTTGCTCACAAATTGTCGAAACAATAGATGAGCATTTTCAAAATCTTCATGATTATAATCAGTAATACGAAAATCATAGTATCGTTTGTAAGGATTAGGACTCTCGTTATACAACTCATAAATTGTCCTTTCTCTGCTAATACCGTATGTTGTAGCACTTTGAAATGAAAAATCAAATGCAATTTCTGTAAGTTCAATCAAATATTCAAAATCTGTTGGCTGAACATCCTCTGATACTTGTTTAGATTCTTCAAAATATTCCAGCATTTTTTCAGCTAAATATTTAATGCTTCGTCGAAAACCATTACGCTCACCCCATTGCCTTCTATTTGGAGAAAAATTGCCTCGTGAGTAATACTCTTGGACTGCACACGATTTTGAATATTCATCTAGAAGAAATAAAATTAGTTCAAAGCAAGATAATTTTTTCACCAATGGGGTTATCTTCTTTTCAAGAAAAGAAAAAACGTCCTTAATTATCGAATTTATGTATTCTGGGTCTCGATAGATTCCGGGAGTCCATTTAGAACGAATATACGTTTCCACATCCTTTCTCACTTGAAATGCTATAGAATCCCTCGGCGTTATTATAGGTATGCCGTAATAATATTGAAAATTCAGCATATCCTTGGGACAGCAATCAGAAATCTTGATATGTTCGTACATATATCATATTATCAAAAAACGTTAGCTACTTATTTTTAGTGCCTTTCAAAAGTATACAAAAACACTCCGTCTTTGCCAACCAATAGAACTAGGGATTGGTTCTATATCGAGGAATCTCATCAGAAACCTCAATTTACCTTAGCCTCATTGATTCATGTATTTTATCGAAACAATCGCCGTGGGCATTTCCCTGAACTGCGGATTAATCCTGATTTTTGTTGGTGCAATACTTAGGCAGATGCTTTTAAAGGAGTATGACTCATTTTTTATTCTGATGCCAAAACAAGCATCTTGCTGTTTTAGAGATATCCCATTTTATTACATCGTTTTGCAAAAAAAATTGGGGCTATTTGGGGAGAGAATTCTTTTCCTCTTGTTTGCGGTTCCCTGAAAGGACGTAAAATCACCAAATGTACTACTAAAATGGATAAATCTCTGTTTTTGTAGCACGGGTTTTGTACAAACTATGCAAACTTGGACGGCGTTTGACGCATTTTCGCATTGCTTGTGCTACTAAAACCCCAAAAAAACTATTTTAATAGCATAAAACCGGCAAAATGGGCTTGTAGAACGGCTTTACCCCTCGTCTCTGGCCTTGTTCTAAGCTTTAGGCGCGTAGTCCCGTCTTCTATTTTTCTATCTTTACCCCGTTCAAATTTAAGACGTGATATATTCACGAGGTAATACAATATGGCAATGCAAGATATGAATGACCAGGTGATGGCTCGCTTGGCTAAGCTCGACAAGTTCAAGGAAATGGGTGTGGATGCTTATCCGCACAAGTTTAACAGGACCCATGATTCCAAGGTTTTGAAGGAAAACAAGGATGCCTTGATGGTGACCAAGGAACCGGTTGCATTTGCCGGCCGCGTGGTGCGTTTCAATCGCAAGGGCAAGATGTGCTTTATGCACCTCAAGGACCGCTATGGTCGCTTGCAGGTTGTGGTTGCCCGTGACGAAGTGGGTGAGGAAAACTACGAAATCGTGAAGATGACCGACCTCGGTGACTTCATCGGTGTGAACGGTACGATGTTCGAAACGCAGAGCGGTGAATACTCTGTGCGTGCCGAAAAGGTCACGATGCTTTCGAAGGCTGTGCGTCCGCTCCCGGTCGCTAAGGAAAAGGTCGACGAAAACGGCAACAAGGTTGTGTTCAACGAATTTGCCGATGTGGATACCCGCTACCGCCAGCGTTATATCGACATGGCTTTGAACGACGACGTGAAGGAAGTCTTCATCAAGCGTTCCAAGATCATGCAGGCTATCCGCGAATACCTCATCGAAAAGGGATTCATCGAAGTCGAAACTCCGACGCTCCAGCCGATTTACGGTGGTGCAAACGCTCGTCCGTTTACGACTCACCACAACGCTTGCGATATGACGCTCTACTTGCGCGTAGCTCCGGAACTTTACCTCAAGCGCTGCATCATCGGCGGTATGGAAAAGGTTTTCGAGTTCTGCAAGAACTTCCGCAACGAAGGTATGGACCGTACGCATAGCCCGGAATTCACTGGCCTCGAATTCTACGAAGCCTACGCCGACTACAACGACATGATGGTCCACTTCGAAAACATTTACGAACGCGCTTGCATTGCCGCTAACGGTACGACCAAGATCAACTACCAGGGCAAGGAAATCGACTTCAAGGCTCCGTGGCCGCGCTACAGCATGATTGAAGCCATTGAAAAGTTCGGTGGCATCAAGGTCAACGACATGAGCGACGACGAAATCAAGGCCAAGATGGAAGAACTCGGTGGTCACCTCGATGGTGAATTTACTCGTGGCCGTGGCATCTTGGAACTCTTCGATCTCACGGTTGAAGGCAAGCTCATCCAGCCGACAATCATCAAGGATATGCCGACGGAAAGCACTCCGCTCTGCAAGAAGCACCGCACGACTGCAGGCCTCATTGAACAGTTCGAACCGTATGCCAACGGCTGGGAACTCGGTAACGCTTATACCGAACTTAACGATCCGATCCGCCAGCGCGAACTCCTCGAAGACCAGGTGCGTCGTGGCCGTGGTGGTGAAGGTGAAACCCACCCGATGGACGAAAACTTTATGCATGCTGTGGAAAGCGGTCTTCCGCCGACGGGCGGCGTGGGCTTTGGCATTGACCGCATGGTCATGCTCCTCACGAACCAGCAGACCATCCGCGACGTGCAGCTCTTCCCGCTCATGAAGCCGGAAGTGTAGCTTCGCAGTAGACGGTAGGAAGTAGACAGTAAATTGCAGGAGCATGATTATGACTCAAGGATATCGAGATCTCGTTGTTTGGCAACAAGCAATGGATGTCGCTGTTGAAACCTATCGTCTAACAAGTTCTTTTCCAAAAGAAGAAATGTTTGGTTTGACGTCTCAAATGCGTCGTGCCGCAGTCTCTATTGCTAGTAATATTGCTGAAGGTGATGGGCGTAAATCCAAAAATGAGTTTTCTCATTTTCTTGGAATTGCTCTTGGTTCTAAATCTGAATTGGAAACGCAACTTATATTAAGTGAACGTGTCAATTTGTTAAAAACGACAGATACAGAACCGATAAAAAATCACTTGATGATATTGGTAAAATGCTAACGTCTCTAAGGAGAAAAATCGGAAGTCAGAAAAATCTGGAGTAGGTCTTCCTACTTCCTACTTCTTACTTCCTACTTCCTATGAATAAACTGGAATGGCTCATCGCTTGGCGTTACTTGGGGGCTCAACGTAAGAGTCTCTTTGTTTCGCTTATTGGTATTTTTAGTATGCTCGGCGTTTCCATTGGCGTGTTTGCGCTGGTGGTGGCCCTGGCTGCCGTAAATGGTTTTGAAGAAGAAGTCACTGCCCAGATGATTGGCAAGGACGCTCACTTCGAATTGATGGCTTACAACGGAGCCCCTGTGGAACCGTATGATAGCCTTACAAATGAAGTGCGTACCCGCATTCCCGATGTGGTGGCTGCGTCTCCGTTCATTGTCTACAAGGTGGGTATCAGCTCCAAGAAGGTGAACGACGGCATTGTCATTTACGGCATTGACGGTGAGACCGCGAAGGGTGTCACGGACATCCACAAGTACATCAAGTGGGGGAGCTATTCCGTCGATAGCTTGGAAGATATGAGCGGCAAGCTCCGGCCGGGAATCATCCTTGGTTCTGGCTTGGCGGCGCGTTTGCGTGTTGTCGTTGGCGACAAGCTCGTGTTGCAGACGTTCCAGAGTCCGGACGAGGCGATGAGTTCGGGTGGCCCGAAGATGATGATGTGCGTGGTGAGCGGCATCTTCGAAACGGGCACTTATGAATACGATGGAAACCTTGCATATGTCGGCATTTCAGATTTGCAGAAGTTGCTCGGTATGGGTAACACCGTGACCGGTATCCAGTTCCGTATCAAGGATCACTGGAAGGCGGGCGAGGCGGTCGATAGCATGGCGATGTGGCTCTCTTATCCGTATTACGGAATGGACTGGAAGTCCAAGAACATCACGCTTCTCAAGTGGATGAACTACGAAAAGTTCATTGTGGCGGCTGTGATTTGCCTGATCATTCTCGTGGCGGCGTTCAACATCATCAGTTCTCTTATCATGGTCGTAATCGACAAGACGAAGGAAATTGGCATTTTGCGCAGCATGGGCTTTAGCAAGGCGGGCGTGATGCGCGTGTTCATGCTGATGGGAAGCTTCATTGGCGTGGGTGGAACTGTTGTGGGTGGGACTATTGGTCTTGTGCTTTGCAAGTTGCAAGAAGCCTACCACTTCATCAAGCTGCCGGGCGATGTGTACGTGATTCCGTATTTCCCGATTTCGGTACACGCCCTCGATGTTATCTTGATCTTTATTGTTGGAATTGTCCTTTGCGTGTCGGCGACGTTGTTGCCCGCATGGAAGGCTAGCCGTCTTGACCCTGTAGGAGCGATTAGACATGAGTAGTTTGTTGCAGACCGTCAACCTTCGCAGAGTTTTTTCCGAGACGGGTGAATCGCTTGAAATTTTGAAGGGCGTCAACTTCTTGATGGAAGAGGGCGAACTTGTTGCATTGACCGGTTCTTCGGGCTCGGGCAAGTCGACGTTCTTGAACCTGGTCGGAATGCTTGATACGCCGACTTCGGGCGAAATCTTTTTCAAGGGCAAACCGCTCAGCAAGTTCAACAGCGAAGAACGCGATATGTACCATCGAGTCAAGGTGGGGTTCGTGTTCCAGTTCCATCATCTGCTGACCGAATTTACAGCGCTCGAAAACGTCTGCGTGCCGGGTCGCATTCTTGGTACGAACGAAGCCGAATGCCGTGAACGTGCCGAGATGCTTTTGGAAACGGTTGGCCTCAAGGATCGCCTCAAGCACTTGCCGCGAGAACTTTCGGGCGGCGAACGCCAGCGTATTGCCATTGCCCGTGCGCTTATGAACCACCCGGATCTTGTGCTAGCCGATGAGCCGAGCGGCAACCTGGACGAAGCGAACTCGGCAAAGTTGAACGAACTGTTTGGCGAACTCAACGAAAAGTTCCGTCAGGCGTTCTTGATTGTGACTCACGACGAAAAACTGGCGCAGTTTGCAAAACGCCGGGTCGTGATGCATAACGGTGTTATCCAGAGCGTAGAATAAAAGTTTATAAGAAAAGGAAGTTTGTAATGCCGGATATTAATGGAATCTTTTCTGCAAAGGCAAAAGCGGCCTTGCAAGCGGCGCGTATTGCAGCCCGCAATTTAGGTAGTGACTGCGTGACGGTAGAACATTTGCTGTTTGGCCTTGTCCGCGAGGATTCGGGATTTGCTTCTGAAACATTGAAGGCTCTTAAAGTCAACTTGACGGAGCTTAGCGAAACCATCCAGCGTGCGCTGAGTACAAACGGCGGCCTTATGACGGTCGGTGGCGATGCTCACGGCGGTCTTTTGACGTTTACGGCGCAGTGCAAGGCGGTGCTTTACAATGCGGCAAAGATTGCCAAGGAAGAGGGCGTTCAGTTCATTGGTCCCGAACACTTGATGCTTGCTATTTTGCAACAGACGGATTCTCCGGCGGCAGCGACGCTCTCGACGTACAACGTGACGTTTGAAAACTACCAGGAAATGCTGATGCAGATCAAGCGCCAGGCCGATGGCCAGCCGATGGATGACGGTCAGCAACCTGATGACGAACCGCGTGAACGTTATACGCAAACGCGCCAGGCAAATCCTCAGTCCCGTTCCAAGACGCCGATTCTTGAACACTTCGGCCGTGACCTCACGGCGATGGCACGTGCAGGCAAGCTCGACCCAATCATTGGCCGCGAAGCTGAAATTGAACGCTTGATCCAGATTCTTTGCCGTCGCAAAAAGAACAACCCGGCACTCATTGGCGAACCGGGCGTAGGCAAGACTGCGATTATCGAAGGCCTTGCTCTCAAGATTGTGCAGCGCAAGATTCCGGATTTGCTCGCGAACAAGCGCGTGGTGACGCTTGACGTTGCCGCAATGGTCGCCGGTACAAAGTACCGTGGCCAGTTCGAAGAACGCGTGAAGGGGCTAATCATGGAACTCCAGCGTGTTGGCAATTCCGTGATTCTCTTTATCGACGAACTCCACACGATTGTGGGTGCAGGCGGCTCCGAAGGCAGTCTCGACGCTTCGAACATATTCAAGCCCGCTCTTGCTCGTGGCGAACTCCAGTGCATTGGTGCCACGACTTTTGACGAATACCGCAAGTACATCGAAAAGGATCCGGCTCTTGAACGCCGCTTCCAGACGATTGTCGTGAATCCGCCGACGGTCGAAGATTCCATCCAGATTCTCGATGGCCTCCGCCCGAAGTATGAACAACACCACAATGTGCATTACACGCCGGATGCCGTGCGTGCTGCCGTTGAACTCGGTGAACGCTACATCAGCGAACGCTTCTTGCCGGATAAGGCGATTGACGTGCTTGATGAAGCGGGTGCCCGTGTGCGCTTGAATTCCATCAAGATTCCGCAGGACTTGCAGAATATGGAAGATGAGCTTGGCGAATGTCTCCAGAAAAAGGAAGAAGCTGTTGCCAATCAGGATTACGGTTCAGCGGCGAAGTTCCGCGCCCGCGAAGAAGAACTGCAGAACAGCATTGCCGAACGCAAAAAGCAGTTGCAGAGCGAAGAATCCGAAACGCCTGTTGTCGACGAAAATGTTATCCGTGACGTCATCAGCAAGATGACGGGAATCCCGGTTCGTAGGCTCGGTGGCGAAGAGGCCCAGAAGCTCTTGCATCTCGGTGACGAAATCAAACAGCGCGTGATTGGCCAGGATCAGGCTGTCGATGCGATTGTCAAGTCCATCCGCCGTAGCCGTGCAGGTATCCGCAACAACAAGCGCCCGATGGGAAGTTTCCTCTTCTTGGGCCCGACGGGTGTCGGCAAGACGGAACTCGCGAAGGTGCTTTGCAAGGAACTCTTTGGCAGTGAAGATTCGCTGGTGCGTATCGACATGAGCGAATATATGGAAAAGCATAGCGTGAGCCGCTTGATCGGTGCGCCTCCGGGATACGTGGGCTTTGAAGATGGCGGTGGCCAGCTGAGCGAAAAGGTGCGCAAGCATCCGTATTCTGTTGTGCTTTTGGACGAAATTGAAAAGGCTCATCCGGACATTTACAACTTGCTCCTCCAGATTTTGGATGATGGCATTTTGACGGATAGCTATGGCCGCAAGATCAACTTCAAGAATACGATTATCATCATGACGAGTAACGCCGGTGCCCGCGAAGTCCGCCATAGCAGTGGCATGGGCTTTACCAAGATGGGCGAGACCGACGATTACGAACGTATGGAAACCGCCATTCGCGAAGAAGTCAAGCGTGTATTCTCTCCGGAATTCTTGAACCGCGTGGACGAACAGATTGTGTTCCGTGCGCTCTCCAAGCAGGACTTGGTTTCTGTTGTGGACATCCAGATGGGGTTCTTGCAGAAGAATCTTTCCGATCGTGGCATCCTCTTGGAAATGAGTCAGGAAGCCAAGGAATTTATCGTGAACCACAATTACGAATCTTCCTTGGGCGCACGTCCTATCCGCCGCTCTATCCAGAATCTGGTCGAGGACGAAATCGCCGAAGGGCTTTTGCTTGGGACGATGACGGACTTCTCCACGATTTACGTGGGCGTCGAAAACGGCAAGCTTTCGTTCAAGTGCGAAAAGATCAAGTCGTAGTGCTTTGTCACCCCGGCTGAGCCAGCCCCGGACGAGTTCCGGGGTGCCGGGGGCGCCTTTTTTTTCTAAATTTGCGGTGAAAATTTTAACAATCAACCTATGAGGTTATAAATGTCTCAGATTTCTGCTGTTCTTATCTTCGGTGCTCCGGGTTCTGGCAAGGGCACTGTGGGCGCAAAGCTCGCTGCAACGACTGCTCTCAAGCACCTTTCCACGGGCGACATCTTCCGTGGCATCGCTCCGTCTAGCGAATCCGGCAAGCTCCTTGCTTCTTACTCTAGCAAGGGCCTTCTCGTTCCGGACGAAGCCACCGTTGAAATCTTCGGCCGCTTTGTCGAAGGTCTCGTGAACACGAACAAGCTCAACCCGGAAAAGGATACCCTCCTCCTCGACGGTATTCCTCGCACGGTTGCTCAGGTCGATCTCATCAAGCCGATCGTTGACGTGAAGCACATCTTTGTTCTCGACATCAAGGACGAAGCTACGATCGTTGCCCGCCTCCTCAACCGTGCCAAGATCGAAGGCCGTAAGGACGACGCTGATGAAAACGTCATCAAGAACCGTCTCAAGGTTTACAAGGAATCCACCGCTAAGGTTCTCGAAAAGTACGACCCGAAGATCATCAGCCACATTGTTGGCGACAACACTCCGGACGAAGTCTTCCTCGACGTGCTCAAGGCATACGTGGACTTCACGAAGAACGCCTAATCTGTTCGCTGAAATTTATTCAGAATGCACCTTGCCCTGCGGCAGGGTGTTTTTTTTTGAACTGTTATGCCCGACTTTAGCATGTCATTCCGGATTTATTCCGGAATCGCCTTCTTGTGTCGAAGAAACTCAAGACTGTGTCATATAGGAAAAATCTTTATTTTTGACATTGAATTTTAACTAAAAATACGTATTTTGTGTCATAGTAGCACGTGGATAGGGTATATTTGTTTATATGAAACAGATAACGGAATACAAAGATTATCATTCCCTGATCAAGGATTTCTACGAAGAACAAAAACGTACTTCGTACTTCTCCTGGCGGGAATTTGCGAAGCTGGCGGGGTTCTCGTCGCCGACGTATTTGCGGCTCGTGAGCGAAGGCAAAAGCAACTTGAGCCGCGTGACGATGAACCGTATGATTTCGGCGATGGGGCTTGCTGGTTATGAAGCGGATTACTTCAAGGCGATGGTGAATTTTTGCAATGCAAAGGACGACTCCGCTAAAATGCCTTTCTGGAAGGAAATGCGCAAGATTGCGATTGAGTACAAAGTTCGCGTTGTCGACAAGGAAGCCGTGGAATACTTTGACGGTTGGAAAAATCCTGTGATTCGTGAACTTGCTCCGATGATGAAAGGTGCTACTCCGGGACAGATGGCGAAGGCTTGCTGCAACGAAATCTCGGCGGCCGATGTTGCTTCTTCGCTTGACTTTTTGACCAAGGTGGGATTCTTGAGAAAGGACGCCAGCGGGGCTTACCGCCAAACCGAAAAGAACGTGGTAGCCTCGAAAGATGGAATGGCGTATGCTGTTCATGCTTTGCAAAAGAATATGATTTCGTTGGGTGGCGAGTCCGTTGAACGCTTCGACGCTAAAACCCGTAGTATTTCAAGTGTAACCTTGACTGTAAACCGTAAGGGCTATGAGCGCATCGCTCGTGAAATTGATGATTTCCGCAAGAGGATTGTTGCGATTGCCGCAGACACCAATGATGCCGATCAAATTTACCAGATGAATTTACAACTCTTTCCGCTGACTTGGAAAATTAAGGAATTAAAGGAGGATTAAGATGAAATCGTATCTTTATAGTTTGTTCTTTGTTGCGTCGCTTCTTTTGTGGGCGGCATGTGCCGAGAATGGGTCTCCAATTTCGGGTTCAACGGAAATACCGAATATGGGCAAAGATGGCCGGAATGAGGATGTTCCGTATGTGTGTGCTTCGCGGTACCATGAAGAAGTTGTTGGAGATTCGATTGTTATTATGGATGCTCAAGGAACATGCTTTCTTCCTCCCGATATTATTTTAAATTACGAAGATGTTCCAGATTCATGCGAAATAGAAGAAAAAATCAATATCGATTCTATTGGTATCGTAAGAAATTCAGATGAATACAAAAGTAAATTGGATTCTATGTCAAAAAATAAATCTTTGGATAGTGCGACACGCATCTGTGCACAAAAATATTCGAAGATATCGACTGAGGTTGAATTGGGTTATGAACCCGGTTGGAAGAATCGTTTTGTCAAGTCAATACGCTGCGAAAGTGGAAATGTCTATATAACGAATGGCTATAAGCAGCTCTTGAAAGATATTGGTGTCAAGAATGATAATGATTCGTTGAATGTTTATACGGCAATTGAAAATTTATATTCGCATGAATTGGATGCTGTATTCAATGCTTGCTTAGAATCATATAGTACAAAGAAAAATGTTGTCTGGGACGCTTCGACTTCGAATTCAAAAACATTGCATGACACGGCAAATGGCTCTTCTATTACGCTTTTAGGATTCGATTCTTTGATAGGCGGCGATACTCACTTAGAATGGGCTATTGACGAAAATCTTGTGCCCAAAACAGCGGTCTTTACGCTAAAAGGCATGGAAAATACTCCAATTGTGTCTCTTGGAATTTGGTTTGATGGCAAAGATTCCAAGAAGGAACATAAAGCTTTTGATGTGAGCGATAAAGCTGGAGTGTGCTTCTTGCATTATGGTGCTGGAACTATAGAAATTTCGCTTGATATGGGTGATTCTCTAAATGCGATTGCTGGCGATAATTTGTATGCGACTAAGTTGGAGCCTTCGAATCCTGCGCATCCTCAATGTGTCCCTTGGAGAAATTTCAGACCCCATAGTAATGATGTAAAAATTGATAGGACTACTGCGTTGAGCCATGTTACGGGCTTTAGGTATAAATTTACAAGTGGCCCATATTGGAACGATCCCGTACAATTCCAGATAGAAAAGGTTTACTACATGGAAAAGTAATTTTTTGTGGGGGAGGAAACAAAAAGCCACCGGCGATAAACCGGTGGCAATTTTTTTGCTTTGAGTCGCGAACCGCGCGACGATTAAGCGAGAGCGGCTATAATAGCGTCGCCCATACCAGTCGTGCCGACCTTGGTGCAGCCTTCCTGGTAGATATCGCCAGTGCGGTAGCCCTGAGCGATGACCTTTTCGCAAGCAGCTTCGATAGCC